>JACJXF010000001.1 GCA_020636775.1 Bacteroidales bacterium
AAATCTTTACCAGTTGGAATACACGATGACGGTGAGGTAGGTAAAGAAAACTTTACTACTGAGGTAAAGAAAACTATACCACCAGATAAAGAAAACTTTACTACTGAGGTAAAGAAAACTTTAAAAAAACCCTTGGTAACTATTGATATTGAAGAGGTTACGGACGCCTTAATATTAAATAATACTACCCGTGTGCTGCCCGTGCCCGCTAAAAGCGGGAGCACGGGGCAGTCACACTCCAATGGTAATACTAAGGGCAACATTGGGGATGAATTGGATTTGGAGTGTGTTGAGCTTCAGTCGCTCGCATCACCTTCGGTGCTCGCTCCTTCGCTCCACACTCCAAAAGTGGAAGTTGAAAAGGGTGGTGATAAATCATCACTTCCAATTGGTGATAATAAATCTGAACCACTTCCAATGAATACAGAAACAATCCCCAATACTGATGAACAAATTCAATTATCAGTTAAATCACAACAAATTCCAATCGAGCCTGATAAGAGATTTGCTGAACAACTTGAAACCTATACTACATCAATTTACTTTCTTCCAGATAATTTGAGTAAGGTAAAAGACTTATATAAAGCTTATTCCAAGCAATACCCCAATGATTATTTACCAATAATGGTATTTGAGATGGCACTGGTATACCTGATGAACATTACAATTGGTGGTTCAGTGGATAGAAACGGGATTAATTATAGCTTAATGTATAAAAATGAGATTTGTTACAACTTCAAGCTGATACCCAATGTCATTCAGGAAATGATGGAAAATCCAGATGATACAGGCAAACTTCTGAAAAAGTATAAATTGAAAAAACAACCGCTATCCAATTCATAGTACAAGGTATGCATTGGGTTTGTTAATTCGTAATTTGAATATTTGTCAATGGTTATTTAATCTCAAGGAAAATCTGGTTCACATCCAACTCAAGCGCATCAGCAATTTCAAATAAGGTCAGTAAAGTAATGTTCTTTGGCATGCTGGATTCGTATCGTATTATATTATTTCTGCTAACCCCTGAAGACTCGCTTAGAAGCTGCTGGCTGAATCCACTGTTGATTCGATACCATTTAAGAAACGATGTTACAGCATTAAGACGTTCTTTGTTGTGTTCCTGAATCTCTTTCATCGGTAAGGATTTAATATAAATACCTTGCACATTATATTATGATTCTTCAGGGGAACAAACCTTACTTAACGGTACTTGAGTGGGATAATAAATAGGATTTATGGTACATTCATTTGCTCTGAAACCCGCATAAAAACGCTAAACTCTTGATGTTTTACTGCCATAATGCCAAAAATGGAGTCCCGACAAGTAAATCATCGGCTTAAAATTTGAAAAAATTTGCTGGAATAAGGTTTATCGCACTACCTATTGTCAAAGGTCGAAAAGAACTCCTTTGGTGATACACCGATTTTTTTCAGTATCATCAGAAATGAACTGAGCTTTACATCCTCTCCATTCTGGACTCGCCAAAGGGTCATTACATTAATATCATTTGATTCGGCAAAATTCCGATAGTTTGGATTGATGGTCTTTCGATAACTATCAACCTTTTGACCAATCTCTTTCATTAAGGGAGTAACTTCTTCAGGCAGTTTTATGGGTTTGCGTTTCGGCATGTCAATTATTTTCATCAAAAGTACAAAAAAAGCATAACATTTTATGCATGCATAATATATTATGCATATATTTGTACTATGAAAACTTCAAAGACTCGATTTATTCAACTGGAATTTTACACCATCCATGATGAACCAAGCGATTACATGGTTATCGTTGAGGTTGTTGATGACGTGCCAATAGCTACTTATACTGTTAGAGTTCCGACACCTTACACTCGACTTCCCAGAACACCATATTTAATGAACTGATATGAACAAACCGAAGCATATAATACAAAACACTTTTCCCATCGATGGTGGTCAGACTTTGGAGAATTTCATGGTATTGACCTTCACTGAAGGGAATCAAACCAAAACAATCATGGTTCGGTTTCCAGAATGGTGGAGATACTGGGACAGGGATTATAAGTATTACATTTTTTCAAGAAACTAAAGCCAGAGTTATGGAGAAGATAAACTCAATATCCTCAGTATCACTTTTGCAATTAGTGGCACATATTTCACTATTGATAATCAGCATATTACAAAATTTAAACCTCCAAGGAATATCACTTCTGACTTAAAAGCAACATAAATAACACTTAAAAATAAACATCATGGCACTTAAAGGACAATCGACAAAAGCAGGGTATTTGGAATGGGATTCAATGCTAATACTTCTTCAGAAACTCGAAAGAGACAGGCAATATAAATTCCAGTTGCTAATTGCAGTTGGATGCTTCACGGGTTTACGTGCCAGCGATTTGCTGGAACTCCGCTGGAATGACCTTTATGAGAAAGATGAGTTGCGAGTCAGGGAAGGCAAGACCAATAAATTCAGGATAATCCGTATCAATCCGCAACTGAAGGAAATGGTCACCAGACTTCATGGATTAATGAAAATTGCGGACAATAACGAGTTACTGTTCTTAAATAAGAACCGAACGAAGGCAGTAAACATCCAATATATTAACCGAAGGCTGAAAGAAATTGCGACTATTTATGGTTTAAAGATTCCACTTTCGGACGTTTCCTCTCATATGTTCCGAAAGAGTCTGGGACGACATGTCTGGGCAATAAACAACTACAGTGAGAAATCTTTGATACTCTTGTCGGAACTATTTAACCATAGTAGCGTAAAAGTCACCAAAATATATCTGGGAATCAAGCAGCAGGAAATCGGGGATGTTTATTTGAACTTATAGTTAATGGAAGTTTATTATAATCACCATAAGGAATTGTTAGAACTATCATGCCATATCAGAACAACATCCAATTGTTAATACAATCCAAAAAGATTGTATCTTAGTGCTTTGTATAAATGTCATTATCATTTGAAGATAGTTGAATCATTTTTTTAATCGATTTTTTTTACATGTCTAAATATCAGTTAAACATAATTCCATTTCAACCTAAGAGTGAAGTTCTTCAGGTTCAGTTTTCAAAAGATTTCCAAGAAGGATTTACCAAAATCCCAAAGAAATTTTTACCAAAAGGCTTCATGGTGGAAGAAGATATTGATTATTACTATTTCAAAAAGAGTTTTAATTCGGATGGAAATAATGGGAGTGATAATAATTATACGGAAGTCAGTTTAAAGGATAATAAAAGATTTTCACAGTACTATTTTAACAATCTGATTCTAAATACGATTTGCAAGGAAGAGATTAAGTACCGAATAAATTTCATATCCGTACCAACATTTTTTATTCCTTCAAAACAGATTATTTATCAAAATTTTAGAACATTTAAAAAGTTCACAGTTCGTGCCTTAACAGATAGATTTAAGAAACCATTTTCCTTGCTTATTTCATTTGAAGGTCTCTCCTATTTAAGTAAAACGAGTCTTAAAGAAATGAATGTAACAACTGATTTAATAAATCTCGTTGATACTGGTTCTAAGGAATTGAGCTCCTTTCCAAAACTTTCACTTGAAGACCAAGAAATGCAAGAGACTATTTATCCATTTTTAAATTTCGATTTGCAGAATAAATTAGGAATTGTTACTCAACAATTTAAACCTGAAAATAAATACAAAGAAAATTATCAAAATATTAAAGACTTTATTACTAATCATCTTATCGTCTCCAATTTTGAGAATGAATTAATACTAAATCCATCATTTTTTTATGAAGTCCCTTCTGATTTAATTAATGAGACTTCTTCAGGGAGTAACTTATTAGAGTTTGGCAACAATGGAAGTAACTTTAGTCCCTACCACGGATTAAAAGAACATGGACCCTTTAGTAAACCGCCAGATGATAAAATTAAATTAATATTCATCTTTCATAAAGATGACAGTGATACAGCGAATAAATTGTTTTCTTATTTTAAGAAAGGGTATAAAAGTTACCCGGGACTTTATGAATTTGTAAAAGTACCTGTTGATATAGATGTTCAAAATTCCATAAAATACACATCTGATTCAAATCCTATAACTGAAATTTCCAATCAATTAAATCCTGATAGGTTAGATGGACGTTATCGATATGCAGCTATTTATATTTCCAGAATCAAAAAGGATGACCAAGATGATGGAAATCAAGCTCAATATTATAAAATTAAAGAACTTTTACTTAGGTATTCAATTACTTCTCAGGTTATTTACAAGGAAAACATTGATAATGATTATTTTAATTTCTTTCTGCCAAATATATCAATTGCTTTATTGGCAAAATTAGATGGCGTCCCATGGAAGCTCAAAAGACCGAAAAGAAACGACCTTGTTGTTGGTATAGGGGCATATAATTCAAAATCATTAAATCAAAGGTATTTAGGAAATGCATTTTATTTTAAAAATGATGGCACTTTTCATGAATTCGATAGTTTTACTAAAAAAGACATTGATTCTCTTTCCAATACTTATGAATCATCTGTAAAGGAATATATGAAAGAATTTGGCGACCCCAGTAGATTGATTATACATTTTTATAAATCAGTTAGTTACGAGGATGTTAAATGTGTTGAAAAGGTATTATCAAAACTCAGCTTATCAATACCAATAATTATTATTTCAATTAATAAAACTGAAAGTCAGGATTTTGTGTTATATGACACCACTTTTGATGGACTTATGCCAAAGAGCGGTACTTATGTTCAAATTGGACGGAATGAATTTTTACTTTGCAATAATTCAAGATACTCATCAAATACTGGCTCATATATTGAAAGTTTCCCTTTCCCGATAAAATTTAAAATACATTCCACTGATAATTCACTACTCGATAATAAGGAACAAATAAGAGAATTAATTGACCAGATTTATCAGTTTTCACGAATGTATTGGAAAAGTGTTAGGCAGAAGAACCTACCTGTGACAATTGAATATTCAGAAATTATTGCTGAAATCTTTTCAAATTTTGAATCAGAGACACTTCCAGAATTCGGCAAAAAAAATCTTTGGTTTTTATGAACCTGAAAGAACTATTTAATAAAACGATTTTCTTAATTGGTGCTGGTGCTTCAATGGATGCAGACTGTTTATCTTCTTCTGGGATGTTAAAAAGATTAAAAGAAGCCACCAGTATTCTGGACAAACCAGATGAAAATGGAAATTACAGCAAGTATAAAGACTATCAACTATATTTCAAAGAAATATACGATTTCATAGTTGCAAGTTTGAATTACCAATTTTCGATGAAAGATTCTGAATATGCTTTGCATCAGAATATTAATGTCGAGGATTTTGTAATGGTCCTAAAGCAAATCATTGATAGAGAATATATAGTTCCTTATCCGCTTGTTGGAAACTGGAATGATAAAATAATGAAATGGGAATTAATTAATAGTGACAATATATTTACTGAATTTCTCGAATTTATAGTTGGACTACTTAAGAATGAATGGACACGTGTTAATCAGCGTAAAGCGAAAATACTTCTCACTCCAATAAGGGAGCTTCTGATTTCATCAGAGGCGTTTAAAATGAAATTCTTCTCTTTGAATTACGATTTATTACTTGAAGAGACCTTTGGGTCAACAACTGAAAATATTATTGAAACAGGATTCACTTCAAAAAATATTGCTTCAGAGAAAATAAGAGTATGGAATGAAGACGTTTTTTCTGATAATAACAGCAAAGCCAAATTGCACCTATATAAATTGCATGGCTCAATTAATTGGGAATATGACACTGATTATGAGCTTGTAAAGGAAAAGTCAACATTTCAGGACGGAAAAGAACCACTAATTATTTTTGGGTCGGCAAATAAAATGCTGTCTTTCGACCCATTTCTATTTTTTTTAAGTGAATTTAGGCGAAACTTAAGTTATTCATCACTGATAATCGTTATCGGATACAGTTTTCATGACAAGTACATTAATAACTTGCTAATTCAGCAATTGCAGCAGAGCACTACGAGAAGAATGCTGATAGTAGACCCAAATCCCATGTCAAAAGATGAACAGGAATTTGTCAAGAAATTGGAAACTATTCAGACTATACGGACAGTTAACGATTTAATTAATTTTAGGAAAGCAAATCCTGAAAAAATTACTATTATTAAGAAAACAGCTAAGCGTTTCTTTCAGGACTATTTTTCACAAAATGCAAAAGAACTCAAACAATTACTAAAGGAATCATCTAAAGAAGATATTATTTTCTGATTTTCATATATGGAATTCAGTTATTGTGGTGTTCAAGCTCAAGTCAAAGTAATTGGAAAGGATGATTATGGACATGGGATGTACTACGAATCAATAATTGCTGCTTGATTTTTACACCTGATTGCCCAGTCATTCCCCTGTGTAAAACTGATATCAAATAACCGACCGTTTTTTTTGTTTTGTTTACCCATCGAATCTCAGTACATTTATTAAAGTATTTTTTAATAAGCGTTCCTTATCACTCAAATTTAATCTCTGTAACCAATCTTTATAATCTTCAGTTATGAAACTTTACATTATTGGAAATGGATTTGATATTCATCATGGAATAAAATCAAAATATTCCGATTTTAAAGATTATGTCGAGAAAAATGATAAAGTCCTTTTTGATAGTTTAGAAAAGTACTTCAACCAAGATGAATTATGGTCGGATTTTGAAGAAACTCTTGCCTACATTGATACTGACACGATACTTGATGATGCATCAATGTTCTTGGTTTCACCTGCTTCAGATGAGTGGAGAGAATCTGCTAATCATGATTATCAATATGAAATTGATAATGCCATTGAAATAGTAACTGTTAGGTTAAAGAATCACTTTACTAATTGGATTCTGCAACTACAGATTCCCAATTCCAAAAAGGTAGCGCTTAATAGGAAATCAAAGTACTTAACATTCAATTACACAAAGACTTTAGAGCAAATTTACACCATTGACTCCAAGAATATCTTGTACATTCATAATAAGGCAATTGATTCAAATTCATTATTAATATTAGGACATAGTAGAAAGCCAAAACAGGAAGAATCTTTCAGTAGGAATGATGATGAAGATACTGATTTTAGAGTGGCTGAGGGCAATGCAATTCTCGATAAATATTTTAATGATACTTATAAAAATACTGAGACTATAATTCAAGAAAACATCGGATTTTTTACCCAATTAAAAACAATCAATGACGTATATGTGCTCGGTCATTCAATCTCACCATGTGATATAAGATATTTTGAAGAAATAAAACAAAGATTAAGTAATGATGCTAAATGGACGGTGAGCTATCGAGATAAGGATAATAAAAAGGCACTCAGAGACAAAGTAATTAACTTAGGAGTAAGTGAAAATAAGATAGAAATGATTAGGCTTGATGAGATTCATAAATGTATTCCAAAAAGGATATTCTATAAGTTTTACTTTTCTTTCTGACGCATTCAACATTTTTAAAATTTACTGAAAAGTATAAGAAGAAATAGGTCAGAAAAAAGTTTATACACAAAATACAATGCCATGGGAATAATGAAAGCACCAGAAAAATGTTATGTCACTGATATGCCAACTGAAAACAAGCCATCCTCAGTGGATGTCATTGAGTATTACGTTGATTTTCATAAAAAAAGATACTTGTTTGTTTTTGAGGAAGACCATAAGAATTCTGAATTTATTGAAAGAAACAAGTATATACTGAAAGGCTTATTAGTTAACGGTAAGTTCCCATTTCCAGTTGGGGTACAATATTTTAATAATGAAAAGTTAGAACAAATAATCAATGAAGCACAGATTCCAAGGACTCCCAAAAGCAAGTTAGATGTTTTACTGCTTTATCTTAATGACCACCAAGAATATACTGGTGCAGTCATAGACCTTAAGGGAGATGGTGATTGGGAGTACTTTTTAAATAAATTATATTTTAAAAATCATGAAGAGTATTGGTTCTACTTAAGTACACTTCATGAATTAAATCTGATTTCTTTCATTGATGTATCGAGTAAAGATGGAAATGATGCAATAGATATTAGACTCACTTATCAGGGTCTTGAGTATATCATTAGTCTTCAGGAAGGGGGCGAAAACTCAAAATACTGTTTCATCGCAATGTCTTTTTCTGAAACCGCAAAAGAGATTAGAAATGTGATTAAGAAGGTTGTCAAGGAGACAGGGTACGAGCCATTATTAGTTGATGAGGCTCATTATGATAGTGCTATAACTATAAATGACGCAATTATTAAATTCATTAGGGAAAGTAAATTTGTCATTGCAGATTTCACTGACCAGAAGCACGGAGTTTATTTTGAGGCAGGATTTGCCTTGGGATTAAGAAGACCAGTAATATACTGCTGTTCAAAAAGCGATTTTGAACAAACTCATTTTGATACGAATCACTATCCTCATATTGTCTATAATGATTTAAGTGAATTGGAAATCAAATTAACGAACAAGATTCAAGCGTGGATTTTATAGATATGTATGTCAATTTAATTTAGATTGTATGCACTACCAAAAATTCTAATTGATACGTCAGAATCCTGATGCAATCCCTTATCCAGAACCATTAATACCATCTCATCGAGTTCCTCTCCCAGTTCCCATTGATTTCTTGCTCTGGCGATTATATATCCATCATTTACTTTTATTTTGCCAATTACAATTGGATTCCCATCAGCATCGGTTTCCCTGCGAATTGTGCCATGAAAGCATCTATCCCAGCCATTTTTACCTGCCTTAGCCATGAAAATCTCGGTAATCTCAAATCTCGATGGATTGCCCATAATCGATTTATATATAGATACTTATACGAAATATTTGAAGAAATGTTACAGTTTTATACCTGATTTTCAGCATTTTCGAAGTCGAATTCCAAAAGTTCATCGTTATCGAATCTGGTTGTGGTTTCATCCAGCACCATTTGCCTGACATCCTGCCAACGAATGAAAAAGGTCTGGGGATGGATGTTATTTATGTCAATTCGTACATTTCCAGTTAAATCGGTTTTGCAATCAAGAACTGTCAGAATAATTAGGTTTTCCTCAACATCTATATCAATCAATCGAACTTTTCCCATACTTGTTGGGGTGACCATGAGGTAATCAGAATTTTCAAACCAGTCTGTCCTCTCGTCACGCTTCAAGAAAATCCTGAGATGGTCGAAGCCATTTGGATTGCTGGCTATCCTTTCGATAAGACCTTTGAGTTCATCGTTGGTGTTCATATTTATATCATTCATTTGCACAGTAATCGTTTATAATCTCTTCGTCTGGTGGTATTATATTCGTGATTACCCAATCGCATACATCTTTATCGATTTGCTTACTTCGCTGAATTATCTCTTTGGTCTTCAAATGAATAACCGTAATTGAAAGATTATTGTCCTTTTTATTGGCATTAACGAATCTGACCTCGACCCAGTGAATCTCTCCGTCTTCCAGAAAATCAACCAAGTCATATTTTCCATCGACCTTTAAAATCTGGTTATCAGTGATTACGCAAGGGTCTTGGATTATGTAAGCCGTGATGAACTGAAAGGGTTTCCTTGGTTTGCCTATTTCAGTAGATTTGGTTTTGGTCAGTTTGGTGGAGTTCATAGGGGTTCGCTTTTTCATAAATACTTGGTAGTTGTGAAATAGGTAAGATAGGGTACTGGGTATCCTACCCCTCCCGCCCCTGCCGCCACCAATGCCCTACAGACGGGAGCGGTGGAGCAAGAGATTGATATTCTGTAAATTATATGATGTTTATGTCGAGATTATAATAAAATATAAAATTTTATAATTTCACCTGAGAAAAGGGAAATCCAATGCATTCTGAATGTTTCGAAATATTCGAGGGGGCAAATTTTTTGGAAAATATTTTCTTCTGGGGTAGGGTTGGTCTTGTTTATAATTAGACCCGAAAAAATTCTGGGTATATTTTTTAAAATTATAATACGCTATGATAAAAATTAATGAAATTTACTGCTACCTGTCAAACGCTTTACCCATTTGACCTGCTTTAAATTCATCCGTTGTACTTATATACCTATCCATAATGGAATATGATTTCTGCCCTGTCCATGTTAATATGGTTTTAAAATCTATTCCTGATTGTACGCAAATGGAAATAAATGTATCCCTTGCACAGTGAGAGCCGTAATCTGTTCTGAATTTCAAGTCAGGTTTCTCCTTTTGAATCTTTTGAAACATGGTTTTAATATTCCGATTGTATGGTGCATTCTCAATTTTTAAATCACTTGTGTCAAAATCCAGATTTGATAAAATTTCTCGACTGTATGGATTGAGGTCAATCTCGGCTGTAATATTGTGTTTTTCAGTCTTTACTGGCTTTATCATTATTCGGTCATCATGAATCATATCAGGGATTATCCTATGCATATCGCTATATCTTAAACCTGTTGAACATTGCAAGCAGAATCGAATTCGGGTCTTTTCCAGATAATCCTCTTCGAATTTAAAATGGTACAGAGTTTTAAATTGTTCAAAAGTCAACGGATTTGCCATATTTCGGCTTTTTTCGCCTCGTTTAAAACCCTTAAGTCGAAACTTATCACTAAGGCTTAAATTGAGTTCTTCTTTTCTGATATATAAGTGATTAAGGACAGTAATTAAAATTGTATAAGTCTTTTCAATCGTGCCACTGTTGTAATTCTTCTTTAGCAGGAACTTCTCAAATGCATCTGACCAAGTGAAATTTATATCTGACAATAATGTGGTTTTCTTTTTATCTAAATCAAATTTTTTAATTCGATTCATCATGGTAGTAAATTCCTTGGCAGTGTTACGGGTGGTGTTTCGGTCTTTGCGATACTGAATATATTCTTCGATATACTGTACCAAAGTCTTTTTATCCTCACCTGCATCATCTTTATCGTTTTTGGTAAACTTATCCGCTAATGCAGTTATTCTATTGTATTTGTCATTTCCACGACCAAACTGGTTAATGCCATGCTGGATAAATTTAATGCAATCCTTATTTGTATATCGTGGATGAGAACTCCGTGATTGAATCAAAATATAGGCATCAACCTTACTCTTAAGATTAAGTATCTTTTTGTTTTTTGACTGGTAGTCTTCCACTTTTGCGGTGAACAAAAGGTTTGCAGTCATTTTTCCTTTAATAACTTCTTCCCCAGTTGGAATCCTTAGCATGTCTCTACCCTTCTTGAAGTAAATTATCAGATAATCATGTCCGCCAGACCTGTTAATTTTCAACTTACTTTGAGTATTCATATCTTTATCGAATGGTAATAGATATGCAAACGTATGAAAAATTTGTACCTTTTTTGTACCTTGAAGAAAATAGTTTGTACTTTTTTGTACTTTTTTTTAGTTTGTATACCCTTGAATATCAATGCATATTATTGTTAAAATACAAAAAATCAGAATCTTGATTCATCAAACCAGCATAATGTATTGATATACAACCATATAAATATAAAATATAATTGTCTTCTCACCCCGACACATAAGTAAATCAACCCATTGTAATTTAATAACTTACAATGGGTTTTTTCTTTGTGGTGGAAAATATGGTGGATTTATTTAAGTCTATTTTTGAATTTTTTAAAATTTTTTTCCAGATTTTTTATGCCAAGACTTTTTCTACTGGTCTGATTTCTGACCAGAATCGGGATTCATTTCACGAGTTAATTAAGGTAAAGCGAAGAAATCCATGCCCCACCAGCGGCTCTGAGCCACCCCCCCACCATAGGCGGTATCCCTACCGTGGGTTACCGTTATATGCCTGAATATCTGTACAATACATATAATGCAATTTAAATCATAGTTCAGCCAACATATCAATAAAACTACCCCACCATTTCTATATACATCAGTATTTATGTAAAAGAGTAGTCGACATGAATTCACATGAACCAGTTTCAGATATTAATATCAGTGCCGATTTAACTGCTGGATTCCAACACTTTGTCGGTGGATTCATATTACCCATACCCTGCATTCTGTGTGAGAACAATATTGTTTATGTGCAGGATGAATACGATTTAATAGATTTCCTTGATAATTATGGAATTAATTTACGAAAGGTCAGGTTTTGGCACGCTTACTTGAAAGGAAATATGGTCACCATTGTGGTTCTGGACTTGAAATCAGGAGAGTTGCTAAAACGCAGTCACAGACTTAATGATGATGTCCTACCATGCGACTGGATACTGGTGAAGGATGATATATTTGATTCAAAATCTGAGCATGAAAAGCAGTAAAAAATGATAGCCATGACAGAAAATATTAACCATAGCACTGATGATAAAATCCAAGAACTTTGTGACCTGATTGAAAGTTCCCCAGAGGTTTACAAGCATCTTCAGGTGTTTCTTCATCGGGAACGAGATACAGATTCCCGACCTGATAATGATTTTTTAATGGTAACCCCCAGAGTATTTGGGAAAGTGAAAGTCCTTGACCTGACAGTGGAAGGTGATTACATCTTTGTTAAATTCCTTGATTGTTTTACTAAGCATGTCGGGTGTGTCAAAATAGATATTCATGATGCCAGTCCAGCAACTTTTTTTATTTGCTGGCAGGATATTAGGAAAATGGTGTTGGATGAAACTGCGACCATTAGCAATGATTGACTTCTGGAATTCGATATCTGATATCGGGGTTAATCCAGAGCATGCAATTGTAACATTTTCAATTTAATTTCGTATAATTAATTCTATATAAACTAATTATGGAAAAATCACCGAAAATTGAAATTACTGAATTGTTCATGGCGAAAGCAGGAAAAAAAGGCTGGGATAGATGCTTTCATGGAACAATTAAGCGAGAAACTAATTCGGATGGTAATACAATTGTCTACGGAAAGATTAAGGTTCATGATGGCTACATTTATGCAAAAGCATCTGACCAATGGGAACTGGGAGATTTGCTTGACGATATGGTTCTAATAGTTCTGGATAAAGGGTTGCATTCAGGTAAAGGAATAGTTGTCAAAATTTTTGACCTCGACTTCAATTTGAATTAACTCTTGTCGTCCCCTTCCTGAAAAGAAATTTCGATATTATTAACCTCAACAACACTTTTTTCAATACACTCAAATTTTGAATCATCAAAAATTGCGAGATTAATTCCGTCTTTTTTCATCGCACTTCCATATTCTACTCCTTCAAAACCCATATGTTTTATAAATTCACATAAATATTGTGTAGGCAGATAGTCCAAGTCTGAATCAAACCTTCGTAATGGCTTGGATAATTCATCTTCAAGACCTTTCAAAAAAGGTTGATATAGTAATTTATCGAAAATATTTTCTTCGAATGGACTTAATATTTCCACAGTTCTTAATTTTACAACTGATATATCTTCCGTTAGACGGAAAGTCCCGATTGTAACATAATCAAGGTATGTGGCTCTCGTTTCATACAATGTAGTTTCTTTATCCGTTGACACATACAAATATGGAATGCCTTGAGGGTTCGCACGTCCACCAGAGGCTTTTTCGGCAAGCGGTTTACCCAGTTCTTCTAATAGAAATCCTTCTTTTTTTGAAATTCGACCTCGATAAAAGAGGTCTCCTTTTTTATAGGTTTTGCTTTTATCCCGCAAATATTTTTCCAGCAATTCAAGTTCAATAACACTTTCAAGAAAGAACCTGTTTTTTTCAACAATCTCCTTTTTTAACGATTCCCATTGATTTATTAATCCTTCAGTGGTAACGTGGTTGTGAGTTCTATTAATTACAGGGTGGTTAAATAGGTCGGAACTAATTGATTTAACATCAGAGAAAATATCAATGAGCAAAAGATTAATAATATCGCTTGTGAGGTTAAATATATCCCATTCTTCCTGAATAACATCGTGAAGCATTTTATTTCCCTGTGGAGAGACCTCATACAAATTAAGTACAGGTTGAAACAATTCAACGATTTCTCGTGCATCTACTAATTTTACCCCCTTTGTTCCACAATAATTGCATTCACCAGAGGTTTGAGCAATCTCTTCTATGGTTGAACGAACTTCTTGATTTTTGAAGCATGAAGAGCAACAAAACATTATTTACGAGAATTTAGAAAATTGTACACTAATTCGATATGATGCAAAATTGAAAGTTTTTTAATACTCCCTAATCCCGAGTATGTTTGACTTTCAAACAATTTCTTAAACTCTTTACATGCTAAGGTATCGATACCTTGTTCATCGATAAATCTGATAAGTTTCGTTAATGCTTCAACAAATTTTCCGACAACATCCGTATTATCTTCGTTACTATTGGATACAAAATGACGAATCCAGAATTCATCGTTTGAGTTTTGATATGTTAAATGTATTGCAACAGCATATGGTAAAAATCCTGTGTCCGAATATTCCTGACCTATTGTTAAGAAATCGGCAAACCCAACGTATCCTTCCTCTTCGAAAAATAAGTGCTCATCACTATAAAACTCATTATCATTATCAATGTAATCAACATTTCTTCTTAATATTTTAAATGGGTCTGTAAGTGATACCATGTCAATTTTGAAACTTCTGATATTTCTTAAAAATCGCTTACTATTAATCCCCTCATTAATAATTAAGTATTTTATTGGGTTATTCTCAATAAATGAAAAGAATTCTTCCTCTTCATTTGGTATACTATTGCATATAATGCTTAAATTCAATAATTTATTGTCATTAACAATCTCTGATAATGCTTCAATTCGGCTTTTACTATCAATAATTAAAGTGGGTTGATAATTGTTGTAGTCCCGAATGAGGTCATCCTTAATTCGAATTATTTCATCAAATCCTTTTGTTTTTGCAATATCTCCCACAACAGGATTGAAAATAAGATTAAAGTTCTGATTGTTTTCGATTAATATAGAAAGTGTTTTTTCTAAAGTTACAGTCGTTTCTTTGACGGGTTCAATAATCGGAGAAACTAACTGGTTTTCAACTAAGAACTTAGATATCTCTCGGAGTGCGATTAGTTCGAACTGCTTACCTCGTAAATATGGAAAGTACATGATTAGGTTATATTAATATTTTCTCTCTGAGAACCGAATTTAACACTTTATATTCACTTTTAGTGAAATCAAGGCAATAACAAATGTGTTTTAATTCATCAGGAACTGCTGGTGATGCCAAAATCTCCTTCTCTTTAACGGTTCTCCTTTTTAATTCCTGCATCATCAAATCATGTAGTATATCTGAAGGAATTTTCAGGAATAACTCCTTGCAAGCATTATAAAATTTAAAATCTGAAACTTGAGGTAATGACCCAAAATATGAAATAATGATATTTGAGTATTCCTGTTTTCGTAAACACTTCAAAATAGAAAGATTATCAATGGTTGTGTTAATCTTTGGTTGTCGGATGGTTTGAAGTGAAAAGTTCTTAGTTAAAACAATTAAACCAATTTCATTCCCAATAATATCTGAATACTTGTCTTTAAGAGAATAGTGTGTCACAAGGTATATCTCTTTAAACACTTTTTTATAATCATCAATTTGAGAAATCAGCCTTTGACTGTTGTCAAGTTCAGTTTTAATTTCAAACACTTTACTTGTCCCATTTATTAGAACCAAATCAGCAATTGATTTATTTATTCGAAACTCATTTAGCGCAACTGTTGTATTTAGGTTATGTCTTCCAAGCAGTATCTTTTTAGTAATAAGATTTTTATAAATATATTCATTTCTATAATTGACCTTCAAGGAATTAAATATATGCGAAAAATACTCTTGGTAGGATAGTCCATTATGCTTTGCAAATTTTTTATCGTACTTGTTTATTTTGGCTTTTAGGTAATCAAAATCCCCATCCCTTACTAACCCATTGAAAGTTGAGTTCGAAAGTATGTTTGCGTAACTTCTTAATTTATCGATATTTACATTTATGGACACAGCCTAAGTATTTCTTAAAACAAATTTACTAATAATAGTCTATAATTAGATTCACGAACCTGTTAATAACTCCGAAAAAATTGAAAAATGAGATTAAAAACTCAAAACATCGTAAGTATCAAGTAGTTCTTTCTGGCTTATCCCCAGATACCGTCTGGTAATTGCAGGATTACTGTGATTAAACAACTGTGATAGTTTAACAATCGCCAGTTCCGCATTTTCAGTACTGCGGTTAAAAACTTCCCGACCAAAACATTTTCGCAAAGAATGGCTACTAAAGTTCTTTATTTTCAGGTTATACTTTATTTTCAGGTCTTTTAAAATCACATTGATTCGCTGAATGCTGTAAACACTGTTCTTCTGACTGGTGAAGATATATTCATCCGTTGCTCTGGGGTTTATTTTCTCATAGCAATCCTGTATATGTCTCTTTAACTGTGAGTTTATCTTGATTTCACGTTTCTTCTGGGTCTTCTTTTCAATTAATTCAAATTCATCTTTGTCATATACCTGTATCCATTGCAGGGAAAGAATGTCCGAAATTCGTAATCCCCAGAACGAACCCATTGCGATAAGTAGTGACATTTTGTAATTGTGGTCATTATATAAATTTCTTATCAGATTCATGGCGATATCCCATTGAAGATGGTCGGCGGTGGTTGTTGTAAATTTTGCGCTCATATTGTTTCAGTTTTATAAGATTTCAGTTATAAGTGAATGTTATTCATTGCTGATTAAATGACAGTGCCTCTGAAAGCATCATTATTGTTGCGTTTCCGCACTAAACATTCACTATTGCTCAGAAGTGAATATTTCGGTTTCCACACTATTTCAATTGTTCGCTCCATGCTTTTCCGAGATTAGTTATGTGAAAAAATGTAATACCGATATTGTTGGTCATAATACTTAAACCATTTCGGGAATCGCATAACATGGGATGAAATAACCTGATTGTTTTGGGTAAACATTATAACCATATAATTCTCATAGGTATCGGAGTCTACACTAAAGCAGGATTGTATTATACTAATCGGCTTCTTCATTTCAGTTCTTTATAAATGGAAATCTTGGAAAAATTGTATAGGGTACTGGAACTTTTACGGTGTATGATGCTTTCGGCACATCATCGACCACTTCCACAATGGTAATATAATCACTTGGTGAATCTGGGTCAGTATAGAACTCAAGTTGGACAAATATGATTTTGTTTTTCATATAGTGTACATAATTATGAACAGTCAAATATATAAACAATTTATAATTGTGCATAATTATGTACGATAAAACTTTATATTTACACCAAAATATTTCAGATGACACCGAAGTCAGTCCAATCAGCAAAATCCAATTCGTTATTAAAACGATATCAACCACCCAAGGAAATTCTTGCAGGTCATAAGGAATTCATTCAGAAGGTCGGTGAAAAACTGCATCAAATTAGGATTATGAAAAATATGAAACCCTCTCAACTTTCAACAAAGTCAGGCGTATCAAGAACGCTGATATACAGAATTGAAAGCGGGAAAGCATATTTTACCATTTCTACTCTACTTCAGGTATTGGATGCTCTGGAAATTTCAGCCATTGATTTCTTTAAAGAATTGTAGTGATTCTAATTTTCGCTAATTTTTTCATAATTTAATGTCGGTGATATGCGTGTAGGGACTACATTTCGGCTTGCACGCATTCAAAATTGCTGAATTTAGCGTTGGATTGCCGATTAAACTGCATTTTATCTGGTGATATCACCCCCATAAAACCCTGTTATGGTATTGTTAAAGAAAAGTTTCTCTGGGTTCTGGTGCATCAGGATTCACAATCAGATGTGCAGCGTATTTATATTAAACCTACCCCGATGAAAGAAATTCAACCACACAATAAAGACCGACTTCGTGCCGTGCAATCATTCCTGAAGTGGTATCGTATCAATTCTGGTTTAAACCAGCAGAAACTCAGTGAATACTCCGATGTTCACAGGAATACCATTTCCCGTTATGAATCCAGTAATCCAAAGAATCTTACATTACTTACAGTCTTCGAAATTGCAGATGCATTGGAACTCGATGTGAACCAGATATTTTTGGAGATTGAATAAATCCACACAGTTCTTATAACCGCATACCCGATATTCCATCGTTCTCCCCTAACAGTTGTCGCAATAATTTGTTGGTGGCATCCTGAAAGAAACTCATACCATCATGCATATTGTTGATGTCTTCATATAAGATATTTCTTTGCCTTTCATTTAAGAAAGTCAGCAGTGTCAGTTCTTCAAGGAACTCAGTATCGACAATACCATAATAGTCTTCACGAATTCCGATTTCCCGTAATTTTTCAAGTATTTCTATATCTTCTTCATCCATATCATTATATTCATTTGGTTCATATTTATCATCGTCTACATTTTCCCCGACATAAAATGCCTGATTTAATTCATTTTCATCAATCAACCATTGCATATAATCGCTGAATTCGATTTCGTCATCATCAACGGCTTCCCAGAACTTGTCCTCGACTGTATGATTGTATTTGAAGCCGAAATCGGTGAAAATTTGTTTTGCTATTTCTTCAGAACGTCCTTCAGAACCACTGGAAACAACAATTGAATCATGTCTTGTAAAACATGGAATGCCTTCATCCCGTAATTTATGCAATATGTTATCAACGAATATCTCTCCTTCAATGCATTGCAGGAATACGCTAAAATTGCTTTCACGGTTGTCTTCGTTATCATCCGATTTTTCTTTAGTAACATCAGGTTTCTTAAAATCGGCAATGATATTCATCACAACTGGGTATCGTTGAGACAATCTGCTTAGTAATTCATCGGGTCTGTTGGTTTTTTTAAATAATAATTTGAACATCACGTGTTTTGCCAACAGTCTTTCTTGCAGACCGAGTTCCTGTTGAACCACACCATAGAAATCGGTAAAGAAAACATCACGGATGAACTTTGTGACATCAGACAAACTGTATTGCCCAGATGTGCTGTCGTTGATATTTACGCCTACATTAGGTAATTGTGGCTGGAACTTATTCAGGATTCCAATTAACTTTTTTAAATATGTCAGGTTCTTCTCCTGTCTGAATTTTGATAGAAGATAATGTTCACCATGACCTATATATAAATTCAGAAGGTTTGCGAAAATCAAAAACTGTGATGTTCGTAAATCGAGTTGAACAACTGTTTTGTTGTTGATATTGATGAATTGCAGAATCTTACTTGGAAAACTGGTGAGTTGGCTGTATAGGCGAAGTGTTACAGGATTGCGCTTTTCTTCAATGGGTATAATACCGAGTTGTGCAATCTGTTGCTTATAATGGTATTTCAGCGATTGAACTCGCTGCTTCAGGAATTCCTGAAGGTCTGCGATATAGAATGTGTCCTTAAAATAGAAAAACTCCTTATTTCTGGTTTCAGCATATATTTTTGCTGCCTTTATGCTTCTGTATTTGGTGTTATACGTCCAGTTACCTGATTTATCAATAAGTTCCTTACACTCTATTTTTAGACCATCAGGAATGGTTTTGATGTAATCAGTCTTCAGAAATTCATCACAAATGAGTTCCGCATTGCTGTCAACCCATTTACATGCTTTATCATGGTCAATGGAAACACGAAAATTCATATCGGGAATTCCAGTTATTATGAACTCCTTATCACCAAACATCATTCTTTCCAATGCTGTTAAAACAGTCCTCTTATCGATGTAAGTAATGTTCTCGTATTTGTCACCCAGAAGGTCTGGATTAATGCGATACCTGATACTAACACTCCCTTTTTTCGTGCCTGATAAATGTAGGGCATTTTTATCGGTAATATTTCGTGGTTCAAATTCCTCACTCTGAATAATATGGTATTCATTCAACAATGGGTTGATTACTTTTTCATGATAGTTTCCACCATAGACAGTATGCCAATAGTTTCGACCAAGCGGAACATAGTTGTTTAAACCAATACCCTTTGTAACCTGATGATAATAGATGGTTGAAACACATTGAAGAAAATTGTTCTTTGTAGGGTACTGGTACTTGCTATTGTTAAATATACAATCCTGTAATTTACCTGTTAATTTAGCAGGTAGATATTCTTGTTTTATATAGGTATTTCTATTTGTTTGCTTTGTCATTGTAATACAATCTTGATTACTACATTATTGACCTTATCACATAGATTATAACGACCTTTTCCTTTGTTCACGAATTTCCATAGACATATACCCCTTTTATTGACCGTAACCTTTTCTTCAATGCGACCTTAACCTTATTGAACCGTTTAATATACAAATGCTTACAGTAGAGTCGTTGTCAAATAATTCATCGTAATTACCCCAAGATAAGGTCGGATTAGTACTGAAAATTGGGTCATAATTGATATATTTATATATTTAGTTATTATACAGTAACATATAATGTTTATATAAAGTATTACTTCACTACAGATTTCTATGACCCAGTAACTCCATTAATAAAGGTCTCTACGAATCCCACAATCTTGCTGAGAATCCTATCACCAATGGTTTTGCGTTGAAGCAATGTTGGTCTTTCGCCTTCCAGTAGTTCCAGAATTTCATCACGCATCGGCTCTTTCTCGGAGTATAGGAAATGTTCAATCAATGCCTGAGTGCGTTCAGTACTGAGATTCTCGGTCTTCACGAGTTCCTGAAATGCTTTTTCTTGTTCGATATTCCAGAACGTTTCGAATTCCTGCGGTATGTCATCGGTATTCTGGATATCAGCCAGATTTTCCCTGATAAACTTCTCTATGAGTTCTTTTTTGCTTCTTAACTGGATTTCTGTGTTAAGTAAATTCTGGATTTCCTTCCTGACCTGCTCAGCATCACGTTTCGCATTGGCTTTAAGTTTGACAAGCAACTGAATGATATACCTGACATTGATTTCATCACGATGAATCAGTTCGAGTTCAAAGTCTACGTCATCCAATATGCTGACCTTTTCCTTTTCATGGTCACTTCGGACTTTATCATGCAGGTCGAGGTATTTGCTTTTATAATCTTCGAAGGTCTGTTCATCCATTTCTAAATCATCCCAATTAAAGTCCGAGAATGAAGACAGCACGTTTTTTACACGCATCAGGTCTCGGAATGCCTTGATGAATTCCAGTTCATCATCTTCGGTTTCCAGTTCATTCACGCTATCAACATTTGGCACGATTTCCAAAAGTTTATCATAAGCCTTATTAAAATACCTGACGTAATCGTCATAGGGTTTCATGATGATTACCTCGATGGCATCCTTGTTGCTGAAAAGTGTTATGGCTTCATCGGTTGCGGTCTTGAGATTCCGAAATGAAACTATGTTCCCCTGTGATTTCAGTTCGTTAATGATTCTGTTGGTGCGGGAATAGGATTGAATTAAACCGTGATATCGTAAGTTTTTGTCAACATACAGGGTATTCAATGCTGGACTATCAAAACCTGTAAGGAACATATTAACGACCAGCAATATATCAATTTTGCGCTCTTTGACCTTCTTGCTTATATCATTGTAGTAGTTGTAAAAACTTTGACTATCCCGTGTCGAAAAAGCACTGCCGAACATCTTGTTATAGTCTTCAATGAAGCAATCAAGTTTCTCACGTGTGTGTGAATTGATGTAAATTGCCTCTGGTTCGGCAGCCATAGGAAGTTCTTCAGGAATAAATCCATCGGCATCGGCATCATCTTCGTTCTGGGTATAACTAAAGATGGTCGCAATTTTCAGGTCATGTTTACCTTCGTTTTTCTTGCGTTGCAGGATTTCATAGTACTTAATAAGTGTTGAAATACTACTCACACAAAACATGCCCGTAAACGTCCTATTATGGGTCTTCTTGTTGTGATATGCTAAGATGTAATCAACAATTTTTTCCAGACGCTCTGGACTTTCCATTAATTCCTCGACATCGATATCCTCAACCTGTATATCGATTTCAGTGGCACTGTCTTTATTTTTGTATTTGCCAACATATTCCACCGAGAACTTCAACACGTTTTCATCCCTGATAGCATCGGTTATCACATACTTATGCAGACAATCACTAAACAGGTCTTTGGTGGTACGCTTTCCCTGTTCGTTTTTAACTGCGTTTTCAGCAAAGATTGGTGTTCCAGTGAAACCGAACATCTGGATGTTTCGGAAGAAGTTGGTGATTCGATGGTGGGTCTCACCAAACTGGCTGCGGTGACATTCATCGAAGATAAACACAATACGTTCATCCCTAATCTTCTCCATCCTGTCCAGATACTGCTTTTTGCTGATGGCTGTATTAAGTTTTTGAATCGTGGTAACTATGAGTTTGGTATCGTCACCAAACTGCTTCACCAATTGTCTGGTGTTATCTGTTCCGTCAACACTGCCCTTGCTAAAACTATTGAATTCTTTGGTGGTCTGATAATCAAGGTCACGCCTGTCAACCACAAAAATCACCTTTTTTATCTTCGGCAACCCAGTTATAATCTGACTGGCTTTGAAACTGGTCAGGGTCTTTCCACTACCTGTTGTGTGCCAGATATAACCATTCTTTCGGCTATGCATAACCCTTTCCACAAGTGCTTCCACAGCATAGTACTGATAGGGTCTAAGCACCATTAATATCTTATAGGCTTCGTTCAACACCACATATTTGCAAATCATCTTACTGATATGGCAGGGTTCTAAGAAGTTTGTGGTGAAACCGTTCAGGATATTGGTGAGCCGTTTGTTCTCGATGTCTGTCCAGTAGAAAGTCTGTTTAAATGACTGGTAGCGGTTATTTGCATAGTACTTGGTGTTTACACCATTGCTGATTACGAAAATCTGCACATAATGAAATAACGCCTGACTTGCACCGAAGGAATGTCGCTGATATCGGTTTATTTGGTTGAATGCTTCTTTGAGTTCCAGTCCTCTGCGCTTCAATTCAATCTGAACCAGTGGCAGACCGTTAATCAGCAAGGTTACGTCATATCGGTTCTTATATGTTCCCTCAATACTGACCTGATGTGTTACCTGAAACTGGTTCTGACACCAATGGTCGGTATTGATAAATTCAAAATACAGGTTGTCACCATTGTCTCTGATGATGTGTTGCTTCTCCCTGAGTGTCTTGGCTTTTTCGAACACAGAACCCTTACTGAGTATGTTCAGAACCTTGTCGAATTCCTTTTCACTGAACTGGATGCCGTTATGTTTTTCCAGTTGTGTTTTCAGGTTGGTGATTAACTCAGTTTCATTGGTGATGTAAACCAGACCATATCCCAGTTCTTTTAATTGCTGAATCAGTTGTTCTTCGAGTATTTGTTCAGGTTGCTTGCTCATAATACTTTTTTTACCTGCCAAATAAGCCGTTCTTTATCATATTGGGTTTGACGACCATATGACATAATCCCGCTTAAATAATAGAATCTACCAGTGTCATCTTTGTACAAACCAGTCTTATGGTCAGATTTGAGGTTACGATATGACTTTAAGATATTAGCGGTGTTAACATTGTTTGTTATTACCACTTTAGGATTTACTTTTTCTAATACTTGGTCATAAATTGAAAGATGCTCCTGATGGTTATCTTTTAGAATAGAATCATTAACGAAAAGTTCGTTTAATACTTTTTTTGATTTTCCATAACTCATATGGAAAAGGTCATAATGCTCATATTGAGATTCCAATTCATCTGAAATACTTGATAGCCATTTATAGTATCTTTTATATTGTCCAATTCTGTTACTGCCTTCACCAAAGATTGCTACTCTTTCCTTGTCCATTATTCCTTTAATTTCATCCTCTCTTATGCTTGTAATAGGGTTTGTCCGATAATCTCGTCCCCCGGGATTTAGACCTACAAATAAAATTGTTGCATCCTTATTCAATTCGTGTATGAATGTTGGTAGAATACGTCTAAAAAAATCAGGTATATTTTTCCACCAATCCAGAATTTCTCTATTCAATTCTATTATTGATTTTTCTATCATTACACAAACATTTGTTGCATCAACCCCTTCTTCCAGACCTCGGCTTTTTCAATCTGCTTATGGGTATGAGTTATTTTATCATCAATGGCTGACAGGAAATTAGCGATTTTAGTCTGTTCTGATAATGCTGGGAATGGGATTGGCATGTCATATAAATCCTTTGTAGTTATATTCATACGGTCAGACCTTGCGCCATAATTTGCAATTCCTTTCATATATTCATGCCAATGGGTCGTTGAAAAGTATAATTCGAAAAAGTCCAACACACCCTCGGTAATTCTGAATACTGAATATAGTGGTGACATAACACCTATTCCGATATGATTTCTTTTAATAGGACCGACAGGAGCGTGAACTGAAATTCTTGGATTATACACGAAATCATCGACTTCAACAATAAAGTAATTCAATAAATTATTCTGATTCGCAATGTCTTTATCAAAATAATCTGACTGTAAAACAATTCCACTAATAGCGGAATTTGTTAGAACTTTAGTTTCTGTGTTCGTTCTATTTTTATTCTGATTCCGCTCAGAAACTTCCCCCAACTTTTTCTTCTCCCACTTCGGAAACTCCTTCCCATTTTCATCCCTGAACCTGAGTTTCTGTGAGAAGATTTTCTGCATCACCCCTTTTTTGTATTGTTCCAGAAGGTCTTTCTTTTTTTTAAGTTGCGATATTTTCTGGTCAATGGCGATGAAAAAGGATGCGATTTTTTGTTGTTCGGGAAATGATGAAAAGAATATTTTAGTGGCTCTTATTGTTTTTAATGATAGGTTCTTTATTGTCGAACCTGTCAATTCAGCGTTGAAAAAACTCTGGATTCGATTTGTTAATAGTGAGTAATATGCAAAATGCAAATGATAGGCGTCATCAATATTAATATACGCTGCACTTTTACCTAAAACAACTGCTTCGCCTTTATATGTTGCAAGATTCCCAATTGTCCCATTTATAGATAATAATATTGTTCTGTCGCTGATATCCCTACCATGCTGTCGAAATTCATTTGCATCTACTCTTTTAGTTGTTTCATTTATGACAATATTGCCATCGATTAAATTATTACCATTTATAAAAAAGTACTCTCCTTCTTCATCGTATTTGGGTGTTCCGTGAATTCCATCACCTATTTTAGTAGCAATTTCACTTAGTTCCTTGCTATCCCAATCATTTTTAAATTCTGGGAATCGCAATTGTGGTATTTTATTTTGTTTTCCCATGAATTAAAAAGGTGTTGGGATGTTTAATTCGTTACAGAAACCAGCAATGGTTTCATCGGTAGATTGCATTTCGGCTTCCAATACTTTCAAATCATCGGCAACGGCTTTGATATCCACTTGTTCTGCTTCTTCAAAAGTATCCACATACCTCGGTATATTAAGGTTATATTCATTTTCTCTGACCTCGTCCAGACCCGCAACATAACTGTATTTGTCTATTGTGGTTCGCTTGCTGTAAGTATCAACAATCCGTTCAACATCCTCGTCCCTGAGATAATTCTGGGTTTTGACCTTCTCAAAGTGTTGGCTGGCATCAATAAAAAGGATATTTTCAGGTTGTTCACGACATTTCTTGAATACAAGAATGCAAGTCGGTATGGATGTACCGTAAAAAATATTAGCAGGAAGTCCAATAACGGCATCCAGATAATTCTTTTCTTCAATCAGGTATTTCCTGATATGACCTTCAGCACCACCCCTGAAAAGCACTCCATGTGGCATTACAACAGCCATAACACCATTCTCAGCCAGATTATATATCATATGCTGGATAAATGCGTAATCAGCCTTAGAACTGGGTGCAAGTTTCCCGTATTCACTAAACCTGTCATCTGTCATGAATAACTGGTTGGCACTCCATTGTGCTGAAAACGGTGGATTGGCAACCACCGCCTCAGCATCCAATTTGTTATGCTGGGGATATTCCAGAGTATCTTCCAGTTTAATGTCGAAACGTGAATAATGAACACCATGCAAAATCATGTTCATTCTGCAAAGGTTATATGTGGTTCTATTGCGCTCCTGACCATAGAAGTTTAGAACTTCACATTCTTTGCCCAAACGAAGAATCAGAGAGCCAGACCCTGCTGTGGGGTCATACGCTGATTTTATTCTGGTTTTACCGAGGGTAACGATACGTGCAAGAATTTTTGATGCTTGTTGTGGGGTGTAGAACTCACCAGCCTTTTTGCCAGCACCACTGGCGAACTGACCAATCAGGTATTCATAAGCATCACCCAGTACATCGAGTTCAGTGTGTTCCAGTTGAAAATCGATTTTATCAAGATGCGAAAGTACCTTTGCGATAACTTCATTTCTTTGCTCTACGGTCTTCCCAAGTTTAGTGCTGTTCAGGTCAAGGTCTTCAAAAAGATGGTCGAAGTCTTCTTCACTTTTCGTTCCCATCGTGCTGAGTTGAATGTTATTCAGGATAACACCAAGGTCTTCAATAATAAAATTACTTTCTGATTTTCCGTTACCATTGCCACGTTTCGCAAGTTGACCAAATAATTCAGAGGGTTTAAGAAAGTAGCCGAGTTTTTCCAGTGATTCTTCCCTGATGGCTTCCAGATACTCCTTGCCTTTATCCGTATCTTCTTTGATATCCAGATAAAGCATCTTGTCTTCCCTGAGAATCTCGTTGGCATATATTTTCATTTTCTCTGAGAGGTACTTATAAAAAATGAAACCGAGAATGTAGTCACGGAATTCATCGGCATCCATCTTACCCCTGAGAGTGTTTGCTATATTCCAGAGTTGTTGGTTTAATTGTCGTTTTTGGTCTTCGCTCATGTAACATCTAAATTTAAAAGTACTAAGATAACAAACCGAAAATTAATTCTCACTACTTCCCGTGATTTGAAACCATCACTTATTCTTTGTAATACACCACTTTACCCTGAACAACCATAATTTTATACATCTTATCCATTTCGCTTCTTTCAAATTCTGGTGAAAGGTGAATATATCTGTCCATTATTTTATAACTCGTTTGTCCTACCCATTGCAATATGGACTTCCAGTTAACACTTGCCTGTACGGCATTTGAAATAAATGTATCTCTGAAGTTATGGCTGTCGTATTCCGTGAATCCATCATCAGGATATTTTTCACGCATAATATCAAAAATGTCGTCAATGTATCTGTTATATGTCTGGTTAGTATAATCATAGCAACTTGTATCGTTGTTGACTTCAGTAAGCAATGCTTTACTCCACGTGTTTAATGGTTGAACCACTTCAATGTCATGGTGTTCCGTTTTTACAGGAGTAAATTTCATGGTTTCATCTTTCGTGATATTGGTTGGTCGTATTCTTTTTATATCGTCAAATCGCACACCTGTGTGGCATTGAAACAATATCATTTTTTGAGTTTTTTTCAGGTGTGCTTCTTCAAAAACATGCTTCGACAAGGTCAATAATTGAATCCATGTAAGGGGGTTAGGCTTGTTACACGATTTTTTACCTCGTTTAAACTGTCTGGATTTAAATTTATCGGATAGTTCAATGCCCAGTTCATCCTTTATTTCATAATAGTAATTCAATACCGTATACAGGATGGTGTACGTTTTCTCAATCGTTCCTTTGGAATATTTTTTCTCTACAAGATAAGTTTCAAATTCGTTTGACCACGTGATGTTTATATTTTCGAAGTATGATTTCTTTTTGTTCCACACATCAAACTTTTGTACTCGGTTTTTAACAGTTAAAAATTCTTTGGTCGTTCCTCTTTTGGTGTTCTGTCTAACCCTGAACTTGTGATAATCATCAATATATTCAACCAATGATTTTCTTTTTACTCTTGTTTTCGGGAAGAAGTCTTTTAAATTATCATAATTGAGTCCTTCGATATCAGGTTGGCTCTCGCCATTTGTGTTGACGAAGTTGAGAATCGCACTATAAACTGCATTAATGCGTTGTTGCTTGCTTATAGCATCTGGTTCTTTGCTGCTAATCTTTTGTGTCTTTTGCTGCCAGTTTCGTGGCGAAACCATCACAGACGTATCAATAAACTTCCGTATCTTGCCGTTACCAGCATATTCATATTTCATGACTTCAACTTCTACCTTAGAAAGACCTGCTTTATTGATACGGTTACGGGTCATTAACCTCACTTTGAAATCATCCTGTGTTTCCATTGTGGTGGAATAATTTAGGTTAAACAATATTTTGACCTAAATGTAGGTAAATAAGTGATTATAGCCATATATTTGGTGGAATAAAGTAAAATAAGAATAAATGTGGTGGAAATATATAACTTGATAATCAATTTAATAGCAAATAAATATGCTCTTCTCACCCCGACTCTTTATTAAAATGCCCTTTGTAAATTAACGACTTACAAAGGGCATTATTTTTTTAAATGATTTCGAAATTTTAAGGAATTATTAATATTTTAGTTTGTAGGATTATTAGGGATCCTTACAGGCATAGAAGACTAATAACAAGTCGTTATTTAATCATAACTTTCCTGATATCATTATTCGCATTAAAGGTCGGGAAATACATTAATTCAACTTTTGCCGGATTTAAAGTGTATGACCCCGTGAAACGTGGCTTCAGCTTAATTTCAAACGCATAACTTCCTTTTGGCAGTTTCTCACAAAATATCGTTGTTTCGTTTTTAAAATATTCACGGTACGATTCATTTCTGAAATTATTTTTCTTATCAGCATAAGAGCATCCTCCTGGAATCGGAATATTAATCATTACAAACTCAGCATCCTTCTTTACAATTACATTTGCAATCAGGGCGGTTTCCTTCCCCGCAATTAGTATTGAAGATGAATCGTTTACGAAATTCGTATTGATTTCAAAATCTGATTTGGTAAGTTTTGGTGAACTGTTCCAATATCTCTGATAACTGGTAAAATAAACAGGAGAATCTCCGGTTTTTGAAATTTCGATGGATTGCTGCGGTTTGGCTTTCATTTCAAAAGGAAATTCAGTCACCGTTTTACTCACATCACCCTTCAAGACTAAGGATGGCTTGACCATTTTTGATTTACCGGCAATTAAATCAGGAAGTATTGTTTCAATAATCTTTGCCGATTCATAGGTATTTCTCCAATATCCTGTTTTTCGGTTTTCCAGAAAATAATTCCTCATTTTAAGCAGTGTCACAGAATTATCAATGGAATCAGCTTTTAATATCTTGTAGGCAAGTAATGAGTTTTGTATATCGTTTAATAGTATACTCGATTCATTATTTTCATCGGAATAGTATATATTACCAAATAATGTTCTTCTCTGATAATACTTCAGGGTGTCTGTATTACATTTTATATTGCATTGCTGTTTCAGTTCAATGATTTGTAGTAATCCATTGAATGATAGTTTCTGGCTGCTCTCCAAATTTGTTATATAGGAATTGTAGGAAATCTGAGCATCCAATAAACGGAGGATTTTAAGAATTCTAAGTCTGGTATAAAAATCAGTACTATTTTCATATTCCCATACTAAATTTTCGGTTACCTGTGCTTTGTTAATTTTGGTGTCATAACCTTGTTTCTGGGCAGCAGTCAATGCTTCGAGAACATGTAAACTTATCCATGCATTTTCATCGGAACCTTTCCACCAACCCCATAATCCGTTTTCATTTTGGTTTTTATTTATTAAACGGATTAATTTGTCAATCTCATTTTCATCCCTGAACTTTATGCCTTCATATTGGCATATATTTTTTTCAGCCAGGAGTGCTTTTAGTTTTGAAGCGATTTGTTCATTGCATGAATACATGTATTTAATCACATGGCTGATTTCATCTTTAATTACATCAAGTATGTCTGCTCTTGCATACAGACTGACCTCTCCTAAATTGGGGTCAAATGATAGATTAAAAGAAGTGTCATGGTCAAGCACATAGAAATTCCCTTTCGTCTCTTCCAATCCTTTTGGAAAGACAGGAATATTTCTTAATTCACCATCAAAGTAGCCATCGGATTTTTCAAGTAAATACTTAATTGAAAGTGAATCGGATTCAGCTATTATTGATAAAGTATCAAGTATGGAATTAACACAATACCTGGTCTTTGAGTACCGGGATTCTTGATTTACTTCAAATTTTGAAGTGATTTCCACGGAATCAGGTGAATAATTAAGAATCTTCCCAATTGCATTGCTTGTGTCAGCCTGAATTAAAAACCTTGGTACGGCAAGATTTGCCATCAAGGGTTTGTACGACTTTATGGTACTTTTCGTTTGACCAGACTGTTTATTACCATTCATAGCAAGGTAAAAGGTTTCCCAACTTGTGACATCATCAGGGAAAATAACCTCAAAACTTGCTTTGCCTTCTTTGTCTGTTATTAAATCCGGTTTCCAAAAGGCATAATCAGAGAAATTCTCTCTTATGGAACTTGATTGTGATGCTGCTTCGAAGAAAGTATTATCATAGTCTGCTCCTTTATTTTTTTGAGCCATAGTAGGCATAAAAGTCCCAGCCTTTGTTTCAATTATTACTACTCCATTTGCACCTTGTGCTCCATAAATTGCAGTTGCTGAAGCACCTTGTAAAAGTTCAATCTTTGTGATTAAATCCGGATTCAGGTAAGAAATATCACCTGTAAAAACGACCCCGTTTATAATGTATAATGGAGTATTGTTAAATTTTACACTCGATATTCCTCTTACCTGAATTTCGACTCCTGCACCTGGTGAACCACTATTTTGTGTAATTGAAACTCCTCCAACTTTTCCCTGCAATGACCCGGAAATATTTCCACTAACATCAGGCATCTCTCCCAACATGCTTGAAGTTGTCACAATTGCAACTGAGGCTGTTAAATCGGATTTCATTCTTGTTCCATAACCTACAACAACAACTTCATCAAGGTTCATTACTGAAGCTGTCAATTCCGCACTTACTTCATTAATGCTACCTATTTGTTTTTCCTCAGAATTATAACCAATAAAGGAAAAAATTAAGCTGTTGCAGTTTAATGGCACTTTTAATGAATAGTGCCCATTAAAATCGGTAATTGTACCAAATGTTGTGCCTTTTATAACCACAGTCACACCTGGTATTGGCTCTTTAGAATCTATATCATATACAAATCCTTCTACAATTTCACCATCACCAGAGTATCGAAATTGCTCCTGATACGTATTGTATATTTTCTTTAATTCTTTTTCCGCATCAATATTATAGGGACTTGGTTTATAGATAGTCTCTTCGATTAATTTAGTAACCTCAATACTGAAAGAATCCTTTATTAATTCTTCAGGCTGTTTAAATTCATAATAATTCAAACCATCCGTTTGTATGTAAATCGAGTCTTCAACATGGTATTCTGCTCCTGGATAAAAGAAAATCAGTTTGTAATACCCTTCTCCCAATTGATGGAATAAAGAAGTATTTCCAGGATAAACACGTAGAAATTCATGATTATCATATCTGAAAATTAAAATGTTTAATGGAGTACTTGGAACAGGAGTATCCTGTCTTTGGAAATTAATTAATAATCTTCCATTACCCTGGGTAGTAGATTGTGGATATAGATACCTGGGATTGAGGTATCGTTTTGAATCGAGATAGTTATTCCATTGGCTGAGTAATGCTTTTTTAGTTAGAACGACATCACTTAGACCCTCCACATTTTGATAGTTATTTAAATATCTGGGATAAGCTGATACATCACGACTCCTCATTTTTAGTAATCCAGGCGCAAATTCATATTCGAAAAATGGTTCGTGAATAAACTTTGTGGAAAAGCTATCAATTAATTGAAAATTAATTAATCCTGATACAGGTCCAGCAAGGTTGTTATATCGAAGATTTTGTGATTCCGGAGATAGTAATTGGAGGTTATTATCTTGCTCAATATATGCAAATCTTTCCCCAAATGTATTTCTGTACGGGAAAATGTATTTGTATAATAACCGTTGTTCAAAACCACTGAGTTCAGGTTTAACTGTTTCGATTTTAATGTTTTTTCCCTTTATCTCTTCATTTATACTGAAAATCAGCTTTAGTCTAGGATTAAAGAACATGCTATCGATAGTTATGCTCTTGTTACTGGTCCGAAGTTTTATCTGATGGTAACCGCTGGTAATTCGAAATGAATAGGGTTGATTGATGGTTGACCAGCTAAAATATACAGGTTCACTATCCACATAAATAACATGAATGGGTTGAATGATCCCGTCAGATATTACAAAAGGGGCAAATTGGGTAATATAACCTGAAGGTTCGTACCCGAAACGATAGATAGAGTCTCCAGGATAAAGAAATTTGTAATATTCAATGGAGTCTATTCCAGCCAATATTTTCCAGGCATCATAATCCAGGTTCAGACCAGTATGCTGACCTAATTTTATGTCTTTAAAATTGAAATTATTGATGACTGATTTATTTTTTCTGTTTGTCCCCAGATATGGCAAATCAGCCTGGGAATAATTAAATTTTTTAGTCAATGAAAAGGCTGTTAAATCTACGCCTTCAACTGGTTTCCCTTTAATATCAGTAACCAGTACCTCAATTTTTGATTTTTGCCCGGGATAAACAATTTTTGGTTGTGTAACCGAAACATTAAGTTTTTTATCTACTAAGGGAATTTTGTAATTATCCTCTTTTATTGCACCTCCCCATAAGTACCTGATTGAAACAAAGTAATTTTGTTTTGTTTTAGATTTTTGCCTGAGATTTAACGAATCCGAAAAACCGTATGATTCCTGAGCATTCTTCTTGTATATATTATAACTAAATGGAATTTTCCTGGGATTATCAACAACGATTATAACAGAATCACTAGTCCTTTCAGAATAACATTGTAATAATGCAGGTTGGGCGGATACATCTAAGGAATTACTTAGGTCCCCTGAATTAATAGTATATGAGGAGTAGTATGGATTTAATTCAATCGTACATGGAACGCTTCCCTCCTGTATCTGAGTGCTATTCCCGAAATTATCAATTGCTGAAATTATAACCTCTTTACTGGCGTCAACACCATTTTTATTATATTGGAAATGAATTGAATCCTCCACTAATTCAACATCAAATTTCTCCAATTCATAGTAATAACTGACCTTCTCCTTCTCTGAAATCACTTCATTATCAGAAGATAGTAATCTTACATTTATTTCGTAATCGAAATTTACTTTTGGAAATATGGAATCGGAAATTGATACTTCAGTTTCATTAGTCGGTTCAAGTTTTCTTTCAAGCAATAAAATTGTATCAGGAATGAATGAGTTTTTATCAAGATAATCATTAATGGTTTTAGGTTGAATCAGTAATTCGAACCTTGCATCCATAAGGTTCAGGTCATTCTCATCAGTTCCTTTAACAAATAATTTTATTTCTTTATTCCTGAAGTGCTCAGTTTCATCCACTCTTAAAGAAAGTTTGTTTTTTGAGAGTTCGTAGTCTTCATATTTAAATGAACCTGTTATATAAACTTTTCTTTCGTTTTGTTCAAGCCTAAGAGTATAATTCCTGTCAAGCTGTAATTGCAGTGAGTCATGAAGCAGAAATTGGTATTCGTATCCCCCTTTTCGATAGGGGATGAGGTTGGTTAGTTCGATACTTTTTTTTGTGGTTTGAAGGATGACCTTTAAAGGCTTTTGAATTGGCTTTCCGTTTTTGGTTACCAGAAATGCTTTGAATTTTACTGTATCTCCAGGAAGATATTTGGGTTTGTTGAAAACAATGTAACCCTTATGTTTTTGTTGGAATTTGTTTCTTGAATTATAGCAATATGAATCATCAAATAAACATGCAATTCCCTCAAAAGAGTTTATGAAGAAATATTTTGTTCTGTTTATTGACCCCTGTGACCAGCCTCTAATTATTGATTTAACACCATCAATTGGCAGGTGTATAACAAAATTAACGGGCATCCATACATACTTAATGGGTGTGCCATAAACTACCTTTCTGGCACTTCTCTTAAAAAGTGAATTATTGTATTTTCTATTTAAGTCATAATATGTGGTAAAACCTTTATATGTTACTTTGAGTAAGCCTTTCTGGTTCGACTCTTTGTCAATATAGGATTGAGTGGTTTTATTAAAATGCAATTTTTTCCAGCGGACCTTTAAATCAGCATCACCGATAATATTCCCTTTTAAATCAACTACCTGTACACATAAATCGGTATTGTTATTTAAAAGGAAAACATCATAGTTTTGTACAGTAGTAATGGATAATTTTTGTTTATTTCTTTCTGAATACGTTTTTAAATAGTGCCCTTCAGGCAATTTATTGATGTATTCACTATCAGTTTGAAATGAATCAACAAGTGTGTGGAAAAACGAAGTATCTACTTTCCAGATATCATTTTTATAAATCTTCCTGGCTTCTTTATCAGAAAGTTTGTAAACGTAGGTATAATAACTGCTTTGTCTGCTTTCAAGTAATTTTTGACCATTTAGGTTAACGCATAATATTAAAGTGAAAATACCAAATATTGCTTTTGCATAATGTGATTGGATATTCATTGGAATTATTCTTGTGATGATTGAGGTATTCATTTATTCAACCAATCTTGAAAATTTTGCATTTTGTCATTGTTTTCGCTAATCCATTTATTTACATCTTCAGAATTAGTCGACTTAGAGATAAAATAGCTGAATGCTTCATCATTATTGGTTTGGACCAAATCATAAAATGTTTTTACATACAAATCCCACCAGAAGCCAGTGTTATCCTTTTTTAGTTCTCCTAAAACGCTGAAAATTCCGTTATTAGTTTCAACAAACAATTCCATATCACTTTTATCCTTGTATTTTTCAGTATATCTTGATGCGGCTAACATACTTACCATCATTTCTGCAGCACTAAAATCAGTGTCAGTTGTCGGAGAAAGCTGGATATTTACATTAATATTCTGTTCGTCTTTCTTATCAATTCCTTGTCCCAATTGCTCTATCAAACTTTTGTAATTCGATATGGAACGTTTTGTATTTGGTTCTAACATTAAAAAATAATATAAAGGAAGTATAGATTTTACTCTTTCACCTTTTGCTGTCATGGTTGCAGCCAAAATAATGTGACTGCTTCCATGACTTGGCTTTGCAATTATTGCATTAATTGCCGCTTTCTCAGCTTTATCGTAATCATGTTGATTGAAGGCAGTTAATGCAAGATTGAAATTAATAAATTGCTTTCAGGGAATTTAGTTAAACCCTCTTCATATATTTTAATTGCCTTTGCAGGTTTCCCTAACATATCGAGTGAACTACCTAGTACAACATATGCTTCATGTTGGTTATCTGCTTTTTGCTTAATAACTTTCTTGCTGCATTTTACTGCATTTTCATATTGTTCAGTTACCATATAAGTATATGATAGCTCATAGTTAGCTAATGTTGAGTTTTCATCAATTTCTAATGCAGCCTGATATTTTGAAATTGCTTCACGATACTTTCCCTGATCATGTAACTCTATTCCCTGTGAAACCAAATCAGTTATTTTGTCATCTTGCCCATAAAGATTTAATGTCAAGAGTATTCCTAAAACTGCAGTACTGAATAATTTCATATCTGTGTATATATAGTTTTAAATTCCATTTTATACAAAGCGTAGCACGAATCAATCGTCAAATACAATTTATTGTATTTTAGGGATGGCATACCGCGCATAAGAACCCAGCCTTACATAAAGCTAAGTAATTATTTTGAGATTATGCAGTAGAGAAAAAGGAATAAGAAAAAATATTTGCATTAGTATTAATAATGCTTTATTAAATATTTTACTTCTCGAAAGTAAAATTTACTTAAATGTCCCGCGAGGATTTAATTAGTGAATTAAAATTGGCTATTTTAATTTAAAGCAAAAATATTTTCATTGCAAATTCCAAAAACCCTTACCATATTGGTCAGGATTATAACCATTCACATATTTAGCTTTTTAATAGTTTTTTAACCAGCAATATTAATGGTCAATACAATCCGGATAAATTTATTTAATTTCACCCTTCTCCCAAATCTAACTAAGAACCCCCATCCCCAAGCCACCTTATTTCTTAATCACTTTATCAACAAAAATTCCTTTTTGGGTTACTATTCTTACCAGGTAGGTACCTGAATTAAAATCTTCCATGTTTATGACCCCGGGATTGATTTCTGTTCTGTATACTAAAATACCTGTCAGATTATAGATCTCAAGCCTTTCTATCCTTTCATGAGAGGAAAGATACAATTTGTCTGAAACGGGATTTGGATATAAGACGGGTTTTTCGGTTGCCACCTGCTGAATTCCGGTTGCCGGATAATCCAGACTCATAAAGTACAGGTTGGCGGTGTCGCCTTTGGTAATCTGATACGAACCCGCAGGAAGGGTAACATTTAGTATTCCGGAACTCACTGAATAATTTGTTCCGTTAATTTTTATGCTTCCCGAAAAACCATCATTGAACACAAGAATTAAATTAGCCTCTTTTGTTGTAGTAAATGAGATAAGGGTGATCGATTCAATTTTGAGACATTGTGTGAGGGTCAGGCCGGCATAACTGACCGTTCCCTTTGAATCGGAAAGATTTCCTGTAATACTGAAAAAGCTGCTGTTTAATCCTGATAAGGTGAAGTTATGTACCATATCACCCGTGGGATCTCCGCCAGGATCGGTACCACCTCCGGCTACGCTGTCGCCCTGAATTGAAATGAGGCTGGTCTTATACGTCATTAGTGCGGATTTAAGTGCGGTAATTACATCGTATGAAGCATCGTCGACGGCATTATTAAATGTCCACTTAAAATCTCCGCCCTTAATCCTCCCTGCATAGGCCATGACTTTTTCCTTGGCTGTTTCAGGACTGTCAGCAGTATATTCATACATCACTGCATTGTCTGTATCGAAATTATTATAGGAATTGGAGCCATAAGCCGAAACTACGCTGCCGGGAATGGTTTCATTCCTGTCTAAGGCAACATAGGCATCAAAATCCACTGTAGAATTGGGATAAGTAGCATCAGCATATGGAACAAAACGGCGTTGACCTGACATTATGTTATTATAAGCCTTAATGCTTCCACCGTCTTCTTTTGAAAAAGTAGGCATGTCGCTGTAATCATTAGCCTGTGTACTTTCATCAAATACATCAGAACCCTGCATGGAAGTAAGCATGGGATACTTACAGTTGCGGAAATAATTGGCTTCAACAAAAACCGAGGAGCCCATGGTTGAACCAACTCCGTATTTCGCATTGCCGTCGTAGTAATTATTGTACACATGGGCGGAATAGTACCTTACACGTGGATGACGGGAATCCGAATGATCATACCAGTTATGATGATAGGTTATAAATAATCCTTCTGTTGTTCCTTCACTCAATCCCAAAAGATTTGATTTTCCCGAATCCCAGAAATGATTATAGGAGAAGGTCACATAGGTGGATTTTTTACAATCCAGTGCCCCGTCACCTTTTACCTGGTCGGGGTCTGAGCCCGCTTCACCATAAAAGAAATCACAATGATGAACCCATATGTGGTCGTTGTTTTGCTGCAGTCCAATATCATCTCCCTCAGTACTATTGCAGTTCATAAGTCCAATATTCCGGATTTCAACATTTGTGGCATTTTTAACGCGTATGCCCCATCCATCTGCCACTGCATCATCACCAATGCCCTCGAAGCTTATGTAGCTTGCAGCATTATTATTATTTTCAATAACAATATCTCCTTTGTCCATATAATCCGGGTCGGTAATCTGCCCAACCAGGCGGATAATCAGAGGACGGCTATCATATCCCTTTTTAAATCCCTCCAGGATGGTTTCGAGTCCAACGCATGGATTTGCATTCGCCCCTGTTACCTCAAGAGATATTTTATTTTTGGTGTTTTCTGTAATGTATAAAATAACGGCTCCGTCTTTTGGGGTTCCGTCGGATTTATAGGCTCCAGGGACCCTGTCTCCCGAGAATGCGAAACCAGTCCGGTCGTATGCCTCCACCAGCAAGCTTTCGGTCTCTGTGCTTTCAGCTTCTGTTCCGGCCGTTACAGGTGCAACACGGATGGTGTATAATCCGGCTTTGAGTCCCGGGATATCAGCCCTGAAATAGCTGCCATAGTTCCGGATGAGCTGATCATCTATTTTCTTATCCGTAATTCCTTCCCCGCTGAAATAAACATGATAGCTGTCGGCGTTTTCAACCGGCTCCCATTTTACAAAGGCAGACTCCAGCCATCCACCTGATTCAATAATTGTCACAGCCTGAGCCCAGGAGCAGGCCGAAAGCGAAATAGCTATTATACCAATTAAAAGTCTTTTCATTTCAGCAGTAATATTTTAGAGGGAGGATAGAGGGTTCGCTTTTAAAAAATTAAAATATTACAAATAAACTTTATAAGTGAAAATTTTATGGAGATATATTGTTTTTATTAAGGGGTTAAATTGATAGGAACGCAGGACTGCCATGTTCGAGATTCATTGAAACCTCTTTAAACTTTCTACCAGCAATCTTTTTCAAAAAAACCATTTATAACTCTAGTAATCATTGGAAATAACAAGCTTTTCCACCTGAATTTTATTATTTAGCGTAAATCTGAAATAATATATTCCTGCTCCGAGATCGGGTAAATGTAAAGTCGTCAGTCCTTCTGAAAAGTGCTGAGGTGTTGAGGCAAAGAGCTTCCTCCCAAATGAATTATATAATTCTGCTTTTAAAATTCCGGATTGACTCAGATATATATTGCAGTTGCCAGAATTTATTGGGTTTGGGTAGATTCTAACGGCATCCTGTACTGCCGGAATAGAGGGTTTTACGCCATTACTCAGTCCCGGGAATCCCCATATTTCAAAACCGGTATAACTATTCCATGTGCCTGTCGAATTACCATGACCCACAAGTTTTATAAATCTGGCTTCTACATTTTCAAAGTCGTACTTTTCCAGATCAGCACTTAGTCCGTTGCTGGTAATGTTCGTTAATACGTCGAAAAAATCAGTCGCATTGAGTGAAGCCTGCACATCAAATGTGGCTGTTCTGGAATCTCCCTTATATACTGCGATCTTCACAAAAGAAACGGTATCTGTTTTCCCCAGATCAAAGAGTAAATAGGCTCCGTCACCATCACCCGACCAGCGGGTGCCCAGATTACCATCCAGAACATTGGCTGGAATATTGGGATCCTGGAAAGTGCTTGCAGTAAGATTTAATATTTCCAGCATCACCTCCGGACCGGGCTTTTCCTGCTGGCTGACTGAAATATTTTCAGTAAGACCGCTGGTATCGGAAAAGCTAATGATGGCTGATCTGCTTTGCTCAAGAATATTCTCTTCAATGCTAAGCTGAACCATCCCATTCCCATTTCCGCTGAGAGGATCGGCAGTAATCCAATCCGCATCACTGCTTACGCTCCATGATGTGTTTGACGAAACACTTATTGAAACAGTTTGCGCAGAGGGGGCAAGATTAAGTACCAGAGGTGAAAGATTAATATAAGGAGTCCCGGAAAATTCTTCAGGCACATAATCCGGATGGGACGACCAGGGACCAATATCCGCACTGTCTAAAGGAAAACTGTAAACAGGACCCGAAATAAATTCATCAGCGCCGGTCATATTCAGGGAGCTTCTTAATTGTCCCTGCATATCAACCAGATTGATTCCATCGAGGGAGGGATCCACGGTAACTGAGGGAGTACTGCTGGTTGCCAGCCATAAAGAACCATCAAAGTCAAGCCCGGAATTTGAAAGGCTGATCTGATCATCTGTAAATGTCGCACCAAGACTGGCTGTTCCGCTAAGTTCAGCAAAATTCCCTATCCATGAAAAATTTACAGGAGTGGTGTAGTAGGTTACCAGGGGATTTTTATCCGATTTCACGAGATTATATGCCATAACCACATCCCTTGGAGGTTTGGAATAACTTCCATTGTTGTCGAATCCGATCTCAATACCGTAATCATTATTTACCAGAGTGTTATAAGCTATTATAGCCCTGTTAATCCTAAAGTGGCTGGATAAACTTCCGGAACCTGATTCCACATCTCCATTGGTCAGGGTGATGGGAGCATCCCATTTATTTCCTGTAAGTCCTTCAAAGTAATTGTTTACAACGATATGATCATCGCCATAAATCCTTATTCCACCAGTTCCCGGAGCACCTTCACCCAGAAAGAAATTTCCGTCTATCCGGGAACGGTTACCATGCCTGAGAGAAAGCGTCCCCTGTGAACGGCGGAATGTGTTTCCCCTGATAATATTATCATTGCATTTGACAGAGATAATTTCCGGATCACCATCACATTCTTCAAACAGGTTTTGTTCAATAAGTGTGTATCCGCTTGATTCAGAGAGAAAGCTAGAGCCGGCCCGTATCGACTCTTTCTCGTTTACCGCCCTCGGCTGATTTTTTCTGAAATAATTGTGATCAATGACGTCATGTTGGGAAACCTGGAGCGTGGGTTCAATGGTGCCGTCGATGGTGATATAATTCCCTCCCTGGGTCTTATTTTCAAAGAGATTATGGTCAATGCGATTGTGGTGACTGTATTTGTAAGCATCATTCCACAATCCCTGAATGATGATCCATTTTAGAGAGGATGTTTCGTTAAGTCTGAAAATATTTCCAGTTAATCGTATATGGTTACATGACTGTAATTTGAAAATTGTTTTATCGGTGGAGGTAAAAACAAATCCGGAAAAGGTAAGATATTCGCAGGCCCTGAGATCGAAGTAGGAGGACCCCGTAAGTTCAACATTCAGAGATGCTTCAGCTTTAATAAGTATCGGAGCAAGAGATGATCCCTTAGCAGTCAGTGTCATTCCGTTTCCTGAATATACTCCATTCTTAACGATAATAGTATCGCCCGGAACTGCATTGTTTATTGTCGAAGCAAGGGAGGATATCTGGCTGACAATAATTTCTTTTGCATTGATGGAATTCGCAAAAAAACTTAAGGCAAAAAATAAGATGATTAATTTTTTCATATCTGTTATGCTTTCCGATTTAACTTTCCATTATTAATTTATTGAATCATTATTTTCTGAACAGTAATATTTTCGTCTGTTTCGAGACGTATGAAATATATCCCGTGCTGAATACCCTTAAGCGGAAGACTTAATTCCTGTGAGCCAGGGTAGCAATGTTTGAAATCTGCAAATGATACTACTCTTCCGGCTGCATCGGTGAGTATGATTCGACAGGAGGATTCCTGAGCAAGTTTAAATTTGCAGTAAATAAAATCGTTGGCAGGGTTTGGGTAGCAGCGAAGGTCAAAAGGAACTTCAGCCTTGCCAATTCCGGTGGTGTTGGGTCTAACCCTAAGTTTGTCGATTTCAAAATTCGCAAAGTACACTACATCCTCTTCGTTCAAAATATATTCCTTGGTGGCGATACTCCTGTAAATGCCCCATTTTGGTCTCACAAAAGAATTACCATCCCTGAACATATCAATTCCCTTCTTTTCATAGGAAAGAAATTCCGTCCCATCATCCAGGGCTCTGACCTTTAGTTTAAAGAATCCATTATCTGAAAACTGCACCAGGCATTCGGCCTGAAGCCATCTTCCCCTGATAACAGGATAATTGTTATAAATCTTTAATTTTTCATAGCTGGTGGTTGCACTGTGGATAATTTTAAATTCCTGTGTGCTGCCGCTAAGGCTTGCTGATAAGGTTATAATAGGATTGGCATCATCTCCGTCGACCCCTTTGAGCTGGAAAAAATGACAGAAATTTTTTGAAATGGTCATACTGTCATTGACCCTGAATTTCCACTTCAGGTACATGTATTCGCCGTAACTTCCCTTCAGGGTGGCTACCGAGCCGGCATATCCTTTAATTTCGTTCCTCTGCCGGTCTGAAATATCCGGGTATTTATCCCTGTCCCAGTCAATATCCCTGTGAATATAAAAAGCAAAATAATTACCCACAACAGTATCTGAATCCTCCTGTATATGCTTAAATCCGGGATGATTGTTTGCATACAGGTCCGGAGCCTCAATGCAGTCGGGTCCATATTTTGAACGTATAAGCGAATAGGTTTCAGTCCCACCCGGACCGTCGGATTCAAGCTTAACTGTGCTGACAATATCAAAACTGTCGGGGATGGATGTCCAGTCATCCCCTGCTACCTGGGAAAATGAGCTGAAGGAGCATCCGAGTCCGGCTAAAATAAAAAGTAAATTTTTAAACATCGATTCTGATTTTTTAATTCATCCAGATCAAAGGGTTACGTACCGGGAGGTTTCTGAGGACTTCCGGTGTTGTTGGAAAATGTTCCAGATTTTTCCAGGTTTTATAATATTCATTGTTTTGATAGGCCACGGCTGCAAATAATAAAAAGGGCTGCGCCACCGGCCAATTCTCCCAATACATAACGTCCTGTTTAAATGGCCATAATTTTTTATTCTTTACGAAAGGATAGAGATATTGGATGCCTTTTTCAAGACTTTTTCCTTCAGGACTGACATATTTCCATAAATTATCTTTTTCGTCTGATAAAACCTGGGCGATAGTAGCCATTGCATCCAGCGTAAACAAAGAATAACCATATGGTTTAGTTCTTTTAAGTTCTAATGGAAGTGAACCATCGTCTGCCATTTGTAAAGGAAGAATTAGATTTTTGAAGCGTCCAGAGCAGAAATTCAAAATCGAATCATTACCTGTGAGTCTGGCAAAGACGGCTGTCTGCATTACATAGCAAACTCCGTGGTTATTCTTTGCATTCATCTCATCAATGCCATAAGGATGGGTGAAAAGCCATTGCAACAGACGGGAAAACCAAAGTTTAATATCTGCATCCAGTTTTTTGTCGATTGCTGCAGATTTTTCAAATAACACCAGAGATTGTGCAACCTCCATCAGCTGAATGGCATCAATAATCCCTATCCCTCTTCCTGTCACTTTCCCTTTAATTGCCTGAACATAAAGCAGGGAAGGATTCATAATGCTTGCAGTATCTACAAACCAGGCCTTCATATGTACCATAGCCTGTTTCATGTATTTCTCATCTCCGGTAATTTTATAGGCTGATGCAAGATTTCCTACTATCATGGAAAAACGGATCATGGCTTCACGGTGAGCCGTAAAATTTTCCGGGTTAGTCAATCCGTCTCTTTGAATGTACGGGCCTTCCGGGTTTTCAGGATCGGGCCACCAGTAATCTCCCTCGGAGAAAAAGTCGTGCCTGCCTCCGGCACTGCGCTCACAGCTATATGATGTGATAGTGATGGGCTCTTCAGTCAAATCGATTTCCGCCTGCTCCAGAATCCTATATTCGAGTGTTGATTCGGCCATTTTGCTGATATCCGGTTTTTGCTTGTTGCAGGCGGATAATAGCAGCAGAAGGATGAGGAGGATTGTTGGTTTTGGGTACATGGTTTTGAGGTAAATGCCTGCCTACCGGTAGGTAGGGGTGAATGAGTGAATGGGTGAATGGGTGAATGCCTGCCTGTCGTCCAGGCAGGGTTTATGGGATTTTCATGCTTTTTTGTGAATAAGGTTTTATCCTGCAATAAAATAGCCTGATATGGAAAACGTTCCAAAACATTTACAAAATTTCTCTGCCAAAAACACCTGGACTCATTCCGAAATTCATTCCACCCATCTTTGAAAGGCGGGGCTTAACTTCGCCGGCCACCAAGTGTCTCCGCTGAAGTTTCAGCGAAAGAATATAATATTCTGTAAGCCTTGGTCTCCCTCCAAAGTTACACCGTTACTTCGTTACCTCGTTACCTCGTTACCTCGTTACCTCATAACTCCCCCCCTACCTGCTCACCCTCCCCGAAGCATCCCCAGCCATAAGCTTTTCAACCTCAGCAACGCTGACCCGGTTATAATCGCCATAAACAGTATGCTTCAGGCATGAGGCAGCAACGGCAAAATTCAAGGCTTTCTGGGAGTCATCCTTATAAGTCAGAAGTCCATAAATCAATCCTCCCATAAAGGAGTCTCCTCCACCTACCCGATCCACAATATGGGTTATCTGGTATTCGGGAGCCTTAAATAAAGTTTTTCCGTCATAAAGAACTCCCGACCAGGAATTATGATTGGCATTCACCGATCCCCTCAGGGTGGTAATTACCTTTTTGCATCGGGGGAACTGCTTCATTATCTTCTGTGAAACCGAAAGATATGCTTCAGCACTAACATGCCCTGAGGTAACATCAATTCCATCCGGATGAATATTCAGAGCCATTTCCGCATCTTCTTCATTACCCAGAATCACATCGCAACCCTCAACCAGGCCGGGCATTACTTCCTGGGCTTTTTTTCCGTACTTCCAGAGATTCTTCCGGTAATTTAAATCTGTCGATACAGTTATGCCCCTGGCGTTCGCAATCTTGATTGCCTGTCTGCAGACTTCAGCTGCAGAAGCTGAAATGGCCGGAGTAATCCCGGTCCAGTGAAACCAGTTCGCATCGGCAAAAACCACATCCCAGTCAATCATACCAGGCAGAATTTCCGAAACCGACGAATGAGCCCTGTCATAGATAACCTTACTGGCGCGGCTTACAGCTCCAGTTTCAAGAAAATATATCCCCATCCTTTCGCCGCCAAAAATAATATGAGAAGTATCCACCCCAAATCCCCGTAACTCCTGAATGCATGCCTGAGCAAGATCATTCTGCGGTAACCGGCTGACAAAACTAACCGGGATTCCATAATTAGCCAGGGAAACTGCAACATTTGCCTCTCCTCCACCAAAACTTGAATTAAGTACCTGGGACTGGTTGAAACGTTTATATTCCGGTGTTGCCAGTCGCAGCATGATCTCACCGAATGTTACCACCTTCATAGATTCTGGCTTTATTATGAGAAGTATAATCCTCCGTTAATATCAATATTGGTGCCCGTTACAAATGAAGACTCTTCAGAAAGCAGATAAGCCACAAGGTCAGCAATTTCCTTTGCATCTCCTTCGCGACGAAGGGGTGTGCCTGCTGCTACATTTGCTCTAACTGCATCCTTAGTGAACCTGTCGTGAAAGGATGTAGCAATCATTCCAGGGCAAAGTGCATTCACCCTGATTTTTTTGGGTCCCAGTTCCTTGGCCATTGAACGGGTAAAGGTCATTACAGCACCTTTTGCGGTTGCATATGCACTTGCTCCGGGGCCGCCTCCGTCGCGTGCAGCCTGAGAGGCAAAATTCACAATTGAACCACCTTCAGTCATTTTTGACACACAGGCTTTGGTGGCCAGAAATACAGTTTTGGCATTCACACTCATTAAGAAATCCCAGAATTTCTCGTCCATCTCTTCAACGGTTTTACGCGCTACCAGACCTCCGGCAACATTTACCAGACCGTGAACAGTATTTCCAAAAGCTTTACATGTTTCTGCTACCATGCGTTCGGCATCAGCCAGACTGGTCATATCGCCCTGAACTATAATAGCCTGACCTCCTGCGTCTTTAACCATTTTCAGTGTCAGTTTGGCATCTTCTTCGTTGTCGAAATAATTAATTCCAACCTTAGCCCCTGAAGCGGCAAGTTTCAATGATATTTCTCTTCCAATATCTCTGGCTCCGCCAGTTACTATCACTACTTTTCCTTTCAAATCCATATTTTTATTGTTTAAGGTTTATATCTGTTATTTTTATTACTTCATTTTTAGGGACATCTGAACTTCAGTTTATATATCATCGGCTGATTCGTCCACAGGTTTTATCTTTTTAGCCAGCAGGTAAACCGATGCAACACCCAATGGGACAAAAACGGCAATCATAGCAAAAATTGGTATGTATGATATTTTTGAAATTACCGGTACCAGGAAGTTCATCACTATAACTGCAAAAACACCAATTGTTCCTCCGAAGCCTGCCAGTGTTCCCACCGATTTTCCATAAAACAAATCGCTGGGCATGGTTTGAATATTACCGATAGTAAACTGGAAACCAAAGAGTACAAAAGCAACGATTATCACAAATTTCAATGGAGTATTGGCTGCGAGTATGGTAGTCAGTAATCCCAGAAACATAATAATTCCGCCAATGCTAATAGCTGTTTTTCTGGCTTTGTTAATACTTGCTCCGCGTGATATTAACCGGCCGGAAAAATATCCTCCTGATACACTGCCAATGGCTGCACCCACATAGGGTACCCAGGCAAACAGTCCAATCTGCTTAACATCAAAACCATATACATCGGCCAGATAAAGAGGCATCCAGCCAACAAACAACCACCAGATGGGTTCCAAAAAGAAACGGGAGGCCAGAACTGCCCATGATTCCCTATGAGAAAGGATTTCCACAAGACTCTTACCTTTCTGTTCAATATCTGTATTTTCTTTTTTGTGTTGTCCGGTGAGTATGTATTCCTTTTCCTCGTCGGTAATCCAGGGATGTTTTTTAGGACCGTTTTTATTTATCAGCAGCCAGGGAATAAGCCACAATATTCCAAATGAACCAACAATCATAAAAGTTACCTGCCATCCAAAAGCAGCCCACAACAATGCAATCAGGGGAGGTGCAATTACCGACCCTATGGATGCTCCCGCATTAAAAATCCCCTGAGCCACCGCCCTTTCTTTAATAGGAAACCATTCTGCATTATTTTTAGCAGCTCCCGGCCAGTTACCAGCTTCACCCAGGCCAAGGGTTACCCTGAAGAAACTGAAGGATAATATTCCCCGCGCAAAAGAGTGCATAAAAGATGAAAGACCCCATACCCCTATGGCAATAACATAACCAATTCGTGTTCCGACTTTATCGAAAAGCCGGCCCGATACAGACTGACCAACGGCATAGGCCACCATAAAAACATTCAATATCAGGGCGTAATTATTTTTAGTCATTCCGAGATCTTCAGAAATGCTGGGCCACATAATGGCCAGTGTGCTGCGGTCGATATAATTTATGACGGTTGCCAGTCCAATCAGACCAATGATCCACCAGCGCAATCCTTTTAGTTTAAACATTTCAGGTTTATTTTTCAGGTTTCCTATTACTGTCCAAAAAGATCTTTACAGGACCTTTTCAAACTCTATTTTTACTTTTTATCACCAAAATATGACACAGCACTTCCATCCAGAAAATCTTCCCGTACAGGGCTGAATACATCAATAAGGATGCCCGCTTCAAGACAAACAGCTCCATGAACCAGATTTGGGGCAATATAGACACCTTCCCCACCTTCAATTATTTTCTTTTCACCATCAATGGTAAACTCAAACATCCCGCTGGCACAATAGGTACTCTGAGTATGAAAGTGCTGATGTGCTGAACCTATGGCTCCTTTTTGAAATTTCACTTTTACCATCATTATCTGATTGTCAAAACCCAGAATTTTACGTGAAACGCCACCTCCCAATTCTTCCCATTCAGAATCCGATTCCTTATAAAATTTTTTTCTTTCCATATTAATTTTCAATTAAGAGTTTATAGTTTCCCGACCATGAAAATGATTTTTCGTTGTATTGAATTTCGTTGGATGAGGAGTTTTTATAGTTCAGATCGAGCAGCAGCTTAATAAATCTGCCATCTTTCAATTCTATGTTTATCAGAACTTTATCGTCCAACCCCTGTATCAGCTCCATATTCTTCACAGACCCTTCCGATTGCAAAACCGATTCGCTTGAAGGATTATAATTCCCATGGATTTCATATACATTCAGGAATTTCGCATCCTTCATCTTAGGGAATCGCAGCATCATTCCATATTGGTCCCTCAGGTTATATTTTGGGTCATTTGCCCCCAGTCGCACAATGTTGAACTCCGTTCCGGGATCCGTCAGGGATGACAGGGTGTAAAATCCTTTTCCATTCATCCAGCTTATCCGGGCAGTGGATGGCAAATCCGATGCTTTTGCGTCAACTATCAGATGCTGATAACCATTCCCTTTCCCAAGAATTTGGTAATCGGTCAGACGATTATATGGGAAGTTGAAATCTATTAATTCTCCGTTAAAATATACGGGGAGATCATACCTGCTGATATTCTTGTTTTTAACATTAAACAAATCGACTAAATATCGTCGGCCGTCGAGTTCAAAAAAGGCCAGGGTACGGTTCAGAACTGCATCCGGATAGCAGTTTGAATCGGAGGCGGAAACAATCTGCAGTTTGCTGTTTTCAAGATCGGAGAATATTAAATCAGGACTGTGAGCTTCAGCTTTATCCAGCTTCCCGTTGAAATCAGATTTTTCATCGAGAACCAGGGTGTTATGGGCAACGGTTTGCTTCGACCAGCTATTGTTTTCATCGAGGTACCTTCCTCCCTCTTTTGCCACCACATTTAAAAACCGGGCAGAACCATAATCAGGAATAATTTCTCTTCCCTTGTCATACATAATAAATTCCAGTCTGTCGAAATGCCCGTGACCCATTCCCTGGGTAGCAAATTTGAAAAGTACGGATGATTGATTCTCAGCTTTTCCCAGCCGAAGAAGTGCAAGTCCTCCTTCTTTACCGTCCTTACCATCGTGTATGATCATGGATTTCCTTACAAATTCAGGAACAGGATTCTCAGCAATACTTTTGGCCAGCTTCAGACCTTCTGAACTGATCATTACCTCTCCCTGTTTTTCGGCTGCAAACAGCAGGTTTTTATCCCCGGTCTGTGCATAAATTATATTAGTGGCATAAACCATTTCAGGGGTAATCCATGTTTTTTCCTTTATGGCGTCGTTGATCGGGTAAAATCTTCCATCGGTATTTGTGAGTTGCAGAACCATATTCACCGACTTTGCAAGAACACTATCCCTGTAGTCAAATATTTTTAAGTCGGGAAGATTGTTCTGTATAGCCTGGGCAAAAAGCATAAAGGGCATAATGGCATACCGCTGATAATAGGGACCTTCGGCATAATAGCCGTCGGGTGAAAATAATTCATCTATCTGTCGCAGAAATCCCCCTGAACCATCAAGTTTTGTGCTGTAAAGTGCTTCTTTTATCATAAGTGAGTCGCCCAGAACCATTCCTGTCATTCCCACCCCGGCAACCGACCATGTGCCATGATTATGCAGCCTGTTGAAGGTGTAGTTATCCTCAACGGTAAAGAAATTCACCATTTTTCTGAAGAGATTATCTTCAATGAGTTTTCTGTTTTCGGGGGATATGAAATCGTACACACAATCGTATGCCTGAATAGTATAAACGAGCCAGACCGATTCATTGAGTCCCTGCCAGAAGAGTTTTCCCGGCGACTGGTTTTTTCTCATGGGATGCAATCCCAGACCAGGATACATCTTTTGGTATTCAAGAAGCATATCCCTTACGAAGATGGCATACTTATCTTCTTTTGTGATCTGGTACACAAGACCCGCATTATACATGTCGATATAGTTCTGCTTATGCTTCTCGTGACTGTATCCGCCACCGGGATCTTTTGGAAAAGGGACTATTATCCCCGACTCAATGGCCTTATCAGCAATTTCCTTTGCTTCTTCAAAAGAAGCATGCAAAAGCGGAAAGTTTTTAATGCCTTTTTGAATTTCAGGGACATCATTTTTCCTGAGGATTAAGAGAGGATGTTCCTTATTTCCTTCGGACTTTGGTTTTGCCTGAGTACAGGATACCAGGCTCAGCAGAACAATAATAGGGAAACTATATGTTAGAATTCTTTTGTTCATTTTCATAATGCTTTATGAACCAGGTTTCTCAGACTAAAATCTTTGGAGTTTGAATCAATATCTGCTGAGGGCCAGATATTCAAATCATTCAGACTTATTACCGGATTATCTTTTGAAAGATGCAAGCGGATTTTTGCGCTATTAATAAAGGATGACTCTGAAACATCAGCAAGTTGAACCCCATAAAGGTAAATACTCCCAAAAGATTTATTCCGTGAGCTCAGACCACAGTTTATCAGTGTACAAGCGGAGAATTTCACTATGGGTCCGAATGTACTTTCATCGGTACCTCCCCTGTAAAGGGTTAAAACCGATCCCCCTACATTTTCAAAGATATTAGCCTCGTAAACAACATTTTCCGCATTATAAATGCCAAGGTCATCTGTTTCTTTATCGAGAGATGCAATATTGCCTGTGATGTTCTTAAAGCTGGAATTTTTAATCACTATTGAATCGGCAAAGGTATTCTTATACACTCTTAAAAAATCGAAGGAATGGTTTACATTAAGCTCTTCTACATCGCAATTTTCAACCATCAGTTTATAATTCCGGTTCATGGAATATTTGCTGGTCGCAATAACAGCATTCCCGGCTGCATCGGGTGAAGATTTGCCGCTGATTTTCAAGCCTTCAAGCATCAACGCTCCTTCGTTGCGGAGGGTAAACATTTCAGGTTTTTCTGAAAGAAGGACCGGTTTTTCATCACCATCAGACTTTATGGTAACAGGATGATCGATAAAGATATCTTTGGTACTGGTATATTCTCCGGCACTCAATACGATTATATCTCCCGGCGCCGATTCATTAACCGCATCATACAGGGTATTTAATCCCGGGAGGACAGCAATTTCCTTTCCGGTATTAAATTCGAGTTCGGCTTCTTCAATTTTGTACCAGCTGGCTCCGGTATTCTCCCGTGTAGCCTTTGGAGAGGTCAGTGAACAACCGGCATTTTCGATTTCCGGTGATTCAGGTATCCATATCCCGTATTCATTTTGATCTAGCTTCATGGCAGTCTTTTTAAGACTGATACCATTTTCACTTTCCACCTCAGGGCTGGCGTAGTTGTTATTGAATTCAATTCCCGAGATGTCATCATAAACCGTAAAAATCTTTTTAGGGGAATTGCAGTAAAATACGTTATTTTCTATTTTGCTTCCGACCGGGGGAAGACTCCTTTCAGCATCGCTTCCGGCGCACAATTGTATGTAATCACAATCGACAAATGTATTATTTGAGAAAACCCCGTCAACTACCTGGTTATAGCGGTTTATTGGGGAATTCGGTACGCCGTTCATAATAACAAGAGCACCGCGGAACCTGTATCCGGTCAATCCAAAAAAGTAATTATTAATGGCCTGATTTCTCTCATTGATAATCCGGATTCCTCCTGTGTTATCCTTGTGGTTACCGAGAAAGAAATTACCTTCTGCGATATTATCGTGACCATGTCTGAAACTGAGAGTTCCACGGCACATATAAAATGTGTTGTTTAAAAAGCTGTTTCCACAACTCTTATTCGATATAATTTCCTGCTCACCGTCACAGCGATCGAAATAATTTTCTTCAACTTTTGTACCCGAGGTAGTTAGGGAATACTGGCTTGTTCCAAGTCTCAGGGTTTCCCCTCCATTTGAACCCAGACTCTGGTGATAGCCAAAATAATTATGATCTATCTGATGATAATTTTCCTGACAGGCAGAATCTATAAGTCGCACGGTCATGGTAACACCGCTGGTTCTCTTTCCATACAGAATACAGTGGTCCACGCGATTATTTTTACCGTACAGAGCTATCCATGTTTCATTAGCGAATCGCTCCGGGTTATTAAAATTATCGATTACACATTCTGTAAGTCTGCAATGACTGGCATACCGGCCTTTTTTTTCTTTGAAGGAAATTACCTCAGTAAGTGGGGTATATCCATTTTTGAATACAAGTCCGGATATTTCAATATACTGTCCGGATATCCGGATATCCGACTGTCCCGAAAAAATCACAGATCCTTTATCTTCAGCAGTAATAATAATGGGCTTTTCAGCTGTTCCTTCTGCTTTTATAAGTAATTCGGTATTCTCCCAGTTTCCATTGGCGAGAATAATCTGATCTCCGGGTCCTGCTTTTTGAATGGCCGCAGTAAATTCCTGTTCATTATGCACAAGAGATCCATGGGTATTCGCGCAATTCTGAAAGGCCAATGAAATCAGTAATAGAAAGACAAAATATATTTTATTATAATTCATCATATTATTTGAAATTTTTGAAGCAGAACCATGTCCGTAAAAACGGAAGCCAAAATCCTTTGAGAGCTTAATTGCTGGCGATTTTCATGGTTTGCACCTCACCTCCTGAACTGAGAAACCTGAGTATATAGATCCCTGTTGAATTTAATGCAGTCATATTGGGACCCTGTTCCATTTTCTGCTGATGAAGACAGCGTCCGGATATATCAAATACCTGGAGTGTACCTGGTTTAGATACAGTGGAGATGATTTTATGATTTGCAATAAATGCAGTAAAATCAGAAGCTTTTACATTCAATTTCTCTGAGGTATTTACCGGGTGGTTATAATCTGCCCCTGTGCTTGTTCGCGTTGGCATTTCCCGACCAGGAGTGCCAGAAAGCTGGCTTGCTCCGGGAATTCTGAGGCTTCCCATTTCACGCCCACGCAAATCGAGTGTGATTTCCGGATATTCATCAGTTGTATAATCACCAAGAGCAGAGCCTGTCTGGGGCTCAAATATTTCAATACTGGTACCTGCAGCTGCCATGCCTGGATCTATTCCGACAACCACTTCAGAAGGGTTTACAGTATATCCCGAGTAGGTACCTTTATTCATCAGGTTGTTTTTCCATGTCACATCCATCGCAGCAATGTTAACCTGGTATATGGCAATGTTATTTAGAGAGGCTGAAGAATTATATACATGGTTGTGGGCAATAGTTGTCCCAATTGGGGGCATGGTCAGTGATGAGCTGCTGTTGTAATTGATACTGAAAGACTGCTTGCAATCGACCATGGTATTAAATGCCACCAGAGCGTTTTTAACCTGAAAATATTCATTCAGGGCTGAATTTTCTTTTCCTCTTACTATGCAGAGAGCTGCACGATATCCAGTTCCCTGTAATTTTTCAAAATAATTATTATACACTTTGTGATCCTCTCCAATAATTCTTACACCACCGGAGTTGGAAATCCCGTTTCCAAAGAAATAATTCCCTTCAACAGTGCAGCGATTACCATGACGCAGAGTAAGCATCCCTGAACACTCATAGAAAACATTATTGGAATAGATATTTTCGCAGGATTTATTGGAGATGATTTCAATTTCTCCATTGCAATGTTCAAAGAAATTATCAGATACATGTACACCTGCTGTTTGCATGGATGTGGAGCTATCTCCTATTCGGATAATTTCCTGTCCGTTTAGTTCATTTCCGTTTGAATCCAAATTGGAATTCCGGTATCCAAAATAATTATGATCAATTATATGATTCGGTATTATTCCGGATGTTAACCATACAACCAATAAAGTTCCGGAATTAGTTTTGTTAATAAATGTGCAATGATCAACACGGTTGTCCTTCCCGTAAAGCGACACCCATTTACTGTCGGTCGTATTAAGTGGAGGGTTATAATTTTCGATCGTTGTATTTGTGACTCTGCAATTATTAGCGAGGCTGGAAGAGGAAGTCCTGAAGGAGATAACTGCACTTCCACTAAGATTCCCGTCTTTAAAATTCAGTCCGTCAACGATAATATATTTTCCGGAAAAGGATAAGCTTGAAGTGCCGTTAAGAATTGTTTCGCCTGGACTTTCTGTCATAAGTACAATGGGAGCTTCAAGGGTTCCGTCGGCTCTGAAGGAGATAGTCTGGTTTGTCCAGGTTCCGCTTTTCATAACTATTGTGTCTCCTGCATACCAGAACGGATTGTTAATTTCTGTTGCAGAAGCAACTGTAACCTTTTTGGCAGAGACTGAAAAGCTCAGAGCTAATAGCAGTATGAATATTCCGGTAAATCTCATTGAAGTAGCTTTAAAATACACGGGCAAGTCAAATGAATAACTTGCCCATGTATATTGTTATAGTTTTTAAACAATTAATATAAGCCGATCCGGTTATTTAACGATAAATCTCTCGCTATGGCTTCCGTTAATGCCATTGAATTTAACAAAGTAAATTCCCTGTTTAAGCATATCAGAAGTATTGATATCCAGATTAGTTCTATTATCAACATTCTCCCTGTGAACCATAACGCCAAGGACATTATAGATTTCAATGTTGTTCGCCTTGAAGGTATCTGAGAATTTAATATGCAGAACGCCATCAACAACAGGATTTGGGTAGAATGAGTATCCTTTTACCGTAATATTCCTTACGGCAACGTTTGAAGGTGTAACGGTTACAACACAACTTGCTGTAAAGGAACCGTCAGTAGTTGTAACAGTAATAGTAGCTTCTCCGGCTGCAACAGCAGTTACAACGCCATCAGCAACAGTAGCAGCAGCTTCGTTATCAGAAGACCACGTTACTGAAGGATCAGTAGCATCAGCAGGAGCAACAGTAGCAACCAAATTTCCGGTAGTTCCTGCAACGAGCTCTAAGGTAGATTGATCAAGACTAACACCGGTTACATTAACGGTAGTACTCTCTCCCTGGAGAACTGATTCCCAGCTTGTTCCAACGCGAATTCCACCAATTTTTGCTCCGATTCCACGCTGACGTAAATTGATTTTAATTTTTGAGCTTCCGGAAGTATAGTCAGACTGAACATCAGTACTTACAAGTTTAACAGTCTGGTCAGCCTCAGCTTTTGTAGGATCCGGATCAATGTATAAAGTAATAACATCATTGCTTGCATCTCCTGCTATCGCTTCATAAACCAATACCAGCAAATGATAAGTTTCAACTCCCCCTACCATAACTTCAGACTCGGTAATTTCGCTGCTCGAGTTTTTGGAAACACCCAACTGTAGGTCCATATTATCATTTAAAACCTTTGCAAAAATCCTACCTCTCGTAAAACTGCTACCTGAAGATGCTTCCCATGTAAAGAAGTCACGATAGCTGTTCCAGCTGTATGGCAAAATGCTGACAATAAAAGCAGCATACATTTTTGAACCATCCATTGGCATAAGAGTATCACTACCAAAAGTAACGACCTTGGTAGAAATTCTCTGGGTAGCAGAAGTCTGACCTACCAGTGAGTCGAGTAGAGCAGATTTTCCGATATCACTTCCGGCATATCCGTCATAGAATAAAGTTTCTTCATCAACAATAGGGCTGACACCGTTTGCTTCAGATGATTTAAAGCTTACATACCAATCGTTGTATCCTTCTACATCACCACCAGTAGTAGCATCCTGAAAATACTCGGTAAAAACCTGAGCATTCAGGGTCACCGCAGTGACAAACATTAAAGAAAGTAGAAATAATCTCTTCATAATAATAGTTTTAAGTTTAACATAAAATGAGAAAAAAAATAGTCGTGTTTAAAAAAATATTTCAAATGAATTACAAAATTTTTTGCAATCCGCAGAACCAAAATACCAGTCTGTTTTTAGACTGTAATCTGGTCGACCAATAATTGGTTGACCAAATATAAAGTATGTATGTATAAAACACAATTAATACCAAGCTAAAAAGCCAAAATATGCTGAATAACATACTTTGTTTGGATTCTAATTTTTCAAAGAAGCAGTTATATAATTAACATTCAATCTTTTATAAAATACACTTATTATTAAGGCAACATAAACGCTGACGAAAATCCTTCAAAACAAACTGCCTATTTCTTTATAAATTTCTTAGTTATTGCGGCATTATCTGACCGGCATTCCATCAGATACATTCCGGGATATAAATCGGATACTGCTATAAGAATTGAATTCTCATTGCTGCTTATTTCCCTTATTACAGAACCGGTAAGGTTGTATATTATGATGGTTTTTTGGTTAGATACTCCCTTGAAATTAACTCGTATATCATTTTCCACAATAACCGGATAGATATTAACATTCAGTTCCTGCAGAATGGGCCTGACAGAAACAGTACTAAGCCTGTCGGCCAGCTGGGCATCATAAATGGATGCAGGTTGAAGTCCTGATAAATTTTGTCCTTCCACATACCCTCTTGTAAAGCTGGAAGCAGAAATAGGGGTTCCGGTTATTGTTTTTGCAAAACAGCCAATCGCATAGTTCTGGGCAGTTGGAGGTTTCTGAAGTCCGATTTTCCCATAGGACTTGTCTACATCGCAATTCCACAAAACCGAATGCACTGCCGCCCAGCCATGACCGGTTCCCATGGCCACCCGATTGTAAAGTCCAAGTACAAAATCTCTTTTTAAGTTAACTTCTTTATGATTATCATACAGCATACCCTGCGTCCACTGTCTGTGGCCTTCGTTCACACTATTGACGGCATCAGAGGTGCATCTCAGAAACACATTTCCCGAAGTAGTTGAGGTCCCATTCGATACATAATGATGACGGCCATTACGGGCATAGCAGTTTGAAAAGAGGTTTAGCTGGGAATACAGGTAGGTATTGAAATTATACATTCTTTCACCGGTTATAATGGCCACCGGGTCAATTGCAGAACAGCTTATAAAGGAACTGCGGCTGCAGGCTTCGGTAATGATTCCCGATTGCCCGAAATGGATGAATGTGCAATTTTTTGCCCAGGAGTTTTCGCAGCTCTTAAATCGGACAGCCTGCCATGCATGCGCTTCGTCGGTCCCTCCCAGTGTCTCAATATCCACCCGCAAATTCTCAATTCCTACCTGATTTATCAGGCCATTCATATTAGGTTTATAGATATATGATTCTGAAATTGATTTTACCAGGGAATAAAAAACCGGGGCATCCACTGTAATCAGACTACCGGAAATTTCAGTAATAAAACGGTTATAGAGAATTGGAAGCTGGCCGGCACCCCACCTCTCATCGGGATCAGATGGCGCGCTTGGATCGGGATACGGGACTCCTCCCTTATCAACCGCATCAACCCACTCCTGAGTAGCCGGATGGTAAATAATAATTCTGTCGCCGACACTATACAAAGAGAGATTATCAACATTAAAAGAGTTACTTCCAATTTGCACTGTATCATCGATTATCTGGCTTTGAGTGCCTCCTGCCTGTGTGGTTCCGGAGATGCGGCTTGGATTTCCCATGAGGAGGACATCACGCTGGTTGGGTGTATTTCCTCTGGCATAAATTATGGTCGAAGTTGTAGAATCATCTCCCTGTCCCTCTCCTCTTAGAATTACCCCATCATACTTTACATAAAGCCGACCAAAAACATCATATTTTCCGGCTTTAAGTAACAAAGCACCACGAAATCCCTCAGCATTGAGAGGCAGGCTGCCAACATAATCAATTGCATCCTGAATATTCCGGGTATTATCTCCTGGAACAGCAGATATTTCTTTGACAACCGCTACATCGGGTATATCAACCCCTCCACCCTTATAACCGGCATGACTAAAATCAGGCAGGATAAAGCCGTTTTCATCTTTATGATAGATAAGTCTGCCATCCTGACCAATCGTCAGGAGCGATGACTGCCAGGGATTCTGAGCTCTTATCGAAATAAAAACCGAAAGGAGAAAAAGTATAAATATCGGGACCTTGTTCTTCATAGGAATGCCATATCTGCCACTAATGGTGAATTCTTCAAGTCAGAATCACGTAATTGCTCTTCGTGGCTTTGAGTATTAATTTTCACTATCAAACCAAATAGTGAAAACGGATTCAGAATAAATCTACTTGATAATTGCTTCCTGGAAAATACCCAGAGCAAGGTTCAGCTTGTCAACTGCTGCAAGCACCTGCCTGTCAAGGGCTGTTGATGAGGACCTTACGCTCTTGGCAGCTGAAATTTCAGCAATAAATGCATTTCGTGGTTCCGGCGGACACATCCCCACTTCAAAACCTTCAGGAGTATGAGCTCTCAAAGTATCACAGAAAACGATAAGCTCATGAATGGGACGACGGTCGGAGATCCAAAGATTGGCATTAAAATCTTTTCCCGGAGAAGAAAGTGCCTTGTTTGCAGCAAAGATATTTGCAATAGTCAGGTCTGGTTTTGCCAGAACCTGCTCGGCAGAAACCAGGGCCAACATGTAGGTATAAGTAACATCAGGATATAAAAGATCGCTTTTAAAATCTCCCTTATTATAACCTACCACACAATTTTGAACTTTCGGCTTTTCAATGCTTACTATTTTGCTAAGTTCAGCTTTATATTCATCCAGTGTTTTTGGAACAACCGTCTCGTCTTTGGCACAAGATCCAAATACCAGAGCAATTCCCATAAAAAAACTGAAAAGAAGCGCCTTATTGTTAATCTTTAAAAATTTCATGTCAAATATTTTTTTGAATTAGTAGCCATCATTCTGAGGAATAAGCATTTCGTTATTGGTATCCAGTTCCGTCTGAGGAATAGGCAGCAGTAAATGCTGTATGGTATAATTTGCTTCATCAGGAACAGGCAGAGGGTTAAAGCTGCTATACAGGATTGAATCGGTATGGAAAGTGTGCTGCTTCAATATGTCCATTGGTTTGTTAGGATCACCGTATGACTGTGCCATTCTGAGCAAATCGAACCAGCGCTGATTTTCAAATGCCAGCTCCAGCTTGCGCTCTGCATAAACAGAATCGAGTGCCATAGTTTTTGAGGTAAAGGCAGCCATATCATGAACTCCTGCTCTTTCCCTGATTTTATTTACCTGTTCATGGGCAATTGAGAAATTACCATCCTGAGCCAGCACTTCAGCATAGAGAAGCACTATGTCAGCGTACCTTAAAACAATCCAGTCATTTTCACCCTGCATTGATTGAGTAATATTGTCATCAATATATTTTGCCACATAGGGATAAGTTCTGGTTGCTGAACGAACATAAACACCAAAACTTGCAGCGGCTCTTTTATCGAGCGAGTCCTTCTTAAACAGACTCATAATTTCAAGAGTAGGATTGTTATTTCCATCGGGTGAACCCACCTTTAAATATTTATTTGCTGATCCTTCGGGAGCGAAATATTCCCAGAACGGTGAACCTATTCCAAGACTTCCTCCTTTATAACGAACCGCGAAAAGGATTTCCTTATTCATCTCATTGGAGGTGCTGAAAATATCGGCAAAATTAGTTTCCAGACCCAGACTGCTTTCCCCAAGAATTTCTTCAAGCAAGGGTTTTGCAAGGGCAAGGTTTTCAGCTCCACCTCTCATCATGTATGCTTTTGCCAGTAATCCTTTAGCTGCCCACTTGGTTACCCTGCCAACATCACCGGCCGGATATGAAGAAGGTGCATTTTCAGCAGCAATTTTCAGATCAGGAATAATAATTTCATCATAAATCTCAGAAACCGGAGACCGGGGAGTTAATTTTGCCTCCAATGGGCCGATTACCGAGGTAACTTTAAACATAGGCCCGAACAGATTAACCAGATCAAGGTAATGGAATGCCCTTATAAATCTCAGCTCCGCTTCATACTGTGCCCTTTGGGATTCGATAGTAATATATTTTTTATCAAGTACAGAAGGAAGAACTGAATTAACATTGGAAATATTTTGAAAAATATTATACCAATAGGTTTGAATCATTGGCTCGCTGGCAGTAACAGAGAAATGTGCAAAGCTTGTCAGATATTGCCGTACAGAAGAACTCGAACCGGTGGAAGCAACACAGGTATTATCAGATCTTAGTTCAGTGTACATCCACTCATCGTTCATTACTTTTGTCATTCCGGCATAACAACCCAGGACACCCTGGTTAATACGGGTGGGAGTAACATAGAAATCCACCTGGGTAAGTACGGATTCCGGCTGGTCTTCCAGGAATTTCTCACAACCTGTAAATGAGAATGATCCCAGCAGAATAAGGAATATTATAATTGTATTTTTCATATTGAAAGAATTAGTCAGTTATTGTTAAAATGTAATATCAACTCCCACAGTATAAGTCCTGTTTAGCGGGAAAACTCCACGCTGATATCCATCTATTAATGGGTTATTATATGTGCCTGATGTATTGCGGGCTTCCGGGTTAACCCCTCTGTAACCTTTCGCCATAATATAAATCAGGTTGGCAGCTGAGAAATAGGCTCTGAAGTTGGATATCTTCAGGGACTTGCTTATCTTATTAGGAAGCGTATAACCAACAGAGAAATCACGAAGGCTTGCATATGATGCATCCTCTATGGTATAGTCGGTAAGCATGATCTGGTTTCCCGGGGTAGTTGTTGAATAAACAGTTTTTCCATCACCCGGATAGGCCGGACTTACAAATCGGTTAGCAGTATAAGCCTTATTCATCCTTAACTGCTCGTTATAATAAATATTTCCGTTTACCAGCTGACCCCCCTGTACTCCCTGAAACATGAAGCTCAGATCAAAGTCCTTATAGGAAATAGTATTGGTAATACCCCAGGTAAAATGAGGAAAGGGGCTGCCGAGAATCACTCTGTCATCCGCGTCGAGACTGTTATTACCATCGGTATTCACAACCTTCAATCCACCAATAATGGGTTTGAAAACTTTATAATCGAATGGCACCCCGTTTTCATCAGTCAGAGCAAGCGCAGCAGCTACTTCTTCAAAGGAAGTATAAACGCCGTCGCTTTTGTATCCATAAAATTGAATGGCCTGCTCACCAACATTGGCTCTGTAAACTTCAGCTCTTTCACCAAAATTATCTTCTTTCAGTTTGTTACCATAATTTAAAAGTGTGTTTTTATTAGCTGAGAAATTTGCCGTGGTAGTCCAGTTAAAATTACTCCTGTCGATATTTGTTGTCTTAAGTTCAAGCTCAATACCCTTGTTATTAACCTCTCCGATGTTATTCCAGAACGACTGGTGACCGGTAATATACATGGAAGGTTGTCTGAGAAGCATCTGAATGGTATTGGCATTATACAATTCCATGGAAAGATTAAACCTGTTTTTCCACATACCCAATTCGAATCCAAGGTTGGTTTCTCCGGTTTGTTCCCAGGTTATATCGGGGTTACCAAGAGAAACATCCGTGGATGACATGCCGGTTACCAGGTTACCATTTCCAGATCCGGTAACATAGTCGATCGTGCTTACCTGATTCATGTATGAGTAGGTGGGTATTTCGTTATTACCTGTGACACCATAGCTGGCTCTTACCTTCAGATTGGAAATAAGCGCGGAGTTTTTCAGAAATTCCTCCTCAGAGATTCTCCATCCTGCTGACACGGAAGGAAAGGTTCCCCATTTGTGTCCGGCAGCAAATTTCGAACTCCCATCAGCCCTGAAACTGGCTGTTAACAGGTAGCGACCTTTATAGGCATAGTTGATTCGACCCAGCACAGACATCAATGCCTCCGTAGTATAGAAACTTGTAACCCCGTCAACTGATCCGGTATTCTTAAGGAGTTCTGAAGCCATATTAAATGAGAGTCTTTCTTCATCAGGGAATCCGGTAGCAACCATCTGATTGTAGTTATTACTGGACTTTTGCAGAGTATAACCACCTAAAACATTGATTTCATGATCTCCCAGTGATTTATCATAAGTAAGAATATTCTCTGAAAGCAGATCGGTATATAAAGTCATCTGGCGGGTAAGTGTGTTAGGAAGTCCGGCCTTATTTGCCTCTGACTGTTCCTTCATATTATATTCCGTATAGGAGAAATACACCCCATTGGAAGTCTTAAAAGTAAGTCCGGGTAATATATCTACAGATAAATAGGTGTTGGTCTGTGCACGATAGGAATCATCAAAACGTGAAGTTCTTTCGCGAATAGATACAGGAGTCTGGTTCCCTGAAGTCCATGGATTCTCTCCGACCATATTCCACATTTCCCCGTTAACACCAATGCCACTGATAGTGGAAGCGGTAAAATCGGGAACCTGAGCATATTCACCGGCTACTTTTCCTGTCATTGCTGCAGTACCCAGATTGTGTCTTACGGGCATCCATGAAGGAAAACGCATGTAATCTGTAAGGTTAACTGCCGGTCTTTCCCTTCGGCTGAAGGTAGGGTTAAAGTTAATTCCGGCTTTTACCTTATCGGTAAGTTTGATATCGACCTTTGTCCGAAGGCTGAATTTATCGTAGGTGGAATTCTTCATAATTCCGTCTTCCGAATTATAATTTCCGGAAATATAGTATTGCTTTTTAAGGTCTCCACCGGATGCGCTTAACTGGTAGCTTTTCATGCTTCCATGGTTTCTAAGGGCTTCATCCAGCCAGTCGGTTGGCTGATCGACTACATATTTGGAAATCAGATAGGCTGTCCGCTCAGGATTGGTTGTAAGGTTAAATGGCATTGTTGCACTGGTGCCATCCACACTTGGGTCGAGCATACGAAGATTTGCCTCATTGTTAAGCAGGGTCACATACTCTTCAGTACTCATCATTTGCGGGAGTTTCAGCGGATTGCTGATACCGGTGTACATCTTGAAGTTATATTTGGTCTTCTTGGAACTTCCGCTTTTGGTAGTCACCAGAATAACACCAGCTGCAGCTCTCGAACCGTAAAGGGATGCTGAAGCAGCATCTTTTAATACTTCAATTGATTCCACATCTCCCATGGAAACCATTGATAGTCCGCCAGATATTGGATAGCCATCCACTACAACCAGAGGTTCGTTATTGGCACTAATGGATCCCATTCCCCTTACGCGAATATTAGGAGCGGCACCTGCCTCCGGGTTATAATTCAGAATCTGCACCCCGGCAAGTTTACCCATTAAGGCCTTGTCGACACCGGAAACAGGAATTTCATCCAGTCTTACATTTTTGATGGAGGATACAGCGCTTGTTAATCGCGATTGTTTTTGTGTTCCATAGGCAACAACAACCAGCTCATCAAGCTTCTGAAGATCTTCTTCGAGAGTCACATTGATATTGGTTCTGTTACCAACGACTTCCTCAACCTGCTTAAAGCCCAGGTATGAGAAAACCAGAACAGATTGATTATCCGGAACCTGAATGGAATAACTTCCATCGACACCGGTAATGGTACCTTTAACGGTCCCCTGAATAGTAATGCTAACTCCAATGAGAATTTCACCATTGGAATCGGTAACAGTTCCACTGACACCCAGCTGAGCCATCAGTCCTGGAGAACTGAAAATAAGAAATAGGAAGATCCATTTCAGTTTGCGGAAAAATTGCGTTTTGGTAGTTTGGTCTTTCATAAAGTTAGTTAGTTAGTCTGGTCATTGCTGATAATATATTTTGGTCTAAAACATAATTATAAGTTAAAACCGGCCTGCCATATGCTTTCTGAAGCTTTTGTCAGTAATAATAAAAGTAATTTTCCTATGACAATTTAAAATTGGTGCACCAGTTTGGTCGACCAAATTAAGCTTAAGTTTTATAGTTAAAAAAACTTTTCGCTATTTTTTCAAATTCCATGCTGTAAAACATATTTTTGTTTTTAAGCATTACAAAAAAGTAATTGAGTGAAGAAAAAATCCTGAATACTTTGATATTATAATATGAAATCTTCAGGATTTTAGAAAAATTATCCAAAAGAAAAAAGTCAGAATGATCAATTAGATATTAATAAAAAAACTTCAGGCCTTAATAGGAAATTGAAAGAGGTAAATAATCGAATCCTATCCTCTTATACGGTTTACTCTCTCTCCGGCAAATTCCATGACTGCATGTAAATGCTGAACCATATTAGAAGCAGCTAAATCGCCATCCCTGTTTTTTATTGCCTCTAACAGCCGGGCATGTTCGTCAATAATTATGGTATTTGTGTCACAAATCTTCTCATTTTCATAAACGGTCATAATATCAGGAATTACAACCAGTAACATCGCTTTAATTACCGGGTTATGACATGCTTCAGCAATGGAACGATGGAAAGCGAAATCATAGCTAACCATTGCGGAAGTATCAAAATATTTAACATAGTTATCGTGAGCTTTTTGAATAGCTTCGATATCACTTTCAGTTCTTCGCTCAGCAGCAAGGCGGGCTGAGTTTACTTCAAGGAGAAACCGTGTTTCTACAAGGGAAAAGAAATCATAATCCTGCAAATTCAATACGTCCGAAATTAGTCCATCCAGGGTATTTATATCCAAACCATTTATTATGGAACCGCTTTGGGGCAGGGTTTTAATAATTCCATAAAATTCTAGTTTATGAAGGGCCTCACGGATATGAGTTCTTCCACAACCGAAATCGGTAGCCATTTTTCTTTCAGCCGGTAAGCGATCACCTGGTTTCAAAACCCCTGAATTAATCAAAATCTTAATCTGGGAAATAACTTTGTCTACCGGCGTGGCATTAATTATCTCTTTTAACTCTCCTATCTGTTCAGCCATATAATTAGTTTACTTTTTAAGAATGTTCCCTTTGCCAATTGCATATGTGAAAGTCTGCATAAAAAACAAAAATAAATTATTTTTAGATTCCTTCATGAAAAGAAAAGACGGTAAGACAATTTAATTTCATCAGGCGTATTGGTCGACCAAATTAAATTCTTGTAATGACAAGAGCAAAGAAATCAGCGGAAATTACCAGAAGCATGTTAAAGAACATATTTATAGATAACGGTCATCTCAAGACAAGGACTGCAGGTATCAGTCTAAAACAGGAGTGATTAGAAGAATCTAAGCCTCAGTTTATACCCCCCTTCAAATTGAAACAAGATTTTTTAATTATACCAAAAGACCTTTTTGTCTTTTTATAAAATATTTTTATATTTGCATCATACTTAACAACTCAATATATGGAAAACAAAATTTATATAGATCAGAATCTTGGGGATATTGTAACCGAAGATTTCAGATCTGCGGAGATTTTTAAAGAAAGCGGACTGGATTTTTGCTGCGGCGGGAATAAAACACTGAGCCAGGCATGCAAGGAAAAAGATATAGACCTCCAAAGCATTGTAGAAAAGCTGAATGAGCTTGATGTTTATTCCGGAAAACCTGTACATAATTATAAGGACTGGGACCTTGGATTTCTGTCAGATTATATCATCAATACTCATCATAAATATGTAATTAAAACCCTGCCCGACCTGGTTTTCTATACGGATAAAATTGCTAAGGTCCATGGAGACCATCATCCTGAGCTAATCAGGGTCGCAGATTTATTTGCACAGATAAACACTGAACTCAATCAACATCTCAGGAATGAAGAGGAAGTGCTTTTCCCGGCTATAAAATCTGCCTTAAAAAAAGCAGATTCTGAAAACCGCTCAGTAATTCTCTCTGAAATATCGCGAATGACAACTGAGCATGAATTTGCAGGAAGTGCCATGGATGAAATAAACAGAATAACAACCGGTTATCTCCTGCCCAAAGATGCCTGTAAAACTTATCAGGTTTCACTTGAACTTCTCAGGCAGTTTGAAGACGACCTTCATGTCCATGTACATCTTGAAAACAATATTCTATACCCGAAGGCACTTAAGCTGTAAGGTACATACTTCAGTCGGAATAGTTAAAAATTTAAAATTATCAGCATGGAAACAGCAACCAAAAATCTCGAAAACGATCATGTATATATCCTTCGGTTGATAGAGGTTATGAAATCAGTTATCAGAACAGAAAAACCGCAGGTTGAAGACATGGAAACCATCGTAAGACTTATTAAAGAATATGCCGACGGATTCCACCACGCAAAAGAAGAGAACCTTCTTTTCCCTCTCCTGGCCGAAAGAGGATTTTCTGCTGAACAGGGACCAGTGGCAGTAATGATTGCCGAGCACGTACAGGGCCGCTTATTTGTACAGGGGATGTCGGAAGGGATAGCAGGATTCAGGAATGGTGATGAGAATTCCACATCCCGGATATTCGAAAATATGAATTCCTATATCAACCTCCTCACAAATCATATTTCAAAGGAAAACAACATTCTTTTCAGAATGGCCGATAATGCTCTGAGCGAGAAGGATCAGCAGGCTCTGCTTAGCGAATTTTCGAAAGTCGAAAAGAGTTTAAATTCAGACTCTGCCGTAAAAGATTGGATTAATTTGATTGAAAAGCTGGAGGTAAAATATCAGCTTACGAATTGACATGCCAGATTTATTCTACCACTATTTTTTTTGTTATTGAACGGATATTACCGTATTCAAGAAAATAATGATAGATTCCCGATGAAAGCTGATTTACATCCAGGGAAATAAAATCTGAATGGTCATCTACCGGGAAAACTTTTACAAGGCTGCCATTTGAGCCCATTAGGTAAAGATTTGCCGACTTAACATCTGACGGTAATTTATAGCTCAGATTTATATAATCATTTGACGGATTCGGGTATGCCGATATTTCAGGCTGAATCTTTATCGCGGGATAGGATTTATCAGGCAGCTGTGTTCCGGGAAGGCCGTATATATTCGTCCAGATTATTTCCGGAAAAACTGAATAATCATAGCAATAGGCGAAGAGTTTGATTTCATCTTCGGCAGTCTGATTAAGATATAAGTACTCAGCTCCGGCAATATTCAACAGTATGGTCCCATTTTCATCTATTACTGATGAGCCATACATGTAATAATAGGAATTGGTGGTTGGTACATATTTATAATAGCAACAGGCAAGCTCTAGTTCAGGATCATTATCAAAAATATTTTCCGAAATAAATTTAATATCCCAGAGATAATAACCGGCCGGAACCGGACAGTTAATGGTTTTGTACACTGAATGATCCATATTATATATCCGGCACTGGTTGTTCGGAACATCCATCAGGTAATATTTGTAACCAAGAGTTTCAAGTTTTACTACTGTTGCTGAGTAGTTATAGGTCTTTTCCAGGTTAATCTGACTGTATGCCGTTAGCATATACAGTCCTGATAAAGTAATTAATAAAATTCGTTTCATGGCTGTAGGTATTTAAAGCTTAATTAAACTAAGGCCCTCATTCGCCGAAGCATCTCCGGGATTATAGAGTTTAACCTTATTAAAGAGAACTTTTGCCTGCTTGTTATTTCCAAGGAAATAGGATGTCCATGCCAACATAATTAAACCATCATATCCAAAGGGATACAGATCAACTACTTTGGAGAAACAGGTATTTGCCCTGGTATAATCTTTACGTCCATAATAGACCAGGCCCAGCCGATACAATGCAACAGAATTGTTCGGACTTACTTCAAGAATATCTTCATAGATTTTTACTACTTCAGCCCATTTTCCCAGAGCGGTATAGGGCAGAATCAATCCAAATCTAACTTCTTCAGAATAAGGCTTAAGTTTTTGTGCCTTACGATAAAAAGCAAGGGATTCCTCAAATAATCCGGCATTATAATTGAGCCAGCCCAATCGAAGGTTCATTTCGTACGACGAATCGTCATAAACCTTTTTCAAAGCATCCATTGATCCGTTAAAGTCGCTGCTTTTTTCCAGCGAATAGCTCTTTGAAAATGCTGTTTCCAGTTCAGCCTGGTTAGTTTGTGCTATGGCTATTCCAGTGAATAATCCTAATACCAGAATGCTAATACTTCTTTTTAAAATTTCCATGATATTCCGCCAGTTATTGTTTGTTTATGATATCTATATTCTGCACTATTGCTTACAATGCCATTGGTATAAACAGTATACTGATCTGTCATATTCTGATTTATATACCGCAGAACAAACTGATACTTTCTGCCTATTGGAAAATAAATGCTTCCAGATATTTTCTGATCCGATTTTCCAGTGAAATTGTTTATTATATATCCGTTTGATTCAATGAAATTTTTCATTTCCCCTTTAAGATACTGCCCTGAAAAAAACACTTTCCCCAGTTGAAAACCACCGGCAATACCTATACTATTAAATGCTAATCCTCCGGTTTCTTCACCCGCTTTAAAATAAACCCGGGGAGTGAAATAGAGCTTCGTGTTACCAAGAGGGTAAATGTTAAGCCAGGAGGATAGCTGCAAAATATTTGAATCATTAACAGATCCTGCATTTATTTCAATTCCCGGCGAAACCGGTCCGAATACCGTCCACAATTCCGTTGTAAAAACAGCATCGCTGAAGCTTGATTTAGTATTGGTAAAGAATCTCGATGAATTGTTGGTCAATCCACCTACAAAAATATCCCTGCTTCCAAAAATCAGGCTCAGAGAAGATGATACATTCAGCTTCTTTCCGGCTACCCACACAGGATTTATGAAATACTGAAATTGACTTGTATGCAGATCAGCACTGTTTTGATCTCCCCAGTCAACGATTGCCTTCTGATTGAGGCCGAGATAACTTATGCTCTGGTTAAGGCTAAGCCCTGGTGCCGGGCGGGAGCTTATATCAAGACTCTGAAAGCTGTAATTTTTCGTGATATAAGCTTCACCATAATCCCCGCCCAGATTAACTTCAGTACTGAAATCCCTGGATATCAGGCTCTCATAATCAGTATTAATGCCATAGCCCGTTTCCAGTGACAGATTAATGATACCCTTTTCTTTCAGACCAATTTTATTTTTAAGATCAGGGTCAAAACGGGAGGCATATTTAACTGCTTCTGCTTGTCTGCCGGAACCCAAAAGACTGTAATACAGGTATTCGTTAAGCCAGTCAAAAGATGGTTCATTTCTGTATGCTCTAAAAAACTGATCTGAGGCTCTGGAATATCTTTCCAGATTATACCAGGCAATGCCGGTCCTGGCCTGCAGGTAAAAGAAATCGATCCCCTGCTTTCTGACTTCATGGGAATAATGAATGAGCTCAGACCAGCTTTTATTCAGAAAAAGCTCATAGGATTTGCTGTTTGCTTCGGTATAGTTAAACTTTTCCTGCGCATGCATCACTGAAAATAATATCAGGAAAAAACTTGCTATTATTGTTCGCTTCGACATGCTATCCTGATTTTGGTATCACGGTTTGTAATTTCAATTTCGATATGACCGCTTTCTTTTATGTTAATTGTGTGGATATATTTTCCTGTTTCTCTACCTGCTATCCTTTTTGTAAGAGAAGAAACCATTGTTAAACCTTCGGAAGAAAGTATGTCACCGGCCTTTTTAAACTCGAGAACATAATCTGCTTTAAGGAATAAATAAACAGGGGCGAAAAAATCCTGAAGGAATTTTAATATCCCTCCAAACATAAAGTTGAGGGGTAATTGATCCTGAATCCTGCTATCGGGTAAAAATCCCAGAGGTACTTTAAAAAAGGCAGTGAAAAACCAAAATAATGGATTATCCTTTTCTCCGATAAAATTGGTGAAATAGTGCAGACTCCCGTTGTTATAAAGGTAGGCAAAGGCTTTTTCCCCTTTGCTTTCAATATAACTTGTATTATAGGGATCTGTATTGACTTCCCACAGAAATGCTTCTTTTTTTATTATCTCTCCGGTTTTTAGAGATACTTCCTCCAGATTACCTGTAATTTTTTGTCCCGGGATAAAATGAAGGGCTTTTGAAAGTAATTCGTTTTTCATGGGATTGGCAACAAGCTGGCCCTTTTGAGGAATGGAAAAAGTTTCAAAAGAATATTTCTCTTCCCGAAGCAGGTAATGCCCGAATGGATAATCGATAGTCGGGGACCCGATATAAGGTTTGGACTGAAACTGAAAATGGAGATGAGGGTATGGTGAACGACCCGAATTTCCGCATTTTGCTAGTAACTGTCCCTGCTTAACCCTATCCCCTTCTTTCACTTCGATTGAGTGATATTTTAAATGGCACAATTTTGAATATATCTCATTGCTGTGCTTTATAATTATGGTATTTCCCCAGTTATTCCTTGTGTCCACATCTCCTATTTTATTATCGGCTATGGTATTAACAAGCTCTTCAACGGTACCATCAAATGGTGATGTGATGGCTTTGCCGAAACAGAAATAATCTTCTGGAAAATCACCACTTCCTTTAAATTGCTTTCCATCCTTATCAGTAATAATAAAATCCCAGGCATTTCTCCATGCATCCTTGTGTGTGAATTCTCCGTTATGGCCCTGACTAACCTCCCATTCCCCAAAAAAAGGTAAAGATGCAGCAACAGGATAACGTGACGGAAAGCGTTTCATATTTCCTGATTGCAGGTAGAGGTTTTTCTCCGGGTTTCCCATTTGCACAGGAGTTTCATGCAAGTCGGCCGGTCGCCTTTCTCTTAGCTTCAGTGCATATAAAAACATCAATACCACCATGTTAAATGGCAATGAGTAGGGTGAAATATGAAATTGCCGGAAAACCTGATCTGTACCAATAGTAAATAATACCACTGAAGGTAAAAGAACAATTATCCACAGATAACTTGTCTTTCCCGGGATAAGGTAGTATCCTCCCAGAGCTACGGCAGTTAATATATAATTGAAACCTATGAAGGTATATATCAGGGAGTTAAATTCAATTCCCACGAGATTATAAAAAAGGTATGATACTGAGTACCCCAGTATGGACAGGGCAAAAGTGATTCGGGAATAGTATAATAAACCCAGGGAAATTATTATTCCTGCCAATAAACCCTTTTGAAAAAAAATGGCGCCCAGTGAATAAAAATATATCCTGATAAAAGAAGAATCCACAAGCTTCTCAAGCCAGTCATAGAGCTTCACCATGGTATGTCCGCCAAGTCCGAAAAGTTCATTATAGGTATATATTCCGCGCTCACTGATATTAAGGGCTGTAAGCTGATCTGCTGAAAGGCTCACAATCCAGATCGTAATCAAAAAAGGAATACTTAAAAAGGGAAGTCCGTATTTACCCAGGATGCCCTGAAAAACAATGGTGAAAAAGAAGCAGCTGACAGCAGTTACTGCAACCAGAAGGTAGAGCGGAAGAGATGGTTGAAATAGCAGGCCTACACCCAATCCCACAAGCAGGCTGTTAAAGCCATAAATCCCTGATTTCAGGTAATACTTGTTATATCCCAGAATATGCGCCAGAAAATTTGCAATCAGAACTGAAATAAGCCCCGAAATGCCGGCTCCATAATCAAAGAAGCTGATTATAAGCAGGGATACAGCAAGCACTTTCGAAGTGGAGAAAAATATCTGGGAATAGCTGTTTAAGACAGAAAACAGAACTTCCTTACTGTTAATTTTTATGCTTTCCCCTTTTAATAACATCAGTTCTTATCTTTTTGGGTTTAATTCCTGTTGCTTAAAAGTTTCAAGACTTTCCTTCTTTCTTATTATGTGTGTTTTTCCTTCCATGTCGATTAAAACCATATTTGGCCGGTAGGTAATAAACTGCATAGACTGGGTCATATTATAGGCTCCTACCCTTTCGATTACCAGCTGATCCCCTGTATTCACGTGAGGAAAAACAATGGCATCCCTGACAACATCGATATTCATGCACAAGGGTCCGTAAATGGTAGATTCCTCAGCACCGCCCGACATTTCTTTGGAAGGATATACACCAAGATTATACCAGAATGAAGTGAAGAGCAGGTTAACCCCGGCATCAATAACGGTGGATCGTCTCCCGGAGTTAAGTCGCTTATTTGCCAGCACTGTTGTAAGTAAAAATCCCGCATCATCAATAAGAGCTCTTCCGGTTTCCAGGAAAAGGACGGGTAGATTTTCATGAGGTATTTCTGATGAAATCAGGGCGTTTGAAATGGCTTCAGCATACTCGTCGAATGAGGGACATGTTTCTGTTCCGGGCATATATGCACCTTTCAGAGTATTTTTTGAGGCAAACCCGCCTCCCAGATCAATATATTTTAGCCAGTAATCGAATTTACGATGAACAGCCATGTATAGATTAGCCAGTTTTGAAGCAGCAATAGCATAAGCAGAGGAAACCATAATATAGGTGCCAATATGAGTGTGCAGTCCGATTAATTCCAGGTTTTCGGCCAGCATGATACGGTTGATGGCATTCCAGGCATCTCCGTTTTCATAATTGAATCCGAAGCGATCCCAGATTGGATAAATCCCTGCATCCAGGTTAACGCGTATAGCCACCCTGGCTTTTTTATTAATTTTCCGGGAGATTTCAATTAGCAGATATAACTCATCAAAATGGTCGATATGAATGCATGCATTATGCTCAATAGCCATTGTTAAATCGGTCTCCGACTTATCGGGCCCGTTAAAAATAATCTGTGAACCGTTTACCCCATTTGAAAGGGCTTTCTCAAACTCAAAACCAGACACCACTTCAGCCCAGGAGCCTTCATCATGATAAATGCTGCAGACTGCATCCATATAGTTTGTCTTGTACGACCAGGCAAATTGGACCTTGGGATATCGGGTTTCAAAGGCACGTTTGGCTTCAGCAAAGACCTCCCTGATGGTTCTTTCAGAAATAACAAATAATGGAGATCCGTATTTTTCCATTAAGGTGGAGACCTTGATACCATCAATGTCTGATATAATTTTTTGCTTTACGGGTAAACCGAATTTACTTGGTACGCCGGCACTTATTTTATTGATGACCGGCTTTTCATATTTTATCTTTTCCATAATCCTTCTTTATTATATTTCACCTTTCATGGCGATCGTTTCAAATTTTTCAAGGTCCACAATTATATCATAGGAATATCGCACGAACATCTTTCCCGAATGATATGAATGCATGGGAGCAAGTTCTTCCCCAAGAGCTAATCTCACAAGTGCCTCCGGTATATTCTGCCCTGCCCCTACAGCCAGGTAAACCCAGGCAGGAATCCGCGGATTTATTTCAATAAGGTAATAATCGCCTTCCACGGTTTTGATTAGTTCCAGCTCCATTCCGCCTTTCCAGTTTGTTTTACGAATCAGACTCCGGGTTATCTCAAGCATCTTATCGTCGGATAAAGTAATCCCACCCCAGGCTTTTCCCTTGTCGGTTATATATTGTTTGCGCATAGGAACTGCGGCAATTGTATTTCCATGACCATCGCCGAGTGCAATCACATTAACTTCCGTTCCTTTTACAAATTCCTGAATAATTACCGGCAGCCCCCATTTTGAAGAAATCTTATTAAAAGCCTGTTTAACCTGTTCGGGATTGTATGCCATATAGGCATCGTAAAATTTCCCCTTCACCATCACCGGGTATTCGAATTTCTCCTTTATCTCTGATATCTGGTTCATGCTTCCCAGGTTCAGACTTTCAGGAACTTTTACCCCGTATTTTTTACCAAATTCGGGAAGTCTGTCCTTATCCCTTTCCTGAAATTGTTTCATAGTAGGGAGGAAAGTATGGATGCCTTTGCTTAGGAGTCGTTCTTCATTTTTCATAAATGAAAAAAGTTCCGCATCAAAATTTGGAATTAAAACATCGATCTTTTCATGCTGATGAATCTCCTCAATTCTCTCAATTAAGAGATCAGAACCGGAAGAAGGATAGGGAATCTGGAATATCTTATTGCACAATCCCTCCATATAAATACCTGGTTCAAGCGTTTCATAAACCAGACCGATTATGCGCAAATCGAATAATTCTGATTCTTTTAATGATCGTATCACCGGAACTCCGGGCCCGGGATTATCTGTATTATTCAAGCCGGTTACAGCTATGGTAATTTTTATTTTTGACATGGCCTGTAATTATTTAAAATCGAGTGGATTTTCAACAGTTGTTATCTGGTGGTGCTTGATCAAGGCACAAAATTCGTAGAAGTCCTTTTCAAACCTAAGCTCTTCCATATCGTACCTTGCAAGGAAAATATCTCTGATGGCATTAAAATCTTTTCCTTCTGCAATCAGCTTTATCAGCTCAAGACCAGTGGGATTTAAATTGAAGGAATCTCCGGTTTTAGAATTAAAAACAAAGCCGTTGTCGCTTATTCTGACTTCATCGGTAATTTTCATTTTCTTTATTTTTTATTGGGATAAAATTACAATCAGCTGCTAAATCAGTCTTTACAAAATTTTGTAAATGATGTACAAAATCCGGTATTCAGTATAGTTTGTTTATCGATTTTTTAAATGAGGCGGGATCTTTTTTAAAATCAGAAAGGCATATTCCTGTAATGAGTTTAAACTGGTTTGAAAGATGATGAGGGCTACTGTAATCCATCATCCAGGCAATCTCACTCAGGGATATTTTATCTTCAAGAGCCAGTTCTTTTACACGTTCAATTTTTTGCAGGATAATATACTTTTCAAGTGTAATGGGTTCTGTTTTGGAAAAGGCCTTGGATAAGGTCTGATAACTTCTTCCCAGTTTCTCGACCAGATATTCTGATTTACGTGCAATAGAGTCCACATTATTCATCTCATGGATCAATTCCAGCACTGCCTGTTTAATTTGCTCCACCAGAATTTCATCATTACTTATTATCAGCCCCAGTCCAAGCTCCTCCAATACTTTAGCAATCTGACTATTCTTAACTGACTTTGGATCATAGGAAATTAAAGCTTCCCCAAGCTTAATATCCAGAACATTCACTCCCAGTTTTGACAGGTCTTCCTTTACTACCCTTGCACAGCATGAGCACATCATGTTGCTGATCAGAATTTTTTTGTTTATCAATTTTTCCGACATACCGGGTAGCGGGTAAAGGTTCTGTTAGGCTTTATTATTTTTTAGATTAATAAAACCTGAAAAGGTTTAATGGCTTTCAAAATAAATTTTAAGGTTCATGTAAGCCGGAAGAATTTGTTTGGCATCAGGTAATAAGAAATCCATCAGAAAAAGAGGCATCACGAATTCGGACGCCTCAATTCCCATCATGGATTAATTAAATAAACCCGGAAGATACATGGTTTCAGATTGTGAGATATAAATATTATGGATCAGAGACAAGCATCATTCACGTTTCCCGGAGTTCCAAAATCCCCTGTAAAATAAACTGAAGTGGACAAGCACCAGGAGCTTCCCAGAATTGACTCTGAAACGTTCATTTTTTGCGGATCCAGGCAGATCGATGCCCCGGGAAGAGCAGGAAAGTTCGCATCCCCATAATTAAAACTAAAAATTATTGAACCGGGGCCATTGCCTGCGTCTTTATTGTGTAGTGTCAATTGAGCTCCTGTATTGGGAAGAGTGATCGCACTGCCATAAACAAGAATGTTGCTAAAATCAACTGCCGCAGCCGTTTTCGCCAGAACAAAATATTCTCCCGGCAATAAATCGCTACCCGAAGTGAGGGTAAAACTATTTGTAGCATCCCGCATAATGATGAGGCCATCCAGGCTTAGTGGCCTTTCTGAGTTATTATAGATTTCAATCCATTCGCCCTGGGTATCCGAAAGCGCCTGTGGGTCAAACATAAGCTCGGTGATAAGCAATTCACCGTAAGCAATATCAGAAGTAGGAGGAATTACAGGATCATCGCTGATCTCAATGAGCTCAATCGGAATTTCCGTTTCATCCAGAAGAACATGAAAAACCGACTTGCCATTTTGAATTACGGAATGTATATGAATCTCATAATGTTTGCCTGGCAATGGATCGGGAATGTTTCCGGATAAAGTTTTCAGGCTGACGGATCCGTCCGGTTCCGTATAATACAAGCTTACCAGGATTCCCATGGGGAGGGTACGAAAATAACCGGAGCGTGACTCATCTTTCGCAAATACCAGTGTATCCAGCTGTGTCCAAACCCTGGTGGTATAATCCGAATAATCTGATTTCAACTCATCGGAATAAAAAACACTGACCATTGTATTTGCAAGGCTGCAGATAACTGTGACTTCTTCTTCAGCATTGCTGTTAATGATAAATTCAGCAGATGTCCCATGATAATAAGGATTATCAAATGCTGCAGGCAGATCATTATCGGAATGGGCTTCAACATAATACCGGCCTGGCTCCAGCTCAATACTGTCGGGCATTTCAGAAGCCTTCTCAAATTCCAGAAATTTCTCACCTCCCGAAGTGTAAACAATTACCCTGAAATCGCCGGGCTGAGTGGCAGCCTTTAAACCATTTTTCTGAGGGCCTTCCTGAATGGAGATTCCAAGCATAATTCGTAAAAATCCATGATCCTTTTTTGACGGACTCTCATCCTTCTGACAGGAAACAATCCCAAGGCATAGCAAGGCATAAAATAAAAAGTTTAGTTTTTTCATAGCTTTAATTTTTAAATGATTGTATTAGTGGTTCACATTTATTAATGTGCTCTATGCCTTTTTCTCGGCATCTTTCTTTGGTTATTTTCGGAAGATTTTAAAGCTTGACAATTGGAAAGAATTGACTATTTTTAAAGATGGATTCATCCCTGCTTATAGAGGATGCATCTCGCTGATCAAACCCAAATCCCTCTGACATGAAAAACTATATCCTTATTTTCCTGAGCATTTTGATGATTCCTGCCTGCACCAGTCAGCAAAAACCTGAAGAAGTGTGGCAAAGTTTATTTAACGGGAAAAATCTGGATGGATGGGATGTAAAGTTCAGTGGTCATCCACTGAATGAAAATTTCAAAAACATTTTCAGAGTCGAGGACGGATTGCTGAAAGTCTCTTATGTTGATGTGGATTCGTTTCGCGGTGAATTCGGGCATATTTTTTACAAAACACCCTATTCCAATTACAGGCTCAAAGTGGAGTATCGTTTTACCGAGGGACAAGCCAAAGGCGGTCCTGTATGGGGATATCGCAATAACGGGGTAATGCTGCATTCACAATCGGCTGCTTCCATGGGACTGAATCAGGATTTCCCCGTGTCGATTGAAGCCCAGTTACTGGGAGGTGACGGAGAAATCAATCCTCCGACCGGAAATGTATGCACCCCCGGAACCAATATTTTTATTGACGGTCAGCTGATAACACAGCATTGCACCGAATCGACTTCTCCAAGCTACAAGGGAGATGTATGGGTGCATGCTGAATTTGTGGTTTTTGGAGACAGTATCATTCACCATATTATTGAAGGCGATACAGTAATGACCTACACAAAACCTCAGATTGGCGGGGATGGGATTCCGGATGGCTTCCCTCTGGAGCCCGGGACACCGCTAACAGAAGGATTCATAAGTCTGCAGGCCGAATCTTCTCCAACTGAATTTCGACTTATCGAATTATTGGATTTATCAAAACCCGGGAAATAAAACTCTGAATTTAGAGGGAATCAGGTAGATTCAGGACCTGGCTTCTTCAATATCTGAAATCAGATCTTCATTATCTTCAATCCCGACGCTCAGTCGCATCATGGTGTCTCTGAGTCCCCATCCGATTTTCTGCTCACTGGAATAATCGGCATAAATAGTCGACCAGGGGTGGATTATCAGACTCTTATTATCATTCAGATTGGTAGCCCTGCGTATTATCTTAAGATTGTTCATGAAACGAAAGCAGCTTTCCTGCGAATCGAGGTCGAAGGTCAGAACTGTCCCGGGAATCCCCTTAAATTGTTCCATGGCAAGCTTATAAAAGGGAGAGTTTTTTAGTCCGGGGTAATTCACATCTTTGACCCATTTTTGAGCCAACAGATATTCCGACAGTTTAATGCAATTTTGGTAACACCTTTCAACCCTGAGGTCCATAATATCAAGGCCGAGGGATTGCATTTGAGCGACATGAGGAGACATAGTGGGACCAAGAGTTCTGAATATTTCCTTTCTCATTCGGGCTAAAAGAGCATTTTCCCTGTACTTTTCACCAAAGGATTTCATGGCCGGAATGTTAAGCCAGTTGCTTATACCGTTATCAATAACAATTCCACCAACAGATGTTGCTCCACCCGAAACAAATTTGGTACTTGAAAGCACCTCAATATTAACACCCAGATCTTTAGAATTAAAGACGTTAAAGGGAGTAATGGTTGAGTCAACAACCAGTAAAACCCCATGTTTTTCAGCTATGGCTTTTACTGACCGGATACTGGCAATTTCCAATTGCGGGTTAGTAACAGTTTCAAAAAATACAGCTCTGGTTTTATCATCAATAGCAGATTCAATTTCTTTTTCATCCAGCATGTTGACAAAACGGGTTTCAACACCGATTTTCGCCATGCTCTCCTTAAAGAGTCCATAGGAATGAGCGAAAAGACGCGGAGAACTCACAATATTGTCGCCCGGATTTGTTAAGGACATCATTACAGAAGTTATGGCCGACATCCCTGACGACATGGCGATAGCCGCATGAGCACCGGTAATATATTTGATTTTTTCTTCCAGGTATTCAACCGTCGGATTGGTAACCCGGGAGTAGGCATGTGCTTTTTTTCTATCCTGAAAAGCATCGGCAATATCCTCTGAGCTGTCGAATTCGTATGCCACATTTTCATAAATCGGAAAGTGTAAGGAATTATGCGGGTCCTTTTTTGGAAACGGGGTATTAAGGGAACGGGTGGTATAACCTGCTGGTTTCTTCATCTGCCTTGTTTTTTGTAAAAATAAGGGTTTTTTTATTGTGATACCAAAATGCTAAACAAGGAAAAGGTTTCAGCGTCACATAGAATAATCCCATTAAATTTAAACGCAGATTTCCTTTTCTCTCAACCTGAAAAGCATTATATTGAAATCATCATACTAAATGAAAGCTTCATTAAAGCAGATGCATGCTTTTGTGAATAATAAAAACAAACTGATAATATGAAAGTACTCTTCATAGGCGGAACCGGCAATATCAGCTCTGCTGTAAGCGAGCTGGCTATAAAAAAAGGTATTGACTTATACCATCTCAACCGGGGGAACAGGCCGGCTCTGAAAGGAGTACAAAGTATCTTCGCAGATATAAATGATAAGAATGCTGTTGAAAAAGCTATTATCGGACATCATTGGGATGTGGTTGTAAACTGGATAGCATTCAGGCCTGAAGATGTTGTTCGCGACCTTGAATTGTTTGAAGGAAAAACATCGCAGTATATTTTCATCAGTTCAGCCTCCGCCTATCAAAAACCTCCCAAAAGTAAAATCATCACTGAGGAAACGCCCCTTGAAAACCCGTTCTGGGATTACTCAAGAAACAAGATAGCCTGTGAGGAACAACTTATGAAGTTCTATCATGTCAGGAATTTCCCTGTTACAATTGTCCGGCCATCCCATACCTATAATACCGTTATTCCGGTTCCTCTCGGAGCATGGGAGGAATACACACTTATCGACAGGATGAAAAAAGGCTTGCCTGTGATAATTCATGATAACGGCAAATCCCTATGGACGCTGACACACGCCCTCGATTTTGCCAAAGGATTTTTGGGTCTTATGAATAATCCGATGAGTATTGGTGAAGCTTTTCATATAACTTCGGATGAGGTTATGAACTGGAATCAGATATACCAGGAAATTGCTGTTGCGGCAGGCTGTGAGGGAAATTTCGTGCATATACCTTCAGATTTTATCGCCGATTTTGCAGATAATAACAATTATGAATCCCGCCGCGGAACCCTGCTTGGAGACAAAGCTTACGATGCCGTTTTTGATAATGGAAAGATTAAAAGTTTATTGCCGGATTTTCATTGCAGCATCCCCTTTGCTGAGGGTATTCGTAAGACTCTCGAATGGTTTGAAGCGGAACCTTCCAGGATGAAGATTAAAAAGGAGACGAATGAATTTCTGGATGGAGTTATAAACAGTTTTAGAGGTTAAGCGCAGTCACGCTTTGCGTGACGCCAGGACGCAAAGTAAACGCAGTTTTTTTATTTTACGAAAATCAGTTTTTCCGCTTTATTTGGCAATGGCAAATTAAAGGGAAATCGGCCAGAGTACTATAACTGGAATCCAGACTATTTCTGGGTTTTTCAACTGCGATTTTGCGTTCGTGCCCCGAGGGACGTACATACCTGCCGCCTGCCTGCCGGTCAGGCAGGGCAGAGCAGATGCTAAAAGATAAATTTTACTCCACCTTCAAAATCACACTGGAATAATCAACTGAGCTTTTCCCCACCATTACCTCAAAATCCCCGGACTGAATTTCCCTTTTCATATTTATACCAAAGGCTTCCAGCTTGTCGGGAGTAAGATTGAATGTAACTATTTTGCTTTCCCCGGGTTCCAGGCTTATCCTGGCAAAATCCCTGAGCTCCATTACAGGCCTGGTAGGAAGACTTATAAGATCGTGAATATAAAGCTCCACTATTTCATCTCCCTTTACCAATCCGTTATTCTTTACTTCAACAGTAACCGTGCTTGTTTCGCCGGCTTTGATTACAGCAGGTTCGATTGACAGCTTAGCATATTCAAAACTTGTATAACTCAGACCAAAGCCAAATGGAAACAATGGTGATGAGTCGGCCAGTACATAATTTCTGAAACGCGAGGGCTTATGATCATAGTAGCATGGCAGTTGACCGGCTGATCTTGGAAAAGTCAGGCTAAGCTTTCCCGAGGGATTTATTTTACCGAAAATGACATCTGCCACAGCCCTGCCTCCCTCCTGTCCGGGATACCAGCATTCCAGTATTGCAGGAGCCTTCTTAGCCAGTTCATTAATAGAAATTGGCCTTCCGTTGATAAGAAGTATCACAACGGGTTTTCCGGTTTTCAGGATAGCGTCTGCGAGTTCCTGCTGCATTCCCACCAGATCAAGATTATCACGGTCACCCAGATGCGAATCGCTCCAGCCCTCCCGGCAGATCAGTTCATTTTCTCCGATTACCAGAACCACAGCATCACTTTGCTTAGCTGTTTTTACAGCCTCAGCAATGAGCAGCTTATCATTTTCAGGATCATTAAGGATGGGATTTTCATTCACCTGCCAGTGACATTCTTTGTTGAGTGTCAGTTTGCATCCCTCTGAATACAATACTTTAAACTTATCTTTTGCATACATCTGTATTCCTTCAAGAACGCTAATGCCTTCATGCGGGAAATTTGAGTAACCTCCCAGGTGAACCCCGGCTGCATTCGGGCCGATAACTGCCAGGGTTTTTATTCCGGATTCATCGAATGGCAGGGTGTTATTATCATTTTTGAGCAGAACCATGCTTTCAGCAGCAGCTTTGTAGGCAAGATCCTTATGCTCCTGGCTGTTGGTCACTTTTTCCAGATTTTCAATATCGGCGTAAGGATTTTCAAACAGGCCCAGGGTAAATTTCAATCTCAAAACATCCCTTACTGCCCTGTCGAGATCCGCCTCGCTAACCCTTCCCTGCTTAACAAAGTCGGCCATATGGTAAAAGCAGCCATTGCTGCCCAGATCATAATCCATTCCGGCCTTGATGGAAAGAATTCCTGATTCTGCCGAATCTTTGGCTGCAAGATGGTCACGATAGGTCACATTCATTCCCCCGCCGTCGGACATAACCATTCCGGTAAACCCCCATTCATCGCGTAGTATTTCTGTAAGAAGTTTATGATTCACATGGTTTGGAATACCGTCCCATTCATTATAGGATACCATTACTCCCCTGGCATTGGCATGTTTCATTATAAATTCAAAGGGAAAAAGAGGACCCTCCCGGAATTCCCGTTCTGAGAAATTTACAGGGGCGATATTCCGTCCTCCTTCAGACTGTCCGTGGCCTGCAAAATGCTTAAGAGTTACTGCCACATGATGATTATCAATCATTGCATCTCTTCCCTGAAAACCAAAAACTGCGGCAGCACCCAGACGGGATACCAGATAGAGATCTTCACTATAGCATTCTTCAGTCCGGCCCCAGCGGGGATCTCGTGCCAGATCAACCACCGGCGACAAGACTATTCTGGTTCCCCTGGAGGCGGCTTCGAGAGCAGCCGCGGAAAAAACCTGTTCCAGAAGAATGGTATCCCATGAACACCCCAGACCAATTGCCTGCGGGAAACTGGTTGCATTTTTTGCCATATAACCATGCAAAGCTTCTCCCATGAAAAAAACAGGAATTCCAAGTCTTGACTTTTCAAGCATATATTTCTGGATTCCGTTTATGCACTTGGCCCGGTAAACATAGCCATGACTCTGTCCCCAGCCTCTTGAAGAAAATGATCCCACTCCGTGATAAAGCGCGGCTGTATCGAGAGTCCCGATATAATTTCCTTCCTGGTCGAATGCTGCGGTATCGCGTGAGCGGAAAGGATACAGCTGAGCCTCCTTCTCCTCAATTGTCATGCGCTTCATAAGGTCGGAAATCCTTTCCTCTATGGGTAAATCGGGGTTTTTATATTTGGGGATGGAATTGTTTGTGCATGCTCCCAGGAAAAGGACGAATAAGATCAGATAGTTTTTCATTAAAAGGGTATTGATTTGTATTGGATTTTATGGTGTATGCAGATTAAAATTATTTAATATCAACACTATACAAACTATGTGCAGTTGTTACAAATAAGTCTGACATATCCCTGCCTCCGAATGCAATGCTGACAGGCCGTTCGGGAACTTCCAGAAATTTCACCTGCTGCCCCCCTGGATTGAAAACATAGATATTTCCGTCCGCCACATACACATTCCCTTGTGAGTCAACCGCTGTGCTGTATTCTCCTTTTTCGGCAAAAGGTACAGGATCGCTCAGATAGCCCTTCTCATCAACCTTTAAGCGAACAACTCTTTTATCATATTCATCGCTTGCATACATGAATTTCCCGGGATAGGCTGCTACCAGCGAGTTGCTGCGGGCAAAGTCATAACATATCGGGAAAATGGTTTTCCCGTCGGGAGCCACAAAACAATCCTTTGCCCTGGCTACAATTACCTCATAGAAATCATGGGAATCTCTCCAGCGATTTGAGGGATACATGGCTTTATAAATATTTTCAACGGATCCCATGGCCACAGCAGGCAGTTTCTGAATGCTTGTTTCAGGGTTTTGCGGATCAATGCTGTAAACCCAGATTGCAAAACCTGAATTTCCCCAGCCACTGAAAGATGTACCCCATGCATCCGGGGGATTTGGGTAAACCTCCTGTTTCCCGTCTATCATGAAGCCCGGTTGAGGATTATACCTGAAAACGACCAGTAGATTGTCTTTTGAATCGCAGGCCAGCGATTGCGGCTCCCATTGAAAATCAGCCACAAGACTTAATTGCTGATTATCAACCGACCATTTATAGATTCTCTTTTGACGGGATTCACTGAAATAGACATTTCCCTTGCTATCGGAGCACATTCCCTCTGCAAACTCAAATCCCTTTGCCAGCTCCTTTATACCTGAGGCTCCGTCATCCTTCTTTTGCACTTTTGAACCACCTATAATGAGCCGGGCAAATTCCCAGGGGCGCACTTGTATGTCAGAATTGACATCATACAAAGCATTGGTAAAGCTATATTTCGTCTGTGTGTAATTATGGTAATTGAGGAATTCAATATTCCTGTTGCTCCAGCTCCTGATCGCATAGGGCGACGGAGTATTTACCCTTATTACCCTGAAAGTATATAAATTGGCAAAAAGCAGATTTTCAGATTCCTGGATTTCAAGTGGCTGGCAGTTCTCGCTCTCACGACTTTCTTCTTCGAGTTGCAGGGCGTAAATTTTCCAGTTGGAGACTTTTTTAAATCTTACTTCATTTCTTACGTGATGCTCTACCGACATGGCATAAATCTTTCCGGGAACGCTGGTGTTGGATATATAGGCTCCGTTCACAGCAAATGTACTGGCGGTCCAGATATCCGCAAAAATTCCACCACCACCTTCTACCCAGAGGCTCCAGTACTGTGTATCCCATGCAGGATCCATGCCCTGCTTCACGCGGTTTTCACGGGTTAATACCCTGGGTCCGCGACTCCAGGGCTCATCCATCCCCCGGTTCATAGATCCATGACCCCCGATGAATTTGACATCATTCATATAGGATTTCTCCCCTCCCATCCATTTGCAGGCAACTGCCCGGGAGTTATAATCACCTGTCGACAATCCAATACCTGTAATAATTGTATTACCAGCGGATGGCACCTCAACAAGCGGAACCGGCGAACCAAATCCGGAAAATGCTGGTGTATTGTCGTTAAGAATAAACTGTGTTGCTACAGGATTCAATCCGATCAGAACAGTATTCGGTTTCAGTGTGATGGGTTTACTTAAAAGGTACCAGCCCTGTGGAACATAAATCACCCTGTGATCCTGAACTGCCTTCTGAAGGATTTCCGTATCATCGGTTTCTCCATCACCCTTCGCACCCAGTTCTTTAAGGTTTACCCATTCAGACATAGCAGGTAAGGCGGGAATATCAGTTGGAATGGCTGCCGGCATTTCCTTCATGGCAACAATATCGGACGTGGCTTTAAATACAGGAGAATCTCCCAGTTCATCCATCTGAAGTCCGTAAGTGTATTTTTTTACTTTGTAGATTTTACCAGCTCCCTGAAGCTTGCTGTCGGATATTCTGAAAGAGGCCAGTACAGGGGTATTGTTGCAATCAATGTTCAGGAGATTTACCTGACTGTGAGCATTATTTTCGTCTGAAATAACAATAGCCGCCTTAGACACATCACTAAACCTGCAATCTTCCATAAACAATTTTTCCCAGTATCCCGGAAGGACTTCAATAACATGGGGAACATTTTTGGCCTGCATTCTCACAATGGTCAGTCCTGCCTCACGGGTCTGAATAGCCGCTTTTCTCTGTCCCTCAAAATAGGTGTCAATCATCATAAACTGCCAGCCGGGAGAGGTCTTGGTGGTATAGATACCATAGTCGCCGCCAAAGAAACGGACATCCTCCATAAAGTTACCTACATCATAAACACCGGCTTTCCCGCTTCCGATATGAATATCGCAGTGTGAAATAAAGCTGTGCTGTGCAAAGTGCGTCCTGAGAGCAACTGCTGCAGGATTCCCCTTTCCTATTCTGATATTTATATTGCTAAGCGCACTGTAGAAGGTCCCTGCATTGGCATCATCTACCCGACCATCCTCACTATCCACCAATCCGGAAGTAAACCAGAACATGTAATTTGCTTTTCCTTTATCATCCTGAACTTCTTCCTGAAAACCCGGGCAATTGTCGGGAAGGATAAACTCCGGTCTGTTTTTCCCATATCCGATCAGACGAATGGCTTTGGGAATGTAAATCGTTTTCGACAAAAGATACTTTCCTTCCGGGATAAAAAGTATCCCGAAATTCTTTTCAGACTTAATCTTATTGATGGCCTGTTGTAGGGCTCCACTTACATCTGTTTTTCCATCTGCCTTAATGGGAAAATCGGAACTTGTAAAATACATAGCCTCCGGGTCGTTTGGTTTAGAATCGTAAAACGATTGCCCGAATGTGTTAAATGCCAATAAAATAAACAGAAGGGATATGAAAAACCTAATAGCTTGAATTTTTGTAAAATTACGCAGAATTCCCATGAAGATAAGTTTAGTTGGTGGATGCTAAAATTATTCAATTCAGTGACAAATTCAAACTTCATCCCAAAGTCTTTAATAATTAATGGGATAAAATTCAGATATTCGCATTAGCATTCAACCGGTTGAAAAATAAACATCCTATGCCTGTAAATAAACGAAACATCCCCATATTACCAGACTGCCCTGCAGATCTGCCATTCGCCGGCAGCCTGGAACTCTCCTTTCCTCATGGGGATGGAAATTTTACAAAGGCATTGGCAGGGGAGGAAGTTCAGCTAAGTCTTGGCTCCGTTCATCCCCTTCCCCGGCAATTTGAAGTCAGAATGATTTCCTCTCTGAATTCACCAGATGGATCTGAAAGCAGTATCCCCTTCGCTAGAGACAATCAGGGCGTCTTTATCTGCAAATTTATTCCCACAAAGAGCGGGGTGTTTTCATTCCGGCTGGAATTCACTGCAGACAATGGAAAAACCTGGATAAAGGATAAACTGCCTCATTCTCTGATCATGGTAAATCCGCCACAAAGCGATTCATTATTCATTTATACCCTGATCCCGAATGTCTCCGGAACCATTACCGACTGGATAAAGGAACTCCCGCGAATCGCCTCAATGGGATTTAACTGCATACACCTGCTTCCGATTACCGAACTCGATGCATCGGAAAGCCCGTATTCGGCAAAGGATTTGTTTCAGATTGACAGGAGTTTTATCGATCCCGGGAGTGCTAAGGATGGACTTTCCCAGCTCGAGGATTTTATCGAAGAAGCGAAAAAAATGAAAATTAGTCTGTGCTTCGATATTGTTCTCAATCATATCGGAGTCACAAGCAATATTGCCCGCAAAGCCCCGGGCTGGATTGTTCGGGATGAGAATCAGCCGGATAAGTTGAAGAGGGCAGGATTTGCCAATGAACATGGATGGCAAAAATGGGACGATCTGGTTCTTATCAATTATGATCATCCTTCGGAGGAAATCCGCTCGGAAATCTGGTCATATATGAGCGATTACGCATTGTTCTGGGCAAAATATGCGGATTATACAGGGGGATTTATCCGATTTGATAACCTTCACAGCAGTCATCCCGGATTTGTGGATTTCCTCACAAAGGCCATTCACAAAGAGTTTCCGGATCTGGGAATTCTGGCAGAATATTTCACTAATGAATCCACCCTGCTGGAGACAACTGTAAAATGGGGACTTAACCTGAGTCTTGCCACTCCATGGGATTACAAATTTGTGCCCGGTGTGCGCGATTATCTGAAATATATTCACCGAGTATCAGACACATTAAGGTATTTTATGCCGGCTACAACGCATGATTCAGGCACACCTGCCCAGGAATTCGGAAGTGCCGAATCGACCTATCCCCGTTACCTGGCAGCAGCCCTCATGGGAAACGGGGCTACAGGAATTGCACAGGGAGTGGAGTATGGACTGGAAAAAAAGATTGATTTTATCGGGAGAAAAGAGAAAATGGAATTTCCGACTGAAGCCCGCTTTGCCGGATTTATTACGAAGGTTAATGAAATAATGTCTGGCTATAAGGCTTTTCGCACCGGCGGAAATTTTCAGTTTGTCGATAACGGACATCATGCGGTAATGGCTGTTTATCGAAGGGATGTCAGCAAGGAGTCACAGGGTTTTCTTGTTATCTGCAATTTTGATACTTCTGCATCACAGCTGATTAAAATCAGGCTTTCCGAATTCCTTGACACACATTCTTCTTTAAGGTATGAGGATTTATTGGGAAATGAACCCGGTATTTTAGATATGGGAGAAACAGAAATACGATTGCCGGCCTTTGGAGTAAAGGTTCTAAAACTTCTAAAATAAACCGATTTGAATCAGTTTTCAATAGAGCTTGCTTCGAAATAAATGTAATATAAAAACTGCGACAACTTTGCGCCTATGCGCCCTTGCGCTTAACCCTTCAAGACTGACCAGTATTATGCTGATACGAAGTTTTTTATCCCCGGCTTATAAAACCATTTATTTTTATTTCTTTTATATCCTGAAACAGCTAACTAATTCATTCATAAAATGCACTCAAAGAAAATTTATTCCCTCGTACTAATTTCATTTATTGTTTCTAAGCTATTTGTTATGAATGCACAAGTACCCTCTGCCAGGCTGGGATTATTCGACACGTTCACCAATATCGGCAGTCCTGCCACCCCCGGAACCGCCAGTTATTCAGAGCCCTCTCAGGTATATACTCTTTCCGGCTCGGGATCAAACATCTGGTTTGGAAATGACAGCTTTTCCTTTCTGTGGAAGAGGATGAACGGAGATTTTATACTGCAGACCAGAATTGCTTTTGCTGGTGAAGGTCACGAACCCCATCGTAAGGCAGGGATAATGCTCAGGACCTCGACCGACCCGGGCTCCCCAACCATTTCATGCACGGTTCACGGCGACGGTCTCACTTCCCTTCAATACCGTACCAAACAGGGAGAAGACATGCAGGAAGTAAAATTCAGCATTTCCGGTCCCGATGTCCTCCAGCTCGAAAAAAAGGGCAATAGCTATATTATGTCTGTGGCTCATTTTGGAGAGATTTACCAATCAGCGAAGATTGAAAATATTGATCTGGGCAATGATGTACTTGCGGGTCTTTTCATTTGTTCACATAACAACGATTATGTTGAAACGGCTACCTTCAAAAATACCCGCATTTTTAATATTGCTCCGGATGATCTGGTTCAATATAAAAGCTATATCGGCAGTGTTTTGGAGGAGATGGATATTGCAACAGGTACCCGCATTGCTTTGGGTTCCTATGAGGGTTCATGGCAGGCTCCTAACTGGACACCCGATGGAAAATCGCTTATTTATAACTCGGAAGGAAAGCTTTATTATTTTGATCTGAATACAAAGACTTCCAAAATTATAAATACCGACTTTGCCGACAACAATAACAATGATCACGTGCTTACCTTCGATGGAACACAGATTGGTATAAGTCATCATCCTCAGGAAACCAACGGACAGTCGGTTGTTTACACCCTTCCGGTTACCGGGGGAATACCAAAAAGAGTAACCGAAAACAGTCCGTCGTACCTTCATGGCTGGTCCCCGGACAGTAAATTCCTGATCTATACTGCTGAGAGAAACGGGGATTTCGATATCTATAAAATTTCCAGGGATGGCGGAAAGGAAATAAGACTTACCACAGCCAAAGGGCTTGATGATGGTTCGGAATATTCGCCTGATGGAAAATACATTTATTTCTGCTCTACCCGGACCGGTACCATGCAGGTATGGAGGATGGATGCTGATGGAAAAAATCAGATCCAGCTGACATTTGATGAATACAACGACTGGTTTCCCCATGTGTCGCCCGATAATAAATGGCTTGTATTTGTTTCCTTCCCCAAAGAAGTACCGGCCGATAAGCATCCTTTTTATGAAAGGGTTTACATTCGTCTTATGCCAATTGGCGGCGGTGAGCCCAGGGTTATTGCATATCTGTATGGCGGACAGGGAACCATGAACGTTCCGAGCTGGTCTCCCGACAGTAAGAAAATAGCATTCATCAGTAACGGAATCTACTGATTCCATTTAAAATTTGCGAAGGCTGTTGATGCCAGATTCGATAACCGAAATGCCAGTGTAACCATTATTGCTAAATTTCAGCCTCAGGTATGTATAAATTTCTATTCCGACTGGTAGTTATGACTCTGACTATTTTGTCTGCCAATCTTCTTACAAGTGCCATCAGTGACTATATGATCAGTTATAAAAACAGCTATAAACCAATTACTTTTACCCTGATTGCAATGGGTATAATAGTTGTGATATTTTACCCATTATTTGTTAAACTGGAGGTCTGGGTCACCCAGGTTTCTGTAAAAGCAGTAAAAAAGGGCAACTCTCTGGGAGGGAAATATGCGGGTCTCTTATTAAGTTTTCTTCTTGCTTTAATAATCCTGACATATTTTTACGCGAGAATGTGGTACCATCTCGATTTATTCAGAATACTTATACATGGTAATATCAGGCAATATATTTAACTTTGATTAGGAAGTTACTTTGTAATCTATCTAATCGCATCTAAATCCATGGTAAAGGAAAAGAAAAGAGTTGCCCTGTTATCTGTATTCGCAGCCGTATTTTTAACTTCGTTTAAACTGTTTATCGGTATTATTACCGGTAGCTTAGGTATATTATCAGAAGCATTGCATTCCGGCCTTGATCTGGTTGCTGCAGTAATAACCTATTTTTCGGTAAGCGTATCGGACAAACCCGCCGACCGCGAACACAATTACGGACATGGTAAAATTGAGAATCTTTCCGCCCTGTTTGAGACTTTGCTTCTGCTGATAACCTGTGTATGGATAATTTACGAGGCAATCTCCAGACTTATTCACGGCGAAACCCTTATCGAGGTAAATATATGGAGCTTTATCGTGGTTATTTCTTCCATAATTATTGATTTTTCAAGGTCCAGGGCCCTTTCAAGGGTAGCCAAAAAACACAACTCTCAGGCTCTTGAAGCGGATGCCCTGCATTTCTCCACCGATATCTGGAGTTCCGCAGTGGTTCTAATCGGGCTGATTTTCGCGAGTTTTGGATTTTATTTCGCCGACTCAATTGCAGCCCTCCTTGTAGCAGGAATTGTAATCTATATATCAATCCGGTTAGGGAAAAAGGCAATTGATGTACTAATCGATAAGGCTCCGGCCGATGCAGTTTTATTAGTACAAAAAACCCTGTCATCCTTTCCTGAAGTGAAACATTTTCATAGTCTTAAGGTGAGAACTTCAGGAGCAGATACCTTTATTAAAGTGAACATCCATTTCCAGCCGGAACTTAATTTAAGGGATGTTCATGAGATATGCGACAGGATTGAGATGGAGGTTGGAGCACTGATAAAACGATCTGAAATTTTTATCCATGCCGAACCTCAGGACAAAAAGCACTTTCAGGATGAACGCAAGGAAACGAATAACTAAGGTGGTTTAGCTCAGATTTTAATATTAATGAAGAGTTAATTTTCCCTGTCGTTTTATTTCCTGATTTGCCAGGCTCTGGATGGTTTCTTCCGAAACAAGCATGCTGATGGCATCACGAATAGGCGCATATTGAGTATGCAGGGGGCATGGATTATTCTCATCACAATGTTTTAACCCGAAGCCGCATCCCTCAAAAGTCTTGTTCCCTTCAGTGGCAATTATAATTTTCTTTAATGGTAAAGCTGGTTTTTCAGGATCAAAATAAAAACCTCCACCCTTTCCCTTTATAGATGACAGGAATCCCAATTTGACCATCCTTTGCAAAATTTTGGCCGTAAAAAACTGGGGAGCTTCAATTTCGGATGAAATTTCAGCAATTCCGGGCATTCTTTTCTTCAGGTTCTGTATTTGTATATAAACAAGTCCCCTCAGCGCATATTCTGTTTCTTTGTTGAACACTTCGAATCATATTTTCAACAAATATAAAAAATATTTTATATTTACTAAAAGACCTTTTTGTCTTTTTGTAAATTTTATTTTACATTTGTCAGCTGATAACACAATTTATGTTCTGAATATAAACCTAAATTAAAGAATGATCATGAACACAAAAAAACTATGGTTTGGCTTTATTGCTGTAATGGTAGTTTCCTTTTCTGTCCTGTTGTATTTCGGAAGGGAAATTTACCGTCAGGCGCCGCCTATACCTGACAAAGTAGTTTCCGAGAGCGGTAAAGTACTTTTTACAGGTCAGGATATCCGGGATGGGCAAAACATCTGGCAGTCAATGGGAGGCCAGGAAATGGGCACCGTCTGGGGACACGGGGCATACCAGGCTCCTGACTGGAGTGCAGATTGGCTGCATAAGGAAGCCGTTTTCATCCTAAATCAGTTATCCTTAAGAACCGATTCCATGCCTTATGATAAACTGGGGGATGAGCAAAAAGCATCTTTAAATATAAGTCTGCAGAAACAACTCCGGAAAAATACCTATAATCCGGAAAGCGGAAAACTGCAGGTTTCTGACCTGAGGGCCGATGCAATCGCACAGAACAGTTTGTATTATGCAGGTCTGTTTACCAATGATCCTTCATTAAATAAGCTTCGGGATGCCTATAGCATTCCTGAAAATTCCTTAAAAGATCCGGAGAGGGTAAGACAACTAAATGCTTTCTTTTTCTGGATTTCCTGGGCATGTGTTACCGACAGGCCAGGACAGGCAATTACCTATACCAATAACTGGCCTGCTGAAGAGTTGGTAGGCAACCGGCCTACTGGTGCATTAATATTATGGACAGGTTTCAGTGTAATGATGTTATTGGCCGGAATTGGACTGATGGTTTGGTACTATGCCCGTAAGAGGGAAGAAAGTGGTGATGAATTACCAATTAAGTTTCCCAACTTAAATGATATTCAGACTCCTTCGCAAAAAGCTACCGTTAAATATTTCTGGGTAGTAACGGCACTTCTTTTGGTCCAGGTGGTAGCCGGGATCATTACTGCCCATTATACAGTGGAAGGTCAGGCATTCTATGGCATTCCTCTTGCAAAATGGCTGCCCTATTCAATTTCAAGGACCTGGCATATCCAGATAGCCATTTTCTGGATTGCCACTTCCTGGCTGGCAACGGGATTGTATTATGCACCGGCAATTTCCGGCCATGAACCCAAATACCAGAAACTGGGAGTTAACTTTCTGTTCAGTGCCCTGCTGGTAATCGTTGTGGGTTCGCTCATTGGTCAGTGGATGGGTGTAATGCAGAAGCTTGGCCTTATCCAGAATTTCTGGCTTGGTCATCAGGGATATGAATATGTTGACCTTGGCCGATTCTGGCAAATCTTTCTTTTCGTAGGATTAATCATCTGGCTGTTCTTAATGGGAAGAGCCATATTGCCAGCCATTCGTCAGAAAACAGAAAGCCGGAACCTTTTGGTATTGTTCCTGATCTCAACCATTGCCATAGCTGCCTTTTATGGAGCAGGATTAATGTGGGGAAGGCAAACCAACCTCGCCATTGCCGAATACTGGCGCTGGTGGGTAGTTCACCTCTGGGTGGAAGGTTTCTTTGAAGTTTTCGCTGCTGTTGTCACTGCCTTCCTTTTTGTAAGGATGAAGCTGCTGAGAACGTCAACAGCAACTACAGCTGTACTTTTCTCAACAATAGTATTTCTTTCAGGCGGAATCCTGGGGACATTCCATCACCTGTATTTCACAGGAACTCCGGTTTCCATTATGGCACTTGGGGCAACCTTCAGTGCCCTCGAGGTAGTACCTTTGGTCCTGATGGGATTTGAAGCTTACGACAGTCTGAAAATAAGCAGGGGTGCGGAATGGATTAAAGCCTACAAATGGCCGATCTATAGCCTCATTGCAGTTGCTTTCTGGAACCTGGTCGGGGCAGGAATATTCGGATTCCTAATCAATCCTCCCATAGCACTCTATTATATGCAGGGACTTAATACCACTGCAGTTCACGGACATACAGCTCTTTTTGGAGTGTATGGAATGCTGGGTATTGGCTTAATGCTATTCGTTCTGCGGGATATGAATAAGGAAGTAATCTGGAAGGAAAGATGGATACGCTTTGCCTTCTGGAGCATAAACATCGGTCTTGCTGCAATGGTACTCCTGAGTGTTTTGCCTGTTGGTCTCTCTCAGACACTTGCAAGTGTTCATGACGGATTATGGTATGCGCGTTCAGCAGAATTTATGCAGCAACCCAATATTATTACCTTTAAATGGTTAAGAATTGTTGGCGACACCATTTTTGCTGCTGGCACAGTTAGTCTGACATGGTTTATCTTTGGATTAAAAACCGGTTGGAGTCTTGAAAAATAAATCACTTTAGGCATAATTTAAAAATCCCGGTAATCTCAACTACCGGGATTTTTTATATGAATTTCAGAATCCAGAGGAAAGGGCTTTTTCACTGGAAAAAGTAAGGATAAAACAATACTTCCAAGCAACACCAAAAGTATAACATAAAGTGAATAAATGCTTTTATAACCAATATTATCGAGCCAGTGATGAAAAACGAGTTTTAGCCCGATAAAGACCAGAAGCACGGCAATCCCCTCTTTTAGGAATCTGAAGAGGTAGAAAATCTTGATAACCAGGAAAAACAGCGAGCGAAGGCCGATAATGGCAAAAATATTAGAAAAGAAAACAATATAGGGATCGCGTGTAACGCTGAAAATTGCCGGGATACTGTCGAACGCAAAAATAAGATCCGTAAACTCAATTACAATCAATACAATAAAAAGCGGGGTGATAAAAAAGGTCCCCCCTTCACGGTGAAAAAATTTGTTTTCTTTAAAGTCGGGATAAATCCGGAAATATTTTGACAAAGTCCTGACAACAGGATGATTCCCAACTTCAATTTTTTGCTCCTTGTGTCGCTCAAGGTATATTTTAATCCCGGAATACACCAGAAATACCCCAAAAACAATAAGGGTCCACTGAAATTTCTGAACCATTGCTGCTCCCAGGAAGATGAAGATAAACCTCATAAAGACAGCCCCCAGGATTCCCCAGAAAAGAACTGTCTTATAATTGCTTTCCGGCACTGAAAATCCGGTAAGAATGAGAAGAATTACAAATACATTATCGAGAGAAAGGGTATATTCAATCAGGTAACCGGTAATAAATTCAGTTGCCATGTTTTTCCTGTAAATTTCCAGTCCGTGCTGCAGGTCTTCAGTTGGAAACTTCAGGTGCGGAGCATATTGTGCGGCAACCGACTGTAATTCGGAAAATGAATCTATGGTGTGCAGAATGTCACCATAATGATAAATGAAAAAGTAAAATATGGCTGCAAAACTTACCCAAACAGCTGTCCAGATTGTAGCTTCACGGGTCGACAATACATGCCGCTTCCTGCCAATCACAAGAAGATCTATCAGAAGAACTGTTAGTATAAACAGAGTAAAAACCGAGAAAAAAACAACTTCGTGGTTGATCTTCACATCTTTGCTTTTAAAAATGAATTTTCGTTCAATTACACTTTGTACAACACAAAGGAAATCCGCTATTCTGAAAAACCTGCATTTTCAGGAACTCTCCCTTTAAATTACAATAAATTTATCAAAGGTAATTTACAAAAAACAATATTCAAGGTATTAGGTTTACCAAAAGAGTGATTTATCTTTGAACAAAATTGAACATTTGATATTACGAATATATGTTTGTTCCTGGTTAATCAATTGGACTTTAAATCAGAACCTTCAGAAATTACAAAGAAATGCCCATAAACGTACCCAATAACCTCCCTGCCATTCAGGAATTAAAGAATGAAAATATCTTTATCATGGAGGAGGCTCAGGCCATTCATCAGGATATAAGACCGCTGAGAATAGCCCTTCTTAACCTGATGCCTTTGAAAATAGTTACCGAAACCGATCTGATCCGCAACCTTTCCAACACTTCGCTGCAGCTTGAACTCGACCTTTTTTATATGGATGAACACGAGTCGAAGAATACTCCCCGGGAACATCTTAAGGGTTTCTACAAAACATTTGACCAGATCAAACACCGGCGGTACGACGGCTTAATAATAACGGGGGCTCCGGTTGAATTGCTTGATTTTGAAGAAGTCGATTACTGGAACACCTTATGTGATGTGCTTGAATGGAGTAAAACCAATGTTACCAATACCCTTCATATCTGCTGGGGAGCTCAGGCCGGGCTTTATTACCATTATGGAATAAAAAAATATCCCCTGTCGAAAAAAGCATTCGGAATTTTTTATCACAACATCACCGACCCGAAAGTCCCTCTGGTAAGAGGCTTTGATGATGTGTTTCCGGCTCCTCACTCACGGCATACAGAAAACCGCATTGAAGACCTGAAGAACCATCCTGATCTCTTTCTGCTGGCATATTCTGAAAAGGTGGGCTCCAATATTGTTATTTCAAGGGATGGGAGACAGATTTTTATCTCCGGGCACCTGGAATACAATCCTTTAACCCTGAAACAGGAATACGACCGGGATGTTAAAAAGGGACTTGATATCGATATCCCCGAAAATTACTATCCCAATAACGACCCGTCCCTTCCTCCGGTTACTCTGTGGAGAGCCCACGCAAACCTGCTGTTTACAAACTGGCTGAACTATTATGTTTACCAGGCTACGCCATATGACTGGAAGTAATTTTATTTACATTTTATTATAATACAGAAGAATTCTCCCAAAATTCATTTTTGAGATAAGGAAATTATCAGGAAACCAGATTTCAATTTATTTGAAGTCCGGCCTCCCCTGAAACTATAATAACCCTGAATCAATCCGGATCACATCATAAGACCCATAGGTATTGCAATAAGCAAAACCAAAGCATAGATGGATAATATTACAATCGTTGTAATTCCCATGAATTTAAACAGGGATTTTAAACTTTCAAATCCAATAATTATGGATTGCGATTCATTCGTATCCAGTCCTTTTCTTATCTGAACTGAAAACCTGAACAGGTAGCTAATCGGAAAATAATAAAGTACGGCAATACCAATGTAAATTATCCCCAAAGCCCCAACCGGGAAATTCACCCCCTGTGGCATCATACCCATTTTTGAGAAACCAAACATAAAAAATAAGGAAAAGAGAACCAGCAATCCTAGTCCTACAAATCCAACTATTGCTATAAATTTACCCCATTTTGAGGTTTCCAGAAGATAAGTCTTTACCTGCTCGCTGGTAATAACTGAATTTTCAGGTTGCAGAATGTTTTCGGAATTTTCCATATCGAATATTTTTAATTTACTGTTTTCCTACTCTGTTGGCTTTTCGGATTACGCCCAATATTTAAGTGGATTTTTTCCTCTTAATATTCAGTTAACTAAAATTAAAAAAAACGGGAAACTTTTTCATACTAATTTTTAAAATTCAGAATATTTTGTCAGAAAGATTTATTCCATTTCCTTCAAAAACACCCTGAACTCCTGCATGAGCTGGAGCCTGTCGACAGGAACCACTCCTGCCCTTTCACAGACCTGTCCGCCTGCAAGGTTAGAGAGGGCGGCAATCTCCCTGGGTGACAATCCGACTCCCAGACAAAGACTGGCGAGACTTATCACAGAATCACCTGCACCGGAAACATCGGCAATATCGCGTATCTCAGCGGAAATATGATGATACTTGTTTTTTTCATTAATCATGATACCCAGCTCAGACAGGGTAACCATTACCATTTCATGCTTTCTCGACTTTCGCAGATTCTCCATGGCGTTGGCTATACTTTCCATGTCATGCTTGTCGATCTCGGCTTTTAAACCCTGGTTAAGTTCCTTGAAATTCGGTTTAAAAAGACTGATGTTTTCATATAAGAGGAAATTGCGCTTTTTCGGATCTACCAGCACCGGAACTTTTTTCTGATTTGCCAGTTTTACAACTTCATTAATAATCTTAGGGGTTATAGCTCCCTTATCATAATCCTGGAATATTATGGAATCAATTTGTCCCTCACTCAGCATATTCTGTGCAAACTCAATAACTTTTGCCTGCGATACTCCGGTTATAGGATCATCCTGCTCTTCATCGAGCCGGAGGAGGTGTTGATTGCCGCTGATAACCCTGGTTTTTCGTGTGGTTACTCTTTTTTTGTCGATAATGATTCCTATATCCGTCAGATTCTGATAATTCATAAGCTCTATGAATTCGTTTCCCCTGTCGTCATCACCAATTACAGAACAAAGAATCGGAACGGCACCCATAGCCTTGATATTAAGGGCAACGTTGGCGGCGCCACCCAAGCGTTTTTCGACGTGAATATTCGACAGCACCGGCACTGGAGCCTCAGGAGAAATGCGGTCAACTCTTCCCCATAGGTAAGAATCGATCATAACATCGCCAATAATCAATACTTTTTGCTTTCTGAATTTCTTAAAAAGCTTGTCAACATCAATTTTTTCAAACATTCGGGTAATTTTTCCGGTTGAAGAACAAATATATCAATTTTTTACTGGACCTGTCCCTCTAGTATGGGTCTACGTCGGGTTGTATTTTTACTCCGCTCATAATATCTGCTCCTGAAGCTTCCCTGATAATATCTGCCAGCAATTTTCTGGCCCTTTCGAAGGACGATTTTTTCTCCACCTTTAAAATAATCTGAAGAACATAATATGAGCTTATCCTTCCCACCAGGGGTGCCTGCGGACCCAGCACCCTTCTTCCAAAAACAATGCGCATTTCATCAGAAAGCAAGCCTGCAGCTTTTTGAAGAAGACTTGCATCTTTATGCTTAAGACTGATCCGAATCATCCTTACAAAGGGTGGATAGTTAAATGCCTGTCTTTCCATAATCTGCTCCCGGAACATTGCCTGGTAATCGTTTTTTCTGACGTAATGGATCAGGCTAATCGCAGGGTCAAGGGTCTGAATAATAACCTTTCCCTGTTTATCTTTTCTACCGGCCCTGCCGCTTACCTGGGCCATTAACTGGTAGGATCGTTCGTAGGCCCTGAAGTCGGGAAAATTAAGCATCTGATCAGCATCCAGTATTCCTACAAGAGCCACATTTTCAAAGTCGAGTCCTTTAGAAAGCATTTGCGTACCCACAAGAATATCGATTTCCTGTCTGCCGAAAGATTCCAGTATCTTCTCATATGAATTAGCTGCCCGACTTGTATCCAGATCGAGACGGGCTACTCTTATTCCGGGAAAAATCAGGTTAATATCGTCCTCTACCAGTTCGGTACCAAATCCTTTATTAGTTAACCTGGTACTTCCGCATTCTTCGCAATGAGCAGGTACTTTTCTGACATATCCGCAATAATGGCATTCCAGACTGTTCCTGAATTTATGGTAGGTAAGACTTACATCACATTGTTTGCATCTGGGAATCCACCCGCAGGTTTCATCCATAATGTAAGATGAAAATCCACGACGGTTCTGAAAAAGAATTACCTGTTTACCGGCAGCCACAGTTTCAAAAATAGAATCGATCAGTACCGGAGTAAAGACCGATTTCATACTCTTCCTTTTGCGGGCATCCCGGATATCGGCAATTCTGATTTCAGGCATCAGTACTTCATTGAATCGTTGGGAGAGTTCAACAAGTCCGTATTTACCTGAAGAAGCATTTGCATAACTCTCAATCGAAGGAGTTGCCGTTCCGAGCAGCACTTTAGCTCCGTGAATGCCGGCAAGTACCATGGATGAATCCCTCGCATTGTACCTGGGAGCGGGATCAAATTGTTTATAGGTATTTTCATGCTCCTCATCAACGATAATGAGTCCCAGATTGCTGAAAGGCAGGAACACAGCCGATCTGACTCCAAGAATCACTTTATACCTTTGTCCTTTCTGTCCTGCCGTGCGTCTGTACACCTCAACCCGCTCCGCATCGGAAAAGCGGGAGTGATATATACCAACCTGGTCGCCGAAAACCTTTCTCAGGCGGTTGATAATTTGTGAGCTTAAAGCAATTTCAGGAAGCAGATACAACACTTCTTTTCCCTGATCAATCATTTCCTGTATCAGGTGGATATAAACTTCTGTTTTCCCGCTCGAAGTAACCCCATGTAACAAGACAACATCCTTTTCCCTGAAGAGCTTGTGAATATTCCCGAGGGCAGCTTCCTGAGCAGGATTCAATCTGGCAGGCTGAATCAGCTTTCCATCCGGCATTTCGTCCGCATCAACCACTCGCTCAGTCTTTACCAGAATATTTTTATCCAATAAGGCTTTAAGGGCTGAAGGGCTTTGGGCTTTCATGAACTCGGACAAAGGAACCTCCTTCAGGCTCAGCCTTCCTTTTTTATCCATGGATAAATTCACAATCTCAGTTAAAAGCTCAAGCTGCCTTGGTGCAGGGGAAAGCTCATCCAGAACATTTTGTAATCTCTTTTCATCTTTTAAATTCTCGGAAAGGGAAATGAATTTTTCCTTTTTAACACGCAGGGTATTCCGCATTTTCTCTTCCAGGAATATGGCATCCTGATCAATCAGCTTTCGGATATCTGAAATAAGTGCCGGTCTGGATGTCTTTTTTGTAAGCTCATGAATGGATAAGCCCGGATTTTCCCTGATAGTAAGAAACAATAATTCCAGATGCTCCTTTTTCAAGCTGAGAGCGTCGAAATCCTCGTTAGGCAGCACTCTCGATTCACTCTCCAGTTTCAATCCGGAGGGAAGGGCCGCCTTAAATACTTCACCCAAAGTACACATGTAATAATCGGCCATCCACTCCCAGAATTTCATCTGGTATTCATTTACCAGAGGGATTTCATCAAGTATCTCCAGCAAGGGTTTCAGTTCCTGCTGAGCCGGATCTGAATTGTGCAGCTTCCTGATTAGTCCGGTATACATTTTTCTTGCACCAAATTGCACAATTACCCTTTTACCCGGAACTACAAGAGGAATCATTTCCTCCGGAACGGTATAGGTAAAAACTCCCCTGACAGGCAGGGGAAGGATAATCTCCGCAAAATGGCCGGCACTTTTCATCTGGGATTTCTTCCTCTAAAGATATAAAAAAGCTGTAATACACATGAAACAACAACACCGCCCTGGGGCGGTGCTCTAAAGAAAAATTTGATAATTAATTATTTGAATAACGAGATTAAAACCAGTTAAGAGCCTGTCTGCAGGCAGACATGCAGAGCCTCTGCGTGGGAGCTATAATAGTAAATATTATTTTTTACCGCGATAAATTTGCGAAGCATGCGTCCGCTAAAAGCGGTTTGCACTTAATTTTTTTACAAAACATTCTGCAAAACGCCGAAACCGTATCCTATACAGATAGGACCTCAGCCATTTTAATAAGCTCGGGGTTGACCGATTTATGCATCTTGGTAATTTTAGAGAAGGGAGTATGAACGATTTCTCCATTCTTAAATCCAACCATTACACTTTTCTGATCATCGAGCAGGGCTTCCACGGCATAATAACCAAATTTGCTGGCTGATACCCTGTCGTAAGCAGTAGGTGAACCTCCCCTTTGAATATGGCCCAAAATGGATACCCTTACATCATATTCCTTAAAGTCTTCTTTCACCTTTTCTGCAATTGTCATTGCTCCCCCTTCATCATCACCTTCAGCGACAATAATTATATTACTGGATTTCTTCCGCTTAAATCCCTTTTCAAGATAATCTTTCAGTCCCCGAACCTGATCGGGTATTTCAGGAATAAATACCGCTTCTGCTCCGCAGGCAACGCCGCTGTTCATTGCGATAAATCCTGCATCACGACCCATTACTTCGATAAAGAAGAGTCTGTTATGACTGCTGGCGGTATCCCTGATCTTATCTACTGCTTCAATTACGGTATTTAGTGCGGTATCATATCCAATGGCATAATCGGTTCCATAAATATCATTATCAATACTTCCGGGAATTCCAACAAATGGGATATCTGAATATTCATCACAAAAAGTACGGGCTCCGGTTAAAGAGCCATCTCCGCCAATAACCACTACTCCGTCAATACCGGCTTTTTTCAGGTTATTGTAGGCTGTCTGCCGGCCCTCAGGAGTTCTGAACTCTGCACTCCTGGCAGTTTTCAGAATCGTCCCTCCCCTTGCAATGATATCACTCACGCTGAATGTTTTCATCTCCTTAAAATGCGAGTTAATCATACCATTGTATCCGTGGCGGATCCCAACGACTTCAAGTTTATTATAAATTGCTGTACGAACAACTGCACGAATGGCAGCATTCATTCCCGGAGAATCACCTCCTGAGGTTAAGACACCGATTCTTTTAATTTTTCCCATGTATAAAACAATTACTTAAAACATTGGCTTTCCCTGTACCGGAAAACTCTTTGCAAAATTAGTACTAAAACACGACACAATACAAGTGAGGGATGAAATTATCATTAATTTATTAAAATGGAGAAATATTTGGCCACTAAATATTTGAGATTAAAAATAGTTCTCCGGCTGACTATTTCGCACCCAGAAGCTTTTCGATCCACAACTTTGTATCATTAATCTGCCAGTGAGGAGTTGAAGTGGCACCTGCTATCCCTACCGAATCAGCTCCGGCAAGCCAGAATGCTTCAATCTCATCCGGACTGCCAATGTAAAAGGAGTTTGGGTTCTGTTCCAGACAGGTCTGAAATAATATTTTACCATTGGAACTGTATTTTCCTCCCACAAAAATAATAAGGTCATTTTCAGCAGCAAATTTCTGCAAGCCCGGCCGCCGGTGCGATACATGACCGCATATTGTATTATGAAGAATTAATTTCCCTCCTTCATTATTTTGCTTTTTGTTAATCATCTCTGCAATTTCATTAAAAGCACCTTTATCCATAGTTGTCTGCGAATAGAGGTGAATAATCTGAGATTCAGGCAGCATTGACACTTCTTCTTTGGATGATATAACCTGTGTTTTTTCGGGAATCTGACCCAGTAATCCCTGTACTTCCGGGTGATTCTTCTTTCCAAAAACAACTATCAGGCTGTTCTTCTCTGTTTTACCCGAAAGAATGGACTTTTGAATCCGGTTGACAATCGGGCAGGTCCCGTCAATTATCGTCAATCCGTTTCTTTCTGCAATTTCATAGCTGGAAGGAGGTTCTCCGTGTGCCCTGAAAAGAATCTTACTGTTCTTAATCCGATGAAGTTCAGAGACTTCAATAATTTTCAAACCTTTCTTAACCAGTCTTTCGACCTCCAGTTCGTTGTGAACAATTTGTCCAAGACAATACAGCTCTTCTCCCTTGTCAAGAATGCCCTCAGCCATCTCAATAACCCTCACTACACCGTAGCAGAAACCAGATTTCTCCTCAATGTTGATTTTCATGAATGAGCAGGCTTAAATTTTTGTTGCAGGAGATTCTTAAACCATTCCATTTGCTCCTCCTGACTCATATAGGAGTTATCGAGTGTAACGGCATCATCGGCCTTGCGAAGCGGACTTTCTGATCGGTTCTGATCTATAAAATCGCGTTCCAGTATATTGTGTTCTACCTCCTGAAGGCTGGTACTGACTCCGTTTTCAATTAATTCCCTGAAGCGGCGTTCAGCCCTTATTAAAGGGTCGGCGGTCATAAATATTTTAATATCTGCATCCGGAAAAACAACCGTACCAATATCCCTGCCATCCATAACCACTCCTTTCTTTTCACCCATTTTTCTCTGAAAGGCCACCATTTTTTTCCTTACAAAAGCAATCTTACTGATGAAGCTCACTTTTTCAGAAACCTGAATACCCCTGATTTCTTCTTCCACATTCTCATTGTTCAGGAACATATCGTTTCGCCCTGTGCGGGCATTTTTGGTAAACATAATTTCAATTGAATCCAGCTGTTGTTTAAGTTCTTCCTCATCAACATATTCATCAATAATGATTTTATTCCTTATGGCAAACAGGGTTATTGCCCTGTACATCGCTCCGCTGTCGATGTATATATATCCCAGCTCTCCGGCAATTGCACGTGCAAAGCTGCTTTTACCGGTGGATGAATGACCATCAATGGCAATGATAAGGGGACGAGGGGTATAGATCATTAATCAGGTATTGAACTGCAAAAATAGCAAACCCCTGTGAGAAGTCATTACGATATAAGATAAAAGTGAAGGGAAGAAATGAAAGGTCCTAATCAGTGATGGTACTTTGGCTTTTCTTATAAAATTCTGAAAGGTCCACACTCAGCGAGAAGTGGTTGGAGGCTCCGGCAAGATGATACGTCGCCCGGCCATATGAGAACCTGTACTTCTTGATTTTAAGACCAAAGCCCCATGAAAATCCGACCATTCCGGTTTGTATTGGAATTTTAAGTTCCTGCCGGCGCTGATAATTATAACCCAGACTGACGTAAAAATTTTCACCCGGCATAAATTCCATTCCCAGGATGGCATGCCTCATCAGTTTATCTGCGAATATTTCAGCCTTGTTTTTGCCTATATTATTGCCGCTCTGGGGATCAAAGATGGTAGAATTATCAATGGTACTGACATAGCTAAGATCAAACTTCTGGAGCTGCTGAAGAGTTAATGAAAAACGGAAGGGTGCATGCATCAGCTTTTGTGAAATACCTGCCTGAATCTCAAAAGGAAGGTTTTCCCTGTCTGCACCATGATAATATTTCACGAGCTGCGTTCCCATATTCTTCAGTACCAAAGCAGCAGTAAAAAGCTTTTCAGGATTAAAATAGGTAACTCCAAGATCGGCAGCCATACCGAATGAATTATATGTTTCCAGATTGGAATATACCGGTTTAACGTTCAATCCCACGGAGATTAAGCTGTCAATTTTTCGTGAATAGATTATATTCAATGCATATTCCGCAGCCTTAAAGTCGCCTGTTCTCTCTCCAATCTCATTGGCACCTGTAAAAGTCCCGTAGTTTGAATAGTGCATCCCCAGGGCAACAGTCCCTTTACGGGCAAAGTCTTTTGCATAGGAGGCGTATCCGTATTTGATTCCGGCAAAGTATCCCACGTAATTCAGTACCATATGCTGATCCATGGAGGCGTTCAGGAGAGAAGGATTATGAAAGGGAAGATTCAGATCGTCGCCCGATAAGGCTACCGATTTTCCACCCAGTGATGCCACCCTTGCTGAATTGGTGAGGTTCAGGAAGCCATAGGTATAATGGCCACCAATTTGTCCGGAAACCGCAGTTGTCAGACAAATAAAAAGTAAAAAAACCAGATTTACTCTCCTCATTCGCGTTTAGGGTTGTGACATTTGGATCATGGCTCATAACTCATGCTGTACGAGCTATCCGACAAGATTATAAACGTACAAAAAAACAAGTTAGTGTACAATTATTTCATTCACATAGAATTTTCATAAAGATAGCCTCGCTTTCTCCAATCCATTTCAGGAATTTCCCGTGTGCTGAATTACCCTTTCCGGCATCAAATACAAAATTTCCTGAATCCCTTAAAACGGTGGCAGCTCCGATTCTTTCAGCATCAAGAGCATTACAATGCTGTTCAAAATGGGATTTAGAGGGAAGCAGATATAATTCCTTATTGAGATAAATTGCTTCGGCAAGGGTTTCAAAGCCCGAAGTACAAATAACAGCTGAACAGCCCGCAATTGAAGAAACAAATCCTTCCTGCGAAACAGTTTCAATCTCAATATTTTTATGGTGGATGGGATATTCTTTCCCTTTTCGGGTAAAAATTCTGAAAGTAATTTCCGGATATCGCAAGGCCAGATTTTCTATATTTTTTATAAATCCATGATGAAGGAGGTAAACATGGAAATGCCTTTCTCTGTGTGATCCGGCTTCAAGAACCGCGGGACGCAGCAAGGGGGGCACAATAAACAGATTCCTTTCCGGAATATTCTTTTCCCGACTGAAGGATAGAGCCAGCTTTTTATCAGCAGCTATGGATGCCAGGAATGAATGCAGATTCATCATTAATCTTTCAGCCTTCCTTTCTTTGGGATAGGTAAAGGCTGGGTGACTGAAAAAAAAGTGATGAGAAACAGAAAATATTTTCTTGTCGGAGAATGAAAAAAAAGCCCCCAGTTGTCCGATAAAATCATAAAAAACGACAACGGCATCGGCATCACTCCTTCTCACCTGATATGCAATTCTCAGGATGGAAATAATATACAAGGGACTAAGAATAATATTGACCAGGAAGGTGGAAGTCAGACTAATCCCTTTTTGATTCCTGGATGACAGAAAAAAAGGACTGAGAAATCTGTTATGCTGAATTTCCTGATAGAGCAAATTTCTCCGTAACGGAACCCTCCTTCCCAGGAAGGTGCGCGCCACCTCATGTCCGTTTTTTTCGAGAAGAGAACGCAGAGCAAGCGACTGGGTAGTATGACCCATTCCTTCTCCCTGCACTATGAAGAAATACTTCATCTGCCTTTTTTTACTCAGCTTGTTTTTAATCGTAATTCCTGCAAAATATCAGTCACAGCTGGACAAACATAGCTGTTTTTAAGACTAAGATCGAGAAGCTGATGAAATTTTTTTCTGTCTGTATGAGGATATTCGCGACAGGCCTTGGGCCTCACATCGTAAATCCGGCACATATTGTCCTTCTCAAGAAACGGGCAGGGCATTTCCTTAAATACAAAATCCCTGTCTTCGTCAATTCTCAGGTAGGTATCGATAAAAACCGCAGGCTTCATTCTCAGATGCTTTGAGATTCTTTCAATATCCTTCTCAAGTATTCTGGGTCCGAGGGTTTTGCAGCAGTTTGCGCACGACAGGCAATTTATCTCTGAAAACACCTTTTCGTGAGCTTCTGCTGCCAGCTGATCAAGATTGCGTGGTGTCCTTTTTTTAAGAGTTTTGACAAGGTCTTTATTGAGTCTTTCCTGTTCCTTTGCTTTTTTTTCTATGTTTTTTTCTGAATATTCCATCCGGCAGATTTTAAGCGGGAAACTGGTAATTAACCGGGGGAGCTTTTTGCTTTTTCAGACTAATGCTTTTTACCTGGGAGAGGAAGACCCCTATAAGCACAACAAATATCCCGGCTACTTTTAATCCCGGCATCTCCTCCTTTAAAAGGAAATATGAAAATATTGCTGTAAAAACAGGTATCAGATTCGCAAATATATTGGCCCTGGAGGCACCAATTTCCCTTATGGCAAAGGTAAAGAGGACAAATGTAAGGGAGGAGCCGAATATGGCAAGATAAAGCAGCGAGCTTACAGCCATGGCGGAGGGTTTAACATCCATCAGACTTCCGGCATCGAACCACAGGAATAATGGCAAAAACATTATTATCCCAATGGCATTCTGGTAGGCTGTTATTGTAAAACCATTGTACTTATGGGAGAGTCCTTTTACAATCAGTGAATATCCAACCGCTGAAAGCACAGCCAGGAATAAAAGCAAAACGCCCTTCAATCTGACGAAGACTTCGCCATCCCCCGAAAATACCACAGCAATTACGCCTGCAAATGAAAGCAGGAGACCTACCCAGTTAAGCATGGTTAGTTTTTCCCTGTACATATACCATGCTGCAATGGGAACAATTAAGGGTATCATGGCAATAATTACGGAGCCAAGTGTTGAAGAAACATAGGTAAGTCCAAAGCTTTCCCCAAGAAAATAGAGAAAAGGCTCAAAAAATGCCATGAGTATAAAATACTTATAATCCTCCCTCTTAATGGCTTGCAACTTCCCGGACAAAAGGGAGATGCCAAAAAGGAATATTACGGAAATAACCAGACGGAGAAATACTATACTGATTGGTTTGAATGATTCGAGAGCAAACTTGAAGGCAACGAAAGTATATCCCCAGAAAAGCATGGATAAAAACAGGCTTATGTATACCAGGGGTAGTTTAGACTTCATGGCAGTTTGACAAGGAGGAAAAATTTAAAGAAAACAATTGAAAGAGGGTTTTAAATCAAAGTCTGTAAAGAAAACTAAACATCGTCTCATTAGCCCGTCATCTTAAGTCTTTGAATATTGGCCTTTTCAAGTTTTTCTTTTGCATATGAAAGATTAATGCTGACAGATTTTTCGTTTTTTGACGGCAGTTCAAACATGGCGTCAATAATGATTATCTCACAGATAGAGCGCAGGCCGCGGGCGCCCAGTTTAAATTCAATGGCTTTATCCACAATATATTCCAATGCCTTATTATCCCAGCTTAAGCTTATACCATCCATCTGGAATAACTTCTCATATTGTTTGATAATCGAATTCCTGGGTTCGGTAAGGATTCTTCTCAGAGCAATACGATCCAATGGATTCAGGTAGGTAAGAATGGGAAGCCGGCCGATAATTTCAGGAATAAGTCCGAATGCCTTCAGGTCCTGTGGTGCGATATATTGCAAAAGATTATCCCTGTCGATATGATCTTTTGCCTTACTGGCTGTATATCCAACAACCTGAGTATTCAGGCGCTGCCCTATTTTTTTGGTAATGCCATCAAAAGCTCCGCCGCAGATAAAAAGAATATTTTTTGTATTAACAGGGATCATTTTCTGATCAGGGTGCTTTCTTCCTCCCTGGGGTGGCACATTAACCACAGAGCCTTCCAGTAGTTTCAAGAGTCCCTGCTGCACACCTTCGCCTGAAACATCGCGTGTTATCGAAGGGTTATCCCCTTTTCGTGCAATTTTATCAATCTCATCAATAAATACAATCCCCTTTTCGGCAGCCTCAACATTATAATCGGCAACCTGCAGCAATCTTGTTAGAATGCTCTCGATATCTTCCCCAACATAACCTGCTTCCGTCAGAACCGTAGCATCAACTATTGTAAAAGGGACATGTAGCATTTTGGCAATAGTGCGGGCCAGAAGAGTTTTACCTGTCCCTGTTTCACCCACAAGAACGATATTTGACTTTTCAATCTCAACTTCAGCATCATCTTTAATGCTGGTCTGCATCAATCGTTTGTAATGATTGTAAACTGCAACAGAGAGGTATTTCTTTGCTTCATCCTGGCCAATAACATAAAGATCCAGAAATGCCTTTATCTCGGCAGGTTTTAACAGCTTTAGTTTATTAAGGTCAAGATCCCCCTTCCGGTTTACCTCTTCCTGGACAATGGTGTAGGCCTGATCAATACACCTGTCGCATATATGTCCGGAGATTCCGGCTATAAGAAGGTTAGTATCTTTCTTTTCCCTGCCACAAAATGAGCACCTGTCCATTTTTGTTTTGGTTTAAATTATTTCTTGGGAGAATTTCTCACCAGAACTTCATCGATCATACCGTATGCCTTTGCTTCTTCAGCAGTCATCCAGTAATCCCTGTCAGAGTCTTTTTCAACTTTTTTGAAATTGTTACCCGAATGATCAGCAATAATCTGGTACAATTCTTTTTTTAGTTTGAGAATTTCCCTTGTGGTAATCTCAATATCAGAGGCTTGTCCCTGTGTGCCACCCATTGGCTGGTGAATCATTACTCTTGAATGACGCAGTGCTGAGCGTTTTCCTTTTGTTCCAGCACACAGCAAAACGGCACCCATGGAAGCTGCCATTCCGGTACAAATGGTTGCCACATCTGATCCAATATACTGCATTGTATCGTAGATTCCAAGTCCGGCATGAACACCACCACCCGGGGTATTGAAATAAATCTGGATATCCTTTGCAGGATCAGCTGATTCGAGGTACAATAACTGGGCCTGAATAATGTTAGCCACATAATCATCGATAGGAGTTCCCAGGAATATAATACGGTCCATCATGAGTCTCGAAAAAACATCCATGGTGGCAATATTCAATTGACGCTCCTCAATGATAGTCGGGGAGATATACGAGTCATATACAGAGGTATACCTGTCGAGGTTCTGACTGCTGATACCCATATGCTTTGTTGCATATTTACGAAAATCGTCGGATGGATTCATAATTTTGGTTTTATTTGGAGAAACATTTTAGTTCTCAAAAAGTTTCTTAAATTTTTCTGCTGTAGTTTCCTTCTTATCCAGCTTTACGGTTTCTTTCATAAAAGAATATATCTTATCCTCAAATTTCTGCTCATAAAGCCGTCTTGCTTCTTCCTTTTTTGCCAGCTGCTCACGAGCGTACTGAACAATGTGTTCTTCGGGGACATTATAGAGTCCGTACTGATAAAACTGATTTTTAGCCATAGTAACTGAATACTCAAGCAATTCTTCTTCAGAAACTTTCAGCTCGTTCTCACGAATCAGCTGGTCTTTAATCAGCTGCCACTGAAACTCTTTCTCGTAATCAGCAAATTCCTTATCCAGAAGTTCCGGAGTCATTTTCTCGTTTGCCTCCAGTATCCAGCGCTTCAGGAAATCGACAGGTAAGGCAACTTTTGCTTTCTTTAGCAGGTATTCCTTGGCATCAATGGCAAATTTATAGTTCGATTCGCTCTCATAATTGGCTGCCAGATCATCCCTGAGTTTCTGGTCAAATTCCGCTTCGGATTTTACAACATTTTCGCCATATACCTTATCGAAAAGTTCCTGATTAATTTCGTGTTTTGCAAATTCAAGAACTTCGGCAATATCAATCCTGAAATCGCCAGTAATGGAAGCTGCAAGTTCCTTATCAATTTTGAGTAAAGAACTGATTTCGGTATCGTTAGGATAAGCTTTTCTGAGGTTGAAAACAAGGCTTTCTCCAGCCTTCTTCCCTTTAAACAGCTTTTTAACTTTATCGTCTTTCATCATATCCAGCGACATACTGATGTTTTCGGCCCTGATTCCATCAGCCTGCTCTGCACCTTTGTCATCAACCTGAACCAGGTTTCCTTTCAGCAATTCATCACTTCCGGCAGCATCCACCGGCTTAAAACCTCCAAAACGCTTGAGTACATTATCCTTATACTCATTTAAGGCAGCATCATCAACCTTGATATTGTAATAGCTTATTTTGTCTTTGTCAGATAAATTTAATGAGAATTCCTCATATAAACCCAGGTCGAAGGAAAATTCAAATTCACTGTCTTTATCAAAATCAATGGATTTCTGTTCGTCGATATGAGGAAGGGGCTCGCCAAGAATCCTTAGTTTCTCATCTCTGATATAATTCATCAGGTTTTCAGAAACCAGTTTATTTATTTCTTCTGCCAGCGCCGATTTATAATATAGCTTTTTTACCATTCCCATTGGAACCATCCCGGGACGGAAACCATCAATTTTAGCTTTTTTACGATAGTCTTTTAATACATTCTCCACTTTAGTCTGATAATCTTCAGGCTGAATCTTAATACTCACAACTGAATTAAGGTTGTCAATCTTTTGATTTGTAATGTTCATTACTTACTTATTAAATAAATTTGGTTCATACTTCCCATTGCCAGAGGGGTAAAATCTTAAAAACCGCCAGATAGTACCGATACCTAATCCGGAATTATCAGCGGTTTTTTCAAGTGCGGATGAAGGGACTCGAACCCCCACACCTTGCGGTACTAGATCCTAAGTCTAGCGCGTCTACCAATTCCGCCACACCCGCGAAAAAATTTTGTGCAAAGGTAGATAAATTTTGATAATTATCGCAATTCAAAATTTTTACCGAGATAAAGTCGTCTGACCTCCGAATCGTCGGCGAGCTCTTTGGCGGTTCCTGCCTTAAGAATTTCCCCTTCAAATAAAAGGTATGCCCTGTCGGTAATGGATAATGTTTCGTGCACATTATGGTCGGTAATAAGAATACCAATATTCTTTTTACTTAGCTGGGAAATAATTGACTGGATATCCTCTACTGCAATAGGATCGACCCCTGCAAAGGGTTCGTCAAGAAGAATGAAATAGGGATTGAGGGAAAGTGCTCTGGCTATCTCGGTCCGCCTTCTTTCACCTCCGGATAACTGAATACCCAGGCTTTTTCTGATTTTCTGTAAACCGAACTCACTCAGCAATGACTCAAGTCTTTCATTCTGTTCCTGCTTTGTCATGCCTGATAATTCGAGTACGGCCCTTATATTGTCCTCAACGCTTAGTTTTCTGAAAACGGAAGCCTCCTGTGCGAGGTAACCTATACCCCTTCGGGCTCTCTGGTATACGGGTTCCCGGGTAATATCAAGATCATCGATAAAAATAGAGCCTTCATTAGGGGTAATCAGACCCACGATCATATAAAAAGAGGTGGTTTTGCCGGCACCATTAGGGCCCAGCAATCCTACAATTTCCCCCCTGTTAAGCTCAATGGAAACCCCCTTGACTACTGTCCTTGATCGATATTTCTTAATTAAATTCCTGGTATAGAGTTTCATCAGACTATTTTTGAATTTCAGGATTCAGATTCAGCCTTTTCTTTTTTTCTGCGCTGTTTCATAATTCTTTTCGAGATCCCTATACTTACTTCGTACAAAATAATCAGCGGGATAGCCACAAGAATCTGACTAAAAATATCTGGTGGAGTTATAATAGCTGCGAGAATCATGATAACAACAATGGAATGCTTGCGGTATTTCTTCATGAACTCGGGGGTAACTATCCCGACTTTTGTCAGAAAATAGACAATCACAGGTAGCTCGAAAACTACACCAGCAGCCAGAACCACTGAAGTTATGGTTGACACGTAGGATATCAGGTTGATCTTATTGGTTACCTCAGCACTTACGCTGTAGCTCCCAAGGAAATGTACCGTCAGAGGGACAATCATGAAATAACCGAAAGTCACTCCTATAAGAAAAAGAACTGAGCTGAAAAATACCGCTCCGTTTGCATACCTTTTTTCTTTGGAATGCAATGCAGGACGAATAAAGCCCCAGAATTCAAAAAACACATATGGAAAAGCCGTAATCAAACCTACAATAAGGCTTACCATTATATGCATATTGAACTGCCCTGCCATTTTTACGGAAATTATTTCCAGTGGAACCTGATTGATACACAAGCTGTCGGCACCGGTAATCCTTCCCAGCTCACAAAACATGCGATTTGTCCAGAAACTGGCAGATTTAGGGGCAAGGATAATTTTGTCGAATATTATATCCTTAAAAACAAAAGCCAGGATGGCCATCACAAATATAGCCAGCACAGAACGTATGAGTCTCCATCTCAGCTCCTCGAGATGATCAAGAAAAGACATTTCGGCAACTTTCTTCCGGGCCATTTATAAGAATTTAAAATAATCCAATGAACCGGCAAAGTAAATAAAAATATATGTTATTTCAATTTTAGCCTCCTGCTTGCCGGTTTAAAATAATATGGAAAATAAATTGAATACCTGATTACCAGAAATGTGATAAATCAAAAAACCAGCAAATCGTTATCAGCTTACCCTTGAATCGCAGATAGAGTGATCAGATAATTTCAAAGGAATATTTATCTTTCTCCTGAATTTTTAAAAAAATCAAAACCCCTATAATTTTTAAGGGGTTCAAAAACAATTTCTTCTCCTGTAAATACCCAAAATGCATTTTTTTGCAATGCATATTTTTGTTTTGCTGAAAAAAGTATTAAATTTAAATTAAGATTTATTTAAAAATACCTTCCCTAACCAATATACCCTGTTTCAGTTCGTTCTTGTAAAATTCTTCTTGTTGTGAATGTACCGGATATTGAATTAATAGTTAAATATTATTTTTTGAATGAGTAAAGGGGCGGAAATAAATTTGCATGATTACCTGAAAAAATATTTTGGGTTTGACCAGTTTAAGGATGCACAGGAGCAGATCATCCTGAATGTTATGAATGGGAACGACACCTTTGTTCTCATGCCTACAGGAGGAGGTAAATCTCTTTGCTATCAGCTTCCGGCCGTAATCATGGAGGGAACAGCTATTATCATCTCTCCTCTGATAGCCCTCATGAAGAATCAGGTTGATTCCATGCGAAGTTTCAGCGCCACCGACGGAGTGGCTCACTTCCTTAATTCCTCTCTTACAAAAGCCCAGATTTCCAAAGTAAAGGAAGATGTTAGCAGCGGACTTACCAAACTGCTGTACGTAGCTCCTGAATCGCTTACCAAAGAAGAAAATATTGATTTTCTGAATACCGTTAAGATTTCATTTTATGCGGTTGATGAAGCTCATTGTATTTCTGAATGGGGGCATGACTTTCGGCCGGAATACAGAAGAATCAGACCAATCATAAATAAAATCGGGAACGCTCCCATTATTGCCTTAACAGCTACTGCCACTCCAAAAGTACAGCATGATATACAGAAAAACCTGGATATGCTGGAGGCTGATGTATTTAAGTCTTCATTCAGAAGGCATAATCTCTACTACGAAGTCAGACCCAAGATACAGGCTACCAAGGAGATCATAAAGTTTATACTGAACAATAAGGGCAAGTCAGGCATTATCTATTGCCTGAGCCGTAAAAAAGTAGAAGAGCTGGCAGAAGCCTTAAAAGTAAACGGGATAAAATCTCTTCCCTATCACGCCGGGATGGATGCAGCAACCAGAACCCTCAACCAGGACAAGTTCCTGATGGAAGAAGTTGACGTCATAGTTGCCACCATAGCCTTTGGTATGGGAATCGACAAACCCGATGTTCGCTTTGTCATCCATTATGATGTACCAAAGAGTCTGGAAGGTTATTATCAGGAAACCGGACGTGCCGGTCGCGATGGAGGCGAAGGAAAATGCATAGCCTTCTATCGTTACAAGGATATTCAGAAACTTGAAAAATTCATGCAGGGAAAACCTGTGGCTGAACAGGAAATAGGAAGACAACTCCTGCTTGAAACGGTTTCTTATGCCGAGTCATCTGTTTGCCGCCCCAAAGTTTTACTAAATTACTTTGGAGAGGTGATGGAGGAAAATTGCAATAACTGCGACAACTGCCTTAACCCAAAAGAAGAATTTGAGGGGATGGAATACATGGTCAACGTGCTGAAAGTTATCCTTGAGGTAAAAGAGAAATTCAAGGCTGATCATATTGCAGATATTCTCGCCGGGAAAGCAAGTTCGGGGGTCAAGGCCTACAGTCATCATAAGCTCGAAATTTTCGGAATCGGAAAAGATAAAGACGCCCGCTTCTGGAACGGGGTCATCCGTCAGGCACTGATTGCAAGGTTTATTAATAAGGATATTGAAAACTATGGACTTCTGAATTTAAGTGAGGCCGGGCATAACTATCTTAAGAATCCTGAATCATTCATGATTTCCCAGGATCATAATTATGAAGTAAGCCAGGATTCTGAACCTGCCACAGGTTCAGGGGGAGGTGCGGATTCTGAATTATTCAACATACTCAAGGATCTCAGGAAAAAAATTGCCAAAGAACTGAAACTGCCTCCATTTGTAATCTTTCAGGACCCTTCCCTTGAGGATATGTCAATTCACTTCCCCATTACCCTTGAAGAGCTGCAGAATTGCGTGGGAGTCGGAGCCGGAAAAGCACAGAGATACGGCGAAGAGTTTATTAAACTTATCAAGACTTACGTTGATGAAAAAGAGATTGTACGACCCCAGGATATGGTGGTAAAATCTGTTGTCAACAAATCGGGACTAAAGGTTTTTATAATTCAGAGTATTGACCGGAAAATTGCACTCAATGATATCGCCGAATCCAAAAATATGGAGATGTCTGAATTGCTCACGGAGATTGAGGCCATAATTAACAGCGGGACCAAGCTAAACCTCGATTATTACATCGGGCAGGTTATGGACGAAGATAAGCAGGATGATATATACAGTTATTTCCGGGAAGAAGCAGAAACCGAGTCACTCGATGATGCCCTCAAAGAACTGGGTGAGGAAAACTATAGCGAAGAGGAAATCCGTCTGGTACGTATTAAATTCATGACGGAACTGGGTAACTGATCCTAAAAACCATTTGAGGTAAAAAACAAATTCTACACAGACGCTTATTATGCCCGATAAAGAATTAGTATTACAAGTAAAAAATCTTTCCAAATCTTATCGCTCCATTAAAGCCATTTCCAATCTAAGTATTGAGGTTGGCAGAGGTAAGGTTTATGGTATACTGGGGCCAAATGGCAGCGGTAAAACAACCACCCTTTCCATTCTCACCGGAATTCTCGAGCAGGATTCCGGATCTTTTTCCTGGTTTGGCGAAGAGCCCAGTGCGGCAACAAGGAAAAGAATTGGTTCCATGATTGAAACACCAGCTTTTTTCCCATATATGAGTCTCGAAAACAATCTCAGAATTGTTGCACAGATTAAAGAATGTGGCTTTGATGACATTCCTGAAGTTTTGAAGGCAGTGAAGCTTTACGACAGGAGGAAATCGCGATTCTCAACCCTTTCACTTGGGATGAAACAAAGACTCGGTATAGCTGCTACCCTCGTGGGAAATCCTGAAATCCTTGTTTTAGATGAACCTACCAACGGGCTCGACCCGGAAGGAATTGCGGAAGTGCGCGAACTGATTATCCAGCAGGCAGCAGCGGGAAAAACCATTATAATGGCCAGTCATATTTTAAGTGAAGTGGAAAAAGTTTGCAATGAGGTAGCAATACTGAAAAACGGAATTCTGCTTTCGCAGGGTGATGTAAGAGCCCTGATAAAAGGGGAATCTATTCTGGAAATTAAGGCAGCCAACACATCCCTGCTCATTGAGGTTATGAAAGATTGCCCCTTTATAGCAAAGACAGAAAAGGAAAATTCCGGGCTTACCATTATTCTGAAGGAAGGATTTGCACCTGAAGACCTGAATCGTTATGCCTTTGAAAAAGGATTGGTTTTGAGCGAGATCATTGTCAGGCAGAAGTCGCTGGAAACACAGTTTTTACAATTAGTAAAAGAATAAAAGATGATTAAGCTTCTAAAGATTGAACTTCGTAAAACCCTGAATTATATCCCCTTTCGGATTTTAATCATCCTCCATTTTGTGCTGTTTATATTTGGAATATTTTTTATTCCACGTGTAAACTTCAACTTTCCTTTTGTTACCATTCTGCCTTTGTACCAGTTTCCGCATGTATGGAATTTCACGACATGGATCTCCAGCTTTTATAATATCAGCCTTATCCTGCTTGTTATCATGCTCACCTGCAACGAGTTTAACAATAAAACCTTTAAGCAGCAGTTAATATTCGGCCTTAGCAGGAGAGATCTTCTGGTTCAGAAAATAATCCTGCTTCTGCTCCTGTCTCTATACGTTATCATACTTGTTGGAATTGCTTCCATTACATCAGGCCTTATTTACAGCTATAAAATTACCTTCAGCCTTATTTTCGACAGATCCTGGATACTGGCCAATCTGTTTATCCAGATTTTCACCTATCTCTGTTTTGGTCTGTTGTTTTCTCTCATATTCAGAAATATGATTGTTTCAGGTATTGTTTTCCTGGCATACAGGGTAATTATTGAGCCCATTATCAGGGTAAATATGCCTGAAAGTTTTCGCCCTTACTTTCCTTCTAAATTTGTGACCAAGCTTACACCCAGCCCTGATATTCTTTCCATGATTCAGAGTAATATGCAAAGCAACGGACCAAATGGAGCGAATAAACCGGATGCAGCTGCTGCCTTATTTCCCCAGGGGCTGCCTATGTGGGAAAATCTTATCCTGACCTTTATTCTTATTACAGTTTTGCTATCCTTATCGATGTGGATTTTCAGGAAAAGAGCATTTAATTGATTTTTACCGAATTATTCTGATGTTGAGGAGAGCTATTCCTTTCTGATATCGAAGGCATCGCGCAAGCCGTTTCCGAGGATGGTAAACGCCAGGACCATAATCATGATGGCAAATCCGGGAATAAATGCCAGATAAGCCTTTCCGGCAAGTATAAAACCATAATGATCTTTTACCATACCTCCCCAGGAAGCCATAGGTGGCTGCACTCCTATTCCAAGAAAGGATAATCCTGCTTCGATCAGGATGGCCGATGCAAAATTTGCTGCAGAAATAATTATAACAGGTGAAAGGATATTGGGCACTATATGCTTGAGGAGAATACGGAAATCACTATAGCCTAAAACCTTTGCCGAATCGATGAATTCCTTTTCCCTCAGACTAAGTACCTGCGCCCTTACAATACGCGCCACTTCAACCCACATGCTTACTCCAACCGCAACGAATACCTGCCAGAAACCTTTCCCAATTACCATGGTAAGAGCAATTACCAGCAAAAGAGTGGGAACCGACCAGATCACATTGATGATCCACATAATTACTTTATCAGTCCTTCCCCTGTAATATCCTGCTACGGCACCCATACTTATACCTATAATCAGAGAAATCAGTACAGCAATAAATCCAACCATCAGGGAAATTCTCGCGCCCAGTATTAAACGACTTAACATATCCCTGCCAAAGCGATCAGTTCCAAGGTAATATCTTCTCTCATAAACTGACTGACTGTTTACCCTGCTTTCCAGATCAGCCACAGAGGCCGACAATTCCTCACCCGTAATCAGGCGGAACCTTAAACTATCATTTGAAATGCCCTTATTGGATGAAACTTCACCGCTAAGGGGAAATAAAATTTCACAAAGATTATATGTCTTGTAGAATTTCTCCTTTTCAGGAAAATCAGTAAAAAGCTGAGCTGTGAGTTCGGGTCCGGAAATGCTGTAATTCAGAATAGGCAGCTCTTCATATTTGCTTAATTTGCCAAACATCATTGTATGAAGGAAACCACTGGCAGGGATATTTTCATTTTTTCTCACCTTCAGCATTTTCACTTTAAAACCCGGCTTTCGGGCAGCAAGTTCAAGGTGCTGGGTATTGGCAGATGGAGACTTATCCGGACAAATTGTATATCCCAGACCCGCCAGAATTATGGACAGCAAAATGATGACAAGTCCAGTAACAGCAAGTGGATTTTTTTTGAATTTTCTCCAGGCTATTGCAGATGGTGTATTTCGTATTGAATCCGGAATTTTCAAATTGTTTTTCTCCCCTTCCATTTTGATGGCAGTAAACTTCCGCCAATGCCGGTAATTGAAATATAAAGGAAATAAAGAAATTGAGATAAAGCAAAATTTCTCAAAAGGCTTTCCTTGTTGTAATACCTGAGAACCATCCTGAGAAGGAAATAATCTGCAAAAGATTTAATTATGAATATTCCGGTTGCAATAATTAAAAATCTCCAGTTAAAAAATGTGGCCAGCAGAAAAAGAAGAATCAGCAGATTGATCACCATAACCAATATTGCCGAAAATATTATGGCAGGATCCCTGTAAAATCTGGATTTGGATGTCCACCTCATCCTTTGCTGAAGAAAAGTTCGTAAACTATTTTTTGAATCAACCCAGACAGCTGCTTTTTTATCTCTTATAAAAAATAGTTGCCGGCAATAAATCTGTTTTAATCTGATAAGCAAAAACATATCATCGCCCGAACGGGCGCGGTATTCCAGGTGCCTCAGGTTATCCAGGTAAACAGTTCTTTTAATTGCAAGATTTGCACCGCTTAGCATTATAGGATTACCCCGACCAAATGATCCGGCAGTGGATGCCAGCAAGCTGTATTGTTCCAGCTCCTGAAAGCGCGCAAAATATCCCTTGGAAGGGCTTATTAATACCGGCCCGGCAAGCAGGATAGCCCCTGAATCAGTAAATTTGGAGACTAGTGTACTTATCCAGTCAGGTCCCGCCTGACAATCGGCATCCGTGAAAACAAGCAATTCCCCTTGAGCCTTTTCTGCTCCCAATGCCAGGGCTTGTTTCTTCCCTTCAAATTTATCTTCAAGTTCCAGCAGGCGAACGTTTGATTTGCCCGCAGCAAAATTTCTCAGCAATTCAATCGACCCATCAACGGAGTGGTCATTGACAAAAATTATCTCAGGGCTTGATCCGTGAAAGCTTTGATTCTCCAGGGTTTTGATTAGTCCGGGAAGATTTTTTTCCTCATTGCGAAAAGCAATGATAAGGCTTACAGAAATATCGAAATCAGTATTTTCAGGGGAATGGTCTGCTAATGACTGCCATCCGGAGATAAACTGCATCACAAGAATACAATATCCGATACAGATACAGACTGAAACAAGAACAATAGCTGTCATAACGACAATGGATCAGGATTTTCCGATATAGGTATTCACCAGATTCATGAAAGTGTTGAATACAATAGGCTTGGTGATATAATCGCTGCATCCGCAATTGAGACATTTCAGACGATCATCATCCATTGCATTGGCAGTTTGCGCGATTACGGGCAGGTCGGGTCTTAACTTTTTAATTTCAATTGTTGCTTCATATCCGTTCATAACAGGTAGCTGGATATCCATAAGAACCAGATTAATTTCGGGCATGTTTTGAACCATTTCAAGAGCTTTCAACCCATTCTCCGCATGAATAATATTAACCTGCGTCTTTCTAAGCAATGCCTGAAGAAGTCTGAAACTCATATAGTTATCCTCAACTACCAGAATATGGTACATGGACCAGTCAAAGTCGTCAGGCCGGGATTTTTTTAAAGTAACACCGGGATATTTAAAATCGGAAGGTTTATAAGGAATGCTGAAACCAAATTCAGATCCCCCTTCCTTTCTGCTCTCCGCCCAGATTTTACCCTGCATGAGATCAACAAATCCTTTAGAAATCGCCAAACCCAGTCCGGAACCTCCGTAAGGTCTTGTTAATGACTGATCGGCCTGGGTAAACCGGTTGAACAATTCTGAGATCTTATCTTCAGGGAGTCCTATGCCTGTATCTTTAACATAAAACTCAAGCTCCTGACCCGAGAATACATAAGATATTTCTATACTACCTGATATAGTGAATTTTATAGCATTACCAACAAGATTTGTAAGTACCTGTAATATTTTCTGTTTATCTGCAATGACGTAAGATTCCTCATCACTTTTTCCGGGTTTAAGGATAATGCTAACTGCATCTTTGCTTTTTGTCATTTTCTCTGATAAAGCAAAGCAGTTCAATTCATTAAACAACTGGTTCAGGGAGAATTCCGACTCGTGAATCTCCACCATATTCGACTCAATTTTTGATATGTCGATGATATCATTCACAAGGTTAAGCAGAATGTTCCCGTTAGCATTTATCATGGCCAGATATTCCTTTCGCTCTGCATCCGGTAATTCCTGTTTTGAAAGCAGCTGACTGATACCCAGGATTCCGTTCATTGGAGTGCGGATTTCATGTGACATATTTGCAAGAAACGCCGTTTTCAGTTTATCGGATTCCTCTGCCTTTATTTTGGCTTTTACAAGTTCCCTTTCTATTTGTCTCCTGTGCAATGCAATGGTAGCCTGATACACAAAGGTTTCGATGAGGGGTTTATCCTCCAGTTCATCATTTTTTGTTAAAATAATTACAGTCCCGAATAAAATCCCCTTACGAAGCAGTGACAAGCCGAAGATTCTCTTAACCTGCATTATCTTTTCAATCTCTCTGGCCAGAGGTAAGGGTATTGTTTGGAATGAAAGATCATGTATTCCTTCTGCAAATTCCTGGATATTCCCTGAATTTGAAGTAAGTTCATCAATGGAATGTTGCTCCAGATTTACATTAAAATTCAAAATATTAACGCCAGTTCGATTTTCAATCAGATGAACCATTGAATCCTCACCGGAGAAATATCTTAACCTGATGGAATGATCCTCATCATAAAATTTGGATACAATTACATACCCTTCAGGTATAAATTCTTTTAGCTTACTGCCAATAAAGGAGTATATATCCTGTTCAAGAGTCAGACTTAAAAAATCAAGAGCTGTATTCCCAAGAAACTGCAGTTTCTCCTTGTATGTTTTTTCCTTTTCTTCAAATAGTTTTCTTTTGCTGATGTCAACGGCAACTCCCCTGATCCCGCACCAATTGTTATTATTGTAAAGATTATTGGTGTATACGAGTGCCGGGAATTCGGATTTGTCTTTTGAGATAAGGTAATACTCGGCCGATTCAAGTTCAGCGCCCTGCTTAAGTTTATTATAGGAGTTGTTTATGCGATCCTGTTCATAATCCGGAAATAAATCCTGAAGGTTTATACCCTTGTCAAAATCGCTCTGCGAATAGCCAAGTCGCTCAAAAAAGCGCGTATTTGCAAAACTTAGATGCCCTTTATTATTTGTTTCAAAAATTATTTCAGGCAAAAGCGTAACCAGACCTTTGAATTTTTCTTCGCTTTTGATCAGAGCCTGTTCCGCTATTTTTTGTTCGGTAATATCCCTTGATATTCCGGCAGTTCCGATGAAAATTCCGCTCTCATCAAAAACAGGGGTTTTATAGGTCTCTGAGTATCTTTTTCCGAAGCGTCCCTCCTCAACCTCATAAAAGCGCATTGCCTTTCGCTTTTCAAATACAGTCCTGTCATTTTCAACATAAACTTTTGCAAGTTCTTCCGGACACAGGTCAAAGTCGGTTTTTCCAATAATATGTTCAAGGGTCCAGTCAAAAAACCTGCAAAAAGCTTCATTAGCCATGAGGTAGCGTCCCTCTCTGTCTTTCAGCCATGCAAGATGTGGAATGTTATCCAGAATTGCCTTTTGTTGTGATTCAAATTTTCTGACTTCATTCTCGAGGATTTTGCTACTGCTTATATCGCTGCTTACCGAAATAGTCCTGTAAACTTCCCCCTGGTTATTTAATACCGGATAAGAGCGATGCCAGATCCAGCTTATTTTCCCACTGGGTTGAACTATGCGGAACTGTTCATTAAATATAAATGATGATTTGTACTCTGTGGATTCGAGAATTTTAATGATTCTTGACTTATCCTCCTGATGGATTCTTTCATTAAAGGAATCCGGAGACTCACGGAATTCATCCCGGCTTACACCGAAGATTTTTTCAAAGGCGTGATTGACATAGATAATTTCATTGCCGGATCGTATGATAAATGCATCGTTCGTATTTTCGGCCAGCTCCCTGAACTTCTCCTCACTTTCCTTAAGGGCTATTTCATAATTTTTCTTTTCGGTAACATCCCTGGCCAGCCCTGCAGTGCCAATTACCTGACCTGATGAGTCTATAAGAGGAATTTTAAGGGTTTCATGCCAGCGAAATCCATTGCTTAATGGGATTAGCTCTTCAAACGATTTGGGAGTTCCGGATTCCATGATGAATTTATCATCCGAAACATATTTTTCGGCAAATACGGCCGGGGCAAAATCATAATCATTGCAGGCGATAATGTCTTCCGGGTTTTTGCCATAGGAATCTGCAAAACTTTTATTTACTGTCAGATATCTTCCTTGAACATCTTTGGCCCAGATTAAAAAAGGCAACTGGTTAAAAAACTCCCTATAAAAGTTGGTGTCAGCAAAAATGCGTTCAAGATTTTCAAAATTGAATTCAGGTTCTTCAAAGCTGTCAGGTATCTGAGCTGATTTATTATTTTCAAGGCTGGAAAGCAATCTTTCAAGTCTCTGAAGTTCTTCCCTTTGAAGTTTTATTTTATGTTTAATTGCATTGGTTTTGATTTCATCTTTGGGAGAGGAAAGTGTGTTTTTATTATATGAATTTTCTTCCCGCATGGAAATACTTCTTTATGATAAAATAACACCCACAATGGTTGCCGACAGAAGGGAAGCCAGGGTTCCGGCCAGCAGGGCTTTCATCCCGAATTTTGCAAGAAGAACCCTCTTACCGGGGGCAAGGGCTCCAATTCCTCCGATTTGAATTCCGATTGAAGCAAAATTCGCAAAACCACAAAGCATATAGGTTGCCATGATTATTGATTTAGGATCGGTAAATATGCCCGATGCCTTCATATTCGCAAGGCTAATGTAACCGACAAACTCCGTCATAATTAACTTTTCGCCCAGAAGAGAACCAACCAGTGTTATATCATGCACATTAACCCCAATCAGCCACATGAGCGGAGAAATTGAATAACCTAACATAAACTGCAGAGAAAGCTCATGATATCTGCCCCGGCTAAATGAAGAAATCCAGTCATTTAAGTGGGTCCAGTCACCAATTTTTATAAAAGTGAAATTAATCATGGCAAGGAATGCTATAAACACCAGCAACATGGCTGCCACGTTAACTGCCAGTTTCAGACCTTCGTAGGTGCCATTATTTATGGCATCAAGAACATTCTTTCCGATCTTTTCCTGTGTGATTTTGACTTCCTTATTAATATCCTCAGTTTGGGGAACCAGTATCTTTGAAATAACCACAACACCCGGGGCAGCCATTACGGAGGCCGACAGCAGATGTTTTGCAAACAAAAGGCGCTGTGCCGGGTCGGTACCTCCCAGGAAACTTATATAAACAGCCAGTACTCCGCCTGCCAGGGTTGCCATACCTCCGGCCATTACCAGTAAAATTTCCGAGCGGTTCATTTTTTCCAGGTAGGCCTTAATCATAAGTGGAGACTCTGTCTGCCCCAGAAAAATATTACCGGCAACGGAAAGACTTTCAGCACCTGAAAGCTTAAGCAGGCGGGTCATCCCCCATGCAAGTAACCAGACTATCTTCTGTATAATTCCAAAATAGAAAAGCACGGATGTAAGGGCTGAAAAAAAGATAATGGTAGGTAATATGTTTATGGCAAAGGTCTGAAGCGGTGCTTCAATAACCCCTGAGGCATAGCTGCTGAAAAGAAATTTAGTACCCTCGTTGGTAAAATCAAGGACTTTTACAAACAAGCGTCCCACAAATTCAAAAGAAGTCTGAATAAGCGGAACCTGCAGTACACCAATGGCAAGCAATATCTGCAAACCAAGACCGTAGCCAACAACCTTCCAGGATATTGCCTTTCGGTTTTCACTGAACAGATAGGCAATACCAATTAAAGTGAGCATGCCAAGCAATCCACGTAAAAGGGTTATGATGTTAAACTTATAGCTGTTTTTAAGAGGGATGATGTTCGATTTATCCGTCTGGCTTGCTTCTGAAATAGAACTCTCCGGAGATTGCAGGCTGTCATCCTGAATTATTGTTGTTTGTTCATTGATGGAGGAAGTATCGGTTTGATTAAGCGAAGCCCTTACCGGAAGGGATAACAATATAAACAGCAGGAAAAACCATACTGATGCTTTTCTTAATATCATTGCCAAAGGAGTTAAATCTTTTTTCTTAGGTTAATTTCATCCCTGATTTTGGATGCTCTCTCATAATCTTCATTGCCAATTGCCTCATCGAGAATTTCGTTTAGCTCTTCAAGTGAATAGGATTTAAATTCCCCGGAGGAAAAGGAGGGAACATTAGTCTGTGGGGGTTTGATTGTTTCACTTTCCTGTGTAGTTGGAGGAACTGAGCTCTCTTTATCAAAATCCAGAACTATTCCGGCTTTGGCTATTATTTCTTCTGTTGTATATATTGGACATTTAAACCTGAGTGCAAGAGCGATGGCATCAGAAGTCCGGGCATCAAGCACAATATTTTCACTTCCATTATCACACTGCAACTGTGAATAAAAAACACCTTCCTCAAGCTTATATATTACCACTTCGAGAATCGTAATCCCAAACACTTTGGAGAAATTCATAAACAGATCATGCGTTAATGGACGGGGAGGCTTTAGGCCTTCCAATTCAATAGCAATCGACTGCGCCTCAAATCCACCTACAATAATCGGAATTCTTCTTTCTCCGTTTTCTTCTGTTAGTATAAGAGCGTATGCTCCGGATTGAGTCTGACTGTAAGATATTCCTAAAACATTTAACTTTACCATACCCGTTAATGCAACTTAATCAGCATTATTCCTGATCACACAAATATAATATTTTTGTTCAAACTATAAAGCTAAGGATAAAAAGGGCTTATTTATTGATAATCTTTTTTATTATTTGATGCTGTTCAATGCAATGCGGTATGGTGTATTCACAGATAATAAAAACCTGCGGTGCAAAAAACATTATGCATTTAATTTACGACCCCATCCTGAATATTGGATTGCTGGTGAATCACGATATACCATAATCCCGGAGGGATGATGTCTCTCTGGGAGGTAACATAGATGGCAGGGATCATATCCTTTTTGGATATTTAATTAACAGATATTTCCACAACTCATTATATTGTAGGATAAATAATTACCCATATAAAAAAATAATCGCAGTAATTATTTGCTAATCCATTTAACTTTCATATTTTTGCACTCCAATTTCATGAAATTAAGTAAAACAAGCAATAATGTACGCAATTGTTGACATAGCAGGACAGCAGTTCAAGGTTAAGAAAGACCAGAAGATATTCGTCCACAGACTAGAAGGTGAAGTAGGAAACCAGGTTGATTTTGACCGTGTTCTCCTTATCGATAATGATACCAATGTAAACGTTGGCGCACCGGTTATTTCCGGAGCCATGGTTTCTGCAAGAATTCTTGAGCACTTAAAAGCTGATAAGGTAATTGTTTTTAAGAAGAAAAGAAGAAAAGGCTATCGTGTAAAAAATGGTCACAGACAATTTATGACTCAGGTCGTGATTGAAGAAATTGTTGAAAAAGGTGCAAAACCTAAAGCAATTGCCAAACCTGAAGTAGTTGCCAAGCCTGCTGCAGAACCGAAAGCCAGTAAGCCTGCTGAAAAAGCAGCACCTGCTGAGAAAAAACCCGCCACTGTTAAGGCGCCAGCTGCAAAAGCTGCTCCTGCTAAAAAACCAGCTGCAACGAAAGCACCCGCTGCAAAAGCTGCTGATAAAAAACCCGCTGCTGCAAAGAAACCAGCTGCACCAAAAGCCGCCGCTGCCAAGCCTGCTGCTGCAAAGAAACCAGCTGCTGCAAAAAAAGCTGATCCAAAGAAGAAATAATTATTAAAAAAAATAAATAAAACCGAATACATATGGCACACAAAAAAGGAGCCGGAAGTTCACGTAACGGTCGCGAATCGGAAAGTAAAAGATTAGGTGTAAAATTATATGGAGGTCAGGTTGCAACTGCCGGAAATATCATTGTACGCCAGAGAGGAACAGTTCATAATCCCGGGAAAAATGTGGGTCTTGGAAAAGATCATACGCTCTATGCCCTGATAACCGGTGTGGTTCAATTCAAGAAAAGAAGGGATAATAAATCCTTTGTATCTGTTCTTCCCCCAACAGAATAAATATATCCTTTTAATCGTATTAAAATCTCTTTCGAACTGTTACCTTTGGGTACAGTTTAAAAGAGATTTTTTATTTCATCCAATTTACTATGCTTACCATTAATACCATTCGCGAAAACAGAGATTTCGTTATCGAACGCCTGAAGATAAAAAACTTCAAGGATCTGTCAGTAATCGACACCATCATAGAACTGGATAATAACCGTCGCACGGCCCAGAAAAGTGCTGATGATGCACAGGCCGAAATGAATATACTTTCGAAGGAAATCGGCAGATTATTCCAAACCGGGAAGACGGCAGAAGCCAATCAGGCAAAGGACCGCACCTCGGTATTAAAGGAAAATATTAAAGAATATAACCAGAAGTACGAGGAGGTTAGCACCAAACTCAATCAGCTTTTGGTACAGGTCCCCAATCTTCCTCATGCTTCAGTACCAGTTGGGAAAACTCCTGAGGACAATGTTCTGGTAAGAGGCAATGACATTAAGGTAAATCTTCCGGAAGGTGCCCTGCCCCACTGGGACCTGGGAACAAAATACGATTTCCTGGATTTTGACCTGGGAACAAAGCTTACCGGTGCCGGATTCCCCGTTTTTAAAGGGAAGGGAGCAAAATTGCAAAGAGCACTAATAAATTTCTTCCTCGATGAGAATGAAAAAGCAGGCTATCGGGAAATACTCCCCCCGCTAATGGTAAATGAAGATTCGGGCTTTGGTACCGGACAGCTTCCCGATAAGGAAGGACAGATGTATCATTGCCAGATCGATAATTTTTACCTTATTCCCACCGCTGAAGTGCCTGTGACAAATATTTACCGCGATGTTATTCTTGACGCATCGGAGCTACCCTGTAAAAATACGGCATATACCCCCTGCTTTCGCAGAGAGGCCGGCTCATACGGAAAAGATGTACGCGGTCTGAACCGGGTACACCAGTTCGATAAGGTGGAAATCGTCCAGATAGCTCATCCCGACCATTCCTATGCTGCATTGGAAGAAATGGTGAACCATGTTGAAGGAATTGTAAAAAAGCTGGAGCTGCCCTACAGGATAATAAAACTTTGCGGCGGGGATATGAGCTTTACATCAGCACTTACCTACGATTTTGAGGTTTACGCTGCTGCACAGGGAAGATGGCTTGAGGTAAGCTCTGTTTCCAATTTCGAATCTTACCAGGCAAACCGGCTTAAACTTCGCTTCAAGGAAAAAGGGGATAAAAAAACTACCCTGGCACATACACTCAACGGCTCCTCTCTTGCCCTGCCCAGAATTGTTGCAGCACTGCTGGAGAACAACCAGACTCCTGAAGGAATAAGGGTTCCGGAAATTCTGCAGTCGTTTACAGGTTTCAGCATGATAAACTGATCCGTACATTCATGACGAGCCAGCAAAAATCCTACATCTTTGCCGGAGCTACCATACTTTGCTGGGTAACTGTTCCAACTGCTTTTAAAATTGCACTCAGGTATCAGGATAATTTCCAGCTTTTGCTGACAGCCAGCCTTGTGAGCACATTAATTTTTGGACTGGTAATAGCAGGAAGCGGAAAATGGAAGGACCTTTTCAAACTAAGGCTTAAGGAATATCTCTTGTCTGCTCTGCTGGGATTCTTAAATCCGTTTTTATATTACCTGGTCCTGTTCAAGGCCTACAGCATACTTCCCGGTCAGGTTGCTCAGCCATTAAATATGATCTGGCCAATTGTGCTTGTCCTGATCTCAATTCCCCTGCTTAAACAAAAAATATCCCTCAGAAGCATTCTTGCAATGATCATAAGCTTTTCGGGTATATTTTTCATCTCCTCCCAGGGCGGAAAGGATAATTTTCGTCCCGAACAATTGCCCGGAGTGCTTCTGGCACTGGGATCTTCAGTATTATGGTCGTTTTTTTGGATTCTGAACCTGAAAGACAAGAAAGATGAAGCCCTGAAACTTTTTCTGAATTTTTTCTTCGGACTGATATTTCTCTTCATCTCAATGCCCTTACTGAACGAAAAGTTCGCGGTTTCAAGGGAAGCCCTGATTGGAGGTGTTTATGTCGGTATCTTTGAAATGGGACTGGCTTATATCTTCTGGATGAAAGCCCTGCAATTGTCATCATCAACCGATAAAATAAGCAACCTCATATACATCTCCCCGTTTTTATCCCTCTTCTTTATTCATTATATTGCAGGAGAGAAGATTTATTTCACAACTCTCATCGGTCTCACACTGGTGGTAACCGGAATATTATTTCAGAAAATAAAAGCAAAAGGATGAATACCCCGGAACGAATTATCCTTGGAATTGATCCCGGAACCAATATAATGGGATACGGGGTCATAAAAGCCGTCGGTAAGAATCCACTGCTTGTCAGTCTGGGTATTTCCGACATGAGGAAAGAAAAGGACCCTTATAAAAGTCTTCAGATAATTTTCAGGGATGTGATAAACCTTATTGACCGGTACCATCCCGACGAGCTTGCAATTGAGGCTCCCTTTTTCGGGAAAAATGTTCAAAGTATGCTCAAGTTGGGAAGAGCTCAGGGAGTTGCAATAGCAGCAGCCCTTTCAAGAGATATCCCGATTTTCGAGTATGCCCCGCGAAAAATTAAGATGGCTATTACTGGTCAGGGAAACGCATCGAAGGAGCAGGTGGCTGATATCCTATGTCGGATTCTGCAATTTAAACCTGAAAATCTTAACCTGGATGCAACCGACGGACTGGCAGCAGCACTATGTCATTTTTATCAGGCAAAACCAGCCGAAAAGGGAAAAAATTTTACTGGATGGAAAGATTTTATAGCTCAGAACCCGGGCCGACTCAAATAAAATTTTCACAGATAGTTTGAACGGTCGGCGGTAGGCCCAGTGCTGACGTAGTTGCGATTTAACATTTGGTTTTCGATCAATTAAATCTATACAATAAATTTGAGACCAAGAAAGACCAGGCATTGGGCTTACCGCTAGCAGGCGTGATATTAATCTAAATCGAGTACTATTTTAATATTTTCAACCACCTTTTTTCTTAGATCATTTGGAAGGTCTCCAATCTTTTTAATTAGCCTTTTATTGTCAATCGCTCTTATTTGATCAATCATCAAGTCAGATGGCATTAGAACATTTGCAATGCCCTTTTTAATGTGAACTCTTAATATTTCACTTCCCTTAATCACATTGGTTGTAACGGGGCAAATAACAGTTGAAGGGTGGGTGGAATTTAATAAGTCAGTTTGGATTATAAAAACAGGTCTTATTTTCTCTGGTTCAGTCCCAATTTGAGGATTAAGATCTGCTGTCCAGATTTCAAATTGCTTAATCGTCATGGCTTATTCTTTCAAATTCAGCCAATACAGCCATAGACTCTTCCTGAACCAAAACAGATTCTTTGGCAAGTTTTTTCGCAAGGATTTTTCTTTTATTAAACCGGTTGTAATAGTCAACCGCTTCATTAATATAGCGATTTCGAGTCTTTTTGATGGAAGAGATTACTGCTTCAGTATCGCTAAAAATCTGATCATCCAATTTTAATGAAAGAGTCTTCATTTTGGGTATATTTATATCACATAAGTATATACTATTTGTAATACTTGCAAATTTATTTCCGAATTTGGTTACATGCCTGCTAACCAGCTTATAGGTCCAGATTTTTAACGATTTCGCCAGCTAAAGCAGAGAACTCATCAGAACTGAATTTCAGTTTGGGATTGGAGAAATTAATATCCCCCAGTGAATTTATGGGAATCAAATGGATATGTGCATGAGGAACTTCAAGTCCCAGAACTGCAATCCCGATTCGTTTGCAGGGGACAGTTTTTTCGATGGCCAGCGCTACTTTTTTTGCAAACACCATCATGCCGGCAAGAAGCTCATCATCCAGTTCAAAAATATAATCTGTCTCTTTTTTGGGTATAACCAGAGTATGACCTTTTGCAAGGGGGTTTATATCAAGGAAAGCAAAATACCTGTCATCTTCTGCAATTTTATAACAGGGGATTTCCCCATTTACGATTCTTGAAAAGATGCTTGCCATGGCCTGAAATATTATATTGCTATTTCAATAATTTCATATTCAACCTCACCGGAAGGAACATGAACCTTTACATTGTCGCCCACCCTTTTCCCCAGCAAGGCTTTGGCAATAGGTGTGCTGACAGAAAGTTTTCCTGCCTTCAGGTCTGCTTCAGTTTCTGAAACTATCATATACTGAAGAATCGTATTGTTTGATTTATTGCGGATTTTAACCCGGTTCATTATCTGGACAGTTTCCGTATCAATTTTGGATTCGTCGATTATTCTTGCGTTGGCCAGTTTTTCTTCCAGCTGGGCAATTTTCATTTCAAGCATGCCCTGGGCATCCTTGGCTGCATCGTATTCAGCATTCTCTGAAAGATCGCCTTTATCGCGGGCCTCAGCAATCTGAAGAGAAATAGAAGGTCTTTCAACTTTAACAAGTTGATCCAGTTCTTTCTTTAGTTTTGTCAAACCCTCCTGGGTCATGTAATTAACCTTAGTCATTGTAACCTCCTGATTAGAATAAGTAAAAAAGAAAAAGAATTCAGGCGGGCTGAACTCTTTGTTGCAAAATTATAAATTTTTTTCTGAGATTAAAACAATAATCTGTATGCTTTATAATTAGTAAAGATTTAATTTAGAATTCTTTACGCTTGAAGATTTCTGAATAAATAAACGCCTTTCGTGCATCAAAATCTTCTGTAATATCCGACAGTACATCCGTTGATGAGCCCTGAGTCTGGTAGTACGGACTGTTTACACTTTCATTTCCGGGAGCTCCCTTTCCCTCATTATAATCGAATACAGATTCCCCTTCATCCATTCCCGTGGTATCGAGTGAACTTTTTGCCTGATTACTGTAATCAATATTACTGTACTCCGCCTTCACCGGCTCAGAAACAGTTTCTTCCGCGTATTCAGAGCTGAAATCTTCCGGAACGCTATCCAGGACAGCTTCTTCGTCCATATCCTTCTCCGTCTCAGGAATATAATCGGTATCACTATAATCCTGAGGAACCGGGTTAACATCCTTGAAGAGGTCCATAAACTGACTTCGGATATCCGGGATAACTTCAGTCTCACCCTCATCTGCTGTCACATTCCGGGGAGGCTTTTTTTTCTTACCAAGGGCACCTACAGCGAGAAATACTATAGTAAGAATAACATATACCAGGTTCCCTATGTCGAAATCTGCCTTCATATCAAATGCAATATGGACTATTTAATTCCGTTAAAGTTACGAAAAAATATAATTAACTTTGAATTCTTTATGAATTCGCTTTCCATGCTTCAAAAGCTAAAAATAAAATTCCTGTTTTTAACTCTCCTGATACTGTTTACTTCTTTACATTGTAAAAGAGACAGATTTACTTTTCCTTATGTAACAATATACGCTAACATTGGAATTGTCAGTGACCTGGGAGATCTTCCTGCAGGAAATGTAAAAATATTCCCCCGTGAAAGATTCGGGGGAGTTGGCGGACTGATTGTGTACAGGGATTACGATGACAACTACATGGTTTTTGACGCTGCCTGTACTTTCGATTATGAAAATGACTGCTTTGTAGCTTCTGATCCTTCTTTCAAGGAACTGATGGTCTGTCCGTGCTGTTCCTCCTCATACCTGCTGAGTTCCGGAGGAGAAGTTTTTAAAAGTCCGGCAAAATACCCCCTGGTACAATACCAGTCGTTTATTGACGGGAATATACTCAGGGTGGTAAATTAGGTCTGAACTCTAGTACCTGTAGTGGTCGGGCTTATAGGGGCCTTCAACAGGCACACCCAGATACTCCGACTGTTCTTTGGTGAGTTTTGTGAGTTTTACCCCAATCTGCTCCAGATGCAGTCGGGCAACTTCCTCATCCAACTGTTTTGGCAGACGGTATACACCGATCTCATAATTTTTCTGCCACAATTCTATCTGGGCAAGAGTTTGATTGGAAAAGGAATTACTCATTACGAAGGATGGATGTCCGGTTGCACAACCAAGATTTACCAGTCTCCCCTCAGCAAGAAGGTAGATGGCATGACCATCGTCAAATATATATTTGTCGACCTGTGGCTTAATATTAACCTTTTTTGCACCCTTGTACTTGTTTAGCAGATCAACCTGGATTTCATTGTCGAAATGGCCAATATTACAAACAATAGCCTGATCCTTCATTTTCTTAATATGCTCCAGAGTAATCACGTCTTTGTTTCCGGTGGTCGTTACAAAGATGTTTCCTGATTTTAGTGCTTCATCTATGGTATTTACCTCAAAACCTTCCATAGCAGCCTGCAGTGCACAAATGGGGTCAATTTCAGTTACAATAACCCGGGCACCGTAAGATTTCATGGAATGTGAACAACCTTTACCAACATCGCCATAACCCAGAACCACAACAACTTTTCCGGCTATCATAACATCAGTAGCCCTCTTGATACCATCGGCAAGTGACTCGCGGCAACCGTAAAGGTTATCGAATTTCGATTTGGTTACAGAATCATTAACGTTAATAGCCGGGAAAAGAAGCTTTCCTTTTTCCTGCATCTGATAAAGTCTGTGAACCCCGGTGGTAGTTTCTTCTGAAACTCCCTTTAATTCTTTTACATAACGATGCCAGCGACCATGATCTTCTGAAAGTATGGATTTCAGTTCAGCAAGAACCACTTCTTCTTCATGACTGGAAGCAGACACGTTCAGAACAGATGCATCGTTTTCAGCTTCGAAACCCTTGTGAATCATGAGGGTTGCATCACCTCCATCGTCAACAATCAGGTTAGGTCCTTTCCCGCCGGGAAAATTCAGAGCCTGTGCTGTACACCACCAGTATTCTTCAAGAGTTTCACCCTTCCAGGCAAAAACGGGAACGCCGGCGGCAGCTATAGCAGCTGCAGCATGATCCTGAGTTGAAAATATATTACAGCTGGCCCAACGCACGTCTGCACCGAGTTCTACCAGGGTCTCAATAAGAACAGCCGTTTGAATGGTCATGTGAAGGGAACCCATAATCCTTGAGCCCTTCAGTGGTTTTGAAGCGGAATATTTGTTACGGATGGCCATTAAGCCGGGCATCTCTTTCTCGGCAATTTCAATTTCTTTCCGGCCAAAATCTGCCAGACTAATATCTTTAACTTTGTATTTCAAACTCTCAACGATTGTACTTTGTGTGTTCATTCTGTTTTTTTTGCAAAGGTAATTAATTTATTTTCTTTCGGTTTACAATGATCTGCATCCGTCACTATTATCGCCGTAAATTCGCTCGTGGATTTCTAACTTTCTCCTCCCAGGATCCTCTTTGATATCTCCCTGTCTATAACCAATTGTTCTCTTAACTGTTCAATTCCTTCGAATTTTTTTTCATCCCTTATCCTGCTTCTGAAATACAGGTGTACCTGTTTGTTATAAATGTCTTCCTTAAAATCGAAAAGATTAACCTCAAGGGTTTTTATTGACATTCCGCTTTCTATGGTGGGTCTGAATCCTACGTTCAGCATTCCCGGATAAAGTCTGCCATTTAATTCAAGGTGAACCGCATAGACTCCATCCCGGGGAATCAGTTTATGCGGGTCATCAGGCATTATGTTGGCAGTAGGAAATCCGATTTTACGTCCGATGCGGTTACCCCCTACAATACTGCCATGCAAAAAGTAATCGTATCCCAGGTATTCATTCGCAAGACTGAGATTTCCTGAGTTAAGAAGTTCACGGATTAATGAAGAGCTTATTTTCACATCATTTATGCTCTTTGAGGGCATTCTCTCAATCTGGAAATTGTATTGCGAAGCACATTCCTTAAGATTTTCGAAATCCCCCTCTCTGTTATTCCCAAATTTATGGTTAAAACCAATGATCAATTTTTTAACTCCTATGAGATCAATAAGATATTTCTTTATAAAATCGCAGGAATCCAATTTTGAAAACTCAATTGTGAAAGGGACTACCACAAGGTGATCAATGCCTGCCTTTTCAATCAGATACTTCTTTTCCTCCAGACTTGAAAGGTATTTGAGGTTTTCCGGATCTTTATTAAGGACCAGACGGGGATGCGGCCATAAGGTAAATACAAGACTTTCGCCAGAAATTGATTTGGCCTCTTCCTTCAGTTTCTCAAGTAGAAAGGCATGGCCCTGATGCACTCCATCAAAGATTCCAATGGTTACAACAGGATTTGAAATATCAATTTTCTCTTTTCCGGTCCAGGTTCGCACAGCCAATTTTTAAAAAAGCAAAAATAACAAAATAAATGATTCCTTCTTTTGGTGAAGAATTGCAGAATAAATGCGCATTGAAAATTATATTGGAAATGCTTAATTATAAGTGAAAAAAAAAGATTAAAAAGTCTGTTTCAATTTTCAATAAACAATATTTTATTCAAAGGGAAATAATTAGTTTTATGTTGCTTAAGAATTTACTAATTCAATACATTTTTTATGATTTCCCCATTATTCAGCCATCTGCTAATTCCCTTTATTATCGCTATGTTTCTGGCTATTACCATGGGTGGTAGCGGAACCGGACCTGCATTTTCAGCAGCCTATGGTGCAAATGTAATCCGGCGGAGTCTGATCCCCGGAATTTTTGGTATAATGGTATTTATTGGGGCCATTGTAGCCGGAAAGGGAACAGCAAGTACAATTGGGAAAGAATTGCTGGATCCTTCTTTTATGACGCTGCCCATTGTCTCCATCATCCTTTTTTCAGTGGCGGTGTCATTGTTAATTGCCAACCTGGTAGGTATTCCCCAATCCACAAGCCAGTCAACGGTACTGTCGGTTACCGCCGTGGCACTTTATTTTCATAATTTAAATACCCATAAGCTCTTGTTTGAAATTATTCCTGCCTGGTTTATTTTGCCGGTTTTTTCATTTTTTATAAGTCTGTTTATTGGCCGTTATATATACCGCCCAATGAGAAAAAAGGGCATTACCATGCCACGCGCACAAAATGAAAATCTTAAGCCGGTATGGAACGGTCTGCTTATATTAATGTCGCTTTATGTTGCTTTTTCAATCGGCTCAAATAATGTTGCGAATGCCTCAGGACCTATCGCTTCCATGACGGCCAATGAGTTAAATATTTCACTTGATAAGAATTTCATTATTATAATGATCTTGTCTACCTTAATTATTGCACCGAATTTTGGTATCGGCAGCTCAATATTTGGGCATAAAATTCTTCAGAATACAGGCAAAGAAATAATATTGTTCGGGAAATTTGAGGCTGTGATAATTGCCTTTGTGTCGGCTAGTCTGCTATTATTTGCCTCACTCACAAAAGGAATCCCTACATCACTCGTACAACTAAACGTAGGCGCAATATTAGGGATCGGTGTGGCAAAGCTTGGCAGTAAAAATATTTTTAAGAAAACTCAGGTTAAAAACTTTTTTATTATGTGGCTTATTGCTCCTCTGGTTTCATTTCTGCTAACGATTTTGCTTATTTATATTGCAGATTCTTCCGGAATACTTTAACTGCTTATCCATTTCAGGTTTCAGATTTTTTTAATGGGAAAATGGTATACTTGATTATATTCACTTCCCGGTATTTTATCCTCTTTTACTCTTTTTTTGCATTTATATCTGATAATGAGGCCATTTAATCCGGTTGATTTTGAAAATGAATTGGTAAGTCAATAAAGGTTTAGGAGTTTCATCTAGGTAATAGTTTAAAAAATGACTTATTTTGATGTTTAATAAAAGGAAGGAATGTTCACCTTTGATCTGATACTGGTTATTATTATAATTCTGTTTATCCTCATTTCGCTGTACTGGGGGATATTGGGGCCTTCGCTCACATTTGTGATTGCCGCAGCAATACTTGGGTTTTTCGGGATTCTTACACCTCACGAAATTTTAGGCGGATTTGCCAATGAACAGATAGCCGTTATTATACTCCTTCTGCTGATAGGTGATATAATACGACATAAGTCGGTTATTGAAAATTTATTCGACCGCATATTATCCGGGGCAAAAACGCATAAGGGCTTTCTGAGCAGAATGATAATATTTGCCAGCGCTCTCTCTTCGGTATTAAATAATACTCCGCTGGTAGCAGTTATGATGCCTTATATCAACACCTGGTGTAAGCGTAATAAGGTCTCCCCTTCCAAATTTCTTATGACACTCTCCTATGCAACCATCCTTGGTGGTTGTGCAACCCTGATAGGAACCTCCACCAACCTGATTGTAAACGGGATGCTGGTGGATCAGATAATTTTCCCTAATCTTAAAACTTTGGGGTTTTTCGATTTCACTCCGGTAGGACTGGCCATGATGATTATCGGTTTCTTTTACCTTCGTTTTATCGGGGATAAAATTATGCCGGACAGAGATAAGCCGGAAAAGGAACAAGGCGCTCTGCTCAGGGAATTTGTGGTTGAGTCGAAAGTTATTGCCGATTCCCATCTGGTTGGTTTAAGTCTTAAGGAAGCCGGATTCCTTGGTGAGAAATCCTATATCCTGGTGGAAATCATCCGCGACAAAATACCCATCATGAATTTTACGCCCGATTTTAAACTGGAAGCTAATGATATTCTTATGTTTACCGGGAATACAGAAACAATTGCGGAAATGATTTCAGGTAAAACCGGACTGCAGCTTCCTGAGGTGGGGATGATGAGCAGGAGGAGAAAAACAGAAGTGGTGGAAATTGTAGTGAGCCAAAACTCCAGTCTAATCGGAAAAACAGTTGAAACTGTCAACTTCAGAAGCAAATATGATGCGGCGGTAATTGCAATTCACAGAAACGGGGTAGTTTTAAAAGAAAAACTCAGGAGAAATTCCTTACGTGCAGGTGACGTCCTTCTGCTTTTTACCGGTGAAAATTTTCTTGAAAGGACCGACAATACTCTCGATTTCTATTTTATAAGTAAGGTCAGGGGATTTGTAAAACTGGAATGGTATAAAACACTTATTTTATTGGGAGGACTAGGACTAACCATACTCTTGTCGGCTCTTGGAATTCTAAAACTTTTTCTGGGACTGATCGCTCTGATTATTGTATTGCTTGCCATGAAAATAACCAACCCCAAGGAGCTTACCAAAAGTATTGATTATAATCTCGCAATAATAATTGTACTTTCACTGGCACTGGGAATAGCAATGATTAAGACAGGGGCCGCCTCCCTCTTTGCAAATTCAATTGTGCACCTTTTTATGCCCCTGGGCGCAATTGGTATCCTGTCGGGTATTTACCTTATCACAACGATCCTGGCCGCTTACATCACCAGCAAAGCAGCTGCCGCTCTTGTATTCCCGATAGCCCTGACTTCGGCTGCCGCCCTACAGCTTAACCCTGTCCCCTTTGTTTTGGTGGTAGCATTTGCCTCAGCAGCTAACTTTATGACTCCCATTGGCTTTCAGACCAACCTGATGGTCTATGGACCGGGGAAATATAATTTTACGGATTTCATGAAGGTGGGTGCGCCTTTAACTTTAATTTACGGAATAGTAACTATCATTATACTGAAATTCACTTATTTTTAGTTTATTCATTAGCGGCATATTAATTTTTAAGCTCATAAAATTATTTACTTTTATTAATGAACACTCAAAGCAACAGTACCGGATTTATTAAAACCCTCCATTTTTACTATCAAAAACACAAGAGAAAGTTCACCCTGATAATAACTGTCTTAGCTCTTATTTTTATCGGTTATCCGGCGTTCTATTCCTACCGGCATTTTATCCCAAAGCACATTACCCCCGGGGAGTTTATTTTAGGTAAAGCAGATGTGGGACCTGTCCTTAAAACTATGGAAGGCGAAGGGATTGTGGTCCCTGAAAATGAGGTTTTTCTGAGAGCTTATTCATCTGGAGTAATCAAGAGAATTATCAACAGCCCGGGAAGTCATATTAAGGCTGGTGAAGTAATTCTCCTTATGGATACCGAGCAGATTGAGAAGGAAATTGAAAACGCAAACGACCAGCTGGCTGTTATGAAGAATAACCTTTGGAAAAACCGTTTAAATGATAAAAGTACGAGGGTGGATCTTGATTACAATACAGAAATGAAAAAGCTCCGGATAGCATCCATTAAATCCGATCTCGCCGATCAGGAACAATTACTGGATGTTGGAGGTATATCTCCGGCTAAAATTGAAAAAACAAAACAGGAGCTCGTTATTGCTGAAAAAGATCTGGAGACAACCCAGCAAAAGAATAGCATACGACTTAAACAGCTTGATGCCGAAGAAGAAGGACTGCTTTTGCAGATCAGCATGAAAGAAAAGGAAATTGAAGAGAAGAACGAGACCTTCAGAAAAATGACTGTACGGGCAACCTCGGCGGGAATTGTACTGAATATTTATGGAAAAGAAGGTGAGAAGATTAATGGTGGTGATTTGCTTGTACAGATCTCTAACATGACATCTTTCAAGATTAATGCCTCTGTTAATGAGGATTTTGCAGATATTATTAAAACCGGAGGAGAAGTTCTGGCCGATTTGAATGATGAATATCTCACGGGTCTCATTGGCAGAGTCCAGCCTGTGATCGCCAACAATAAAATTAATTTCGAAGTCTTTCTGAAGGAAAACAGCCATCCCGATCTCATCCCGAATATGAAAGTAAAGCTGCAAATTGTTAAAGCCAGAAGAGATAGCGTTATAAGGGTTCCTATCGGTCAGGCATTTAACGAATCAGGCAAACAATATGCCTTTATTCTTGAAAATGACAAAGCCGTAAGAAGAGAAATTGTAACGGGATTAAGAGGAAATGAATTTTTGGAAATTATTTCAGGAATAAATATTAACGACAGCTTAATCTTATCCGATATCTCTTCTTATCGTCATATGAAAGAAGTTAATATTGAAAATTAAAAAAGATTCTAAAATGAAAAGTTGGTTACTGACCACCATCCTGCTCCTGTCAATAATTTTCTCAGATCCAATTTCAGCAATTAGTCCGGAAGATACTATTACTCTGAGCCTTCAGAATGCCGTTGACCTGGCTGTAATGCAATCTTCATCGGTCAGGAATACACAGAACAGGAACGTAAATTACTACTGGAGATATAAGAATTTTCAGTCGCGCTCAAGACCCCAACTTGTTCTTAGCGGAAATCTGCCCAATTATGCACAGACTACCTCTCCTATCACTCAGCCTGACGGGAGTGTGGAATTTAAGCAGGTTGCCAATGCCCAGACTTCCGCCAACCTGTCCCTGAATCAGTCTATTCCTTTCCTTGGTACCCAGGTATATGCATCTTCCTCTGTTTACCGTATTCGTGATTTTAACAATTCGGCCACCGAATTTTCAGGAACTCCCTTTTCAATTGGTTTCGTCCAACCACTGTTTGCATACAACTGGATGAAATGGAGCAATATTACCGAACCCCTGCTTTATGAAGAGGCTAATAAAGATTTTGTAGAATCCATTGAAGAAATTTCACTTGAGACTACCCAGAGATTTTTTCGTTATCTGAAAGTTCAGACTAATTTTAACCTTTCCACTTCAAACCTGAAGAACAGTAAGGATAACCTTAAAATTGCAGAAGCCAAGCGCCAGCTGGGTCAGATTTCAGAAAACGATTTTTCAAGGATACAGTTATCGGTTTTTAATGCACAGAAGGCTCTCAATAAATCGCAAATGGATTTGAAAAACGCCGACTTTGAGCTGAAGTCTTACATTGGGTTAGACCAGGATATTTCCATTATTTTGAAAGTCCCTTTAAATATAATATTTTTTGATATCGACCCGGAAAAAGCACTTAATGAGGCCCTTTCAAACAGAAAGGAAACTCCCAGATTTAAGCGGCGACTGGCCGAGGCCGACAGGCAGCTTGATGAAGCAAAGAAGAACTCAGGAATAAATGCCACTCTCAGGGGAAGTTATGGGGTAACCAACAGTGCCGAATTCTTTCCTGAGATATACCAGAATCCTGAAAAAGAACAGATTATCAGGCTGACTCTCAGCGTACCCATACTCGACTGGGGGAGAACCGCTTCAACAATAAAGCTGGCGGAATCACAAAAAGATCTGGTTGTTTATGATGTGGAAAAGGATAAGATGGATTTTGAGCGTGAGATAAGTGTACAGGTTGAACAGTTCGGCCTTTTAAAAGATCAGCTTAAAACGGCTACGGAAGCGGATAAGGTCGCTGAGAACGGCTACCTGATTGCTCTTCGGAAATTTCAGAATGGAGAAATAAGTATTACCGATCTCAATATCTCCCTGCAGGAAAGAGAATCCGCAAAGCGCGATTATATCGATTCAATCAAGGATTACTGGGAAGCCTATTATAATCTCAGAATCCTTACCCTTTATGATTTTGAACTCAACCAGAAAATAAGCTACCTCAACCCTCAGATAACTCAAAATTAAACCTCTGAGGATATAATAAAGTTAGTGAATGGAATGCAAGCGATAATCCTGACGCTTCTTCCATGCCCCTACCAAAAAATTCATTACCTTTCATTCCTGTAATCCTACTCAAATGAAAATACCTGGTATAGTTAAACTTGACTCCTGGCTGGCACCTTATACTACTACCATTCAGGAGAGGATGCAAAAGCTAAACCATAAAATGGAAGAGCTTGGCAAGGGAGGTAAATTATCTTCGTTTGCAAACGGTCATCTGTTTTTTGGGCTTCACCGCGACTCAGGTAACTGGATATTCAGGGAATGGGCGCCTAATGCTACGGATATATATCTGGTTGGAAGTTTCAATAACTGGAAGGAATCTCCTGAGTATAAATTTTCAGCACTTAAAAACGGGAGTTGGGAGCTGATTCTGGAAAAAGACAAGATCAGACATAAGGATCTCTATAAATTATCCATGCACTGGAAAGGTGGACATGGGGAGCGCATTCCGGCATATGCCACCCGTACGGTTCAGGATGACGAAACCAAGGTATTTTCCGCCCAGGTCTGGGCACCCGAACAGGAATATCAATGGAAGAATTCATCGCCGGAAAACCATCAGGCCCCGCTGGTTTATGAAGCTCATGTCGGTATGGCCACAGAAGATTTTAGAGTTGGACAGTTTAAAGAATTCCGGGAAAAAGTCTTACCCCGGATAATAAAAGCCGGTTACAATACCATTCAGCTCATGGCGATACAGGAGCACCCGTATTATGGCTCTTTCGGATACCATGTTTCAAGTCTTTTCGCCCCTTCCTCCCGTTTTGGCGAACCTGAAGAATTAAAGGCACTAATCGATGAGGCACATGGTGCCGGTTTGAAGGTCATCATGGACCTCGTGCATTCTCATGCAGTGAGGAATGAAAATGAAGGACTTGGCTTATATGATGGCTCCCCGTTTCAGTTTTTCCATACCGGTGCCAGAAGGGAGCATGTTGCATGGGATTCGCTTTGCTATAACTACAGTAAGAATGAAGTAATTCATTTCCTGCTTTCCAATATTCAGTACTGGCAAAAGGTATATCAATTCGACGGATTCCGTTTCGATGGCGTTACATCCATGCTGTATTACGATCACGGACTGAACCGGGATTTCACCAATTACAATATGTATTTTGATGGCGGACAGGATGAGGATGGCATTTGCTACCTGGGTCTTGCGAATGCCCTCATTCACGAAAACAATCCAAGTGCCCTTTCGGTAGCGGAAGAAATGTCGGGATATCCGGGTCTTGCTGCAAATCTTTCAGATGGAGGACTGGGATTCGATTATCGCATGGCCATGGGAACTCCTGACTACTGGATCAAGGTAATCAAGGAAAGAGCCGATGAAGACTGGAATGTCGGGGAAATGTATTACGAGCTTACCAATAAAAGGATTGAAGAAAAAACCATTGGCTATGCTGAGTCGCATGATCAGGCATTGGTGGGTGATCAGACAATAATTTTCCGGCTTATCGGGAAAGAGATGTACTACAGCATGGACAAGCTGACAGAAAATCTGATCGTTGATCGTGGGATTGCCCTTCACAAGATGATACGTCTGCTTACTCTCGCGACAGCCGGTAACGGGTATTTGAATTTCATGGGAAACGAATTCGGACATCCTGAATGGATTGATTTTCCGCGACTGGGCAATGACTGGTCATACCATTATGCCCGTCGTCAATGGAGTCTGGCCGACAATCACCTGTTGCGCTATCACCAGCTTGGTGAATTTGATAATGCAATGATTCATCTGGTGAGTGAAAATAAATTCTTCAAGGGAGCATACCCGGGTCTTTTTCATGAAAATACCAGCGGACAGGTCCTGGGATTTGAAAGAGGTGATTTCTTTTTTGTCTTTAATTTCAATCCCTCGAGTTCCTTTACTGATTATGGTTTAAACGCTCCACCCTCAAAATATTCAGTTGTTCTGGATACCGATCAGCCTGAATTTGGAGGTCAGGGAAGGATTGACCACAATTTTACCTACAGAACCCTGCCTGTAAAAAACAGCAGCAGTCACTATCTCAAATTATATTTGCCTGCACGGACAGGTTTGGTGTTAAAGAAGGAAAAAATAAAGGGAGTGTTCGACACTCCCTGAATTCATTAAGGATTTTCTGCAAATATGGATTTTATATCCACCTGAGTAAAGCAAGCTCCTGCCTGTGTGCCAGAAGTTTATGTTTAGGGAAAATTCTGATCCCAAAATCAAAGATTCCGGCACTGGAGGGTGAAAACTCAATGTCGTACCAGGCTTTTGATCCTTCTTTTTTTGCCAGATTAAAATCGCGTTTTTCGGTAATCTTGGGTTTGTGATTTGGATTGTCCATCTCTGCCACTACCAGCTCTACTCCAATCTCTTCCGCTTTTAGCGTTTTCAGATCCAGCACCAGCTGCGCATAGTAATGATTTCCCAGACAAACTATCTGGTTTTCCATCTGTGGATAGGTTATCGAAACGATTTCAATATCATTCCATGCATTGAGAATTTTCTTCTTCCAGCTTGCAATGATGGCTGCCATTTCAAAATCTTTTTCCCTCATCTTAAGTGTTCGCTGATACAGAGGCTCGTAATACTGGTTAATATAATCCAGTAGCTGCCGGTTCATGGTGAATTCAGGACATACTTCGGTAATGGATTTCTGAATCATGCTTACCCATGCAGTAGGTACACCCTGTGCGTCTCTCTTGTAAAAGGCAGGAGTAATTTCGTTTTCTATAAGAGAGTAAATCGTTTCGGCATCAAGCTTATCCTGGAAGTTCTGGTTATCATAGGCTCTTTCTTCATCCAAAGCCCAGCCTGCGCCCTCCCTGTAGCCCTCGGCCCACCATCCATCAAGAACAGAAAAGTGAAGGTCTCCGTTCATAACCGCCTTTTCTCCGCTTGTGCCTGAAGCTTCGAGCGGTCGTGTTGGGGTATTCATCCATATATCCACTCCATGAAGCAACTTTTTGGCAAGAGCAATTTCATATCCCGGTATAAATAATATTTTACCCATAAATTCGGGCTTCCGGGATATCTCAACTATCATTTTGATAAGGTCCTGACCCATTTTGTCCTGCGGGTGGGCCTTTCCGGCAAAAAATATCTGTACCGGCATAAAAGGATTGTTCAGGATGGCCGCAAGTCTTTCAAGGTCCATAAAAAGAAGATGCGCACGCTTATAGGTTGCAAACCTCCTTGCAAAACCAATGGTAAGTGCATTCGGGTCTAATTTTTCCTGAATCTCAACGATGGTTTTTGGATCTTCGTGTGACTTTATTGAATGATCGACAATAGAATCTTTTATATATTCAACCAGCTTCTTTCTTTCCTCGCTTTTAATTTTCCAGATTTCTGCCTGGTCAACCTCATTTATCTTAGCCCAGATTGATCGGTCCTCCTGCTTTTTATAAAAATCAGCATCCAGAGCACGGTGGTAAAGTTCGCGCCAGCTTTTCGATATCCAGGTAGGGATGTGCACTCCGTTGGTCACATATCCTATAGGGACTTCCTCCGGCAGGTATCCTGCCCACATATCTGCAAACATATCACGGCTTACAAATCCGTGAACTCTCGAAACTCCGTTAACTTCCTGAGAAAGGTTCACTGCGAGGCAGGACATCGAAAATTTTTCCCCTCCCGAATTAGGGTGCATCTTACCCAGATTCATCAGCTGGTTCCAGTTTATTTTAAGCCGGTCAGGGTAATGAGCAATATAGGCTCTCATCAGGTCCTCGGTGAAATAATCATGTCCGGCCGGTACCGGAGTATGAGTAGTAAACAATGCGGAAGACCTCACGATTTCCAATGCTTCAGGATAGGTATGGTTTTTATCCTGAATATATTCACGTAATCTCTCAAGGCCGGTAAATGCTGCATGTCCTTCATTACAATGATAGGTATCGGGATTTAGTCCGAGTGAGCGAAGTGCTCTTATTCCTCCAATACCCAGCAGAATTTCCTGTTTCAGGCGATTTTCATTATCTCCTCCATATAACTGGTGGGTAATAGAACGATCGTGTTCCTGATTATCGTCAATGTCGGTATCAAGGAGATATAATTTAACCCGACCCACATTCACCTGCCATATGCGTGCCCACAGGTCACGTCCCGGAAGAACAATTTTAATTTTCTTAAATTCACCTTTTTCGTCAAACAAAGGCTGAGCAGGTGTTTTGGAAAAAACCTGGGGCTCAGTTATAGCCATCTGTTCTCCGCCTACAGTCATCAATTGCTTGAAATATCCGTAACGGTAAAGAAATCCTATCCCGATTATTTTATAGTTATAATCACTGGCTTCCTTGAGGTAATCGCCTGCCAGCAGTCCAAGTCCGCCGGAGTATATTTTCAGGGAGTCATGGAGTCCGAATTCCATGCTGAAATATGCAACAGTAGGACCATCCTTTGGCTTTTCATCCATGTAGGATTTAAACTGCTGGTGCACTTTATTCATGCGTGCCAGAAAATCTTTATCTGCATGAAGTTTATCCAGTTTTACAAAGGGTATTCTCTCAAGAAGCTCAAGGGGATTTTCCGCAACTTCTTTCCAGAGTTTCGGGTCAATGGATTCAAAAAGTTCAATAGCTTCCTGGTTCCAGCACCACCAGAGGTTTTTGCTCAATTCATCCAGTGGTTGTAAAGATTCAGGAAGAATCTGCTGTACCAGTACTCTTTTCCATTGAGGCGTGGCACCCAGATTAACTTCGAGCTGCGGAAGCTGTTCCACCCTTTCATGTTCCACGAAAAAGTCAACCCGTTCCATTACCTTGGTAAGAGCTGTATCGTAAGCCTGATAATAATAATCAATCAGGTTTGACCAGAGTGCAATTCTGGAAATGTCGAATGCTTTGTCGCGGGTATCTTTTACTGCTTTAGGAGTTTGATTAGCGACAGTTCGAATGGCATTACTGATGCCTTCTACCACATCCGTTTCATTAAAGTCATCGCGCTCAATAACAAAAATGCCATTTCCTGCATCCTTATAATTGTCTCTTGCCCAAAGGCCAAAACCAGACAGGCTTGTGGTAATGGTTGGTATATGAAATGCGAGGCTTTCAAGCGGAGTATAGCCCCATGGCTCATAGTAGGAAGGGAAAACAGTAAGATCAAAGCCAATCAGCAATTCGTAATAGGACATATTAAATATCCCATCGTTTCCGTTAAGTTGCGAGGGAACAAAAATTACTTTTACATCATCACCTTTTTGATTTTCAATACCAACTGTTTTCAGGCGGCCAAGAATGGGATCATTTTCAACATAATGAAGGTTGTGCGTCAGATAATTTTCGCCTTGTATTTCTGCACCGCCTCCCTGCATTTTTTCAACCAAATCTTTGCGTGCCCCATAATGGTTGGCAGGGATAAGAATAAATGCGAGAACTTTTTTCTTTAAAGAATCATCTCTTTTAAGTTTACCGAGGGAGTCGATAAGCACATCGATACCCTTATTTTTAAACTCATACCTGCCGCTGTTTGCCAGGAGAAAGGTATCCTCACCATATTCTTCGCCCAATAAGGCAGAGGCAACTTCCAGAAGTTTCTTTCTGGCCTGTTTCCTTTTGGCCGGGAAGCCTGAATCGGAAGGTACAAAGCTATCTTCAAAACCATTCGGAGTAAGGATATCGACCTCTTTTTGCAGAAATTGAGCACATTCACGTGCTGTAAGTTCACTAACAGTTGTAAAAGCATCTGCAAAACGAGCGGAAATTTTTTCCATGGATTGCTTTGAGGTGAGATTATATTCACCTGCTTTTACATCGCCGTTATATTCTTTAAGCTTGCTGTACAAAGGAAGCTGGTTTCCCGCTATGACTCTGCCAACAGCAGTAGCATGGGTGGTAAATACTGTTCCTGCCTGAGGAAGGGCATCATGCAGATAGAGGAGACCGGCACCCGTCATCCACTCATGAAACTGTGAAATAATTTTATCGCTTGGGGAAAGATGATATTTGCAGTAGCTTTCAATAACCTGACCTGCAGCATATCCGAAGAGACTTGGCTCTACATAATCCCACTGACCTGCAATCGAATCGAGCTTATATAGTTCCCATAATTTGCTGAAGACTTCATCCTTCTTTGAAAAAAGGGTAGTGAAATCTACCAGAATTACCATGGGGTTTCCCTTTATTTTCCAACGGCCAATTCTTACGCGAAGTCCTTCGATGGCAGCCTGCTGTTTCCATTGCGATAAGAGATTAACATCTTCAAGAAATTCAGGATGTTCTGAATCTTCCCTCCACACATCAGGTCCAATTGAAATAAACTTATCTCCAAATTCTTTTTGAAGCGAAAGTGCCTTAGTGGAAATGACAGTGTGAATGCCCCCCACCTTATTACAAACCTCCCAACTTACCTCAAATATATAATTTGGGCTTAATCTATCATTAGTCATATCTTATAAATTCAAATTATTTTATTTTTTGATTGTCTTTTTCCCTGTGGTTTTTGCAGGTTCCATTTTAATTTTAGCAGCTGCAACAGATTTAGTTTTTGCAGCAGGAGTTTTCTTTGAAGTAGTTTTGGCAGGAGTTTTCTTAACCGCTTTTTTCTTCAGTTGTTCAGCATATTGAATTATCAGGCTTTCCTTCTCATCAAGAAGTGCCCGGAGACGGGATACTTCGGGGTCATTATCAGAAACAGATGAACTGTTGAGTCGAATTTCAAAATCACTTAAAATATTCATGTAATTGATAAATGCATCATAAGGAGAACCAAAAGGATTGAAATATGAAAAATTCTCTCCGGCAGAAAAATATTTTGTGCTCATATAATAAAAATGGTCACTGATCTGCAGGTATTCAAAATCCTTGGATAATCTGGGATCCCCTACTGACTCTACTTTTTCGCGAAGCTCATAAAGTTTGTTAAAGGCCTGCCACTGAAGCTCGTTTCCAAGCCAGGCTGTCAGATCCCTCTCTTCATCGGCCCATGAGATAGCATTGGGAACATGGACAGGAGCAATAGGCTGTAATGACTCTATAAGCTGTGATGGTGTACTGAAAGAAAATTTGGCAATTTTAAAAACGGCAGATGGAAATGCCTTGAGAAATTCATGAATTCCTGTTTCCACTCCCTGGCGCTCACCGAAAGCTTCATAGTCCATAAACAGGTTCACTGTTTCCTCATTTTTATCGAGAGCTTTAAGCCAGGATGCAAATTTATCAGCAGTAAGCGGGAATTCTGCCCAGGAGCGGTCGGAAAAGCGAAAAGCTATATCATCACTCAGCTTGAAGTTCTTTAGAAGGACTTTAAGCTTGGGGTTAATAGCATTATAATACATGTAATTCGGACTCTTCCAGCCCAGAACATGCTTGGGACCTTCGGTAATAATCCCCTTATAACCCATATCAGCCACCATGGCACCAATTTCATCAGAATAAATAAGTTCCGTATTTCTGAAAACACCAGGCTCAACCCCAAATAATTCCTTAATCTTTTGGCGGTGCTTCCCGACCTGTTTTTCAAATTCCGCTCTGTTGGTAAGCGAAGAAAGGCTGTGTGAATAGGTTTCGGAAAGGAATTCCACACATCCGGTTTTGGCAAGCTTTTTAAAACTCTCGAGCACTTCAGGAGCATAGAGCTCAAATTGATCAATGGCTGATCCTGAAATGGAATAGGCGACCCTGAACTTCCCTTCGTGCTTTTTAATAAGATCAAGCATTATTTTGTTTGCCGGAAGATAGCATCTGTCGGCAACCTTGCGCATAATGCTTTCATTCATATAATCATCGTAATAGTAATGTTCTCTGCCGATATCAAAGAAGCGGTATCTCCTGAACCTGAAGGGCTGGTGAATCTGAAAATATAAACAAATTGTTCTCATAGTGTAGACTTTCTTTAACCGGAATAATTATATTACTGATTTGTATACTTCGTTCACTTTTAGTGCGGCATTTTCCCACTTCATGTTTTCAACCTCTTCTTTTCCATAAACTTTGAACATGTCTGACAAAGCACTGTAGTTCAGCAGACCATATATCGCATCTGCCATGGCATCTATATCCCAGAAATCGACCTTAAGGGCATACTGCAATACTTCAGAAACACCCGACTGGTGAGAAATGATGACCGGAACATTGGATTGCATAGCCTCAAGAGGAGAAATTCCAAAAGGTTCGGACACTGACGGCATTACGTAAACATCCGAAAGGGAAAACATTTTATAAACATCATCCCCTTTAAGGAATCCGGTAAAATGAAATTTGTTTGCAATCCTCAGAGAAGCAGCTCTCATAATCATTCTATTCAGCAGTTCACCACTTCCTGCCATTACAAAACGAACATTATCCATTTTCTGTAGGACCTTGTAGGCTGCCTCGACAAAATATTCAGGTCCTTTTTGGAGTGTCACCCTGCCAAGAAAGGTTACTATTTTATCATCCATATTTCTTTCAAGCACAAGCTTCTCAGCCTCATGCAAGGGTTCTACTGCATTATGAACTGTAACCACCTTTTCAGGGTCAATACCATACTTTTCAATAATAGTATTGCGGGTAAGATTCGAAACGGCAATTATTTTGTCGGCAATTCTCATTCCCTTCATTTCGATATCGAATACGGCAGGATTCACGCTTCCTCCGCTCCTGTCGAAGTCGGTGGCATGCACGTGAATAACAAGTGGCTTGCCGGAAACCCGTTTTGCAGCTATACCGGCAGGAAAAGTGAGCCAGTCGTGTGCGTGAATGATTTCAAAGTCGCCTTTTTCAGCAAGTGAGGCAGCTACTACAGCGTAATCTGCAATTTCCTGGTAAAGATTACTTCCATATTTTCCGGTAAAATGAAGCTTACCACTGAAATTTGTAAATACAAATGACCTTCCGGTCGTTTCAGCTTCCCTTACTGCAGTATAATATTCATCAGGATCGGTATACGGGACTATTTTCGAATTAATCTCAATATATTCAATTTCCCTGAGAAAGGTTTCGTGGTTAATGAGTCGCCTGTCGATAACCACATCGTTAGCACCCAGTATCCGCATACGGCTTTGATCCTCATCTCCGTATGCTTTTGGGACAACAAATTTTATTTTCATTCCGGGAATTTTGCTCATTCCCTTGGTAAGACCGTAAGAAGCGGTTCCAAGTCCACCGGAAATATGGGGTGGAAATTCCCAACCAAACATTAGTACCTTCATAGGCTTATCAGAGATTAATTATTGGTTTTGAGATTCCATTTTTTCTATCATTTCACCGATCCTCAGAACAGCAGCAACGCTCCATGCCTGTGATATCGATCCCCTCGGAGTATGTGGCGGGTCACCATCGTAAATTTCAGAGATGGATCCGATTCCATGCACCAGCATATCATCTTCGAAACCATGATATAATGTTTTTACATAAGATAATCCATTCAGTTTGTAAATATCCAGATAGGCTTTAACATAATGTTCAAGCAGCCAGGGCCAGACAGTTCCCTGGTGATAAGCAGCATCACGGGCATTCTGGTCTCCTTCATAATATGGATTGTAGTTTTCATCTTTTGGGGAAAGCGTTCTTAATCCTTTTGGTGTTACCAGATAGCGCGCCAGTTTATCCAAAATACTTTTTTTCATGTCCTTTGTAATGGGAGTAAATGGCATGGCTGCTGCAATAACCTGATTAGGTCTTACGCTGAAGTCCTTGAAATCGCCATCCACATAATCAGCCAGATAACCCAGTTTTTCATCCCAGAATGTCTCAATAAAGGATGCAGCAATTTTTTCAGGAAGATTTTTCCAGCTATTGACAAACTTTGTGTCTTTTGCCTTTTTTGCCCATTCCAGACAGGCACAAACAGCATTATACCATAGGGCATTAATTTCAACATCCATTCCCATTCTGGGAGTAACCGGACCTTTATCATTCACAGCATCCATCCAGGTAAGGCTTTTCCCCTTCTCTCCGGCCCAGATCAGTGAATTTTCAATCATACGGATATTAAAGATAGTACCATCCCTGTATGAATTCAGAATTTCGTTTATAGGGCCCTTATAGGTTTCCCAGATGTCTGTTTTTTTATCATATTTTTCATACTCCTGCAATGACCAGAAGAACCATAATGGAGCATCAACCGAATTGAATGCAGGATTGTCATTATCTCCCATGTTTGGAAACAAACCGCCCTTCATTCTTCTGACCATGGTATCAATTACCGCTTTGGCTGTTTTGATTTTTCCGGTGGTAAGAGTAATCCCCGGCAGAGAGATAAATGTGTCGCGCCCCCAGGTACCAAACCAGGGATAACCTGCTACAATCTCAGTGCGGTCATCCGTAAAAACGAGAAATTGTTCTGCCGAATTTACCAGACAGGATTTGAAACTGTCTCTGGGTATTCTTTTTGCTTTTCCCTTTTCATATTTTTCGGGCAAAGTTTCCGGCTTCTCAACCTCGCGGGTGCTTCCTGAAAAAATTATGCTTTCCCCTTTAGCAATGGTGCATTCAAAATATCCGGGAACAAACAGGTCTTCCTTGAAATCATAACCGCGTTTTTGCTCCTGCATGTATTCAATATCATAATACCAGTCGGGACAGGATATAAAATCCACCTTTTTGTTAAACTGCATGTAAAGCGGAGGCAGCTCCTCGTAAAGCTTTGAAACAATACCATTCTTCGCTTCCTGATATTTGGTATTGGCAAACATATTTGCCTTACTCAAAGCATGCATGTTCCTGAAAGCAAGAAATGGCTTAAATTTCAGCGCAGTGGGAGAAGTGGCTTCAGTCAGAGTGTATCGAATCAGTATCTGCTCTTCCTTTTCGACTAAGAGATATTCCTTGGTCAGTACAACTCCTCCAACACGATAGGTAGTTACACCAACTGCTTCCGCTTCAAAATTACGCACATACTTGTGTCCCCTGGGAACATAAAGATCCCCCTGATATTTGTGAATCCCCAGATTAAACTCCTGGTTATGCTGGATTACGGTAACGTCGAGCGTTGATAAAAGCACATGCTTATCTCCCGTTTTTGTACAGGGACAAACAAGCATCCCATGGTATTTCCTGGTGTTGCACCCAACTATGGTGGTGGATGAGTAAGATCCTGCACGGTTGGATCTTACAAATTCCTTGTCTAAGGAATATTCCAGATTAATTAACTTACTCTTGTCGAACTGTAAATATCCCATTTTGGAAATCAGTTTAAAATTTTTTAAAATCAGTTATAATAAGAACCTTAAAGCCCGTTATGGCATTAATTTAAGACATTATCCCGTCAAAAAATATATTCCGCAAAAGTACAAATTATAACTGTAATAATTGCTCTTTACGCCAAGCTTAAAATGATGATTAACAATATACAAAATTAAACTTCGCATGTTCATAATATTTTGAATAAATTAGCGGACTATTTCATTTTAGCTCATACAAACGAATTACTTAAAGAAATGCTTACATTAAATAAAATACTTTTTGTCGCAACTGCTTTCCTCTTGTTTAGCTGTGGAGGCAATAATTCCAACAGTGATAATTCAGGCAGGGCTCATAAATTCAGCATTGAAGGGAGCTTTGAGCATGGCGCCGGAAAACCGCTTTATCTGCAGAAAATCGGTGTGGAGAATTTTATACCTGTTGATACAACGACCCTTGATAATGAGGGCCGGTTTTCCTTTACTGCTTCCACTGAAGGTCCGGAATTCTTTATTCTCAGAACTGAGACGGGCCCTTTCATAAACCTAATTCTCTATGGAAAGGAAAAAATTAAGGTTCTTGCCGATTACGATTCAATTCAAAAGTATACCATAAATGGTTCTGAGGAGTCGGCAAAAATCCAGGAACTAAACGCGCAAACATTCAAGGTTATAAGTGAAATAGACAAGTTCAGTGCGCAAAGCCGCGACAGTATTAATAGTCCGAACTACACAAAAATAATGGTAAAAAACAACGAGGCTTTCAAGGAACTTATGAATGGGCTGAGAGAATACTCTGATAAGTTTATTTCTGATAATCAGGGCTCTCTTATTAGTCTGCTTGCATTGTATGGACAGGTGGGACAACAAATGATGGTGTTCCACCCGGTAGATGATATTGAAGTTTATGAAAGAGTGGATTCATCACTGTTTTCGAAATACCCCGATCTGCCGCTGGCTAAAGATCTGCATCAATATATCGCCTCGGTGAAGGCACAGATTGCTGCCCAGCAGGCTCCCTCAGGTTCACCAGCCATTGGTACCGAAGTCCCGGATATTTCCCTTCCTTCACCCGATGGGAAAATTATTAAACTTTCCTCCCTGAGAGGTAAAATTGTATTGCTCGATTTCTGGGCAAGCTGGTGTCAGCCATGCCGGCACGAAAACCCCAATCTTGTTGAAAATTATGCGAAATATCATTCCAAAGGGTTTGAAATTTATCAGGTATCCCTCGATAAAACCCGCGAGGATTGGCTAAAAGGAATCAAGGATGACAAGCTTAGCTGGACGCATGTAAGTGAATTAAAATACTGGGAATCAGCAGTAGTAAAGGAATTTAATATACAGGGGATACCTTCAAATTTCCTTCTTGACAAGGATGGAAAAATTATTGCAACAAATCTCCGGGGACCGGATCTCGGAGCCAAACTTGAAGAAATTTTTAAATAGCTGAAAAGAATGAATAAAATAGTATTATTTCTGCTTCTGTCTGTCATTGCTGTATCCTGCAAAAACAAGTCTAATACAGAAATTCAGGGCCAGTTTCGAAACACTCAGAAAAATTCCCTGAAACTGGAATACCTTGATATCAATAAGACTATACTGATAGATTCCATTGGTTTAAAAAAAGACGGAAGTTTCAGTTTTAAGCTTACTGTTGATCAGCCGGGATTATACATTTTGAGAAATGAAGACGGCAAAATTATCAGCCTTCTGGTTTCGCCTGGTGAAGACATCAGGATAGAAGGTGATTATAAGGATTTCGACCGTCATTACAGCGTTATGGGCTCTACTGAATCGGAGTTCATCCGTCAGCTCGTCGAAAAACTTAACGATACCAGGGCGCAGCTCAAAATGCTTGACAGTACGTATAAAGCAGATCCCTCGGTGAGCGGAGATAAAATTGCTGAATATCTGAAGCACAGAAAAGACATTATTAAAGAACAACGGGATTTTTCAATATCTTTTATTATTGAGCACCTGTCGTCGGTTGCAAGTATATATGCCCTTTATCAGAAGCTCAATCCGGAAGAACTTGTTTTAAGCGAAAACAAGGATATTCAGTACATGAAAATTGTAGCCGACAGCCTCTCTGTTAAATATCCCGGTTCCTCCTTTGTAACAAGTTTTGTGCATGATGCCCGTGCCGCAGAAACAAGGTACAATAATCTGATTGGTTTGCAGAAAAAAATGAAGCAGGCTGAGGCAGGAATTCCCGACATCAGCTTTCCTGATCCTTCCGGGGCCATAAGAAATCTATCCTCCTTAAAAGGGAAAATTGTTCTTCTCTATTTCTGGTCGGTGTATTCTGATGAAAGCAAAAAACAGAATCCGGTATTTGAAAGGATCTACAGGAAATACAAAAACAAAGGTTTTGAAATTTTTGCCGTCTGTCTGGATACAAAACCTGATAACTGGTTAAAAATGATCAAATTTGATGAACTCAGTTTTATCAATACCTTCGGACCAGAGTTTGTGGATTCCCCGGCTTCCAGAATTTACAACCTGCAGGCTGTTCCTGCAAATTACCTCCTCGACAGGGAAGGGAATATACTCGCACGTAACCTTTATGGAAGTGAACTTGAAAAATGGCTGGATAACAAACTCTGAGTTTTGTGATGCAATTACCTGAACATCAAAAGATATATTTTGTGTCCGATGCCCACCTTGGACATCCCCCCAGAGAGAAAAGTCTGGAAAGGGAAAAACTACTTATTCGCTGGCTTGATGAAGTGCGACGCGATGCCCATTCCATATACCTTTTGGGAGATATCTTTGATTACTGGTTTGAGTACCGGAAGGTGGTGCCCAGAGGATTCACCCGCCTCCTGGGTAAAATTGCCGAAATTACCGACTCCGGAATTCCTGTTTACTTCTTTACAGGCAACCATGATGTCTGGGTCTTCGACTATCTTCCGGAAGAGGTCGGGATTGAGGTCTGCCGCCATCCCCTGAAAATTGAGATTAACCAAAAACGATTTTTTATTGCCCATGGTGACGGACTCGGACCCTATGACAGAGGATATAAGATAATTAAATCGTTTTTTACCAACCGGGTTTTGCAATGGCTCTATGCCAGGATTCATCCGAATGCCTCTATTGCATTTGCTCACCGCTGGTCGAAGCATAGCCGGCTTTCCAAAGATGCCTCACTCCCATTCCTTGGAGAAGATAAGGAACACCAGGTTCTCTTCTCCAAATCAGTACTTGAAAATGAGCATTTCGACTTTTTTATTTACGGGCACCGGCACCTGCCTCTCGACCTGAAAATTGCTGAACACAGTAGGTTAATCTGCCTTGGCGACTGGTTTATTAATTTTACCTATGCTGTTTTTGACGGGAAGAATATGGAGTTGAAATCATTCCTGCCATCCGGAAAGCAATAACCAGCTTATGCTTTCCTTTGCCTCCACATAAAACCAGTCCATTTGCAAATTCGGTTATTGGAGTGTAATTTTATTTTTAATGAAATAAGAGAAATCAGGCTTTTTGAGCTTTGGTATGAAATTTTTTAATCCGGGGAGAGTTTTACGAATTTTTAAATATTAAGCACAGTGCCGCTGGGCGGGAAAGCTAATTCGCAGATTATATACCGTTCTAATTACTCTGTATAAAAAAACTTGCAAGCTTAATTATCCAAAAATTGTGCAAAATTTTATTCACAAATTTAAATTGTATAAAAAATGGAACAGTCTTTGCTAATTCCCTTCAAAATTAAAGTTATGAAAAAGAATCTTTTCCTTAGCATCGTATTATCGGGTCTTTCGGGACTGTCGCTTTTCGCCGCAGATAATATCAAAACCATCAATCCAAAAATTACACATGTTACGGTTTTTCCCTCCTCTGCACAGCTGACGTCATCAGCCGACATTTCTCTGGCACAGGGCACAAACACCCTGATTCTTCAGGGACTTTCGCCATATATTGATAAACAGAGTCTGCAGGTAAAAGGGAAGGGGAAATTCATGGTACTCTCAGCCGGATTTCAGGAAAATATCATAACAGGTTTGCAGGACAATGTGGAAATTGAAGTACTTAAAAAGAAAATTGAAGATATAACAGGGAAGATTGAGGAGGAAAAACTTCAAACAGGAATTCTAAAGGAGGAGGAATCGTTCCTGATAAGCAATAAGGAGGTTGGAGGGAAAAATGAAAGCATGGACGCCGCAAATTTCAAATTACTTTTTGATTTTTATAAAACCAGTCTTAGCCAGGTAAGGACAGAAATTTATAACAGGGGAATAAAAATCCGTGATCTGGAGAAAGAGCAGTCAAAGCTAAAGGCACAGCTCCAGGCATTGCAGACAGGCAGTAACCTGTCATCAAATCAGCTTACACTTGTCCTTAAGGCGGATGCAGCCTGTACCGGAAGTATTGAGATCAATTATCTTGTTCAGGCAGCCGGCTGGTATCCTTCATACGATATACGGGTAAATAAGCTTTCTGAGCCTGTTTCCTTAATCTATAAGGCCAACGTATACCAGAATACCGGAGTGCCCTGGGAAAACGTAAACCTGAGCTTTTCAAATGCGAATCCCAGTCTGGGTGGAAATGTTCCCATCCTTTATCCCTGGTACCTCAACTTTTACGTTCCAAACACTTATAGTTATCAGAAAATGGATAAGAAGTCGGCTCCCGCTGTAATGGCTGAATCTGCCATTATGGAAGATTCTGATATAAGAGGGATGGCTTCCATACCAGTTGGATTCACCAGCTCAAGTAACACCACAAGTCTCGAGTTTCAGGTAGATCTGCCCTATTCCATCCCCAACGGTGGTGAGGCCAAGAGTATCGACATGATGCATATAGAGCTTCCTGCCAGTTTCCGCTACCAGGCTGTGCCCAAATCAGAAAAGGCTGCCTTCCTTATTGCCCGCATTAGCGACTGGCAGCAATACGACCTGCTGGATGGTGAGGCAAATCTCTATTTTGAAAATACCTATGTTGGGAAATCACAGCTAAGTATTCAAATGATTTCCGATACTCTGGATATTAGTCTGGGAAGGGATATGGGAATAGTCCTTAAAAGAGAAAAAAGAAAAGACTACACAAGCGAAAAATTTATCGGACCCAATAAAGTTGTTGCCCGCTCATGGGAAATCACCGTTAAAAATAACAAGAAGGAAGCTGTAAAGATGCAACTCAGCGATCAGGTCCCGGTTTCACAGAACAAGGATATCACAGTTGAGATCACTGAACTCAGCGGAGGAAAGATAAATGCCCCCACTGGTATTGTAACATGGGATATTAATCTGGATGCAGGTCAATCCAAAACCCTGATAATCAGTTATACAGTGAAATTTCCCAAAGACAGCAACGTACTGCTTGAATAGGCAGTTCAGATCATCTCAGGGAAAATGTTAAAAACCCGGATTGATTTAATAAAGAAAATAAGATACCTTTATCCAAAACAAGTGCTTTGGCTGATTGTATAATTTATAACAAGGAAGAATCAACAGTACTGAGTGGTATTGGGCTTGATCTGGCCAGTCAGGAAGTTTCTGAAGAATATGTAAAGTGGATAATAGCCGGATTGGATGAGGATAAGTTTGTAACTAATATTGCGACTCATTTCGGAATACATCATCTGATTATTGAGGATTTTTTCAACAACTCTCATTTACCTAAATTCGAGGTTTTCGAGGACCATTATTTTCTCACCCTGAAAATAATGGACTACAGCGAAGAAGAAGATTCCTATCTCCTTCAGCACACCTCCCTCATACTTAAAAACAACATATTATTTTGCTTTACAGTAAACCCGGCAAACATAGTTCTGGAGGATGTGAAAAAAAGAATCCAGGAAAGCATTGGATTTCTTCGCTTACGTGGAGCTGATTATCTGTTTTACAGGATCATTGACCTTATTGTTGACCAGTACATTGGAGCCGTGAATATTATCCGGAATACCATAGATGATCTGGAAGACCGCACTGTTGAAGGAGACACATCTGATATCACCCCTGAAATTCTGGATTTAAAAAGAAAAATAAGTTCGCTGCGCCGGATAATGGAGCCCCTACGGGAAGAAATCATCCGTCTTAAAAATACAGCCCCTGGTTTGATTGATACAGGAGCTCATACCTATTTCCAGGATATTCTCGATCATTTAAATTCGGGCATTTCTGCACTTGAGTCGTTCAGGGATATTTTGACCGACATGATGGAACTCCGCCTTGCCCAGGTAAGTCACAGTATGAACCAGGTGATGAAAACCCTGACCGTTGTATCAACCTTGTTTATTCCCCTTACCTTTCTGGCCGGTGTTTACGGTATGAATTTCCCGGGAATGCCGGAGATGCACTGGAAGTGGGGCTATCCTTTTTTCTGGATTCTAATCCTTATCACCGGACTCATCATGCTCCTCTACATGAGAAGCAAAAAATGGTTCTAAAAAAAACGGATGAGGAAGACCCCATCCGTTTCAATTTCAGTAAAATAAATTTTTAGAATAAGCTAAGTGTTACGGTTAATCCTGCCATTACAACAGAAACCATTGTCATAAGCTTAATAAGTATATTCAAAGAAGGACCTGCTGTATCTTTAAAAGGATCACCTACAGTATCTCCAACAACACCAGCTTTATGAGCATCACTTCCTTTGCCGCCGAAGTTACCTTTTTCAATATACTTCTTGGCATTATCCCATGCACCTCCAGAATTGTTCAACATGGATGCAAAAGTAAAACCTGTTGTCAGTCCACCTGCAATTAATCCAACTACTCCGGAAACCCCTAAAACAACGCCAACAGCAATTGGAACCGCTATAGCAATTAGTGAGGGAACAACCATTTCTCTTTGTGCTCCTTTGGTTGAGATAGCAACACATTTAGCATATTCAGGAAGACCTGTACCTTCCATGATACCGGGGATTTCCTTAAACTGTCTTCTCACTTCTTCAACCATTGAACCTGCGGCACGACCTACAGCCTTCATGGTCATGGCTGAGAAAAGGAAAGCCATCATGGAACCCAGGAATATACCTCCCAAAAGCATGGGGTTAAAAAGGGTCAGATCATAGGCTTCCGCAAAATCCTTAATGGTGGCAGCAGTAACCAGAACAACTCTTTCTCCTTCGTGTGCAACCGGAATAATAGCAGCTTTGGCATTGTAGAAAATGATATTCCCTACTTCTTTTATGCCGTCAGATTTATCAGCCAGCTTACCGATCCAGAGTTTTACCTCTTCAATATAGGCTGCCAATAGAGCCAGAGCAGTTAAGGCAGCAGAGCCAATGGCGAAACCTTTACCGGTTGCTGCAGTGGTATTACCAAGCATATCCAGAGCATCGGTTCTTTCCCTTACTTCTTTTGGAAGATGAGCCATTTCAGCGTTTCCACCGGCATTGTCGGCAATAGGACCAAAAGCGTCGGTTGCAAGGGTAATTCCTAAGGTTGACAGCATACCAACGGCAGCAAAACCGATTCCATATACTCCCTGTGCGAAATCGTGGAATCCACCTGCAAAACCATAAGCAGCAAGAATACCTGCTACGATGGTAACTACCGGAATCCATGTGGAAAACATTCCAACAGCCAAACCATCGATGATAGTGGTAGCAGGACCACTCAGAGCCTGTCGTGCAATACCCTGTGTGGGTTTGTATTCATCAGATGTAAAATATTCGGTTCCCTGACCAATAATAACACCAGCGGTGAGTCCGGAAACAACAGCACCAAATACACCCCAGGTAATCCAGTCGAAATAAGCCATAACAGCAAGAACGATCAAGATCAGAAACGAGCTTCCGCCAGTTCCCAGCAGCAAAGCATTTAAAAGACTTTTTTGGGTAGCCGATTCCTTCGTACGTACCATAAATATTCCGATTATGGAAAGAATAATTCCAACTGCAGCAACAATCATCGGGGCAATAACTGCGGTAGCCTGATCTTTTCCGGCCACAAAAGGAAGGGCAGCACCAAGGGCAGCAGTAGCCAGAATGGAACCTGCGTAGGATTCATAAAGGTCAGCACCCATACCAGCTACGTCTCCAACATTGTCTCCAACGTTATCAGCAATGGTAGCAGGGTTTCTGGGATCATCCTCAGGAATTCCGGCTTCAACTTTTCCAACAAGGTCAGCACCCACATCGGCAGCTTTTGTAAATATACCTCCGCCAACGCGGGCAAATAATGCCTGAGTGGAAGCACCCATACCGAATGTAAGCATGGTAGCTGTTATCTCAATTAACTTGGCATGCTCGGTAGTTCCTGCATTAACAAAATGCAATCCTAAAAAGCTGAGTCCGGTCTCCATATGCTCAGGAGTGTAAACCCATTTGGTGAGGATCAGGTACCAGGCTGAAATATCAAGAATGGCAAATCCAACCACCACAAGACCCATTACAGCACCTGAACGGAAGGCAATGGTAAGTCCTTTGTTAAGCGATTGAGAAGCTCCGTGGGCTGTACGGGCGGAAGCATTGGTAGCCGTTTTCATTCCAAGATATCCGCAAAGTCCTGAGAAAAAACCTCCGGTTAAAAATGCAACAGGAACAAAGGGATTCTGAACACCCAGATAAGCCAATCCGGTGAGGATTAAAACGAGGATAATAAAAATCTTTCCAACCACTTTATACTGGCTGGACAGATATGCCATCGCTCCCTCCCTTACATATTTTGCAATTTCCTTCATCCGGTCGGTACCTTCAGAATTCTTCATCATATCCTGATAGAAATACCAGGCAAATGCCAAAGCTGCAAGAGACGCCAGGGGCACAAACCAAAATAATGCATCTGAATTCATAATTGATTGCTTTTAGTTAAATTGTGAAACTATTATTGAAAATGTTAAATACGAAACCAATCGTTTGATTTCCCGCAGAAAATATTTCAAATATTAAGCAGGTTACCTTCAATGCTTATGAAATTTTTTGAAGGGCTAAAGATAAGTAAAATTGTATTTCAATTTCAAAGGCTATAAATGGGGTATACAATCAAATTCCTGATCAAAAACTCAGTTTTGATGTGAAGATCGGATGTAGAATTCTTATATACACTTGATATTGTTGCATTTACCTGTTTTGCATTGATAATATTTTTCATTTTGCATTTTCAACTATTCCCCACTTCAGCCTCAAATCTATTCTCGTTCTAAATAACTTCTTACAGTTTGAGAATATCCAATACCGGGTTTCTTCTCTGATATTAAGCCATAAATAAGACAAAGCTTATCATCCCGCCCAGGTCTCCCTGTCGAGGTTCCGGTAATTGATGGCTTCAGCAAGATGGTGGGGAAGGATATTCTCTTCCTGGTCGAGATCTGCGATGGTTCGGGACACCTTCAGTATGCGGTCATATGCCCTTGCCGACAGGCCCAGTTTATCCATAGCGTTTTTCAGCAATGTCTGTCCTTCCTCACCAATCTGGCAGAATTTTCGCAGATGCCTGCTGTTCATCTGGGCATTGGAGTATACACCTCCGGTATCAGAAAACCGTTTTTCCTGCATTCTTCTGGCAATCATAACCCTTTCCCTGATAATTTCACTTTTCTCTGCTTCCCGGAGTTCGGAAAGCTGCCTGAAGGGAACCGGAACCACCTCCATCTGTATATCAATCCGGTCGAGCAACGGGCCGGATATTTTGGAAAGATATTTTTTAACCATCCCGGGACCGCATACGCATTCCTTTTCAGGATGGTTGTAATACCCGCATGGACAAGGGTTCATACTTGCTACCAGGGTAAAATTGGCAGGAAATTCAATGCTGAAACGGGCTCTGGCAATAGTTATCATGCGGTCTTCGAGGGGTTGCCGCAGGACCTCCAGAACATTTCGTTTAAACTCCGGCAGCTCATCCAGGAACAAAACCCCGTTGTGAGCCAGGCTGATTTCCCCCGGTTGAGGAAAATTACCCCCGCCTACGAGGCCGACGTCCGAGATAGTGTGATGGGGGTTTCTGTAAGGCCTTCTGGTAATCAGAGCAGCATCCTTGCCGAGTTTTCCGGCTACCGAATGTATTTTAGTCGTTTCGAGAGCTTCCTCAAGGCTGAGCGGGGGCATGATCGAAGGCAGACGTTTTGCCAGCATAGTCTTTCCGGCCCCCGGCGGGCCTATCATCAGGAGATTATGACTCCCGGCGGCAGAAATCTCCAGAGCCCGCTTAACATTTTCCTGTCCCTTAACCTCAGAAAAGTCATTTTCAAAGACAGTTGCTTTATTAAAGAATTCTTTCCTGGCATCAATCATAAGAGGCTGCAAATTCCCTTCTCCCCTTAGAAACCTTACTACATCCGTTATTCCTTTTGCCCCTATTACCTCAATTCCCTCCACAACGGCAGCCTCCATAGCATTCTCCTCAGGCAGGATAAAGGCCCTGAATCCCTCATCCCTGCATTTTATAGCCATGGGCAAGGCTCCGCGGAGTTTTTGAAGACTGCCATCAAGGGAGAGCTCGCCCATAATAACATAGTCTTCAAGGTTCATTCCCTGCAGCTGCTCCGAGGCTGCCAGTATGCCGATAGCCATAGGCAGGTCATATCCTGAGCCTTCCTTTTTAACATCAGCCGGTGCCAGATTAATGACGATCTTCTTCCCCGGCCAGTGAAAACCATTGTTTTTCAGGGCTGATTCAATTCTCTGCTGACTTTCCTTTACAGCATTATCGGCCAGACCCACAATACTTATTTTTATCCCGGTGGAGATGTTAACCTCAATGGTTATGATACTTGCATTTATTCCGTGAACGGAACTTGCATAAGTTTTAACAAGCATAATTTCAAGTTAATTGCCTTTTAATCTTAATGTGGAGAGTCTGAAAAAATCATTCCTTAATGAAAAAAAAATATTGTTTCTGTAAAAAAATAAATCTAAATTTGATATAGAACCTGAATTCCTTTGGAAAACCAAATTTTACCACCTAAACAAATTCCTTTTATGAAATCATTAAGAGTCCTTGAAGTATTAGTATTTCTTATTATCGTATCCCTTTTTTCCAATTCATGTACGACTCCGAAAAAAACGGCCGTAGCATGTCCTGAGTACCATAAGGGGACAAATTATTCTCATCCGAAAAACCATGCAAAAAATTACGCTTTTAACAGTGTGAGCTCGAAGAAAAGGATTCAGCATTCCCATATATCCGGAACACATAATTTTCTTAGCTTAAATAAAAAGAGTAAAAGTCAGATAAGGAACAAGGAACAGCAGGAGGTGTTTTCAACAATAAGACTTATTGCTGAAGTAAAAGCGAACGATATTTATTCACAGCCCGTTTCTGCGAATGATCTTCCTTCAGCTTTAAATTACAATTCGAACCCTTCAGATATTTCTGATTTAGGATCAGCTTCACTGGAAAAACAGATAAAATCTAAGGCTTGGAGAAAGGAGAATTCTTCAATTTCTGAAATGCAGGATGGATGCGACCTGATGACACTAATGAGCGGAGAGGAGCTAAATGTGAAAATTATTGAAATTGGGCTGGATGTTATTAAGTACAAGAAATGTGAGAATTTAGAAGGCCCTGTGATTTCAATACGGAAATCAGATGTATTAATGATAAAATATTCTAACGGGACTAAAGACATAATTGCAAGTCCTAACAATAACCCTTATACTCAGGTTACTCCTTATGTTGATCTGCCTGCTAAAAAGAAAACTGAACCACTTTCAGTTGTAAGTTTTATTTCAGGCCTTACAGGGCTGCTGATAGCTGCAATAATTCTTGGTCCGATTGCTTTGATTCTCGGATCGGTAAGTTTGAGCAAGATTAATAAAGAGCCTGAAATCTACAAAGGAAAAGGACTGGCGATTGCTGGTATTACCATAGGAGCAATAGATATAATTGCTATTCTAATCCTCCTATCAATGATGTGATATTTAGTTTTAAGATTGGAAAATATTCGGGATAATTAAACTGCTGAATTTAATTTACAACTGTTGTTATGAGTCTGAATTTGAATTCAAAATAACAGGCAAGCCCGGGCAACCTTTTCTTTTACAACATAAAGGGAAGTTGATAAATAAAGATGTTTCTTTCCTGTCGATTGAAAATGTTTGTGTTTCAAAGGCAAATTAAGCAACTATATGGTTTAATAAGAAATCGCCTTGGTTTTCAACCTTAGCAGTATAAATTTGTTATATTGCTTGGTTTTATATCCATTAATCAGGATGTTATGCTATTTAGTAAAAAGACCTTATTTTATGCAATTGTTGCCTTTGGCTTGCTCTGTCCCTCTAATTTCATTTATTCACAGGCAACCATAAACCATGGCCTTTTACCGGTATATAATTTCTCTGCCAAAACTTACAATGCCCAGGAGCAGAACCTTGCTATTGCACAGGATAATCGTGGGCTACTCTATTTTGCCAATAATTCAGGTATTCTGGAATATGATGGCGTGAGCTGGAGGCTTATTAAACTTGTGAATGAGCGTGTTCCCCGATCCCTTGTGACGGATAGTAAGGGAAGAGTTTTTGTAGGATCTGAAAAAGAATTCGGATACCTCGCACCCGATTCGGTCGGGAATATGGATTATGTTTCACTCACCATGTACATTCCCGAAGAGTTTAAAGAATTTCGTGAGGTCTGGAATGTATATGCAGTAAAGGAGGAGGTCATTTTTCAGACCGATAAAGCTTTATATATATGGAATGGTAAGCAAATCCGGATTGTTCCATCCAATTCTAAAATACAGGAATTCTTTTACACCGGTACCGAACTTATTGCACGGCTTGAGGGAAAAGGTCTGTGTATTTTTAAGAATGATACCTTCATCCCTATCCCCGGAGGTGATTTCTTCTCCGGAAAACAGGTCTTCGGTGCGGTTCGTATCGATTCTTCCACACTGTTAATTGCCACTGGAAATGAAGGCCTCTTTACTCTTAAAACAGATAAGAGCGAGTTATCTGTACCAAAGAAGTTCAGCACCGATGCCGATGCCTATTTCAAATCATTTAATATTTTCAATATAGCCAGACCTGCTGAAAACTTAATATCCATTGGCACCTGGGGCGGAGGAATAGTGGTTACTGACTTGCAGGGAAAAATTAAAAGCATATTAGATAAAGAATCGGGCTTGCAGGACCCGATAATTCTTGACCAGTTAACGGATGCTGCCGGCAATACCTGGCTTGCCCTGAGTAAAGGTATCTCAAGAACAGAACTAAGCTCTCCTGTAAGTCTTTTCAATAATCAACAGGGATTGCAGGGAACCGTTCAGGCTATTACCCGGTTTAAAAACCGTATTTATGCGGCGACCAATATTGGAGTTTTTTACCTCGATTATACCTCCCGGAACATAAACGGAAACGCTATTAAGGAACCTGTTTTTAAGGCCATTGGAAATTTCACAAGCGAATGCTGGGACCTGCTTAATTTTACCTGCAATGGTCATGAGATTCTGCTGGTTGTTACCAATTCAAATATCAGCATTATTCAGCCTGATAACAGTCTTAAACCGATTTTCAATGGGGCCGTTTATGATATCTATCAGTCCAGACTCGATCCTGCCAGGATATACGTTGGTATGGAAGAAGGCATTACCTCCTTACATTTTGATAATGGCAAATGGACTCAGGAGGAGAAAGTAAAGGGGATAGATGAAACTATTTCAAGCATTACTGAGGATCAGAATGGTAATCTTTGGATGGGAACTCTGAATCAGGGTGTGGTAAAAATTAACATTAATTCATTGGAAGGCAACAAAATTAAGAATATCGAAATAATAAAATACGATAGTCTCAATGGTCTCCCTTCCGGCCCCACCCTGGTTTCCAATATTTCAGGAAGAACCATTATCGGGACGAGCGAGGGAATTTATAAATTCCAGCCTTATCAAAATACCTTTATACCAGATTCTGCCTTTGGAGACTATTTCATTAAACATACGCCATATATTCACAGGATTAGTGAACAAAAAGGAAACAAAGTCTGGTTGGTTACCGTCGATGAAAAGACCAATAAATATATCACCGGCAACCTGCTTTATATACCCGGCAAGGATTTTGAATGGCAAACTCAACCCTATGCTCTTATTTCCAAAAGCATTCAGCATGCCATTTACATCGATGCTAACGGCATTTGCTGGTTCGGCGGCCCTGAAGGACTGTACCGGTATAATTCAAATATCAGGAAAAACTATGAAACTGTTTACCATACTCTGATTAGAAAGGTCACCATTGGTGAAGACTCTCTTATTTTTGGAGGGGCAGGTTTTGATGATGAAATGGAAAGCTCTCTTTTGCAACCACCCATTCTTCAGCCCGAACTGTCCTATTCTTTTAATTCACTGAAATTTGATTTTTCAGCGCTGTCTTCTGAAAACGAGTCTGACATGAGCTATTCATATATTTTGGATGGTTACGAGAAAAAATGGAGTGAGTGGAGCAGTCAGAATAAAAAAGAATATACCAACCTCAACGAAGGTTCTTATATTCTGAGGGTTAAATCGAAAAATATATATGGAAATGAGGGAACTGAGGCCGATTTTGCATTTACAATACTTTCTCCATGGTACCGGACCATCTTTGCATATATTTCCTATGTAATTCTTCTGGCCATCTTTATCTATGTAATTGTAAAAGTTTATACCAGAAGTCTCAGATCCATCATTCAGGAACGTACGGCAGAAGTAGTAAGACAAAAAAACGAGATTGAACTTAAAAACAAAGAGATAACCGACAGTATTCACTATGCCAGCCGCATTCAGTCAGCAATTCTCCCTCCTGAGGAATATATTGGAAATATTATTAACGAGCACTTTATACTTTACAAACCGCGCGATATTGTAAGTGGAGATTTCTACTGGATGCACAGTGAAAAGAACAAACTCATTACCGTTACAGCCGATTGCACCGGACACGGCGTCCCCGGAGCATTCATGAGCATGCTGGGCGTGGCTTTTCTCAATGAAATAATTATCCGTCACGAGGATAATACCTCGGATAAGATTCTGAACGAATTGAGATCCTATGTAATTAAATCGCTCCGACAGACAGGAAGGGAAGGAGAAAACCAGGATGGAATGGATATTTCCCTCTGCATCTACGATTTTACTGATATGAGTCTGCAATTCTCAGGAGCCAATAATCCGCTTTACCTTTTCAGAAATGGTGAGCTTATCATTTATCCCGCAGATAATATGCCCATTGGTATTCATACAAGACATACTGAAGATTTTACCCGGCATGATATAAAAATTCAAAAAGGAGATATGATTTATACATTCTCTGATGGATATGTAGACCAGTTCGGAGGGCCTAAAGGCAAAAAATATATGAGCAAAAATTTTAAGGACCTGTTGCTGCGTATTCATAAAGAGAGCGTTGCTGAGCAGAAAATGCTCCTGAACCGGGAAATTAACGACTGGATGGAGAATTACTCACAGGTTGACGATATCCTGGTAATGGGAATCCGTATTTAGGCGAAACCACTTTAAAACAGTAATAAAAAAGTGCAATGAACTGCCGGTTTAAGGGCTGCCCATTGCACTTTTAGTTTTCGGGAAAGAGTAAAAATCCTCTTTCTGTTAAGGCTGTATAATCAGCCTGTTGTAATCCACAGAACTGTCGCGACTTATTTTAAGTATATACACACCTGCCGGTATACCGTTTACCTCAATTCTTGTGTTGAAATCATCATGATCGGGCTTGAACATGTAATTTCTGAGAACCCTTCCGTTAGCATCAATAAGCTCTATTGCCAGCTTCTGCAGGCCGGGCTGATTAATCTCAACAGAAAACTCAGTGCTGGCAGGGTTAGGATATACCCTTACAGAACCATCTGTTTTCGGGATATTCAGACCCGTAGGATTGTTGAAGACTACCTGTCTGTTCGATCTTGAAGAATTATACGTACTGGCCTTAAGTGAGGAGCAGCTACCATTGGGGTTTTCAACCTCAATAACGTATGAAAGTTCTTCATTAATCAAAGGATTCGGATCGGTAAATGAAAACAGGTCACTGGGCAGACTGGTAAGCGTTCTCCATCCCTCCGATTTTGAATACCTGTATATCTTGTAAGTAGACACATCAAATCCCTCATACTTATCCCATATCAGGTTTACAACTCCCTTCAATCCCAGGTTCTGGGTAAGATGAATGGTCTTATGCGCATCGCTCATGGCCGACTCATTACCGCAGTCATCCGAAACAGAAAGTTTGTATTTCCATGATCTGAGAGAAGGATCAGCGATTTCATCCACAAATTCCGAAGGATCTGCTGCAGGTACACTCGCAATAAGCTGGAAATTACCTTTTGATGAACTTTCACGGTAGATATTATAGCTTGCAACCCCTGGTTGTGAAAGCTTTTCCCAGACTATAAGGTTCTTACCTGAGATACTATCTACAGTAACCAGACAGATAGGATTAACCAGAGGAGCCTCCTTACCGATAACAAAACTGTTCACTCCAACACAACCGGCATTATCCGTGACGCTTACCTTATAGTCTCCTTCCACAAGATTACTTAAATCCTGGCTTGTCTGTCCTCCGGGCAGCCATGAATATGAGTAAAGTGGTGTCCCTCCGCTAATGCTGATATCAATTGATCCGCTTGCCGAATTGCCGCAGCTGACCCCTTTTAACTTATTCAGGCTTACAGTGGGGCCTCCGGTATTATTAATCAGAACAGGTGTTGTTAAAGTACAGTTATTCAGGTCAGTAACGGTAAGAGTATAAATTCCGGCAGCCAGATTGGATGCCACCGGCTCAGTTGAACCGGACGACCAGAGGTATTTATAGGGTTTGGAACCTCCTCCGGTAAGCGCTACTGCCTTACCATCCGAGCCATTACAGCTGGCGTTTTCAACCACTGTGGAGACATTCAGGAAAACCGGTTGCTCAATACCAAAAGTGGAAGAAGCAATACATCCTGTATTATCTGTAACTTTTAAATCGTAAATGCCTGATGCCACATTAAGAATGTCCTCTGTAGTCTCACCATTTGACCACTGGAATGTATAAGGTTTGGACCCACCAATTACATTCACGTCAATTGAGCCATTCTTATCTCCATAGCATGAATTCTGGACGATTTTCTTAATACTGATTTTAGGTCCGGAGGGATCCGTTGTTACATTTATGGACGCTACAGTAGAACATCCGGTTGCATCCGAAATGCTGACATAATTGGGTCCTGAAGGAAGTAAAACCGCAGTAGCGGCAGTTTCGCCGTTCGACCAGACATAACTGTAGGGTGCAGATCCACCGCTGGCAGTTACAATGGCAGATCCGTTTGTTTGTCCGCAACTTGAGGGCAAAAGCTCATTAACAGCAGCCACAATCCGGTCTCCAATCTCAAAAGAAGCTGTACTAATACAGTTATTTTGATTTCTTACAGTCACAGAATATTGGCCTTTTTCAAGATTATAAATTGAATCCGTAATGTTCCCGTTCGACCATCTGTAGCTAAAAGGCCCTGTGCCACCCGGAATATGAACCACTGCCGAACCATTCGATTGTCCGCAATATGCACCTTTCGCAGTAATTTCAATGTTGGGTGCTGTCTCAATACTAATGGTTTTTGATGAATAGTCGTTACAGCCGGCAATTTGCGAGGCGATCAGGTTAACCGTTTTTGAGCCTGCATTTGGATATAAATACCTGACCTTACCACTTGCGGTAGTAAAGCTTGTATCCGGATTAAAGTCATTATCAAAGTCAAAACTGAAATTCGACCCGAATGAGACATTTGAAATAGAATAGGTGAATACTGTGCTGTCACCCAGACAGGAAGCAGAAGAACTTATATTAAATACGGGAGTACCACAAGAGAATTCTGTGGCCCCAATATCAGGCTTTAATAAATCTCTTGCAATCCCGTTAATATCCTGTGTAACTATTACCAATGGAAATGCTGCCTTATGAAAAAGGTTCTGTTTCGTTCTAAGATCTGAAGCGGACGCAAAGAGAGGATTCACATTTAGCGAATTAAGATCAGTTCCGTTTGCTGTGCGAAGATCTGCAAAACTTGCTTTTATCCCATTCCAATAGGCAATATTTGAGTTGGAATAATAATCGTTATAGTCCGAAATATCAGCAGCAGCGGGTGTACCAATGTAATAAGCATATCCACCGTTAATACATGCAAAAATATTGTTGCGGATAAAAATATTATCTCCACCATTAAGGTAAAAAGCTATCTTATTGGTCTGACTGCTGTAGGTGGAGGAAATGTTTACTGAATTATATACAACATTCTGATATTCTGAACTATTGACAGTTATTCCTGTTGAATATGAATCTCCCCCTATAGCCACGTAATTATTTGCGATTATGCCCTGATTTATTAAGGTTCCGTTACAGCCTCCAAGATAAATACCAGTTGAATTGTTCTGTGTAAATATTCTATTGGAAGATGCATTTAGCTTTCCATCACAGTTGTAGAGATATATTGCTGTATAGCTGTATTTGGAACTCTCAAACTGGTTTCCGGATATAAGCGCACCATCCATATCTTCAAGTCTGAGACCGTACGATTGTTGGTTTATGAAACTGTTTCCGGCTACATTTATCCCCGGTGACAATACTGAAGCAAAACCGTTCAGATAAATACCGTTTCCACCTAAAAACTTGTTATTCAGAATATTCACATTGCTGAATACACTTCCGTCCGGTGAATAAACAGCGTATCCTGAGGAATTATCGTTAACGCTCAAAACGCATTTTTGCAGACTCAGATTTGTAACATTTCCATTTAAAACAACAAGGGTACTGTAAGATTGATTTGTTCCTGCGATGGTTATTTTTCTGAAAGTAACATAGTCGGTACCAATTAGTCTGATAACATAATCATTAGCTGCAGAAACTGCATTATAGCTCAGGATTACCAAGGAAGAATCTCCGGTTTCAGATTGAAAAACAATAGTATTAGTGGCACTGGCACCTGATATTTCAAATAAGTCAAAATGCTCCGAATAACTGCCATTCCTGATATTAAGCACAACAGGGCCAGAAACTCCTCTTTCATTTAAACCGGCAGCCGCATCTGAAAAAGTAGCAAAATCGGGCGATGTCCCACCTATGGTATAGTTTCCGCTCATAGGTGTAACCACAGGAGTAAATTCATCTGCACCTATATCGGGTGTTGAAGCACTTCGGTTTTCCCCGTCAATATCCTTGGTAACGGCTGCTATAGGAGTTGCTTTGTTATTGATGAATGAGCTTTTGGAATGCATGTCTGCGCTGAAAACCGGATTATAGGAAACAGAATTGGTTTCTTTGCTGCTTAAGGATCTAAGGCTGTTCAAATCAGAACAATTCGCATTGTAATAAGCCAGATAATTACCGATTGTGAAAAGGTTATTAAAATCGGATGTAGTAATATTTGTGGCAGAGTTAGTATAATATGCATATCCTCCTCCAAAATTTGCAAATATGTTATTTCTGACATCATTATTAGAGCCCGAGTAGGTATTAAAAGCCTTACCAAAGTTTATATCCAACGAATTATTTCGTACTGAGTTGTAATAAACCCTCTGGTAATCTGAATATTCCAAAGTTATTCCAACAGCAGAGGATGTACCGGTAATATTTACTGCATTATTTACCAACAGACCTTTTTTGGAGGTGTTGCCAATGCAATAAGACAGATAAATACCGTTTCCTCCGCTTGGCAATAAAAGTGAATTAGACTGCACGTTCAGATCACCGCTGCAGTATTGCAGGTAAATCCCTTTAAAATAAGTGTTAGCTGAAGTATTGTTTATGAAATTGTTTTCAATCCGCGGTGCGGAATGGTATTTAAGTACGAGAGCATCATATCCCTGCGCGGTGAATTTTGAATTAGCAATCCTTGTCCCTGTGCTGAGGGCATTGGAAGGGCTTTCAAGGTATATACCTGTGCGGCCGCCATTTACCAGACAGTTGTCGAACAGGAAATCCGTTAAACTCGCATTATCGGAATAAATGGCCGCAGTATTAATTTCACTTCCATTTGTACCACTGCTGTTTATGATACAATTCTGGATATTGAGCTTTTGTATCCCTCCCCTTAAATAAAAAACAAGTGCATAGCTTGAATTCAGAGAAGAGAATGTAAGCCGTTTAAATGAAATAAAATCGGTGCCGTTAAGCTGAATTACGTGGCGGGCATTTGCATTTGCATTAAAGCTTAGCTCCACGGTTGTTGAATCGCCTGACTCTGACTGAAAAAGGATTGTATTTACAGTCGAGGCACCGTTTATGTCATAAATTGAAAACTGCTCATTATAGGTGCCAGCCCTCACATTAAAAACTACCGGACCTGAAATACCCCTTACATTTAAATCATTGACAGCTGCGGTAAAGTTGGGATATGAAGGTGAAGATCCTCCGATTGTATAGCTTCCGGCAGCCAGAGGAGTGAATATGGAGGTAAACTCATCTGCTCCTAAATCAGGAGTAGATAAACTCCGCAGCTGGCCATCAATATCAGTGGTCACCTCTGTTAAGGCTACCGCTTTGTTATCAACATAGGAGCTCTGCGCATGCAAGTCGAGAGAAGAGACGAATACCGGGTTGGCGGAAATGGAATTTGCATCCAGCGGACTTGCTGCAGCAGTATAATTTGCAAGGGAATTATAGGCAACCCCATTCCAGTAAAAAGGAAAATTCCCGGTTGTATAAAAACCGTTGTAGTTTGATGTAAAATTAACTGTGGTGCCTTCACTGTAAAAAACATAACCTTCCCCAAAATTGGTGAAGAGATTATTTTTGATATTTATATTGCTTGAATTACCGGCATTGTAATAGGCTCTCCCGGATGTAATATTTGTATTTGTAATTCTTACCGTATTATAGTACACATCCTGATAATCTGAGTTATAGGTGTATATTCCATAAGCATTTCCGGTTCCTCCAACATCTATAAAGTTGTTTGCAATGAGTCCTCTTTTTGTACTTATGGATTTACAGGAATAGAGTCCGATTCCTACATCTCCTGAAATGGCATTAATCTTATTCCCTGTAATCTTAAGGTCATTGATACAATCCTGAAGGTAAATGCCATAATAATAATAGGAAGAATTACTTGAAATTGTGTTGGAACGAATCTCAGGGGCATCCTGATACCTCATGTAGATACTGTTGGCATATCCCCCTATCTGGGAATTGAAAGTATTGCCGGTAATTTTGCAGCCCAGTTGTTTGGCCTGAGCATTTGGATTCACATATACTCCATAATGACCACCTGAAATTATGTTGCCTGTGATAGTAAGAAAATTGGTATTGCAATCATAGGAATAAATAAGAGCATCGGAACCTGCTCCTGTTTTATCCCCGTTCAGTATACAGGAGGTGATAGTATTATTTGAACTGCTTCCGCAAAACCAGAATATCCTGTGATAATTTGTATTTGTGGAAGTGAAACTGAGCTTTTTGAAGGTAACGTAATCTGCACCGGTAAACCTGACAATATAATCGTTAGAGACACCTGAAATAATTGTTAATTCAGCCTTTGTGGAATCTCCGCTTTCCGAGGTAAAAACTACTTTCGAGGAAGCGCTTGTTCCGGCGATCGGACCCAGGGTAAATTGCTCTGAATAAGTCCCGTTTCGAACATTAAAAGTGACATTTCCGCTTATTCCATATGTGTTTAAAATATCCGCCACCTGTCCGAAGCTGGTGTAATTTGGAGAGCTGCCTCCAAGCGTGTAGGTTCCAGCTGCAATAGCTGATCCTGTTCCGGTAAATTCATCAGCACCAATATCGTAATTTGTACGTGTCTGCCCGTCTATATCCTGCGTAACTCCTAGGTTTACACCTTTATTATCAATCCTGAATGAGCCTCCGTGTAAATCTGTTGATGAAAGAAATACAGGATTAAAGGAAATTGAACCGGCATCCATGGCAGGAGCCTGCGCAGCTTTTAACAGACTCAGGTCTTCCCTGGGGGCTCCCCAGTATGCAAGATAATTGCCGTTGGAATAGTAATCATTGTTATCTGAATATTCCAGGGCTGCGGGAGTTTTAATATTGTAGGCATAGCCTTCTCCAAAATTGGCGAAAATATTGTTTCTGACGTCAATATTGGATCCCAGATTAAGCATAAATGCCCCATAATCTCCGGTGCTCACTGATGTAATGCTTACAGAATTATGATAAATGTTCTGGAAGGTGGAATTGTATAAATATATTCCATTGGCATAACTTCCCCCGGTAATACTGACAAAATTGTTCGCAACAAGGCTCCTGGAAATGGAGTTAGCATCGCAATAATTTATGTAAATACCATATTGACCGGATGGCAGTACAATTTTATTTTTCTGAATCTGAAAGTTATTGTCACAATATTCGAAATATATGCCGCTACCAATATTGGTCTTTAGTAAAACCGAATTGGAATTCACCTGTGGAGCATTTTGATTTTTAAGATATACTCCGTATTCATACTGATTGTTAAAGGTGTTTGATAGAATTTTTGTACCTGTAGCAAGAACGGTATTGCTCGTTCCTTCCAGGTAAACGCCCATACTTCCCTCAGAAAACAGATTCTTTTGAATGGTAATCTGGTCTGTAGCATCCTGATTACTGTATATTAGTGCAAAGGGATCGTAGATTGAAGTGGTACTGAAACCAATGATTCTGCAACTCTCAATTAAAATATTCGTGGCTGTCCCATTTAGCTCAATACAACGTCCATAGGTAGATCCGGTAGCCTGAACAGTAATTTTCTTAATACTTTTTTAATCACTGTTATTCAGTTTAAGAGTAAAATTATTTGCTGCGGATGTGGAGTTATAGCTCAGAATTACCTGCGAGGAATCGCCACTTTGGGACTGAAAAACAATGGTGTTTACAGCACTTGCGCCGGTTATTTCAGGAATTACCACCTGTTCATTATAAGTGCCGCTGGCAACATTAAAAATTACCGGACCATTAATACCCTGGGTTGTTAGATCAGTAATTGCAGCAGTAAAACTGGTATAGTTGCCACCTGAAGGATTGATGGTTTTCACTCCGGAAAGCTGCGCTTTAAGAGGAAGAGATAGAATTGAGAAACAAAAGAAAAAAATAATAACAATACCTCTTCCCGGGAAAGTAAATATTTTTGATTTCATTTTTTGAAGGTGTTTATTGGGACTCAATATTTTCCGAAATTTACAAATTAAATATTTACCGATCCTTTATTCTTATTTAATTTTTCTATAATTTTTACAAATTTCAAAAATGTTAAGTTGTTGTATTCAAATGCTTTTCAGTAATTATTTTTGGAAGGAGGTTGACTAAAAGCTATAATTATAATGCCGATGATGGCCTGGCATTAGGGCAATTAATAAATTGGATTGATAATCTCAGTTCTCATTTTTGGCTAATTTCTAACATGGCTGAGAAAGAAGAATTTGACAAAATAATATTTTACTTAGGTGAAGATTCTTCCGGGCAAGTTGGGAATGAAAGGAAAGCTGCAGTAAGATTGAATGGAAAAGAATAAAACTAAACTACCGGTTTTTCATCAAGCAAGTCGGGATTATTTACAATATGCTTAATAAAGCGAAACAATTTGCCGCCATGATTGGCATCAACCACCCTGTGGTCGAGGGTTGCACCAAAAGACATAATACGTCTTATAACCACCTGATCATCAATAACCACCGGCTTTTTTGATACCCCTCCCATTACAAAAACTATAGCCACATTGGAGGTCGGGAATAAAGCAGGATATCCCATATCGAGTCCAATACTGCCAATATTTGAAATAACAAAGGAACCAAAACTTTCAGCCGAAAGTCCAAGGCCCGGAATGCTTATTCCCCAGTTAATGGTAAACATTCGAATGAATTTAAAAATCCATACTCTGAAGGGCCAGGGAATCTTAGCCAGAAAACCTTTGAGACGCATGGTCTTATTTTCCCTTCCGGCGCGGGAGTCTTTTATTTCTTCATTTATGCGATCTGCAAGTTCAGTAAGTGTAAGGTTTTCAGCACTGCGAACCTTTACAGAGCTCATTTCCTTTTGCTCATTTAGCACACTTACCATGGCATCCACATGTTCCCTTTCCACCACATTTCCTCTCCGGATATAGGTATTTAACTCGGGAACCTCGTATTTTAGCGCCCTGGCAAGTATGAGTACAAAAATATGTGTGAGTGTAATTTTAAGTCCTTCTTTCCTCTTCCGACTTACCCAGGCTTCCAGATCCGTAACGTCAATCTCAACGGAACCATATATTTTTGAGTCGACAGGCTTGCTGTAAATAGTGGCAGCAACTTTTCTCCATTCGGTATTCAGGCTGGTTTTCTTCATATTTCAGGATAAAATTACTTTACAAAATACCTCATGCCTGACTACCGGCAAGATGCTTCTCAATATATTCAATAAGGATATGAATAATCTTGATATGGATTTCCTGAATTCTGTCGGAGTACCCCATATGAGATACCCGTATCTCGATATCGCAGATTTCAGAAAGTTTACCTCCGGTCTTTCCGGTAAGCGCAATCACTTTCAATCCCATTTCACGGGCTTTAACACAGGCATTGACAATATTTTCAGAGTTCCCGCTGGTACTTATTGCAAAAGCCAAATCATTTTTTTTTCCATTGGCCTGAATGTACCTTGAAAAGATCTCACCAAAACCATAATCATTTGCCACACAGGTTATATGAGCCGGGTCGGATATGGCAACTGCGGCAATGGCAGGTCTTTCTTCCCGGAACCTTCCTGTGAGCTCTTCAGCAAAATGCATGGCATCGCTCATGGATCCTCCGTTTCCGAAGGCAATAATTTTTCCCCCGCTATTTAATGAGCTAAGGAGTAATTTTCCTGCATTTTCAATCGCCTCCAGATTCGCCTTGTCCTCCATAAAGTTCTTCAGGACATGCTTGGCCTCCTCCAGACTGTTTTTTATCAGCTCCATTTTACCAGTATTAGTTTTCAAAATTAGGAAATATGGATTAGAATTGAGAATAATTGAAAAAAGATTTCGTTTTACATGTCTGGTCTTCATCCATTTATTCAGTACTAATGGATGATCAGGGAAATTTAAAGAAATACAGGCTCAGGCATTTTACCCTCATTTAAAAAATATAAATACCTTTGTACTTTAAACTTTTTCAGTATGAATCTGCCCAGAATGTTCAAATTACCACAGCATCGGACCTTTACCTACCGTCCTATGTTTCACGATCCGGAGAAAGAGGAGCGGGAAGCACGTCTGCGTAAAATTCAGCTCGAGGAGGGAATGAAAGAATCAACAGGCTATACTCCCACAATTCAAAGAGGAGCCATGAGGTCCTATTTCAAAAGAAGCCAGAAAGCACAAAAACAATCCAATGTGAGGCTTATTATCATAATTATGTTTCTGTTATTAATTTCCTACCTCCTTTTATTCCGGTAAATGTCTGATATTATTCAACTATTGCCCGATGCGGTAGCTAACCAGATTGCAGCCGGTGAGGTAATACAACGGCCGGCTTCAGTAGTTAAGGAATTGGTTGAAAACGCTGTTGATTCAGGAGCAAAGAATATTACAGTAAATGTTAAGGATTCGGGTCGTACTCTGGTCCAGGTTATTGATGACGGTTCGGGCATGTCTGAAACTGATGCCCGTGTTTGCTGGGAAAGACACGCCACCTCAAAAATCAGGAAAGCAACCGATCTTTTTTCCATTCGTACCAAGGGTTTTCGAGGAGAAGCCCTGGCTTCTATCGCTGCTATTGCTGAAGTCAGCCTGAAAACCAGAAGAAAGGAAGATGAGCTTGGAACACATATTCGTATTAATGCTTCGGAAATCCAGTTAAATGAATCGGTTTCGTGTCCTGAAGGGAGTAACTTTTCTGTTAAAAACCTTTTTTACAATATTCCCGCCAGAAGGAAATTCCTGAAAAGCAATACCACTGAGCTTCGACATATTATTACCGAATTTAATCATATTGCACTTGCTCATCCGGGAATTGAATTCTCTCTAATTCATAACAATTCGCAGATTTACAACCTTCCTAAATCGAATTTAAGACAAAGGATTATTTCCATTTTTGGCAAAAACCTTAACCAGAATCTTATACCCCTTCAAACCGATACCAGTCTGGTAAAAATTGATGGATTTATCGGCAAACCTGAATTTGCAAAAAAAACCTATGGCGAGCAGTTTTTCTTTGTAAACAACCGCTTCATCAGGCATCCTTATTTTCACAAGGCAGTTTTACAGGCATACCAGCAAATATTACCACAGGACGCCATCCCCTCCTATTTTATCTTTTTTGAATCGGACCCTGAAAAGATTGATATAAACATACATCCCACTAAAACAGAAATAAAATTCGAAGATGAGCTGGCTATCTGGCAGATACTTCTGGCTGTTGTCAAAGAATCAATTGGAAAGTACAACCTGATGCCTTCACTGGATTTTAATACTGAAGGAGTCATCGATATCCCGGTTATGCGCAGTGAAACAGAAATCCGCACTCCGGAAATAAATATTAACAGGGAATTTAATCCTTTCGATAACGATCCCGAATACCATCCCGGGAGGGCTTACCGGGACAGAAGCTCTTACTTTAACACACCCGATCCTTTTGAGAGGGCCAGGATGGGTTTTGCACCGGAGCAGCAGAAAATCCCTTCCGAAACAAATCCTGACAGGAATGAAGGGAGCAAATTCCTCCAGCTTAAAAATCGCTACATCCTTACCGCAGTAAAGTCGGGAATTATGATCATTGATCAGAAAAGAGCCCATGAAAGAATTCTATACGAGGAAAATCTGAATTCTCTTGCCAAAGATGCATTTACCGGGCAACAAACTCTCTTTCCTGAAACGATCGAACTAAACCATGCCGATTATGTTACTTTTATCTCGATCATTGAAAATGTAAACAGACTGGGATTTGATGTCAGGGACCTGGGAAATAATGCCATAATTGTCAATGGAATTCCTTCAACTGTCAAAAATGCAGACCTGAAGGATATTATTGAAGAACTCCTTGAAACATATAAGTCCTGCGAGAGCGACATGGAACTTGAAGCTAAGGAAAAAGTGGCAAGAGCCGTTGCAAGGGCATCAGCTATCCCTTATGGCAAGGTTCTTGAACAGCAGGAGATGAGAAATCTGGTTGATCAGCTTTTCGCCTGTTCAAATCCGAATTATTCACCTTCGGGAAAACCTGTGATAAGCATCATCAGTATGGAAGAAATTGAAAAATTATTATAAAAAGAATGAGCAACATGTATTTTGGAAGAACAGGCAGTACCCCTCCTGTTGTTAAAAACCTTATAATCATCAATGCCCTGATGTTCTTAGGAACCATGGGTATCCTGCAGGCATATAACGTTGATCTGAACCATACACTTGGTTTGTATTTCTTCAGGTCTCCGCTTTTTTATCCCTTTCAGGTTATCACCCACATGTTCATGCACGGATCGCTGGGACATATCTTTTTTAATATGTTCGCTCTCTGGATGTTCGGGAAAGTACTTGAACAGGTCTGGGGAAGTAAACGTTTCCTGATCTATTACTTTGTAACCGGACTGGGAGCCGTCTTTCTTCACTCCCTGGTGTTGTATCTGGAGCTTCATCCACTTATGAATTATGTTAGTCAGACTTACGGTATTGATACTTTTACACCGGATGTTGTAGACCGGCTTTACAGTATGGGCGACATTAAGGCAAAAGAACTGGCGGTAGGTCTTCTTACACCAACCATAGGTGCTTCAGGTGCAGTTTTTGGAGTGCTGCTTGCATTCGGGATGCTCTTTCCCAATACACAGCTTATGCTCCTCTTTCCTCCCATCCCGATTAAAGCAAAATATTTTGTAATCGGATATGGATTAATCGAACTTTACCTCGGACTCATGCAGCCAGGAAGCAACGTGGCTCACTTCGCGCATCTTGGGGGTATGTTGTTTGGATTTGTTTTGATAAAACTCTGGAAAAAGGACAGGACGAGCTTTTATTGAGATAACTAAGCTTACGTCCTAAATATCAGGAATATATAAGAATATTTTGGAATGAATATTATACAGGAAATAAAAGATTCCTTTAAAAGCGGAACTTCACTTACCCGGCTGATTTACATCAACATCGGGGTATTTCTCGGGATTCATATAGTGAGTGTGTTTTTTTATCTGTTTTCGTCAGTTGATCCCATGAATCAGATAGTTGAGCTGTTTGCGGTCCCCGCTGATCCTGCTACCCTTTTGCGACGGCCGTGGACATTGGTAAGCTATATGTTTCTTCACAAGGATTTCTTCCACATACTTTTTAACATCGCATGGCTTTACTGGTTTGGTAAAATTTTTCTCGAGTACCTTGATGAGAAGCGATTGCTTAATGCGTACCTGCTGGGTGGAATATCCGGTGCCGTCCTCTATATAATTTCCTATAATATTTTTCCGGTTCTCAACCAGCAGGCCGTCAATTCAGTTGCACTGGGTGCTTCAGCTGCAGTAATGGCTATTGTTATTGCAGCAGCCACCTACGCCCCTAATCATGAAATTCATATCGTATTTATCGGTCCGGTAAAAATAATTTGGGTTGCTTTAGTGGGATTTATTCTCTCATCACTGGTCGACTTTTCAATGAATACCGGTGGAAAAATTGCTCATATCGGAGGAGCCTTATTTGGCTACCTGTTTATCCTCCGCTACAAACAGGGTAAGGACATTACTACCTGGTTTACAAGAATTATGGATACTATATTTACTCTGTTCAAGCCCAGAAAGAAAATGCACGTAAGTCATAAAAAGCCCACAAATGACTATGAGTATAACCTGGTGAAAAAAGAAAAACAGAAGAATATTGATGCCATACTCGATAAAATTTCAAAATCGGGATACGACAGTCTGACAAAGGAAGAAAAGGAAACGCTTTTTAAAATGGGTAAGTAATTCCTTTCTTACTGAAAAAATTTCAGTAGTTTTATACTAACGGAAAAATACCATCCGGAACCATGGATGGCTATGAAAAAGAGCAATGCGGAGCATATTCTGAAATTATTTGAAATAAAATTCTTCCATCTCTTATGCAGGTTTTCTTAATTTTTGCAGCTTGAAAAGATTTTTAAACCAGGTCGTTTTTTATTTAAATGTTTTAGCGGGAGTTGCTTTGCTTCTTTCGTACAGCTCGACCTTTATATCACCTGCAAGAATCTGGTTTCTTGCATTTTTTGGTCTGGCTTATCCTTATATCCTTGCTTTGAACCTGATTTTTATGATCTATTGGATATTAAGGCTGAAAAAACAGTTCTTATTCTCCTTCCTTATAATACTGATAGGAATAAACAATTTGAATAATTTTATACCCCTGCATTTTAAAAAGTCAAACACACTTGAAACCAGGGACGACAATTCCCAGCGACTTAAAATTCTATCATATAATGTCAGACTTTTTAATATTTATAAGTGGATATCAGATCCCGGTACCAATCAGAGCATTCTTAATTTCATAAGAAGTGAAAAGCCGGATATTATTTGCCTTCAGGAATTTTACACCAGCGATAAAACAGATAACCGACCTGAGAAAATAAAAAAATTCTTTTCTGAGACTCCCTATAATTATATCCATTATTCCTTTAAAAACGGTAAAAATACAGGATATGGGATTGCCACATTCAGTGCTTATCCTATCATAAACCAGGGAGTTATCAGTTTCCCGGGAAGTACGAATGAAGCAATTTATACGGATATTGTAATTCAGACCGATACTATACGGATTTACAACAATCATCTTCAGTCGCTGAAGCTGCAGCGCCGTAATTACAGTTTTCTCGATACCCTGAAATTCAGGTATGATGATCAGCAGATCAGTGAGATCAAGGATATTTCCTCCAAACTGAAAACCGCCTATATCAAACGTTCTGCGCAGGTTGACGCTATTTCAAGACACATCAAATCTTCAGCATATCCTGTTATTGTCTGTGGTGATTTCAATGATACACCGGTATCATATTCCTACCGGAAAATGCGTAAAGGATTAAAGGACGCCTTCATAAGCTCCGGACAGGGAACCGGGAACACCTATCTGGGTATTTTCCCTTATTTCAGAATAGACTATATTTTTCATGACGGGCATTTTAAACCTCTTGCATTTGAAAAAATTGAAACCCACCTGTCCGATCATTATCCTATAGTGGGCAGTTTTGAACTCAATAAAAAGTAATTTTCAGGCGGAATAAAAAACCTTTTTTAGCAGGGATTGTTAGAACTATAGTTTCCGTTAGTTTTTTAGATTGTAAGCAAAATTTGAAAATTCTTTTTAAAATATAAAAATATGTCATTTACACTTCCTATTGGTGCTAGTGCACCCCGGTTTGAGCTTCCTGCAACAGATGGCAGGAAATATAAATTGGTTGATTTCACTGAAGATATTCTTGTTATATTCTTTACCTGCAATCACTGTCCTTACGTTATAGGGTCGGATGAGGAAACCCGCAAAACCGCATTGAAATATGCATCTAAATCTGTTCGTTTTGTAGCTATTAATTCCAACAGCAAAAACACATACCAGGAAGACGATTTCGATCACATGGTTAGCAGGATGAAAGAGCATAAATTCCCCTGGCTTTACCTTTATGACGAGTCGCAGGAGATAGCCGTAAAATACGGTGCACTTCGCACTCCTCATTTTTACGTCTTTGATAAGAACAGGAAACTGCAATATACCGGCAGGGCTGTTGATAGTCCCCGCGACACCTCCCTGATGAAAGTCAATGATCTGGATAGATGTCTGGAGGAACTCACAGGTGGAAAGAAGGTGAGTCAGACAGTTACAAACCCGATTGGCTGCAATGTAAAATGGGATGGCAAGGATAAGCACTGGATGCCGGCCGATGCATGCGATCTGGTATAGATAGTCCTATTCACTGATACAGGATCAATAAACTGATCAAAAATCAGCAGAGAATGATTATTTATGTCCCCGGAAATATTTCATGAACTGCACCCTTTGGAAAACCGCCGGATTGTTTGTCTGATGCTGACTCATGAGGGACCGGAACTCATCGATATTTTTATATTTATTCTTTTTCATCCAATCCTGAAGCGAGCTGATAATCTCATCTCCGTAATCAATACCATTTTTATAGAAGGCTGAAGCAATCTGAACGGCATTGGCACCTGCCAGTATCATCTTGATCAGGGTGTTTCCATCGTGGACCCCTCCCGATGATGCCAGGTCGCATGAGACATGATCTCTCATTATCGAAATCCATCTGAGTGATTGAGAAAAATCACCTGGTGAGCTGAGAACGCTTGCTGCGGTGACCTCCATGGTGTCGATATCAAAATCGGGACTGTAAAAACGGTTAAACATTACCAGTCCGGCTATCCCTGATTCCGACAATTTTTTCATCATAATGGCCAGATCTGAGAAATAAAAGCTGATTTTGAGGGATACAGGAATGGTAACTTGTCTCTTTACTTCTTTTATGATATCGAAATAAACTTTTTCATTGTCCTCCTTGGTACGTTTAAGATCGGAAGGAATGATGAAGATATTAAGCTCAATGGCATCGGCACCGGCATCCTGAAGCTGCTTGGGGAAATCGGTCCATTGTTCCGCAGTAACGCAGTTGATACTGGGTATAACAGGAATATGGATTTTCTTTTTAGCCTCAGCCACCAGATCGAGATAACGAAATGTGCTTTCCTGGTCTGCAGCATCGTTATAGTCGTAGAATTCCATGGTTTCAGGGTAGATAAATCCTGAAGATCCCATTTTTGAGAGGGCAGCCTCCTTTTCGATGCGGATTTCCTCCTCAAACAATGACTTAAGGACTACAGCCCCGGCGCCATGCTTCTCAAATCTTTTAAGATTATCAATATTATCAGTCAACCCGGAGGAAGCTGCAATAAGCGGGGTCTTAAGATCAAGGCCCAGGTATTTAACGCTAAGGTCTGCCATATGCTTGTGTTTTAAATGATCGTTGCTTAGTTAACAAATTTACTGAATTTATTGTTCTTCTGAAATGACTCTGAAGCGAATCAGCTATGTTGTATAAAAGGATTAAACAGTCAGGCGGTCTTTCAGATATAACTTATTCCATTTTAAATTGTTAATAATAAAAAGTCGATTTATGGATTTTTATACCATGAATTCCTATTTTTGTACAAATGCAGTTATTTTACATTTAATCAAACGATTATGAAAAGAGTTTTCATTTATATTTTAGCAGTTTCGCTGGTCTCTTTTTCTTCCTGTAAGAAAATTAATAAGATGCTTGGAAAAACATCTATGAGCCAGGAAGAAATTGATGCACTGGTTGCACAGAATAATGCGCTCCAGCAGCAGATTGAAAAGGATTCAGCTGCCTACGACAGGGAACTGGAAGCCCTTCGTGCCGAATATGAGCAGAAACTTTCCGAGTATCAGAACTCAAATAACAAGGCGCCTGTTACGGGTTTCTTTGTAGTTGTGGGAAGCTTCAAAAATCAAAAATATGCTGAAAACTACGCAAGTAAAATTAAATCCATGGGCTATGAGGGGAATATTGTTCAGGGCCCCTCTAATTTTAAACTGGTGACAGCATCAACCCACAGCAACCTTAAAGAGGCACTTCCCTCTCTTAAAAATGCCCGATCTGTTCTGGCTTCGAAATCCTGGATTTATTTTAAGTAAAAATACACCCCTGTTTAAAACATAAGGAAAATATGTTTTAAACAGGGTAACTCTTTCTCCACATTCATGGGCTAATGCACCCTGATGCCGCAAGCAGCTTGAATCCTTTAATTTAATCCATTAATTTGAGCCTGTCATGATGAAAAGAGGCTGGAATTCAAAACTCTTATAATGGGGTCGGTACCGATCCGTGTTATAATGTTTCTTAAGATCAACCAGTTTTTTGGAAGCGGTCACCACATCAATAGGTGCATTGTCATATCTTCCGTTACGCAGCACAACCAGCCGTCCATGAATTCCTTTTAGGATTAAATCGAGCGCCAGGTTTCCATATGCCATGGGAACAATGGAATCGATCGAGTCGGGATCTCCTCCCCTTACCAGATAGCCCAATTGCTGGGTAATGACATTAACTGCCTTACCCTTGTTAAAACCGGCTGAGAGTTCCTTAATCTTCGTTGATACGGCATCACCAATGCCTCCCAGCTTGGCATGTCCAAACATATCCTTTTCCTGATTACGGAACATCATATCGTCCATTCCTGAAAAACTTGCACCTTCCGATACCAGAACTACCGAATATTTACTTGGGTTCCTTCTCCTGTCATTTACCAGGAGTTCGGTGAGTTTTGACACATCAAATTTATATTCAGGTATTACGCAACGATTAGCTGCACCAGCCATTGTTGGCAACATAGCTGTAAATCCGGCATATCTTCCGAATACCTCCAGAACCAGAATACGTTCATGTGAACCAGCCGAAGTACGAAGAGTATTGGTCATGTTTATCGTACGCGTAACGCAGGTACTAAAACCAATGCAGTAATCAGTTCCCGGAACATCGTTATCCATGGTTTTTGGGATAGCAATGATCTTCACTCCTTCCTTAAAAAGACGAACACTATATGAAAGAGTGTCATCTCCGCCAATGGGAATAAGATAATCCACACCCAGATAAGATAAGTTTTTGAGTACTTCAGGTGTTAAATCATTGATTTCTGATTTGTAATCCTTTTTGAGATGTTCGGGTACCATATCCTTAGGGACATGACTGGGTCGGGTCCTTGAGGTGTGCAAAAAGGTTCCTCCTGTCCTTCCCGCTTTATTTACTATTTCCTGAGTAAGTGTCTGGTAGTTATCACTGTTGTCAGCCTCCTTGTCGCGAATTAATTCCATTATCCCGGCCCAGCCCCGTCTGAGTCCGAGTACAGAATAACCCTCCTTCAGTGCACGAATGGTTATAGCCCTTATTGCCGGGTTAAGACCCGGAACATCACCGCCTCCTGTAAGAATGGCAATGGTTCCTCTTTTATGATTTACCTGAGTCATATCTGATTGTTTTTTGAATGTGCAGTATCGTTAAAAATACAGAAATTCAAAGTAAAAAACAATTCGCGAAAAAGGGTTGAATCAGGACTCTTGGGGAGCAGGCATAAAAAAACCGCCTCCGGGAAGAGGCGGTTGTAATAAATCAGAAATCTGTTTCTGACCAGTTCAGAATCTTAAAGAAATCAAACTCTTCCGGGTCCTGAACATATTTCTTTGCTCCACGATAGTCTGCGGGAGTAATAAAATGAAGATTATTACGATATATCAGCTGAACCTTTTCAGTGTCAATATTTACCAGGCGGGGTTTTACCTTACCTTTTTCATCCTCAACATCCTTCAGAAATAAAGGAGATATCTCTCCTGTGCGGTCGATGGTAACCATACATCCTGTAAGGCCTTTTTGATAAAGTTTATATACTCCGAGACCCAGTCGGGTTGCATAATTCAAATCATAAGCAATAGGTCTGCAGCAACGCAATTCATAACCCATTTCATTCGGGCGACTCTTAACGCTGATACGAAGGGTTTTGAGTTTTTGCTGAACGAGCATATTGAAAATATGGGACTTACTTACATTTCCCAGTTCAGGATGTCCATGATCATCGTAGGTAAAATTTATCCCGGTCTCAATAATTTCCTCATCCTTCATGAAATGGAATACCCCTTCAGATATTATTGCAACGCCATAATCAATACCCAGTAAACGTCTCTTAACCATGGAAGAAATAACCAGGTTGGTAATTTTATCAAAGGTCAGCTTGGTTTTATCGAACATCTCCGGAATAATAATCATGGGGAAATGACAAGCCGTTCCTACTCCAAAAGCAAGGTGACCAGCCTCACGGCCCATACATGAAACCACAAACCAGTTTCCGCTGGTACGCGCATCTTCATATATGGTGGATGCAATCCTTACTCCTTCTTCCTTTGCCGAATGGTATCCAAAGGTAGGTGTCCCCTCCGGCAGGGGGAGGTCATTATCAATGGTCTTTGGCACATGAATATTTTTCACATCCATCTTCTGTTCGAGAAGGTATTTTGCAAGACGGTTGGCGGTGGAGGCAGTATCATCACCACCAATGGTCACAAGAATCTTAACATTATTCTTTCTGAAAAAGTCAACCTTGAATTCTTCGTCCTTGGGTTTGTAACGACTCATTTTCAGGGCTGAGCCTCCGCGACTGTAAATCTGGTCGGCATATTCAAAATCCAGATAATCAAAGGCAGGCTCCGATGAAAAGAGAGACTTATATCCACCGTTGATACCCAAAACCTGAAATCCGTTCTGAAGAAATATTTTTGTCACTGAACTTATTACCGTGTTAATTCCAGGGGCCGGTCCACCTGCACATAAAATTGCTACTGCATCTTTCATAGAATCATGTTTTATTTCTTTAACCATTTGCCAATTTTTTTGGACAGTTTGTAAGATAATATGAGGATTTAAAATCAAACTGATAGCAAATCCCAATAAACGCACAAAGATGGAAATATTTTTTCTAAAAAAACAGGAAGAAAATGTCTAAATTAAAGCTGAAGTTTGATAAATTTGCAAATCAGTTGCAAAAATGCTCAAATGAATTATAAGGAAGTTTTAAAACAAAGTAAATTGAGTTTAACCTCTCACAGGATCGAACTCCTTAAAATCCTTGCAACGCGCGAAAGGGCTCTTAGTGAAAAGGAAATTGAGGGGCTGATGCGGGGAAATTGCAACCGCACAACCATTTACAGGAACCTTAACTCCCTTGTGGAAAAAAAGCTGGTTCACCGTATTCTTTCAGAAGAAGCTGTGAAGTACAAGCTTATCGCGGTAAATCAGAATAACAGCTCCGATCCGGACCACGTGCATTTTGAATGTACGAACTGTAACACAACCTATTGCATGGAAGAGCTTGAAATTAAGGATTTTGAACTGCCCGATGGTTTTCAAAAAACTGAAAACCAGTTTATAATATTAGGAATCTGCAAAAACTGTCATTATGAAAATTCCTGATCTGAAAAAACTGTTTTTCGAAAACCCTTTGTCGCGGGGATTAACATGGATTTTCAGCGGGATTTTTATTCTGCTGGTTAAATTCTACCAGCTATCCATATCCCCACTGCTTCCCAATGCCTGTCGCTATACACCAAGCTGTTCGGAATATACAATTCAGGCACTCAAAACCCATGGAGCCATAAAGGGTTTAATTTTGGGAATATACAGGATAGGAAGCTGCAATCCCTGGGGAGGTCATGGATTTGATCCGGTTCCGGAGAAAGGAAAATCATTCAGGGAGATTTGGAGGATGAGGAAAGAACGTTAGCAGGAATTAGGAATTATTAAGATTCTTCATCATTTCTAAATTCTAACTTCTAAATTCTAAATTAAAATCAATGAATTATAAAGTACACATACTGCTTCTGGCTGCTTTAGTCCTGGGATCCTGCAAGGGTCCTGAGCCGGACCCTAGTGATAAACAGGTGTCGGTAAGCATACTTCCACAGAAATACTTTGTGGAATCGATTGCCGGAAACAGGGTTAAAGTAAACCTTATGATTCCTCCGGGTGCTTCGCATTCAACATATGAGCCTTCGGCAAAACAAATGAACAGGCTGCAGCATTCCATTGCCTATTTTAAATCAGGGTATCTTGATTTTGAAATGAGCTGGATACCGCGCTTTGAGGGAATAAACCCCAGGATGAAAATCGTTGATTTGTCGGAGGGTATTATACCCATTACAGGTATGGATCACCATGATGATGATGGTCACCAGGAAATCCATTCCGGCACCGACCCTCATCTCTGGCTTTCGCCCGCCAATGTTAAAATTATTGCTTCCAATATTCTATCCGCCCTGAAAGGTCTATATCCCCCGGATTCAGCCTATTTTAACGAAAATTATAAAATCTTTATAGCGGGAGTCGACAGCATTAAGAATTTGTATGATTCGAATGCTGATCAGTTGAGAGGTAGAAGCTTTATAATCTATCATCCGGCACTTACTTATCTGGCGAGGGATTATGGAATGGATCAGAACGTACTTCAATTTAATGGCAAGGAACCTCCCCCGGAACATATCCGGGAAATAATTGATCTTGCGCGGGAAAAGAACATTCACACCATATTTGTGCAGCAGCAATACAGTACGGATAATTCTAAATCGCTTGCCCGGGAAATTGATGCCAGCATTGTGCAATTTGATCCTATGAACGAAAACTGGAAGGAGGAAATGGTGTTTATCCTGAATACTCTCCTTCTAAAGTCACATGACGATAAAAAACAATTATGAAGAAAATCCTGGAAATTAAAAACCTGTACGCAGGATATGACGACAATGTAGTACTGAAGAATATTAATTTTCAGGTACATGAGAGAGATTTTATTGGCATTATCGGTCCCAATGGCGGAGGAAAAACAAGCCTGGTAAAAACTATACTGGGTGTTATAAAACCAATATCCGGGGAAATTCAATATTTCTTCCCGGGAAAAAGTAAGGATTTCAGAAAGTTTATTGCCTACCTGCCACAGCAAAGCCAGATAGACAAAAAATTCCCGATTTCAGTGAGAGATGTCGTGCTTTCAGGACTTACTTCTGGAAAATCACTGTTTTTCAGATTCACATCACAGGATAAAAAAAGGGCTGATGAACTCATTGAGAAATCGGGCCTTTCCTCAATTTCCGGGAATCCGGTGGGAGAGCTCTCCGGAGGTCAGTTGCAAAGAGTTTTTCTGGCAAGAGCCGTCATTTCCAATCCCATCCTTCTGATACTTGATGAACCCAGTACCTACGTTGATAACCGCTCTGAATTTGAATTATACGAGACTCTGAAAGAGCTGAATAAGGAAATTGCTATTCTTCTGGTCTCCCACGATATTGGCACCATTTCGAGTTATATCAAAACCATTGCCTGTGTGAACCTGAACCTGCATTACCATCCGTCGAACGAAATTACTTCAGAGGAACTGAGCATTTACAATTGCCCAGTGGATATTATTGCACACGGCGCTGTACCTCATCGGGTTTTGCATCAACATTCAAAATGACAATAATGAAAGAACTAATTGAATTGCTTCATTATCAATACTTTATAAACGCTGTATTAGCAGCCTTTCTGGCAGCTGTTTCCTGTGGTATTGTTGGAACTTATATTGTAACCCGAAGAATAGTATTTATCAGCGGAGGAATTACTCATACTTCTTTTGGAGGAATAGGAATTGCCTATTTTTTGGGCTTCAATCCGATTCTTGGAGCAGCTGTATTTGCCGTATTGTCAGGCCTGGGGATAGAATTCTTTTCCCGCAAGGGAAATATCCGGAATGATTCAGTCATTGCCATGATCTGGTCGCTTGGTATGGCCATAGGTATTATTTTCATTTACCTGAGTCCGGGTTACGCGCCCAACCTGATGACCTATTTATTTGGCAGCATTCTAACAGTAAACCGTTTTGACCTGTTCAGCCTGCTGGCACTCACCCTGCTTATCATACTCTTCTTTGTTTTATTTTTCAGGCGAATTCAATATGTTTCCTTTGATGAGGAATATGCCTCTACCCTGAACCTTCGTGTTGGTTTTATTAATTACAGTCTTATGGCCCTGGTTGCCCTGACCATTGTGTTTAATATAAAACTGGTAGGAATTATTTTACTCCTGTCGTTGCTTACCATTCCGCAGAATGCAGCAAATATGATTACACGCGACTACAGAAAAATTGTTTTACTGTCTGTTCTGATAGGATTTATTGGTTCCCTTTCGGGCTTACTAATTTCCTATTACCTTAATATACCCAGCGGTGCGAGTATTATTTTCTGTCTTGCCGTAATCTATCTTCTCCTTAGGGGGATTATGGCCGTCAGAAAGAAATTCAGCCTGAGAACTGAAAACACTATTGTTTAATTGAGCGGGACTCTTATTCAATAATCTTTTTATCTTAGAATTTTATCACCTGAATCAGGCATTTATCCCAGCTTTGAAATAATAAACATTTAACTGGTTCCAAGCCTGCTGCTTAATGAGTCATCAAGGTTTTGCTTATCTTCAGGGTAAACCAGAACGAAATTATGCTCTTTATAATACCGACTCAGAATACGCGGAAGATTCTCAAATTTGGAGGGATGAGAATACTTTTTTGGTCGGGCGGTCATGAATACCAAAAGGTCGTTTATTTCAAGCATTTCATTATAATTATTAAGACTTCCCCAGTCTTTAAATTCCTTAAAATTAATATCCGTATTTCCGGAAAGTTGTTTTCTGAAATTTTCAAAAAGATATTTTTGCAATGGGGGTTCGCAATAAAAAACCGTCTTTTTCTTAAGCCGTCCTGAAAACAGTAAAAAAGTGCTTATACAATCCTTAAATCCAAATTCCTTTTCAAAATCAGGTGGAATAAAAATATTCAGTCCGTTAAATGATTCAAGGGATTTATCGATATGGACGATCAGAAGCATTTTATGAGCTTTCTCAATGAGCTTTTCCAACAAGGATCCCATAATGATGATGCTTGCGGATGATTTTACATTCCAGCCAATGACCAGCTTGCTGATCACCTTTTCTTTGATCGCTCTTAAAATCCCGTCAACCGCCGATACATCAATTCTGACCATTGGGCTAATGCTTTCTTCAGTTGATGAGGCATCTTGCTGGTACCTTTCCAGATTCCTGTTAAACTGCATTATTTTCCCGGGCGACGAAATGTCATCATGCAATACGGTAAGTGGATAAATTGGTTCTTTTGAGCCGGAGGTCTTGATGGCAAATGCAAATCTCATGAGGTATTCAATTGATCCGGGATTGGCAATAGGAACCAGAATTCTTTCAGGCTGAGTAAATTCGCTTTTTTCTTCTCCCTGCATGTTTAAATGCGATAATTTTTGTGCGGCCTTTTCAGTAATTACTGACCCTAAAAGACAGGTGAATAAAATAATTAAAATGGCTTCATTCATTAAACCGGCATCGAAAAGCTTCAGATTAAACCCAACCAAAACAACTGCAATGGTAGCGGCAGCCCTTGGTGTACTGAGTCCGAACATAAGGTCCCTCTCTGTTCTCGAATAAGAGTAAATCTTTTGCATTGCATAGGATGCCAGAAACTTACCCAGTATTGCCACACTTATTATTATGAAGGATTTAATCAGAAAAGACGGACTTGAAATCAGCACTGACAAGTCAATGAGCATACCAACTCCAAGAAGGAAAAAGGGTATAAAAAGATTGTTCCCGATAAATTCTACCCGGTTCATTAGAGGAGACTTTTGCGGCACAAGCTTATTCAAGGCAAGACCTGCAAAGAAAGCACCAATAATAGGCTCAATATCCAGAATTTTTGCCAGGAAGGCTGTAAGGAATACAAGCAGTAAAAGAGCTATATATTGGTATCCGGGTTCACCCTGCAGACGCGTTAACAGCCATCTTCCTATTTTCGGAAGAAAAAACACGGAGAAGTTTATAAGAATAAGAAAAAATACAACAAGTCTGGCAATAAAAAACCATCCGTTGCTGCCGTGTATGGAAGATGCAATTACTGTCAAAATTAAAAGAGCCCCTGTATCAGTTATTACTGTCCCTGCTACTGTAATTCCTGCAATTTTAATCTGACTGAGTCCGTATCTACCAACAATTGGATAAGAGACAAGGGTATGTGTCGAAAAAATGCTGGCAAATAACACCCCTGTTTTAAAAGGCATATGCAGAACAAAGAGGGTAAGAATGAGTCCCAGTGAAAGAGGAATAAAAAAGGTAAGTAATCCGAACATTATTCCCTGCTTTCGATATTTGGACAGTTCAAGCAGGTTTATCTCCAGGCCAGTGAGAAACATAAGATAAAGAAGGCCAACCGTTCCAAAAAGGGTAATTCCAATACTCTGTGAAATCAGGTTGAGTCCATGGGGCCCGAGTAATATCCCGGAAAGAATCAGACCGATTATCCCCGGAAGCTTAAGTCTGTGGGCAAATAAGGGAGCAAATAGAAAAAAGAAAAGAATAATCAGAAATACGATTAAAGGGTCCTGGATAGGAAGTTTCATTCCAAGAATAGATTCCATTCTTTTTTTCTGCAAGTTATTTAATAGTAATGGATTTTGATACCGGCCTGATAAAATTTAACAGGGGATTAAATCAAATTTTCACCGAAGAATGAGCTCAGGCATTTCGGAAGAACCATTTTTCATTGTACCTTTAGCAGGCATAATAAATCAAAATTCATGTTCGAAAAATTCTCAAAAATAATTGAAGAAGCATGGGATAACAGGGATAATTTGACAAAGCCTGAAGTTCGTAATGCCATTGAAGAGACTATTGCCCTTCTGGATCAGGGAAAAATAAGGGTGGCGGAGAAAAATAATGAAGAATGGACCGTTAACCAATGGGTTAAGAAGGCTGTTATTTTGTACTTCCCCATTCGTAAAATGGAAACCATTGAATGTGCGCCATTCGAGTATCATGATAAAATCCCCCTAAAAAACAATTATGAAAAACTCGGTGTACGGGTTGTTCCTAATGCAATGGCCCGTTATGGTGCTTATCTCGCCAAAGGAGTAATCATGATGCCCTCCTATGTTAATATTGGTGCTTATGTTGATGAGGGGACCATGGTTGATACCTGGGCAACGGTTGGAAGCTGTGCGCAGATTGGAAAAAATGTACATCTGAGCGGTGGAGTTGGCATTGGTGGCGTGCTGGAACCGGTTCAGGCTGCTCCTGTTATAATTGAGGACAATTGTTTTATTGGTTCAAGATGCATTGTGGTAGAGGGAGCAAGAATTGGCAGTGAGGCTGTGCTGGGCGCGAATGTAGTTATAACAAATTCGACAAAGGTTATTGATGTTACCGGTGATTCCCCCCGTGAATATAAAGGATTTGTTCCACCACGCTCGGTAGTTATTCCGGGTTCCTATACCCGCGATTTTCCGGCAGGCACATACCAGGTCCCCTGTGCTTTAATTATCGGGACAAGGAAACCATCAACCGACCTCAAGACCTCCCTAAACCAGGCATTGAGGGAATATAATGTTGCAGTTTAATTCATTGAACTATGAGAATTGGTTTTGATGCAAAAAGAGCCTTTTTTAACCACAGTGGATTAGGGAATTACAGCCGCACGCTGATTTCCCAATTGTGCCAGCTTTTCCCGGACAATGAATATTTTCTGTTTACCCCAAAGGAAAGTAAGGATATTTCAGGTTTTCCACCTTCAAATACAGAACTGGTAAGCCCGGGGAACATTATATACAGACAGATGGGCTCTGTATGGCGTTCAGGATTTATGGGGAGAACCATTGCCTCAAAACATATTGATATTTTTCATGGACTGTCCAATGAACTTCCCCTGGACATAAAAAAGTCGAATGCCGTTTCCATTCTTACCATTCATGACCTCATCTTTATGCGCTACCCTGAACTTTACCGTAGTACAGACCGGGCCATATATAAAAGCAAATTTCACCGAAGCTGCAGGCAGGCCGACAGGGTGGTGGCCATAAGCGAACAGACAAAGGAGGATATCATCCACTTCTTTAATATTAAGCCGGAGAAGATACGCGTGATCTACCAGGGATGCAGTCCCCTTTATTATGAAAAGGCAGGGCAAGATTTTAAGCAAAGGGTAAAGCAGAAATATTCACTCCCGGAAAAATATATTCTCTATGTAGGAACCATTGAGGAGAGAAAAAACCTGCTGCAGCTCGTTAAGGCAATTCACGAATACAAAATTGATGTTCCCCTGATAGTTGTTGGCCGGCCCACCCCCTATCATGAAAAGGTAATCGAGTATATTTCACAAAAAAAAGTCAGTAACATTCAGTTTCTTAGGGATGTTCTACAGGAAGACCTCCCATCCATATACCAGATGGCCGAGGTTTTTGTTTATCCCTCATCTTTTGAAGGATTCGGAATCCCAATCCTGGAGGCGCTGAATTCAGGCACTCCGGTAATTACCGGAACAGGCGGTTGTCTGCAGGAAACCGGTGGACCAGATACTATCTATGTAAATCCTCAGAAAACGGAAGAAATCGCAGCATCAATAAACCAATTGCTTGATAATTCCGAACTCCGGAGGAAAATGATTGAAGCGGGATATATTCACGCCAGGGGGTTCAGAGAAGAACGGACCGCCAATGAAATAATGAAGCTCTACAAAGAACTGATTTAATATGCAGGAGGATATAAAAAAGTCGGTTGAAGTGCTAAGGAATGGCGGTGTGATTCTGTATCCTACCGATACAGTCTGGGGACTTGGATGTGATGCAGGCAATGAAGAAGCTGTAGCCCGGATTTATAACATTAAAAAAAGGTCCGACAGTAAATCCATGCTGGTTTTAATTGACCATGAAGGAAGACTTGAAAGTTATGTAAGAGAAGTGCCTGAAATTGCCTGGGAGCTTCTTGATGCCTCGGACCGTCCGCTGACGATAATTTATCCGGGCGCAAAAAATCTTGCCAAAAACCTGATTGCCGAAGATGGCAGTATTGGTATAAGAATTACGGATGATGCTTTTTGTTCCCGTCTCATAAATAGTTTTGGCAGGCCAATTGTCTCCACTTCGGCTAATATATCCGGTGAGAAGGCTGCTGCAATATTTGATGAAATCAGCGAAGAGATAAAGGAGGCTGTGGATTTTATACCGCAATGGAGAAGAGACGATTATGAAAAAAGGCCACCTTCATCCATTATTAAACTGGGTGAAGGCGGACTTTTTAAAATTATAAGGCCCTAAAAAACCGAAATGTTACTTTTTGTCCAGGGCTTTAAGTTTTCCTGAACCATTAATTTCCTTTTTTATTTCCGGGCTTCCCTTATACATTACATTTCCGCTGCCGGCTATGGAGACATTCAGTTCGCTGCCTGCAAAAACCTGGCAATTACCTGAGCCTGCAATTTCAACCTTTACCTTCGGGGCCTCACATGCTGAAGCATCAATATTTCCGGAACCGGCAATACTGAAATGCTGCTGACTTCCCTCTTTCCCACCGGCAAGTACGATATTCCCTGAGCCGGCAATACTGGCGGAGATATCATCCGATTTTAAATCTCCAAAATTAATTTTTCCGCTTCCGGCAATATTAAGATTCATTTCCTCTGTATTAAAGGTGTTTTCAACATTTACTTCGGAAGACCCGGCAAGGCTTATCTTTTTTAAGACAGGGGTGGTTATATGTATTACGACAGGCGAATTACTGTTTTTATCCTTTTTACATGAGATGGAGAGTTCTCCGGAATTGTTTTCCACCTTGATCATTTCCATAGTCTCTTCGTCAGTTTCAATGCTTAAAGAATAATTCTCAGCCTGCTCAATAAATACCTGAGATTTTAGTGCAATTTGTAGTTCTGAAAATTTTTGAACGGGGAAATCTTTACTTACCGGATTTTCAGGGAGAGTAAATGAAGATGCAATAAATAAAACGGCAGAAATCGCCAACACTGAGAGCATTAGATACTTTTTCATAATTTAAACAATTTAATGGTGAAATAATTCTTTACCGAAGGACGTTTATAAGGCAGGAATGTTGCATAATTTGAAATTATTTTCCATCTTGTGCATTATACTTCAACTTCTAAAAAACTACGTTATGGAAACAGAGAACAGCCTGTACAGGCACAACACACCTGTACAAATCAGATTTAATGATGTAGACATTCTGGGTCATGTTAACAATGCCGTTTACCAGCATTATTACGACTTCGCAAGGATCCAGTATTTTAAAAAGGTACTTGGTGATTCGATTAACTGGGACAATCAGACTCTTGTTTTAGCCTCCATTAAAGTTGACTTCTTCAGTCCGATCAGCATTGATGATGAAATTCTTGTTGAGACCCGCGTTGAAATGCTCGGAAACAAAAGCATCTCCATGAAACAAAAGCTTATTGACGCTAAAACCCGCGAAGTAAAATCCTCCAACCGTGCCGTTCTGGTAGGTTATGATGCCAGGCTTAAAGTTACTTTTGAAGTTCCTGACGAGTGGAAAAACAGATTTGTAAGTTTTGAAGAAAGCATTGAAATGAAATATGCAGTTTCTTCCAATTAATCAGAGGAAAGACTGAAAAATTAAAAAGCGAAGCTCATAGAGACTTCGCTTTTTTTATATCAAATATCAGCGATTCCTTCAGGGAGGTTAAACACCAGGAGTTTTCTTTTATTGTCTTCCTCAACAATAAAGTCGGGATGCACAGGCACCAGGAATTCGGATGCTCCATTTTCTACCAGAAAAAGCGGGTTTAAGGGATTATCAATAAATTCACGAATAATGCCTTCAATTCCGGATGTATTATCCCGGAAAGAATATCCGGTATAATAGCCAAAATTATCTGTTTGTATGGCGCTTTCAGGTCTGTGCTCCTGCTTCTCCAGATAAACGCTCAATCCGGTAAATTTCCTGGCCTCTTCGGGGTTGTCGATAAATTCGAGCTTAACAATTGCCCTGTCGGGATACACCTCAGCTTCTTCAATAAAAAAGGGAACCAGTAATTCGTCCACCTTGACGAATAACGGTTCCCCGGGTTCGATATCATCTGCAAAATTGCTGTTCGTACGGACCATCAATTGCCCATCAATACCATGTGCTTTCGATATATATCCGATTAATGAACAGTCTTCTCTGATCATCTATGGATCTTATGCTTCTGATTCTTTTTCTTCTGATTCGGCTGGTTTCTCAGTTTCTTCAACTGGTTTTTCAACTTCCTCTGCTGCCGTTTCAGCAACAACAGGTTCAGCCTCTTCAACTGCTGCTTCAGCTACGGGTTCCTCAACAGGAGCCTCTGCAGTTTCTGCAACAGGGGTCTCAGCTACAGGAGATTCTACAGTTTCAGCAGCATTTTCTTCTTCCGCCACCTCTTCTGCTGCATCCTTAGCAGCACCTTCTGCTAATTTAGCATTCTTCTTTGCAATCGCCTTAGCTCTCTCTTCATTAACTTTAGCTTCATGCTCAAGACGCTTTTTCAGGCTATCGGACTTCTTCTCATCCAGAGAGGAAATTTTTGCCTGGATTTTTGCTTCTTTTGCAGCCAGCCAAACGTTAAACTTCTTTTCAGCTTCTTCTTCCGAAAAAGCTTTTTTTCTTACACCTTCCATAAGGTGTTTCTTGTACATCACACCCTTGTATGAAAGGATAGCTCTACAAGTATCGGTAGGTTGAGCGCCTTTGAGAACCCAATCCAGCGTTTTGCCGAAATCAAGTTCAATTGTTGCAGGATTTGTGTTGGGATCGTACGCACCCAGTTTCTCTATAAACCTGCCATCTCGTGGCGCCCTGCTATCTGATACAACAATGTGATAATAAGGTCTCTTTTTGCGACCTTGTCTTGTTAATCTGATTTTTACAGGCATTCTCTTTTAATTAAATTAAACCTACACTAAAAATAGGGTGCAAAGGTAAAATTTAAAATAGTATTCACAAAGGTTTTTTGGAAAAATATGGAGGGAAGCAGGCTCCACCCGGGATAAGACTTATCGAAGAATTGTATTATGCCATCCAGGCCCGGGTGCGCCCCTCAAGTTTATCCAGAGTATCCAGCGCAATATTTACATCCTCAACTATCTGAAAATCGTACATCCCCATACATACAAAATCGGCACCATGCATAAAAGCATATTTTAGTCCATCCTCTGGCTTTATAGCACCTGCAGCCAGAACCTTAAAGGCAATCCAGGGTTCTTCCAGAGTTGCCATGTAACGTACAGTTTCTCCCGGATCAAAGTCGAAAATATTGTCTTTCCAGCTACCGGTGTTCTGTGCCGACCAATAACTATGATCATGGGAAGTCTTAACCCAGAAATCGGGTTTCAGACCATGGTTCACGCAAACCTTTATGGCCTCAATCCGGTGCGCTCCTATCCCTGCCGGCTTCCCATGCCTGCGTATTTCTTCCAGACCTTGCTTCATGATCTCCATTCTCTGTTCAAGCGTTTTTCCGGTTCCATCGTCGTAGGCGGCATCCGTCCACCTGTCGGTAATTTCGCCCTGACAATACATGGCATCAAAGTTGGCTGCTACGGATAATTTAATACCCTGAAGAAAATCCAGGTTTGTGCCACAGTCAGAAATAAATTTCATCTTCCCCTTAAATTCATGCCTGTATTTCTGCAAAATCCTGCCTAGTTGCGGGTTTGCAATGATGGCATTCATACCGCATTTTTCGCCCAGTGCCAGGGTTTGCAGAACCTTTTCATCCGTATGATAGGTTTTAACCAGTTTGGAGACATAAATCAGATCGCGGGCATGAGCCCAGCCTCCAATCAGATTACCTCCCATGAATAACCTGCTGAGTTCAAAATTGGCAGGATTGCCGTTTTCATCGGTATATTTTATAGCCCCTGTTGGCAGTTGTCCCTTCAGATCGCTGAGACTTGAATAGTTGAATTTAAGAAGAGTTGCGCCTGAATTGGCATCGATCCCATCCATATTTAAAAGCTTCTCTTCAAAACTATCCCATTTCTTTTTCCTGTAAAAAGCATAAGCAAAGGCACCAATAGCAGGAACTGAAATAAGGTTTTTCAGGACCTCCCTCCTGTCGAGCCCTTCCTTGCCGGGATCCGAAACCGGTGAAACAGGCTGTCTGGCCTTCTCATCCTTCCAGAGTCGGTAAATGCGATCAATTCCGTAAAGTTTCGAAGAGGAAATGAAAATAAATGAGGATACGATAAAAAATTCAATCAGGGTTTTATTTACCCATAGATAATTTCCCTCAATTGGAATGCCCTGCATATACCCCGGAATCGGTGGATACGCTGAAAAATAGAACAACAGCATTATGGCTCCTCCCAGACTTGCCCACCTTGCAAATAGTCCCAGCATAAGTCCCAGACCTGCCAGTATTAATCCCCAGATATTCAGAAAGTCTACAAATGAAGTTATGGCAGGGTTTGCTGCCATCCAATGAAAAAACGGGGCAAGTATCCATTTTGAACCTGATAGATAAGGGGCGGAGCTCCATCCGCTCATATTTAATTTTACAATTCCTTCGTAAAGAAATTGCCAGCCGATGGCTATTCTAACCAGGGTAAGTAAGATTGGCCAATAGTTTGCAGGACTTTTAAATTTTGTCATTCCATCAGGATTAACAATTGCCGGAAATAATTTTGTCAATAATATTTTTTCAGGCAGGTTGCCAGTAGCAGTTTTTAGGGGATATTATTTTTCCTGAGGTTTTCAGCACTTTCATTGCTTTATCCACTTCTTTTCTTTCCAATCCTGAGATTTCAGCAATCTGACCGGCACTAAGGGCTTTGCCCGAATCCTTCATGGTTTTTATTACCAAATCTGATGTTTCCATATTAGAGTCACTATTTGATTAGAATAACAGTAAAAATATTTCATATAAAATTACAGTACCGCTTTTAACGACCGATCATTTTTGAAGGATCCACCCATTTATCAAAATCCTCTGAACTTACATAGCCGAGGGCTTCAGCAGACTGCTTTAATGTAAGGTGCTCCTTGTGTGCCTTTTTTGCTATCTGTGCTGCCTTGTCATACCCAATGTGAGTATTCAGGGAAGTAACAAGCATGAGTGAGTTGTCAAGATTCTTCCTGATGTTGGTCAGATTTGGTTCTATTCCCACCGCACAATGCTCGTTAAATGAAACGCATGCATCGCCCAGCAGTCGGGCTGAATGAAGAAAATTAGTAATCATCATGGGCTTATACACATTTAGCTCAAAATGACCGTTCATTCCACCAATGTTAATCGCCACATCATTCCCAAGCACCTGTGCGCAGACCATTGTCAGGGCCTCAACCTGGGTAGGATTTACCTTTCCGGGCATAATGGATGAACCGGGCTCGTTTTCCGGAATGCTGATTTCACCGATTCCACAGCGAGGTCCAGAAGCAAGAAGCCTTACATCATTGGCAATTTTGGTCAGACTCACAGCCAGTGTTTTCAGGGCTCCGTGAGCCTCAACAATGGCATCATGGGCAGCCAGCGATTCATATTTGTTTGCAGCCGTAACAAAAGGAAGGCCCGTCAGCTCAGCAATTTTAGCAGCCACCTTCTCCGAATATCCCTTCGGGGTATTTATGCCGGTACCAACAGCTGTTCCGCCAAGAGCAATCTCTGAAAGATGGGCAAGTGAATTCTTTACGGCCTTCATACCATGCTCAAGCTGGGAAACATATCCGGAGAATTCCTGTCCCAGTGTCAGGGGAGTGGCATCCATCCAGTGTGTGCGTCCTATTTTTACAATATCCATGAACTCATCAGACTTTTTCTTCAGGGTGTTTTTAAGTATCTCTACACCGGGAAGAGTTGTCTCAACAAGAATCTTATAGGCTGCAATGTGCATAGCCGTTGGGAAAGTGTCGTTCGAACTTTGCGATTTATTTACATCATCGTTGGGATGAATGAAGGTTGGTCCTTCACCCAGCTTATTTCCCTTTAATACATGAGCACGATTGGCAATCACCTCATTCAGGTTCATGTTTGACTGGGTGCCGGAACCTGTTTGCCATACTACTAGCGGAAACTCGTCGTCGAGCTTTCCTTCAAGAATTTCATCGCAAACATCAGAAATAAGTTTTGCTTTTTCTTCTGAAAGAACCCCCAGATCTTTGTTTGTCAGGGCTGCCGATTTTTTAAGGTAAGCAAAGGCATAAATTATCTCACGGGGCATCAGCTGTCCTCCGATTTTAAAGTTTTCCCTCGACCTTTGAGTTTGCGCACCCCAGTATTTATCAGCAGGAACCTCGATGGGTCCCATGGTATCCTTTTCTGTTCTGGATTTCATAGTAGTTAGTAGATTTTGACAGTATTCTAAGTGATGATTTTCTTATTTCTTAAAGTGAAGCATAAGCCCGGTTATGTAATAGTTACCATTAATATCTTTGGCAGTACCAACCGCATTCTGATTGAAATAACCCTCAATTTTTGTTCTGATATCAGGATTATTCAAAACAATGCTCATTACTGAATCCGGTTCCTCATATTCACAGTAGGCTACCCATGCAGCTGATGAGTCGGCCGCCAGAAGAACCTTCTGATTTTCGAGCTCTGGCATAAACCAGTCCGTACTAAAGGCTTCGGTTTCATTTGCCATCTTTGCACTGAAGGTCTTGGCATCATTCATCAGAAGAAACTGAAGAACCATGGGATCTTTACCAAGTGAGGCACGGTAATCATTCAGGGCATTATGTATCCCTCTTTCAAATTCTGAAACCTGTGTATAAGATTCATCTTTCTTGCAGGCATTTGCAATAAAAAGAACTGAAAGTAAAATTATCAGGGGCTTATGTAAAAAAGACTTTTTCATAGATTGGGTTTTTTGGTTTATAATATTTTATCTATAGCAGACGGGGGATCCCCAATAACTGCTTTATGTTTTCCTATAATTATCGGGCGCCGCAATAATACCGGGTTTTCAGAAATAACTTTAATCCATTCTTCATCGTTCATTTCCAGATTCTTGAGTTCCTTTTTAAAAAGATCCTCATTTTTCCTAACCAGTTCTTTCGGGGGGATATTGAGCTTTAAAACAATTTCTTTCAGCTCATCAATGCTAATGCCGTTCTTTAAATATTCCTGCAATTCGAAATTTACAGCTTTCTCCTGCAGATACGCAAGTCCTGCCCTGCTTTTGCGACATCTGGGATTATGATAAATTTTATACGTCATGATTTGCAGGCATAATGAAGTAAAAATAGTATAAATATATTATGAATGAAAATGATCAGAAAGCCTCAATCACCTCCATATTCCATAAGATAAGCCTTTATAAAAGGGTTGATATTCCCGTCCAGAACATCCTGCACATTCCCTGTCTCCAGTCCTGATCGCAGATCCTTCACCAGTTTGTAGGGTTGCATAACATAATTGCGGATCTGTGAACCCCACTCTATCTTTTTCTTTTTACTTTCTATCTCTGCCTGGACCTCCATTTTTTTCCTCAGTTCCAGCTCATACAGGTGAGATCTCAGGATGCGCAGTGCATTTTCACGATTCTGAAGCTGTGATCGTGTCTCAGTATTTTCAACCGTAATTCCCGTTGGCAAATGTCTGACCCTTACACCGGTTTCCACCTTGTTTACATTCTGGCCACCGGCACCACCGGAACGGAAAGTGTCCCATTCAATATCAGCCGGATTAATGACAATCTCTATTTCATCATCTATTACAGGGGATACAAATACCGATGCAAAGGAGGTGTGACGTCGTTTCTGTGAGTCGAAGGGTGAAATTCGCACCAGCCGGTGAACTCCCGATTCAGCCTTAAGGTATCCATAAGCGTATTCTCCTTCAAATTCCAGGGTAACCGACTTTATTCCGGCTTCTTCTCCTTCAAGAATACTTATTTCCTTAACCTTATAGTCGTTTCTTTCTCCCCATCGGAGATACATACGATACAACATCTGCACCCAGTCCTGACTTTCAGTACCGCCTGCTCCCGAATTAATCTTCAGTATGGCTCCAAGGCTGTCTTCTTCTTTCCTGAGCATGTTTCGCGACTCGAGGTTTTCCATTTCCTCAAGCACCTTGTCGTACAGCAAGTCAACTTCCTCCTGTGAAGCTTCACCTTCCTTAAGAAAATCAACCATAACCTGCAGGTCTTCGAGCTGGTTCTGCAGCCGGGCAAAGGAGATTGTCCAGTTTTTTACCCTGGCAATTTCCTTAAGATGTTTTTCTGCAGATTTGGGATCGTTCCAGAAATCAGGAGCCTGTGTTTTCTTTTCTTCTTCGTCAACAATTATCAGTTTCTTATCGATGTCAAAGATGCCTCCTTAACGCATCCTGGCGCTCAAAAAGTTCCTTAACCAAATCGGGTGTTGTCATAATAATTGTTTTTAGAATGAATGCAAAAATAGGAAAAATGACGGACAAATCCGGACATCACTCTGAGCTTACAATATAATCATCAACAATTCTGAAAATCAAATCATAATCGAATCCTCTCTGTAGGGCAAAACGAATTAAGCGGTTTTTCCTTTCATAGGCATTGTATTTCTCCAGCTCTCCTGACTTTTTTTTCAGTAGTTCCCGTAAGGAAGACTCGTAGGTCTCTGCCGGAAGATTTCCCATTACTTCCTCAATAATGTCCTTTGGCAGTTGCTTATGCATCAGGGCAAACCTGATTTTATCCCTTCCCCACTTATTGAATTTCTGTTTGTCACGAACAAAAAATCCTGCATACCTGAGGTCATCAACAAATTTATCTTTTTTAAGTTTTTCAAGGATTACCGCAGCCGTTTCATCAGGTATTTTCCATTGACGAAGTTTGTTAAGGATATCTGAACTGCACTTTTCTCTTGCTGAACACAAATTCTGCAGGCGCGACAGAGCTTCTTCAGGATTTACGGTGCGTTCCTGGCTCATGAGATTTTTTTTGAGGCTTTTACAAAGCGGTTTTTTTCATTAATATCCGGGATAATTTCAATATTGACCATTCCATAGCTGCGAAACAATTCAGCGACTTCCATTCCCAATGCCTCGTTGATCTCCACATAAACCCTTCCCCCGGCCGCAAGATTTTTTTTACAGATGTCACAAATAGCCCGGTAAAATTCCAGAGGGTCATCATCCTTCACAAAAAGTGCCGTAGCCGGCTCAAACTCAAGAACGTTAGGGTGCATGAATGCCTTTTCCATTTCACGTACATAGGGAGGATTGCTAACGACAATATCAAATTCCTGGTTTAAGCTATTTAGCCCCTCATGCATATCGGATTCCAGAAATGTAATCTCCGTCTCATTCAGTTTTGCGTTAAATTCAGCAATTTCAATAGCAGCAGGGGATATATCGATGGCATAAACCTTTGCAGAGGGAATGAACTTTTTCAGGCTAATGGCTATACAACCGCTTCCGGTTCCCAAATCAAGTATTCCGGGGCTGTCATTTTTTGTATCCCTGACGATTTTCTGCACCAGTTCCTCAGTCTCCTGTCGGGGTATCAGAACATTTTCATTCAACCTGAACTTTAAACCATAAAATTCGGTTTCACCCAGAATATATTGTACAGGCTTAAAGCTTTTTAGATCGGTCACAGCCGAATGCAAAAAATGCTCATTGGCCGAACCCAGCTCTTCTTCAGACAGGGTAAAGATTTCCTTCCTTGAAAAGCCAATAAAATCAAGGAAAATGAATGCAATACTCTCTGCCTCCCCGGGTGAATAAATACCGGAAGCAGAATCAATTATGTACCTTATTGCTTCTTTTACTTTCAAAAGCTTTATTTTTGATCAAATTTACAAAATCAAATGATTACAACAGCACAGGATGAGTTATATATGAAGCGCTGTCTGGAACTGGCCGGAAAGGGGATGGGTCTGACAAGGTCAAATCCTCTGGTTGGATCTGTAATTGTTTATGATAACAGGATTATTGGCGAAGGCTACCATCATGAATACGGAGGCCCGCATGCAGAAGTAAATGCCATTAATTCCGTAAAAGACAAATCCCTTTTAACAAAGGCCAGCCTTTATGTAAATCTGGAACCCTGCTCCCACCATGGAAAAACCCCTCCCTGCTCCCTCCTTATTAATTCGTGTGGCATTCCCAGGGTAGTAATCGGCTGTAAGGATCCAAATCCTGAAGTCTCCGGCAAGGGAATTGCAGCGCTTAAAAATGCCGGCTGTGAAGTGATTGAAGGTATTCTTGAAAATGAAGCCCGGTATCTCAACAGAAGGTTTATTACTTACCATGAGAAAAAGCGGCCCTATGTAATTCTGAAATGGGCACAAACACTGGACGGGTTTATCGATACTGACAGAAAAAGTAATGGAATCAATAAACCCAGCTGGATAACAAATCATACAGCACGCATGCTCGTTCACAAATGGAGATCGGAGGAATTATCCATTATGGCTGGAACTGACACGATTTTGCTTGATGATCCCGGCCTGGATGTAAGAGAATGGCCCGGAATTAATCCGATTCGCGTAATTCCTGACAAGAATGGCAGAATTTTTGAGGATAAAAAAGTTAAAAACGGATTGTCTCCTACTCTGATTTTCAGAGGAAAGGATTCCGGTGAGGAGATCAGTCATAAATATGATCTGGTAAGTCTGAAGAGCTTTGATATACCATCGATGCTGGAGGAGCTTTACCAGAGGGAACTTACAAGCCTTTTTGTAGAAGGCGGGGCAAAAATGCTTGGCAGTTTTCTGAATTCCGGACTTTGGGATGAAACATATGTATTTTTTGGTAACAAAATGTTTAAGTACGGCGTAAAAGCTCCGGAACTGAATCGTAAAGCTGATGAATCATTTGAATTCCGGGGTTCGATGCTTTATATTTACAAAAACAACCAGCCGGAAAATAGTGATTTGTAGCATCTTATTGAAAGAGCTATTAAGTTTATTTTCAATACAATAATACTTATATTTGTGTGTTAAAAGAGTTTGAAAAAGAATTACATAACAGTTAGCAACATAAAAATGAAAAATAAAACCATTCGTTTAACATTACTTTTGTCCCTCTTATCCATTGGTCTTTTTGGACAAAGTGCAAAGCAGTTTTTTAAAGCTGGCGAGGACTTCCTGAAGAATGGCAAGTATGAAGATGCCATTGAGCAATACACAAAAGCTATTCAAATTGAGCCTGATTATGATAAAGCCTATACTCAGCGTGCATATGTTTATTCTCAGCTCTCTAAATATAAGGAAGCAGCTGAGGATTACGACCGGGCAATAGTTTTCATGCCGAAAGATGAAGAGGTTTATTTTAATTCAGCCACCATGCATTTCAAGCTGGGTGAAGATGCAATTGCTCTCGATAAGCTAAATAAATCTCTCGACCTGAAATCATCCTACATTGAAGCCATTCAGCTTAAGGTATTGGTCTTGATTGATATGAAACGATACTCGGAAGCACTGGCAGATGCAAAAACAGCACTACGATACAAGGAAACGGCCGAAAATTATTATGTCTATGGCCTTGTTAACGACACTCTTGGAAAATGGGCTGATGCCGGTGATGCTTATCAGAAAGCCCTGGATAAAAATGATAAATATCTTGATGCAGCTATCCAGCTTGCTGATCTTCAGAGAAGGGAGAAAAAATATAACCTTGCCATATCCTATATCAACAGGGCCATTCGCCAGGATCCGAAGTCTGTTAAAGCTTATCTTGTCAGAAGTGAAATTTATGCCGATCAGCTTCAGTATCAGTCAGCTATTAATGATATCTCCACCATTATTCTCCTTCAGCCTGAGGATGCCAATATGTATTTTAAAAGAGCTGAGTATTATCAGGGATTTACGCAGCACTCGAATGCCATACTTGATTTCAGTAAGGTGATTTCATTGCAGCCTGAAAATGCAAAGGCATATTACAAAAGAGCTTATTCATATGAGCAGACTCTTCAATTTAAGAATGCAATAAAAGATTATGAGACCCTCTCAAAATTATCAAAATACGATGCCAATGCCCAGGAACTTCTTGCAGATGCAAAAGCCCGTCTTTTTGAGTTGAACAGGGAAACCAATAAACCCGTTGTCTCGGTTGCAGAACCAATGGAAAAGGAAAACAAGGTGCTGGACGTTCCCAAAGGGGTGAATGTTTTACCCATGAAAGGAATTGTAAAGGATGAAAGCAACCTGAAATCGGTTGTTGTAAATAACTACACCATTCCCTTTGCTGCCAAGGATGATCATTACGAATTTCTTACCAGCGTGAACCTTAATAACTCAGACCAGCTGATTGTTGAAGTCACCGACGCGTATGATAATACAGAGACTTCCGTTTATACTATCCGCAGAACAGAAGTCACTCCCCCTGATATCCGGATTATTGCACCCTATGCATCGGATAACAATCTTATTTATCTCGACAGTAATGATCCGGCAATTTATGTGGAAGGATCTATACTGGATGAGAGCCATATTTCAAGCATCAATATCGACGGTGTGCTGGCCAGTTATATTCCAAATGACCTGAATCCTACCTTCCAGGCTACCATTAATATCATGAATAAATCATCCTTCACGGTTACCGCTGTTGATGAATTTGGGAACAAATCGGAACAGACTTTCACCCTTAACCGCGATGCCGCCGATATAGCCGCCAATAATCCAATGGGAAAAACATGGGTTGTATTTATTGACAATTCCGACTATGAAAATTTCGCATCCCTTGAAGGACCAGGGAAAGATATAACCATGATGAAGACGGCGCTTTCAAAGTATAGTATCCATAATTTCATTCAGAAGAAAAACATGAGCAAGCAGGAAATGGAAAAGTTCTTTGCCATTGAACTGCGCGATCTCCTTCGAAGCAACAGGGTTAACTCTTTGCTGATATGGTATGCAGGTCATGGTAAATATGTAAATGAAACCGGTTACTGGGTGCCTGTGGACGCAAAAAGAGACGATGAATTCACTTATTTTAATATCAATGCCTTAAAGGCATCCATGCAATCCTATCCAAAAGAAGTTACTCATACATTGGTAATTACGGATGCGTGCGAATCAGGTCCAAGCTTCTACCAGGCAATGAGGGGTGCTCCTGAGATAAAATCCTGTGACGACTGGGCAGCTACAAGGCTCAAATCCTCCCAGGTGTTTTCCTCTGCAGGTTATGAGCTCGCCGTGGATAACAGTCAGTTCACAAAAACCTTTGCCAATGTGCTTGCCAACAACCCCAACGCCTGTATCCCAATTGAAAGCATTGTTCAGAAAGTTACAAACGCTGTTACCAAAGGGAATGCACAGAAACCACAGTTTGGAAAAATTGCCGGACTGGAAGACGAGAATGGTACATTCTTCTTTATGTCAAAATAAACAACAAATATGAGCCCAGCCATTCATATTAAAGCCTTTAAAAGAATTATTCGCCCCATCAGGCGGATAATTTTTTTATGTACCCTGCTCTTCCCTCTTCAACCCCTGCTTTCTCAGAACTATTATTTCGACTCGTATGGTGTGGCTGAAGGGCTTGCCCAGTCGACTGTATATGATATCATGCAGGACACAAACGATTATCTCTGGTTAGGAACCAAGGCTGGCGTAAGTCGTTTCAACGGAAAAGAATTCAATAATTACTCACTGGAAAACGGTCTGGCTGAAAATGGTGTACGCACCATATACAAAGATACCGACAATCGTATCTGGTTTGGCCATAGCGGCGGAGGCGTCAGCTATTACGACGGAAGAAATTTCCATGTGTTTTCAGCACCCGGAAAAAAATTCAACAGCGATATTACAGGCATTGTCAGGGATAAACAAGGCAATCTCTGGATCAGTTCGGAGCTTTCCGGTGTTGTTAAAATTAGCCGGACCGGAAATACCCTGGACGAATCGGAATCAGAGACTTTTTTCGGAGACAGGCTAAGTGACAGGGTATTTGGCATCTACCTTTCTGAAAAAGGAAGTCTTTATTTTATCACGGATGCATTCATAAAATTTTATAAACCCGATGGCAATAGTTTTGTAAACCTCGACCTGAAGGGAATGCCTTCCTTCTTTCTGATTACATGCATGTTTGAAGATTCCAGGAGCAACCTCTGGTTTGGAACCTATCATGGTGGTTTATACAAATATGATGTTGAAAAAGACAGCTTTAAAATTTATGATATTCGCGATGGACTGGCTTCCAACTGGATTTCAAGCATCTCAGAAGATTTTCATGGGAACTGCTGGGTTGGAACCTGGGGTGAAGGTATTACCGTAATTTCTGATAAAGAACTTAAAACCTATAATCTTCAGAACGGACTTAATGATTTAAAAATCCGAAAGATACTTCAGGATAAGGAAGGTAATATGCTTATCGGAACTCATGAACACGGGCTTTCTATTTTCAAGGGTGAGCAGTTTGTATCCTTTACAACTGATGATGGACTTCTGAATTCTCAGGTTTGGAGCGTTATTCAGGACAAAACAGGGAAATACTGGTTCGGAACCAATGAAGGAATTTCCATTTACGATGAGTCTCTGCCCTTATCCAAAAGATTTCAGGATTTTTATAAGTTAAAGGGAAACCGAATCCGGATGATCAAGGAAGACAGGGAGGGGAGAATCTGGATCAGCACCGATGCTGAAGGAATTTTTACCTATGTTCCTAAAACATCCCTTTTTACTTACGAGCCTAAACTCAACTCATACCTGCCAAAGCTGGTTGTCACAGCTCTTGAAACTGACAAAAAAGGACGAGTCTGGGCCGGGACGCTGGACGGACTGGTAGGTTACGATTATAATGCAAAGCAGGTAATGTATTTCACCCAGACCTCCGGTTTAGCCGGTAATGACATTACTGCATTGTTTTGCGACAGTAAGGATAATCTTTGGATTGGCTCCAGAAATTCGGGGCTTACTGTTTTAAAAGACACTGTGTTTTCAATACCCAACCTTGGTGAAAACTTTACCGCCACATGCATGATCGAAGACCAGAAGGGTCTGCTCTGGGTAGGAACAGAGGCCCAGGGAATTCTTGTCATAGACCCTGAAAATAATAAAATTGTTAAATCATATAAGGAAAGCGATGGCCTGCTGGGGAATCTGATAAATTTGCTGAATATTGATAAAAACAACAATATTTATATTGGCACGAACAAAGGCCTGAATGTATATAAGTCTGAAAAGGATAAGCTTTATACCTATACTGCGAAAAATGGCTTTACGGGAATTGAAACCAAGGCCAATTCGACTTTCAGGGATTCACGGGGTATGCTGTGGTTTGGAACTGTAGCCGGGGTTAACCGATACGATCCAGCCGTAAAAACGAAAATAAATGAAACCCCGTTGACCCATATAATTGGTTTTAAAGTAAATCTGAAAAACCGGGAAATTAAATCGGGTCTTAAACTCAGGTATTCTGATAATAATATTATCATTGATTACATAAGCATCTGTCTTACAAATCCTTCTGCGGTAAAATATAAAATTAAGCTGGAAGGTGCAGATAATGACTGGAGAACCACTACTCAGACCTCGGTGACCTACCCTGCACTTGCGCCTAAAAAATATTCCTTCCTGCTTATGGCTCAAAACAGTGAAGGAATATGGAATTCAACTCCCATTACCTTGCAGTTCCAGATTAATCCTCCATTCTACAAAACCTGGTGGTTCATTCTGATTTGTATCTTTTTCGGAGCCACAGTAATTGTGGTGTATGTTAAAGTGAGAGAATCCAATCTTATTAAAGAGAAAAGGATACTTGAAGAAAAAGTTATTGAAAGAACAGCAGAGGTAGTGCAACAGAAAGAAGAGCTGGCACAGAAAAATAAGGATATTACCGACAGCATCCGCTATGCAAAGAGAATACAGCTGGCCATACTCCCTCCTGACTTACCCTTTGAGAATACCTTTATTCTTTTCAAGCCCAAGGATATTGTGAGTGGCGACTTTTACTGGCTTGATGTTATCGGGGATCTTGAATTCCTTGCAGCAGTGGACTGCACGGGTCATGGAGTGCCCGGGGCCTTTATGTCAATTATTGGTTCAAATTCACTGAATAAGATCGTGAAAGAATACAAGATTTTTAAACCATCTGATATACTCGACAGGTTAAACATAGAAGTAACCTCGAGCCTTCAGCGTCATGACTCTGAAGGCGGGGCCATACAGGATGGTATGGATATGGCTTTGATCTGCTATAACAGGAAGACAAGAACACTGGAATTCGCAGGGGCTTTTAATCCACTGTGGCTTGTAAGAGATGGGGCTCTGGAAGAAATAAAGGCCGACCGCTTTGCCATTGGCAGAAATAAACTGGAAGAAGAAAAGAAATTCACCAATAATGTTCTCCAGATGCAAAAGGGTGATGCGATATATTTCTTTTCCGATGGTTTTGCTGATCAGTTTGGTGGGGAAACAGGGAAAAAATTTAAGGCAAAACCCATGAAAGAGCTGGTGCTGGCTATTCAGGATATTCCGATGAACAAACAGAAAGAAGTACTTGAATCCACACTGGAAGCCTGGAGAGGTGAAATAGAACAGGTGGATGACATTCTGGTTATTGGAAGGAAATTTTAATCCTCCACAGCGGCATATTTTATGGCGTCACCATTCCAGGGCGGTGCATTTTTGATGGCCGGAATAACATCTTCAGGCTTTTCAACCATTAACCAGATATCTTTATGAACCGGCCTCATAAATTTCTCTTCAGTCATCTTATGAAAGAAATCCTCAAGAGGCCTGTAAAAATCATTGGTATTGAGCATTACAATGGGTGCCAGAAACTGTCCAAGCTGCTTTAAGGTAATAAGTTCCGTGAGTTCTTCCAGGGTGCCAACCCCACCGGGAAGTGCGATTACTGCATCAACTCCCTTAATCATGAGGTTTTTTCTTTGATGCATGGTTTCAACCTCAATCATATCGGTAACTGCCGGATGAGCCCAGTTCATTTTCTTCATGAAGCCCGGAATTATTCCCGTAATCTTCCCTCCGCCAGCAATCATAGTATCAGCCAGAGTACCCATGAGTCCCTGTGATCCTCCCCCGTAACTCACATGGATATTATGCTCAAGAAATAATTTTCCAAGAATTTCCGCATCCCTGAAATAAACAGAATTTATTTTAGGGCTGGACGCGCAAAAGACGCAAACTTTCCTGACTGGATTCATATAATTTTCCGGAAAATTGAAAACACAAAGTGCCTGAAGAATTGAGAAAAACTTCAGGCACTTCTTATTTCAGGGATAAACGTAAAATCGAATTATAATAAAGCTTCGAGTTTGCTAACCAGGGCTCCTTTACCTACGGCACCAACCTGTTTATCGGCTACCTCACCATTTTTAAAATATAAAATGGTAGGAATATTTCTGATTCCAAACCTCTGGGTTACACCAGGGTTGCTGTCTACATCAAGTTTACCAACAATGGCCTTGTCTTTAAAATCTTCTCCGATTTCGTTTACAATTGGTCCTACCATTCTGCAGGGACCACACCATTCTGCCCAGAAATCAACGATAACGGGTTTATCAGACTTAATTACCAGCTCTTCAAAGTTGCTGTCGGTTAATTCAATTGCCATAACAATAGTATTTAGGGTTACAAATTTATAATTTTCAATACAATTTAAAAATCCCCGGACCTTATTTCAAAGAATATTCTATCTCGGGATTCGCCTCCATATAATCAAAAAACTCATCGTTCAGGTTGAGGTACTGTGTCCTGGAAAACAAATCCACTTTAAGATTACTCTGCTTATCAACAACCTGAACGCGCAAATGTTTTTCATTTGTTTTCTTTTCGGGCTTTCCGATAAATTTCGACAGGCCTTCAATTGCTGAGTTATTTAAAGAATCTGTTTTAACAGTAAGCAAAACAGTTCTCACCATTTCATTTCTTACCTCCGAAAGAAGATGAATGCTTTTAACCCTCAGCTCAATACCGCTGCGGTTATCCTTTTTGGATTTCCACTCTTCAACCCCGGCTCTGACCATAATCGAAACGCCAGTGCTGAAGAATTTCTTATAGTTTACAAAGTCATTACCCCAGAGACGTAACTGATAGGTATCCACAAAATCCTCAAGGATAGCTATTCCAAAGGCCCTGTTATTTTTTTGGGAAATCCCCTCGCGGAACGATTTAATAATGCCTGCAAAGGTAACATCCTTTGCTTTAAAATCCGGCAAACGATTATTTAAATCATAAAAATCCACATTGCAAAAACTCTTTATTTCGGGTCTGAAACGATCCAGAGGATGGGCTGTGAGATACATCCCTATCAGTTCCTTTTCCCTGTTGATGCGCTCAAGCAATGGCCAGTCTTCGATATTCGCCGGCAGGGGCCTCATGATAATTTCTTCATTAGAATCACCGAACAGACTTTGCTGAGTGCTGTTCTTCTCGTTACTCAGGCGGCTGCCGTATTTTACCAGTGCATCAAAAAAGCTCGCTTCAGAACCAATGGGTTCAAAATACTGTGCGCGGTTGATCTCCGGGAAACAGTCAAAAGCTCCCGATGCGGCCAGACCTTCAAGGTTTTTCCTTGTCATAATCCGCAAATCCATCCTCTCTATGAAATCGTAAATATCGACAAAGGGACCGTTCTTTTTTCTTTCCTCAATAATGGTGGCAACAGCCGACTCTCCCACTCCTTTGATAGCACCCAGGCCAAAGCGGATATTGCCCTTTTTGGTAACTGTAAATTTGACATTACTTTCATTTACATCCGGCCCCCGGACCTCCGTACCCATTCTCCGGCATTCGTCCATAAATATCCCGATCTTCTTGATATCGGTAATATTCCGGCTAAGCACTGCGGCCATAAACTCGGCCGGATAATGTGCCTTGAGGTAGGCTGTCTGATATGAAACGTAGGCGTAACAGGTTGAATGTGACTTGTTGAAAGCATATTCAGCAAAAGCCTCCCAGTCGGACCATATCTTTTCAATAACAACCTCATTGTGGCCATTAGCCTTACAACCCTCCACGAACTTGCTTTTCAGCTCGTCCATCATTTTGCGGATTTTCTTACCCATGGCTTTCCTGAGCGAGTCGGCCTCTCCACGGGTAAATCCTGCCAGCCTCTGGGAAAGTCGCATCACCTGCTCCTGATAAACCGTAATACCATAGGTTTCCTTAAGCTCCTCCTCCATCTCGGGAACACGGTAGCTTATTTGCTCCTGACCCTGCTTTCTTTTTATAAAGGAAGGAATATATTCCATTGGACCCGGACGGTAAAGGGCATTCATGGCAATCAGGTCTTCGAAGCGGTTCGGTTTAAGATCACGCAGATGTTTTCTCATTCCGGCCGATTCAAACTGGAAGAGCCCTGTTGTATCGCCCTTGGCATATAACTCATACGTCAGGGCATCGTCGATGGGAATATTTGAAATGTCTATTTTTATCCCCCGTGATTCAAATACATTGGTAACAGCATCCTTAATGATGGAAAGTGTTTTAAGTCCGAGGAAGTCCATTTTCAGCATCCCGACATCCTCAACATGCTTCCCGTCGAACTGGGTAACCAGCAGATCAGAGTCCTTGGAGATGCAGATTGGAATATGTTCGGTGAGATCATCACGACCTATGATAATTCCGCATGCATGTATTCCCGTGTGTCGCACAGAGCCTTCGAGAGTTCCGGCATATTCGAGTACCGATTTCACATCCGGGTTACCCGAATCCCTTTCTTTCCTTAGTTCAGGAACTTCTTCATAGGCTTTTTTCAGGGTGGTTCCCGGGCGCTCAGGTACGAGCTTTGCCAGTCTGTCGGCCTCTGAAAGCGGAAGTTTTTGTATCCTTGCCACATCGCGGATGGCCATTTTTGCGGCCATGGTCCCAAATGTGATGATCTGGGCAACCTTGGTTTTGCCGTATTTATTGACTACCCATCTCAGAACTTCTTCCCGGCCGTCTTCATCGAAATCAATGTCGATATCAGGAAGAGAAATCCTGTCGGGGTTCAGGAATCGCTCAAAAAGCAAATTATATCTTAGAGGGTCTATATCCGTTATTCCTGTACAGTATGCCACCACCGATCCTGCTGCTGAGCCTCGCCCGGGTCCCACTGCAACACCCATGTTCCTAGCTTCATTTATAAAATCCTGCACAATAAGGAAGTAACCCGGAAAACCCATGTTCTTAACAACCTCCAGCTCGAAATCAATTCTCTCCTGTATTTCAGTAGTAATTTCCTTATATCGTCTTTCTGCCCCTTTGTAAGAGAGATGCCGGAGATAGTCGTCCTCATTGTCAAATCCCTCCGGAAGCGGAAAATCAGGCATAATCGGATCGCGGTTCAATGCGTAAACCTCAACTTTATCAACTATTTCCTGAGTATTTATAAGAACCTGCGGAATATCTTTGAAGATTTCCATCATCTCCGCCCTTGTCTTCAGCCATTCCTGCTGAGTGTATTTCATCCGGGATGGATCATCCAGGTCTTTTCCGGTGCTAAGGCAGATGAGCCGGTCGTGCGCACCGGCATCTTCAGCGTTTATAAAATGAACATCATTGGTGGCGATGCATTTAACCCCATACTTTTCACCCAGCTCAAGAAGTGTATTGTTCACATACACCTGATCCTTGTAAACTTTCTGGTTCATCTCAGGGTCATTGGTCTTATGACGCATCAGTTCCAGATAAAAATCCTCCCCAAAAATACCCTTGTAAACTTCTATCAGCTCGCCGGCCGATTCAGGACTGTGGTTCATAATTTCCTGGGGCACCTCTCCTCCCAGGCAGGCGGTACTGGCAATCAACCCTTCCGCATACTTTTTTAAAACTTCTTTATCTATCCTGGGTTTGTAATACATCCCTTCTGTCCATCCCAGCGAAACCAGCTTGATAAGGTTATGATAGCCCGTTTTATTTTTTGCCAGGAGGATAAGGTGATCGCCGCTGCCATCAATCTTGTCTTCCTTTTGATGCATGGAGCGTTTGGCGATGTAAACCTCACATCCGATAATAGGTTTTATGCCCTGCTTTTTGGCTTCGTTATGAAAAATTTTTGCCCCGAAAAGATTTCCATGATCAGTAATGGCCATAGCCTTCATCCCGTCTTCCTTGGCCTTCTGAATAAGTCCGGCAATAGAAGCAGCTCCATCAAGAATGGAATACTGAGTGTGAACGTGCAGGTGGGTAAACTGTATCAATTCTGTTTCGGGGGAGACTTCAGCTTCAGCAACTTTCTTAAGCGTTTCAGCTTTTTTCCTGGTCTTGTTGGAAACGACCTCAATCCCTGCCGGTTTTATAACTTCCGGATTTGCCTTAATAAAATCAGCAATCTCAGCAGGTGATAAGGGCAATACGGGTGGAGTAAGGACTCCAATCCTGATTAATTCAAGAAAGCAACGAGTGGTTGCTTCAACATCGGCGCTTGCGTTATGGGCATCGGGAAACCCTTCATTAAAGAGTTTTTCATGCAATTCTTTCAGGTTGGGCCATTTGAATTTTCCTCCCCTGCCTCCCGGAATAGCACAGAAATCGGTGCTTTCCACCTTGGTGCAGAGTTTTTTCTTTTCCAGAAAATCGTTCTCGATACTGTTTCTGAGAAACTCGGAAGCGACAATATTTATATCGAATTCAATATTATGCGCAATAAGAAGTCGTGAGGCAGATATGTCAGCGGCAAACTCCTTCAGAACAGTTTTCAGATCATGCCCGTCTTTTAATGCTTTTTCTGTGGATATTCCATGTACCTTCTCGGCTGCATAGGGTATGGTGAAGCCTTCCGGCTTTATGATGTAGTCCTTTGCCTCAATAAATTTTCCGGTAATGTCGTGCATTTGCCATGCAAGCTGTACCAGTCTTGGCCAGTTATCAAGTTCCTCCAAAGGGGCATTGTCCCTCTTTGGTAATCCGGTGGTTTCTGTATCAAAAATCAGGAACATGAACGGGTCTTTTGTATTTAAATTCAGGTAAACAACTGGATATCAGGAGTATATTTGTCTCCTCTATTAATCCGGGCCAGATGGTAAAAATACCATATTTACAGGCAAAATTACAGGGGTGTTGATAAGTCTTGAAAGCTTTTTCGAAAGATCATCTGGTTAGACAGAAACACTTGTCGGAATTTTTATTTAAAATACAATCCCTGAAACTTATCCTTCTCAAAATACAGTTAAAATCCTTTTCTTTGTAGGATCAAAAAATTATGATTCTATGAGTGATCAAAATAATACTTCTGCACTTTTCAGGGAATTCAGTGCCGTTGACCCGGTAACATGGAAAGAAAAGCTGGTGCAGGATCTAAAGGGGATTCCGTATGAAAAACTGGTCTGGAAGAGCCATGAAGGAATTGAAATTAAACCTTTTTATACACCGGAAGACCTCCGTTCAATAACTTACCTTGAGTCGGTTCCCGGCCAGTTTCCCTTTCTCAGGGGGACGCGCTCAGCTGCTCCGGACTGGGAAATCCGTCAGGATATTTTAGTTGAAGATTTTGGCAAAGCCAATGCTGAAGCCCTGAATGCTCTGAACCGGGGAGCCACTTCTCTGGCTTTTATATTCGGTGATGATTTAAAAATTACTCAGGGAGATTTCAGTCTTTTGCTCAGGGATATCATTTTCGAATGTATAGACATCAACTTTATTTCCCATAAGCATTCCTCAGAAATTCTTTCATTTCTAACGGCTGAAGCGAAAGGGAGGAATATTGACATTTCCCGAATTTTCGGATCGCTGGGAAATGACCCCTTTGGCTACCTTAGTGAAAAGGGACATTTCAATCATTCAGAGAAAGATGATTTTAAAACCACTGCCTCATTAATTTCTCAGAATCTGGCTAACTCCCCCGCTTTCAAAACACTTTCCGTTAATGCCGGAATATTTCATAATTCAGGAGGAAGCATTGTCCAGGAAGTGGCTTATTGTCTGGCCATGATTTCAGATTATCTGGATGTCCTGTCCGGGGCAGGACTTAAACCTGCTGATGTTGCCAGAAGCATGCGTCTGAATTTTTCCGTTGGTTCCAATTATTTTATGGAAATAGCCAAACTCCGGGCTGTAAGATTTTTGTTTGCCAGGCTTATAAAATCATGGGAGGTGGAAGACGAAGAGGCCATGAAAGCCTTTATTCACTGCAGCACCTCAGCATGGAATCAGACCATTTATGACCCCTATGTAAACATGCTCCGTTCCACAACCGAAAGCATGTCGGCCGTTCTGGGCGGCTGTAATTCCCTTACCGTTAATCCATTCGATAAACCATTCCGCCGGAGCACCAAATTCTCCAACAGGATTGCCAGGAACACACAGATAATTCTGAAGGAAGAAGCATGGCTTGATAAGGTAACTGACCCTGCAGCCGGATCCTACTTTATCGAGAGTCTAACCGATTCCATTATTACCGAAGCCTGGAAATTATTTCTGGAGATTGAAGAAAAGGGAGGATATCTGGCCTGCTTTAAGTCCGGTCATATTCAGGAAGAAATAAGGAAATCGGCCATTATAAAGATGCAAAATATTGCCACCCGAAAAGAAGTTCTTCTGGGTACCAATCAGTTTCCCAATTCAGGAGAATCAAAACCGGAGGACCTTGAAATGGATGTCGCCTTTCCGGAAAATTCGGATAAAGATGTCATTGCCCCTCCCCTGAAAGCTTTCAGAGCAGGTGAAGCATTCGAAAAGCTTCGTCTCAGACTGGAAGAAAAGCCTCCAAAGGTATTCCTTCTTTCAATCGGGAATCCTGTCTGGAGCAAGGCCCGTGCCGGCTTTGCCTCAGGGTTTTTTGCCTGCGGGGGATTTGAGATTATGGAGAATAACAGCTTTGATTCAATCGAATCAGGGATTAAATCAGCCCTCGAATCGAAAGCTGCCATTGTGGTTCTTTGCAGCTCAGACGATGAATACTCTCAGTTAGCACCTGAAGCAATGATGGCCTTGCAAAATAAAGCCATACTTGTAATTGCAGGTAATCCAAAAGACAGTATCGAAGATTTAAAATCAAAAGGGATCATGCATTTTATCCACCTGAAATCCAATGTTCTTGAGGAGCTGGAAAAATTCGGGAAAATGTGTAATGAGCTGTAAGACCTGTAAAGTAAAATTATTTGAGAATTCAGAATAAAAAAAATGAAACCCGATTATAAAAATATCAATCCGCGGCAAGGCCGGGAAAATGTCAAAAGCAATTCAGGAAAGCACGCAATGGATGGGAAATTATGGGAAACGCCTGAGCATATCGCTGTGAAGCCGGTATATACCCGTGAAGATTTGCAGAGAATGGAGCATATTGGTTTTGGTGCAGGCTTCCCTCCTTATCTGCGCGGACCGTATACCAGCATGTACGTGACCCGTCCCTGGACCATCCGTCAGTATGCGGGATTTTCCACCGCTGAGGAATCCAATGCCTTTTACCGCCGGAATCTGGCTGCCGGACAGAAAGGACTTTCGGTAGCCTTCGACCTCGCAACCCACAGGGGTTATGATTCCGATCATGAGAGGGTGGTTGGTGATGTGGGTAAGGCCGGTGTGGCAATTGACTCGATACTGGATATGAAAATCCTCTTCGACCAGATCCCCCTTGATAAAATGTCGGTTTCCATGACCATGAACGGGGCTGTTTTGCCCATCATGGCTTTTTATATCGTTACCGGTCTTGAGCAGGGTGCCAGGCTGGAGGAACTTAGCGGCACCATACAGAATGATATCCTGAAGGAGTTCATGGTAAGGAACACTTATATTTACCCTCCCGAAACCTCAATGAGGATTATTGCTGACATTTTCGAATATACTTCGAAGAAAATGCCGAAATTCAACAGCATCAGCATATCCGGATATCACATGCAGGAGGCGGGTGCCACAGCAGATATTGAGCTTGCTTATACTCTGGCCGACGGACTTGAATACATCCGTACCGGTATCAATGCAGGCATCGATATTGATGCCTTTGCTCCCCGGCTTTCCTTCTTCTGGGCCATAGGAATGAATCATTTTATGGAAATCGCCAAAATGAGGGCCGCGCGTATGCTCTGGGCAAAAATTGTAAAACAGTTTAATCCCAAAAATCCAAAATCCATGGCCCTCAGGACGCATTCTCAAACTTCGGGATGGAGTCTTACCGAGCAGGATCCTTTCAATAACGTTGCCCGTACATGCATCGAGGCTATGGCTGCCGCACTCGGACATACCCAGAGTCTGCACACAAATGCCCTCGACGAGGCCATCGCGCTTCCTACTGATTTTTCAGCCCGTATAGCCCGGAACACTCAGATTTATCTGCAGGAAGAAACACAGATTCACCGCTCGGTTGATCCATGGGCCGGATCTTACTATGTGGAGAGTCTGACCCATGAAATCGCACATAAGGCATGGGAACTAATTGAGGAGGTGGAGGCACTGGGTGGAATGGCTAAGGCTATTGAGACAGGCATACCAAAGATGCGGATCGAAGAAGCTGCTGCACGAAAACAGGCACGTATCGATGCAAGGAAAGATACCATCGTGGGAATCAATAAATTTCGGCTTGAAAAAGAAGATCCCATCGATATATTAACTGTCGACAATACAGCCGTGAGGCTTTCCCAGATAAAAAGGCTTGAAAAATTAAAAGCCGGGAGAAATAATGAGGAGGTTAAAAAAGCCCTTGACGCCATCACAGAATCGGTTCGCAGCGGAAAAGGAAACCTGCTTGAGCTATCCGTTGATGCAGCCATGAAAAGGGCGAGCCTTGGGGAAATTTCCGATGCCATTGAGAAAGTCTCGGGAAGGTATAAAGCAGTTGTCAGATCCATTTCAGGAGTTTATTCATCAGAATCCATGGAAGATGTAAATTTTAAAAGAGCCCGTGAACTCTCAGCTGAGTTTGCCAGGCTGGAAGGGCGGCAGCCCAGAATTATGGTTGCGAAAATGGGACAGGATGGTCACGACCGGGGTGCCAAGGTGGTATCAACCGGTTATGCCGATATGGGTTTTGATGTGGATATCGGTCCACTCTTCCAGACACCTGCCGAAGCTGCCAGACAGGCAGTGGAAAATGATGTGCATGTGCTGGGAGTATCCAGTCTGGCTGCCGGACATAAGACCCTGATACCCCAGGTTATCGAAGAACTAAAAAAACTCGGAAGGGAAGACATTATGGTTATCGCGGGAGGTGTTATTCCTGCTCAGGATTACGACTTCCTGTATAAAGCCGGTGTTGTAGCCATCTTCGGACCCGGAACATCCGTATCCGTTGCCGCAAAGAAGATATTGGAAATACTTATTGACAGTATGAAGGATTGATTTTTACCAGTGACTAAAATACAATGCCAGCACTTAAGGATTGGGTGTTGAGGAAATAACCAAGACTTCTGAACCTTCTGAGGAATTTTCTATCCATGACAGAATTAACTATATTTGCTAAAAGCAGATTGATATGGAATCAATAAGAATCGAAATTCTAAATCCTAAAGCAAAAAGTTTGATAAAAAACCTTGCTGATATGGATTTAATAAGAATTAAAAAGGAGAAAATGAAGCCAGATTTTGCAGTGTTGCTTGAAAAGTTAAGAACTCATTCAGATAAGGTTCCTACATTGGAAGAAATTACCAGCGAGGTAGAGTCGGTTCGAAATGCCCGATATGAAAAGTAAAAATATTATTCTTGATACAAATCTTTGGATAAGTTTCCTCATTACAAAAGATTATAGTTTTTGGATAACTATATATTCAAAGGAAAAGTAAAATTTTTATTCTCAGAAGAACTTTTCAGTGAGTTTATTTCAATTACTGAAAGACCAAAATTTAAAAAATATTTCTCAAAAAGTGATATAAACAAACTTATTGAGGTAATTGACAAATATGGGATTCTGATAAAAGTCAAATCCGAATTAAAATTATGCAGAGATAACAAAGATAATTTTCTGCTAAATTTAGCAGTTGACTCTCACGCTGAATATTTAGTAACCGGGGATAAAGATTTATTAGAAATCAAAAAACTTTACAATACTAAAATTCTCACCATCAGAGAATTAATAGATGAATTATAAGAATTCACAATATTATACTAAATGGTAAGCTAAATGATTAGCACTTTCTTTGTCTGAAATTAACCATCCAAATACCAAAACCGCATATCCATTGCGCCCTTGCGTTCCCGCATAGCGGGATCAGCGCTTAATTTTTATAACGATGAATTCAATTAAAACCTTACTCCTCCCCCTGAGCCTTTTCCTCCTCTTCAACTCCTGCTCAAACCCCAAAACCCCAATCCATAAAATCCCCATTCTCATCGACACCGATGCCAACAACGAGCTCGATGACCAGCACGCCCTCGCCTACTTATTTTTTAACGGGGGAACATTTGATGTAGCCGGAGTAACGGTTAATGCGACTCAAAACGGAGGAAACGTAAGCCAGCACTATAATGAAGCCCGCAGAGTAATGCAGCTTTGCAAAGTATTCGACAAAATCCCGCTTTTATCCGGTGCCAATGATTCATTCAGCATTATTCGCCCCCATGTCCGTGATTCGGTTTTTGACGGTTCGGATGCGGTGAACTTCATTATAAAGGAGGCCCATACGAAAAGAGATCAGAAGCTGGTGCTGGTTCCGGTCGGTAAGCTTACCAATATTGCTCTTGCTCTTGCAAAAGATTCATCGATTATTCCGAATATCCGCATAGTTTGGCTGGGCAGCAATTATCCTGAAAGCGGGGAATACAATCTGGAAAATGATATCGAAGCCATGAATTTTATTCTTTCTCTTGATGTGCCTTTTGAAATGGTGACGGTTCGTTACGGGAAAACCACGGGCTCCGGGAATGTGAGCGTCACCCGGGAGGAGATTGAGAAAGCAATGCCCGGAAAAGGTCCTGAAGTGGAAGCAGTTGAAGGCAGACACGGAGGCAGTTTCACCTGCTTTGGCGACTATTCGGTAAATTTGTTTGAGAACTGTGAATACTATGGCGATCCACCTTCCCGCTCGCTGTATGACATGACCGCAGTGGCCATTGTGAAGAATCCTGCCTTCGGTCAGTCGGTTCTGATCCCTGCTCCGGCATATGAAAACGGTAAATGGGAATTGATCCCTGGTAATACCCGTATGATACGTATTTGGGAAAATTTCGACAGGAATGCCATTTTGAAGGATTTTTATGAAAGTATGGATTCTTATCAACTTCCGAACTGATCGGGAAACACCGTTCAGCCTTAGTCAGAAGCTAATTCTCCCAAGCCCTGCCAGCCTCTTTGTATATTAGTCAGGGCTAAAGATTCATGCAAGGAGAACAATTGAGTATTATCTCTTTTTATTAATCCACTTCAGGGTTTTACTGGTAAGATATGCTGAGCCCGCTCCCAAAGCAGCCCCGGCAAGCACATCGCTGGGATAATGTACTCCAAGATCCATGCGGGAATAGCCAACCCAGGCCGCCCATGCACAGGATGGAATTACAACATACCATTTCGGGAAACTGATACTCAGGGAGGTTGCCAGGGCAAAGGCATCGGAAGTGTGTCCGGATGGGAATGAAGGGCTTCCCCCCTTACCAATCTTTTCAATTTCCGGATAAGTCACGAAAGGCCGCGTTCTGTTTACACTATATTTCAAAGCAGTGGAAATGATGGCGGTCGACGCAACTGCAGCAGATATGTAAAGACCATTTCTGAGAGTAAGAGAATCTTTTTTAATCAGCCCATCGGCAAGGATTATGAGGGGTGTAGCAATCACGACGGGGGTGACGGAACTTGAAACTCCCCGGTAAAAACCATCCATATTTTTGTTACGGTTCAGGTTGATATCCCTGAGTAAATCGATATCAATATTCTGGGAAAAGACCTGCAAAACCGGTAAAAGAACTATTAGGAGAATAACTTGTTTCATTCCTGGGAATATATCCTGCAAATATCGTTTAAATTTTATATTGAGCAGCCAAATGGATTAACAAAGAAAAATTGTAATATTAATGCATAATTAATCCCATGAGAATACACTTCATCGCCATCGGAGGTGCTGTAATGCACAACCTCGCCATTGCACTTCACAATAAGGGCTACAGCGTTAGCGGTTCTGATGACGAGATTTTTGAACCCAGTCTTTCCCGGCTTGATAAATACAAACTCCTGCCACCCGCCTGGGGATGGGATGTATCCAGAATTTCAAAGGAACTGGACGCAATAATCCTTGGGATGCATGCCCGTGAAGACAACCCTGAGTTAAAAAAGGCAAGGGAACTGGGTCTTAAAATATATTCCTTTCCGGAATACCTCTACGAGCAGACGAAAAATAAAACCAGGGTGGTAATTGGAGGGAGTCATGGTAAAACTACCGTAACCTCCATGATAATGCATGCCCTGCGTGCCAATGGCATGAAATTCGATTATATGGTTGGCTCGGTCCTCAAAGGATTCGACACCATGGTGGAACTTGATGATAAAAACAGCATTGCCGTTTTTGAGGGGGATGAGTATCTGACGAGTCCACTGGATCCGCGACCAAAATTTCATCTTTACAAACCACATATTGGATTGCTGACCGGGATTGCCTGGGATCATATGAACGTATTCCCGAGTTTTGAATTCTACCTGAAGCAGTTTGAAATATTTTCGGGTATGATTTCGGATTCCATGGTTTACTTCGAAGAAGATAAATACCTGCAGGCACTGGCTGAATCGAATAAAGGCAGGATAAAACTCTGTCCGTACAAAGAGGTCCCCTCCTGCAGTGCCGATGAGCACTCAATTGTGGTAAACGAAAATACAGCTGTTACCCTCAATATTTTTGGAAGTCACAACATGCAGAACCTCGCAGGAGCCATGCAGGTATGCAAGCTTCTTGGACTTCCCGAAAAAGATTTTCTTTTTTCCATGAGTACATTTCAGGGAGCCGGCAGGCGACAGGAATTGCTCGCTCAGAGCAGGAAAAAAATGGTTTATCTTGATTTTGCCCATGCCCCTTCCAAGGTGAGTGCCACGGTTCAGGCTTTCAGACAGCAATATCCCGATAAGAAACTGGTGGCATGCCTTGAACTGCACACCTTCAGCAGTCTGAATACAGAATTTCTCCCCCAGTACAAATCCAGCATGGATCTTGCGGATATAGCCCTGGTGTTTTATGACCCTGAGGTGGTCCGGCATAAGAAATTACCCTCATTTGAACCGAATCAGGTTACCGAAGCCTTTGGCCGGAAGGATCTTATTGTGCTTCGAGATTCTAAGGAAGTCAGAGAGAGATTGCTTGCTATACATGACGAAGACTGTATTTTTTTGATAATGACTTCGGGTAGTTTTTCGGGACTGGACCTGAAGCAACTGGCGGAGGAAATTGTTGATGTTATATAGATTCAATGTTGTCCGGTAAAAATTTAAAACGAGAGATTTAAAAAATTAAGAAAGACCAAAGCGCGGTGGCCCGAAAAAATGGCCGCAAGCCTGAGGGCCTGTGGGTAAAGGCCGGGATGATTTTTTCTTGATTTTTTTGTTTACTTTTTTCATCAAGGAAAAAAGTAAATGCCTGTCCGGCATGAGGACATTAAAATATAAGGGTAAATTTTGGATCTTTGCTATAATGCCTGTGATTAATAGATTATAGAAGCGCAAGCTATTTTTAACCGGACACCAATGATATAGATTAAATTATTTTTTCAATTTCTTTTGCATAAACAAAATCTAAATTTATCTTTGCAGTCCCAAATAAAACAGAATTCTATTTGGCCCGTTCGTCTAGGGGTTAGGACGTCAGGTTTTCATCCTGGTAACAGGGGTTCGATTCCCCTACGGGCTACGGTTATAACGAGAAAACGCTTGATTCTACACAGATTCAGGCGTTTTTATTTTTATGTGCTGAAACATTACTGAAACATTTTTATAGATTCAGTGTTTTATTGAATTCAAACAGATCTGTCGGTGATAAACTTAAAATGGCGAGAAAACGCCAGTTACAATTGAATATTCATATTTATTTCCAACGAGAACATCTACCCTACCGGAAAAACTAACATCGCCACCAATACCAGCAGGAGTATAACCGTAGCAGAAACACTGGCGTAATATTTCCCGTCACTACCACGATAAACATTTGCGTTTCCTCTAACATTTGACCAACCACCTAATAATCCTTTTCCTTCTGCTGATATATTGAATAAACGTCTTTTCGTAAGAATATGATCCTTCTTGATAATAAACCCCTCCATTTGAGGCAAAGCTAAATAAAAACATCAAACATTAATTAGAATTGCAAGGGATTGTATTGATAAACATTACCAACGAATCTCCAATATATTGATTACAAATGCCTAAAAGTTCTACATTATCACCTAGTTCTATTTTTGTTGAGTTTGGATAATATAATTGAAATTCGATACTAAAAGTTGGTTCCTTGAAAAAAAGACTATTATTATCAATTGAATCAACCAAACCTTTGACACAAATAGATTTTTTTAACATTTTATGATATTTTAAATGTCTATTTGTGTCATTTTGAAAGTAGTCCATTATTTCTTTAACATTATAGTCTGCATGATACATTTTCATATTTGCTATGCCATTGATATCAAATAATAACAAATCTTTTGTCCCTAACAATGCAGACAAATAATTGAACCCTTGATTCAATTCGTAAGTACTAATACTTATAGAATCACCTATGTAAATTCGATCTGATATTTTATAGTTAATTTTCCCATCTATTCCAGCACTTAATAGAAAGCAACCCTCTCTTTTTCCATTAACCTCATTGTAAATTGCTTTGTAATAATAAAAAGAAGAATCCACGCTAAAAGGATCAGTGTAGAATCTTTCTTTTATGTATTTAAAATCAGAATTTGTCAAGGAATTTGAATTTAATGCATTATAGAAAGCAGTGTCGATTTTCTCATACTTATCTGGGAACTCACCATTCCTAACATAATAATCTAGCAAGAAATTCTGAATTAACATTGAACTTTGTTCATTATACAAGATATTAAGGTTTTTATTAAACCTTTCTTTCCTTTCCTTATAATCATATACTGAAAGTAAAATCAAAATAGAGAATATTGTAAACCCTATTATAGTGAATAATCTCTTTTTCATATTATTATTACTATTTAAAATACCTATTGTAAAACAATTCTGAAAATTTGTAAGGTACTCTAATACTTACAAGCGGATAATTTGAACCGGGGTATTTATACAAAGTGTAATTTGTATAGTTAAGTCCATCAATTGACCTTGGGAACCCATCATTCTGACCACTAGGAAACCAATCAAAAGAATAGTTATCTCTTGTAGCAGGGAAGTCAGTAACATATACTTCAAAAGTACTTGTATTAATTGTAACATTTCCTTTAAATTTTGTATGGGTACTTCCCTGCGGAGCGGTTACATTATAAAACCAATCTCCTATATTGTATGGAATATATTTACCTGTATTATTAAATTGTTCCTTCATATAATCTATCCCTTTCAAAAAATGTTCCAACCTTTCTTGATCTGTCGACGTTCCAAAGTTAATTCTGTGTATCCCATCCCTCCCATTTGTGACATCTTCAGTTTGCCCATTATCATCAAGTTCAGAAAACGGTTTTGAATAAAAATTATTTGAGCTATTGTACCATTCAAATTTCGGTAAAATTGGTCTTACAAATTGCCATTTATCATGTAACAATCCTCTAGCACCAATAAAAAACCTACCTTTACTTTTTAACCTTAGACTTGATCCACTTGAGCTGCTTCCATATGTACCATACATACTACGAAATCTTGCTGTAGCTTCTGATGCGCTTTGTGAGTCCCCAAAATTAAGATGTCCCTCACCATTACCATCATTTGTCCAGGTAGTTCCGTTTGGATAATCAATTAGATACCTCAATGCATCAAGATATTTCATATACCCTGAAGGATCTGTGTACTTCAAAGGATTATTCACCACATAACTATATCTATTGTAATCCTGAGTTACAAATGGATTCGCAACAAATGGATCAGCACTCAAAAACCTACCCAATAGTGGATCATACATCCTCCCATTCATATTAATTAATCCAAGCTGATCCAGATGTTCATGGCCTGTATATCCCCTTGAAAACATGCTTGTTGGAATATTGCTATATGTCCAATCTGTTGGGTTTCTTCGTCTTCCCCAGGCATCGAAACTACAACTGTCCACAACAGCTCCTGCAGAGTTGGTAATCTTATCAAACGAACCTAAGTGATCTTTATACACATAGTACATATTTTGGGATGTGTCTTGTTTTGTATAAATGGCCGCCAGTCCGTCACCAGCATAAATATAATGAATTTCCTTTGGGTTAGCATTTCCGGCTACTATCTCTTTTTCATAATTACCAATATAATAGACCGTTTTTTGAGTGCTACCCAATGAATCCATTTGTACAGTGCTAATCTACTTCTACTTTTAGTCCCTCTTTCCTTAAATATTCGGCAAGTTCATCTACATCGGATCGCTTTAAATAGCTAAAGGCAAAGGATTTTGATTTGCGGTTTGAATAATGAAAAATAATCAAAGGTCGATCTTTTACACCAATATTGTAATGTATTTTTATTTTAGAAATTTCATCTAATAATATTTTCCATTTTATTGAAGGTAAAAAGTACAAAGAAATTTCACAATTCCTAGTCGCAATTTTAAAATTTTTAGAAAACATAATATTATTTAGGATTGCTCCTAGTAAAAAGAAAATCGAGTATAAATAAAAAAAACTATTAATCTGAAATCTATTAATTATGAATAATAACGCTAACATAACAAACATAAAAATGGATGTTCTTTTAATCACAGCTTTTAAAGAAATTTCAATATAGAAATCTTTGCTATTCATTTTTATTTTCCTTTTCAGGATTTGCGTTTGATATATCTATTATAAGGCTACTTGTATTAAATAATTCTATTCCATTGCTTATTTGTTCAATACCACCAGTAATAATATTAAAACCGTTAATCAACCCTTTTGAAAAGGAAAGAGCCTTGGCAAGATCTTCGTTTTTAACATTTTTAGTAAGGCCCAATAAATCGTCTGCACTGCTCAAAGCATCAGCATAATTTAATAATTTAAATGTAATTTTTGTAGCGAGGAGGCCACTACCTCCTGCAAACATATATGTTATAAATTAGATAGATTTTAGGTTATTTATTATAACAATAAAAATTGTCGATAAAAAGAGAAAAAAGCAAAAAAATACAAATGCTAGTGAGTAAATTCTGTTAATTTTCTCAGTTTTTAATAAAAGTAATCTCAAAAACAACCTTTTATTTATAATAACCTTTTTGTTCATTACTAAAATTATTGGGAGTATTATTATAAATCCAAGAAATATTGCAATTGGTCCAAGTGGTAACCCTTTGTCTAGTAAATACAATAAACCATTAAACTTGAGTATATATTCTAATAAAATGATTATAAAAAGTGATATAATAAATAAGCAACCAAATGCTAAAGCAAAACTGCTTGAATTTATATCTTTCCAACGTTTCCTATAAAACTTTTTTACAAATAGAAAATATAAAAGCCATAATTTATATACCATATCACCAATGTTTTATAAAATATTCCCCTACGGGCTACATTGCCCTCCATAGCTTTAGCGAAGGAGGGCATTCTTATTTTACGGTAAACGCCTTTATCTGTAGTGGATTTGGGCGTTTTTGTTTTTTTGTGCTGGAAATATGCCGGAACATTTTAATGCTTTCATTTGTGTCAGGCATTTTTTTAGTTTCTTAAAATTCTCTTTACTATTTTTTGATGGTCACCCAATTCGAAATAAATTAAATACAATCCTGATTCAAAATCACTTAAATCAATCTCTCTGGTATTTTTCTCTATTTCCTTAGTGACCCTGCCTGAGATATCTGTAACTCTTATAGATTGTATATTTACAATGGATTTCAGGGCGATTTTTAAAATACCTGATGTTGGATTGGGATATAATACAATTTTATTGGGCGGAGCCAGACTTGTGCTTATTGAGTTTATGACAGTTTTGATATTGAATATTTCTCCATTTAAACTCACAATTGTATCAATTGAAGATATTTTTAGTCCGATTTCAAAGCAAAATGCACATGAGCACAAACATAAATCGCCAGTATCAACTGAGGCAATATATATTGTGTCATTTAGCTTTTGTATCTGTAAAAAGTGCGCCCCACAGCAATTTGCACCAATAGTTCCATAGATTTTTAAAGTGTCACCAGAATATTTGAAATTCACACCTTCAGGACAGGAATCTGATGTGGAAGCTTTAAAGGTATTTAAACAACCACTTGTTATATGGCTTATCGTATCCTGAGAGAAAGAAAGCATTCTTGAGATTAAGAAAACACATAAAAAGAGCGTAGACTTTTTCATTGATTGTTGGGTTTGAAATAATACAGGGCTGTTTCTCTGCTTGTTCGCGTGAAAGATTTAAGAGTAGTAATGTATCAACTTAGGATAAAGTTAATTTGAAAAACTGATCTTAGCAATGTTCTGATAATTTAATAAATATTCGAATTAGGATTATTTCAATACCAATTGTTTTGTAATAATTTTATTACCATTGCTTGATCAATTTGAAAGTTTTAAAATGATTCAGGCCGGTTTCAAGCTTTAAAAAATAGATTCCATCTGGAAATAACGTCATATCAATTTCAGTTTCAATCCCTGCTTTAATCATACGACCTGTTGAAGAGAATAATTCAAATTGTATTCCTTCATATGAGCTTGTTGATATTTGAAACTTGTCTTTAAATGGATTGGGAAATACATTTATATCATTTAATTTTTGATTGGAATTAACGGAATTTCCGGTATATCTGTAATTGCACGAATCGCGAAGTCCGGTAGTGTATGATCCCAGATTTGAATCACTATAACATCGTAAGTCTGAAATGAAATCCATATCACAAAGGGCGATTCGCCTATCTGTGATGTTTATTAAAAATTCCATATCTCCTAAAACCTGCAAGGTTGACGAACTTTCTTTGTAAGAATACCCTGAACCCATAAAGTTTTTATAATTATATGTGATGAAAAGTCTTTTAAGGATTTTATCATTTATTTCAAATGCACCAACCGAATCAACCTGAATTTTTACTGTATCAATATCTTCCCCATATCTTGTTGAGATGAACCAATAATCTCCCTGTTGACTGTTGAAATCGTAAAGAATCTCAAATGCTTTTATATCCGGGTTATAAAAAAAGACTGTATCATTTCTGTCGTAAGTATAAAGCTTATTGCTAAAATGATTATTACAGGCAGAGTAATCAATATTTATTTTTTTACATTCAATATTATCAATCCTTACCACAGAATCACAATAAACTCTGTGATAATCAATTGTTGGAGCGAAAGCATAGGTTATATCATAATACCACTGGGCTCCAATTGGTGACCACTCCTGTCCGAAAGAAAAACAAGGTATCAAAATCAAAAAAAATGAAATTTTAGTTTTCATAGGAGCTATCTTTTCGAATCTGGTCAATATCCCAAAACATCATTGTTACAAAAAGAAATAATTCCTTTCTGTCTTAAATATAAATATAAGAAAGATTTTGTGAGATAAGCAATCAGAAGTATTCAAGATGTTGCAATGCCAGCGAATTTCAGGAATAAGACTGAAACATCCTGCTCCCGCTCAAACTGTCCTTCCAGCCTGTTTTTGGATCCACTAATTTCATAAAAAACAGGGAACAATAAATGAGTTTTAGGAAAGGCTGCAGTAGAATATACTCCTAAACAAACCTGACTTATGAAGGAAAAGATCATTCAGATGCAGAAGCTTTACAGGGCATTTAATTGATTTTCATGGTTTTTTATCCTGACGAATAATTCAGGAAGCAAGCTGCAATAAGCAAATCGCAGGAGTAAATTCCCTTGTCACCGTTTACAAAGAATTTAAGGAATAATTAAATCTCCATCAGATAAACAGCAGTTCCTCCTCCGGGCGCCAGGTACAGATCAATAACTGAAGAAGCGTCAACTTCCTTTTCTTCAATTACAACCGGGTATGGATTTGTTTTCCAGTCAGAATCCGGAGCGTCCTTAAAGAATTTTGCCATGTATTTTTTCCCCTGGTCCAGAAAATTCAAATTTAATGCAAGATGTCGGGAGTTTTCATCGGTAATAGCTCCCACAAACCAGTTACCTGAATTTTTGTCTTTTCGGGCGGTCATTACATAGTCTCCAATTTTGCCATCCAGAACAATGCTTTTTTCCCATTCCACTCCAACTAGTTCAATAAATTCGAAAGCCGGATTGCCAGCGTAATTCTCAGGTAAATCGGATGCCATTTGAAGCGGACTGTAGATTACCACATAGAGCGCCAATTGTTTGGCAAGTGTAGTCTGTACCCTTGTCTGAGGATACACGGGATTATTGAAATTGAAAGTGCCAAAGGTAAAATCCATCGGACCAGCCAGACCGCGTGTAAAAGGGACAATGCAGGTATGTTCGGGGGGATTTCCGCCATCCTGCGACCAGGCATCATATTCCTGACCACGAACACCTTCCTGTGTCATAAAATTCGGATAGGTTCTTTGCCATCCTGTAGGCATTACGGGTTCATGGTTGTCGACCATAATATGATATTTTCCTGCCGTTTCAACCACTTTCAGATAGTGGCGGACCCCATACTGACTGCTGTGACGTTCTTTCTTATCCAGCAAGGGGTTTACATATCCGGTTTTTACCGAGTGAATACCGTGTGCCTGAAAAAATGCAAATGCCGAATCCAGCTGTCTCTCGTAATTTATGGTTGAACCACCCGTTTCATTATGACCAATAATCTCCACTCCTTTATCTTTTGCATATTTCACAATTGCATCGATGTCAAAATCGGGATAGGGCCTGGTAAAACTGAACTGGTCGCCATGAGCCACCCAATCAACATCCCATCCATAATTCCATCCTTCAACCAGAACAGCAGGAATCTTATGTTCAGCTGCAAAATCAATATATCTTTTCATATTCGCAGTGGTTGCCCCATGTTTTGGTCCCTGCGACCATGTGTATTTTTCCATGTGCATACCCCACCAGATTCCCACATATTTTGCAGGATGAATCCAGGAAACATCTTCAATTTTATTGGATTCATTCAGATTCAGCATGAGCCTGGAATTGGACAGCTGATTCAGGTTGTCGGCCAGAATAATTGTCCTCCAGGGAGAATAAAAGGGTGTTTCGGCATAAACTTTAATACCTGTGGACCAGGGGGTTAAATCAGCCTTCAGGGTGGAACCTTCTTTTGGATACAGGTTCATCTTTGCATAATCGATCAGTGCTGCCTCATGGAGCAGAATATATTTTCCGTCGGAGGTTTCGATGGTAACAGGAGTGGTAACGGTATCAAGCTTGCTGAGGAGGGATTTTTTCCAAAGAATTTCATAATAAACCCCTTTATAGGCCGGAATTGACCAGGCTGAATCGTTATTTACCATTGCAAATTCAGTAAGCTCATCGCTAATCTCAAACTTCTTCAGGCCTTTCTGTTCCGGGAATTCGTACCGAAAACCAATTCCATCATCAAAGGCACGGAAAACCACAGTAAGGAAGCGTTGTTTGCCAGCTTCCTCCTGCAAATCTATTTTCAGCTCATTATAATGATTTCTTACTGAGGTTTCTTCACCCCACACTTCCTGCCAGGTTTCGTCAAACGTGGAGGTAGAAACTGAGCTTATTTTAAATCCCTTACAAAGCGAATCTCCCGGGTCCAAAAGAAAACCTAGACGGGAAGCACTGATAATATCAATCCCGTTCTTTTGCACTTCATAATTTGCATTTCCTTCCGAAAGTCTGAAGGTCAGTAAGGTTTTTCCATCCGGTGAGCTAAGTGTTTCTGTTTTTTCCTTACTGCATGAAGCAAACAGGATAATTACCATTAGCAGGTAATTTAAATTCATGATTATTTTTCTCATATGTTATTGTCGTATTATCTAACCCCCGGGTATCCGGCAGATTGTTGAATATTCTCATTACGTTCAAGCTCAAGTTGTGGAATGGGCTGAACGTAAGACTCATCACCTTTCCAGGTAATATTTCCATGGCGGGTTTCCTTGTAATAATCAGCCTCAGCCGGACCAATCTGCCAGCGACGAACATCCCACCACCATTGACCTTCAGCAAATAGCTCAGCCCAGCGCTCATATCTCAGCACATCGTGCGCAAGAGGGTCTGAATCGTCTGCTGTTCTGGTACGATCAGTTAGACTTACATAATCATAAGGACAGGCGGCATCAGGAGAATAGCCGTAGGCCCTGCGATGTACTTTATTTATATATTCCAGTGCAAGTGCGGGATTATCATCTTTCATCAGTTCGGCATAAAGGAGATAAATATCAGCCAAACGAATAATTGGATAATTCGCATCACTGCTTTCGTTTTTACCATAGGGAGCAGGGCCCATTTCAACGCCAAGAATGTTTGTGAATTTACGGTGTTGCCAGGTTAATAAATCCGGACGGTTATTTACTTCGCTGGAACGGTCATAATAGGTAATTTTTCCTTTGTCATTTATGTATTCATCTACATATGGCTGGCCTGCACATAGCATAAGTCGCGGATCGACAAGGTTTTTGTTATTTTTAAGGTCAATGCTTGCCTGTCTGTAACTGGTGTCCTGAGTCTGATAGGGATAATTATCAGCCGATCTGGGCAGACTGGAATTGAAATCAGGATTAAATGTTCTTCGTGGAACCGTATCACCACCCACACCATAAAACCCGAAGCGTTTAATATTTGCATCATGAATAAAATTATTCCCCCACTCACTGCTTTTCTTTGAAGTTATGATATCAAATTCTCTGGTTAAGGGATCAACCGCTCCCTCAACAGAGGGTCTGAAGCGTATATCCAGATCCATATACCAGGGTGCCATTACCATAGGCATTCCACTACCGGTGGTATATCCGGCCCACGGACCAGTCTGATTCCGGTTGACGGTCATACTTAATTCATAAAGGGATTCCGAATTAAATTCATTTGCCTCATTCCCGTAGAACATATCTTTATAAATCTCAGGGGATACAAGAGTTTTGCCACTATTATTGATTATATCTTCCATCAGATCTTTAGCCTTTGTCTTATTTTCCGGGAAAATATATAAGGACTGCATGTAAACCTTTGCCAGCAGACCTTTTGCTGCCCACTCCGACGCCCTGTAATCATCATTATGTCCTTTAAGAAAAGGAATAGCTTTTTCCAGATCTCCAATAACAAATGCCCAGGTATCAGCAACCGTGGCTCTTTTCCGTTTCATGGTTTCGAGGTCTGTGGCCACTTTGTCGAAAATGGGGAAACCCCAGCCATCAGGCTTGATTTCAAAGAAAATTTGTCCGTGCCAATATGCCAGTGCGCGATTAAACAAAGCCTGACCCTGCATATAATCGAGTTGAGCCTGCTCTCCCGAGTTAGAATAATTCTTCCTGTAATTTTCAATGGCTTCGCTGGCTGTAGTTGATAAATTGGCCCACTTACAGATATCCACATACATCTGAGTGGTATACCTGCTGTTCAGGTCAGTATAGTTATCCATGCTTGTTCCACGTTCATCATAAGAGCCGTATGTATTGGTAGTATGGTCAAATAAATAAATCCCCATAGGAAACCAATAAAAGGCATACATCCCGATACCGTAGGGACCCGCATAGGAGGATGTGAGTGTCAGATCCACCTGCTCCAGAGTTGCCGGGAAATTGTCGGTCGACAGAGTTTGCTGGTTGGTGATATCAAAAAAATCGGAACAGCCGGAAAAGGACAGACTCATAAATGTGATCAGCAAATATTTTATAGCGTGTTTCATAATTCAGCTGGTTTATCGTGACAAATTGTTAGAAAGTTAAATCTACTCCGAATGAAATGAGTCTTGAAGGCAGATAACGGTTTTGATGATCAACTCCTCTCATCAGCACGCCTCCGCCTATTTCCGGATCGATACCGGTATATCCTGTTATTGTAAACAGGTTTTGCATACTCACATACAAACGGGCTTTCTCAACCGAGATTTTCTGCGACATTTGTTTTGGGAGGGAATAGCCGAATGAGAAGTTTTTCAACTTCAGGTAATCTCCTTTTTCAACCAGATAACCCGATACAGTTGAATAGTTTTTATTAGCGGCACCATCTCCTATAAATGAACCGTTTACATCTATATATCCGACACGCGGATAATCGGTAACATTTGTATTTCCAGCTCCGAACAGGGACGTTTTAAATATATCAGCAGTTGTATTATCGGAACTGAACATCTGGGTATAAGGCTTTACTAAATTAATGATGTCGAATCCAAATGCGCCCTGAAACACAGCACTCAAATCGAAGTTTTTATATGCAAGATTGATATTCAAACCAAAAGTCATTTTTGGCCATGGATTTCCAATAAAGGTGCGTGAAAGCGGGGTTACCCGACCCTGACCGTTATCATCGAAAATCAAATCTCCAACACTGGTTTGTTGTTTCTGGTAATAAATACCTATGGGCTGGCCATTTAAGTTAAGTGGCTGACCGGTTACAGGGTCGAAACTGGTATGATCGGGATTCTGTAATTTCCATGTATCCAGAGCACGCTGATTGTATTCGAGAACCTGTTCCTGATTCTGAAAGATTCCAATTACCTTATATCCGTAAAACATACTCATAGGATAGCCGTCCTGTGTCCGGGAAAGCAGATTCCAGGTATTATCGAGCCCCTCATCTATGGGGGATGCCCCGGGTGCTGCACCAACGCGTTTCACAAGGTTGGAGTTAAAAGAGGCATTGGTATTAATGGAATACCGGAAATCATTTCTGGTTTCCCTCCAGCCTATTGAAATTTCATGTCCCTGGTTTTCAACCAGACCGGCATTGAAATATACAGGCACTGTATTGGCCGGATCATCACTGCTGAAATAATAACTCATGCCTGCAGAAAGAGGCAAATCTCCCCGGTACAACATGTCCTTTGTCTGACGGTTGTAATAATCATATGAAACAGCCAGCCGGTTTGCCAGGAAGCTAAGATCCAATCCAAAATCAAGCTGATTGATCTGTTCCCATTTTAAATCCTGATTTCCAAATATGGCCAGCCAATAACCCGCCTGCTGAGTGGAGGTGCCATCGAAGGAATGGCTGATACCTGTTCCTGACCAGGTGGATTGGTACATAAACTGAGGAACACTCATATCGTTACCAAGAATTCCCCAGCTGGCCCTGATTTTCGCATTACTTAACCATCCTTCGGTAAAGGATTTTATGAAATCTTCTTCACTTATTTTCCAACCTAAGTTAACAGATGGAAAATATCCCCAGCGATTCTGTCCCACAAAACGATCGGAAGCATCTGCACGAAAATTAGCTGTCAGGAGGTATCTGTTTAAATAGCTGTAATTTACACGACCAAAGAAAGAGGAACGTCGCTCAATTGGCAAATTATCCCAGGCGTCTTTGGTGGGTCCGGCCGAAGATAATGCAATTGACTGGGCAACAGGTATGGAAAAATTATAAGCAGTTACCCCCAGATTATATCCGTCGAGTTTCCAGGATTCCGTTCCGGTCATAACTTTCAGGCTATGGTTTCCAATATTGGTCTGGTAGGTTAAGACTGAGTTAAACATCAGATTTTGCATGCTTCCTGCATAGGAATTCATTTGCTGAGGACTCACCTGAACGGGGCCAAAGTCGCGGTATTCAGTAAAAGTATTTTTTGAAAAGCCTGAAAATTCGCCGGCTCCGGTTACTTTCAGGTCCAGGCCTTCAATGAAGTTAATATTTAAATAAGTCTGCAGATTCAGGGCGTAATTGTTATCGTTGAAAACATGAAACGCGTCCTCCAGACCTGCAAAGTTTGGTCCGCTTCCGGCTTTATCGTTAGTTTTTGCAAAATTCCCATCCTGATCATATACCGGTGAAACAGGTACTGTGCGAAATGGAATGGTATGATTATAAATAGAAGAGGATGTGGATGGATTTGTTTTTATTGAGCTTCCATAAAGTGACTCACCAATGCTTATATGATCACTGAATTTATGTTCCAGATTGTTGCGGAATGAAAACCGGTCGGACCGGGTATCCAGGTAGACTCCTTTCTCACTTAAATAGCTGCCTGACAAAAAGAAGCTTGTTTTTTCAGAGGATGAAGCTGCTGATAAATTATATTCCTGTTCAATCCCGGTACCAAACATAACTTTCATCCAGTCGGTATCCGGAAGATCATCAATACTCCCTGCTCCGAGCACATTCAATGTATTACTGGTTCCAAAGACATCTCTTGCCCTGATCCAGTCCTTGGTATCAAGTAATTTAATATCGGTGGTAATATTTCGAAAACCGGAGCGGACATTCGCATTTATGCTTGTTTTTTCACCTGGTTTACCGTGTTTTGTGGTAATCAGGATGACCCCGCCGGCGGCACGTGAACCATAAATTGCAGCTGATCCTGCGTCTTTGAGGATTTCAACTGACTCAACATCCCGCACGTTGAAATCAAATCCTGTCCCCTGCGGAACTCCGTCTACAATATATAAGGGACTCATTCCGTTGAGCGAACCTGCACCACGGATAATAATATCGGCTGAGCTTCCCGGTGAACCATCTCCTTTTGTCACCATCACTCCTGCAGCCATACCGCCCAGGGATTCGGCAAGACTTTTTGATGAATAATCTTTTAGATCTTCAGACTTTACTGAGGAAATTGAACCTGTAAGATCTGATCGCTTTTGTGTGCCATAACCAACAACCACAAGTTCCTCAAGAGATTCAATTTCTTCTTCCAGGATAACAGGATAAAAGCTTTTATCGCTGCTTACTTTTTCCTGATAGGTTTTATAACCTACAGAGGAGATCTTAATTGTGCTTCCGGCAGGAACCTCCAGCTTAAAATTTCCATCTATATCGCTTATCGTTCCGGTTAAATTACCCGAAATATTAGTTGAAATTGTTGCCCCGACAATTGCCTCGTTATTACTGTTTTTAACATTTCCTGTTATTTTTTGTGTTACCTGAGCAATACTGCTGACAGGTAAAAAGCAACACAAAACGAATAACACAAAAAAAACAACTGATTTTTGGTTATGCATAGATCTGAGTTGTTTGGCGTTCCTAATGAAAAAGATAAAAAAGGAAAAGCGAAGCGTTAAAACCTCGCTTTTCTTAATATAAGAATTATACTATTATTCTGAAATTATAAGTTCCCTGGTTGAAACGAAAGAACCATCAGCCTTGATTGCTTTATGAATAAACAAGCCGCTTTGGGGAGCTTTGGGGAGTCGAACGCCCTGAATATTGTAATACTCATGACTAACAACAGGAGATTCAGATTTAATTTTATTGGAAATACCTGTTACTATCGGGCAGGGTAATGTATATCCTTTTTCAGGCGTGTTGTTTGAAAAGAATAATCCACCTTCATAGTCATCACTGTAAAATTCAGGACTTCCTTTGGTGCCAGTATAGGGAAGAGTTCTGAAAATAGCACCCGTTCCCGGGTCAATGGCAGTACCTGCAGCAATTTCAGCAGGCCACATCCACCATCCGGCACCTGGATTGTCTGCAGTAAATTCAAATCCAAAAACCTGACCGTAAATGTAAACTACTGAATCAATACCTGTGGCAGAGGCAACATTCATTGTAGATGCCATTTGTTTGATATTCCAGGTGGCGCCATAAATGTTGCCCTGGATTTGCTTCAAACGATTGGTTCCACCACTAACATCGCCGAAATTTGTCCATTTGTTGATTGCCAGCGCGCGGGTGGCACCTGCAGCAGTTGGTGTTTCTTTAAGCCAGTTTTCAAAAGGCGTACCTGTAACATCAACAGCAAAAACAAAAGTCTGATCAACCTCAACATCATTAGCAGCAGCCCAGCTATTATTTGCACAGGACCAATTCACAATATAATAGCCATCAGCATCCTTCGGATTATTAAGTGTCTGCGCATTTGCAAGCGTCACAAACATTAATAACAAAAAGCTTAGTAGAGTAAATTTTTTCATAGTTTATAATTTTAATTAATAACTAAAGGTAAAGATAGGGAGAGATAAGAGGGAGGTAGCGAAAATTACGAAAAATATCGATTTGTTTTTTTTCTATATGACTGATAATTAGGAACATGAATATTTTTTATAGAGATAAAATATTGATTTAAATTGGAATTTTTGGCCAAAAAGAACCCGAAAAAGACTTAAATTGGCCCGGGCCGGAGTTTTGAATTTAGAAAGTTCCAAATCAATTTGTATTTTCAGCTTTTCATAAGGAAAATTAGGTGAAAATGAGAAATAAACAAATAATCATTACAGTCTTATTGGTATTTTCAGTTTTGATTCTGAATGCACAAAGTTCGCCTTTTGATGATGATTTAAGAGAACGTGGGTATTTTGACCATCCCTACCTCCGTTATGAAGCCGAAAGTGGAAAGTGTGAAACCAACGGAACCTTTTTACAGGCTACCTATGATCAGCGTGAGTTGCAAAGTGAAGCCTCAAACCAGATGGCCGTGCAGCTTATTTCAGAAAACGACTATGTTGAATGGCTTAATGCAAAAGCAGCCGACGGCCTTACGCTCAGGTTTTCCCTGCCCGACACTGTGGATGGAAAAGGTACAAGAGGGAACCTTGTGCTGTATATAAATGGAGACTCTGTTCAAACCATCACCCTCAATTCATACTGGGCCTGGCAGTATATATTAAAGTCTGGTTCAAAGTATCCTGATAATATTCCGGATAGTATTACAAAATTTCCACGCATGCGCTTCGACGAAATGCATGTCAAACTGAATGTCAAAATTCCTGAAAACGCAACTTTTCGACTGGCAAAAGCAGATAAGAATGACATCCCCTATACCATCGATTTTGCAGAATTAGAAGAAGTTCAGCCAGCTCTTACATTTGAATCAATTACCGACGCAAATAAGGTTGAATATTCCCCTGCTAATGGCAAACTGCAGTATTTTGTTACCCAAAATGCCGGAAAAACCATTTTCCTTCCGGAAGGTAAATATGAAGTGGATAACCGGATATACATTACGGGTGATAACACAAAAATATTAGGGGCAGGGATGTGGTATACTGAAATTTACTTCAATGCTTCCTCTGATGATAAAAGCACTTATAATCAGCGGGGTATTGAAACAAATAATACCAATATCGTTGTTGAAGGTCTCTTTCTGAATACTGTAAATAATAAACGCTATTACAATAATGACGACCGGTATCAGGTTGGAAAGGGATTAATGGGAAGTTTCGGAAGTAATTCTGTAATCCGGAACGTTTGGATTGAACATTTTGAATGTGGAGGCTGGATTGAAGGTGCCAATAATCTCTCGATTCAACATTCCCGTTTTCGTGATAATTATGCGGATGGAATTAACCTGGCCTATGGCTGTATAAATTCCTCTGTTGAACACTGCAGCTTTCGTAATAACGGCGACGATGATATGGCATCCTGGTCTCGAGCCGACCGCATGTGTGAAAACAATATTTTCAGGTATTCCTCCTCAGAAAACAACTGGCGTGCATCGGGTTTAGGCTTTTTTGGCGGAAAGCAAAACAAAGCATATAATATTGTTATAACTGATCCAATGGAAGCCGGATTTAGGGTAACCTGCGATTTTCCCGGAATGCCTTTTAGTAGTGATGGCTATAGTGAATTTTACAATATTTCTGTTTACAAGGGAGGGACTGTCAGCGGAGTAGCGGGAATATCAGGAGATTTGTGGGGAAACCAACAGGGTGCCCTTCATATAAACAGCAGTTCGCAATATGATCTGCAAAATATAAGAATCTATAATATCGATTTATATGATTCTAAAAACGATGCCGTATTTATTGGAAGCGGAACAAAATACATCAGAAACCTTATACTAAGGGACATATTTATTCACGGGACCGGTCGGTACGGTATGTTTTTCTATAATCCCAAAGGAAACGGAAACTACTGCAACATCCAGTATGAAAATATAGGAGCCGGAACAAATACAAGTACAATTCCTTCCACCTTTACATTTATAGAAAACTGTAATCCATTGTCAGTTTCAAAAATTGAACAAGCGGGAATCCGGGTTTTTTCTAATGAAGGATCATTGCAAATTACAGGAAAGGAGGATTTGTCCGTATCGGTTTACGACATCCTGGGAAGAAAATATTATCAATCTTCAATTGCATCTGATCAGACCATTGTTCCTAATTTAAACTCTGGAATTTATATTGTCAGGTGGAATGATTACGGGAGCCTGAAAGTCTTCGTCAGGTAAGTAAATCGGAATATGGATATTCTGTAAATTCCCAAAAAGAAAATTCTAAAAGAAATCTCAAATTGATTTTATTTCCAGGACTTTTTTCTTGAATTGATCAGATGGACATGAGGCTTTAGCCTTAATTTTTGTTTTGTAGGCATAAATGGTGTTGACTGAATAATTCAAAAAACTGGCAATTTTCTCATTGTCATTTATCCCCAGACGTATTAAGGCATATATTCTTAAATCCGGATTTAATAGCTCCCCTTCCTTAGGCTGAATTTGCTCTTCGGGCTTAAGTAATTTGTTAAATTCTTCAACAAAATCGGGGAATAGTTTTAAAAAAATCCGGTCGAATCTTTCAAACAATGCTTCACGTTCCTTATCCACGTTCAGGATTTGCGTAAGACTCCTCAATCCTTGATACTGTTTGGCAGCTACTTTGCGGCTTACCCATTTTTCCAGTTTTTCAATTTTACTTATATAATCTGAATTTTGATTGAAAAAATAAGCGATATATTCATCCTTAATCTTATTCGCTTCTGTCAGTTGATTATTTGAATCCTGAATAATACGCTGGGCAATATTCAGGCGTTTTAATGATTTCCAGATTATAATGAAGGCAACAACCAGCGCTAATAATAAAAATGAGATCAGAATAGAAACGCTTAATATTCTGTCTCGCTGATTTTCAATGATATTTATTCGTTCCCTTTCTATAATTGGCAAAATATGACCTATTTCAATCTGCCTGTGGCGAGCATTATAAAATGAAGCGTCATCCAGTGCCTTTCGGATATATTTGACTGCCGGGCCGATTTCCTTATCCTCATACAATAATTGAGCTAAGTTTCTGGCAGCAACCGTCTCTTTCACCGAAGATTTTATATCGGCAATAGCTGCCTCTATTAAATATTTTTCCGCCTCTTCTTTTTCCCCTTTTAGTGTCAGTATATAAGCAATACTCGATGTTGCTATTGCAAAGTCATGCTCCGAATAATTCTGGCTGCCAATCATTTTATGAAATGCATCCAATGCTCCGTCATAATTATCAGATTTCATGTATTTCAAACCAAGAGTGGCCCAATATTGCGCAGAATTATACTTAATAAGCGATAATGCAGAATCAATTATCTGATTACCGGTTTTATTATATTGGTTCTTGAATTCAGCAGTATTATTATAATCTCCTAAATCGAAATACAATCTTGATTTGCATGTATAATATTCAATTTTAGTTTCAATTGCACAATTTTCCACATCTAAAGAGCTTAAAATATCAAAAGCTTCCTTGAATAATCCCGAAGACAAATAGCAAAAGCCTAATTTAACTTTGGATGAAATAATTTTATCACTGTCATTTAATGCCGAAGAAATATCGATAAGCTTAGCCACATATACATAGGCTGAATCATAAATATAGGAGCGATATTCTTCAAACATATCAACATAAAGCTGATATAATTTCTGGTTATCTTCTTTGTTTCTGGTGATTTCATCCTTTATTTTTTGGATAAAATCTTCCTTCTGCATGTCATATTCGTATTGATGGGAGATATAATAATCCAATGAATCCAGGGATACTTTAGTCGCAAAAGAATCCTGCAAAACAAGGGTAAAAGCAAGTAATATAAAAATGCGTAGCTTTTTCAATGGAATTAATCAAAGGTTTTTAACATCCATTGGTAAAGATAAAATTTTCAATTCAAACAAACCATTCAATGAAACTCATAATAAATCACCTGATATTTTAGGCGACACTTTAAAAAATTAATTTATAGCTAAACACTTAATATGAATATTTTAAGCTCTGAACAAATTTACTTTTCTATTGTGCCCAAACCGGTAATCCCGTTTCAAGGTTCAATATAGGGATAATGATAAAATATAAGATCAGTGTAAGCAATACAAGGCTGATTAGCTTTAGCCAGAATCCGCACCTCACCATTTCAACAATACTAACTTTTTCACTGGCAAAAATAACTGTATTTGGCCCTGTACCTGCCGGCATCATAAATGCAAAAGTACTTGCAAAAGTAGCCGGGATCATTAAAAGCAAAGGGTTTGTATGTCCGGCCACAGCAATACTCGCCAATACAGGCAAAAAGATATTGGCAGTGGCCGTATTGGAGTTGATTTCCGTAAAAAATAAAATAAAGGCAACTACGATTATCAGCACCAGCCAGAAAGGATAATCACTGATAAAAGCAAGTTGATTACCCATCCACGAAGCCAGTCCTGTTGACTGAAATCCGGCTGCAATGGCATAACCTCCTCCAACAATCATGACCACACCCCAGGGAATCTGACTTGCAGATTTCCATTCAAGTAATCGACTTCCTTTACCGTCGGGCATAGCAAAAAGAACAATAGCTGAGGCCATGGCTACTGTGCTGTCATGAACATAATTTTGCAATCCCAGGATCTCACTCCAGCCTGGAATTTTAAACTGGCCAAAGACCAGGTCATCTCTGAAAATCCAGCCCAGTGTGGTAACAGCAAACACCATCATAACTCTTTTCTCAGCGCTGCTCATTATTCCAAGGGACTTCAACTCTTCTTTAACAATAGCATGACTACCTGCAATACTACCCTTGATTTTAAAATAACGAACCAGGAAATACCACACCACTGGCAGGAAAATGATGGTAACCGGTAAACCAATTTTTAGCCAGGTAAGAAAACTTATTGGCGGAGCATTAGGAAAAAGTTTCTCCATAATACCCAGGAAAATAAGGTTGGTGGGAGAACCAATCAGGGTTGCCACTCCCCCGATACTTGCAGAATAAGCTGTACCAAGCATCATTGCTGTGGAAAAGGATGTCTTCCCTCCGGTTACTTCCTCATCCCTGGAAATAATAGCAAGCGCTATCGGAAGCATCAGCAGGGCACTGGTAACATTAGCAATACACATGGAGATGAATGCGGTGGCAATCATGAGGCTCAGCATTAGTCTTTTCCGGCTGGCCCCAAGAGAATTCATGAGAATAAGGGCAATACGCTTGTGCAAATTTGAGCTCTCAATTGCCTTGGCCAGAAGAAATCCGGCCAGCATCATTAAGACATAGCTATGTCCGTAGTTTTCAGCAGTTTCACCTGCGGGTAAGACTTTGAACAAGGGATATAAAACCAAAGGTATAAAAGCTGTTGCATAAATTGGAATAGACTCTGCAATCCACCAGACCGTCATTAAGGTAACAACTGCAAGTGCATTCTTCGCTTCCGTTGACATACCAGAGGGATTTGGCAAAAAAAGAATCAGCAGAAAAAGTGCCAGCCCTGTTAATAATCCTATATATTTTTTCGACATTATATATCAGTTTAAACTGATTTACAACATTTTACTTCAGTCTGAAAAAGGATGCCAGATAAATTTTCAGGCTTCAGAATAAAAAATGATAAAAGAAGCTAACTGTCTTTCGATCAGTTAGCTTCCTTTTAAAGAGTGTTGAATAAAAAGAATAACTCTATAATTCTATAATTAACAAAAACTAATCTTCATAATAGGTATAGCTCCAAACTTCAGTTGTAAGATCTGTAAGAACTTTTGTAACTACGCTAGGTCTGTTCTTAGCATCAAATTCATAGGTTAAGCTGGAAGTCGATTTTGAAATTGGCTGAACCCTGGGATCCCAGTAATCAAAATGATCAACCAGTTTTTTACTTGGTTTTCCATAAAAATTACCCATTGTCTTCCAGTCAGAATCAACTGCGTTTGCCTGATGAATATTATTTACATTATCTCCAATGGTATAGAAAAACTCTTTTTCCTTTTTAACAGTAACTCCATCATCATCAAATGTGGTTATTTTTGTGATGTTTCCGTTGGTGATAGTCATTTGATATTTCAAATGATCCGCATCTCCCCAATGTTCAATTACTTTTACAAGGTAACCATCGGCATTATATTCATATGCAGCATATTCGCCACCGCCCCAGTCTTCTTTGGTAATATAGCCCTTATCATTAATGTCATAAGAAGCGTATGTACTGCCATCTCTGGTAAGAGTTAATTTTCCGGCAGTTGTATAGTCATAGAGAATGGTTTTATCAAGGGTACCATCCCAATAGTTGTCAAAACTGGTTACTTTTCCTGATGTAGCATCATAGAAAAATTCCCATCTTTCAACACCACCGGCCCAGGCTGCATCAAAACTAATAGTTTTGACAAGAGAGGCTTTTACGGTAGTGTCCTTATTATTGTCGTCCTTTTTACAGGATACAAGTGAGGCTGATATTAATACAGCCAGACCAAAAAAGAAAAGATTTTTTTTCATAATTCAAAAATTTAGTTAATAGATTAATTAGAAAAATTTAAATTTATTATTTATTCATAATCACCACATTATACTTTTTCTGTTCATAGTTTAAGGTATTTTGGTTAGTATTAATAATGAATTTTATTTTGAGTAAAAACAACCGCATCATATAAGCCAGACATGAACCATTGAAAACCTCCGAGTCCTTCTCTAACTCTATATTCATGGTAGAGATCTGATTCCCTGAAAAGAATATGCAAAAATCCGTTTTCAGCAAAATATTTTCCCTTATCGGGTCCGTCAATATAATACCATGTCTTTCCCAGTATATCCCTGTTACCATGTTTCAGTATTTCAGCAGCATAAGAAGTATCAGGATTGCCATCCAGAATGGCACAGGAGGTGAACTGCAATGAATCCATAGACAATTTTAGTGCTTCCTCACCATAGATCCCATTGGCAATAATTGCACGGAAACGGTAAGTTTTTCTAACCCGATACAAACTTTCAGTTTCAGATATTATAGCATTAATATCATCTGCTTTCCCAGTGTGTTTCACAAATATCAATATCATTGGTGAAAGGGTTCCGCTTTTTATCCATTTAGATATGGTTCCTCCAATCTGCTCTTCCTGAGCTTTATTAAAATCCCCTAAAAAATAAAGGACCGGATAAAGTGCGCTTGTATTTTTATATTCATCAGGGAAAATTATATTATACAGCTCATTCTCTTTCACAAAAACAATATTCGGTTTTTTTGGCAGATGTGTATCATGAATATCACCCCGGTATGTATTTCCTTCAAAGGCATCACTGATAAAATGAAGTCCGTTTGGTAATGCACTTCTCCAATATTCGAATGTATGTCCGCCATTTCTGACTCTGAATTCATGAGGAAACGATTTTTCCCGCATCAGGATATGAAGTTCCTCATTACTGCGACAGAGATTATATTCATCATCACCATTATCGATATAAATCTTCAAGTCTTTATAATTATCGATATCACAATTTTCAATAATATGAAAAGGACTATTTGCCTTGTAGAAATCTGTAATTCTGTCCTCCCCTTTTTTCCCGACTCCTCCTAAAATACTTCCCCATTGCTTGTCCCATCCCTCTGCGTCCTCAAGCATATATTGCGCATCGGTACGCACTGAAATGCTTAAGGGTACACAAACAGAAAAGACTTCAGGATATTTAAGAGGTAGCATCAGGGCTCCAAACCCACCCATGCTATAGCCCATTGTTGCCCTATGTTGTTTATCCGGGACTGTACGATACACGCTATCAATATATGGAATCAGCTCATGAATAAACATATCCTGGTAAAGGAATTTCCCCGCAACATCGTTTGAATAATATGTCCTGAACCCCTGGGGAACAACAAAAATCATGGGAACAATTTCTCCTTTTTTTATAAAGCTGGATGAAACCCGACATATATTGCCATATTCCAACCAGCTTGATTCATCATCGCCTAATCCGTGAAGTAAATAAACGACAGGGTAAGATTTTCCTGATTTGAAATAATCCGGTGGCAGACAAATTGAATACCTGACATCCTGTTTAAGAATATTACTGTAGAAACTCAGGCTTTCTTCCACGAGGATCTCCTTCTGTGCAGAGAGCATCTGCAAAGGGAAGTAAAAAAACACGAGGAAAATAAAAACCCGTTTCATCTGTAAGTATTAATTTGTCAGCGTTTTCTTCAATATACCAAACGAATCAGCAAATCCCTTTAAAAAAGATGGGAAAGAGTCATCGCCTTGCTGGATTCTGTATTCGAATTTTTTACCCTTATCCCGTAAATCAAGATAAAGACTATTATATTCCGAGTATCCTGCACTTTCATCAGATCCCTCAAGGTAATAAAAGGCGGAACCACCATTTGCCTTAACTCCTTCAGGCAGGATTGCATTAAACAAATAGCAGGAGCCGTAAAAAAGAGTGTCTTCCTGCACTAATTGGTTTGCTATACCTCCTCCGTTTCCGTTGCCAATCAAAATTCTGCTTTTATTATCTTCTCTGCATGCATATTCCGAACTGATCCGGCTAACAATCTGGTGCATCCCGGCTTTTGTCAGAATTGAGCTTTCAGCTGGAATTTCAACGACTATTGATTTGGGCAGTTTTGAAGCAAGCATGGAATTATAAATCAATGTGAAAAGATCGTTCCTCTCTTCTTCGCGCTTACCCAAAGAAAAATCATGAATTAAGTATATTACCGGATAATTTCCTGCAACAGAATCATAATCAGGGGGAATCAATATACCTGCATCAATTCCCATATCTGTGAGTGTAAGTAATTTTGTGTTTTCTGCCAGGAGAGCGGGTCCAACATCAATCAAGGCAGGAACTTCGGGGTAATCTTTTCCCAGGAATGCGGTGCTTATATAAACCAATGCTTCATGAAGTGAATTGTGCCAGTAATCCCAGGAATGTGCACCATTACTCACCCGGTACTCATGTTTAATATTGTTGTCGCGCATAACGCAATGCAAAGTATTATTTGTTACCGAGAGGGATTCTTCATCATCGCCGCAATCAATTAGGATTTTAAGCTTATCGAATCGTGATAAATCTCCCTCTTTAAAAAAGTAAAAAGGGCTGTATTGCTTAAAATAGTCGGTTAGTCTGGCAGTTCCTGTAGTACCAATTCCCCCGAAAATAGGCCCCCACTGATAATCAAAAACGCCATCCGGTTCGGCCATATATTGCTCATCGGTCCGGAACGACATGCTTAAGGGAACAGATATTGAAAACACATCCGGATTCATTGCCGGCAAGATGAGGGCGCCATAACCGCCCATGGAATATCCCATCACGGCGCGTTGGGATTTATCTGCCTTTGTTCTGAAAAGGGAGTCAATTTCAGGAACCAATTCCTGTACAAACATGTCCATATATTTGTATTTGCCGTTATATCGATTCACATAATATGAATTAAAACCCTGAGGCATTACATAAATTATTGGAACAATTTCTGAAGCGTAAATACTAGTGTAATAGAATAATCTTCCTCCGGAATACCAGGAGGTTTCATTGTCTCCGAAACCATGAAGGAGGTATACGACTGGAAATGAATCCGTGGAATTATTATAGTTTTCAGGTAAAAAAACTTCATAATTAATGTTCCCGTTGAGTATATCACTTCTAAGTACCTGCTTTGTCAGCAAACGGGTGAAAGTAGTATCTGCAGGTGTAATATCATCAGTCTTCCGGCAGCTGATGGTACCAAAGGCACACAAAGTAACCAGGCAAACGGAAAGAATAAAAACTGATATGTTAAATTTTCCCTGCATCAGGCTTTTTTATTTAGCGGGATTAAATTTGACAGCTTCTGTGTCGCTGTATATTATCACATCTTTCATGTTTATTCTGAAATCGGGATTGGCGTTAATCCATTTGATTTTCAGTTCGTGTTCACCTTTTGCCAGCATATACTTGTAGTAAATATCATATTTGCGTTTGATGTAATCTACCGGCATCCTGATTTGTTCGGTCTTCACACCATCCAGATAAACATCCAGAAGCGCCACATAACCATTATCAGTACTGCATAAGCTTTTTACCGCGCCCATAATTACAATTCCTGTTCCGTCGAATTTTAGTTCAATATCCTGATCAAGAATATCTTTGTTGAAAATTCTTCTTTCAATTGCATACATACCTTCAAAAGATTTTTCAAATCGTAAGAGGGATGGTTTCTGTACTACTATCTGAACCGAATCACCCTCAACCGTTCCGCCGTTCTGTTCAATAAGCATTAACGAATGTTTAAAGCTCAGTCCGTATACCTGATTTAAAGTCATATCGGTATATGGAAATTTCAAATCTTCTACTTTTTCAACTGCAGGTTTCCAAAATTGAGGGATGTTAGAATATCCCAGTATGACACCCAGAATACCTGCTGCTGTGGCAGGGTTACAATCAGAATCCTGGCCGCATCGTGTGGCAATATCCATTGTCCGGTAAAAATCTTTGTCACCATAAAGAAGTCCGGTAACCACATAAGCTGCATTTAGCCTGGCATCAATATCAAAGCCATTATAAACTCCTTCAGGACATCCAATCTCATAGCTGTGCTTTTTCTGAATTTCAAACCAGCATTGTTTCCAATCGTCGGGATATTGCTTGTGCCATTGAACTACATCTGCAATGGATTTGTAAAAAAGGCTTTGCTCCGGTATTGGTTTAAGTGCCTCATTAATAATCAAATCAATATCATCGGTAAGAAAGGAGGAGGCGTACATACCTGCCATAAACACACCACCATACCAACCATCGCCGAAATTCATGATATGACCTGTTTTGTCGCAAATCGCAGATGCAGTATTTATCATCCCAGGGCACATCATTCCTGCAAAATCGGCTTCAATCTGGAAATCGATATCGTCAGCATGGGGATTATTCAACCAATGTCCTGATTCAGGAGGCATGATGCCATTGAGAATATTGTATCGGGCGGCCTCATTGGCATGCCAGAGTTTATAATCATCGTTTGCAAAAGATATAGCAAATGAGTCGGCAGGAGCATCCAGTCCGACTCTTTCAAGAACCTCAACGAATGTAAGATCCATATATACATCATCATATAATCCCGGGTCTGTCTCAAAGGTTTCACGAATATAATCATCGTACCAGACCATATTCTGCTCATCCTGTATCATACCTCCCTTGAATTTAAATTCAGTTGGCCCTCCATAGGAACAACCAATTACCTGACCAGCCCAGCCACCACGGATTTTATCCTTTAAAAGTTCTTTACTAATAACAGCGTGGTCCGGCAAACCTTCCTTCTTATCCGAATTACAGCTTACCGCCAGAATTGCAATCATTAAAGTGAGATACAGTATTACTTGTTTCATGATCTTTTTCATTTAGTCCGGAAGATTACTTTTTGGTGGTACAGATGAATAAACTATTAAGTCATTTATCCTCAGTTCATAGTTTTTATCAGGGTTAAGCCATTTGATGTTTACAGTATGTTTTCCCTCAGGCAGAAGATATTTCCAGCAAGGTTCAAGTCGGCGGGAAGTATTTTTCATGGGTAAAACTAACTTCTCCTCAAATTTACCATCTATAGAAAGGTCCATTTCCGCCACATAAGGATCATCGATTTCAGAAAGGCCAAAAACTTCGGAGCCAAACTTTTTCGCAACGCGATCCACATAGGCCTCATCAATCTTTGAGCGTTTTACCATATTCCCATAGAGTATATAGCCGTTTCCATCAAAAGTGAATGAAAACTCGTCATCAAACGAAAGATCGATTTTTTCCCGCGATACCGGGTAAGTGTTTTCAAAATTTTGTTCAAAAGCAACGGGTACAGGTGTTGCAAGAGGAATGTTGAGGGTATCACCATCAGTTTCTCCTCCGGCAAGTTGAATCATTCCAAGTGCATGTTTAAAGCTCAATCCATACGCTGTGTGTAAGGAAATTGGTGAGCCAGCAAATTTTAACTTTTCAATTTCCTGAAGTGGTTTCAGCCAGAATTCGGGAATATTTGAATACCCTTTCATAACACCCAAAACTCCTCCCACAGTTGCGGGATTGCAATCAGCATCCTGTCCGCAACGTGCCGCGATATCAATGGAATGCGTGAAGTCGCCTTTGCCGTAAAGCATAGCAATTGCTACGTATGCTGAATTTATCTTAGCGTCAATGTTAAATGATAAGAATACTCCTTTGGGGCAACCCACATCGGTATTCCATTTTTTCTGCAATTCAAACCAGGCAGCCTTCCAGTCGTTTGGAAATTGCTTATGCCATTGAATAACATCAGCAATACAATCGTGAAATTTGGTGCCTTCGGGAATTGTTTTAATAGCCTGCTCAACGATGTATTCAGGACTGTCGGAAATAAAAGCCAGGGAATACATTGCTGAAGCAAAAACACCTCCATACCAGCCATCTCCGGAATTCATGATATGGCCAACCCTGTCAGCTATTTCGGTAGCTGAGTTAATCATTCCTGGTGCCATAAGACCGATAAAATCAGCTTCGATCTGAAAATCGATATCATCGGCATGAGGATTGTTGAGCCAATAGCCTGATTTCGGAGGCATTATCCCTCGGAGGATATTGTATCTTGATGCCTGATTTGCATGTGCCAGGTGATATTCTGTATCTGCCCAGGAATGTGCAATTGAATCTGTTGGCACGTCCAATCCAAACTTTTCAAAAACGTTTACAAAATTAAGGTCAGTGTAAATATCATCAAATAAGCCCGGTTTTTTATCCCACCAGTATTTTACATATCCTTCTCCCCATGGAATATTCTGATATTCATTTATTAGGGAGCCCTGGTATTTGAACTCGACCGGTGCACCGTAAACCACCCCGATTGTTTGTCCTGCCCATCCCCCTTTAATCTTATCCTGCAATTTTTCCCTGGTAATTTTAAAACTACCTGAGGCTATTTCACTCACAGTTGTTTGCTGCTTGCAAGAGGTGCCGGCAATGAGCATTGAAAGAAAAACAAGAGAAAACGATAAGCTTTTTATATACTTCATAATTTCTACCTTTTCGTTGATTCATAAACACTTAACTCAGTTACAGAAGTAAAGGCTGAAACATTTTTGGTGTATTTGTTCCAGTGTGATTGCACCATGGCATCCCCTATCACCCTTATGGCCCTTGTTTTAACCGGGTTAAAACTTAAAACATATTCCACGAAATGAGGCTGGAAGAATACAATGTCTGTTTCAGGAAGAGGAGGGTTAACCGACACATTTTCTACCGGAAGCCATTTGCCTTCTTCATTCTGGTATTGAACATTAAGGGAGGTGAACCAACCCCCGAACTCTTCCATACATCCGATATGTAATGCCATCATGTCAATTTCCTTTTCAGTTTCCCAGCCATAACCATAATAATCGACTTTAGGAATATTTGCCTTAGCTGCAAGACTATAAAAAACTGATCCTGGACCGTTCAGCTTACCATCCCTGATCACATCAACATTTTTCGCATACATAGACTTACCAAATGTATACCAGCAGGAATCAAGCACTTCTTCGTTCAGCTTTCTGACGTTTGCATAAATAGTATCTGCCTCTGCAGCAATGTTTTTATTTCGCACCAGCAAATTAAACTCCCTTGAAATCTTTTGTGATTTATTGCTAAGTTCAATTACCACTTTAAATGTGCCGCTTCTCCTGGGAGTTCCAGTCAGATGTCCCTTTGTGAAAATAAGTCCTTCAGGAAGTTCTCCCCCTATAATCTTCCAGTCGAAATTTTTATTCCCTTCGCTGTAAAAAGTATAATCCACAGGGATATTAACCTCCATGCGTGGAGATGGCCCGATATAAAATTCAAGTGGAGGTGTAAAGGCAACATTTGTATTTATAGTGACCTTTTCACTTCCAGGTTTTCCTGTTACCTTTCCTCCTTTAGATTTAATCAGATCAATACATTCTGTAACTGTATTATTGATCATTTCCTGTATCGATGCATCGGGCAGATCGTACCTTGTTATATTGATATACCGGTCATTGAAAGGCAATGTCCAGCCTTCAATCGGTAAGTACAAATTTTTTGGTAAAGCCTTAAACCCGTACATTACACCTAATAACCCAGCCACCGTTGCAGCCTGATTATCGGCATCAAAACCCATAGCGCATGACAGGTCAAGTGTTTTCTGGAAATCACCTTCACCATAAAGCATGGCAAGAATCCCGCATGCCCCGTTAAGGTTCGCATTCCAAATGGTACGGGTCATATCAGGTTCATTGGTGTAAAATTCATCTGCCATCTCCTGTCTTGCCTTCTGCCAGTTTTCTGGGTATTTATTATGGAGGGAGATCATTTTTTTCACAGTAGCAGCATATCTTCCGTTTGCAGGAAGCTCCGCAAGACCAATATTGATAAGTTTCATCATATCTTTCTCGAAAAATGCAGCAGAATACATTGCTCCATACATAATGGTCGGCTCCACTCCCCAGTCGTCACTGGTAATATGAGCAGCAAAATCAGATTTCTGAGCAGAATATTTTACCATGCCGGGTGCAGTGTAGGCCCATATTTCATTAATAAGCTGTGGGTCGATCTGGTACCAGTGAGGGTTTAAATCCTTTGCTCCGGTATACGGAGGTGTATAGCCAAAATGCATGAGTCCGAGGGCTCCCCTGTTTGCCAGCCAAACCCTGTCGCGGATATAGTACATCCAGGCTTCTCTCAGCTGTTCATAGCTTGGCTCAGGACCATATTTTTGCATTGTCAGAAGATACATGTATTCCACGTCGGTGTCGTCGTCGGAAAATGCTCCATCGTAATTTTTAAGCTTATCAAGGTTTTTGGTATATCCATACGGCCAGTTTTCAGGGCCGGGATTTGCAATATACTTGTTCTCATGTGGAAGTCCATAGATATTTCCGACCATCTGGCCTATCCAGGCACCTGCAATTTTATCTTTTAGTTCATCGAGAGAGATGGTTTTTTCTATTCCATTACTGCGGCTATTCTGCGAAAAGCTTAGTAAGTGAATTAGCACAAATAAAAAAGAAATTATAGTTGATTTTAACATGATTTATTGAGGGTTTTGGACAAGGTTTGGATTAACATTTAAAACCGTCTGAGGTATGGGGAACAATTTTTCATTAGGTCCTGATGCTGGTTTATTCCACCAGGGATTACCCCATACTCCAAATCGTATCTGATCCTGGCGTCGGTGGGCTTCGAATGAAAACTCGCGACCCAGCTCATTTAATAATTCCGAATCGTTAAGGTCAGAAACTGAATAAGGAGCCAGTCCTGCCCTGCTGCGGATTTTCATTAGATCCGGATCAGAAATCATTTCGCCGGCTCTTCCCAGCCTGTAGAGAGCTTCTAATTTTGTATACAGTACATCAGCATAACGGAAAATTACAAAATCATTCTCCATATCGTTGACATAATATTCCAGTTTTGGCTGATATTCATATTTCGCAATTCTTGCACCTTCCCATCTTTTCCTGGACATATAGTTGGCAATCTCCGGTGTATAAACGAACCAGGCAGTGTCCTTATTAGTTCCTTCAATAAAATATATTGGATTTCCGTTTTTATCGTATTGCTGTCCATATAGGAAGGATTTACGCCTTAGATCCTCTCCTGCATATTTATCCAGCCAGCCCGGCTCAACAACAAATTCATCCCACATCTGTCCGTTGAAATCGAAAGTCTCTCTGCTTGCATCATTAAGGGTAAGTGTATACCAGTAAAAATTATCCTTGGTATAGATAGAATTCATCACTATTACAAAAATATTCTCTTTTGAATTCTCATTCTGAACTTTAAAATTCGTAAAGTAATCATCTTCAATTTCGTATGCATTCAGATTAATAACCTGATCACATGCGGCAATGGCCTCTTCCCATTTTGGGGTCCCAATCCATTCATTGGCATTAAGATATAATTTTGCCAGCAGGGTGTAGGCCATTCCTTTTGTAACTCTTCCATAATAAGCAAGCTCTGGTTGTTCCTGGAGTTTGTCAACATTATCTTTGATTTCATTTTCAATAAAATCGAAAAGGAAGGCACGATTTTTTTGCTGTGGTAGTTCCTTGTTTGTAAAATCAACCGAAAAGGGAACATTTCCCCAGTTATCCATTGCCCAGTAATAATATAATGCACGAAGTACTTTAATTTCAGCAACTATTTTATCTTTCCCTTCAAAATCAATAGGGGATGATTCCGTTTCATATAATACTTCGTTGCAGGCAGATATTCCCTCATAAACAAATTCCCAGGCAAGCGTCAGAATTTTATTATTTGACTCGAATGCATGAGTATGTAATTGGTCCCACCGACCATTATCCCATACAAATCCATCATCCCGCCCCGGGGCAACCATCTCATCTGATGCCATTTCAATCAGGGTCCATAAGCTGAACTCCTCCGGAAAGGATTGCAATTTGGTATAAGCCCTGCCTGCATTCATTAATACATCTTTTTCAGTCCTGAAAAATTTATCAAAGGGGATATCAGAATAAACCTCTTCACTCAAATCTGTGCAGGAAAAAAAGCTGAACATCATCGTGACTCCTAAAAATATGCTGATTTTCTTATTCATGACCTTATCGTTTTACTGCAAATTAAAAGCTTATGTTAAGACCGAAAGTAACTGAGGTTGTCCTAGGGTAATAAGACAGGCGTTCAATACCAGGCTCCAGGCCGCTTAAGTTTACTTCGGGATCCAGGCCTTTATAGCCTGTAATGCAGAATACATCCTGGGCCAGAAGTGATAATCGAAGTGATTTGATATATTTCTGCCTGATCTTCAGGTTGTATCCAATGGAAATATTGTCAAGTTTAAGGAAGGTAGCATCCTCTACATACTTTGAAGAGTAAATGGCATTACCAACAAATTCAGGATTTTCGAGCTGAGTATGAACAATATTCTTGGTACCTATATTCTGCCAGTTTTCGTAATAAAGCCGATAAAGGTTTAAGACCTTGCCACCGATGTTCGACCGGAGTGACATATTGAAGTCCCAGTTTTTAAAAGTAACAGAGTTGCTCCATCCTATAACTGCAAAGGGATATGCATTTCCCATAACTTCCCAGTCGCTGGGATTAACTTTACCAATTGGATTGGCATTTTTAAACTGGTCAAGGCCGTATTCATTTACATTAAGCCATACCGGGCCATAGAAATTACCCAGACTCTGGCCTTCTTCAATTCTCTGTGAGTTCAGAGGGATGGCACCTCCAATCCAGCCAATATCAATATATTTATTGGTAAATTCATCATTCGAAAACTTCTTAAGTTTGTTGATATTTTTGGTAAATGTAAAAATAGTGTTCCATTGGATATTGCCTCGTTCAAGTGGCCGGCCGTTAAGTGATAATTCAACGCCCTGGTTACTGATTGTTCCCAGATTTGTAAACAATTCCTTATAGAGATAAGGTGGGACGGCAACATTATAAGTATAAAGCAAATCCTTACTGGTTCTGTAATAATAATCCAGTGAGCCTCCTAAACGATTATTAAGGACAGAAAAATCAGCACCTATATTAAATTCCTGTTTTTTTTCCCATCTGAGGTCAGGGTTCGGATTTGATACGGGTTGATAGGAGTTAATCCAGGCTCCATTATAAAAGAATTTCCCGGCTCTCCCCATAAGAATCATGGATTTATAATTTGCAAAATCCTGGTTCCCTGTAACACCATAACCTGCACGAAGTTTCAAATCGTTCAGCCAGGTGACGTTTTCCATGAAGCTTTCCTTCTTCAGCCTCCATCCCAGACTTAATGCCGGGAAAGATCCCCACTTATTATTTATACCAAATCTTGAAGAACCTTCTCTCCTGAAAGATGCAGAGGCCAGATATTTCCCATCGTAATTGTACATTAGCCTTCCGAAGAATGAAATCAGCTTATTTGACTCTTTGTAAGATCCCATTTCCCCCATTCCTTCCTGAAGTGCAGAGCCTGCGCCAATATTATTTACTCCATAGATATCGGTATCAAAACCCGAATTAATCATATAGCTGCTATTGGAGCCGAATTCCTGGTATGTATAACCACCAAGGGCCTGAATATTATGTTTGTTAAATGATCTCGAATAATTAACAGTACTTTCATATTGTAAATTATGATTCCCTCCATTACTGATTTCTGCCTCCCCATTCCTTCCAATTCTACTGGGATAATACTGCGTCCTGTAAGAATTTTCTTCCCAGCTGGACCCTTCATAGGAGATAAAATTCACCCATTTTAATCCCGGAATAAGATTAAGTGTGGCACGTACGTTCTGTCCCAGATCATTTGATTTACCGCTTCGCTGACGCTCCTTCAGCATTGCTACAGGGTTGTAGTATTCAATACCCGGCAAAGATGAATAACCACCATATGCCGTATTTGAAGGATCATAAACCGGTTGGGTAGGATTCTGGATAAATGCCTGATAAAACAAATCATAATTAGCCGGCTTGTAATCACGTATCCCCATTATAAAATTATAATCCATCTCAAGGTGACCTTCCAGCGCATTTTGATGAATATTCGTTTTAAAGAGGTACCTTTTTGCTTCATTATCCTTTAATAAGCCCTGATTATTTTCAATATTAAAAGTGGTTCGGTGTGAAAATTTGTCTGTACCGCCAGAAATTGCAAGGCTATGCTTCTGACTTACCGGTATACTTCTTGTTATTTCTTTAAACCAGTCTGTGCTGGCACCATATATACTGCCGACCTTATCAGGTGCATAAGTCTGAATGGCATATCGGAATTCATCCGGGCTCAGGGTTCTTACACTTCTTGGATTTACCTGTGCAATTACCTGGCTTGAATATTCTATTGATGTCTCCCCTGTTTTTGCCCTTTTTGTGCTGATGAGAATAACTCCGTTTGTGCCCCGTGTTCCGTAAATAGCTGCTGCTGAACCGTCTTTAAGGACATCCACAGATTCAACATCTTCAAAATTCAGGTTTTTCAAATCGGCCCCGGCAACACCATCAATTATGATCAGGGGACCTTGTCCGGAAGTTAGGGTATTGGTACCTCTCAGGATAATTTCATATCCCGCCATCGGATCAGCCCCATCAGGTTTTGTAATCACAAGACCGGCTACTTTTCCCTGGATAAGTCCCATGGCGTCATTGTATGCACCTTTATTGAAATCATCGGACTTAAGCGAAGTAATAGAACCGGTTATTTCCTTTTTTGTGGCAGATCCGTAGCCAATAACCACAACTTCATCAAGATTCTCCAGCGATTCCTTTAGGAGGACATCTATTTTTTCCTGGTTTTCAACTGCCTGCTCAATATCGTCATATCCTATATAAGAAAAAATCAGGCTTGCCCCTGCTGCCACCTGAATTGAATAACTACCGTTGAGACTGGTAATAGTACCGGTTTGTGTACCCTTTACTCTAACATTAACTCCCGGAAGCGGGTCATTTGATTTAAAATCCCTCACAATCCCTGTTACTGTATGAGTCTGATTTTCCTGGGCAAAAGCCTCAATACTGTGGTTAAAATTCAGGAAACCCAGAATTAAAATGATAAGCATTTGCTTCATTCTTAAAAACAGGATTCTATTTTTCATGGCGTTATTAATTAATTCTTTGATTTACACAGCCGACATTAATTCTTTACGAAATGGGATAGACGATTGAGCTCCCATACGGGTAACTGTTATGGCAGAAGATCTTGCCGCCAGTTTTACAGCATCTTCAACCGACAAACCTTCAGAAAGCCCAACACACAGGGAGCCGGAGAAACAATCCCCAGCGGCAGTGGTATCTGCTGCCTTAACTTTTACAGCTTCCACAATGTGATAATTATTATTCTCTTTTATAAAAGCTCCCAGGGAGCCAAGAGTAATAACAACAATATCGACCCCTTTTGCACTGATGACATCTGCCGCCTGCCTGGCACGATCCCAGTTAGTAACCTTAATTCCGGACAGGATTTCAGCCTCTGTCTTATTCGGTGTAATCATATACAGCTTTTTTAATAAGTCTTCTGAGAGGGCTCTGGCCGGAGCTGGGTTTAGGATTACAGGTATTCCTTTCTTGTAGGCAAGATCAGCCGCATATTCAACGGTTTCAATGGGAATTTCCAGCTGCATGAGCACCAGATCCCCGCTTTCTATTTCAGATTTAGCACTTTCTATATCTGCAGGACATAAACTGGCATTTGCACCCGAAGCAACTACAATGCAGTTTTCCCCGGCTGAGTCAACAGTAATAAGAGCTACCCCTGAAGGGTTTTTTGGATCTGAAAAAATATACCTGGTATTTATTCCCTCGGCTTTGTACAATTCAATGGATTGCTTTCCAAAAACATCATTACCGGTTTTGGAAATGAATGTCACTGTTCCTCCCATTCTCGCTGCAGCAACAGCCTGGTTTGCTCCTTTTCCTCCGGGATTCATGAGAAAAGTTCCTCCAATAACTGTTTCCCCGGGGATAGGAAGGCGGTCGGCTTTAATTACCATGTCGGTATTACAGCTCCCGATTACTATAATTTTTTTGGTTTGCATGAAAATTCATTTAGATGGTAGTGAACAAATATATGTAATCCTATTGCCGAAAAAGTACAATAATGAAGATATTATAGTAATAACAAATGACAGATACTATTTAGCAAAATTTATTATTTAATTGATTTATAATTATTTAAAGCGCAACATATTAATATTTTTTATGTGTATTACAATAATTATAAAATAAATGTTGATATTGTAAAACACAAAATCCAGCTTATGATAAAATCGGAAGCCGTAATATTTCTTATCAACTCAATGTCGAAACCCGAAAAAAAAGCTTTCACCATTGCTTCAACAGGTTCCGAAGCAAATCCGGATTACCTGGAGATGTACCAGATTATTGTGAAAGACAGAAATATTCGACCTGAAACTCTAAGAAAAAAATTTGAAGACAAGGTGCCGGGCTCATCATATGATACTGCAGTTAAATATCTGCACAAAAGGATCCTGGATATTATGCTCGACCTAAGAGAGGAACAGGATGGATATTATTCCCTTTACAATAAAATTCTTAAAGCCAGAATACTTTTTGAAAAATCTCTTTTTAAAGAATGTTTCAACCTTCTTCAGCAGGTAATTAAAAAAGCAAGGGAGCTGGAAAACTATAATGCATTACTATTTGCATCCAAGCTGGAACTTGAGTACCTGCTTATTCTTAACCTGCCTGATATTGATGAAAAAACGCTATTAAACAAACAATTCTCAATAAATGAAACCTTACGATTCATCCAGAAAGTAAATCAGCAATCTTCATTGTATGAGCTTCTCAAACACAGGATTACCTACAAAGGCAATGTAAGATCAGAAATGCAAAAAACAGAATTAAATGACCTTGTGGTTAGCGAGATGAGTATTGTTGCTTCATCAAACCTTGAAAATTTTGAAATAAAAAAACTCCACCAGCTATTTCAGGCAAACTATCTTATTTCAGTTGGAGATCATAAATCCGCTCTGCAATCTTATTACGAATTGAATCTGCTATTTGAAACCAATAAACAACTCTGGACCGATCCTCCCATATACTATCTCCTTACTCTGGAAGGAGTTTTGGAAAGTCTCCGAGGAATCCGCAATTACGAAGGCATGGTATATTTTACCGATCAGCTTAAAAAAATTAAGAGTCCGTCTTCCAGTTTCAATGCAAACGTAAGCTGTCTCAATTTTCTTTATGAACTTATCCCCTTACTTGATAATGGAGATTTTGCAAGCTGTGAAACATTAATTGAAAAGCAACAGAAGACCCTTTTTGCTAAAACTAACCTGCTTAGTCTGCCCAGGCAGGCAGAATTAAACCTGTATTCGGCACTGGTATATATCGGACTCAGAAAATTTCACCAGGCCCGCACTTTCCTTAATCAGATTATACTGATCGGGAAGAACTTTTACAACTTGCCACTTTACAGAACCATTCGTCTGGTAAATCTCATGTTGCTCTATGAAATGAATGAAATGTCACTTATTAAATCTGAGACCCGTTCCATACGCAGAGACATGCACGATATTGAGAAAGGATACAGGATTGAACGAATCATGCTAAACTTTGTAAATAAAAGTGATATTCCTGTCTATATGGAAAAAAGAGAATTATACTGGGATCGCCTGAGCCCGGAACTTAATGAAATAAAAAATGACGTCTTTGAACACCAGGTTCTGAAAATTTTTGATTTTCCTGCATGGATTGAAAGCAAAATTTTGAAAATTCCACTTTCTGAAATACTGCAAAATAAAAGCTTCTGACAGAAATTAGTCTACTGAAAAATTCGGTTGCTCCTTAATGAAGAAATTAGTAATCTCCTGACCCTGGATTTTCCTTGCACCTTATTTCACCCGGAGAAAGGTGAAAGTGTTTTTTTCTTAATAACAAGAATAGCTTGTGTGTTTAATAAGTAGAAATCTTCACTTTCTCAATTGAAATTATTTCCGTTAATTTGTCATCTGTTTTATCACCTCGAGCCCTCTTATCTAAGGATTCTTCTATGATAAGCGGGACGCGGGTCCGGATGGAAACAACCGGGCCTCCCGACGGAACAAAAGTTCCCGAATTGGAAAGGGGTGGATGAATTCTTCCTGTCAGGAAGGATTTCTTCCTTTTTCCGTTTTTCCCGTCGGCCGGCTCACAAATATTGTTTCCATGCAATTTGTTGAAGAAATTTTATTCCATTAAAAATGGATCTGAGTTTTCTGTTGGTTGTATTTGTTATCGCTTTCCTCTATAGTTCGGTCGGACATGGAGGTGCCAGCGGCTATCTGGCCATCATGGCTCTATGGGGTTTCGAAACCCTGGTAATGCGCACCTCGGCACTGAGTCTGAACCTTTTTGTATCGGGTATAGCTTTTGCCAATTTTTATCGCGGGGGATATTTCCGTCCAGGACTTTTGCTTCCCCTCGTTATTAGCTCTGTTCCATTTGCCTGGCTGGGTGCCTCCCTCGAAATAAATCCTGTAACCTACAAAATAATCCTGGGCATTTTTCTGGCCATCGCAACTCTCAGAATGATCATCCAGACCAACACACAGTCAGGAGAGACCAGAAATTTTCCAGTTTGGCTGGCACTCATTACCGGGGCAGTACTTGGCTTTTTTTCAGGGATGATAGGTATTGGCGGTGGAATTATTCTGAGTCCACTGCTGATTCTTATGCGCTGGGCTACTCTGAAAGAAGCGGCAGCCATTTCCGCAGCCTTTATCTTCCTGAATTCGGCCAGCGGACTTACATCAACCATTCTGAATACCAGCGGTGCTCACTGGGCCGATCATTTTCTGCTAATGACCCTTGTTGCCATTGGCGGGGGATTGCTTGGGTCCTGGGCCGGGAGTTTTAAAATTCCTCTGAAGGGTTTAAAATATGTACTGGCCTCCGTGCTCCTGATGGCAAGCGTCAAACTACTGATAATCGTATGAAAGAATTATCCAACTGGCTGCTTATATCCGGCTCCGGCAGAAATGTCGGAAAGACAAGTCTTATATGCGCTATTCTGAATGAAAACCTTGCAATAAAACCTGTTGCTGTAAAAATATCCTCACATCTGCATGACTTACCCGCTTATTCAGAATGGATCATCAGGGAAAAGGAATATTCAATTATCCGGGAGAACTCAATCTCTTCAAAAGACAGCTCCAAAATGCTGCAGGCCGGAGCTGATGAGGTTTTTTACGCTCAGGGTGCCGACATTCATTTGACAGCCATCATGGAAACAATTACCGGATTAACCTCAAACAGGCCTGTTGTTTGTGAATCGGGAGGACTCAGAAACCTGATTGTCCCGGGGGTTTATATCCTGGTTAAGGGGGAGGACAGGCTTGCAAAACCGGGAGTAAAGAAACTTGAAGCCTTTGCCGATCTGGTTGTATCGCCTGATGAAGCCATGAATGGAAATCTGCAGAAGAAAATATTTTTTAAAAATAACAGCTGGTATATAAAATCCTGATATGATCAATTTTGAAGAAGCTGATGCGTTTGTAAGATCAATAATTCCTCCGGGGAAAACGGAAAGAGTCCCCCTGGCAAATAGCCTGATGCGGGTGCTTGCGGAGGATGTTGTGGCCGACATGAATATGCCTCCCTTCAATAAATCTGCAGTGGATGGATTTGCATGTCGCAGGGAAGATCTTGGAAAAGCTCTTCGTGTAACTGAAACTATCGCTGCCGGCAGTGCCCCGAAATTTATTGTTGACGAAGGTTTGTGCACCAGAATTATGACAGGTGCCGAGGTTCCCGTGGGTGCAGATTGTGTAATAATGCTCGAAGAAACCGAAGCGGATAAGGAGGGTAATATTATTTTCAGGGGTTCAAAAACTTCTTCCAATATATGCCTTTTCGCAGAAGATGTGAAGACGGGAGAAAAACTGGTTTCTGCCGGAACTCTTCTGAAACCAAGACATATTCCTGTTCTTGCATCTATGGGATATGTGAATCCACTCGTTTATAAACAACCCTCAATAGGTATTCTTTGCACCGGAAGCGAGCTGGTGGACGCTTCACAAAAACCTTCCCGGTCGCAGATACGAAACAGCAACGGCCCGCAGCTGGAGGCCCAGTGCAGCGAGATGGGCCTTCCCACTGTAAGTTTTGGAATTATTGCCGATTCGAAAGAAAAACTCCGTGAATCATTGCAGCTGTCCATCTCAAAAAATAATGTAAGCATCATTTCTGGAGGAGTTTCGGTAGGAGATTTTGATTATGCTCCTGAAATCATTATAGAACTTGGATTTGAAATACATTTCCATGGGATGAATGTTAAACCGGGGAAGAGAATTCTCTTTGCCTCCAGAAACGGACATTATATATTCGGTTTGCCCGGAAATCCCGTATCAGCCCTGGTCCAGTTTGAAATGCTTGTTAAACCCCTGTTATTGCTGCTGCAACATGCAGCTGAAATCCCCTCCATGGAAAAAAGGATGCTGAGGGAAGACTATAAAATAAAGAATGCCAGCCGACTGAGTTTTGTGCCGGTGATGATTGAATCAGACGGGTCGGTCAGACCGGTTGAATATCATGGTTCAGCTCATATCTTTGCTTTTGCCTCTGCTAACGGCTTTATGAAAGTCCCAAAAGGGATTACCATTCTTAAAGAAGGAGATCTTGTTGATGTACGATGCATTTAACAGAAATATAAACTACCTGCGGATATCGGTTACCGACCGCTGTAACCTGCGTTGCACCTATTGCATGCCTGAAGAAGGAATCCCTTTGCTTCGACATAAAAACATTCTGAGCTTCGAGGAAATAACCGATTTTGTCAGGACAGCCGTATCGACGGGTATCACTAAAGTACGATTAACCGGGGGAGAGCCGCTGGTGAGGAAGGGAATTGTTGAACTGGTGGAAATGCTTGGGCAGATTCCGGGGATTGAGGATCTTTCAATGACAACTAACGGAATTCTCCTGAAGAAATATGCACATGATCTTAAAAAAGCAGGACTTATGCGGGTCAATATCAGTCTTGACACCCTTGATCCGGAAAGGTTCCGGGAGATAACCCGGCTTGGCGATGTTCAGGATGTTCTCGGGGGAATTGAAGCTGCCCTGGACGCCGGATTAAAACCGGTAAAACTGAATTGTGTGATTAAAAAAAACCGGCTTGAACCCGATGCTTTGCTGGTGGCAAGATATGCAGAAGATAAAAATATTCAGGTTCGGTACATCAGGGAAATGGACCTTGATAACGGCATTTTTTATGAGGTTGACGGAGGGGAAGGCGGGAAGTGCAATACATGCAACCGCCTTCGGTTAACAGCCAACGGAGATCTTAACCCCTGTCTTTTCGATAAAGCGTCATATAATATCCGGGAAATGGGCGCCCTGAATGCCCTGTCAGAAGCGGTGAAAAACAAACCTGCCTGCGGGACACTGAACCGGAAGGGTAAATTTTATAACATTGGAGGGTAAACTATGAAGAAACTTTCTCACACCGATCCATCCGGCCGGGCATCTATGGTTGATGTAGGTGAAAAACCCGTACAGCAGCGAAAAGCCATTGCCGAAGGATATATAAAAATCTCCCCCGATACCGTTAAACTGATTAAAGCAAACCAGATAAAAAAAGGAGATGTACTCAGTATTTCAGAGTTCGCCGGTATACAGGGAGGCAAAAAATGCAGCGAACTGATCCCTCTCTGCCACCCCTTGCTTATCACCAAAATGGATGTGAAGGCAGAATTGCTGAAAGACAGGGTTCATGTGACAGCTGAATCACATTGCACTGGGCAGACCGGAGTGGAAATGGAAGCTCTCACGGCAGTTAGTGTTGCCCTTCTGACGGTTTATGACATGTGTAAAGCGGTAGATAAGAGCATGGAAATTTCCGCTATCAAACTCCTGAGTAAGGAAAAAAAATAAAGCAATGATTGAAGTCAAGTCGGTAAATATCTCCCTTGAAAAAGGAACCATTAAAAAGTCCATTCCTGAAATCCTGCTCGATTCCAGCGGGGTTGCCGGCGATGCCCATTCCGGCTCATGGCACAGGCAAGTGAGTCTTTTGGGAACTGAAAGCATTTTAAAATTCTCGTCGAAAGCAAAAAGGGAAATCAGCTTTGGCGAATTCGCTGAAAACATAACTACTGAAGGAGAAATTCTTTATAAGATGAATCCCCTGGATGTTTTGTTCAACGACACCATCAGGCTGGAGGTAACCCAGATTGGGAAAAAGTGCCATGGCGACAATTGTGCCATTTTCAGGGAAGTGGGAAATTGTGTTATGCCAAAAGAAGGAATCTTTGCGAGGGTTATAAATGGCGGAATCATGAAGCCCGGTGACAGGCTTGAATACCAGCCCCACGTATTTAAAATTGCCATAATTACCCTGAGCGACCGCGCCAGTAAAGGCGAGTATAAGGACCTCAGCGGGCAGATTCTTGAAACCCGCATAGCTTCTCATTTCGAATCCAAAAACCGAAAGTCCCGGGTTCAGCGAATCCTTATTCCCGACGAAAGAGAAATTCTCGAAATGCAATTCAAAAAATGCCTTTCTGATAATTACGATATTATCATAACCACCGGCGGAACCGGTATCGGACCCAGAGATATAACTCCGGAAGTAGTAAACCCGTTGCTGGAAAAGGAAATCCCGGGCATCATGGATATGGTGCGCTACAAATATGGTCAGAACATTCCGGCTGCCCTTTTGAGTCGCTCGGTGGCAGGTTTAACTGGAAAAACCCTGATTTTCACCCTCCCGGGAAGCCCTAAAGCTGTAGAGGAATATATGGCGGAAATTTTACCGGTGCTTGACCATGCTATTTTGATGGTGCATGGGCTTGGGCATTGATTTTTAAGCGCTGCCCCCGCTCTGCGGGGTCGCAAAGACGCGATTTAATAACGCAATTTTTTACCGCGCATTTAAAATTGCGACCCTTGCGGTCGCGCCAAGGCATGATCTGCCTGCCTGTCGCCTGCCTGTCGGTAGGCAGGGTTGGCAGGGCAGGCGGCCGCCTAAGCTCATTTTCTAAAAATAAAATAGCTTTCTTATAATTCCCCAAAAATAATTCCCCCAAAACCGAAACTTTATTTCGTAATAATCGCATAATGCCTAACTTAGCAGTCTGAATTGTCGGCATATTAAATGCACTACCATAACCCCAGACCATTGATGAAGCGCGATTTGCAGAGATTTTCGATGATGTTTATTTACCTCTTACTGTTTGTATCGGGTATTTTTGCTCAGGCACCAGCAGGATATTATACTCCCGCTGAAGGACTGTCGGGTGATCAGCTTAAGGCAGCCTTGCATAATATTATTAAAGGACACAAAACATTTCCCTATACTTCAGGTAGTACCGATGTCTGGGACATATTAAAACTCAGCGATCAGGATCCTGCAAATTCGGCTAATGTTATACTTTTTTATACCGGCTGGTCAGTAAATGCCGCCCAGGAATATGCTGGTGGTGCTGGTTGGAACAGGGAACACGTCTGGGCAAAATCTCACGGTCCATTCAGTGAAGATGTCCAGGGACCCGGAACGGATTGTCATCATCTTCGTCCTGCAGACATTTCCGTAAATTCGGCCAGGAATAACCGCTATTTCGATTATGCTGATAAAGAATACCTGGATGGAGGAGTTCCAACCGGTTGTAAAACCAGCTCTACCCGCGACGTATGGGAGCCCCGTGATGGGCAGAAAGGCGATGTGGCAAGGGAGATTTTTTACATGGCAACACGATATGAAGGAGACGACGGATTTCCTGATCTTGAGGTTGTGGATTATATCCCACCCGTAGATGCTTCTCCTCTCTTTGGAGTGTTGTCAACTCTTATCGAATGGAACCAGCTCGATCCGGTCGATTCCTTTGAAATGCACCGAAATAATGTTGTTTACAGCTTTCAGAAAAACAGGAATCCCTTTATTGATCACCCTGAATACGTGAATCTTATCTGGATGCCATCGGCAGGCAGCGGACCCGTTCTCGGAAACATTGCACATTCGCCCGATTTTCCCGACTATACCAATACCATTACATTTACAGCAAGTGCTGATATAGCAAGCGGCAGTATCACCAGTGTAAAACTATACTGGGGTATAACTTCTGATAATCTGAATAACACTGTAGTAATGACCGGCTCAAATGGAAGCTATTCGGTAACCATCCCCGCCCAGTTAACGGGTACCGTGATATATTACCGCATTGAGGCTACCGGAAGTAATATGGAAATAACAAGCTCAGATCTCCTGAACTTTAGCATACAGGATACAAACCAGCTTCCGGTTATTACTTCTATCAGCTATTCCCCCTTATATCCAACGCCCGCTGATAACCTCAATATTTCGGTTAAAGCAAGCGATGCTGATGGAATTCAAAGCGTGAAATTATATTGGGGTGTCAGTCCCGACAATCTGCTGAATTACTCTGAAATGGTATTCTGGAGCGGTTCCTATACAGCCAATATAACTGCTCAGTCTGCCGGAACACAAATATATTACATAATTGAAGTGGAGGATAACAGGAATGCCATTACAACATCCGATCTTCAGTCATTCCCAATAAGTTCGGCCAACACAGTTTCTTTGTCCAATACTGATAACAACTTTATTTACCCGAATCCGGCTAATACATGTGTATTCGTTAAACATGAGTCCGGCGAATGGGTAGTTCTTTACTCTGTTGACGGGAAGAAACTAATTGAAAGCGTCGATAACAGCATTGATATTTCAGGTCTGAGCAAAGGCGTGTACATAGTGAGGATTAAGAATTCTGACGGTAAGACCTTAAGAATTGGAAAGCTGTTGAAGGAATAGGTTTTGAGTTTGTGAATTTGACCGGAGCTCTCAAAAAGAAGTTGATAAAATAATAGCCCCTCCCCAAAGTTGGAGGGGTTTTTTGTTTCATCCGGGAATGCTGTCAGGTCAAAATTATTCCCCAAAAAAGAAAAAGAATCCAGGTATAATCCCCACTCTGAATGTATCAACTGATGATCCGTCGGGACGAAACCTGTACACTACCCCATTCTGCGTATGATCAATAGCATCTGAAACATAGACTTCAGAACTCACCGGATCAACACCTAGTCCGTAAAACAGTTTCCCTCCCTTCTCAGAACCTGCAGAAATAAAAGACTGGTCGGGAAGCTCCTTTGCTGTCACAGGCATTCGCCAGACATCTCCGTTTATAAAATATAAAGTGTCGGCACCGCCATTAATACAAAGTTTTGACGGCCAGCTGTCGGAGGGCAAAATAAATATCTTCTCAACGGTATGTGTGCCGGCATCTATCCGAATCAGACCAGCCTCAGAGTTTCCAAAAGCACTGCCCTGGAAACCTCCATCACAGATCACCCAGAGTTTTCCGAACCTATCCAGTACCATGGAGTTTGGTTGCTGTAAAACGGTAATGGAATCAATCAGTTTATCCGTTAAGCTATTAATAACCAGTATCTTGTCATCGAAGCTGTAGCAATTGGTAAATACCTCATTCTCAAATTGAATAATCTGTTCTGTGGGGTGCTGATAAAAATCGGGTGTATTGTTTGCCAGGCTTATTTTATCATAAACGCTATAGGTTGCAGGATCGATAATTGAAATTCCCCTCGCATATAAATCACTCACATAAGCCTTAGTGCTGTCGATAAAAGAGATGTATCGAGGAGACTGCAATCCGGAAATTTTATGAATAAATTCAAATGCCTTCAGTGCCGGATATTTTCCAAAATTCACCACCGCTATCTTTCCTGAATTATTCAGAACGATAAATAATTCCCCATCAAACAGGCTGGCCGACTGAGCCACGTCTCCCAGCGGGATTCCGTTCTGTCGGTAAAACACATCATTGAGAACTTCATTTTCCCGGGAATTGTAATAGCTCAAAGAGGAATTGCCATACATGAAATTTCCTTCATTCAGAACCAGCACTCCGCGCCCCGCTAAAATATCTTCAACCCTGAGATTGGGCTTTAACTGCTCCACCCAGGTTTCATCATGCATACACGACTGAAGCATAAATATACCCGTCAGGAAAATTCCGGCCAGCAGATGTTTGCTTAAAGATTTCTTATCCATCAGAAATTCAGTTTAAGCTGCAAACTATAGTTCCTGCCCGGCATCTGTCGCTGCAAAACCGAACGATATTGCTCATTGAAAAGATTATGAATCTTAAAATTTATATCCAACTTCGAATCCCCCGCACTGAACTGCTTGCCTGCCCCAAGAGAATTCATGAAATAAGGATATAATACATCTCTTGCACTTTCTGATTGTCCGGAGGTAGTAGTTATCCTCTTGCTGTAATAATTCCAGATATAGGATAATGACCATGTTTTGAATTGTGTATAAGCCATCGCATTTGCCGAATGCAAAGGGATATAGGGCAGCTGCTTGCCAAAAGATTTATCGAATTCATTTGCTGACCTGGTCATATCCCTTGAACTGGCAAGAACATATCCGCCACCAATGAGGCAGGAAAATTCTTCGGCCTTGTATTTCAGACTAAATTCGGTCTCAAGTCCTTTTATATCAACATATTCAATGTTTTCGGGGGAGGCACCTTTGGGTCCGTAGATCCACATAATCCAGTTTTTAACCTGCGACATATACACGGAGATATCGTGACTATATATAAGCCTTCCGCCCTGAGTATTAAAATGGATTCCCATATCCTGATCCATGCTGTGTTCCGGCTTAAGAAGTATATTGCCTCCGGGCTGGTAATAGAGATCGTTTAAAGAGGGGAAGCGGGTATTGGATGCAAAGCTGAGACTCAGATAAAATTTGTCTTCAGGCAGAATATGAAACTCGGATCCGGCTTTCCATACCGGACTGATATCTGCCTTTTGGATAAGTTCTGTACCCACCATAATATTGCTGATAAACCGCCGGTTCCATTTTTTGTAAACAGATGCTGATGTATGATATTGAAGCCTTTCTTCAGAATAGCCTTCCTGCTTGACCTTTTCAAACGAATTCACCTGATGGATATCAGCACCGGCAGAGAGTTCCAGCCGGAAGCCGGGTGAGAAAATGTATCCCATTTTAATCTTATTATAAACGCTTCTGCTCAATGAGCCTGAATTTATAATTTGTAAAAGAGAATCGCTGTCCAGACGGTTTTTCAGACTATAGTCAAGATTCATCGAATTAAAACCGCTGAAAGCATCGATAGTAAACTTTTCCCCATAATGTCTGAAGGAAACCTGTCCGCGCAGACTCCCGTCCTCCTGCCTGTTTACGTTATTATTCCTTCCGCTTTCATTTGTACTTAAAAGGGGAATGCTTCGGGATGACTGCTGGCCCCAGAAACTCATGCTTACAATATCGCATGTATTAATCCGGTATTTCAGTTCCTGCAGAATTCCATAGTAAGTAAACCAGGCATCTTCGTTTTTCATTATCGGGTAATACTTCTTACCGGTTTCCAGATTAACAGAGTCGTAAATATCATGATTAACATAGCTGAAATCGTTATCAGAATGTGAAAAGAAAATACGCGTCTGAGACTGGACTTTACTGTTCCCTGCGTTTATTCTGAGATTTTCATCGTGTGTACCATAAGAACCGAGTCCCTGGAGATAACTTCCTGAAAAATTCCCTGACCAGTCTGTTGTCGTCTGCAGATTTATCAGTCCTCCAAGAGCTCCTGAGGTTTCAGAAATGGAGCTGCTCCCATGAAACAATTCCACTTTATCGATAAACAGCATGGGAATTATTGAGAAATCGGTCATTCCCAGCATGGGTGAATTTAATTCGATGCCGTTCCAAAGAACTTTGGTGTGAGATGGATCGGTTCCACGAAACGAGGCCGAAGCCATTGCTCCTCTACCGTAGGTTTTGATAAATATGCCGGTATGCTCGGCAAGCAACTCCGAAAGACTTGAGTTTGCCTTATCGTTCAGAACAACAGAATCAATTCTGCTTACATACAGTGCGTTATCCTGAATGGCTCTCTTACTGTGAATTTTGATTTCCTGAATGTGCAGGGTGTCATTCAGATTCTGGGAATAAAGATTCTGTACAAAAACTGGTTTTGCAATAATAAGAAGCAATATGACCGGGAGTCTGCTCATTTCATTTTCTATTGCCTGATAATTTTTTGAACCGAATGCCTTCCTTCAGAAATCACTTCCAGAAAATATAAACCCTTTTCAAGCTTTTCTGTATCCAATTGCAAACTGTTCATTTCAGTCTTATATGATTGGACGAATCTCAGTCTGCCATCCGGGGAATAAAGAGAAATCCCGCTAATACCCTTATCCGGACATTCAATATATAATTTATCATTACAGGGATTCGGATATATCTGCATTCCTCCCGTCTCTTCCAATATTTCTTTAAGGGGATTCTGAATTTCCAGTTGAAGTGCTTCGGAATTGCCCGCCTTAATTCGCCTCGGTCCCGCTGAACTGAAGCTCAGAATAAAGTCACCGTTAAAACGGGTTTGAAAGTCATAAACATCATTCTCATCAAACCCGGGGTCAGAACTTACATCTGCATTGGCCAGAGGAAATGGACCACTTACCGAATAAGACTTGTCTTTTTCAGGAAATATGTCAAGCTGATCAGCATAAAGTTTTATAGTTTCTTCAGTTGTAAAATCAAGCCGGCCTGCACTGATTCTTTGAAAGCTCCAGGGAATGGAATTATCGGTGATATTTACAAGGCTAACATGATCATTATCTGATACTTCTATGGTATCGAATCCACTTGCGAATACCATATCATTCAATATAGCAAACCATGTATTCGCATGATTTTTATCAAGCCTGTATCCTCCCCAGCCATATAAATATTCGTAATTTTTTCCAAGCTGCCAGAGATACAATCCCTTCCCCCCAAATTCATCCTGCCGGAAAGCAAAGCTGTTTCCTCCTTCTGAAAAACCCTCCTCCAATAAAACAGATGTGATGGCATCGGCAAGGCTCATCCGGTGGTTTGACAGGCTGAAATCTTCACTGTGTCGTTCGGTGAATTCAAGAACATTCTGTTTATGAACCTGGTATTCTCTGGAAGGAAGTATGCTGCCGGAGGCATCATTCAGGGAAAAATACAATTTCACCATCTGCGGCTCCTTTACTACTTCAAGTTTAAAATCGGCTTTAACCTCAGGGAAATTTTTGCAGTTAATGTTTACACTTGTGCTGCCTTCCTTAAGTGCTTTTAAAATAATCCTATCGGACTTCAGACTTTCAATCTCTGCCACCTCTTTGTCATCAATACTAAGCAACGGGAGTCCGGCCGACAGACTTTCCATTGATTCATCCAGTATAGTAAAGTGAACAGTTACAAGGTCTCCCGCCTTCAGACTTGCTGAATACTTATCCAGAATTATAGCGGCTGGTTCAACTACGGAAACAGAACAGATTTTAGATACAGAAGGATCATCAGTGAGACTTGCAGTTACTTCAGCAATGCCGGGTTTCCTGGCAATAAGACTGCCATCGTGAATTTCAAGGATATCAGGGTTTCCGGAATACCAATTTAAAGTTTCGCTGCTTACCGGCCTGCCCGAAAAAAACACCCGGGCGCTCAGGGGAATGGTATCGTAGAGCAGAAGTCTTTCAGGTAGATCTGTAAGAATCATTTTGCTTTCCCCCTTAATATTGTTGTTTGGTGACACATCAATCAGAGCCCGAATTTCGGTGGAAATTTCACCCAGCCATCCTGCCGCATCATTAACAGCAGTGCAGATCATAACAAAGTCAATGGCATCAAGGTCTGCATACTCCCCATCAGCATTCCTGGCCCAGGATATGTCAATTCCATCTCCCCCGTCGCCTTCAATTATATCTGGCGTATAGGGATTATCGGGCAAACCGGTGAAATTCTGATTAGTCAGAGGGTGATTATCCGCATATCCAAAAGTACAGGGTAATGACTGGTAATTGCCATTCACCAACCTGACCCGGCTCTCCAGCCGTGTTCCCGAAAAATCAATATAATCGTTTGATATAGCGGGAAAATTATCAGGGCCGGGATAATAGGATTGAGAATGAAAGCTGTTTTTAAAAACCTTACCACTGCCACCTGTGTTGTCGCTCCAGCTTACATCGGCTGCTCCGCTAGCTTTAGGATTTTCATAACGGATAGAATAATTCTCAACGGTCTTCTGATTAAAGTGTTCGCTTCCGGCAATTTCGTACCATGTATCATCGGGAAGTCCGTTATGATTTTCATCTTTCATTACTTTTACAATACCGGGTTCCGAATGACCGGCAGAGGCATTTCCATAAATAACAAAGTCGATACCATAAGGATTGTCTGCATTATTCTCAATGCTTTTGTTGAATTTAAGAACAATGAGGCCACCGAAGGCTCCCAGACTGAGCACATTTCCTTTACCTTCAAGCATTTGCTCAGCAGCAAGGGGAGTGCCGGATGCATTATCATTTATAAATTGTCCGGGGGCGGGACGATATTCAATCAGGCTGCCATCAAATGCAGGGAACTGTGCCCATATAGCATGGCATAGCAAAAGAAATACTGAAAATACCAACACGGATCGCATACCAAAAATTTTAAATGCTGCTTAAAAAAGCAATTGCGCAATCCGCTTCCGATCAGGTGTAAAATGATTCTGCTTGAGAAAAATGAATCATTCCCTGCTTTTTCACCGAAAGCAAAAAACATAATAAAAGTTCTGGCAGATCTTCTGGCTTGTCCTTCTTTTTGAGCCTTCCCATTCTTTCCGCATAACGGACCGGAACAGTGGCACAGATTTCAAAAAGCATTTAACAGGACTTACAGCTGCGGGAACAGCTCCGGACTTACCTTCTAGTAAAGGCTCACCGGATTCCCTTTTAATTCTGTGGTACAGTACGTACCCTCGAAACCAAAACCTTCCCAAATTTAAACCATTTTTTTAGGTCTACCTCACAATGACTGATATTTTAATTCCTGATTGAAATATTTCAACATGTTTTGTCAGTCCGTTTAAGCCTTGAATTAAATAATATGATAAAAATTGCGCTTCCCAATTGCGTCTCTGCGCCCGCCATGCGGGACTGCGCTTAACAATATTACCAAATAATGCAATATGAAATTTCAAAAGGAGACATTACAAAATGGAAGACCTCCCCTATCCTCCAGCTTAATAATGTCGGAAGTGATAAAAATTCAGAAATGCAGCAATAATGGCATATTTGAGGCAAAACAGGAATTGCACTATAAAAACCTATTACTATAACACCTGTAGTTATTGAAAAATTAAATAGAAATTATAACTTGTTCCGGATTTTTTGTGTCGCAATAATCCCGGGAAAAGTATGATTAGGATCTGTATCCTGCTATTCACAATTTTCAGTTTTCTCTTTTCAGATATCCTTGCTCAGCAATCGGGGAAACTTTTCATGCGCGACAGCTCTTACATTACTATTACTGATTTTACCAAAATCCGATCGGAACTTTATACCTATCAATATAGCCCCGGAAGACGAAAAAAAGGCAATGCAACAGTCGATTTTATTAAAGACTATTCCCCCGACAAAATTAAAACCATTCGCTTCAAATATGAAAAGGGGATTGGAACTGACCAGTTTTATTACCAGCTGCTTATTGTTGGGACGAATGCTGAAGGCAGGAAATACCGAAGAAAAATCGGCACCTGGGACTGGCTTGAGATGAAAGTCCCCGGAAGTAATGGTGGCAGAGATACTGAAATCATCTTTTTTACAGAGGACAAAAAGCTTGAACTTGACAGAATTGAGTTTGACCCGTCGGAGTAACTTAAATTTTTATCGCAGGGAATTCCTGATTCAGGATTTAATTGATCCTTAAATGATGACGATACTTTAATCATTTTTCTTAAATTTACATAGTACACTACTATTCTTAAAATCTGATATATGAAATCAAAATCAATTCAAACTATTATTTTGACCCTTGCAGGTCTGGCTCTTCTTATTACATCCTGTAATAAACCATCACAGGATATTTACACCGTAGTACCTGATAATGCTGCCATTGTAGGCAGCTTCAATCCGGGAAAACTGATAGAAAAGGCCGGTGCAAAAGATATCGAATTTATCAAGCGTGAAATTGGTGACGATGAATTTGCCAAAGCATTGTTCGAAAACCCTGATAAAAGCGGAATTAACATTAATGAATATTCTGGCTTTTTTATGTTTGGCTCAAATCCGAGATATATTGGTATTGTAATGCCACTGAAGAAACAGAAGGATTTTGAAAATTTCCTGGAGCAACTCGGAAAAGAAATGGATATGGAGTTTCTCATCGAGAAAGCCGACAACTTCCATTTTACAAAAGAAGGCGGCAATATTATTGCCTGGAATAAATCTCTTGTACTCAGCCTGCAGCAGGTTGGTGGCTGGGGAGACGAGACTGTCTTTGAAAAAATAACCGCTCTTTTTTCACTGGAAGATGAAAATTGTGTCTTAAGTGAGAAGGATTTTAAATCATTTCTGTCGGAACAAAAAGACATCAATGTCTGGGCAACCAGCAACCAGCTTGATAACCTTACAGGAGGCAATACCGGAATGTTTAATATTCTGGGAGCGATAAATAATAACTATGCCCATATTTTCCTGGAATTCAATGACGGTGCCATTGTCCTGAGCTCGAATCTTAAGCTGAATCCCGATTTCCGGAAAAATCTTGATCGCTTCAATATTATTGATAAAAATGCTGAGAAAGACATACTTAAAATGCTTCCCGCCAAGGACCTTGTTATGGCCGGAAACTTCAGATTGAATTCCGAAAAGATGATTGAAATCATGAAAACCTTTAATTCGGGTAACAATGAAATACTGGAAAACCTTCAAAAGGAAACGGGCAAAAGTCCGGATGAAATTCTTAAGTCACTTCAGGGAAATATTGCCTTTTCAATAAATGGGATTAAACATATTGAAGATCCTGAAATGGGCGAATCTGATAAAATGCCCGTAATAGTGGCTGCCCTCCAGCTCAATGATGAAGACCTCTTTAAGTATTTCATCAGCATGGTGCAAAAGCAGGAAGGTTCCATTGAAGAAAAAGATGGCTATTATATCCTGAGAGCGGATATGGTTCCTTTTTATCTGGGAGTGAAAAATAAGGTTGTTATTATGTCGAACGAGTTGAGCTATATGACCGAAATCCTGTCTGAGGGTAAAATCAAAAATAATGTCATGGATCTGGATATTTCCAAAACCCTGGTAGACAATCCTATTTGTTTCTATCTCAATCTCGATAAAGACAGCTATTCTGAAACCATCAACGATTATATTTCATCTGAAATGGATCAGGGATTTGCCATGGGTCTTTCCGGATTCGGTACCTCACTGAAGTCTCTGACGCTTAGCGGAAACATTGAAAAATCAGAGCTGACCGTCGAATTCAAGGATAAGTCGGTTAACTCACTCAAGGCTATTTTACTGGCTATTGATAAATAATTTCTGTCTAATATATTAACCGGCAGAGCAGGAGCATTGTCTCTTGCTCAGCCTGTTTATTCACCGCTTATTCCTAAACCGAATGATTATCTCCCTCAAAAATTTTATTCCCCTTCCCCTTTATGGCCATAAAGGAAACAGTGGGATATGGGAGTCAGAGGAGATTATTTTTGAGAGCCCAAGAAAATACCTTCTGCTGGCCTCATCCGGAAGAGGAAAAACTTCTGTTTTATCCATGATTTATGGGGTAAGAAAAGATTACAGGGGAAGTATAGACATCGATAGCTGCAATTCCAGGAATTTCAGTCTTAAAGACTGGTCGGAATTGCGAAAAAAGAGATTGGCATTTGTATTTCAGGGTCTTGAATTGTTTGATGAACTTTCTGCCTGGGATAATATTCAGCTGAAAAACCGAATCCTCCACTATAAGTCCGATCAGGAGATTACTGCGCTTGCAGAATCACTGGAAATGGAAGGATATCTGAAGCAGGCCTGCGGCACCTTATCCTTTGGACAGAGACAGAGGATTGCCATTATCCGCGCTCTTTGTCAACCCTTCGAATTCTTTCTGGGGGATGAAATTTTTTCACATCTCGACAAAAAGCTTGAGAAGCAATGTCTCGGTATTATAACGGAAGAATGCAGACAAAATAATGCAGGGCTTATCCTTACCAGTCTGCATAAACTGGAAGATTATGCCTTTGATACCCTATTAAGTTTATAATCTTATGTTGCGAAAACTGCTCTGGCAATCGTACGGAAAATTACAGATGGCAGGTGCCACAGCCGGTTCGCTGATAGGCTTTGTGCTTCTTATTTCCATATCGCAGTTCTGGTTTGAGATGGACCATGTTCTTAAAACCAATGAAGACCTTATTAATCCCGACTTCATTGTAATCAACAAAAAAGTTTCCATTCTGAAAACCCTGGATGTTGGTAATACTGACTTCACTGAAGGTGAAATGGAAAATATCCGGAAACAGCCATTTGCCGATCAGGTAGCCGGATTTATCAGTAACGACTTCGCCCTGAGTGCCTATACCGAAAGTGAAAGATTTCCCGACTTTTATACCGATCTTTTCTTTGAGGCTGTGCCGGATACTTTTCTGGATGTAAAAACGGCCGACTGGAAGTGGGAAGCCGGTCAATCCACCATCCCTATCATTCTGCCCCAGGATTATCTCAACCTGTATAACTTTGGATTTGCACCCAGTCAGGGTCTTCCGCAAATTTCCCCATCCATCATCAGGCATGTAAATTTTAAAATCTCCATAACGGGAAAGGGTAAACAGACGATCTTTAATGGCAAAATAGTTGGCTTCTCAAACCGCATCAACTCCATTCTTGTACCCTACAAATTCCTGAACTGGGCCAATAAAGAGTATGGAAAAAGTCCAGAGCCAAAAATTTCAAGGGCAGTTATTGTTTCCAAAAACCCATCCAATCCTGAGATTGCTGCCTTTCTCAATAGGGAAGGCTATGAATCCATTAAGGAAAATCTTAAGTCGAGCCGGCTGAATATCATCCTGAAATTTATAATAAGTTTCCTGGGTGGACTGGGAATCCTGATTATTGGCCTGGCTCTGCTGGTATTCATTCTCAGCTTTCAGCTTCTGATCAGCAAATCGGGAGATAAGATCCGAAAATTGTCACTCCTGGGCTATCATTACCGTGAAATAAGCCGGCCCTATATCTACCTGCTTTCCATATTAATTTCTCTGATTACGCTGTTGGCAGGCTTTTCGGTATTGCTGCTCAAGAGATTTTTTATTAATTTTTCGGGGGATTGGGGACTTGAACTTACCCCGGGCATTCATCCCCTCGTTGCTGGTGGCGGGATAATCTTGCTGGCCTTAATATTTGTATTGAATTACCTGGCAATTTCGAGACAGACCAGGAGGTTCTCTGAATCTGGTTAATCGAAAGCACATATTTTATATAATAGCAGGTCGAATTTCTGTGATTTAAGATTTTATTTTTAGCTTGACACTGTAACAATTTTGTTTTATCTTTACAACAAATATGCTGCAATATGTCACAGAGAGTTATAAAAACCTTAGCTTTTAATACCAAGAGAAGCGTAAAAAAAGCTGCCCGAATTAACAAAAATTCAAAAGGATGGTCAATTGATTCTGATGGAAAAAATTATACCTGGACCAATAAAATGGAGCGTGTTGAAATTATCAGGCGTGGAGTTCCGTATGATTCAATTGAAGTTATCAGTAAGAGATTAAATCGTCCTGTTAAATCATTACTGTCAATAGTAGGCTTGCCACAAACCACCTATAATAAGAAGAAAAGCGAACACTCATTACTTGATAGTCGTGATAGTGAATTAATTGTTTTAATGACCGAACTTATCGACTATGGACTTGAAGTATTTAACCATGAAGAAGAAAAATTTCAAAGGTGGTTAAAAAAGTCTAACATTTCCCTGGGTGGAAATTCCCCTGAAAGTTTACTTGATACTACTACCGGGATAGACGAAGTAAAATTTTGTCTAAACAGAATTGAATTTGGAAATTATGCCTGATGAAAGTATTTAGAGTTGAGAGGGAAAAGTATTTGATAAATACTCTATCAGGAATAGGGGCATCTATGACAAACGGATATAGATGGAATAGTTTAAATACAAGGCTGGTATATACTTCGGAAAGTCGAGCTTTAGCAACATTGGAAGTATCTGTGCATCTGGATTTAAGTGAAGACTTACCAAGGGACAGATACTTTGTTGAAATAGAGATGCCTGATGATATTAAAATTTTAGAGGTGAAAATCGAAGACCTTCCGGAAGACTGGGATTCTAATCCACCAACATTAACAACCCAAACTATTGGTGATGATTTTGTGTTTGATAATGAATCTGCTATTTTGAAAGTACCCAGCAGCATTGTTCCTCAAGAGTTTAATTACTTAATAAATCCGAATCATCCTGACGCCAAAAGAATAATTGTAATCAGTAAAACTCAGATGACGTTTGATCCAAGATTTAGGTTAAAACCCTAAAAAATTTCTTCGATCAGGCTATTCGTTCAACACTATTTGCTGCTCATATACTTATTCTTTTTGAGTGTGATATAATTGCTAATATTATTTTTTCAATTCTCTCAGAAATTTTTGGATGATTTCTTACAGACGTCCACCCCTTTTTTCGCGAATCTTCTGTGTTGAAAATAAATTAATCCCCCTTAAAGCCTTATCTTTAGAATTCCTTTAGAATCTATCGCATTCTTTGCATCATGAAAATCCTTATCATCGAAGATGAAATTGAATTGCTGATTGCCATTAGCAACTACCTGGTAAAAGAAGGCTATGTCTGTGAACTGGCGGAAAATTTCAGGAAGGCCAGGGAGAAATTATCGATATATGAATACGATATCATCCTGCTTGATATTTCCCTGCCCGATGGAAACGGCATGGATCTGATAAAGATAATCAGGAACAACCAGCTTAAATCAGGAATAATAATTGTCTCCGCCAAAAATTCGCTTGATGATAAAATATCCGGACTCGATTTAGGGGCTGACGATTATCTCACAAAACCCTTTCAGCTCTCTGAGCTTAATTCAAGAATCAAGGCGATAATACGCAGAAGGCAGTTTGATGTAAACAGTACCATTTCTTTCAGGGAAATCTCAATTAATACCGACAGTAAAACAGTTCACGTCCTGGGTAATGCGCTTAGCTTTACAAAAAAGGAATTTGACCTGCTTTTGTACTTCATGGTAAATAAAAACCGGGTGCTCACAAAAGAAGCACTTGCAGAGCACCTTTGGGAAGATAATATTGACCTGGCGGATAATTTCAATTTTATCTACACTCACCTCAACAATATCAGAAGTAAAATAAAAAAGGCAGGAGGAAAAGATTATATAAGCACCATCTATGGGATGGGATATAAACTCAGTGATTCATGAAATTTCTTTCTAAAATAAACCGAAATTATCTCATCTTGTTTGCAGCAAGCTTATTGCTGGTTTCTGTTTCAGGATATTTTTTACTTCAGCTGATTTTCCAAAAAGAAGCAAAAGAAAAGCTGCTGGAAAAAGTGGATTTGGTAAGTAATGTGATCATAAACACCCAGGAACTCCCGAATTTTTATCCGCTTATTGAAACCCGGATTATTCCTGGGGATTCAATTGCAGAGCCCTGTTTCAGGAAGGTAAATATTTACGACAAGGCTGAAGATGAGATGGAAGTGTATCTCGAACTTGTGAAGCAGGTGAAAATCGGGGACAATAATTATTCGGTAAAAGTGAGACAGTCGGCCGTGGAAAACGAAGATCTGATACTTATCCTGGCCTTGTTCATCTTTGTTCTGCTCCTGGCAGCCTTTGGAATTTCATTTTACATAAGCCGAAAGGTAAATTCTTCTGTTTGGGCTGATTTTGAGTATAATCTGCAACAGATCGAAAACTACAATTTTGAAAAGCATGACCCCTTAAGTCTTACCAAATCACAAATTGAAGAGTTTAACAGGTTGAATGAAGCTGTTAATAAACTTACTGAAAAACTAAAGAATGATTATAATTCCCTGAAAGAATTTTCAGAGAATGCCTCACATGAACTTCAGACCCCGCTTGCCATTGTTATGATGCAGCTGGATGAGATTCTGCAGTCAGAGCTCCCGAAAGATTCGTTTACAAAGGTTGTAACAGCCATAAACAGTATTAAAAAATTATCCAGACTCAGCAAAAGTCTTACCTGGCTTATAAAAATTGAAAACAGGCAGTTTAAACAGGAGGCTGAGCTGAATATTAATGATATTGTGAATCTTAAAAAAGAAGAGTATTCGGGCCTTCTGTCTTCAAAAAAAATACAACTGGTTGTTCATGAGGAAGAAATATTCCGGGTAAAAATGAATAAGGAGCTGGCAGAAATTTTGATTGCGAATTTGCTCTCAAACGCAATTAATCATAATATTGAGGAGGGAACAATACAGATTTCCATACGGGAAAATGAATTTAGAATTTGTAATACAGGTATCAATAATCCCCTGGATAATGATACTATCTTTGAGAGGTTTTCCAAGGCAGGCTCAACATCCTTCGGACTTGGTCTTGCTATTGTAAAAAGAATTTGTGATACTCATGAGCTTTTAATCAACTATTCTCAAAATGACATTCACTGTTTTTCAATAATACCAAAAAATCATTGAACCAGATGAAAAGAATCATACTTTTTGGATTGCTTACGTTTATCAGTCTTTTGATGTATGCACAAAAGCATGATTTGGATTATTACCTGACGAAAGCAAAGGAAAACAGTCCGCTTTTACAAAAGAATAAAAACAATGACTTACTTTCCAGACTTGATTACAAACAGATAGAAAGTATTTTGTCCCGGCCGGAAGTTAATTTTGAGGCAAATGTTCTTTTTGCGCCAATTATATCCCACGATAATAATTCTAAGCATTTTAACTGGGTCACCGATAACGCAACCTCATATTCAGGCTTCGACCTGGCATCTACCGACGGGGGCCAGTACCAGGCTTATTTATCTGCAAAACAACCTCTCTTTAATAAATCCCGGCTGATGGAATACTCTCATCAATCGGAAGTGCTTGCCCAAAAATACTCTGATGAATCCGCCCTGGGAAGCCATGAGATTGAACAGCTTATTACTTATCAATATATTCTCTGTCTTAAAGCTGCCTTGCAGGTAAAAGGAGGCCAGGAAATGACGGATGAAATTTCTTCACAGCTTAGTCTGATGAAAAAGCTGGTGGAAGCTGCCATTTATCGCCAGGCAGATTTAATGCTTTTGCAAATTGAATATCAAAGCTTCCAGGCTCAGTATCTTGCTTTCCTTTCCGATTACAGAAGCAGCCTGTATGATTTGAACATGCTTTGTGGTATTAACGACAGCAGTCTGAACGATCTGCAAGATCTGAATCTGGCCCTTCAGTCTGAATCACCTGCTAAATCAGGATTCCTGGTCTCCTATGAGCTCGACAGTCTGCTTCTCGAATCTGAACAAAACATCTTTGAACTCAAATACAAGCCCCAGCTGTATATCTTTGCGAATGCAGGACTGAATGCGGTTTACCTTCCGGTAGTTAACCGGCTGGGATTCAGCACCGGCCTGGGATTTAGCTGGAACATCTTCGATGGACACCAAAAGGAACTCCAAAGAGAGAAGACAATTATCAACCAGAAAAATCTTGAGTTCGACAAGAACTACCTTGCAAACCAGGCGGAAGTAAACAAAAGAAAAATCCGGGAGCAAATTCAGTCCGTCGACAATCGGGTTACTTTGCTTACCCGCCAATTATCTCAATTTATGGACCTTCTGGATGTGTATAAAGCAGAGTTCCCCCAGGGGAATATTTCTGTTATGGATTACACTAATTTGTTAAAAGACTTTTCTGTCAGGAAACAGGAAGCCTTACTGCTTAAAATGGAAAAGGAACTTCTGATAAATCAATATAATTACTGGAATTATTAATAAAATCTAAAATAAACGATGAGAAATTTCTTGTTATCACTGCTTTTCATCCCCTTTTTGGTATCATGTGGAGGCAATCAGACCCATGAGGGCAATTTAGTTACTTCTTCGGGAATACAGGTAAAAACCACCCGGGTTATAAAGGCCGGAATCAAAAATTCTGTGGATTTAAACGGAAAAACGATTTTCCTGAAGAAGAATACTATCACGTCTCCAATTTCGGGTTATGTCCTCAAAATGAAGGTGCAGTATGGAGATAAAGTTCAAATGAACGATACCCTGTTTGTTATTCAGACAAAAGAAAATAAGGCTCTTTCAGGAACTGCCAATTCCGGAGCTGAAAACGGTATAATTGCAATTAAGGCAAGCTCCCCCGGAATAATTAATGAAGTTAACATAAGCCAGGAGGGGCTATTTGTATCTGAAGGCAGCCCGCTTTGCACATTGGTTGACAATCGCATGATGTTTGTTCAGATGAGCGTGCCATTTCAGTATAATAATCTTCTCGAAGCCGGAAAGAGCGTCCAGGTTTACCTCCCCGATGAAACCACAATGGTAGCCGGGATCAGCAAAATAATGCCCTTTGTGGATGATGTTTCTCAAACTCAGAATGTGCTGTTAAAACTAAATACCACACGAATTTTACCCGAAAACCTGAATGTCAGAATTAAACTGGAACACACATACCAGAAAATAACAACTCTTCTCCCAAAAGATGCTGTTCTGAGCAATGAAATTCAAAATGAGTTCTGGGTTATGAAAATGATAAATGATACGCTGGCTGTAAAAACCCCACTGACAATTGGGATTCAGAACGACAGTCTGGTTGAGGTTAATTCTTCTGAACTGAAAGAGGGAGATGTGGTAATTTCAGAAGGAGCATATGGTTTACCGGATAGTGTTACGGTGAAGACAGTTAAATAATTATGGAAAATATTTTTTCCCGTTTCAGAAGTCCTATTGGGGTAATATTAGTAATACTGCTCATAGGAGGAGCCTTCTCATATAAGAATATGAAGACTTCTCTCTTCCCTGATGTCAGTTTCCCAAAAATTAAAATTATTGCTGAAAACGGAGAACAGCCTGTCGATAAAATGATGGTTACCGTAACCAAACCTCTTGAAAATGCCATAAAAAAAGTTGAGAATTTAAGACTTATCCGGAGCACAACCGCTATGGGCAGCTGCGAAATTTCAGCTTTCATGGAATGGGGCTCTGATATTGATCTGGATAAACAGAGGGTTGAATCCAGAATTAACCAGATAAAAAACAACCTGCCTTCGGATGTCTCAATCACCATTGAGAAGATGAACCCCTCCATTCTGCCTGTAATGGGATATTCCCTGCAGTCGGAAACAAAAAATCAGGTGGAGCTTAAAATGATTGCCGAATATATTGTAAAGCCCTATTTGTCCAGAATCCCGGGAGTGTCTTCCATAGAGGTAATTGGAGGCAAAGAAAAAGAGTTCCGGATTATCCTCGATGAGAATCGTTTGGCCAATTTGAAAATCAGCCCGCAGGATGTTGAAGCCGCATTAAAAAATACGGGCTTCATTGGTTCAAACGGATATACGGTTGATTACAGAAGGCTGTATCTCACTGTTACCGATGCAAGCATTAAGAATATTCAAGAATTAGGCGATCTCATTGTTTTTGATAATACAAAAAGCAGAATAAAACTATCCGATATTGCTAAACTGGAAATTGCCGAGCAAAACCAGTATGTTAAGATAAAAGCCGATGGAAATAATGTCCCGCTTATTGCAGTGCTGAAACAACCTGAGAGCAATTTAATTGATGTCTCAAACGAGGTTTCAGCAAACGTGGAAAAGCTAAAAGATATTCTTCCTCCTGGTGTACATTTAATTCCCTATTATAAGCAGGCTGAATTTGTAAGCAGAAGTATAAAGAGTATTATTGATGTTCTGTGGGTAGGCTTATTACTTGCCATATTTGTTGTGATCATATTTTTGAGGTCCTTTAAGGCAAGTGTGGTTATTCTGTTTACTATTCCTCTGACTCTTGCTCTTACCTTTGTAGTGATGTACTCAATTGGTTATGATTTTAATATTATGACCATTGGGGCAATTGCGGCATCAATAGGATTAATTATTGACGACGCTATAATTGTTATTGAACAAATCCATCGGACACACGAAGAATTTCCTCAAAGAAAACCCAGAGAGCTTGTAGGAAAAGCTATTAAATTTTTGTTTCCTGCCATGGTCAGCTCTTCCCTGAGCACTATCGTTATCCTTATCCCTTTCCAGTTAATGACAGGTGTTGCAGGCGCCTATTTTAAGATCCTTACCGAAACCATGATAATTACACTGCTAAGCTCATTCTTCGTTACATGGCTGGGCTTACCGGTTATTTACCTGCTGTTCTCAAGAGACAGGGCTCTATCTGAAAAATCTCTGCCAAAAGAAGGGAAAAACCACAGGTGGATAGGGTTTTTTCTTAAACGGGGATATATCAGCCTCTTGTTTGTGTTTGTACTCGGATTAGCCATTTTCTATATTATGCCCAAGCTTCCTACAGGATTTCTGCCGGATATGGATGAAGGCTCTATTGTGCTTGACTATAACTCTCCTCCGGGGACCTCACTGGAAGAAACAGACCGGATTTTGAATGAAGTTGACCGGATTATCGAAAGTGTCCCTGAAGTTAAGACCTATTCGCGCAGAACCGGCACGCAGATGGGGTTCTTTATTACTGAACCAAACAGGGGTGATTATCTGATCGAATTACACAAACAAAGAAATAAAACTACCGAGGAAGTTTCCGATATCATTCGTTCAAGGGTGGAAGAAGCCCTTCCTTCATTAAGTGTGGATTTTGGTCAGGTTATAACCGATATGCTCGGAGACCTTATGAGCAGCGCACAACCCATTGAAATTAAAATTTTTGGAGATAACCAGGCAAAATTACAGGATCTTTCCAGGATAATTGCCGACAGTGTTGAAAGGGTTGAAGGCACAGCTGATGTTTTCAACGGTATTGTTATTGCAGGACCGGTACTGCAAATTCATCCGAAAGAAGATATGTTGAAACAGTATGGCCTGAGTGCTTCAGATTTGCAGGAACAGGCAGAAACTCACCTCGCCGGCAGGGTAGTAGGATTTATACCTGAAAAAGAACAACTTACGGACGTGCGAATGATATTCCCCCAAAACAATAAAACTCCAATCGGGAAAATAGAGGATATTAAAATTTGTGCTGCTTCGGGAATTTATCTGCCATTGAAAAATTTTGCCGATTTTACCATGGAAAGCGGTGTTGCTGAAATAAACAGGGAAAACCTTCAGTCTATGGGAGTGGTTACCGCACGACTCAATAACAGGGACCTGGGAAGTGTCATGAAAGATATTCAGCAAAAAATTGCAGAAATTAAACTTCCCCCTGCATACCAGATTGTTTATGGCGGATCGTTTGCGGAACAGCAGCAATCCTTCACTGAATTACTGAAAATATTAATTGCAGCAGGACTTCTTGTTTTCGCTGTGGTTCTTTTTATGTTTCGAAATCTGCGGTATTCACTCACGGTTATTTTTATCAGCGTACTGGGAATTGCAGGAGGCCTTATGGCTTTGTTTATAACCAATACACCTTTAAACGTTGGAAGTTATACCGGACTTATCATGATAGTCGGAATTATCGGGGAGAACTCCATATTTACCATTCAACAGTTCTTAACCGAATATAAAAAATCGGATCTGAACCAGGCATTGAATTTTGCAATTTCCGCCAGGCTAAGACCCAAACTAATGACCGCTATCGGGGCCATTGTGGCTCTTACACCTCTTGCACTTGGCATTGGTTCGGGTGCTCAAATGCATCAGCCGCTGGCCATTGCTGTCATTGGAGGATTAATTCTGGCATTGCCCTTGCTTCTGATCATCCTGCCCTCAATATTAAAATTAATAGTTCGAAAGAAACAAGAGGATGAAAGCTGAATTTAGTAGCGGCTGCTTTACTTCTGCTTTTAAGAAAATATAATTAAGGGGAGGGCCGCCAGACAGTTTCCATCCTTTGATAAAGCTTGCAAAGAAGAATTTTTATTGCGACTAAAACAGCGATTTTTGCATATCGATGAAATCTCTGCCCGTTAACAATACCAGATCGGTACTGCGCTTTAAAAAAAATTTCGTGCTGACTAATGCGATATCTGTCTCTCCTAAATGGGAATTTCCATGAATTAAAATATTTATGACTTTTCAAGCGTCTTAAAATTTCCTTTAGATTCACAGTCTAACTTTATGCTTTACTAATAAATTTACAGATATGAAAAATTCAATCATGATTTTGGCAGTTTTGGCCATTTTCGGCCTGTATGCCTGTGGACAAACAGGCAAGGTAGTGCCTGAAAAAATAAAAACATCCTTTGCTCAAAAATTTCCCGAAGCATCTAAAGTTAAATGGGATAAAGAAAATGCAAGCGAATGGGAGGCAGAATTTATGATGGGCGGAAAGGAATATTCTGCCAACTATAGTTCCGCCGGCGAATGGATGGAAACCGAATACGAAATTGAAGAAAGTGAAATTCCTGCCGACGTAAAAGCTAATCTTGAAAAAGAATTTTCAGGATGCAAAATTACAGAGTCAGAGATTTCAGAGACGGCCACTGGAAAAGTTTATGAATTTGAACTAAAAATCTCCGGGGAAATAATGGAAGTCTCAATGGATATGAACGGTAATGTTCTGAAAAAAGAAGAAGCAAAAGAAAACGATAAAGAGGATAAAGATTAGAAATAAGCCTGTCTGCGGTTTCTTCAAACAATCAGGCTAAGCGCCATAACTCCTATCAGCCCGGTTATTCCTATGGATGTCTCCATGACGCTCCAGGTTTTAAGGGTGTCCTTGATGCTTAGATTGAAATATTCCTTAAAAAGCCAGAAGCCACCATCATTAACATGACCAAACATAAGACTCCCGGAACCAATGGCAAGAACCATTAGTTCCGGGCTTACTGAACTTGTGCTCAATAAAGGAAAAACAATACCGGCAGTAGTAATGCCGGCCACAGTGGCGGATCCTATGCAAAACCTGATGGTTGTTGCAATCAGCCAGCCCAGAAAAAGGGGGGACAAGGATGATTTCCCCAACCATTCACCGATAAAAACACTCACCCCTCCATCAATTAATACCTGTTTAAATGCCCCTGCTCCGGCAATCATAAGCATAATGGTGGTAATACTGATTACTGAATGTGTAAGCGACGACATGATTTCTCCCATTTTTCTGTCTCTCATGACTCCCAATACAAACACTGCAAATAAGACGGAAATTAAGAGGGCTATAACAGGATTGCCCAGATGAGAGAGAAAAGTGCGGACAGGATTTCCTTCAGGTAAAATGATTCCGGCTAATGTAGCAAGACTGATAAGAATCATCGGCATTAGAGCTGAGAAAAAACTAATCCAGAATCCGGGCAATTTATCCTCCGGAAGGATGCTCGAGTTAAGAAATTCTTTCAGGGGCTTTGCTTTTATTCTGCTTAGAAATTTGGACAGTATGGGACCCGATAAAAAGATTGCAGGGAGGGCTATTATTAATCCATATATCATGGTTTTTCCCATGTCGGCATGGAACATAACGGCAATAGCAGTGGGCGCAGGATGCGGAGGAAGGTAGCCATGGGTAACCGACAATGAGGCCAGCAGGGGAAGTCCTACATAGAGCAGTGGAAGTCCCGTGGAAGCAGCTACCGTGAATACCAGCGGAATTAAAATAAAGAAGCCTACATCATAAAACAGAGATAGCCCTACGATAAATCCCGTAATCATTAATGCTAGCTGTATATGCTTCGTTCCAAAAAAGCCGATCATAACCGAACTAATCTTTTGCGCCGCACCACTCTCCGAAATAATCTTTCCAAGCATAGCACCAAATCCCAGCACCAGGACAATAATTCCCATGGTGTTTCCAATGCCTTTTTCAATTGAGGTAACAGCACTGTCAATGTCCATTCCTTCGGCAATTGCAACGGCAAGAGAAACAAGTATAAATGCCAGAAAAGAATTTAATTTCAGGACCAGGATCAGGAATAACAGGAGTAATATTCCGGCAATGACGATTGCTAGCGGCATGAGGATAATTATAAATAATATTTTCTTATCAGATTTCTGAAAGGTAAAATAATCCTTTTTGGAGCAAAAATTTTTTTAATTCAAATTAATACTTAATTTTGCAAGCCAATTTTACGGGAAAACAATTCATTGAATATAAATAATTTTACACAATAAATGGCACATCATAAATCAGCAAAGAAAAGAATCAGGCAAACCGAGAGCAAGCGTCTGAGCAACAAGTACAATGCAAGAGGAATGCGTAATGCCCTTAAAGAACTTCGTGGTACCGGGGAAAAAGCTGCTGCTGAAGAGCTTCTGCCTAAAGTTAACTCCATGCTTGATAAGCTTGCAAAAACCAATGTTATTCACAAAAACAAGGCAAGCAATTTGAAATCAAAAATTCAGAAACACGTTTCAGGATTATCCTGATCAAATTTCCCATTAAAATATTTAAGGCTGTCTCCTGCGAGGGAACAGCCTTTTTTTTTGACCTTATTTTCACCAGCCTTCTGGAAACTTCCATCCATTAATTTGAAAAAAAACATGCTACCCCTGATGTGGTCATACATGATTTTTTGTTGTTTTTCCCATCAAATAATGCCGATATTATTTGATTCGCCACATTAAGGAATAAAAACCCTTGGAATACAAAAAACTCATTATCCGGAACTGGTCGCTGGAAGACCGCCCCCGTGAAAAACTGCTGAATCATGGAGTTAACAGCCTCAGCGATGCAGAACTCCTTGCCATACTTCTTGGTTCGGGAACAAGAAATACTTCGGCTGTGGATCTGGCAAGACAAATTCTTGAAATCGCCGGAAATAACCTGCATCAATTAGGAAAACTAAGCTTTTCAGACTTAAGCCATATCAGAGGAATCGGTAAGGCTAAGGCCCTGATGATACTCTCAGCTTTTGAACTGGGACGAAGGAGAACCCAGACCGATACCCTGACAAAACTGAAAATATCATCCAGCAAGGATGTTTTCAAACTTTTCCAACCTCTTCTTGGCGATATTCCTCATGAAGAATTCTGGATACTGATACTTAACCGCTCCAATCAGGTTATCGATAAGGTCAGAATAAGCCAGGGAGGAATCTCGGGAACGGTCATAGACTCCCGTTTAATACTGAAGAATGCCATTGACCGGCTTGCTTCCGGACTTATTCTCTGCCATAATCATCCTTCCGGTAATACTCAACCCAGCGATGCAGATAAAAAGATAACTGAAAAAATCCAAAAGGCAGCTGCCTTTATGGAAATAAACCTGCTGGATCATATTATTATTGCCGATAAGAATTTCTTTTCATTTGCGGATGAAGGGCTTCTGTAATAAGGTAAAGTTTATTGACGAAACCAGTTAGATTTCATTACTATGGCATAATTCAACTATTGAGCCGTCAGGACAGGAATCCAGAAGCTCGCTGATGGTTTTCTTTAATTCCGGGTGCAGAAAACCGGGTGCGATCTCTTTCAGGGGGACAAGGGCAAATCTCCTGAGATGCAGTCTTGGATGGGGTATTACTAATTCTGTAGTGTGTATGATCTCACTTCCGTAAAACAGGATATCAATGTCAATGACTCTGTCGGCGTAACCTTCCACCCCCCTGATTCTTCCCATCTCCATTTCAATTTCCAGCAATTTCTTCAGGAGTATGTCTGAACTGAGACTGGTATCCAGTCCAATACATTGATTAAAAAAATAATTTTCCGACGAATAGCCCCAGGCTTTACTCTGATAGATTCCGGAGCTTTGAAATATTTTAAGGGGAAGCAAAGAAATCCTGGTAATTGCTTCTTTTAACAGTTCTCTGCTGTCTCCAAGATTACTGCCTGTTAAAAGAAATACCCTTTTCATGTTAAAGTTATGGTTAAAACTCTGCCTTGATTTCCAAAGTACTGAATAATATTTTAATTTTAGAGAGATTATAAATCCATTTCACATTTTTAATTAAGCTATACCCCATGAAATCATTTCTTAAGTTTACCCTGGCAACCATTGTTGGAATATTGCTTACATCATTAATTTTCTTACTTATTCTTGTCGGTATTATCTCTGCTGCCTCAAGCGAAAGCCCGGTGGTCGTGAAACCCCATACCCTGTTACTGGCCGATTTTAAACTTCCCATTGTTGACAGGGATCCTGAGATGCCTTTTGGCTCAATTGACTTTATGAACCTGTCGGCTGAAAGCAGCATGGGTCTGAACGTTATTCTCGACAATATTGATAAAGCCTCTAAAGATGGAAATATAGATGGGATTTTCATGGATCTCACCACCATGTCTGCCGGAGTTGCCAGCGTGGAAGAAATACGTAATGCCCTGATAAAATTTAAAGAGTCAGGAAAATTCATAATAGCTCATGCCGATTATTACACACGTGGCACCTACTATCTGGCATCCGTTGCCGATAGCATTTACCTTACTCCCACCGGCGAATTGCCCTGGATTGGTCTTAGCTCGCAATCCCTTTTCTTTAAGCGGGCGCTCGACAAACTGGGAATTGATGCACAGATAATCAGGGCTGGTGAGTATAAGGCTGCGGCAGAACCTTTCATGTATGAAAATTTAAGCAAGGAAAACCGTGAGCAGATTACGGCTTATACTTCATCAATCTGGAACGTTATGGTCAGGAATGTTGCCGCATCCAGATCAATAGATCCCAAAGAACTCAATACTTTGGCGGATCAGATGACCATCAGCAATGCTAAGGCTGCTCTGGAATATAAAATGGTCGACGGACTTAAATATTTTGATGAAGTTCTCGCTGATCTTAAGAAGCTTACATCTACTGATGAGAACAGGGACATAAAAACAATCAGCCTGAAAAAATATACCAAGGTTCCCAGGAAAGAAGGAGAAGTTAACTACCTGGCCAAGAATAAGATCGCCATTATTTATGCAGGTGGAAATATTGTAACGGGAGAGGGCTCAATTGGAAATATGGGAGCCGATAAAATAGCGAGAACTCTTCGGGAGGCTCGTCGCGACACAACCATAAAAGCCATTGTTTTCAGAGTAAATTCGGGCGGAGGAAGTGCACTTGCATCTGAAATTATCTGGAGAGAAGTGAAACTTGCCTCAGAAACCAAGCCTCTTATTGCTTCCCTTGGTGATGTTGCTGCCTCAGGAGGATACTACATTGTGGCTCCATCGGCAAAAATCATCGCAAGTCCGAATACCATCACGGGCTCTATCGGGGTAATCGGGATACTCCCCAATTTTAAGGATTTTATGAATAATAAGCTTGGAATTACTTCAGAGGCTGTAAACACCAACTCCCATTCCGACCTTGGTTCCATGATGCGACCCCTAACAAAGGAAGAGGAAGCTCTTATTCAAAAAGAAGTTCTGAATACCTATCATCTCTTTGTTAACCGTGTTGCACAGGGCAGAAAACTCAGCGATGAGCAGGTGGATAAAATTGGTCGCGGACATGTTTACACAGCAGAGGATGCTAAGCTCATCGGTTTGGTTGATGATTTTGGAGGATTGGAAAAATCTGTAAAAATTGCAGCTGAAGAGGCTAATGTAACGGATTACCGTATCGTGGAATACCCCAGACTGGAAAGTCCGTTCGACACTTTTGTAAAACAATTTACCAATGATGTCAGAATAAAAATCATTAACAAAGAGCTTGGTACCGATTATAAGTATTACAAACAGCTGGAAGCTATAAAATCAATGCAGGGCATACAGGCGATCATGCCATTTGATATAGAATTATTCTGAAAATAATATAACCGAAGGTCAGTGGCGCTTGCAGGGCCGGCAATATCATTCGTAAATAACTTGTCGAACAGAAACATATTCTTTTTTCTTCTGCTTCCATTTAGCTGGATTTATGGGCTAATTGTTTTTATGCGGAATAAGTTATTCGATTTTGGCATCCTGCCTTCCGAAGAGTTCGATATCCCTGTTATTTCGGTTGGGAATATAAGCGTGGGAGGAACGGGTAAAACGCCCCATATTGAATATCTGATAAGACTGTTGAAAGATGAATTTTCGGTTGCTACCCTTTCCCGGGGATATAAGCGTAAAACCAAAGGTTTTATTATTGCAGGTGACAATCCCGACGCTGAAACTCTGGGTGATGAACCCTGCCAGTTAAAACAGAAATTTCAGGATATCATCGTTGCTGTGGATGCCAATCGAAGAAATGGAATACGGAAATTGCTTTCATGTGGAAAGAAAATTGACCTTATTCTGCTCGATGATGCATTTCAGCACCGTTACGTATCACCGGGCCTCTCCATTCTTCTAATTGATTACAACCGCCCACTGCATTCTGATTATCTTCTTCCTGCCGGGCGGCTCCGCGAGCCGGCTTCGGGAAAAGAAAGGGCTGATATATTGCTTATCAGTAAATCTCCCCAAAAACTAAAACCCATTGAGAGAAGAATCATAGTTAAGGATACAAATCTTCACACACTCCAGTATTTGTACTTCACAACTGTAAATTCGCATCCTCCCCTGCCAGTATTTCCAAAGGATAATACGGACGATCCTGAACTCCTGAAGTCGTCGAATCTGTCTCTGCTTATGGTCTCGGGAATCGCTAATCCCAGAGACCTGAAACGATTTGCCCGTTCACTCTCCACCAGGATTAAGGAGCTCTATTTTCCTGACCATCACAATTACTCAGCTTCAGACATGATTGTTATACAGGAACAGTTTCAATCTCTTGAGGGTGAAGAAAAAATTCTGATCACAACTGAAAAAGATGCCGTTCGTTTTCAAAAATATTCCGATCTTCCCGAAAATTTTAAAAACCGAATGTTCTATATTCCAATTTCAATTGATTTTCTCAATGAGGATGCGGAAAATTTTAATAAACAAGTTTTAAGTTATGTTAGAGATAATAAACGAAACAGTATCCTTCATAAAGGAAAAGACGAAATTTCAGCCTGAGGTTGCAATTATTCTCGGTACCGGTCTGGGCGGACTTACTGAGGATATCGATATTTATATGTCACTTAATTATTCTGAAATCCCCAATTTCCCTGTTAGTACGGCTCCCGGTCATCAGGGTAAACTTATTTTTGGAACCCTGGGAGGGAAAAAGGTAATGGCTATGCAGGGCCGCTTCCACTTCTACGAAGGATACTCCATGCAGGAAGTTACTTTTCCTATAAGAGTTATGAAATTTATGGGAATTAAATATCTCTTCGTTTCCAATGCCAGCGGAGGGATGAATCCGGATTTTGAAATCGGTGACCTGATGATCCAGAATGATCATATTAACCTGCTCCCAAACCCACTTATCGGCAAACATTATCCCGAATTCGGCGACCGCTTTCCTGATATGAGCGAAAGCTATGACAAGGAACTTATTAAACGGGCCCTTAAAATTGCAGAACAAAATAATATTAGCGTGAGGCTTGGATGCTATGTGGGTGTTACCGGTCCAACATTGGAAACTCCCAAGGAATATCAGTATTTCAGGATCATAGGTGGAGACGCGGTAGGCATGTCAACAGTACCTGAAGTTATTGTTGCTCACCAGATGGGAATGCCCTGTTTTGCCATATCCATTATCACCGATCTCGGGGTTCCCGGAAGAATCGTTGAGGTTAGCGTGGAAGATGTCCAGAAAGCCGCCGCGGCTTCGGCTCCCAAAATGACGCTCATAATGGAAAAACTTATTGAAAGTCTCTGATCTCAGAAATCTATTCCCTTACCAGGGTAACAACTTTTTTAAAGCTTTTCTTTTCTCCCTTTAGGGTCCAGAACTCGGCATATACCAGGTAGAGTCCCGTCCTGCAAATGCTTCCTGAATCATCTCTTCCATCCCACAGGAACATGCCGGAAGTTCCAAGGATCTCATTTTCCCCTAAGATGGCCAGACGCCTGCCTGCCGGGTCAAATACGGCTACTGTGCCAATATAACCTTCCCTGCTCAAATTGTAGTGTATCTCTGCGAAATCGTCCCTGCCATCATTATCCGGAGAGAAAATTTCAGGAATTACTTCGAGGGTATTTTGAGATGTTTCAGCCGATAGAGATTGTGAATTTTCTGCTGCCGGAGTTCCAAATCCCGACACAGATGAAGCAGAATGCCATGGTACCTTATCTCCCGTTTCTCTACCCAGACTCAAGCGCTCAAGAGATATTCCATGAACATCTGATAACATGGGAAACTGATCCTGAGAATCATAACATACATAATCGATAGTTTCCAGTGAGCGGTTCATTAGCTTTATACATGCCCCATCGTCGGGAAGCGCGGGCATTGAGGATGATTGTATTACTAAATTTGGATTTTCTACCCAGTGGCAATCGAGTAATGCTTTTTTATCACGGGATACGGCAATATAGTCACCCGGGAAAATAAGCTTTCGGGAAGAAAACGCAAAAATTCCCGGATCATCATTGGTTTTTGAGCTGATAGTCATCCGGAGGTCCGACAAATCTATAATAGTTGTCGACTGATTATAAAACTCCAGGTACTCCGGACAACCTGGAAGTGTGCTGTACATGATTTCAGTAATGATTATATCTGTTGAGGCAGGAACTGTAGGTTTTCCAAACCGCAGCGGCGTGTCGAACTTCAATGGATTACCGGAACAATCTGCAATGCAGTCAGGTATTTGAAGTTGGTAAACCTGTCCTTTCTGAAAATTCTGGTTAAAACTAATATCAAGATAATTGCAGAAATATTCAGGGAAATAGAGCGAATCCGGAAAAATACCGGGAATTACGGCAAAAAGTGATGATGGAGGTACAGTGGATGGATCGATATTTTCATTGAAGATAAGTCGTATTTGATTTTTCCCGGCAATCTCAACTCCTTCCAATATGGGATGTGAAATGTCGGGAACAATGCCCCGCACTGAGTTTTCCCTCCCGGGACTCCCCCCGCTCCTGTCCTCCGATGCCTTCCAGTTTTCCTTTCCTCCACAAATATTATTCTCATCAATTCTTTCCAGCGACCATCCCCCTTCTTTTTTGAAATCATCATTATACCAGTCTTTGCTGAATTCAGATGCTGTAATCAGCTTATGATTCCGGTCCCGCAAAATAATCTCCTGCCCTTCATTACTTATAGCTGTTGACGAGCTAATAATGGGAACAAAATACGCTCCCGGAATGGAATCTCTGCTGACAACAAGGTACTGCTCCGGATCAATAGTTACTTCCGGAAATTTCCATTCTTTTGTTCCGGTTTGTAAAATGAAGGCATTCATATCGATTCTGTATCCTGATCGGTTATAGATTTCAACATATTCACTTTCAGGTAAATATACCGGGGGTGATGGGTCGGCCATTATTTCCGTAATTACCAGATCCTCCTTCATCGCTTCATAAAAGGTAAATTCAAGGCTTGTGTCTCTAAGAATGTTGCCAGCCGGATCGGCCAGATTCACAACTTTCAGGCTATAGCTCATAGCCTGTTCAAAGCGATCCGAAAAATGACATGAGATTTTTCGGCTTTCATAATAAATGCTGTCTGGTTTGATATCTCCCGGATTAAGTTTGAAATACTCTGTATCCAGAGAATTCTCATTTAAGTCTTCGCTCAGATTGAGCAGAATATTGTTTGCGTCGCATATACTAATTGATACAATGTATGGTAGAATTGTATCTCTCAGAACCCGTGCATTGATATGCAGGTCATCGAACCAGAGAAGCCGGTCTTTGCTTGAAGTGTACTTATAGGATAGCAGAAAGTTCTTCAATGCAGGCATTTGCGGCAGGTCTTCTTGTGCAGAGCCAATTATCCGGGATTCGCCGGCTTCCCGGGCAAAATAAATTTCCCAGTAAGCATTGGCACTTCTGAGAATCCTGAAATGCATTACATCATTGCCGGCATCCTTTTCAACATTCATACCTGCAGTGCAAAGGACTGAAAGTTTTCCATCAGACAAGGAATATAGCCTTAGGGTATCGTCACTACCTGTCACATTCACTCCCAGCACAAAAGCATTGACAAGTGATGAGTTTTGCATTTCAACGGCTGACTTATCAGAAGCAAGATAAACCTCCCACTTATTGGAAGAGGAAGGCAAATATCCATGTCTTAGGCTGAATTCCCAGGAAATATCTTCACTGAAATCCAAATCACCCATTCCAAGGGATATCATATCATTCCCCGATGAGCTGTTGTCAAAGGAATGATGAAGAGAGTATGATCCTGATATAGTTGCATCAGGTGAGCATTCCCAGTGCTCTTCGGGCCATTGAACCCAGGCACTGTCAAGACCGCTTTCAAAGTCGTAAAAAACCTGCCCGTAAGCAAAAAGCGGCCAGAATGAAAAAAGGAAGTACATTTTTTTCACATCCGGATAATTTTTGCGAATTTTACGGCTTCTGAATCGAAAGGAAAATCGGGGAGAAAACTAAAATTAATAAATAAAAATCAATCATTTACTAAAAAATTGAAATAATTATGAAAGTTGCTGTAGTTGGCGCAACTGGTCTGGTAGGCCAGGTAATGCTAAAAGTCCTTGCGGAAAGAAACTTCCCTGTTACAGAATTATATCCTGTGGCTTCTGAAAAATCTGTTGGTAAAGAAGTGGAATTTAAGGGTAAGAAGTACAAGGTAATCAGCATGACTGACGCTATAGCAAAGAAACCCGATGTGGCCATTTTCTCGGCAGGGGGAAACACCTCGCTTCAGTGGGCTCCTGAATTTGCAAAAGCAGGTGTCACGGTTGTCGATAACAGTTCTGCATGGAGAATGGATGCAACTAAAAAACTAGTGGTTCCGGAAATTAATGCAAATGTCCTTGGAAAGGATGATAAAATCATTGCTAATCCGAACTGTTCAACTATTCAGATGGTAGTTGCCCTGGCTCCCCTGCACAGGAAATATAAAGCAAAGCGACTCGTGATTTCAACCTACCAGTCGGTTACCGGTACCGGTGTTAAAGCTGTTCAGCAGCTCGAAAATGAAAGAGCGGGCATTACTGGTCCCATGGCTTATCCTCATGTGATCGACAAAAACTGTATACCCCAATGTGATGTTTTCACAGAAAATGGATATACCAAAGAAGAAATGAAACTGGTAAACGAGACAAAGAAGATCCTGGGTGATGATTCCGTACGGGTAACGGCCACCGCTGTAAGGGTTCCGGTTTCAGGAGGTCACTCGGAAACAGTAAACGTTGAGTTCGAAAACGAATTTGATTTATCTGAAGTCCGGAAGATTTTGTCTGATTCTCCCGGCATTATTTTACAGGATGATCCGGCTGCAGGTTTATATCCCATGCCCAGAACCAGCGCAGGAAGAGATGAAGTATTTGTTGGAAGGATTCGTCGTGATGAGACCCAGGCAAAAACCCTGAATTTCTGGGTGGTCTCGGATAATCTACGCAAGGGAGCAGCAACTAATGCGGTTCAGATCGCTGAGTATCTGATGGAGAAGAAGCTTATTGGGTGAAAAAAGGTAACGGGGTAACGAGGTAACGAGGTAACGAAGTTACGAAGTTACGGGGTTACGGGGGGGGGGAGTCACTTTTGCTCTTGCTTCGTATCTTCGTAGCCTCGTAACTTCTATCACATCATCCCCGCCCCATCAATAAAGAAAACTATTATAGGGATACCTTACCACATGAATCTCCCTTACCTGGCGGTAAAGAAGTTCTCTGAATTCATCAATATTTATCTTCTGTTTGGCTGAAATAAACATGGTTGTGGCATTATTGCGGGCCATCCAGCTTTTTTTAAGCTCTTCAAGATTGAGGTTTTCTTTGGTTGAAGGACTCAGGTCGTCTTCATCTTTCTTGACATAGCTGTAGGCATCGATCTTATTGAATACCATTATCATATTCTTGTCGCCGGCACCTATTTCCTTTAGGGTTTCATTTACAACCCGTATCTGATCTTCAAAGCCCGGGTGGGATATATCCACCACATGCAACAGGATATCGGCTTCCCTGAGCTCATCCAGGGTTGATTTAAACGATTCCACCAGGTCGTGGGGAAGTTTTCTTATAAAACCTACCGTATCGGAAAGCAGAAAGGGAAGATTGTCAATTACCACTTTTCGTACCGTCGTATCCAGGGTGGCAAATAACTTGTTTTCTGCAAAGACATCCGATTTTGATATAAGGTTCATCAGGGTTGATTTCCCGACATTGGTGTATCCTACAAGCGCAACACGGGTCATCTTTGCACGATTTTTACGCTGTGTAGCCATCTGCTTGTCGATTTTTCCAAGCTGTTCCTTAAGTCGGGTTATTTTGTCCCTGATAATTCTTCGGTCAGTCTCTATTTCAGTCTCACCGGGACCACGCAGTCCGATTCCCCCTTTTTGTCTTTCAAGGTGGGTCCACATACGCGTTAAACGGGGAAGAAGGTATTGATACTGGGCCAGTTCAACCTGGGTTTTTGCATGGGCTGTCTTGGCCCGTGTAGCAAAAATATCAAGAATAAGATTGGTGCGGTCGAGGATGCGAATATTCAGCTCCTTATCAAGGTTTCTCAGTTGTGTAGGGGAAAGTTCATCATCAAAAATTACAATATTAATATCATTTTCAATGACAAATTCGCGGATTTCCTCCAGTTTACCGGAACCAATAAAAGTGCGGGGATTGGGAGCCTCCAGTTTCTGGGTAAAAAACTTTACCGGAATGGCGCCTGCTGTTTCAGTCAGAAAAGCCAGTTCATCAAGGTATTCGCTTACCTCTTTTTCGTCCTGATATTGATTTATTACACCAACTAGTACAGCTCTTTCAGCCTCAACCGCCGTTTCAAAATATTCTCCCATACATTATTTATTCGGCTGCAAAGGTAACAAAAAAAGCATGTGCAATTACTGAGATAACTGCACATGCTTTTAAGATTTTCTGTCCTTCAGAACTACATCCAAATGGAAATAATGGTCCTGATTCTGCAGGATTTAAATCAATTCCAGGTTTTCAGCATTTAATTAATGTACCGCCTGTTATTAGTAATAGAATTTCTAATAGCAGGTTTGAGTGTCTGGGCAGTATTGAAAATCATTTCAATATCGGTCGGATAAGGCACAACCTGATTTTTGATTTTCTCCAGAGCTTCATTATCGAGAGCTCCCTGATCGCCAATTGCACGTGCGGATGAATGAGTGAATACATTTTCAGCACCAATAGGTTCTTTTACGAGCAGTTTTTTGAGAGGCTCAAGTTCAACAATCTCAACCTCTCCCCTTATATTTACAGATTTCTTCTGTGAAGTTTCAATAAGTGTGCACTGAAGTGTTTTGTATCTGGTGATTTTAATATCATTTCCGGCAGTATCCTTCATGACGTTACCCCTTGCATCTTTTGCATAATCAAAGCCATCAGGAACTTCTTTTTTATAAATTTTATCCACGTCTTTGGTTTCCTCAGGGCTGACAAGAATATCGATAATATGGATAACAACCATATAATCATAATCCATATTCTCATTCAGGTTGCGCAGATGAAACTCAACCCACTCGCTGTTCAGGTCCTGAGCATTGATGGAGAGAAGTTCATCCTGAAAATCAGGTGAAATCAGAATTCTCGCACTATTTTCGATCTGAACAAGCACACGACTCATTCCCATGTACCTTGCCTGGGTTATCAGTTCATTCAGGTCGGGATATGAGTCACCGGAGTACTGTTGAGCCCTTACAAGCTGATAATAAGCTTCACGGTGAGACTGTTTATCAGGATTTTCCAGAAGTTTTTTACCATTTGCATAAAAATATTCTGCCGCCTTTCTTTTTGCAGAAACAATTTCAGCATCATAATCCACAACCGGATAGCTGTAGCTTCCTCCGTTAAGGTTTATTGGCATAACCGTTCTTACTTTATTCTGCCTGGCTTTAAGGGATTCATAGCGGGCAAAAACTTCATCGTAATTGTTGGGATTATTTTCCAGTTTAAGATATTTGATTCTTTCCAGATCACGGCTATTGCCAAGGTTGTAGGCTTTGTCGAGCATTTTTGCATCCTCAGCGCTATCGGGTTTCTTAACCAGTTTTTTAACCGTTTTATTGATAACCGCATCGTAATTGCCTCTTTGAAGCTGCTTTCTGGTTCCTCCGCAGGAAGTAAGCAAAGCGACACTAATAATCAGAAGTAAAATTTTTTTCATGGTATTTCAGCTTGGGTGTTTGAAGACACTAATATATAAAACAATTTTATGAACTAAAAGCCTGAGCAGTAAATCCTCTGAAGAGAAAAGCCCGGTTTCAGAAATTAGCATAAAAAATCCCGGTAAGGAACCGGGATTTAAAGATTATTGTAATACAAAGTTTATAGGGAAGGTATAAAGCACTTTAACAGGCTTACCTCTTTGCTTTCCGGGAGTCCAGGGAGGAGAAGCAAGTACAACACGGATAGCTTCCTTGTCAAGGGCCGGGTCAACAGGCACAACAACAACCGGGTCAACCAGTTTTCCTTTGGAGTTAATCGCAAACTGAACAATTACACGGCCGCTGATACCGTTTTCGGCAGCAATAGTAGGGTAGCTCAGGTTTTGCGCGATATATTTTCTGAATTCAACAGCAGGATCACCACCATTGAAAGTAGGCATATCTTCTACAACGTAGAAAACTTCCTCTTCAGCAAATTCTTCTTTTTCGTCGGCAAATCCGGTGAATTTAAATTCTGTTTCAGCATTGGCTTCAACGTCAAAATCGAAATCGTCATCAATATTGGCGTCATCCTGAACAATATTAAGAATTTCAGCAACCTGCTGCTGTTGAATGGGTTCGGGTTTAGGCTCTTCACGTCTTGTAATCTGCATTTCTTCCACTTCAAAGGATGCATCAGCAACCAGTTTATCAGTAGATTCTTTCGAGGGTTTGCTTGTCCATTCGAAAGCAATCAACATGAAGGAAAGAACTACAACAAGTCCAATCTGCAGGAAAATACCTCTGCTTCTTTCAAGATCGGCTTTCTCTGATTTTTTTAGTTCCATGGTTATACGGTTTTTGCGGGTCTAAAAATAGTGAAATATATGTTTAATTTCAAAGTATTTAAAACATTCTTTTTTCATCCAGTATGTCCAGACTTTTGCTTATTAATGAAACATCCAAAAATCATACCAACAATTATTGTAAAACAAAATTTATCGGGAATACATATTTAACTTTTACTGGTTTGCCTCTTTGCTTTCCGGGAGTCCAGAGCGGTGAAGAATTCACGACTCTCAAGGCTTCATTGTCCAAAGCAGGATCGAGGGGCCCGAGAACTTTTGCATCTACCAATCTCCCCTTAGTGTCGATCAGAAACTCAATATAAACCTTTCCCTGAGCACGATTATCGATTGCAATCTGGGGATAAACAAGATTTTGTGCAATGTATTTCCGGAATTCCACTGTGGGCTTTCCGCCGTTAAACAAAGGCTGATCCTCAACAGGAAGGAATTCAGGACTATCAAGTATTACTTCCGGAGTATCCGCGAAGCCGGAAAAGTTGTATGCGGTATTTTCTTTAGCCTCAGGATCAAAAAAGATAATATCTTCCAGAGGTATATCATCAGGGAAGATCATGATTATATCGGATATTTTTTGTTTAGGAATTTGAGTCTCCTGCAAAGGGATACGGATCAGGGGAGGCAATTCTTCAGTTTGGATTTCATGAGCAGATAGAAAATTTAATTCTTTCTCTTCAGCTTTATCAGACCAGTTAAATGCAAATAAGATCAGCGAAAGGGCTATGATCATTCCCGACTGGAAAAATACTGTCCGCGATCTTTCCAGATCGGCTTTCTTTGATTTTTTTGTTTCCATGATTTTCAGTATTTAGGTGTAAGAAAATTCAGAAAAAACTTTTACAGAAACATATTCAATACACTGAGCCGGTATTCCCGGTTTCATTCTATCCAATTCCCCGGCAACAGCAGAATATCAAAGTATAATTTTCATTGTCCAAAAATCAAACCAAAACAACGAATTCCGGAAAAATTCTCATTAAGTAATTGGAATTATTGTGAATAAGAGAATGGATCCGCCTGCGGATCTTCGAATCTTTTTCCGGCCCGAGCCTATTGAACTCTGTATTATATGGCCCCAGTATTTACAAAACAGATCGAATAAAATTGTTTTTTCTCAAATTTTGCGAGATATATAAAAAACTCTTACTTTTGGGCTTCTTAAAAGGGGATATAGCTCAGCTGGCTAGAGCGTGTGGCTGGCAGCCACAAGGTCAGGGGTTCGAAACCCCTTATCTCCACAAAAAGCCAATGGAGAGATACCATTGGCTTTTTTACCCTTTTTGGAAATTATTTGATGACATTTGGAATATTTTCAATTTATTATTGTCTTATGTCTGTAATTAAGATTGATTATTCTTAATTTTACAATGTTTTTCAAATCGCCCCATAAAAAAACTCTGATACATGATTAAAAAATTTATTTTCGGTTCGATTCTTTTTCTGTCCCTTGGTATTGCCAATGCGCAGGTTTCCAGTGTTGGTGCAACAAATGTGGTTATAAACCTTAATGATAATCCGGCCTGGAGCAGGGTTTTTGTGACTGACCGTCCCACAGTTTCAAATTCAATGAGTGGTACCCCCTTTATTAATAATGACTGGCAGCTTGCCGATATAGTCGTTTCAGACGATAAGGGTGAAATAAAAGCTGTTCCCTGCAGAATTGATGCTAAAGCCAACCTTATAGAGATAAACCAGGGTGGTGTTGTTAAAGTATTGCACTCCATGAATACTAAAAGCATTGCCTTTAAAACCACCAATGAAGTATTCATAACTAACAAGACACTGGGAATTCCTGATCCTGTTGGGTTTTATAAGGTAATTTATGATTCTAAATCTTCACTACTTTGCTATTATTCCACTAAAACCATTGAAGGTGCATATAATCCGGTTCTGGATGCAGGAATTAAAGAAGACAAATTGGTTGTTGAAAAAACCTATTATATCTTCAGGGATGGTAAGCTTACCAGGCTGGAAAATAAACGCGGCAAGTTAGTAAAGCAATTTAGTGACCAGCCTGAAATAGCTGAGTATATTAAAGAAAACAGGATTACACCTAATGAAGAGCTTGACCTTATGAAACTGATTACATTTATTGATTCTAAATCTTAAGGTTCAAACCTAAACAAATATAAAATCGCAGAGGATTTTCCTTTGCGATTTTTTTTTATTCTTACACTTTAATTGCCATAAAACCCAAAATCCCGGACAAGCTATATGGCGCTTTCCCCTGTTTTTAAAGGGAAATTATCAATGTAATTCTGTCCAAATTTTCATTTTAATCTCCACCCGATTATTAAAATGTGGCAGGATCAAGAATATATAATTCCGGTAATTTCAGAATATGTTAGAATAATTTCAATTTATAGTTTTTAAAACATTTTTGAAACTGAAGAATTCTTTTAATTTTATAGATAATTGTGAAAATCAATTACTATACCTGCGCATAAATGAAAAAGTTAATCCTGACATTAATTTTCTGTATGTCATTTCTGACCATCGTGCTTTCTCAGCAGGTTCTGGATGTTTATTCCTCGCAGGCATGGAGCAAGGTTTTTATAACTAATCGACCCTTTCATGTAAATAATATGGAAGGAAATCAATTTATAAATGCTGAATGGCAGTTGGCTGATATTATCTGTTCCGATAACAATGGTAAAATTGAGGGCTACCCTGTCCGTCTGGATGCCCGTGCAAACCTCATTGAAATTAACGATAATGGTGTTATAAAGGTGCTTCACGCTACCAACACCTATAGTGTCGCATTTAAAGTCACAAACGAAGTTTTCATCACCAATAAAACTCTTGGTATTGCTGAGCCTGTCGGATTTTACAAAGTCCTCTACAGTGAAAAATCCTCCCTTCTTTGCCACTATTCCACAAAAATAATTGAGGGCGCATATAACCCAGTGCTCGACGCAGGCATTAAGGAGGATAAAATGTTAGTCGAAAAAATTTATTACCTGTTTAAGGACGGAGAACTTACCAAACTGGAAAACAAAAGAAGGAAACTTATTAAACAATTTATCGATCAGCCGGAGATTTCCGAATACATTAAGTTAAACCGGATAATCCCCACCAATGAAACAGATCTGATAAAACTAATTACTTATATGGATTCAAAATCCTGATTGAATAGTATCAGGCAAATAAAAATGCCAGAGGATTCTCCTTTGCGATTTTTTTCATTAAAACATCTCCCATTATCGAGCTAAAACCAGTTTTAAGCGCTCTGAAATGGCCTTCAGTTACCACCATGTAATAATCAGATCCGTAAAGTACTCTGGATCCAATCAGAGAATTCTCCGTAAGCATTTTTTTTAGAATTTTCGAATACCTTCTGCTATAAAAGGTATAGGAGAAATCGCTGTATAAAAACTCATAGCGATGCATGAGATCTATTATCCGGTTAACCCAATTATCCGAATTCCCCCGCGATAATTTTTTCCATTCATCAACGCCTCCAAAATGTGCAAGATTCAGTTTCAGTTTCGGAAAACGCTCCAGCACAGGGATCCAGTTCTCAGGCCGGTTAAAAAACTGGGCGTAATCAGCTTTCTTTTTGAAACTGCGGGTAGTGACCTGTTCACTGAAACTTCCGTCAGGCATAAGATGAAAACCCCGGATATTTACTATCCTCTTTTTACTGCTGTGTACAATGGCACCGCTGCAGTGTGCAGTAACCGGAATTCTCTTTTCCTCACATATCTCATAAACCTTCATTAATTCAGGATGAGAAGGAAGATAACCCAGTGATGGATAAATCTTTACCCCAAAAAATTTATAGGACTCCTTGTCAGAAAATACCTTGCGGAAATTTTCCTCCATCTGGGGATTATTCGGGTCCATAGCGATAAATGGCAAAACCTGAGCAGGAAATCGATCCCTCAGATCTTTCATTTTCTCAATCTGTTGCCGGAAATCATCCAGAATCTTTCCCTCTATACCCTGTGTCATATCCATCATCAGGGGACAAATAATCAGATTCTTTTCCGTATAATAATTGAAGAGTTTTTCCGCGATCTGCTCAGAACTTCTGGATTTCAGGAAGTCAACAAAATAGCCATAATTGCTGAACCTGTCTTTATCGGAAACCCTGATGATTCGATGAAGAATTCCTTCAATGGAAGATAAAATGAATGGATTCTGTGGGATTCTGATGCCCAGAAACCTGTCGGGTACATCCCTGTAATTAAATACATGGCAATGCACATCGAAAAAGACATCCTTTTGCTTAAGAACATCTTTCATGGCCGGCGTTAGCCGGCTATGAGGGTCATTATTGATTTGTGCAAGATCCACAATATGAAAATAAATGAATCCCTCCCCTCAAATCAACCGCTTAATCTTATTTCTTTTCCTTTTCTTTAGGCTCTTCCGAAGGCGCAGAAATATTCATCGTCATGACATTATATCCTATGGTACTTATTTTCCCGGATTGTTTAGGATTTACTTCTTTAACTATCATATGCGAGCGTTGCTTGCTTCCTTTCTTTTGATAGTCGGATTCCATAACAAAGCCATTTGTTCTCCCGGTATAAAGTGAATTGAAAATATTTGAACTGTACATTTTTCCCCATAAATCGGCCGATAGATCATTGGTCATCCAATAGCTTACCATATCCTCTTCGTCCTCATAATAGTATTCATCGCACTTATAACCGGCAATGGTTTTTGTTTTACCGGTCTTTTTAAAATTTGAATAATAGTCCTGAACCTTTGCTTCATCCGCAGCTTTTGTGTCGGAAGCATCTCCGGCAGTTTCGCCGGCACTTTTAATATCATTAAGAGGTGTGGCAATACCGGTTTTGTCGCTTCCGTCATTTGATAAGATAAGCATCAGCTTATTGTCGTAATCAAAAATCATTGTGGAATTACCCTTATTCTGATCCTTAAATTCCATGGCAAATCCATTGTCCTTATCCGAGTAGCGTGTATTGTATGCAACCACCCCGTCAGTTTTACCATCTTCATCCCAGGCTTGCATATCCATAAGAATATTCCCTGTATACTCATAGATATCCTTCATATTAGCCGGACGTGTCATATTTATTCCCAGCTTACCCATCATGGCTTTGGCCATTGCATCATCGGAGGAAGAGTTGGAAGATTTGCTGCTGCCTGAACTTTGTTCTGAATCATCCGCTGCGGCTGGTTCGGAACTCTGGGTCTCCACTTCCTTCCCGTCTTTATCGAGAACCTTGGACTTTAGCTTGTTAAACTGCTTGTCTACCGCAGAGTTAATCTGTGAGTCAACCTCTTTATCAGCATCATATACCGCCCTGTTCTTGGCTGTGTGGGCTTTGGATTTTGCATAGCCCTCGAGTATCTGTGCATTCAAATTTACTAATCCTGCTAACAGACTTACCGTTACGAAAAAAATTATACGCTTTTTCATTTTGATTAAAATTGATTATTCAATTATATATGAAGAATAAGATAGCAAATTAAGACAAAAAGAAATGGCTTCAAATACCTACAAAACAATTTTCTGTCTTATTAACTGCTTTTTTATCTGTCTGACCCTTGAAATATAAGCAACCGAATTCCTTGGTGCCTGCTCCTCAAGAATTTCCATGAATTCTCTTTCCAGATCCGGGTAATACTTAATATGATTGGCTATAATCTGCATGCAATGCACTTTTTCAGCCACTGTTTTGTCTTCTGCTGATATCCACTCAAAACAAATATCGATTAAAAATCCCTGTAAATCTTTATCAATCTCAGTGCGGGCAAATATTTTAAGCAGACTCCTGCGGGTGCCCGGATGTGAAAAGTTTCGAAGTTCCGAAATGAGCTCGGGAATATATGGAGTAATTAATTCGGGATGCTTTTGGGTTATTCCTTCTACTACCCAGGCTGCCCGCATAGGAAGAGGGTCTTTTTCTTCAAGTATGAAAGCAATCAGTTCCCTGAAATAAAGCTCCTTATCGCCCACAGCATGAATGACAAAGTCGGCATTCCTGCGCGACAGTTCTGATAAAAGCTGGGTTTTTAAATCCATATCCAAGTATTCTGATCAAAATTATTTAACTAATGAATCAAAATCAAATTTTATTATTTTGTTTTTGATATAGTAATCAATTTTTTAAGCGAAGTTCCCGCTTTGCGGGATCGCAAGGTTCACAAATTATACGCAGTAATAAAATTATTCTGTCAGAGCCTGTTTTCTGCATTTTGCCTTTTGGAATAAAAAAAGACTAATGGAAAAAGGAAAATACATTTACGCTTCCCATACAGCAGAATTTTTAGATCTGCCATAAGGCGGGCGACTAAAATCGGTATTGTAATTCAACTATTAATAATCGCTTTTTGAGTAATAAATTTCTTCAAAAAGTTCCCTAATCACAGGAATCGGGTTTTATTGCAGCTGATTAAATAATACTTTTATACAAAAGATTTTGATGACCAATTTTGATAAAATAGAGAAAGCCATTCAATACCTGCTGGAAAATTACAGGGAACAGCCTGGTTTATTTGATTTGTCGGAAGAGGCGGGGTTTAGCCAGGCTCATTTTCAAAAAATCTTTAAAGACTGGGCCGGAGTAAGTCCAAAAAAGTTCCTCCAGTTTATTAGTATTGAACATGCCAAAAAATTGCTGAAAACAAAACAATCAGTTTTTGATGCAAGTCATAATACTGGTCTCTCCGGCACCTCTCGTCTTCATGACCTGTTTATTACTATTGAAGGGATGACTCCCGGTGAATACAGGAATGGTGGAAAAGGCCTGATAATTTCATGGGAAATTTACCCAAGTCCTTTCGGGGAAACTATCCTTGCATCAACAGAAAAAGGAATCTGCTATATGGCTTTCACTGACAACAATGCCCGAAGTTTTAAAGATTTACAAGGTTTTTTGCCGGGAGCAGAATTCAAGAGGAAAAGGGACTCTCAACACACGGCTGCTATGTCCATTTTTTCTGATGATCCCGCTGATATTGAGAAAATACGATTGCATCTTCACGCTTCACCTTTTCAGTTAAAGGTTTGGCAGGCATTGCTGAAAATTCCGTCCGGAAAGCTCACCAGTTATTCCAGTCTGGCCGGTTATCTTGGATCCGAAAAAGCTTCGCGGGCAGTGGGCTCAGCACTGGCAGAAAACCCGGTGGCTTACCTTATACCCTGTCACAGGGTAATAAAATCCAGCGGATTATTGGGGGAATATCACTGGGGGCGTATCCGCAAAGCAGCCATGCTGGGAAAAGAAATGGCTGCTGAGGAAGGAAAACATTAGTCTTTCAAACCAATGCGATTTGCTTCCTGCTTAAATATTTTCTTCATGCCTCTTATTTCCTGAGGAGCATCTTCAGCCAGATTTTCCAGTTCACAACGGTCACTTTCAATATCATAGATCTGCCAATCCTCATCATTTTCATCAAAGACAATTTTATAGTCCTCCATACGAAGAGCTTTTCTTCCTTCGAACTCCCAAATCAGGTATTCATGTTCCTCGGGTTCCTCTCCCGTAAAGAATGGCAGCAGACTAATCCCCTCGAAAGGCAGTATGGCATTTCCATTTAATGTGTCAGGATAAATAGCTCCTGAAAGCTCAAGCATTGTAGGCAAAATATCGATTACATGGGTGGGCATACTGCTGATTCCGGCCTCATCAATTCCTCCGGGCCAGTATGCGATAAAAGGAGATGAAATGCCTCCTTCACGCACATATTGACTGTAATATTTAAAGGGAGTATTGGTAATCCTTGGTTCCGGATCCAAAGTTTTGGCATACAGCCCGGAATTAATTGCGCTATCTTGTTCCGAAGAATTGTTTTCATATAGCTGCTCACGAACAATTCTGCTTCCATTATCGGAAAAAAAGATAATCAGTGTATTATCGGCCTTACCCTTTTTTTGGAGTTCTTCCAATATTCTCCCGATTTCCTGATCCATATGTTCAACGGAATTTGCATATGTTTCCATTTTCCACGCCCAGTCTTCTTTCAAACTTGAATCTGCCTGATCCCAATCCGGCAATTCCGGATCATCAGCGGAAATATTTTCATTAATACCCAGAATGCCATTATTGATAAGCTTAAGGTAACGGGCTTCCCTTGTCTTTACCCAACCCTCGCTGTATCTTGCTAGATACTTCAGACTGTCGTCCCTGATCATTGGATCAGACCAGGCTGGTACCGGGTATGACAGGTAAATAAAAAAGGGATTATGCGTTTTATCGCAGGAATCAATAAAATCAATTACCCCCGAGCTAAGAAAATGGGAGATATCGGTAGAAAGTGATGGCTCTCCCAACCTCCCTTGTGAATTATATCCGGGATAAACAAAATTTGAAAAGCCCCGGTATAATGAGGTATTTGGAACACTGTCACCTGACATCCATGTGCCTGCAAGCAAAGTGCTGTACCCGGCCGCATTCATCAGTTCTGCAATACTTAAACATTGATTATTCAGGGATAAATCGCCTTCATTCATGCATTGCGGAGGATAGAGTCCTGTAAGAATAGAGGCAGTGGTCTGAAAAGAGCCGGCGTTATCATAAAAATGTGTAAGAACCAGCCCTTTTTCTGCCATGAGATCGAGGTTGGGAGTATTAATCTCAGATCCCAGGTAAGCAATGTCAGAATAACCTAAGTCTTCAGCGAGAATAATAATTACATTCGGCTTTAATGCTTTGGTTGAATCATGATCGACTATAGTGCAGGAGAATAAGAACAGGGGTGCAAATAAAAGCACATGTTTAAAGGTATATTTCATTGAATCTAGTATTTTTTTACTGCATACAATAAGGTTTTCTGATCGTCGAAAAATTTGAAAAGAAGGAAAGGGAAATTATATTCATCCCGCGATGATTCTACAATAAGGAAGCCTCCGGAGGCAGATTTCTGGCAATAGGGCTGTACAATTTTACCTTCAGGATCAGTAGATAACGAATCCCCCGGAACCACACCCGGTCTGGCATTTGCATCAACGATTGCTCCACATGAGAACTCTTCAAAACCGGTGGGATCGATAGAGTGATATTGCCAGTGTCTGTCACCGCAAATAAAATACAATCCATGGTTTCGGAATCCGTTTTCCTTTAACCAGAAAAACAAACTGTCGCGCTCTGTTCTGAATCCCCCGAAATTAGTATGATTATCTCTTTTGTCCGCATCATCAGGACCAATTAAAGGTGTAGGACTAATAATCAGCTTAAAAGGGGCAGTGCTCTCCAGTAAAGTATTCTTTAACCAGTTTAATTGCTCCTTTCCCCATATGCTTTTATCCTTATTGTCGGCCATTCCGTTTGGACTTCGGAAAAATCTTCCTTCCAGCATCCATATCTGCACATCATGATTTAATCTGTAGGTTCTGCAGCTGCTTTTTAAAGGGATATTATTTGCTGTAAGAGGGAGCTGCTCGTAAAATACTTCTTTCCCCAGGGCGGCGGAAGGAATCAGTTTTTCGCCATTCTCATCATATTCCAGTGTATCGCAATCATTAAAACGAAAATCATGATCATCTATCATCCAGTAGGAAGGCACAGTGGCCAGCATTGAGGTAAAATCCTTCATGGAAAACAAACGATGCCAGTGCAATCTCATGCTTTCCCTGTCAATTGCGGAAGATTGCTGAGGCTTATCATAATAAACATTATCACCATTACCGATCCAGAAATCAGGCTTACACAATGCAATATTATGAAAGGCCGGAAAACCCTTCAGGATTTCATTTTCATCTGCCGGAGAGATACCATCCTGAATATTTCCGGTCCTGAAACCCTGATAATTCATTCCGGTAACCACAGCGAAGCTGACATTTTTGTTGGATTCGGCTGTTGACAGAGTTCTGAAGCTGTTCCAGGGTCCTGTGGTAAAATTACCAGAGTCCCTTCCATAACATGCCTGATAAAAATACCTCAGCCCGGGATCAAGTTTCGTGAATTCAAAGCGGGCAATAAAATCATTTTCCTCAGAAACATGATAAAAAGGACTTTCCATGCAGGAATCCTTCCCGGGATCAGCAGTAATCCTGAATTTGACATAACCTTCAATACCGGGTACGTCATTCATCACAAGGCTATCGGTTTTCTGAAGTCTGGCCTCGACGATGACCGAGTTCTGACTGACTTCACCTGAGAACAAGGTACAATAATATTCATCCAGTTGCATAGGTGAATGACATTGCATAAGGAAGCCGAGGGCTGCAATAAGTATCAGAATGAGGATGTACTTCTTACCTGGATTCATCGGGGGCAGATTCACAATTACAGAGGATCAAAGATACATCCTCCAAAGACTAAAACAAATGAACAGGCCCGCATTATGAAGCCTATTAAATAAAAAAGGGTGAGAAAAAGTATTTCCCACCCCTAATATTAACTCAATACAATCAGGCAGGCATTTCAGGAAGTGACCAGCCTTCGCGGTATTTGTGTTTTACCAGATTATTTGAAAACTCTTTGGCACTGACAGGATCCGTCCATTTTTTATTGAATGTAGGATGTCCGTCGTGAATACTGAATCCATCCTCCACAACAATTTTTATCTGTTCCGAATCATTGATGTTGGTAAATTCCATCTTTTCGCCATTCCACTCCAGTTCCTTATTCAGGGTCTGAAGTCTGACAGCCATTACGCCCATAACCACCATTTCGTTAAAAGGACCGGCTGCTGAGAAAGGTGAAGCCGTTTCAATACGGTTTTCCGGATTTTCTTTAGCTGCACGAACCCAGTCCATTTCGTGGGAAGTTTCGATACGGCGAATAGTCTGAGGAACATTCGGCACGCTACCTGAAAGCAGCCAGGGATCTTTGCCATAGCATCCACAAACAAGCGTGTCTTTAGTACCATGGAAAATAACTCCTCCGCCATCATCATCCATACTTCTTCCGGCTGGCCATCCTGCAGGATATGAAGGCTGAAGACCTCCATCGTACCAGTACACCTCAACTTCCGGTAATTTTACCTTAACATCTTTGGGTTGTACCCTTGCAGGGAAGGTAAGTTTAACCTTTTGAGCATTGGGAGCACTATCGGTAAGCAGCAGGGTTGAAGATCCCTGGGCCTTGGTTGGATATTTAAGTTTAAGACCCACAAATACAGGATGAAGAATATGGCAGGCCATATCACCCAAAGCACCTGTACCAAAATCCCACCAGCCTCTCCAGTTCCAGGGAGTATATATTTCATGGTAAGGACGCACAGGAGCCGGGCCCAGGAACAGGTCCCAGTCGAGAGTTTCAGGAACCGGCATTGCCTGCTCGGGCCGCTTAAGACCCTGGGGCCATATAGGGCGATCAGTGAAGGCTTCCACCTTGGTTACTTCGCCTATTTCACCATTCCATATCCATTCACATATTTTACGAACGCCTTCTCCCGATGAACCCTGGTTTCCCATCTGGGTTGCTACCTTATGTTTAGCAGAAAGTCTGGTGAGCAAACGTGATTCGTAAACCGAATGAGTAAGAGGCTTTTGCACATAGGCATGTTTACCCATAGCAATAGCATTCGCTGCAGCAATTGCGTGTGTATGATCGGCAGTCGCAACCACAACGGCATCTATGGATTTTCCAAGCTCATCATACATCCTTCTGAAATCCTTGTATTTTCCGGCTTTCGGGAAATAGTCAAATACCCTCTTACTGTAATTCCAGTCAACATCACATAATCCAACGATGTTTTCGGATTCCATGTTTTTAAGGTTAGCAAAGCCCATTCCCCCTACCCCAATACCTGCAATGTTGAGCTTATCGCTGGGAGCGGTTCTTCCTCTGGCGCTTATAATTCCGGAAGGAAGGATTGTCAGACCAGCAGCAGCAGTAGCGCTGGTAACCATGAATTGCCTCCGTGAAATTCCTGGTTTTTTGTTGTTTTTTGAGTTACTCATTTTAAAGTTAAATTTAATGGTAGTAAGCTAAAATTTGCGATCAGAAATATAATAAAACAAGTTGTCAAATCCCAATTACTATCCAAACTTGTTACATTTTCCAAAAGCTGGAAGTGAGTTTGCAATCCCTTCAATTTGACTTTTAATACTTTAAAAATAATTATTGGTCTGATTAACACGAAATAAAGTTTTTTCGGAGGGAATTTAAGGGGATGCAATATTTCTTTCAAATTAAAGTAAACACAAAACGAAGATTGGGGTTTTAAGATCTGCACATAATCAGTAATTTTATTCTCTAAAAAGTTTATTCCGTGAGCGATTATATCCGAAAACTTATTGAAGAAGGAGAGCATATCAGACAGGACTTCAAGTTTGAAATTGCTGATGTGAGAAAAATTGCCAGAACCCTGGTTGCATTTTCCAATACTGAGGGCGGTAAATTGCTTATAGGCGTGAAAGACAACGGTAAGATTTCGGGGATAAGAAGTGATGAAGAATTGTATATGATTGATTCAGCAGCTGGTCTGTATTGCAAACCTGAAATAAAATATTCAGTAACGAAATGGGTGGTGGAAGGAAAAACGGTGCTGGAAATTGATATTCCCAGAGGTGATGAAATACCCTATCTCGCCAGATCTGAAGATGATAAATGGCTTGCCTATATTCGTGCCAGGGATGAAAATTTTCTGGTAAACGCAGTACAACTCAGAGTATGGAAAAACAAAAAAAGAAACATGGGAATTTTTCTTCCTTTCACTGAAAATGAAAAGAAACTTTTTCAGTTTCTTCAGACAAACAACTCCATTAGTATTGACGAATTCTGCCTTCTGACCGGCTTAACACGAAAGAAAGCATCTGATATTCTTGTGCGTTTAATTACAATAAATGAGTTGCAAATTCTGTATTCCGGAGAGGGTATACGATACGCGAACCGATGAATTGATTGCTTTTTGTTTTCAGGCCTGTTGAATTTGACATTCTATTGTGAATATTCCCGCATAACTGCCTGACATTATTGATGAAATGCTTTTGGGAAGATGCAATTCACGGATTATTTTATTAGATTTACCTGTGAAATTAAGCTTAAACTATGAGTCCTTCGGAGCAGGAAATTAGAGATGAGGATTTAAAGGATTTCCTTTTAACCATTAAAAGGCATTCGCCATATGATTTCACTGAATATTCCCTTAAGTCTCTGAAACGAAGACTTTCCAAAATACTCCTCGAAAACAAACTGAATCTTTCGCAACTTGAAAAGGAAATCCTCCACAATACTGATTTCATGGAAAAAGTTGTGAAAAGCATAACGGTTAATACAACCGAACTTTTTCGGGACCCCCAAACCTGGATGCATTTGAGGGATGAAATTCTTCCAAAATTTGCTTCCAGTAAAAAAATTAATATCTGGCACGCCGGCTGCTCTACAGGGCAGGAAGTATATTCCATGATGATTTTACTTGAAGAACTGGGACTGCTCGAAAAATCAGAGGTTTTTGCCAGTGATATTAATTCTGATGTTCTTGAAACAGCAAGGGCAGGCAGGTACAAGTTCAGGTTTAATCAGGCTTATATCGAAAATTACAATCTGGTTATGGAACATGTGCCCGACAAAACTTCACAACATGGTAAAGCTCATCATGAAAAGTTTTTTACTGTGGATAAGGTGGCCGATGTTATCCAGATGAAGCCTTTTCTAACTGAAAAACCGGTTTATAAAAAAATTGATCTGGTAAAAGACGAGAACCTGTTCCACGTTAAATTTGATCTGATAGTTTGCAGAAATGTAATTATCTATTTCAATTACGAACTTCAAAATAAGGTTTTTAATCTTTTTTATAATAATCTTTATGAAGATGGTTGCCTGGTGCTGGGAGTTCATGAAAGTATTCTTGGGCCCTTTACTGCAAATTTCAGTAAAAAGAAGCAAGCCTATTTTAAGAAATAAAACGATGTCCGCTTCAACAAAAAATTTTGGAATCTTATGAGTATTGCTCCTTCCATAAAATCGCGGCTCCTGATTTTGATTAGCATTTCAGTTTTGTTCTGGCTGGTTTGTTCATTGTTTTTGGTAGACAGGATAAACCAGATAATATCTTTTGACAAGGCCAGGCAGGAAATCAGCAGGCTGCAAAATGATGCCGCACTTTTCAGGCTTGATGCAGAAAACCTGTTTAACACTTTTAAGCAAATAGCACCCGGGAGCTCATCCGGAGTAAATAATGATAGATTTGAAGAGATTTCAATTCAGGCAGCATCCAGTCTAGTACTTTTAAATTCTGATAAGCAGGTTTCAGGGAACCTGATTCTGAAAAGAAATCTTAAAGACGCCGACGACAATATTCAGGAATTGAAAAAAAAGACCTCAGAATTTGTGGGGCTATTTTATGAAAGGGGAGATCTGGGAAGCGGACTCATCAGGCAATGGAAGTCTTCCCTGGATGAAATGCTGAACATTCCCCGTTCATCCTTGCCTCAGAAATCAATGGATTTCATAAGTAAAATTGAAGACCTGTCTGCCGATTTCCTGATTAACAGAAATTCCGATGACCTGTTGAAGATTATCGACTTATGGCAACTTGAAAGAAACCTGTCTCTTCCTGAAAACGCCATCAATTCGGAGAATGAAACACGCTTTTCCTCATTTATTGAGAAAACAAAATCACTCGCTGCTCTCTACCGGAAAGCCGGAAATAACGAAAGTACAGGCTTGCAGGCCGAGATCAGATTTAGTATTCTTCGCCTTAGTGACATTTGTCAGACACTAGAAAATCAGTCGGAAGAACTGTATACCACTTTCTCACGGAAAATACTCCGAAACTTTGTACTTCTGATTATTGTCCTTGGCGGAGCCATAATGGCTCTTTTCATCGTTGGTCTTTCAGAATCTGATCGTTCTCTTTCAGCATTAAGAAATTTTCTTACCGAACTTAGCTCCGGGAAAATCCCCGACAGGCTGATTCTCAGTTCCGGCAGTGAATTCAATGAAATGGCAGAAAGGCTGAATGCTCATGTTGAAAGCCTGAACAGAAAAATTGTTTTTGCCGACCAGATAGGAGAAGACGACATTAAAGCCGATTTTCAGCCGGATGGCGCAGATGACGTTCTGGGTAACTCATTACTTAAGATGGCCAACCGACTTAGGGAAGCTGAAGAAGAGGAAATTACACATAAAAAGGAAAACGAAATCAGACGCTGGCTCAGTGAAGGAATGGCAAGTTTCGGTGAAATTTTCCGGTCGGAAAGGGAAAATCTGGATGAGCTCTCCTTTAAAGTCATCAAAAATCTGGTAAAGTACATTAATGCTGCCCAGGGAGCCCTTTACCTTAATAATACCGAAGAAGAGCCTGCGGTAATTGACCTGGTTTCGGCTTTTGCATTCGACCGGCGGAAGTATTTCGACCGGCGCATTCATTATGGAGAAGGACTTATAGGAACCTGTGCACTGGAAATGGAACCCATCTACCTCACAGAGATTCCGGCAGATTATCTTGAGATAGGATCCGGTATCGGAGAAGCAAAACCTGCCTCCCTGCTAATTGTCCCTCTCAAGCTTGAAAATGAACTTTTCGGAATTCTTGAGATTGCTTCCTTTAATAAACTTGAAGATTATGAAAGAGGATTTGTTGAGCAATTGGGGGAAAGTATTGCTACCACTCTGGCTTCTGTAAGGATAAATGAAAAGACCGTCCGCTTACTTGAAAAATCCCAAAAACAGGCGGAAGAAATGGCTCGTCAGGAAGAAAAAATGCTGCAGAATATGCAGGAGCTCAAGAATGCCCAGGAAGAATCGATGAAGAAAGAAACAGAAATAACCGGTATCCTGAATGCGGTGAACTCATCCTCACTCGTTGCGGAATACAGCACCAGTGGCAGGTTTTCTGATATTAATGAGAAGTTTCTTTTTCTGCTCGATTCTCCCAGGGAACAGATTATTGGTAAACATCACAGCGACTTGTCGGCTGTTGATAAATATTCCGCTGAATACAAGGAGTTCTGGAAAAGACTAAGAGACGGGGAAACCATATCTCAGGTGGAACTATTCAGACTTTTTAACGGGAATGAAATATGGCTGAATCAAACCTATACTCCTATACTCGACAGGAATGGCAGACCCTATAAAATACTTAATATCGCCCATGATATTACCCAGTCAAGGAAACAGGAGGAATCCCTTTTGAATCAGGCCAACGAGATAAAAAGAAGAGGTCTTGACCTGGAATCACTTTCAAATTCTGTGGATACAGCCATTATTAAATGTGAATTATCCAACGATGGGATCGTGATGGATGCCAACGAAAATTATATTGAAATAACGGGATATACACGTAAAGAGATTCTGGGAAAAAATATCAGGGTGTTTCTTAAGGATAGCGAGAAGCAGCAATTTGAGAAGATCTGGGAAGAAATACTTAGAGAAAAAACCTATAACGGAGTAATTCGAAGAACAAAACCTACAGGAGAAGAAATATGGCTAATGGCAACCTTTACACCAGTAAAAGACGAAGACGGGGATATTTACAAAGCCTATTTTCTGGCCCAGGATATCACTGAGAAGAAACTCAAATACCAGCTTCTTGAGGATGCCAATAAGGAAATCGACCGACTGAGGAAATTGTTAAACGATCCGGAAAATACCTGAGGTATGCCTGAAACAGGAATTGCAGAATTACAGGAAATCATAAGGGTTATTAAGCAAAAGTATAACTATGATTTCAGCGTATACAGCCCTGCTCCTCTGCGCTTCAGCATCGACAGGGTAATGCATAATCATTATCTGAAATATCCTGAACATCTTGTAAGCAGAATTCTGGAAGATGCTGACTTTTTTGAGGAATTTCTTCACGAAATATCTCAATCATCCTTCGAACTTTTCAGAGACCCTCAAAGCTGGGATTTTATCAGGGAAAATATCCTGCCCTCCCTTTTTGCATCATCTGCAAAACCGGAAATATGGTTCCCGGCAGCCAGCAACGGAGCATCATTATTTAGCCTGCTGATGATGTTAAAACTAAATTTTCCTGATAAAAAAGCACAAATAAGCCTTTCTTCACTTTCAGAAATCAACCTCAGTCAGATTTCATCGGGAATTGTATGCAACAGATGTGTTGAAGGTGGATTGGATAATTTCAGGAAACTATTCCCCCTTCATGAATTAAAAGACTTTTTTAAACCTTCAGGGAAAAATTTTTCCTTTGAAGATCCTTCACTCAAAAATATTCATTTCATAAAACAGGATTTGAATTTTAATGGGATGAAAGATGGGGTCGCCATGATAATTCTGAGAAATATTCTTCTCAATTACAATCTTGATTATCAGAATATTGTGCTAAGCATTATTACCTCCCTGCTAAAACCCGGAGGATTTCTTATAATCGGGATAAATGAAAACATTCAGGATTTTGTGAATTCCCATAAAAACCTTATCATGCTCGAAGGGCCTGAAAATATTTATAAAAAAATCTAAAAACATTTTTTCTGAAAAAGCTGATAATCATAGGTGGCTCTGCCGGAAGTTTCAAAGTTGTGAATGAACTGCTCTTGCAGATTCCTTCCGATTTCAGTCATACCATTGTGCTCTGTCTGCATCGTCTCCGAAATGTGAGAACCGGATTTGCAGAAGCCTTGCGTATCAATTCCAGATTGAGCGTTACAGAACCCCTGGATAAGGAGATTATCAGACCCGGTCGTGTTTACCTCGCTCCTTCGAATTATCACCTGATGTTCGACAACTCAGGCAGATTTACCCTTTCAGTTTCTGAACCGGTAAATCATTCCAGACCCTCCATCGATGTCTGTTTCGAGGCAGCTTCGGATATTTACAGGGATAAACTTGTGGGTGTACTTCTCTCAGGTGCCAATAATGATGGAGCCAAAGGTTTGTCGTTAATAAAAAAAGACGGAGGACTAACAATTGTTCAGGACCCAAACGACAGTGAAATCCGGACGATGCCTGAAGCCGGAATCAACATGTTTCTTCCCGATTATATCCTGGAAGCCACGAAAATCATTAATTTTATAAAAAATATCTGATCCTGCCGTGAAAGGAAAAAGTAAAATATCGCCCATCCCTGTATTGCTGATTGCTGTTGCATTCTCAGGCATGGCTGTATTTGCAGCCAACTGGAACTCTTTCTTGCTGGGGAAAAGTAAAATCTATCTTTCACTGGCATTTCTGGCAATATTACTCTTGAGCGTCGGTTACCTTTATTTGTTATTCACCAAACTTCCAAAAGTTGCAAGTGAGAACAATGTGCCTGAAAAAAAAGATCCTGATGAAATACCGGAAAATGATAATCCTGACATCGAAAAAAACCCTTCACGTAGTCTGTTAAAATCAGTATTTACTAAAAATGATATTAAAGGAATCGGGGAAAAGATTTTAAGAAATCTCGCCACCGAATTCGAAATTGTTCAGGGAATTTTCTTTTTCAGGGTTCCGGGGGAGGATAGTTTCAAACCGGTCGCTTATTATGCTTATTATAGCGACAAACCACCAAAGGAATTTATTTCGGGGGAGGGAATAACAGGCCAGGCGGTTGCCGACAATAAAATTACCGTCATACAAAATATCCCGGATGATTATGGTTCTGCAATCTCCGGCCTGGGAAGCGGGAAAGCAAAAATTATATACATTATTCCACTGGTCCACGAAAAAGAATCACTGGCAGTTGTGGAGATCAGCTGTTTTAAAGAAATTGATGAAGAACGTTTTAGCATGCTGAGTCAGCTGATGCGTGAGGGCGGACCAAGAATGGCAGCTGTTTTATCAGCCCAGGACAAATGAGGAAAGAGATTTTAAATAGAGAAAGTCTGTCAATGGACGAGCTGATGCTTGCCCTGAGAACATTTATTCTGCTTTTTACAGCATTGATGTTTCTCTGGCTGATACAGATGCTTGTATCCAATCAGCCCTTTTCCCTGGCAGGCATCTCCGAAATTCATAAACAAAATCCTTCCATCTGGCTTGCCGATACCCTCCCCTTAATTTTAGGAATTTTCGCCTTCCTGTATCACAGAAAAAACAATAACATAATACAGGAAAAGCAAAATATTATTTCAGAGCAAAAATCCAGAATAGAAAAATACACCCAATATGCAAACAGCATTGGTATGGGCGATTATAACTTTGCCATTGAGACTTCCGGCGAAGATGATAAACTCGGGCAATCCATACAGCTTCTTCAGAACTTTTTGAGGTTAAATCAAAAAAAAGAAAGCGACCTGAACTGGATAAATGAAGGAAAAGATGCGATCTCAAGAATATTGCGTCTTCATAATAAAATTGATGTTGTGGCATTTAACGTATTGAAAAATCTGATTAATTATATTCAGGCGGTACAGGGCGCACTTTATGTTTATGATGAAGAAAGAAAGTTGCTTGTCAATGCTGCCACATATGCATATAACCGTCAGAAATTTTTACGACAGGAGTTTAAGATCGGACAGGGACTGGTGGGGGAATGTGCCTACGAAATGGATTTTGTTTACCGGACCGAAATCCCCGACGATTTTATAACCATCAGTTCGGGGATACTTGGAGATCAGAAGCCCAGAAGTCTGCTTCTTATTCCCCTTATCACAGAAGAAAAACTGCAGGGAGTCATCGAGTTTGCATCCCTGAACGACCGGTTTCCAAAACTTACCATCCAGTTTCTGCTGGAACTGGGAGAAACCATAGCTAGGACACTCTACAATCTCAAAATAAACCAGAAAACGGAGACACTGCTTGAAGAATCCCGTTCCATGACCGATGAACTCAGGCAAAATGAACTTACCCTGCAGGAGAATGCTGAGGAGATGAAGGCTACTCAGGAAGAACTCAGAAAATCAAACGAAAAACTGGAAGCCAAAATTACTGAAGTACAGAATGCCCAGGGTAAACTGCACTGGTTACTGGAAAATGCTTCCGAGGTGATCTCAATCTATTCGGCCGACCATCAGATGACTTACGTGAGTCCTTCTGTTACCCGCATTCTTGGCTATACTCCCGAGGAAATGATGCTTGGAAAGGATTTTGAACGGCTGAGTCACGATGGAGCAAATGATCTCAGAAAACTTATCACCCAGGCGATTGAAGATCCCGCCTCCAGCCAGACAATTCAATATTCCTTTGTAAAGAAGGAAGGTGATAGAATTTATCTCGAATCCACCGCGAAAAATCTTCTGGACGACCCCGCCATTAACGGGATAATTGTGAATTCGAGCGATATCACCGAGAGGAGGAGGGCTGAAAAGGAAGAAAGGCTGAAAACCAGAATGCAGTCACTTTCCGAAAATTCACTTGATATGATTATCAGGCTCAGTGCTACCGGTCATTTTCACTATGCCAACCCGGTTGTGGAAGATTACATTGGTATTGAACCTTCCGTGCTTCTGAATAAGGCATTGGGAGAACTCAGTTTTTCAGAAGATCTTTATAATTATTTCAAGGACTCTCTCGACCGTATGAGTGAAAAACCGGTCAAAACAAATCATGAATTAAGTCTCCCGGTAAAAATGGGAGAAAAACTGAGTGAGAGAATCATGAGTATTGATGCTATTCCCGAAATAACAGGTAATGAGCTTGAAACCATACTTTTCGTAGGTCACGACATTACAGAAGCAAAGAGGATAGAGAAGGAAATTCAGGTAAAAAATAAAAATATCAATGATAGTATTAACTATGCACAGAGAATACAGTCATCCCTGCTGCCCGATATAAATGTGATTCGTAAATCCCTTCCTGAAAGCTTTATTTACTATAAACCCCGCGATGTCGTTTCGGGCGATTTCCCATGGTTTTTCAGAAAAGGGGATATAATTTATTATGCGGCGGTTGACTGCACCGGACACGGGGTTCCCGGAGCACTTCTTTCATTTATCGGCTTCTTCCTGTTAAATAGTATTGCTGAAAGATCAGAAGGAAAGTCAGCCGCAGACATATGCAATGAACTGCACCAGAGTGTAAGGCGGACTCTTAAGCAGGATACCGAAAATCCTGATTCAAGGGATGGAATGGATATTGCTTTTTGTAAAATCAATCTTAAAACGAAGGAGATAGAGTTTGCCGGAGCCCATCGTCCCCTTTTATTCCTGAGTGAAGGCGAGCTTACTGAATACAAGGGTGATCGTAAAGCTATCGGGGGAATTGCAATGGGTAAAAAGATTGAAGAGGATTTTGTAAACAACCTGATCCCATTTAAAAAGTCGGATAAAATATTTTTCTTTTCCGATGGAATAACCGATCAGCTGGGAGGGCCTTATGGTCGGAAATACACAATTAACAGAATCCGGGATAAAATTCTTGAAAACCCCGGATATACAATGCAACAGTTTAATGCTATGTTTGAAGAGGATTTTAATGAATGGCAAAAAGGCTTTAAGCAACTTGACGATGTGCTCTTAATAGGTGTAGAATTCTAAGATATTCAAATTGCCTTTTAATTTTTTAATGTAAATTGCCTCAGGTTCAGGAAACCTCATTTGATCACTCAGGTTGACAAAAAATTTTTGAGATGTTAAAACACTCATCTACATCCGGTTTTCTTGATTTCGTCTACGACTTTTACAAGGGGATGAAAGAACATGAAATAACCCTGGTTTATGAAGGAGAGATCAATCACCAGATTATGAAAGCCTTTACTAGCCTTGCTGAGGGACACATGACCAAACATGCTGAGTCGGAGTTGCTTCAGAAAAAAGTGTACCATGTTATGGTGGAATGTCTTCAGAATATATCCAAGCATGCCTCCCACCCGGAAGTAAAGGATGATACGGATTATAACCGTGGAATTTTTCTCGTTAGCAGAAATAACGATGTCTACAATATAACAACAGGAAATATAATAAAAAAGGAAAAGATCCTATACCTGAAAGAGCTATTGGGCCATATTAATTCCCTCTCAAAAACCGACCTGAATGAGCTCTACAAAAAACAGCTAAAGGAAGGTCACTTATCGGACAAGGGAGGCGCAGGCCTTGGATTTATTGATATTCGCAGGAAAACAGGAAAAGATCTTGAATATCAGTTTTTACCCCTTTCAGATTCTCACTCCTTCTTTCTTTTTACCTCAACTATTCCCCGGAAATAATAAAATATACCATATACTTATGAATAGCTTAATTATTAATGAAATGGATGACAGCCCAAAAGTAAAGTTTACTCACGAAGACGGAAAACTTGAATTAAGCGGTAAATCGCTTCCTGAAGATGTATCTGCCTTTTATGCACCCATTCTGGAATGGCTGGAAAATTATGCCCTGAACCCTCAGCCCTTAACGGAGATCACTTTTAAGCTGACGTATTTTAACACTGCTTCCTCAAAACTTATACTCGACATGCTTACCATTCTTGAGAAAATGAGCGAAGAGGGGAAAAATGTAGTTGTAAACTGGTACTATCCTGAATACGACGAAGACATGCGTGATGCAGGACAGGAATACAGCGAGATGGTTGACGTTCCTTTTAAACACATTAGTTATAATCCGTGAGCGAAGAAATCCTCAGGGCGCTTATGCAGCTTTTCGCCATCATCACCAAACAGGACGGTGGGGTGGAAGAAAAAGAGAAGAGCTATGTCAGAAGCTTCCTGCTTCAGCAAATTGGTGAGGCAGGTACTGAGGAGTATTTTAATCTTTTTCTTGCAGCCTCTGAACAGGACGACAGGCCCAATAGCGCAGAAGCAGGAGAACAACGGCTGACCTCGGTTCTGGATTCCGTAAAAATTCTGGGGATCTGTAAAAAAATCAATAAGACCCTTAATCAGAGTCAGAAAATTGTTGTTCTTGTCAGGCTTTTTGAACTGGTAGCTGCCGATCAGAAACTTACAAGACAGCGACTGGCAATAATCAATACTGTTTCAGAAGTATTCAGAATTTCTTCAGAAGAATATAACTCCATCAAGCTTTTTGTACTGGAAGATGATCTTTCAAAGATTTCAAATCCGAACATACTTGTCATCAGTCAGAATGACAACGAAAACGATAAACACAGGCATATACTCACCGACAGCCTGGATAAGGAATTGCTTATCCTCAGAATTCCTGATGTCAATCTTTACTTCATAAAATATTCCGGTCATGAGGACTTATTCCTGAACGGACTCGGGCTTCATAAAGGTCGTATATATCTTTTTGCAAGGGGGAGTGCCGTAAGGCTTCCCAAAGGAAAGCCGGTTTACTACAGCGATATTTCAAGTCATTTTCTTACCGACTCTAATATTGAAAAACTTTCCTTTATTGCCCGGGATATCTCCTATACTTTTAAAAACGGACATAAGGGCCTGCAAAAGCTCAATCTCAGCGCTTCCCATGGCGATCTTATCGGCATTATGGGTGCCAGTGGTACCGGAAAAACGACCTTGCTGAATATACTGTCAGGAATTGACCCTCCGTCGACAGGTTCCATTCGACTTAACGGGATTGATTTGTTCGCAGAAAAGGAAAAGCTTAGCGGTGTCATCGGATATGTTCCGCAGGATGACCTGCTTATTGAAGAATTAAGTGTATTCGACAATCTATTTTATAATGCCAAACTTTGCTTCAATGACCTCAGCGACGAGGAAATTGAAAAAAAAGTCAACAGTACTCTTCAGAGTCTTGGTCTGTACGATAAAAAAGATCTTAGAGTAGGATCGGTTTTTAATAAGACCATCAGCGGGGGACAAAGAAAGCGTCTCAACATTGCCCTTGAAATGATCCGTGAACCGTCCATAATGTTTGTAGATGAGCCCACTTCGGGATTATCCTCGCGGGATTCGGAAAATGTTATGGACCTCCTTCGCGAACTTACTCTCAAGGGCAAACTCATTTTTGCCGTAATACACCAGCCTTCCTCCGAAATTTATAAAATGTTCGACAGGATAATTATCATGGACGAGGGAGGATACATGGTTTATTGCGGGAATCCGGTTGAAGCCGTAATGTATTTTAAAAAGCTCGATGCCCAGATTAACTCGGAAGTGGGAGAATGTGCCATTTGTGGAAATGTAAATCCAGAGCTTATTTTCAATATTCTTGAAGCCAGGGTGGTGGACGAATACGGGAACTATACCCACAACCGAAAAGTGAGTCCGCAGAACTGGCAGGAATCCTATCTTCACTCCATGAGGGAAGAAACCGTAGCTGAGATTCACAAAACACCACCAAGAAACCTGAGAATTCCGGGCTGGTTCAGTCAGCTAAAAATATATGCTTTGCGGGATCTCAAATCCAAAATAAGCAATCGGCAATATGTATTTTTAACTATGCTGGAGACCCCATTGCTGGGGTTAATCCTTTCATATATTATCCGTTATATCGCCGATCCCACTTCACAAAAATATATTTTCAGGGAGAATGAAAATATCCCCATTTACATTTTTATGTTGCTTATTGTAGCCTTGTTTATCGGGCTACAGGTAAGTGCTGAAGAAATTTTCAGAGACCGGAAAATCCTGAAACGTGAGAAATTTCTGAACCTGAGCCGCTCAAGCTACCTCATTGCAAAAATTTCCATTCTCTTCCTGGTATCAGCCATTCAGGCACTTGCATTTGTTCTTGTTGCCAACAGTATTGTTGAACTTAAGGGGATGTTTTTCTTTTACTGGTTTGCCTATTTCAGCATCGCCGCTTATGCGAATATACTGGGATTGAATATTTCAGCTTCCTTTGATTCGGCTGTATTGATATACATTATTATTCCACTGGTAATTATTCCCATGATGGTACTGAGCGGAGCCATGTTCAGTTTCGACAAGCTGAACAGCCGCATCAGCCGTGTGGATAAGGTTCCTATGCTGGCAGAAATGATGCCCACCCGCTGGGGATATGAAGCACTTATGGTCCATCAGTTTAAAAATAATCAGTTTGAATATGCCTTTTATGAAAAGGAAAAAATAATTACCAATACCGATTTTAAGCAATCGTACTTTATTCCGGAACTTCTGGATTTGCTGGATGCCTGTGAACAGGAATACAAACTCAACGGGATAATTAAGGACCAGGCAGCCAGCCTCAAAGTCATACAGAATGAAATTGAAAGTGAGAAAAAAATCTATGAAGGATTGGAAAACATATCCATTAATGATATCGTTCCCGAAAAATTTACCCTGGAGCTTACCAAAAAAATAAGAACTTATCTTGATGAGCTCGGTCTGTTTTACCTTGAACAGTTTACCCGGGCGAACAGGGAAAAATCCAATCAAATCAGCTGGTTGATGGAAAACAAAAAGGATCTCTACTATTCCATGCTCGATGAATACTACAATGAGAGTGTTTCGGATGCCGTGAGGAAGATTTTTGAAAGAAAAAAAATCGTGATATACAACAACAGACTGATTCGTAAAATCGATCCGGTTTTTCTTGATCCACAGCCATCTTCTTTCTTTTCTTTCAGGGCTCATTTCTTTGCACCCCGTAAGTATTTCATGGGAAGATATTTCGATACCTACTGGTTTAATATCTGCTTTATCTGGTTTCTGACGCTGATTTTTTATATTACCCTTTATTATGATTTGCTCAGAAAACTTGTGACTTTCTCCTTTGCACATATAAAATTCAGAGGCAGGTTAATCACTAAATAATAAAATTCCTGTCCTGTAAACAAAGATCACATTTTTGCTGTTGAAGTAAGATCATCATATTTCATTTTTTCCTTTATATTCTTACATTTGTTTATTGAATAATTAATGATGAGAAAAAACTTAGCATACATTTTATTGCTGGTTTTCCTTATTTCCTCCTGCAAAGGGAAAGTTAAGGAGGATTTGTCTGTTCCCGGATCAGAGATGGAACAGGGGGAGTTAAAAGTATCCGACCAGGCTATGGGCGAGATTATTCAGAATATCTCCTCTCCCATTGAAATGGCTGCCCTCGTTAAGGAGCTTGGCGTTCCATTTTCCAGTCGATACCTCTCCAACCTTGATAATATAGACACCCATGCCAGCAGTTTCAGAATGGCTTACACTCTTGGCATTCTCGGAGCTGACCTTGGCTACCTGAATGTTTATGACAAAACCGGGAGTTCAATAAATTATCTGTCATCCATCAGTAAGATTTCGGATGGTTTGAAAATCAATCAGTTTTTTGATTTCAGCACCATGAAGCGACTGGCTTCCTCCAGTTCCAATCTCGATTCATTAATGTTTCTTTCCGTTCATTCATTTAACCAGATGGATGACCATCTTAGGCTCACCGACAGAAGTAATCTGAGTGCGCTGATGATTACGGGAGTATGGGTAGAAGGTATGTATCTGGTTACACAGGTGGCCAAAGAAAAACCCGATCAGAGTCTGGCCGATTACATTGGAGAACAAAAAATTATATTAAATGACATTCTCATCCTTTTAAAAAATTACCAGAGAGATGAGCAGTTCGCAGCATTAATTGCTGATCTCGAACAAATTAAAACTGAATTCGACAAGGTAAAAATAAGCTATGAAATGGGCGAGCCTAAAGCAGTTGAGCAGGATGGAATGCTGATGATTGTTCAGCAGGAGAGTTCTGTTGTTGATATAAGTCCTGCTGTCCTTGGCAAGATTATTGAGATAACAGCCAGAGTTAGAAACAAACAACTAATGGTTTAGGAAATGCTTAGAAATATTTTAATCTATATATTCCTTATTTCCGGGACCTGGTTTATTCACGGTAATTCCATGGCCCAGGAACAAAGTGCCGACGTGGAGAAATGTGCCATGGCTGCCGGCAGCGATGTTACTTACCTGAAAGATTTCGTTGTAAAACTGGATGCTGCTCCCCCCAATCAAAAACCACCCATATACCGCACATCACTTGCTCTTCGTAAGGGAGTTATTTACAGATTTAGCATCTGTAACGGCGATTATTCAGAGGGAGAAGCTGTACTCCGGCTTTACGATCAGGCCAACATGCTTTTAAGTACCTATTATCCCGAAACCGGGAAGGAATACAAGTCCATCAGTTTTGCCTGTCAGAAATCTGCCGCCTACACCATTGTCATCAGTTTTAAGGATGGCAAGAAGGGTGAAGCAGTTGGGATTTTGTCTTACGTGAATAAGTAGGGTAATGGGGTAACGGAGTAACGAAGTTACGGGGTTACGGACTGCCTTCTAAATTCTACCTTCTAAATTCTAAATTCTACCTTCCAAATTCCCCCAAATCTGCGCTTTCTTTGCGCCCTCGCACCCTGGCGCTTAACCTCTACTCCCTATACAAATATCTCAAAAGCACTATTCACACTCAAAAAAAGCGTGTAAAGAATAAGCAAATACAACAATATTTTATTTCCCAGAGTCTTTCGGGCATTAATGAAATAATTGGTAAGCATAAATGATACCGGCACCGCCAGCAGGTAGCTCATGATAATATTAAAACCGGAAAACAGAGCAAATACTCCCAGTCCGGAAATAAAAAACCAGAACAGCACCATGAAATAATTCCTTATATAGATTTTCCTAAACTGGAATACCTTAATAAGAAAAACACTTGACATAAGGACCAGTATAGCCAGATAAAAAAGGAAAACCCAGTACACCCAATTGTAGTTATGAAATGAGAAATTCAGAGCAAATTCCGGCCTGATACCCGAAAAATAATCTGTAAGGCTCTGGTTACCAAGAAATAAATAAGCAGATATAAATATATACGGAATAAGCATTCCAATTAGAGGGTAAAGATATTCTCTCCAGTAGAAAGGTCTCTGAACCATGTTGGAAAGCCAGATAAATACCAGCATGTAAATCAAGGGAGCATAAAAAAGACTTCCTGCACCCAGCAACATGCCTGCATTCAGAAAGCGATAACTGTGGGGTTCATCACTGTAGGAGCGAAATACCGATTCCATCACCAGAATTATAAAAACCACAGCCGGAAGTACAGGATTCCATTGAAGAAGTGCCGGAGAATGTCCGGAAATAAGGATAAAAAATAAAGCCGGGAGAAATGTTCTTTGCTGCACCAGAACAAACTTTGCATTTATTCTAACCAGTAAAAAAGCCTCAAGTATGACTAAAAACAGGGTGAAAATTCTGGAAAACAGGATATTCCCCCCGAAAACAGATTTAAGGAGATTATATAAAGGCATGGAACTATCGATGCTGCCTGCAGCATTCACTCCTGAAGAAAGAAATGCAGGCATCCATAATCCCAGGGCAAGCAGGAAAATGATTAAGACCGTCAGAAATCGGTCACCGCTTAGTATTTTGTATAGCATATCGTTTTGTAACGCCAGAGCGCCAGAAAAAAACGTTATTAAATATTTGAGAAAAAATTGCCCCCTTGCACCATAGCCTGCCGGCCGCCAGGCAGGCGCATAACTAAATTATAAAAACTCATATCCGATATCCCTTCTCCAGTTCCTTCCCTCAAAAACAATCTTCTCAACATTCATTTTCGATTTTTCCAGTGCTTCAGCCAGATTTTTCCCATAGGAAGAAACCGCTAATACCCTACCTCCATTGGTGACAACTTCGTTTCCGGAAAGCTTTGTGCCGGCGTGAAAAACAATACTGTCACTTATAGCATCCAGTCCAGAAATCCTGTCTCCCTTTTTATATTCCCCGGGATATCCGCCGGCAACCATCATTATGGTGCAGACGGCTCTTTCGTCGGTAATAATATTTTGTCCTTTTAGCTCGCCTTTTCCGCAGGCAATGAGGACTTCCAGAAAATCGTTTTTAATTCTTGGCATCACAACCTCAGTCTCCGGGTCTCCCATACGGGCATTGTATTCGATGACCATGGGTTCCCCATTCACTTTTATCAGTCCAAGGAAAATAAAACCCTTATAGGCAATTCCTTCTTTTTTGAGTCCTTCGATAGTGGGAATGACAATACGCTTCTCCACCTTATCCATAAACTCCTTATCAGCAAAAGGAACCGGTGAAACCGCTCCCATTCCTCCGGTATTGAGTCCTGTATCACCTTCACCTATGCGCTTATAGTCCTTTGCCTCCGGTAATATCAGATAATCCTTTCCATCGGTAAGGACAAAAACCGAGCATTCGATACCGCTCAGAAATTCTTCAATGACGACGGTATTTCCTGCTTTTCCGAATTTTCCCGAAAGCATCTCCTTAAGTTCAGATTGTGCCTCAGTCATTTTATCCAGGATAAGCACTCCCTTTCCGGCGGCTAGTCCGTCGGCTTTGAGAACATAGGGAGGGTTAAGCTTAGTAAGAAAGGCTAGTCCTTCATTAAGACTATCTGCAGTAAATGAAGAATATGCAGCGGTTGGGATATTGTATTTTACCATGAACTTTTTTGCAAAGTCCTTACTTCCCTCAAGCATGGCTCCATTAAGAGTTGGACCGATAACTGTTATGTTCCTGAGCACGGACTCGGACAGGAAAAAATCATGAATACCTGCCACAAGGGGTACTTCAGGACCTACGACAACAAGTTCAATAGAATTTTCGACAACTACTTTTTTAACAGCCTGGAAATCCTCAGTATTTAATTGAATATTTGTCGCACAGCCGAGTGTTCCGGCATTCCCGGGAGCTACAAACAGTTTCTTAAGTTTTGGACTCTGAGCGATCTTCCATGCCAGTGCATGTTCGCGACCTCCGGAGCCGAGGATGAGGACGTTCATGTTTTGGGATTTGTTGCTAAGATAGGCAAAATGGTTGGTTTTAGGGAACCATATTTAACCTAATTTACTAATATACTATATCTTAAAAATGAAAAACGTACTTCATGTTAAAATAAAATTAATTATATTTACTATTAGTATTCTAATTTGCAACTAAACACTTATTACTTTAGACTTATTATTATCCATTTAAATTTTGTTTTGGCGAAATATTTCCGGTCATAATTGAAAACCACTGACTTATGAAAACGCATAAGTTACCTTATAATTATCTACCTTTTATGGTTTAGCGGTGCTGAGTCATTCAGGGTTTATTTTACTACAGAAATCAAAATAATCACAGAATGAAAAAACGCATTTTCCTATTATTGCTTATCCTTTTGCCTATAGGCGTATATGGTCAATCAATTACTGTTGGTGCTACCGGAGCTGATTTCTCCTCCTTCGAAGAAGCATTTTTTGCTCTGAATAATATTGGATCGGATTTAGGCGACATTATTATTGAAGTTGTTGATAATACAGTTGAAACCTCAACAGCTGTCATCCTTGCCAGTGGGTGGGATGGGCTTTCTACCTATAACTCAATTACAATTTACCCGGTTGCTTCAGGATTATCGATAAGCGGCAATTTTAACGGACCGCTAATTGAAATAAACGGGGCTGCAAATGTGACTATTGATGGCAGGGTAAACCAGGCAGGTCCTGCTGACCTGTTAATAAGTAATACAAATACTGGTACCGTTGCCTCTACATTAAAATTCGCGGAATCGGCCCATAATAATACAATTAAGTACTGTCAGATAAAAGGATCGCAAACAGGGCTCACCGGAGGAGTAATTTTATTTTCAACCTCTCTTTCAGGGGGAGGGAACAGTAATAATATAATTGATAATAATTTTATTAGTAACGCTGGGGGAAACAGGCCAATTAATGCTGTTTATTCTTTGGGTTCGTCAGGGTTTGAAAATTCCGGAAACTCCATTATAAATAATGAATTTTATAATTTTTTAAAACAAGGTACTGCTTCAAATGGTATTTTTCTTTCATCATTTACTACCTCATGTTCAATTTCAGGGAACAGTTTTTACGAAAACTCATCATTTGTTCCAACTGCAGACGTTCCTTATTGTATTGTCAAAATTGATAATACTTCTGGTAATAATTTTTCTGTCTCAGGCAATTATATTGGAGGGTCTGCTGCATTATGCGGTGGAGCCTCATGGACAAAAACTGCCTCGAAGAATAATCTGTTTTATGCTGTATACCTCAATGTTGGAACCGCAACTGCTAGCAATGTTAATAACAATACCATCAAAAATTTTAGCTGGAACAACTCTTCAAATGCCTCGTGGTATGGAATAAACATTGCAGGTGGAAACGTAAACACGGGCACACTGTCTGGAAATATCCTCGGTGACCCTGCTGTTTCAGGATCGTTAACCTACAGTGGAAGTGGTGGCAATACAGCATTTTTTGGAATAAATTATTCAGGCAGCGGGATAGTAAACTGTGACAATAATTCTGTTTCGAACTTATTGAATAACTCTGCTGGTTCTGGTAATATGGTAGTTGGTATAAATATATCCGGAAGTCTTGTCCCAAACAGGGTTAATGCAAATTTTATTCAGAGACTATTCACCTCCGGCTTATCCTCAAACTCTTCAATTTATGGAATCAGAGTGAACAATGGTGCTACAACATACTCTAACAACCTCATAAGCTTAAATGATAATGCACCTGCAACACTATACGGTATTTACGAAACAGGTAGTGCGGGCAATAATAATAATTTATATTTCAATACTGTATATATTGGCGGTGCTCCCACATCAGATAATAAAAACAGCTATGCATTGTACAGTGCAGTCTCGACTAATATCCGTGATTTCAGGAATAATATTTTTATAAATGAACGTTCCAATGCCGGGGCTGGCGGCACCAATTATGCAATTTATATTGCTAATGCTGGAGGAAGTCTCACGATTGACTATAATGATTATTTCGTAACCGGTGTCGGAGGGGTGTTTGGCTATCTAGCCTCCAATATTGCCGATATTGCTGCATGGAAAGCAGCAACTGGTCAGGATGCCAACAGTTTAGGCATTGACCCGCAATTCAATTCTCCAGGAGGAGTTTTGCAATCTGATTATCAGCCGAATGCTGTTTTAAGTGGAGTCAGTGGTACAGGGATAACTACGGATATAACCGGAGCTACCCGAAACCCTGGAGCCACTTCAATGGGTGCTTACGAAGCTGGCCCTTGCACAAATCCTACAAGCGGGGGAAGTATTTCAGCCGCACAGAGTGGGTGTGACCCATTTGATCCGGATATCATTACGAATACTGGTTCTCCATCCGGATATCTGGGCAGCCTGGAATACAAATGGCAATTATCTACCACAGGAAACAGTTCTGGTTTCTCGGATATTACCAGTTCCAACTCAGCCCAGTATAACCCACCCATACTCTCACAAAATACCTGGTATAAAAGACTTTCAAGGGTAAACTGTTCATCCGACTGGTCTGGAGCAGCCGAGTCAAATGTAATCCCTATAACAGTAAATCCTCTTCCAACTGCCTCTGTTACCGGAACATTAACATCGTGTGCAGCAACCACCCTGACTGCCGTGACAGATGCCCCATCTGCATCATATGTATGGTATCAGGACTATTTAATTATCCCCGGGCAAACTTCCTCAACTCTATTAGCCGGGTCAAATGGTGTCTATAGCGTAACGGTAACCAACCTGGTTACAACCTGCAAGAAAACATCAGCACTTTCTACAGTTTCAATAATTCCGGTACCATCTGCAATTCTTACAGGAACTTTAACTGCTTGTGTATCTACTACTTTAACAGCAATATCGGATGCTGGTACACCTTCATTTGTGTGGTTTAAGGACAACGTAATCATCCCGGGTCAGGTATCCTCCTCCCTAGATGTTTCAGCAAGTGGTTCATACAAATTTAAGGTTACAGACGCGGTTACTACCTGTGAGCAAACCTCTGCTGCTTCTAATGTCACCATTTATCCCTTACCTACTGCATCAATTACTGGCACACTAATAGCATGCGGTTCAACTACTTTAACGGCAGTTTCAAACGCTGTATCACCTTCATACGTATGGTATAAGGATGACATTGTTATTAACGGCCAAACAGCTGCAACCCTTGTTGTGACTTCTGACGGAGATTATAAGGTTAAGGTGAAAAACGGAGTTACCGGTTGTGAGCAGACATCCGCCCCTTCCACTGTATTAATAAATCCACTGCCTGCAGCTTCTGTATCTGGAGTCTTAAACTCCTGTGAATCTACTACCCTGACTGCCATAACTGATGCAGTTTCTCCATCATACGTCTGGTATAAGGATAATGTAATTGTACCAGGCCAAACATCTCCGACATTACCAGTTAACGTAAGTGGGGATTATAAAGTCAAAGTTACCAATGGAGTCAGTACCTGTGAACAGACCTCTGCTGTTTCAAACGTAACCATAATGCCCTTACCCACCGCAACCATTACAGGAACCTTAACCGCTTGTGAAACAACAACCCTTACTGCAGTTTCAGATGCTGCTTCACCAACCTATTTATGGTATAAGGATAATGTAATAATAAATGGTGAGACCTCCTCAACAATTGGGATTACATCCAGCGGAGATTATAAATTTAAAGTAAGCAATGGGGTAACTACCTGTGAACTAACTTCAGCTGCTTCTACAGTAACGATAAACCCTCTACCCTTAAATAATTTAGTAGTAAACGGAACGGGTAATGTTTGTGCTGGTACAGGCACAAATATTTCTGTGGATTTATCAGAAACCGGAGTATCATACCAGTTAAGGAACGTGGTTGGTAATATTAATATTGGATCGGCGGTACCCGGTACAGGAGGTACAATACTGTTACCTACCGGTAATCTTAACACTGACACAGAGTTTAATATTCTAGCCAGTAACCTGGTGACTGGGTGCAGCAATGAATTATTGGAAACTGAAAATCTATTAATTGATTCACCAAGTACCGGGGGATCTGTTTCTGGTTCTGGAGCATCGATTACTTATGGCACTTCAACTGGTGACATGACATTATCAGGTGAGACCGGAACAGTTGTTAAATGGCAGAAATTGCTTGATGTGAACCCATGGGAAGATATAACAAATAGCTCATTAATATATAATGAATTTCCTTCAGCAGCTGGCACCTGGCAATACCGAGCAGAAATTAAAAACGGGGTCTGTCCTTCTGATTTTTCTGATCCATTTAGCATTACCGTGTTACCCAAATCATTAACGATCACTGCTAATGATATTTCAAAAATCTATGGAACTGATTTTACCTTCAGTGGAAATGAATTTACTACCAGCGGATTAATTAACAATGATACTGTTTTAAACCTGACTATTTCCAGTCCGGGTTCAATTGCAACTGCTGGTACTTTGGGATCTCCTTATATAATTTCATGTACTGGAGCAAGTGGAACCGGGTTAAATAATTATACAATCAGTTATCTTGATGGATCTTTCTCGGTCACAAAGGCAAACCTAACTGCAACCGCAGATCCATTGACAAAGGTTTATGGAACTGCAAACCCAATTTTGACTTTATCATATTCAGGATTTCAGAACGGTGAGGATGAATCTGTTCTGACCTCTGTACCTGTACTTTCTACTACAATAGATGTCTCAAGTCCTGCCGGTGTATATTCAGGTGCAATTATACCAAGTGGGGGTTCGGCTGATAATTACGATTTCACATATGTAGCCTCTGATTTTACAGTTTTAAAAGCAGACCAGGTAATTACTTTTGATCCACTCACTTCAAAGACTTATGGTGACATTGACTTTGATCTTGCAGCAACTGCCAGCTCAGGATTACCGGTTTCCTTCTTAAGCAGTGATATATCTATTGCCGGTATTTTAAACGGATCAGTTCACCTTACCGGAGCTGGTACTGCAACAATTACAGCTACACAGCCTGGCGATAACAATTATAATGCAGCTCCCGAAGTGACACAGAATTTAAATGTTAACAAGGCCTTATTACTGGTCACTGCACAGGACCAGACTAAAACATATGGTTCGGACAATCCAATATTTATTGCTTCCTATTCAGGCTTTATTGGCAGCGATGAAGTTGCCAGTCTGGATGTAGCACCAATTGGTACGACATCAGCAGAACAATATTCTCTTGTGGGTGAATACCCTGTTATTTTCGTGGGTGGAGAAGATAACAATTATGAATTCAGTTATATCAACGCTGTTCTTACAATTACGAAAGCCAATCTTACCTTTATTGCCGATAATAAATCAAGGGGATACCTCGAAGAAAATCCGGTACTAAGCTATACTGTTTCTGGTTTGCAGGGAACTGATGATCTTAGTGTTTTGGATATATTGCCTGAAATAACAACAACAGCACTTCAAAACTCTGATGCCGGAGACTATCCCATCTCATTATCCGGAGGTAACGATAACTGTTATGCTTACTTATATACTGACGGGGTTCTTACCATTAATAAACTGCAACAAATAATTACCCTGACAGAAATTCCGGGAAAATTGCTCAAAGGTGAATCAATAAGTCTTGAGGCATCTGCAACCTCCGGGCTGCCCGTTTTGTTTGAAAGCCTTGATATTGGGATTGCAAGTGTTTCCGGAAACCAGTTAACCGGGATTTCAAAAGGGACAGCTCAGTTCAGGGCATATAATGATGGAAATCAGAACTACCTGGCTGCAGAAGTACTGGATTCTATCGAAATAACCACAACACATAAGGATATTTTAAATCTCTTTACACCAAATAACGATGGATATAATGACCTTTGGGAGTTGCCGGAATTGCAGGAATGGGGAAAAAGTGATGTGAAAGTATATAACCGCTGGGGAAAAATGGTTTATTCGAATCCGGATTATAATAACCAGTGGGATGGAACATCAGATGGAAGCCAATTGCCGGAAGGCGCATATTATTTTGTCATTCAGACCCAAAATTCGGGAATAATCAAAGGGACCGTTAACATTGTTAGGTAAGTATCAGATTTTAATTAATATTCCCAAAAAAACTTGATATTAAAAGATAAATAATAGCCAAAATGAATAAAATATTTATTTTTTTATTTGGAATTTTAACTACTGCAGGTTCAGTTTTAGCACAGCAATTACCACTGTCTGAAAACTACTTCATGGATAAGTATTCCCTTTCTCCTTCTTATGCGGGAAATTTTAATTCTGGTTACCTGGTTACAGGATATCGCTCAGATTGGTCAGGAATTGAAGGCGGACCGAAAACACTCCGAATTTCCTATAATGATGCATTTTCAAAATTTGAGAATGCCGGGTATGGAGGTAAAATCATTTACGATAAAGCGGGTATTTTTAACCAGCTTTTCGTAATGGGATCCTACTCTTATAATCTTGAAATTAATCGTGAACATCACCTATTGTTTGGATTATCCGGAGGCGTTTACAGGAACAGTATTAATCTTTTAGATTATTATAATGATCCAAACTATAAACTTGATCCATCTCTTGTTAATAAGGATGTCAATTCTAAGCTTAAGTTTATGAGTGATGTTTCTGCAATATGGATATTTAAAGGCCTGGAAGCGGGCGTTATGGTTTCCAATATCAGTTTCGGAGATGCCAGTTACAAAGACATTGACTTAAAATATAATCCACTTGCAAATTACCAGTTTCATGCCACTTATTTATATGAATTCTCAAAAGATTGGTCTGTATCCCCTCTACTGATTGTCCGTGGAGGCCAGTATATAAAAAGCCAGATTGAATTTGCTGCACAGGCAACCTATCTCGAGCGCATCTGGGGTAGTTTGGTATTTCGTGATCCCGGAATCTTCGGAATCGGGCTGGGAGCAAATATTGACAAAGGCCTGAAAATAGCATATCACTTTAATCTTGCTTCTAACGTAGCCTTAGGTGCCTTCAACAACCATGAAATATCACTTGGAGTTAATATTTCTAATTATCTAAGCAAAACCAGATAGATGCCTTATGGAAAAACTTTTTAGCTTTCAGGCTGTTAATGGACTTAGAATGCTTATTATATATTTTTAATATCATCTTTAAGAGCTAATTTTTGTAATTATCTATTAATGTGGTACTTTTATTGATTAATTTGTGGTGTAAATGTCTATTCTAAGATTTTAATAAAATTCACACGCTGGAGTTTATCCTTAGAAAAAAAATGGTTTTAAAATGAATAAATTTATATATTTTCTGACATTATTGATTTTACCATTAGGTGTAAAAGCAGCGACCATTGTTACAGTTGGAGCCACAGGAGCGGACTTCGCCACTTTCGAAGAGGCTTTCTTTGCAATAAATAATGTCGGCTCAGATTTAGGTGATGTTGAAATACAGGTGATTGACAATACAACAGAGACTTCAACAGCCATTCTTCTGGCAAGCGGCTGGGATGGATTATCTACATATTCATCGGTTACAGTTTATCCTGTAAGCTCCGGCCTGACTGTAAGCGGTAATTTAAATGCAGCACTTTTTGAAATAAATGGCGCTGCCACACTTACCTTCGATGGAAGAGTTAACCGCACTGGGGTTGCCGATCTGGTAATCAGCAATACAAATACCGGTACTTCAGCATCAACTTTTAAATTTCTTGAATCTGCAAATACAAATACAATTGAATACTGCATTATTAAGGGTTCTAACAGGGGCCGTTCAAGCGGGGTAATTCATTTTTCAACATCAGGTTCCGGGGGAGGAAACAGCAGCAACCTTATTGATCATAACTATATTACAAATGCCGGAAACAGACCTTTAAACCTGATTTATTCTTCGGGGACATCAGGATTTGTTAATTCAGGTAATATTATCAGTAACAATAATTTTTATGACTTTGTAAATCCTGATAGCATTAGTAACGCAGTTTTGGTTTCAGATTTTTCTACGGATTTTACCATTTCTGGAAACAGTTTTTACGAAACCTCCTCCTTTGCTGCTAGCGCTAATGTGAACTATTATATAATCAGGATTGATAATGTCTCCGGTGTAAATTTTACTGTTTCCGGGAATTTTATTGGAGGATCCTCACCATCCTGTGGGGGAAGTCCATGGACTAAAACCAATTCCTTTGATAATGCATTTTATGGAATTTATATAAATGCTGGAACAGGAACCTCAAGCAGTATTCAAAACAACACCATCCGAAATATAGATTGGGCAAACGCTGGAAATGCTTCCTGGTATGGTATGAACATTGTTGGCGGTGATATAAATATTGGTACAGGCACAGGAAATACAATCGGTGCAACAACAGGAAACGGGTCAGTATTAATTACTTCTTCAGGAAACAACAATAACATTTTCTGCATTAACAGTATTAGTACCGGAATTGTCGATTGCCGGAACAATACCATCGGCTCAATAACTTGTGCAAAAACAAGTGCTACCCAGGGTTCAGTATTTTATGCAATAAACAGAGCCGGCGCATCTGGAACCATTACAATAACTAACAATTTAATTGGTAGTACTTCCTCCTCAAATAGCATCTATTTAAGTTCAGCATCCACAAATTATAATCAGTATTTACTCGGTATTAATAATTCGGGAAATGGAACTGTTGTTATAAGTGGAAATACCATCGCAAATTTAACAAATGCATCTGCAAGAACATCAACTCTTACTGCCGACCGGATTCAAGGTATCGTTTCAACTAATGGGACAAACACCATTTCAGGTAATGTAATACATGATCTGACTATTGGCTGCGCTAATGCTTCAACTGGTGCCACCGTATCTGTTTGCGGAATTTCGACAAGCGGTAACACTTCTGCAAAGAACATAACAGGAAATACTATTTATAACCTTTCTAACTCCAACACCTCATTCACCGGGGGAATTATTGGAATTATTTTTCAGGCAAATATTTCAGCCAACACACTTTCAAATAATTTTGTTTATAACCTTTCTGTTACCGGTGTCAGCTCATTAACAGCATCCTTAATCGGAATTAAGAAGGCACAAGGATCCGTGACTATGGCAAATAATATAATTTCTCTGGGAGGGACTACCAAAACTAATGTTTATGGAATTTTTGGTTCCAGTGCGGTAAATGAAAACTCGAATATTTATTTTAATACGGTATATATTTATGGAAATGTTTCTTCCGGTTCGAATACCTCTTACGGAATTTATATAAGTAGTTCCTTAAACGACCGTAACCTTCGGAATAACGTAATATATAACGCCAGATCTACCACTCCGGGGCCTACCCTCCATTATGCAATTTATTTTGCTTCTCCTGGTGGTACTTTAACTCTGGATTATAATGATTATTTTGTTTCGGGCTCTTCAAGTGCATTAGGGTTTTATAATTCAAGTGATGTTACAAGTCTTCCAATAGTTGCAGGGCAGGATGCAAACAGTATTAATCTTAACCCTGTATTTACAGTTCCGGGTAGTACAACAGCCTCAGATTATACAATTGGAATAGATCCTATTGGTGTTACCGGAACCGGCATTACCACCGATTATGCCCTGGCAACCAGAAATAATCCCACCCCGGGAGCATGGGAAAGAGTAGTTAATAAATGGAAAGGTACCAGCAATACTGATTGGAACACGGCATCTAACTGGACAGGTAGTGCAATACCATTAGGAGTAGACAGGAATATTTATTTCGATGATGCTCCTTTAAATAACCTTAATCTTGATCAGGACCGCTCTGTTACTGATATTACCAATACCTCTGCATTTAGGATGGTAACTAATGGACATAAGCTTACCATTAAAGGAAATCTCGTTTTCTCAGGTGGGGCGCAAATAGATGCCTCTTCCGCCAGCTCCACGGTTGAATTTGCCGGTACTTCTGCACAGTCAATTCCAGCGGGAGCATTCTTAAATGACCAGATTTACAACCTTACGGTTAACAATTCAAATAACCTCAGCTTTAACGGAACCCTTAACCTTCTGAATAGCCTTACAACTACTTCAGGGCTTTTAGATGCTACAACGAATTCCCCCACATTCAGTTTTTCAGGATCAACTCCCCAAACCATAGTTCTGGGTCGTTTTCTAAATGACCGCATTTATAATTTGTCTGCAAATAACGCCAGTGGTGTTACATTGAACGATGACTTCACTGTTGATAATAACTTAAATGTAAATTCAGGGATATTTACTGTTTCAGCAGGAAAACGTCTGACCGTTACCGGTACAGCTACAGTGACAGGAACAATGAATTTAAAATCTGATGCTACGGGTACAGCCTCTTTAATTGCCAGTGGAGGAGCCAGTGGTGCCGGTACAACTAATGTAGAAAGGTATATTACAGGAAACACCTGGCATAACCTTGCACCCAGTGTAAGTGGTCATTCTATTCAAACATTCCTTACCACCCCTGCAAATAATATTCCTACTAAAACACTTACTGTGCTTACCTATGGCATGGAATATTATGATGAAGGAACCGGAGTGTGGACATACTACGATGCAAATAATATCGGAAGTGCCGGAAACTTTATACCTGGCAGGGGATACCTGACAAGGAATACCTCCGATGGTGTGGTTACATTCTCAGGCATCCTAAATGCCGGAAATACAAATGTTTCAATTACAAAGACACGTAATGGATGGAACTCCTTGGGAAACCCTTATACTTCATCCATTGGTTTGAATGATGGCTCTACAACCACCAATTTCATGAGTGCCAACCTTGCAAATCTTGACGCTTCGTATAATGGAGCATATTTTTGGAATGGGACTACATACACCATTATCAACAATGTTGATGGAGCAACCTATATTCAGCCTGGTCAGGGATTCCTGGTAAAATCAAAGGCTGGCGGAGCCACTATTAATTTTACTTCAGCTATGCAGGCTCACAGTAATCCGGTTTTTTATAAAAAGTCTTCGTCTGCTCCCTGGGAGGAAATAAGACTATTTGTTACAAATTCAAGTGATTCTGCATATACCAGAATTCTATTCAGGGACGACATGACCAGGGGACTTGATATTTCATATGACGGAGGTCTCTTTTCAGGAAGTTCAAAATTGCACCTTTACACAAAACTGGTTGAAGATAATGGAGTGAATTTTATGGTTCAATGCCTTCCGTCCCAGGAAACAGATTCAATGATTGTACCGGTGGGACTGGATTATGAGGCTGGCGGGCTGCTTACATTCAACGCAAATATTAACTCTCTGCCTGCATGGTATACTGCTGTGCTTGAAGATCGTTTAGCGGGAGTTTTTACCGACTTAAGTCAGCCGGGTGCAAATTATCAGGTAGCTGTTGAGCCCGGGACAACCGGTACAGGACGGTTCTTCCTGCATACCGTTGCAGCATGGCCAAACAACATTAAAATTACTGATAAAAAAGAAATTCGTATTTTTGCCTTCCAGAGAGAAATATTTGTTGAAGGTTGGGTTGACGCAAATACAACAGCCGGTTTGTATGACCTTACTGGTAAAAAATTGCAGGAATTTAAACTTCAGACCAGGGATGAAAACCGTCTTCTTCTAAATGAAGGAATTATGGAAGGAATTTACCTGCTGAAAGTTAACGGAACAGGCATTCAAAAAACTGAAAAAGTATTTATTAAATAGTGAGCTAAGCTCATAGCTTGAAAAATTAAATAAATGAAGGATTTAAAGAATACATCGAACAGAAATAAAAAGAGTAAGGGTGATGTAATATCAAGAAAAGAAGCTATTCAGAAAGCCGGACTTATTGCGTTTTCAGCTGCTACCACTATGCTCCTGTTAAGCAAACCGGAAAAACTTCAGGCTCAGGATAGTCCCGTAAACCCTGATGATCCGGATACCTGGTAACACACTGGCTTTTCCCAAAATTTACTCAAACCCATCGTAAATGTTTACAGTTAATGGGAATACCTTATCTGGCAAAATCGGGAATAAATTTTTAGTTTATTTTGAGTCTTCAAACAACTGGCTATTATTGGAAGAGCCAGCCTGGTACGTTTTTAAAAATCTACAGAAGAAGGTTTCTGAAGTTACATTAAGCAAATCTTTTGCAGACAGGTACAAAATCTCCCTAAATGAAAGTAAACTTTTTATAGCTGAAGTGTCTGAAAATATTCAAGACTATTCCAACATAAAACGGGATTTATCAAAGTCGCATCTGCATAGAAAAACAACTCAAAAGAAGACGAATATTGCGGTAAGTCATTTCTATCGGATGAATGGCCACGCATTCAGCATATCGTTTTCGTCTCACGAATTAGCCTATTTTGTTCATCCTCTACTAAAAGATTTTCAGATTAATCAGGAATCGACCTGCTCAAATTCCTATCAGATTTACACAGAAGGAAAAAAAATAATCCTTGAAATCAAGGGAAAGGAAAACCGTATTTTTGAATTTTCTCAACCTCCTGAACTTAAAAAGCAGCTTTTTATTGAAATTAGCAATCTGATTTATCCTGAGGAAGCTGACAACTGGATATCGTTTATTCATGCATCAGCAATTACTGATCAGAACAAATCTATTGTCCTATCATCCCCTTCAGGTTCCGGGAAGAGCACTCTGTCAGCCTTGCTAATGAATGAAGGATTCCATGTATTATCTGATGATTTCATCCCGGTAAGCGGTAACTCAGGTAAGGCCTTCCCATTCCCTGTATCTATTTCAATAAAAAATGCTGCCCTGCCAGTATTGTCACCCATTTTTCCTGAACTCGCAAAAAGAAAATATTCATATGAAGGTATACAAACCGAGTTCGTAAAATTACTTCCAATTAACCCTCCCCCTGTTGAACCTTTCAAATCTTTCCCTGTTAAACATGTTGTTTTTTTGGAATTCAAGCCGGAAGCTGATATGTCATTGGCTCAATTATCGCAGGATGAAGCATTTCAGCATTTTTTTGATAATGCGAAAATAGTAACAGGCATTAAAGCTGCAAATCAGCTTATCAAATGGTTTGTTAAAATTCCCTGTTTTAAACTTCAATATCATGATCCCCTAATGGCATGTCATGAAATTTTCAAGTTGTTTAAATAATTTATTGGGAAAGCAGATTTTTTACAATCATTAATTGGCAAGTGCTGACTCATTTCCGTCAAAAAAAGAATTATCATATCTTTGTCGTCCCGTGTCGTTGCGTTAAAGTATTCTTCCGGCATTTTATTCCATAAACATTTAAACTTTAATTATCTGATAATTTGATTCTTACATTGAAATGCCTAAACATCTAATTATATATATATGTTTTTACTTTTCTTTCACTAGTATATCCTTTAGTCAGATATTCCGGAATGAAGGTAAACTAAACGTATCAGCAGGTTATCTGGTAGTTTCAGGATCCTTCCAAAATGAATCTGCATCTGATATTAATCTGGATGGAATCATTTCTCTTTCTGGTAACTGGACCAATAACAGTTCCTCAGTCGGGATATCCGGGAATGGGACAAACGGTGAGGTGGTTTTTGGCGGAACTTCCACCCAGACAATCGGGGGAACAGCAGCTCAGTCAAATTTTGAGAAATTTACCATTTTACCAGGTGCAATAGTAGAAATTGAGGCCGGAAAATATGTTACTGCCTATGGAATAACTTCACTTGCCGGCACCTTCAATCTTAAATCCAGTGCCAGCGGAACAGCTTCTTTTATTGCCTCTTCGGGTGTAACCGGAGCCGGAACCACTAATTTTGAAAGACACATTATTACTAATCAGTGGCACACCTTGTCTTCACCGGTTTCCGGTTTATCAGTTTCTGATTTCATTTTAAATACAGCAAATCATATCCCAGCCAAAGGGTCCACAACCTATGGAATGGAATTTTATGATGAGCCTAATGGAGTCTGGACTTATTATACTTCGGCTAATATAGCTTCCGCAGGCGATTTCCTACCCGGTGTGGGGTACATTGTAAGACGGGATGTTGCCTTTGGAGATGGCGTGGTTACTTTTTCGGGGAATTTAAATTATATTAGCCCGATAATGCCAACATTAACAAATCTTAGATATGGCTGGAACGCAGTTGGAAACCCGTATAGTTCCTCAATCGGAATCAATAACTCAGCAACTACAACTGCTAATTTTATTGACCTAAACACCTCACGTTTTGAACCTTCATTTGCAGGAATATATGTCTGGAACGGCACCGGCGGGTATTCAATTATTAATAACACATCTCCTTCGAGTTATGTCCAGCCGGGACAGGGCTTTCTGATAAGAATTGCAAAATCCTCATCTTTCGTAAGTTTTAATTCTGATATGCAAACTCATGGTAATCCCGCCTTTTATAAAAAATCTAATTCAACCTGGGGTGAAATCAAACTTGTGGTAAAAAGTAATCTTGATTCCTCAATGACAAGGATATTATTCAGGGATGATATGACAAAGGGATTGGACATCTCCTATGATGGTGGCCTGTACTCTGGAAATAGCAAATTGCAGCTATACTCCAGGCTTATTGAAGATAATGGCGTAAACTTCATGATTCAGTGCCTCCCATCCATTGAAACAGACTCAATGATAATTCCTATAGGTCTTGAATGCGAAGCAGGTGGACTTCTGACCTTCAAATCCAGTAAGAGCTCTTTGCCTCCCTGGTATGTTGATGTTCTGGAAGATCGTTTATTAGGCATTTATACCGACCTGAGTGATAATAATGCCCGATACGAGGTTGTGGTTGAACCGGGTTATTCAGGAACAGGAAGGTTCTTCCTCCATACGGTTAATGCATGGCCCAATAATCTTAAAATCACGAATAATAATGAAATTCAGATTTTTGCCTTTCAAAAAATAATTTATGTAAAGGGCTGGGTTGATGCAAATACCATTGCCAGTCTTTATGATATCAGAGGAAAGAAATTACAAGACTTTAGACTTCAAGCCGATGAAGATAACCAGCTCGTTCTAAATGAAGACTTTGCAGAAGGAGTGTATATATTAAAGCTTATGGGTACAAACACTCAAAAAACCGAAAAAGTATTTATTGAATAGTGCATTTTATTGAGAGTTTGAAAAAGGATCCTTTCTTCATTTAGCAATGGTGAAACCCATTGTAATTAAGTCATTCAGCAGCTCAGAAAAGAGTCTGAATCTGAGTTCAAACAGTTCCCTTTAAAGGAAAATTTTACCAGTCTCCCCGGATTAAAATATTCTTTCACTTATTACTTACTTTATTTTCTTTTACCTTCGTGTATATAAAGCATGATGAACAGGCTCAAAATTTACCACCTAATTGGCAGGATACTTGCTCTGGACCACCCTCAGGCAGACAAGGAGCGGGTGATTCAGGAATTACAAAAGCTGAATTTTTCATGGGAGAAATTTATCAATATTGCCGATAAGCATTTGGTTCTTCAGGTTCTCTACCCAAAAATTCTTGCGCATAAGCTTGAAGATTTCTTTCCTGCAGAAGTTTTGGAACATCTTAAGTATATTTTTGAACTTTCAGTTAAAAGAAACGATTCTATAATGAATCAGGCAGAAAGCTTATCGAAGCTGCTTTCCAGCGCCGGCATCACTCCTCTTTACCTGAAAGGCATGGGAAACATCCTTGATGGACTTTATAAAAATAAAGGGGAAAGAATTCTACATGATATAGATATTCTGATTCCCAGACAAAAAATATATGAAGCTGTAAATCTTTTAGTAAAGGATGGCTACCAGAGCAACACTAAATTAAAGTCTGAAATCCGGGACAGTGATCACCACTTTCCAATTCTGTATAAAAGAGGAGAACCTGTTTATGTAGAAATACACTGGCAGGCGGTTAATAACAGATATGAAAGAATTCTTGCAAATGATGAAATATTCAGGCATTCAAAAGTACCTGCAGGATTTTCAGATTGCCTCGTCATGTCTGACGAACATAAAATAATTCATAATTTCCTTCATGCACAAATGGACCATCGGGCAAGGATTTTTGCTAGAGAATATATGAGAAACCTATATGATGTGTTATTATTGTCCGACAGAAAAAACCCTGAAGATGTGCTTGCGGGATTAACTCGTTACCACCGCATCTCTTCATCCTATCTCGATATATATTACGATACATTCGGGATTGTTCCCGAAAGAAGAATCGTTCCTGGGCTATTCTTGCATACTTACCGTTTCAGATACCGCCTGAATATAAGATCCAAAATATTCGGGAGATTATCTTTGCTGATTATCAGGATGTTTTTGGGCTACATATTAACCCCCATCAAAGCAATCGGAGATAAGGAATTAAGAAAATTGATGATTCGTAAAATACAAAACCCGGAATGGTACCGTAAGCAATGGAATTATTATAGCAGGGTGCTGGGGATTGGAGGTCGAAGCGCAAGGAAGGATTAAGCGCAACCATGCAAGGCGTGGCGCAGAGACGCGGTGTACAAGCAGTTTTTTTACTGATATTGTTCTATTGCATTATTAGCCTTCCCGCACAGCGGGATCCGCCTGCCTTCCGGCAGAAAGGCACTTACGCTTTCGGCTTTACCGTGGACAGCTTCCCCGCCTCCACCCTCTTCATCGGTATCGCCGCCATCTCCCAGCCCTCATTGCTTAAATACTCAAGAACCTTCGGAAGGGCATAGTACAGGTTCTTTCTGGCCTTCGCCGAATCGTGAAAAACGACAATACTCCCGGAGCGGACATTACGGGTCACATTTCTTACAATAATATCCCCCGAAAACCTGCGGTTATAATCATAACTCAGCACATCCCACATAATGATGCGGTACTTTTCCAATACTCCGGAAATCTGGGCTGAGAGAATGCGTCCGTATGGAGGCCTGAAGAGCTCCGAATCGATCAGGCTGGCCGCAAGCTCAATATCATCAAAATACTGCTGATTTCGGGTGCCATATCCCTTTAAATGACTATAGGTATGATTGCCTACAGAATGACCTTCGTCAAGAATCTGTTTATAAATATCGGGGTTATGATCTACATTTCTTCCCAGACAGAAAAATGTTGCTTTGGCGTTATACTTCTTCAGATGCTCCAGAACCCAGGGGGTTACATCCGGAGTCGGACCGTCATCGAAGCTCAGAAAGACTTTACCGGCTTCCCCGAAGAAGCCCCAGGTCACCCGGGGCATCAAACGGGTTATTATTTCCGGTGGGCGAACAATCAGCATATTTGCGCCCTATCTTAAGAATCCTGACATTCCTCCGTCATATCGACCCATGGTATCCAGAATCTTTTTGGAAAGATCTTTCTGGTCATTGGCATTTGCCAGGGAGAAAAGATTATACATGGCGCTCAGATCCATCTGGTAATCACCTGAAGTAAGCTGGAATTTCTCAGGGCTAAAGAGCTGCTGATCCTTATAATAGGCCAGCTCCTGTTCAAGGGTAGTCAGATAGGTCTCAATCATTTCATTAGCCTTAACGGTATCTTTCAGGGAATAATAATTCTGAATCAATGGAATAACCGAGGTATTAAAAGGTACCCTTTCGTTTGGAGTAAGCTCCATACAGCGATCTAGAACCCGGCGAGCACTGTCCAGCCTGCCTTCCTCGAAAAGTGCATTAGCAAGTGATGCAAATGTATAACGGAAATTACTTACCATCCTCATATTATTTTCGTCGAGGTATACATGTGGATTGTCCATTCCTCCCCAACGGAACTTCTCCATTACATTCTTATACATTACTTCAGTATTAACGCTGCCGGAAAATAAATCATCCTCTTTCCCTGTTGCAGGAAGCAGTCTGTAAGCCATTCCCTCACGATGAATGTACTTGTCAAGATTCAGGTAATTATCTCTTGAAGCGGTTATAGCGAAATATACAGGACGCTCCCATTTATTGGCATCAATAAGATCCATAGTCATGATTCCGTTTTTGGAAATACTTCTCTTACCGATATCCCATCTGATCTCGGGCACCATGCTGTTCAGTAATTCACCCTTAACAATCCCTTCTCTCCTCAGTTTTGCCGTATCAGATACCAGAACAAATTTTCTGGCCGGGAAGAAGTACTGCCCTCTCTGAAACCTTGGATCTTCTGTTCTCAGAAATTTGAGGGCGTCACTGAAAGGCAGGTAAGACTGATCAATATGTTTAAGCATCGATTCAGCACGTTTCCTTAATTCTGAAATAGCAAGATTGTTTACTTCAAAGACTTTATTGCGCTCAACAGCCGACAGAATCCCCATAAATTTCTCAATCGTGAAATTCTGGTATCCCTTTTTAATCTCCTCAAAATCCTTGGCCGCCAGCTCAGGTACCTTGGAACGTTTTACTATGTCGAGGAATGTATTATAAATGGCTTCATATTCCTTTTCAAAATCAGCTTTGTTCGCTTCATATTTTTCATTAAGCATAAGGCCTGCATCGTCCACGAAAATTGCATAATCGCGTGTACCCTGTCTGTATTGCTTTTCCGAAAAACTGAATTTCACAGGTGTTGATTCATAAACCTGCCTGCGCATCTGATTGATATACCAGTCGGCCGTGAAATAACTCAGGTTTATTACCCTGACGTCAGTCCTTTCACCCTCCACCTCCTGAAGGTACCACAAGGGGAAAGTATCGTTATCTCCATTGGTAAAAAGCACGGCATTCTGTTCGCATGAATTCAGATAGTTATACGCAAAGTCACGGGCAGTGAACCTTCCTGAACGATCGTGATCGTCCCAGTTCTGGGCAGCCATGATCCCCGGAACTAGCACGAGACTTGCAAGTCCGACTCCGGCAGCAGCAGCTACCGATTTAAAATTCTTCGATACCAGCTGTATCAGCCATAGCACTCCCAGCCCAATCCAGATGGTAAATGCGTAGAATGAACCGGCATAGGCATAATCCCTTTCCCTGGGTTGCAATGGGTATTGGTTAAGATAAACCAGTATCGCAAATCCGGTGAGGGCAAAGAGCAAACTAACCACCCAGAAATCCTTATTGTGCTTCTGGTACTGGAAAACCATTCCTGCAATACCAAGCAATAAAGGCAGGAGGAAATACCTGTTTCTTCCCCTGTTATTTTTAAGATAATCGGGCAGGTTGTCCTGCGGACCCAGTCGTGCCTCGTCGATGAAATTGATGCCACTGATCCAGTTTCCATGGGTAAGATCACCATTCCCCTGCATGTCATTCTGCCTGCCGGCAAAATTCCACATAAAATATCTCATGTACATAAATCCTACCTGGTAGCGTATAAAAAAGCGCAAATTCTGAGCAAAGGTGGGCGTTTTCAGAGGATTGCTCTTATCGTATGTGATTTCTCCACTTCTGCCACGCACGGGGTTTCCTTTTGCATCAACCTGTACCTTATACAAGTCGCCCTCATTCATTCTTGCCCAGTAGAGATACTGCTGAACATGTTCAGGCCTGTCGCTCCACATTCTCGGGAAGAAACCCTTGAAGTTTGGATCGTACTCGTAATCTTTTTGTTTTACCTTAACATACTTGCCATTTTCCTTGTAATAAAGGGGCTTTCCGTCTATCAGCTTAATCGGCGGAGAGTTGAAATAGGTGCCGTAAACAAGAGGGGTCTGACCGTACTGATCTCGATTAAGATAGCGGAGAAGGTCAAATGCAGTGTCCGGTTCACTCTCGTTAAGAGGTGTATTGGCAACTGAGCGTATTACAATGATGGCATAGGATGAATAACCAATGGCAATAACGGTAAACGCCAGTAATATTGTGTTCCAGACAACCTGCTTTTTCTTATAACTCAGGTAAACAAGAAATCCAAGAACCACAAAAAGAGCGATAAAATAAAAGACCAGACCCGAGTGGTAGGTAAGTCCGAATCCATTAACAAACATTAGCTCAAACTGAGCGCCCAAGGCAACAAATCCCGGGATGATGATATACATCATTGCTCCTAAAATGGCTACCGATATTCCCAGTGAAGCTAAAATTCCCCAGCGGGTAGGTGTATATTTTCTGAAATAATAAACAAATACAATTGCCGGAATAGCCAGGAGGTTCAGCAGGTGCACTCCTATCGACAAGCCCATGAGGAAAGCAATCAGAATCAGCCATCGGTTAGCAAGGGGCTCATCTGCCACATTCTCCCATTTGAGAATAGCCCAGAATACGAAAGCCGTAAAAAGCGAAGATGTCGCATAAACCTCAGCTTCCACCGCCGAAAACCAGAAAGTATCTGAAAATGTATAGGCCAGGGAACCTACAACTCCTGCTGCCATTATACTTACAATCTTACTAAGAGAATAATCCTCATCAGTAATGAGAATTTTCTTTGCAAGATGGGTAATGGTCCAGAAGAGAAAAAGTATGGTAAATCCGGATGCCAGAGCCGACATGGAATTCATGGCAACAGCTATTTTGCTTACATTTCCGCCTGCCAGAAGGGTAAACAAACGGCCCAGAATCATGAAAAACGGCGCCCCGGGAGGGTGACCAACTTCCTGCTTAAGCGCTGTGGAAATAAACTCGCCACAATCCCAGA
>JACJXF010000010.1 GCA_020636775.1 Bacteroidales bacterium
CTATTGTTTATTGTGCAGAGGAAATTGACAATAGCCAGTTATCAAAAATATATATCGCTGACAGTACAACTTTCAATATTGAACGAAAGTCAGTTCTTTCTGAAAAAGTAAATTCAATTACAACTAATTGTTTTGGTAAAGAATTAACACTGATTCCATACTATTTATGGTCGAACAGGGGAACAGGAGAGATGAAAGTCTGGTTTAACCGGGAGAAAGAATAACAAAGTAAGAAATGAAATAAAAGGACTTAACTTAAAAAGCTCTCCCTCTGAAAATGTTGGAATTTACCAAAAGGAATGCGATATTTACGAATATAAAACAAAGCTAAATGTCAGATATACAAACACTCTATCAGGAAGCCATTAAGTTTGCTGCGCACAAGCATATGGAGAATAATCAGAAAGTTAAAGGCTCCGAATTACCCTATGTGGTGCATTTGTCGAATGTGGCCATGGAAATAATTCTGGCTGCTCCGCAAACCGACGGGTTTAGCCTGTCGTTTGCAGTACAGGTCGCCTTGCTGCATGATACCCTTGAAGATACCTCAACCACTTATGAAGAATTAAGCAAAAGCTTTGGTTCTGATATCGCCGAAGCTGTTCTGGCATTAACAAAAGACCAAAAAATCCCAAGAGCTCTGCAGACAACCGATAGCTTAGCGCGTATTAAGAAACTCCGCAAAGAGGTCTGGGCTGTTAAGCTGGCCGACAGAATCACAAACCTTCAGTCTCCACCTGCCGTTTGGGATAAGGAGAAACGCACAGCCTACAACAAAGATGCAATGCTTATCCTGGAAGCTCTGAAAGAAGGCAATAAATATCTGGCCGACCGGCTGGAGAAGAAGATTGTTGAGTATGACAGGTTTATTGGAGGGTGAGATCACGGAGACACAGAGGACACAGATGTATATTGGGAGATGAATTTTTTAACCACGGAGACACGGAGAACACGGAGGTCATATAGGGAAATGTATAAATTACTTCGTGGTTCTCTGTGAAATTTATTTTTATCGTAACGGTTATCAATCCCTGCGCTTCAGCACCGAACTATTTCTTTCCTATTAACAATATTTTGTTGAAAAATAATTGATTTTCAGCTGGTTAGTATTGAAAAAATTACAGAACTTTATGTAAAATCTACCAGCAATGATCGGGAAACTGGATAAAAATCCGCAGTTGGATATATTCAGGTTGCCTCTCAGGCAACGCGTCAGGAAAAATCATGATTTGGTGAAGCTGGCAGCAAGCATTAAGTGGGATAAAATTTCCTCAGGACTGGCAGAAAATTACTCCCCAAATAAGGGCCGAAAAGGAATACCTGTTCGTAAAATGGCCGGGCTGCTTATTCTAAAATACCTTTATGGCGGGAGTGATAACAGTATACTCCGTGTCTGGCTCGATGATCCGGCTGTACAGTATTTTTGCGGTGAAGTCTGGTTCAGCGACAAACCTGCAGTAAATCGTTCGGACCTTGTTAATTTCCGCCGAAGGATAAAGGAAAAGGGTATGGAAATTATTTTTTACCCTGAATTGCTGCAAACCCTGAATGCAATGAAAAACGGGCACTATCAAAGCTTTTTTTACCCTTCTCCCCGGCACTGGAATTTCCTGCGTTTTTTCAGAAGCCTTATGCCCGGTGGACATGTTGGAGTGTGAGCAGGGTGCAAGAGCAAGAGGGGGTTCCAATAAGGATATATTTTCAAACCTCTTGCTCTGTGCTCAAACTGTTGCTGACCTTGCTGATTTTCCTACTTTATGGTGAAATCCACCGGAATCGTAAACTTCTCAGCCGGTATAACAGCATTTTCCTCAACTCCGACAGCCTTAATATAGGTTCCTCCATATTGGTTATCCTGATTCTGCATCATGCAAATGTTATTCCATCCGGCAAAAACTGAGGTAACACCAGCTGCGGTATAGGAATAGGATTCGCAATCTTTTCCGGCAAGTGTAATATTATCAAGTTTTTTGGCCTTATCCTGCTTGTCAGCATTGGAGATCTCATTCCAGTCGACTTTCAGAGCGAAACCACGCGAACAAACCGATTTTTTATAAGCAGTTTTTGTTTTATAGTTAATGGAGTACAGGTTCATTCCATCACACAGAGTTCCTTCGTTAAGCTCATTGCCCCTGAATTTTTCTTCCAGCTCAAGACTTCCGTAATTGTCAAAATAGAAAATCGTTTTCCCGGTCATTCCGGCAATTTTCGTGTCGTATGTAACAATTCCTGATTTAATCGGGTACTTCTTAAGCTGGTAGGTTTCAGCCTGAGGAGCGGCTGAAACGGCTTCTGCTGATGTACTTGTTTCAGGCGTGGTAACTGTTTTGCATCCAAAAAGCATAAGACCTGAAATGATTAGCAATAAACTAAGGTTTGTTTTCATGTGGTTAAGGATATTAAAATTGTTTATTAAAGGTAGGAAGTTACTTTGGGATATTGATAAGGGAGACAGAGGTTTAAAAGCAGGAAAGTCAGTTTAGAGTGACTCTTTTTTGACCATGAACACAGATTTAAATAGGGAATGCAAGTATTACTCAGGGGCTCTCGGTGAAATTTTTCTTTTGTGACGGGCGTAATGGGCGTAAAGGTCGTCTCTCCGTCCCATTTGAAAATAAAATTTAATTCCCTACTTTTATCTTTCACTTAAAAAAAAACTCCTATGTCAGGTTTATTGATCTTTTTAGTCATCCTTGTATTACTGGTATTATTTCTGATATCAGCCTATAACCGCCTGGTAAGTCTGCGGAATAACCGGGAAAACGCGTTTGCGGATATTGATGTGCAGCTACGCCAGCGCCATGATCTCATCCCTCAGCTGGTAGAGGCTGTAAAGGGATATATGAAGCACGAAAGCGAAGTGCTTACCGCTGTTACCGATGCCAGGGCCAGGGCAATGGGTGCAGGGACCATTAACGATAAAATTGCCGCGGAATCACAACTCACTGCGGCTCTCGGTGGACTCAAGGTAGCTGTTGAGGCTTATCCCGATCTGAAGGCAAGTCAGAATTTTCTAAATCTTCAGGAAGAAATTGCTGATGTGGAAAATAAACTGGCTGCAGTAAGGAGATTCTTTAACTCGGCAACCAAGGAACTCAATATTGCAGTCCAGTCCTTCCCCTCGAATCTGGTTGCAGGAATGTTTGGATTCCATAAAGAAACCATGTTCGATCTGGGCGAAAAGAGAGAAGTCATGGAAGAACCGCCAACTGTTAAATTCAGCTAAGAACCATGAAGTATGTCGGAATGCAAACCCAGATCTGGAGAAATAACTCCCGCTCTGTAATACTGCTTATCTTATTTCCCGTAGTCCTTTACTGCCTGGTATTTTTATTTTTCATCCTCTTAAAAATGTACCAGCCGGATGCCTATTTCGATCCGGTAACAGAATTTCTGAATACGGTTCCCTGGATTACCGCCGGCGTCCTGCTGTGGTTTCTGATTGCCTACGCATCCCACACAAGTATGATCAATAAGGCAACCGGCTCAAGACCACTGGAACGTACTGAAAACAAACGGGTTTATAATCTGGTCGAAAACCTCGCCATGACAGCCGGTATGAAGATGCCAAAGATAAATATTATTGAGGATGACAGTCTGAATGCATTTGCCAGCGGCATCAATAACAATACCTACACAGTTTCGCTATCACGCGGGATCATCGATAAACTTAACGATACAGAGCTTGAAGGTGTTATTGCTCATGAGCTCACTCATATACGCAACCGGGATGTACGCTTGCTGGTGGTGTCGATTATTTTCGTGGGGATTTTTGCATTCGTCACCCAGGCCATGCTTCGCAGTATCCGGTTTAGTGGCAGGGGAGGGAAAAAGGGAAATGGTGCCATTATCATTATCATCGTGCTGGCTGCCTTTGGATGGTTGCTGTCTACCATATTCAGATTTGCCCTTTCACGCAAAAGGGAATATATGGCCGATGCGGGGGCTGTGGAGATTACCAAAAATCCAGAGGGACTCGCTTCTGCGCTCCGGAAGATTTCAGAAGATTCCCGCATAGAAGCCGTTCAGCGAAGCGATGTGGCCCAGATGTTTATTGATAATCCCGGGGAAAAGAAGAAATACGATTTTTTTAGCTCCATGTTTTCAACGCATCCTCCTATTGAGAAGAGAATAGGGATACTGGAGGGGATGTGAGATCGAGCAATGAAGGACAGTTTAGTGCAAACACTTGCTGTCTTTTCTCAATACCTGTCCACTAATTGAAGCTATTATGCAACTGAAATATCTCGGATATAATGATGAACTTGAGAAATTCAGAATTGAGAATAATCTCGGGGACTTTGAAATTGGACGTGTGATTTCAGAGCATAAGGAAAGATATATTGTCAAGACAGAAAGGGGAGAGTTCGAAGCGGAAATAACTGGAAATTTGAGGTTTTCAGCGAAAGGGCGTGAGGATTTTCCGGCTGTTGGTGATTGGGTGGCCTTAAGTATTTATGAGCCGGATTTTTCTATAATCCATGCTATCCTTCCAAGATTCTCAACGATATCAAGACAGGCTGTTGGTCGTACCGGGGAGACTCAGATAATCGCAGTAAATATTGACTATGCATTCCTGGTGCAGGCTGTAGACAGGGATTTTAACATCAACAGGCTTGAACGATATCTGACAATATGCTATGCCTCTGAGGTAAGTCCCATCATTGTACTTACCAAAACTGATCTGACGGATAAGCAAAGGCTTACAGGAATTATTGAGAACATACAGAAACGAATAAAAAACGTAAGGCTTTTCGCCATCAGCAATGAAACCCGGGATGGATACGAAAATCTTAAAAAAATAATTGAAAAAGGTAAAACCTATTGTCTGCTGGGTTCATCCGGAGTGGGAAAATCTACCTTGCTGAATAATCTTTCCGGCAGATCCATAATGAAAACAGATCAGATCAGCAACAGCACCGGCAAAGGCAGGCATGTTACGAGTCACAGGGAACTAATCCTCATGGAAAATGGCGGCATACTGATTGACAACCCGGGTATGAGAGAGGTAGGAATAGCAGATTCAGCCAACGGTCTGGAGACAACCTTCGATCAGATTATTGCCCTTTCTGAGGAATGCAGCTTCAGAGATTGCTCTCATACCAGCGAGTCAGGCTGTGCTGTGTTGCAGGCAGTCGAAAAAGGAGAGCTCGACAGGAGTTCGTATGATAATTATTTAAAAATGGAAAGAGAAAAGGAACATTTTGAATCAACACTACAGGAAAGACGCAAAAAAGACAAGGATTTTGGAAAAATAATGAAGAATTTTAAAAATGAAAAAGGGAAGTTTAACTATTGAATCGGCAGTAGTGTGGGTTCAACTTCGCTAAAGCTTCGTTGAATAGGAATCAACTTCGCTAAAGCTTCGTTGAACAAGACTCAACTTCGCTGAAGCTTCGTTGAACAAAGGCTGGAGAATGAGGTTCTTCAAAAATATTTATTTTCCAAACTGTTGCTCTGTACTCGCGTTCAGCGTAGCTTTAGTGAAGCTGAGCTCAAACTAAACGCTGACTTTACTTCTTGCCCTTACTAAATTAACCCCAAGACTATGAAAACCAAATGCTCCCATAATAACCTATTACTTCTTCCGATACTGGTATTCCTCCTAATTCCTTCTTATGCATTCAGTTGTAATGCCCGGGGACAGGTAAGCAATATTATGAATTTCGCGCTACAGCTGGGCATGCAGCCGGAAGACAAACGCGATTCCATGGTGACGGTATTTATTGCAGCAAATCCTCAGACTCCGCTGATAGAAAACGATACAGTCTTCAGTCTTTACTGGTACGGGACAGCTTCCACCGTCCTGGTTAACGGCGATCTTCAGGGAGCCTGGGCAGCACCAGATACCATGCTGTCTGTTTTTTGCGGGGGGAAAACATTCTTCTATAAGACTTTTACAGCCCCTTCCGAAGCAAGGCTTGATTATCAGCTGATTGTTGATTCCGATTATCGAACTGATCCGCGCAACCCATTCATCACTCCCAGCGGGTATGGTCCTCACTCGGCGGTGAATATGCCCGGATTTGTACCCAATCCATTCCGGCAATACAGATCCGAAGTACCTCATGGCAGCATTGACAGTCTGGTGTTCAGCAGCAGGGATCCCGATGTTGAAGCTCGTAAGGTAAAAATATATCTCCCCCCCTCGTACTCAGTGGAAAAAGATCTGCCGGTTCTCTATGTTCTCGATGGTTTTGAGGCAATGGATTATATGTCGTGGCCGGTTGTACTGGATAATATGATAGCCGATGAGAAAATTCCTCCCCTGGTGGCTGTTTTTCTTCCTCCAAAACAACGTTCTTTTGAGTACATGCCCGGTAAAAAGCATGCCTTCCTGAATGCCTTATGTGATGAGCTTGTTCCCCTGATTGATCAGAATTACCATACTTCTGCCTTGCCCGAAAAACGGGGAATAGCCGGAATCTCCGCCGGCGGGCATATGGCATTGATGACGGTTTTGAGCAGGCCCGATGTGTTTCTTTGCGGGGCAGGACAATCGGCTTCGATTTCAATGCAATTGTATGAGAAACTTAAAAAACTGCCTCCGTCGGTGAAACGAAATCCTGCACTCCGCATCTATATCGACGTGGGACGATTTGATCTGCCATCCGGAGCCTATGGAAAAGATTCGTTCATGCAGGCAGGTCAGAAATTTGATCAGAAGCTAAAGGAATCTGAGATTCCGGCAATGTTTCAGATTGTAAACGACGGACACGAATGGGCCAGTTGGAGGGAGCGTACAAGTGATATTCTTTTGTATTTGTATGGAAGAGAATATTAGTGTGAGTTCAACTTAGCTAAAGCTACGTTGAACAAAATTCAACTTCGCTGAATAAAACTCAGTGCTCACACTGTTACTGTTCTTTCGAACAACATCTTTTTTCAATCTCAAAAACCCGTTACTTTTTAAAGCTTTCACGTCTTAATAGCGGAAATTAAAACCTTATTACGATGAAAAATCTATTGCTTATCAGCTTGTTGTTTTCCTGTGTTTTCGCATATTCACAGGTGAGTGATTTACCTCAGACAGTTTTGACTGCCCAAAAGGATAAATATCCTAATTCTAAAATTGACGACTGGAGTCTTACAGATGATGGGAATTACAGCATGGATTTCTATATAAGCACGAATTTCTACACATCCGTCTTTGATAAAGAGGGGATTTGGAAAGAAACCTCTGAAGTTATTGCCGACGAGGATGCTCCCTCTCAGCTGAAAGATTATCTGTCAAAGAATTACCCGGGATATAAGGTTTCATATACCGAAAAAGTGCAGACTTCCGGTTCATCCATATTTATCAGGGTTACTTTCTTTCTTAACGGGAATACTTCTGCTGTTCAAAGTGATGATAAAGGAAACAATATCAAGGTCATAAAATAAGAAGCAGGAGTACAGAGTGAGAGTGAGCTCAGCTTTAGCCAAGATGAGCATTGTTCAGCATAGCTTAAGCGAAGCTGAGTTTGCATTCTGCGTAGTCTTGGCGAAGATGAACTCTCACAGTTGCTATTTACCCAAATATGAGTGAAGACAAAAAATGTTTCCCTTACGAACAAATTAAAAAAATTGATTTTTCGGGATTAAACGACATTGTCTGCTGACATTTAAATGTAAATTAGCCAAAAGCTGACTGAATAAAATATATTTCATGGTTACAATGCAACTCTCAAAATGAAAATATGAGTAAGGCAAAAATATCCATACGTTTTTTTGACGATCGCGAAGTGCGTGCCGTTTGGGACGAAGAAAACGCTAAGTGGTGGTTTTCGGTATTGGATGTTGTTGGTGTACTTACTGACCAAAATGACTATTCCAAAACCCGAAACTATTGGAAATACCTTAAACCCTAGTTGAAGAAAGAAAACAGCCAAGTGGTTAGTGCTACTAACCAGTTCAAATTCCTTGCTCCGGATGGCAAAAAACGCTTGGCCGATATGTTGGATTACAAAGGCATTATAACATTGGGCAAAGAGTTCCCGGGCAAAAAGGCAAATCGATTTATTGAATGGTTTATTTTTGGTGATGAGAGCATCGACGGGAAAAATAAAACAAAAGCCTATGCCCTATTTGAAAGTTCATTTATCAAAAGCATTGAAGTTGGAACAACTAATGGCTTGCAACAAATTCATGCTTATTTGTTTGGTGGCTTGCATGATTTTGCTGGACAAATCAGGCAAAAGAACATTTCAAAAGGAGGATTTCAATTTGCAGTATCACACTTTTTTAGCGAAACATTAAAGCAAATAGAAGCAATGCCCGAAACTACTATGGATGAAATCGTGAATAAATATATAGAAATGAATATTGCTCACCCGTTTATGGAAGGCAATGGCAGAAGCACCCGAATATGGTTGGACTTTATATTGAAAAAGCGCCTGAAGAAATGCGTAGATTGGAGTAAAATATCCAAAAGAGATTATATGAATGCAATGCTGCAAGGCCCAACAAACAGTCGCATTCTAAAAAACCTTCTGAAAAACGCCCTAACCAGTAAAATCAACGATCGTGAAATGTTTATGAAACGAATCGACTACTCGTATTACTACGAAGAAAATGACTGAATTAAAAAATAGCCTGATACTATGGGCAACAGAAATACCATCCCATAAGACCATTTGCCTTCAATTGGATTTCGACCTAACCCCCTAACTCATTAACCCATTAACCCATTAACCCATTAACCCCCTAACCCCAAAACACCTTCCCGCTATTTGAACCAAATATTTCACTGATTGTTTTTACAGGGATAAACAATTCTTTTACCCCTAATTCTTCCTCTATGAAACGAATTTCTGCAATTAGCCTTGTTGCGTTATTACTATGCTTTGGATTCAGCTTTAATGCTAATTCCCAGACCCTTCAGGATCTCGGTCGAACCGACAGGGTTACCTATGGATTTCACTGGATAACATCGACTCTGGTCGACAATTCCATTGCTTACCCGGATTACCGGAAAAAAGGCCCTCTATGGTCTTTTGGAATGGACTTTGAACGTTATGAATATACCCGCGGAGGGACGCGTTTTTCCATGCGATCCAAGGTAATAGGGGACTTGTTGTGGGCCATTGGTCAGGAATTTAAAAAAGAAAAATTGCCGGTCTACGGAGCTGACCTTTCCAACCTTTTCTGGTTTAATTTTGGATGGAATGTACTGGTGACAGATAAAGTGGTAGGAGGTCTCGGATTTCATATGTCGGATTATATCATAGGGGCTCATCATGCCGATGAATTTGGATCTGATACTGGAATTACAGATCCTACCGGATGGTGGTTCACAATGGGGCCTACTGCTTATTTTGATATTCTGGTTTACAAAAAACTAACCCTTGATATCATAGGAAATTACGGCTATCCGCTGGTGCGCGTTTCTACCCCGCAGAGCTATGTTAAAACAGATGGATACCCAAAGCCCGGATTTTACTATTACGATATAAAATTACTGCATTCTTCAGGCTTCTATCTGGGATTTGAATCATCACACGCACTCGATAAGGGAAGCTTTAATGATGATATACGAAGGAATGATTTTCTAATCGGTTACAGATTGAAACTTGTGCCCAGATAGAGGTGATATGGTTATTGAGTGCACTGTGCAGGGATTGCAAGGGATGTAACCGAAGTTTCAAGTTTCCTTTTGCCCTGCTCAGAATACCTGAAATTCAGTTTTCGCAAAAAATATTCTTCAATCTCTCATCATAATCTTATATTTGAAGTAGAAATCCTTACTTCAAAAAACTAATGGGAAGATTGATTTTAATAGTTTTCTTTTTTTCTATTTTTTCCATCAAAGCAGATGCTCAGGAAAGCAACCAAAAGGCGGTTGAATATCCTGTAGAGTATACTGCCCGGCTGAATGTGGTTTACAGCACTGTGAACGGATGGAAGGGAAGGATGGACTTGTACAGCAACCCAAATGCACTCCGGCCCACGCCTGTGGTTTTAAATATTCATGGCGGGGGATGGAACCACGGCGACAAAGAATCGCAGACAGGCTTCGGATCATTCTTTAAACACGGCTATGCGGTTGCCAATGTAGAATACCGACTGGTTGATGTTGCTCCGGCTCCGGCTGCCATTGAAGATGTGCGCTGCGCACTCATTTACATTCTTAATCACGCCAAGGAACTGAATATCGACACTCAAAAAATTGTTATCATGGGAGGATCGGCCGGCGGGCATCTGGCGCTTATGGCGGGATTGCTTGGAAACGATCGAAGGTTCGATACCAACTGTTCCTGTGCATCCGAAATAAAAATTGCTGCTATTGTTGACAAATACGGAATTGCTGATCTTACCACACTTGGAGATTACGGTTCAGCTAAGAAATGGCTGGGAGTAAATTCCGGTAACCGCGGGTTCACAAAGTCTGTCTCCCCTATTTATTATGTGAAAACTGATAGTCCGCCCACCATAATCGTACATGGTAATGCAGATCCTGTTGTTCCTTATGAGCAATCGGTACTCTTGCATCAGAAATTTGTGGACAGTGGCGTAAAAACTGACTTTATTACTATCGAAGGCGGAAATCACGGAAAATTTACCAGGGAAGAGAATGAGCAGTTTTCTGTCAGGATGTGGAAATTTTTAGAGGAGCTGGGATTGGAAGAGTGAATTCAGATTCGCAATAAATTTAGAAGGCAGAATTTAGAAGGCAGAATTTAGAAGGCAGAATTTAGAAGGCAGAAGGCAAACCATAAGCCCGTAACTTCGTAACTTAATTACCCCTACCAACCGTCAGGCAGGCATTAACCCATTAACCCATTAACCCATTCACCCATTCACCCATTTACCCATTAACCCATTTACCCCTGCCAACCGGCAGCCAGGCATTAAACCAAAACCCCAATGAAAACCAACTATCCCATCCTCCTCCTCCTCAGCCTCGCAGCTTTCTCCTCCTGCAAGCACAGCCAGGATGCAGATCTTAGCCGCTATGTGAACCCCCTTATCGGCAGTGACTCAAAATACGAATTGTCCAATGGGAATACCTATCCTGCCATAGCCATGCCCTGGGGGATGAATTTCTGGACTCCCCAGACCAACCGGATGGGTAATGGATGGTGCTATCAGTATGCTGCAAATAAGATCAGAGGAATAAAGCAGACTCATCAGCCTTCGCCCTGGATAAACGATTACGGTGCTTTCTCAGTTTTTGCCACCACCGACAAACTGGTTTTTGATGAGAACCAGCGCGAATCATGGTTTTCGCATAAGGCTGAAGAGGCAAGACCCTGGTATTATAAAGTCTATCTGGCCAGTTATAACACCACGGTCGAAGTTACTCCCACCGAACGAGCGGCCTGCTTTCGTTTTACCTTTCCAAAAACCGACAGTGCCTTTATAATATTTGACGGCTTTTTTAAGAATTCTTATCTGAGAATTATACCCGGCGAAAGGAAGATTGTTGGATATGCCTGTAATAACTCCGGAGGTGTTCCTGAAAATTTCAGAAATTATTTTGTTGCTTATTTTGATAAGGATTTTGAAGAGGTTTACTCGGTTCGGGAAGGACTGATCTTGCATGATAGCCTGGAGGTAAGCAGTAAACATTCTGGTGCCATTGTCTCTTTCAAAACTCTTGAACATGAAGTTGTAAACCTGCGTATTGCCTCTTCATTTATAAGTCCACAGCAGGCAGAAATCAACCTCAAAAGGGAGATTGGTGAGGATGCATTCGATCAGGTCTGTGAAAAGGGTAAGGAGGAATGGAATGACAAGCTTTCGAGAATAAAAGTCGAGGGTGGAGATGATGCTCAGATGACCAGCTTTTATTCGGCACTCTATCGGACCATGCTCTTCCCGAGAAAGTTTTACGAAATGGATGAGAATAACAAAATCATTCATTACAGTCCATACAATGGAAAAATAGAAGACGGCTATATGTTTACGGATAATGGATTCTGGGATACCTTCAGGGCAGTTTTTCCTTTCTTCACACTCGTTTTTCCGGATCTCAATTCTCACATTATGGAGGGTCTGGCAAACACATACCGGGAGAGTGGCTGGCTACCTGAATGGGCAAGTCCGGGCCATCGCGATTGCATGATAGGATCCAATTCGGCTGTACTTATTGCAGATTCTTACCTAAAGGGAATTCCCGATAAAGACATAAATACACTGTACGAGGCCATCCTGAAGAACAGTGAGAATGCCGGTCCCCTGAGTTCAGTCGGGAGATATGGGGTAGGCTACTATAATTCCCTGGGATACATACCCTATGATGTGGGTATTAATGAAAATGTTGCCAGAACCCTCGAATATTCATTTGCAGACTTTACAATATCCAAACTGGCCAGAGCTTTGAATCGTCCCGGGGCAGAGGTAGACAGCTTTGCCAAAAGAGCTCTGTATTACAGGAATGTATTCGATTCTTCCGTCAATTTTATGAGAGGCCGTAACCGCGATGGGAGCTTTCAGTCTCCTTTCCGCCCTGATAAATGGGGTGATGCTTTTAGTGAAGGTTGCTCCTGGCACTGGACGTGGTGTGTATTTCATGATATCAGAGGGTTAATGAATATGATGGGAGGGGAGAAGGCTTTCACTGCAAAACTGGATTCCGTTTTTACAGTGGCTCCCACATTCGACTATTCTTATTACGGTGTACAGATTCATGAAATAACCGAGATGCTGATCATGAATATGGGTCAGTATGCGCATGGCAATCAGCCCATTCAGCACATGAGCTACCTGTATTGCTATGCAGGTGAACCCTGGAAAACGCAGTATCATGTAAGAGATATCATGAACCGACTGTATACTCCGGCTCCTGATGGACTTTGTGGTGATGAGGATAACGGACAAACATCGGCATGGTATGTCTTTTCGGCTATGGGGATGTATCCTGTGACCTCCGGAACGGGCGAATATGTGCTGGGCTCACCACTTTTCAGAAAAGTCAGCATCAGCCTTGAAAATGGTAATACCTTTGTTATCTCTGCTCCTGCCAACAGCCATGATTATATCTATGTAAAAAATGCCACACTCAACGGGAAAGAGTATTCGAAAAATTACCTCAGGCATGAAGATATTTTGAAAGGAGGAATGTTGAGGCTGGATATGGATTCCGTCCCGGCAATGGAACGGGGCGTTTTGGAGAAGGACAGGCCGTATTCGATATCGGGGGAGGAATAGTAGAGGGAGGAATTTAGAATTTAGAATTTAGAAGGCGGAAGGCGGGAGCATCATTTATTCACCGAAGCTTCAGTGAAGGTGTGCCCATTTACTCCAATATATACTTAGAATCTAAAGGAGTAACGAAGTAACGGAAGTAACGAAGTAACGTAGTAACAAAGTAACGAAAGTAACGAAGTAACGGAAGTAAGGTTTGGTAAATTCAAAGGCTGATGGAAGACACTCATTAACTCATTTACTCACCAAAGCTTCAGCGAAGGTGAGCCCATTCACTTCAATATATACTCACTAGAAATAACGGAAGTAACGTAGTAACGGAAGTAACGTAGTAACGGAAGTAAGGTTTGGTAAATTCAAAGGCTTATGGAAGACACCCATTAACTCATTAACTCATTAACTCATTAACTTATTAACTCCTAACTCCGTAACCCTGTAACCCCATTACTATTTCATTCACCGAAGCTTCAATGAAGGTGAACCAGGCTTGAAATCAAAAGGCAGCCTCAAAGTAAGGGCGAAGTTTCTGCCAGGATTAAACAAATTTACCTCTTTAAGGGTGGAAAGGTGATCCACGTATTTGACGTCAAAAATATTATTAACAGATAGGGCAATGTAAACTGACTGGTTTTTTACTTTTATGAATCCTCCTGCCGAGAGATCCAGAAGGCTGTAGCCGGCGGTGGGGGTTTCATCAGGAGCAGCTTTATCCTGTTTGAACGCAATGCCCAGATTGGCAGAAATGCTTGCCTTGCTGATATTTCCCATCTTTTCTTTTTCGGCAATCCACTCAAAGTTCAGTTTACCTGCGGGGACAAATGGAAGGTAATCTCCATTGTCCTGCTTTCCGGTAACACTGGAAAAGGTGGTCTGAAAATGCATCCATTTAATAAATTCAGGATGTATGTGTAAGCCCGCCTCTCCCCCGAATAATAGCGAGTTACGCTGCATGTATTTGTATACCGGCAGCCCGCCAGTGGTAAGGCTGCCGGTAGGCGCGATAAACAGATAATCTCTGATAATATTGTAAAAGCCTGCTATATCGATGGTAAAATTCTGACGATGGAAATGGGTGCTAAGGTCCGCCTCGTATGAGTTTTCCGGCACAAGGCTGCTGTTTCCGCTTTCGTAGCGACCTTCGTGCGGACCGTTGGAGGTTAGCTCGGCAAGATTTGGGGTGCGGTAAGCTGCAGCAATATTTCCCCTGAACAGAAGCTGATCGCTTGCACTGAAGGTCGTTCCTATTGAACCGCTGAAGCTGCTGTAATTCCTGTTAAGGGGAGCCCTGTATGATGCTGAATCGGGGAAGCTGTAGGCATAGGTTTGCAGCGACTTATTATCGTAACGTACTCCTGTCTGCAATTTGAGTTTTTCAAAAAACGTCTTCTGCAAAAGTGCAAATCCGGAATAATTATTTATATCGGCATTGGGCAAGAGAATGGTTTCCCTGTCATGGGTATTGCGGTTCAATTGCTTAATGCCCTGAAAGCCGACAATATACTCCGAATACTTGTCGGATGGGAGGTATACCTTTGTTTCATAACAGAAGGTACCAAGGTTCATCTGCAACTCGTAAATACCGGGATCTCCAATATGGATAAGCTGCGTATTCTGGTAGGAAGTGTTAAGGTCCATCTTGGTTCTTCCCAGATAAATCTTGTTCCTGCCGGATATCAGATGTGTCTGAAACTGCTGGTAATACAACAACTCATACCTCCCTCTCTGATTAATAAGAGCAAGAGCTTCGGGTTCAATAAGGCCCAGATTCTGCTGACTGTAATCGTAGTACAAACTAAAAGAACCAATCCTGTTGCTCGAACCGATAATTGTCTTTAGAGAATATTCGTTAAACCGGGAGTTAGGCACATAGGCACCTCCTCCCTGCAGATAATCGGCATTGGTCTTTTGTCCGGCACGTATCCCTCCATAAAAATTTTTACCTGCTCCCTTTATCCCAAAATTATTGGTCATCCCAAGACTATTTGAAAACAACTGAAGATTGTAATCCCCACTGACTGTGCCTGCCTCAGCTGGTTTCTCCCGGATAAAATTCACTACACCCCCAATGGCATCGGAGCCGTAAAGCAGGGATGCCGGTCCTTTAATGACTTCCACATCGGAAATGCCGAATTCATCAATACCCAGCGGATGATGACTCGAATACTGGTAGTTTTCAAAGCGAACACCATTGTTCAGTACCAGGATGTCGTTCATGGATAGTCCGCGGATAACAGGCTTCGAGATACCACTTCCCTTCGATATCATGTCAACACCGGGAATCTTTGTAAGCATTTCCATGAAATTAGGGGTAGCTTTCAGCTCGGTGGAGCTAAGTTTTAGAACGTCAATTTTTACCGTATTCTGATGCTGGCTTGTATTATAGCCCCCGGTAACAACTATTTCTTCGGCTTCCACAACCGACTCTTTAAGTTCAACGTTTAATTCAACTGGCTGACCGTTCAGAACAATGGATTCGACTTTTGAGGCGAAGCCAACATATGAAAACTGAAGTTTTATATTTCCGTTGGGTAGATCGGGAAGTTCATACTCACCATCTGCACCGCTGATCGTTCCTTTATATATTTCGGGTAACAGAATACTTGCGCCCACCAGAGGTAAATTGTTCTGGTCGGTGACTTTTCCACGTATTACATTTTGGGACAAAAGGACCTGAGAGCTGAGAAGCAGCAATCCAATAATCAACTTACATTTCATTCCGGGTCGGTATTATTTCCAGCATGATTAACAAGTACTTCAGGAAATTGTTGAGAAGGGCCGGCTTGAATCAATCGGCAAGTTGCAGCACATTTCTTCATTTGACTTATTAAACTTGTGCAAAGGTATGCTTAAGAAATTTACAAATTTGAGATCTAAGGTTAAATTAACATAGCTTAACTTTTAGCTTTGGACAAATAATTTTAATTTTAGAGTATGTTCATCGTCGCTGAGTGAATTATTAACGAGGTAACGAAGGTCCGATAGACAGGCGCTATTTTTTTTTCTAATACATAACAAAACTAATAGTAGTAAAAACAAATAAAGCAATGATCAGCCTAAATTCAAAGAATGCCTTGATAACCGGCTCAAGCCGGGGAGTGGGGCAACAAATTGCCCTGGGGATGGCCGCTCTGGGATGTAATGTAATTGTTCACGGTCGCAAAGCCGACAGCTGCAAAAAAACGCTGGAAATGCTCAAAAAATATCCAGTAAAAACATGGAGCGTTTATGGGGAATTGTCGGATGAAAACCAGGTGAAGGATTTAATCCGACAGGTAATTGCGTTAGAAGTACCTGTGGATGTACTATACAATAATGCTGCCATCATGACGGCCTATCATCAGGATATCTGGAAACACAGCTGGGATGAATGGGCACTGACTTTCAGGGTTAACGTTATGGCCATGTACAGTCTTTGTGCTGCCTTTATTCCTCCTATGATAGAAAGAGGGTTCGGAAGGGTGGTTAACCTCAGTTCAGGAATTAAAGGTAATCCCCAGCTGGCTCCTTATGGAGCTTCCAAATGGGCCGTCAACAAGCTGACCGATGATATTGCATCCACCCTGGAAGGAACCGGTGTTCGAATCAATTACATGGATCCGGGATGGCTAAGAACAGACATGGGTGGAGCCAATGCTGAGCACGCGGTTGAAGATGTTCTGCCCGGTGCCCTGGAACCCGCATTGGTGGATGATGATGGTCCCAATGGAGTGTTTTTTGAGGCGATGAAGTTCAGGGGAGGAAGGTAGCGCACGCCTTCGACCAGCGTTGGGAAAACCGGGGGAATAGCAATGTAAATGTCTGCCTGCCGGTATGCAGGGGTTACGGGGTGAATGCCTGCCTGCCGGTAGGCACGAGTTAATGAGTTAATGGGTATCTTCCATCAGCCTTTGAATTTACCAAACCTTACTTCGTTACTTTCGTTACTTCGTTACTTCTTTACTTCCGGCACTCCTGTAGATATTACGTATATATTGGAGTACATGCCTGCCTGGCCTTTTGTCAGCTGCTTAATTTTCCCGTCTGAAATAGAATATTGAAAACACCTAAAAGAATTAAAATTCTACCTACATTTGATATAGATCACTTCAATCTCAATAAATCTAAATTATATAATGAAAAAATCACTTTCCATTTTTCTCAGTCTTTGCTTTTTGTTTTTAACCGGCAATCTTTTCTCGCAGAATTATAATTTGTCAAGTCCGATACCTCCTGATACAGCCATCAGAATCGGGCAACTGGATAACGGACTTACCTATTATATCAAATACAATAAAATACCGGAAAAGCGCATGGAGATCAGGCTGGCTGTCAATGCCGGATCCATTTGTGAAACAGATGCCCAGCAGGGACTGGCGCACTTCTGCGAACATATGTGTTTTAATGGTACAGAAAGTTTTCCAAGAAATAAGATGGTAGATCTGTTGGAAGAAATGGGAATTAAATTCGGAGCTGATATTAATGCAGGCACCTCTTTTGACCAGACCGTTTACCAACTAAAGATACCAACCGATAAGCCTGATCTGATAGAAAAAGGATTTCAGATAGCTGAAGAATGGGCCCATAAGGTTAGTTTTACAGATGAAGATATAGAGTCGGAAAGGAATGTTATACTGGAAGAATGGCGCCTGGGTCTGGGTGCAGAGGAGCGTATGCAGCAACAGTATATGCCGGTGCTTTTTAAAGGCTCAAAATATGCCGAAAGGCTGCCCATCGGGAAAGTGGATGTAATTAAAAATGCTCCTTATGATACCCTCAGGGCTTTTTATAAAACATGGTACCGCCCTGATCTTATGGCCCTTGTTGTTGTTGGAGATATCGATCCCATGCTGGCGGAACAGAAAGTTAAAGAGTATTTTAACAGGATTCCCGCTGCTGTAAACCCTCAGCCAAGGGTTGATGCCGCCATTCCCGGAAATGATGAACCTCTGATTTCAATTGTTACTGATAAGGAGGCTACAGGATTCTCTGCGAGCGTATTATACAAGCATCCCGCGGCCGACAAATCCACTTATGGGGCTTACAGGAATCAGCTGAAGCAGAGTCTTTATAACGCTATGCTCAATCAGCGATTGCAGGAAATTGCCTTAAAACCTGATTCCCCTTTCCTTTATGCAGGTACCGGCTATGGTTCATTTATCGGTCGGACGATTGATGTATATTCCCTTTTTGTTGCTGCCAAGGAAAATCAGATTGATAAAGGTCTGGAAAGATTGATGACTGAAAATGAAAGAGCTCTGCGCTTTGGTTTTACTGCAACCGAACTTGAAAGAGCAAAGAAAAATCTTCTTACCTACTATGAAAAAGCTGCTGCGGAATCTGATAAAACGCAATCGGCCGCTTATGCTGAAGAATTTGTGAGGAATTACATGGATAAGGAGTCAATCCCGGGGATTAAAAAAGAAAATGAAATAGTAAAAAATTTCCTTCCCGGAATCAGCCTGGAGGAAATCAATCAGCTTGGTCCTGAGCTTACCGGAGATAAGAACATAATCGTGCTGGTAACTGCCCCTGATAAGGCAGGAAATGTTGTTCCTTCAGAACAGGATATTCGCAACATAATAGCACCTTCCAAAAGTGAAGGACTTAATGCATACGTCGATCAGATATCCGAAGAGCCTCTGCTGCCTGCTCCTCCCAAAGGGAGTCCGGTAGTGAAGAGAAAAGAGAACAAAGACATTGGTTTTACAGAGCTTGTATTTGCCAATGGGGTTAAAATGTACCTGAAGCCAACCGACTTTAAAAACGATGAAATACTGCTGTCAGCCTACAGCCCGGGAGGGACATCCCTCTACCCCGACAGTGATATAATGTCGGCTATAGTTACTACTTCCGTTGTGATGCAAGGAGGTCTTGGAACTTTTGACCAGGCTGCATTGCAGAAAAAGTTAACAGGAAATACTGCGAATCTGAGTCCTTACATCAATGAAACCAGTGAAGGTGTCAGTGGAAATTGTTCTCCCAAGGATTTTGAGACTCTGTTGCAGTTGAATTACTTGTATTTTACAGGGATTCGAAAAGATGAGGATGCTTATGCAGCCTATATTTCGCGGATTGAAAATGTGATTAAGCCCATGAGATCAACGCCTCGCGCCATATTTAGTGATACACTCACTAAAATTACCAGTATGAATTCTCCCCGCGCGTTTGCTATCCCAAGTGACGCGCAACTTGCAAGTATAAGTCTTGACCGGTGTATTGAAATTTACAAAGACCGTTTTGCAGATGCAGGTGATTTCAGCTATTTCATGGTAGGTAATTTTAAGGTTGATGAAGTAATCCCCATGCTGGAGACATATATTGGCGGATTACCTGCTACCGGCAGAAAAGAAAACTGGAAGGATGTGGAACCCGGTTTTCCTTCTGGGCTGGTGAAGGTGGATGTCCCTGTAAATTCGGAACCACAGGCCCTTGTTTCAATGCAATGGAAGGGGAGTTTCAAATGGAAACTGAAAGATCGGGTGCAATTCGATATGCTGATGGATATACTTTCCATAACCTGCAGGGAATCTATGCGTGAGGACCAGGGAGGGGTATATGGTGTTAGTATAAACGGATCTGTGTCCCGCATCCCTAAAATTGAATATTCCATAGATGCATCATGGGGATGCAGTCCTGAAAATGTTTCCAAACTTAGTCAGACTGTCCTCGATGAGATGAATAAAATAATTAAGAACGGACCCACTGAGGAAGACCTGAATAAAGTAAAAGAAACCGATATCAGGGATCGCGAATCAGCAATGAAGGAAAACAGTTTCTGGTTGGGAGCCATCCGGAATAGTGTTGTATATGACAGTCCGGTAATGAGTCTCGAAGAATATAAGAAACTCATAACATCAGTTAAACAGAAGGATATTCAATCTATTGCAGTAAAATACCTCGATACAAACGATTATGTTGAGGTCGCTCTTACCCCGGCTGGGGGAGGGGAATAATTTTTTATACCTGACAGGTCTATAAGACCTGACAGGTTAAAAAAAACAAATGGAAATAGGAATTGACAGCTTCGCTTCTTTTGCTCAGGAAAATAATGAATTTACCCCTGAAGGCAGCTCACGTGCCCTGCAACAATTGCTGGAAAGGATGGAGTTTGCCGATACGGCAGGTCTTGATGTTTTCGGAATTGGGGAACATTACCGCAGGGAATTCCTCGATTCGGCCAATGTAGTTATTCTGGCAGCTGCAGCCGCAAAAACAAGCCGTATACTTCTTACCAGTGCGGTAACCGTTTTAAGCGCAGCCGATCCGGTGAGAGTGTTCCAGAATTTTGCAACCCTCGACCTGGTTTCGGGTGGCAGGGCTGAAATGGTTGTTGGCCGGGGATCCTTTATTGAATCATTCCCTCTTTTTGGCCTGGATCTCCAGGATTATAATGAGCTTTTTACGGAGAAGCTCGGGCTTTTACTTAAAATCCGTGATAATGAAATTGTCGATTGGAATGGGAAATTCAGACCGGCATTGCATAAACAGGCTATCTATCCGCGACCCCTTCAGAATCCTTTTCCTATCTGGCTGGGAGTTGGTGGTACACCCGAATCCTTTGTTAGAGCCGGAAGCCTCGGGCTTCCATTAATGGTAGCTGTTATTGGGGGAGAGACGCATCGATTCAGACCACTGGTTGATATGTACCGCAGAGCGGGGGAGAAGGCAGGCTTCAGACCAGATCAACTGAAAGTAGGGCTTCATTCCCTGGGATACGTTGCCGAAACTACTGAAAAAGCTATCGATAAATATTATCCCGGATATGCTGAGACATTTACCCGCATTGGCAGAGAACGGGGCTGGCCTCCGGTAACAAAATCCCATTTTATGTCACAGGTCGGACCCACAGGTGCTCTGGTGATCGGTAGTCCGGAGGAAGTTGCAGAAAAGATTGAGCGCCATAGTAAAGCCCTGGGTGGCATCTCCCGTTTTACCTTCCAAATGGACAATGCCGGACTGTCGCATAATGAACTTATGAATGCTATTGATCTTATTGGGAGCAGGGTCAAGAAGTCTGTGAGTCAATAATAATTCCAAACGACCATTCTATTTAATTTTTAAATTACTTTAATACCAGATGGAAATTTTATATCTTGGTTGTGTTAAAATACCCCGTTAATTGCGGGTTTTATTCGTCCATCTCTATGAAAATTATTCTTCAGACCCCCTATCTTGAAATACGTTCAGCCAGTATCGAAGACCTTCTTGCTGCCATAGAAGGCGATGATTGCCTGGAAAAGCAACTGGATGCGGAAATCCCATCTTCATGGACAGAATTTGGCAGCCAGGTTTTGCGCAATGCATTGCATAAAATCAAATCGGACGACTCAGAAAAGGGATGGTGGACCTATTTCCCCATTCACAGAATGACGAATATGCTTATTGGAAGCGGTGGTTATAAAGGAAAACCTGATAAAAAAGGAGTTGTGGAAATAGGCTATGAGATAACTCCCTTATTTCGCGGTAAAGGACTGGCGACCGAAATGGCCGAAGCTCTGGTAAAAAATGCTTTTACCTACCCCGACGTTCGCATGGTGATTGCCCACACTCTGGCAAAAGAAAATGCTTCAACTCATATCCTGCAAAAACTCGGCTTTCGGAAAGTAAAGGAGTTTGAAGATCCGGAAGATGGAGTGGTTTGGAGGTGGGAGCTCAGGAAGGCATGATGATTTGAAGGTTACGGAGTTACGAAGTTACGGAGTTTCACGTAACATTTCCCCATTAAATATCCAGCTATTTGAAAACTTATGAAAAAACCCCTGGTTAGCCCCGCTTCTGAAAAATCTGATCCCGCACTTCAGAAGCTTATCGAATTTTATAACGAGACTCTGGGCTTTTGTCCCAACAGCATCAAAACCATGTACCACAGACCAGAGATTGCCTATGCTTTTATTGGTCTGAATAAGGCGGTTATGGAAAATAAAGGCAAACTAAGCTCAGCTCTGAAAAGGATGATTGCCTATATCAGCAGCAATGCCGCAGGATGCAGATATTGTCAGGCACACGCCATCAGGGCAGCTGAACGATACGGTGCTGAGAATGATAAAATGGAACACATCTGGGAATATAAAACTCATCCCTCATTTTCCGAAGCGGAAAGGGCCGCTCTGGAATTTGCCCTGGTTTCATCGATTATCCCCAATGGAGTTGACGATGCCATCGCAGAAAAACTCAGGATGTTCTGGGACGATGGTGAAATTGTGGAAATGCTTGGTGTAATTGCCCTCTTTGGTTTTCTGAACCGCTGGAACGACTCCATGGGTACCGAAATGGAAGCCGGTGCCATTGAATCGGGGGAGAAATTTCTGACCCGCCAGGGCTGGAATCCCGGGAAACACAGATATACAGAAAACACATAGCATTGAGCATTTAACAGTTGTCCAGAACTCGCTGGTAATTTAAACTACGCATGGCATTCAACCAAAATTCTTATATCCCCAAACCGAAATCCCTCAGAGATTACATGCATTCAGGAAAAATAATCAACCGATGAGGACACGACCCCATCCGGGGTCGAATGTTTTTGGATCAAAGTTGCATCTAAAAATGCAGAGCCCCGGAATTTTATCTTTAACTAAATAAAAAGAAGAAGTTTTTAATAAAATAAATTAATTTAGCTAGATAAAACTCAGGTAAAATAACTAAACCAATCAAAATTCCCTGTCATGAATCGATATCGGATAAGCTTATTTCTCAGCATCTTATTACTCTCATTTTTATCTGCCTGCACCGGCAATATGAAGAGTAAACAGCAAGCCAGGAAACTGGAAATTAAAAACGGAGCCTATTATATTAACGGCGAAAAAACATTTATAAATGCAATTGGATATGAAATCGGTGCGCGTCCGGGTCAGCATCCCTATAAGGATGTGAAGAAGCTCGAACTGGAAAGAGTGAAATTCGATCTGAGGGTCATCAAGGAAGCTGGATTTAATGCTGTTCGCACCTGGGCTGAACTCACAGAAGAAGAAGTGAAGCTCATACAGGAAAGCGGACTCATGCTGGTTTATGGTATCTGGGTGCTTCCCGACGGAAATTTCGATGATCCTCAATTTGTTGCCGACGCAGAGCAACAGGTGAAAAAGGTTATGGAGTGGTCGAAAAATTACGATTGTATCATTACCTACCTGCTGATGAACGAGCCTATGCCTGCTCATATCTTTGAAAAAGGTGCGGCAAATACCTTTAATCTCTGGACGGATTTAACAGCCATCATCCATGCTGCCCATCCCGGAATACCGGTAACAATTTCCAATAATTCTGCTGTGGGCGAATATCTCAATGAAAATATTTTTGATGTATATGGATACAATGCATACGACTACAGCGAAGGACTTCCGGGATATACGCAGGGATTTTCGAACCATTTCAACTATCTGAAAGCCCTGAACGGTGAAAATAAACCCATTCTGGTTACCGAATTTGGAATGTCGGTTTCACCCATTGGCTGGGGAAAAATGTACGGGGGAAATACCCGCAAAAGACAGGCGGACCACGTTATAAAAGATTTTGGTGAACTTCTGGATTCAGATGTATCAGGAATTTGCCCGTTCTATTATGCCGACGGATGGTGGAAAGCTGGCGAGCCTGATGTTCATAATCCTCTTCCTGAGGAGTGGTTTGGATACTGGGGTTATGCCAGTAGGACCGATACTATTGGTTATCCAAGACCCGTATGGTATGAACTTAGTCGGTACAATAGGGCTATCGTTGCATCACCGAGAAATCATAAGATTTATCAGGGTGCTGTACCAATGGAGTTTTACTTATCCACCGAAGTTGCTCATATTCGGGTTATTTATAACGACAGTCTTTATTTCGATAAAGCGGTCAACGCAAAATATTTTACCGATACTATAGATTTTGGCGAGCAGGGTATCACCGACCGTGAACTGATATTCGAATTTTATAACAGCAGAAAAGAACTGCTGAAGTGGGAATCCATTGTTTTACTTACCACCAAAAATGCCCTTCAACTGCCTAAAATAGACATAAGCCTGAATTCAATGGATCTGGATAAGGTAAAAAATATTGAGGCGAAGTTCACTATTGAGGGGGATACGATATTCAAAATGTCTGACCAGTTTGATTATCTCTTTTCACATCATATTGGATGGGAAGCCGGTGACCATCGCAGTAAAGTGATTGATGCTGGTAAAACCGGAACTTCCTTTACCGACACATTTACTGTTCCTGAGAAATGTATAGTACTCAATGTCGCTGCCGGCATGGATATTCGTTACGGTAAATTCACCAAACGTATTTATAACCAGCAACTGGTTTACCGGGGCGACTGGGCTGATCCGATAAGAGTTAAGTAGGGAAAAAGATATTCTTATGAAAACATTAGGAAACCTTATCTGGTTACTTTTCGGGGGAGTTATAATTGCTCTGGAATACATTCTGGCGAGTATTCCCCTGATTGTTTCCATAATCGGAATACCATTTGGTATACAGACTCTTAAACTGGCTGGTCTGGCTCTATGGCCCTTTGGTAAAGAAGTAAGGGTTATTGAGAGCAGGGTAGGCTGTTTGAGTACACTTATGAATCTTATCTGGCTGCTGATTGGGGGTATCTGGATAGCCCTGAGTCACCTTATTTTCGGACTCCTTTTTTCCATTACTATCATAGGCATCCCTTTTGGAATGCAGCATTTTAAGCTGGCAGGACTGGCTTTAAGTCCATTTGGCCGGGAAATAGGATACAACTGAGAAGGCAGCAAGAGAGGGAGAATTGAGTTTGGAAAACTTATGGAGAAAATCCTTCTTCCAAAAGAATCCCTTTCTATGGCTTAAGGCAATTAATTTTTTTAAATAATTTCCATTAATGAAACTATTCACCGATACAAAGCCTGCACTAATTCTTATTGATATCCAGAAGGGCTTTAAAAATCCCGAATATTGGGGTGGAGGAAGAAACAATCCCGATGCTGAGAAGAAGGCAGGAGAGATTCTGAAACTATGGAGGGAGAATGGCTTGCCAATTTTTCATGTCAGGCATTGTTCGACTAATCCTTCATCCCTGCTCCACGAATCGAATAAGGGAAATGAATTCAATGACTTTGTGAAACCCGAATCAGGAGAAACCATAATTAAAAAGAATGTGAATTCTGCCTTTATCGGAACTTCTCTTAAAGAAATGCTTAAGGAACAAAATATAAGAACCCTGGTTTTTGCCGGACTAACCACCGATCATTGCGTTTCAACCTCTGTCAGGATGTCGGGAAATTTCGGCTTTGATACTCTGGTAATTTCAGACGCAACCGCCACTTTTGATAAAACCGGGACCGATGGAAAGAAGTATCCGGCAGAACTTGTCCACGAGATTTCACTGGCTAGTCTCGAGGGGGAATTTGCAAGGCTTATTACCACCGACGCTCTGAAAGCCGCGTTTAAATGAGGGTATAATCTAAAAAACCAGGAAAAATGCAGATATTAATCAATTTCATTATAGGCATTGTAGTAGCCGAGCATCTTTATATACTCTGGATGGAAATGTTTGCATGGGAGACTGCCGGGAAACGAGTTTTTGCAAATGCTTTACCGGCTGCCATGTTTAAACCTACCAAAGTTATGGCAGGAAATCAGGGTTTGTACAATGGTTTTTTGGCGGCAGGTCTGGGCTGGACATTTTTTATCCGCGACCCTGTCTGGAGCATGAATATTGCATTCTTCTTCCTTACATGTGTTTCAATTGCCGGCATCTACGGGGCTTTTACCGCCAGCAGGAAAATATTCTTCGTACAGGCCCTGCCCGCATTAATCGGTATGGTGATGATTTTTATTTCCTCCCTGCTTTAAAATTCCCTTTAGAGAAAATGGATGCAATTATTTCCCATATCCGACAACAGCTGAATCAAAAAAGCGACAACATCTCCCTGCAATCGATGCAGCGGTTTTTTAAAGAGGACCTAAAAGCCTATGGTGTTAAAAACCCAATTGTAAATGAAATTAGCAAAGAGTTTTACAATCAGTTAAAGGTTCTGAACAGCATCGAGGTATTCAAATTATGTGAGACTTTATGGATGTCTGGCTTTCATGAGGAAGGACTTATCGCATGTAATTTTTCATACCGTGTTCACCGTGATTTTCTGCCGGAAGACTTTGGAATTTTTGAAAAATGGATTGATAACTATATTTCAAACTGGGCCACATGCGACACTTTCTGTAATCATACCATGGGAGAATTTGTTGAAATGTATCCTGAATTCCTCAAGGAGTTAAAAAGATTTACAGCCTCCGGAAACCGCTGGATGCGAAGGGCCGCTGCAGTGAGCCTAATAGTGCCGGCCAGGAAAGGAAAATTTCTTAAGGATATCTTTGAAATTGCCTCCCTGCTGCATTCCGACCCCGACGATCTGGTGCAAAAAGGATATGGATGGATGCTGAAAGCAGCCAGTGAAGCCCATCAAAAGGAAGTTTTCGATTACGTTATGAGCAAAAAGGATAACATGCCCCGCACAGCACTGAGGTATGCGATTGAAAAAATGCCAAAGGAGCTTAAGGTCCTGGCGATGAAAAAATAATTTGGGTTTGTTTGAGATAATGCCGGATAAGGTATTTAAGGTTGAGAAAGTTTAAGCGCGGAATCCGCAATTATAATGCAGTATTAATATAATGGAATTAGCAATTGAGTTTTATAAATTAAAGGATTAGAATCAAAAGCATGAAAAATCAATATTATCTTCTTCCATTTATGCTTGTGAAATTCAAATTGCGACTTCCAGCTGAATTTTAGCAATCCGATCCAAGGGACAGCCTTAATTTTTTTACTCAGGGAATATAACACTCAATTGACCAGACATGAAAATTTTAAAACTAAGCATATTATTACTTTCATATAACCTGGGTATTACTGCCCAGATTCCCATTCTGCCTGACTTTTATGCTGACCCCTCTGCCCGCGTTTTCGGAGATTCCGTTTGGATTTATCCTTCCCATGATATTGCTGGCAGCACAGGCTGGGACATGACTGACTGGCATTGTTTTTCCTCCCCCGATTTAAAAAAATGGACAGACCATGGTATCATTTTCGGTCTGGATAAAATCGGCTGGGCCTCACGATATGCATGGGCCCCCGATTGTATTGAAAGAAATGGTAAGTACTATTTCTATTATCCTGCAGATTTTCAGATTGGCGTTGCAGTTGGAGATACTCCCTACGGACCTTTTACAGATCCCCTTGGAAAAGCCCTGATTGGCAGGGGAGAAGGCGATAATACCGTAATGGATCCCTGCGTCTTTATCGACGATGATGGTCAGGCTTACATGTATTTTGGACAGAATAAACTAAGTGTGGTTAAACTGAAGGAAGATATGATAAGCAGTGACGGAGAAATATCCGGCATCCCCCTAGAAAATTTTCATGAGGGAATCTGGATGCATAAGCGAAATGGACTCTATTATCTTAGTTATCCGTCAGACAAGGGGGATAAAGTGGCAAACCTGCTCGAATACAGCATAGGCAAAACACCTTATGGCCCTTTTGAATACAAGGGAATTATTATGGATAACCGATCAAGAAACGTACATCATTCAATTCTGAAATTTCATGGGGATTGGTATCTTTTCTATCATGTTCAGGGTCCCAGTCCTTACGAACGACGCGTATGCATGGAGAAAATACATTACAAGCATGACGGCTCAATTAAGCCTGTTCAGATGTCTCAGCCTTAATCCACCAGCTCTATAATCAGTATGGAGGGAATATCTTTCCAGGGAGGTATAAACTCATCCCATCCCTGCCAGTTGCGGATTCCATCCTCCTGATAAATTCCTGTGAAAATATTAAACCAGCTTACCTTCATTCTTTTTTTGAGCGGGTTGGGAAAAGTTGTGTTTGTTCTTTCCACTTCGGCCGGTAAATATATCAGGAACAGATCTTTGCCATTGCTGAGAGGCAATCCAGCCGAAGAAATATTATTTCGCTCCTGTATCGAATTGGTGGTTGATTTTTGCCTGGTGGAAATAAGGTTATTGAAGTCAAATTTCCTAAAAAACTCAGCCATGTGACGGTAATAATCAAAGCGGGGAACAGGCTTTATAGCCGGATTTTCGAAAGGATTCCAGACCACTATGTTCCAGGAAGTATTTTGCCAGTAATAAGTGGAGTAGGCGCCTGCAAAAACGGATTCGTAATTTCGTTCCAGACAGGTTTCAGGACTATTGTAATTTCCTCTGAAGGTAAGATACGGCCCTGATTCATATCCTCCATGTTCAATATTTAAAACGGGCTTATCCGAATGCTGAACTATAACATCCGTCATCTGCGAATACAATTGTGATCTCCAGCTCTGAATGGAGATAAAGTCCACCTTGTCTGCTTCACGGGAACAATACTCATAGTCGTGTACAGTTATAAGTCTTTTGTACGCGTCTGCAGACCTGATCCTGCTGATCCTTTCGTTAATATATGGAATGTCGCAGCGGCCATAATCCAGAGCTTCTTTCGACACATCCCAGATAATATTCGGAAATGCCTGATAACGGCTGATCACATAATCGAAATACTGATTATCGGCATGTGAATACATTTCCGGCCAGCTCACTTTCTTGTTCCAGACGTAAATCATCAGGTGTGCAATTATACCCTTATCGTTGAGCAGGCTGATCACCCGGTCAAGGTGGCGGAAATATTCGGGATTTAATTCCGAATAGTCAGGTTTTTCATTGGATCCAAGGAAAGGGTAAAAATCCGGGCGGCTATAGTTGTATTCCGGAGGAAGGTTTTTTTCAACCGGCCAGGCAACATCGTAAGCGAAAACATTCATCACTACCTGGTTCAGTCCGTTTTCCTTAATGGTATTTAGAATTTTTTCAGTTTTGGGCAAGGATTGAGAATTATGATAATCGAGTGCGAAAAGCCAGTCGAGTTCGAAGGCCAGTGCGAAATAAGCGGTCCCGTCCTGGTAGCTGAACCTTTGCGGATGCAGGGGATCGATAACAATTCCGCCATGACCGTGAGACTGGCTGTCCTGTACGCTGATACTTCCCTTTAGACCCGACAAATCCGGCAGGGTAGAATAAGTTTTATAGTTGAAAGAGCCGGTTTTTTCTGATGAGAAACGCAGAATCCATTTTCCGTTTCCGTCATAAAAGCCCGGTATGTTTTTCGTGATGCCATCAGGACCTTCAACTATGGCTCCAAAGCGGATATCAAAGGGATTCTTGTAGGCAGATTTTTTTAAGGTGAAACCAATATCCCTGACTTCAAATCTTGAAATTGTTACAGTATTGTGTCCTGGCGTTGTGCCTGGCAGTCCAATAGAGAAACTCCCGGTATTTAAACAAAATAATAGAATCAGGATAAAGGAAGAGCTGAATTTGTAATTCATAATCGGGAGTTAATTTGGCTAGTACTCAAATATATTAATTTCAACTTAGCTTGCCAATCTTCGAACAGGATTTTGTAATTTTCATAATAAATTCCAAAAACATGTCTATACCAACCACAAGAACCCGGGAGGCTGCATCGATAACCATACTTGAAGAAAAGTGCAATGCCTGTGGAAAATGCGTCAGCGTTTGCAGTGATTTCAGCCTTATGCTTGAAAACGGAAAAGTCAGAGTAAGCGAACTTGCACTTTATGGTTGTATAGGATGCGGACATTGCATGGCAGTATGTCCGGAGGATGCCATTGAAATTCAGGGAAGGGAAATATCTCCATCCGATATGTATGACCTTCCTCCCAAAGAAGCAGCAGCCAGCTATGAGCAATTGCTTGCCTTGTATCAGAGGCGCAGAAGTATACGAAAATTCAGAAAGAAGGAAATTGATAATTCCCTGATTGAAAAGATTCTGGAAGCCGCAAAAACTGCTCCTATGGGTATCCCGCCTTCCGATGTGCATGTCATGGTGCTTAATGGAACTGATAAATGCAGAGCTTTTGCGCAGGATTTCTGTAACTATCTGAAATCCCTAAAATGGATGGTCTCCGGCTGGTTTCTTGCTGTCATGCGTCCTTTCTGGGGAAAAGCAAATGATGAAATGTTCAGAAGGTTTATTAAACCTCTGTTCAGGATTTATATTGAAAACATGGAAGCAGGAAGAAACCTTGTCAATTATGATGTCCCTCTGGCGATGTATTTCTATGGATCTCCCTATACCGATCCTGCCGATCCCATCGTTGCAGCAACCTATGCCATGCACGCCGGCGAATCCCTGGGACTTGGCACATGTATGCTCGGTGCTGTCCATCCATTTATACAAAATGGCGGCAAAGCACGAAAACTCAGAGAAAAATATAAGATTAAATATGCATCAAGGGAAGGCTTGTTTGTGATCTTTGGGTATTCGGCATTCGATTACAGGAAGGCAATCAGAAGAAGTTTTGCTGAAGTGTCCCTGATCTGATTTATCTGAATGCCATTGATCAAAATTGAATTTTGATTGTTACTTTATTAAAAGTAAAAACTTGAAAGAAAATCCATATTAATAGATATTCAAATAAAATGAAATACAATCGTTTAGGTAATACAGGTTTGAAGGTATCGGAATTATGTCTTGGTACAATGACATTTGGTGGTCGCGGCATGTGGACAGCCATTGGAACACTTCCTCAGGAACAGGTGAATGCACTTGTGAAACAGTCTGTTGACGGAGGAATAAATTTTATTGATACTGCAAATATTTACAGTGAGGGCCTTAGTGAGGAAATGACAGGGAAGGCAATCCGTGATCTCGGTCTCAACAGGGACGATCTGGTAGTTGCCACGAAAGTAAGAGGGATAGTTGGTCAGGGTCCGAATAATTCCGGACTTAGCCGAAAACATATTCTTGAACAGGCAGACAAGAGTCTGAAACGGCTGCAAATGGATTATATTGACCTTTACCAGATTCATGGTTTTGATCCCCAGACACCATTGGAAGAAACTCTTGATGCCCTTGATTCGCTGGTGAAAAGCGGTAAGGTGCGTTATATTGGATGCAGTAATCTGGCAGCCTGGCACATAATGAAGGCTCTTGGAATCTCAGCCAGAGAGCATCTGGCAAAATTCGTTTCCCTGCAGGCATATTATACCATTGCAGGTCGTGATCTCGAAAGGGAAGTGGTGCCCCTGCTGCTCGATCAGCAACTTGGCCTTATGGTCTGGAGTCCGCTTGCAGGAGGGATTCTAAGTGGTAAATATAATCGTAAAATGCAGGCAGCTGAAGGCAGAAGGCTTAATTTTGATTTTCCTCCCATCAACAAGGACAAGGCATTTGACATAATTGATGTGATGGAAAAAATTGCAAAAAAGCATAAGGCGACAGTCGCACAGGTGGCACTTTCATGGCTGCTGCACCAGCCGGTTGTTACATCGGTAATTATCGGAGCCAATAAACCCGAACAACTCAAAGATAATCTTGAATCCATAAACCTGAAACTTGGGTCCGACGAACTGGCTGAACTGGATGAGATAAGCAGGCTCAGTCCGGAATATCCGGGATGGATGATAAACAGACAGGGTGGTGATAGAAAATAAGTAAATGAGGTGATATCAGGCTGGTAATTAATTCAATTTTCAGGAGAATTAATCAGATTAAATGGTAAATTTCGTTTTAATATTCTGCCAGGAGTTCTTAATTATTCTCACAAGAAAAAAATCTTTAAGCTTACCGGAATGAAAAAATCAATGGTTTTCTTCGTCGCTATGCTTTATGCATGCATGCTGTCAGCTCAGCAAACCCCTCCAACATCTTACAAAGTAATTAACAAAATTCATCTTCCCGGAGATGGAAGGTGGGACTATCTCTATTCGGATGATGAGGCTGGAAGGCTCTATGTTTCTCATGGAGACAGGGTTCAGGTTGTGGATGAAAAATCAAATTCACTTGTTGGCGAAATTACAGGTCTGAATGGCGTGCATGGCATTACCGTTGCCCCTGCTTTGAATAAGGGTTTTATTACCGGGGGAGGCGATTCCTCATTGACAGTTTTTGATACCAAAAGCCTGAAGGTACTGGAAAAAATAATAGTAACAGGTGAAAAGCCCGATGCGGTTCTCTTCGATGCCTTCAGTGACAAGGTCTTTGTTTTTAACGCAAATTCCGACAATGCAACGGTTGTGGATGCAAAGTCAGATAAAATTCTCGCTACTATTGAACTGGCCGGCAATCCCGAATTTTCTGTCAGCGATGGTAAAGGAATGATATATGTAAATATTGAAAATAAGAGCCTTGTAACAGCAATCGACCCTGTAAGCTGTAAAGTAATTAAAAGCTGGTCCTTAAGCCCAGGCGAAGAACCCAGCGGTCTTGCTCTTGATAATGTGAATCATCTTTTATTCAGCGTTTGCAGCAATAAGCTTATGGTGGTCAGCGATGCCGTTTCCGGAAAAGTTGTAGCCACGGTTCCCATAGGAGAACACCCCGATGGAGCTGCTTTTGATCCGGTTCTTAAAACTGCTTACAGCTCAAACGGTGATGGAACTCTGACAATTGTTAAAGAAGAAAAAGGCGGATATAAGGTTCTGGATAATCTGAAAACTCAAAAGTCGGCAAGGACAATATGCCTGAATAAGGTAAAACATCACCTGTACCTGTCTGCAGCCGATTTTGAAGCTCCGGTTGATGGTAAAAGAGCTCAGTTGAAACCCAATTCCTTTGTTGTTCTGGAAATTAAACCCTGAGGTACTTTGCTGGACCCTCTGTGTAATTTTTGTTTCACAGAGGGTCAGGTAGTTTTATTTAGGACTGTCTCTTTCTTTTTGACCTGCGAGTGAGTCCACTTATTACAAATACCACAAAAACTCCGGAAACCGCCCAGGCCCATGCATTCGATTTTTTCGATTCAGCCCACATTTCGTAATCCTGAGAAATAAAATACTTGGAGTCGACCGGCCAGGATATTTTTCCGGATTTATCAGCGAAACCATTGGTTGCAATTAGCTTAAAAGGCATTACAGTTTCACAGGTATAGAATTTCGCCAGCATAGCAATCGACATAAGGCTATCAACTTCATTCAATGCCTGATTTATAAATACTTTGTTGGTTTCGTAGTAAGTATTGCCAAAAGCCCTGATCAACAGGCTGTCACCATCAAAATCGGAGTTGGCCGCCAGCTTAACCAGACTGTCTTTCATAGGCAGGATATAGGTTGAATCAGGATTCAGCATCAGGTATTGATGTATCCATTCTTCAGTAAGACCGGTAAAGAGGTAGATGTTTTCCAGAGAATCATTAATATTCTTTTTCTCCCTGTACAGCAGACTGTCGGGGCCTGCCTGCAGACTGTCAAGCATCGAAGCCGGCATATAGAAATATTTCAGTTCCTCCTCATCCAGCACATCTTCAGCCTTGACAGTTACATTCAGCATTCGGTCTACCTTTTCTGAATACCTGTAAATGGTGGTAAACCATCTGAAATGTTTAGAAAAGGATGCCGTCCGGTTCAGGACTTTGTTGGATCCGGAGTCGGATTTGTATTCAAGGTTTATTTCTGAAACCGATCTAAATTCTTTGGTTGCAGTAAGAACCCAGCTGGTATCTTTCTCCCCGGGAATGGTATCTTTTGAAATTGTCCAGGTACTATCGAAAGGGACCTGGTATTGAGCAGGATCGGGAATTTTTTTTGTACTTTTCATAACAATGGTTCTTGTCACCGAACCATCGGGATGAACAATATTTGTTACAACTGTTTCCGGATCATCGCAGGAAAAAAGGAATATCATACCTGCGAATAGCAATAAAATTTTCGTTCTGGTTTTCATATTGATGTGGTTTTTTCGGTTGTTCTGACGGCCTGACTTTCAGTTCTGAAAATTCTGTGAATCCATAGAATTCTTTTTTTTGAAGGTCCCGTTTCCGTCGACTTTAGCTCCAGTTTCTCATATTCATTCAAAAGATTCATGAGATCTTTCCTGGAGACATTTATGCTGTCATTAATGGAAGATGAGCTCGGGAATATGTATTTTCCCATAGTTTCGGCAGATGAGTAGGGTGACTGGTAATAATTGTACTCCCTTTGTATCAGGCGGCTCTCGAGTTTATCAATTTTCCGGTTGAGGCTTGAAAACTGAAAAATGAAAAAGAATATCGTAGCAAACATGGCTGCTGTGAGGGAATTTCGCAACCAGGGTATGCCGGCCCATGCAAAAAGCCAGTTAAGGATGTCTCCAGGATTCATTCCTTTTTCGCTTTCCCTTCTGATTTTCCTCATAATGGAATCAGTCAGATCATCAGCACCCTCCAGCTCCGGTTTGTTCTCCCTTAGGCGATCAATAAGCCTTCTGTATTTATCTTCCGTGTTTTCCATGGTTTTACATTTTGAATTCCATCATTTTCTTTATCCCTTGCCGTGCGTGATAGAGATTTGCTTTTACTGCCGATTTGCGGATTTTAAGAATTTCAGCAATCTCCTCCTGCTCCAGAGTCATAATTTCCGACATCACAAATACAGCCTTCTGTAAAGGACTCAGCTTTCCTGTGAGCAGGCGTATCAGTTTTAAATCCTCTGATTTATCCCTGTATTTTCCGGACCCTTCTTCAAGACTTGAGCTCATTTTTTCCCAAAACTTCTCATCAGCCATAATTGTCTTATCCCTTTTTTTCTTTCTCAGCATATCGAAGCAGGTGTGCACTGTTATCCGGTATAGCCAGGTTTTGTAATTATTTTTCTCATCGAATCCTTTCAGTTTCTTCCATACCTTTATCATGCTAACCTGCACGGCATCCCTGGCATCCTCTTCATTATTTAATATCCTTATTGCCACCGAATAAACGTATGGATTGGATATGGTAAGCAGTTCCCTGAAAGCGGTCGTATCGCCCTGTTTACAATTTCTGATTATGTCGGGAGTAATGCGGTTCATATTAAATTTTACAATTCATATGACGAAGAAAATCCTATTTGGTAAAAATGGATCCTGCAATTTTTAATAAAAGTATTGAAAGCCAGGGAATAAGTTATGCTCAAATTGTGAATAATAGCTATAATCCGGAATCAATGTTTTAAGTATTCATGATTATAGCTATTTTTAAAAACAATATTCAAAAAAATTCTTTCCATCTAAATCACTTTCAATGAAAGCGCTTCTGACCATAATCCTGGGGATTTTCTTTTTTGTAAATCCTTCAGCTTCGAAAATGCAAACTCTCAAAGTAAGCCAGGATGGGCGATACCTTGAGAAAAAAGACGGAAAACCCTTTTTCTGGCTTGGAGATACAGCATGGGAATTAATACATCGCCTGAAAAGGGAAGAGGTTGATTTTTACCTTAAAGATCGCGCAGCTAAAGACTTTAACATCATTCAAACCGTTATTCTGGCAGAGCTCGATGGACTTAACACTCCAAATGCCTATGGTGAGAAGCCTCTAATTAACAACGACCCTGCCCGAATAAATGAGAAATATTTTGAACATGTGGATTATGTTTTAAAGAAAGCTGAGAGTATGGGTATGTATATCGGACTTTTACCCAGCTGGGGAGATAAATGGAACCTTAAATGGGGAGAGGGTCCTGTAATCTTTACACCCGAAAATGCTGAGGAATATGGCCGGATTGTTGCCAGAAGGTATCTTGAGCAACCCAATATTGTCTGGATACTTGGAGGCGACAGGATACCGGAAACAGACGAGCAATATAAAATTGTAAATGCCATGGCAAAGGGTATACGAAGTGTTGACCAGACACATCTGATCAGTTATCATCCCGTGGGAGCTAAACGAGCCAGCGAAGTCTTAAACGAAAAATGGCTTGATGTTGATATGTTTCAGAGCGGCCATGCAAGAGCAACTAAAGAATATGAATATGTGCTTAAATCACGCAGCACATTACCGGCGCGACCGGTGATTAACGGGGAGGCGAGGTATGAGAATATACCCGACAGGTTTTGGGAACCCGGAGTTCATAATGACTGGCTGGATGATGCTGACGTAAGGGAATCGGCCTACTGGAGCATGCTTTCAGGTGCAGCAGGTTATACCTATGGATGTAACGATATCTGGCAGATGTACTGTCCTCCTTATTTACCTACTGTAAGCGCAAGAACCGGCTGGCAGGAGGCCCTTAATCTTCCCGGCTCAGGACAGATGAAGTTTATGAAGGCTCTTTTTGAATCCTTCCCCTGGCAGAAAATGATCAATGATCAGTCGCTTATCCTGGACCCGAATCCGGAAGATGCAGAACATATTGTTTGTGCGATTGACGCATCTCATAAATTCATTATTGCCTATACTCCACGTGGTAAGGCAATAAATATCGATCTTTCAAAACTGGAAGTCAAAAACTTGTCAGCATGGTGGTTCAATCCACGTTCCGGTATATCCCAGAAAATAGGGAGTTTTACAAATTCCGGTTCTCATGAATTCAAGCCCTGGGCAGAGGGAAGAGGCAGCGATTTTGTGCTGGTACTCATAGATGAGAATTCAGGATTTAAGCTCCCATAGCTGGTTTAACATATAAATGCACAGAAGATGGCAGAGAATGAACTGAAAAGGGAAATTGGGGTAATGGGATTGAGCGCCAACCTGGTGAATACCATGGTAGGTGCAGGGATATTTGTACTGCCGGCTATCGTTGCGGCAGGACTGGGCTCTGCCAGCATCATTGCCTATGTTCTATGCGGATTGCTCATTTCACTCGTAATGTTATGCTTTGCGGAAGTGGGAACCCGGATCACAGCTTCGGGAGGTGTATATGCTTACATAGAAGCCTCATTTGGTAAGTATTTCGGATTTATTGCTTCGGTACTCTTTCTGGTCTCAGCTGTCAGCGCCGATGCTGCCGTTATCAATGCCATAGGGAATATTGCCGTATCCATTATAAGTTTTTCTAATCCCGGACTGGTGAAAATCATTCTTTTTGCTCTGATATTTTCCGGGCTGGCTTATATCAATATCAGAGGGGTAAAGCAGGGAGTAGGTTTTGTCAAATTCATTACCCTTGCAAAAATGGCTCCTGTTTTAATACTTATTCTTATTGGTTTAAAGGATATTAAAATTGCGAATCTCTACTGGGATACATTTCCTTCCTTCAGCAAGCTTGGTGAAATTTCTCTGATCCTGTTTTTTGCATTCCAGGGAAGTGAGTCGGCCATTTCAGTAAATGGTGAAGTTAAAAATCCCCAAAAAACCATTCCCAGAGCAATTCTGATCAGCGTGATAACCGTATTTGTTTTTTATGTTCTTGTACAGACTATAACACAGGGTGTTCTGGGCGCGGATCTGTCTGATTTTCCAGAAAACCCGCTGGGTGAGGTTGCCAGTTTAATTGTGGGCCCTGTCGGATTTACCCTGCTTACTATTGCAGCTGCCGTTTCCATGTTTGGTTACCTGAGCAGTGAACAGTTAAGTATCCCCAGAGTTTTATTCCGGCTATCGGGCGACCGGGTCATACCGATTAAATTACTATCCCTCGTTCATAAAAAATTTGATACACCCTATGTTTCCATTATTGCATATGCCCTTCTGGGATTTGTCTTTGCCTCTGTAGGAGGCTTTACTCAGCTGGCAGTATTGTCCAGTGCAGCTGCTCTGCTGATATACCTGGGCGTTTCGCTGGCAGTAATTCAGCTGAGGCGTAAGAGTAAAGGGAAAAAGATTGAAAATATTTTCATTATTCCTGGTGGAATCATCATTCCGGTTATTTCCTCCATTGCCATCCTGCTTTTCCTTTCAAACCTTTCCAGGAATGAACTGATAATTATGGGAATTTCTATTCTAATCTTAACTTTGGTATTTTATGGGCGAAAATATTTTCAGAAAAAATTCAGTCGGACCCCTTAAAGAGTAATTAGAATAATTGATTAAAATCAAACTAACCAGCTAATCACAAACTATAATTGCAATGCAAAATTCATTTATCGGGAAGGTTTTATTGCTTTCCATTTTCAGTCTGATACTTGTTTCCTGTAACTCAAATCAACCGACAGAGAGCTCAAAACATAAAATCAGCAGGCTTGAAGGCCCCGAAACAGAAGCCCGTATTAAGGAGATTCTGTCGCAAATGACACTTAAGGAAAAAGCCGGGCAAATGTTGAATGTCGGCTTACCTTCGGTTCTGACAAAGGGATATTGGGACAAAAGAGACAGTGCTGTATTTGATACTGCACGATTCAGGAAATTAATTGTAGAATATGCCGTAGGATCCATGCATAATACTCCCGGCTTTCCTCCAACCAGAAAGGACTGGTTCAGGCTTATTAAAACGATACAGGATGCTGCAATGACAGAGACACGGTTAAAAATTCCCGTACTGTATGGTATTGATGATATTCATGGAGCCAATTATGTCTTAGGCTCCACCATGTTCCCGCAGGAAATTGCTCTTGCTGCCAGCTGGAATCCTGAAATGGCTTTTAATTGCGGTGAGGTTACTTCATATGAATCCCGCACGGCATCGCTTCCCTGGAATTATAACCCGAATACCGACCTTGCTGTTAATCCGCTTTGGGGGCGTATAGGGGAAAGTTTCGGTGAGGATACCTACCTGGTTTCACAGATGACCTCAGCTTACCTTTTGGGTTCGCAGCATAAAGGATTGGACGATTCCACCAGCACTGCCGTCTGTCTGAAGCATTTCCTGGGATACGGAGCTGCACTAAATGGAAAGGACCGGGCCAGTGCAACTATTCCGGAAAATTATCTGAGACAGTATTACCTGCCCCAGTTTGAGGAAGCCATAAATAAGGGCGCCATGGGTGTTATGGTAAGTTCCAACAATGTAAACGGTATTCCCTGTCACAGTAACTACTTTTATATAACAAGCATCCTGAAGGGAGAACTTGGCTTTAAAGGAGTGGTTATTTCCGATTTCAGCGATATTGAAAACCTGGTTGTGGCCCATCAAACAGCTGAAGACAAGCGTGAAGCTACAAAGCAGGCTGTTAATGCCGGACTCGATATGATCATGAATCCCTATGATGCCGACGTTGTGGATTATATTGTTGATCTGGTTGAAAAAGGAGAAATTCCCATGGTCCGGATTGATGACGCAGTTACCCGAATCCTCCGGCTTAAGTTTTACCTGAACCTGTTTGAAGTTCCTTATAATGATCCTGCGAATTATACTGGTTTTGCATCAGCCGAAAACACAGAGAAGAATTATCAGGCAGCCGGAGAAGCGGTTACACTTCTAAAAAACAGCAATAATATTCTTCCCTTACCAGCCAATAAAAGAATCCTTGTAACAGGATACTCTGCCAACTCAATTAATGTTCTCAACGGAGCATGGTCGCGTTCTTTCCTCGGACAGGACACCCTATTTAACGATCGCGATAAGCTGACCATTCTTCAGGGAATAAAGGCCAATTCGGATGCTTCAAAAATTATGTACGCGGAAGGTACAAACTACCTGGAAGATATTAATACCGACAAGGCCCTTGCTCTTGCCCGCAATGCTGATTATGTGGTTGTCTGCCTGGGTGAAATTCCGGCTTCGGAAAAGCCTTCGGACATAAATGAGCTGGATATGCCAATGGTACAACAGGAATTGGTAAAGAAGCTCGCTGCCATCAAAAAGCCAATTATTCTGGTGATGGTGCAGGGTCGCCCAAGGATCATCAGGGAAATTGAACCCTTATGCGATGCCGTGGTAATGGGTTTTCTGCCCGGTAATGAAGGTGGCAGGGCCATTGCAGATGTCTTGTTTGGAAAGATAAATCCATCGGGAAAACTACCTTATACCTGGCCCAAATATACCGGTAACGCATTGGTTTATAATCATAAGAAATCGGACGTTCGTGATATCAATTGGGGCTATGATGGTTTTTATCCACAGTATGAATTTGGCTACGGCTTGTCCTTTACTAAATTTGAATATTCCGATCTGCATTTAAGTGCTGATAGTCTTAATATGGGTGAAACCCTTAAAATCTCTGTCAAAGTAAGCAACACAGGAAGCCTTGAAGGGAAGGAAGTTGTTGAGCTTTTTACAAGGGATATAGTAGCTTCCATTGCACCGGATGTAAAATCCCTGAAACGTTTTGACAAAATATCCCTGAAGCCGGGCGAAAGTAAAACCGTTGAATTCAGTATTTCGGATAAGGATCTTGGATTTGTAGGTGCCGACAATCAATGGATTACCGAAAAAGGAAAATTTCAAGTAAGTATAGGGGGAGGACCTGGCAATATGCTCAGTAAGGAGTTTTATTTATCGGAATAGTTTTTCAGGGGATTGAATGATTTGTTTATCAGAATTGTGAAGGATCGAAGATACCCAGATAAGGTAGAACAAAGTATATTATCAGGCTTATAAGGATTATGGACATAATATTCATCCAGAAGCCTGTTCGTACCATGTCGGGTATTCTCAGGTAACCGGAACCGAAAACAACTGCATTCGGTGGAGTTGCGACGGGCAGCATAAAGGCACATGAAGCAGCAAGTGTGGCTCCGATCATAAGTATTACAGGGTGTGTGTGGAGACTGGCAGAAAGAGCCACCAATATGGGTAAAATCATTGCTGTTGTTGCCATATTGGAGGTGATTTCTGTGAGGAAATTTACCATGGCTACCAGGATTAACAGTAGAAAAAATACTGAAAGTCCCTGAAAAAGATTCATCTGACTTCCAATCCAAAGTGCAAGTCCCGAAGAACTGAATCCCTGCGCCAGAGCCATTCCGCCGCCGAAAAGTAAAATAATTCCCCAGGGCAGTTTTACGGCTTCCTCCCACTTAATTAACCTTTCCCCTTTCTGATTACCGGGTATAATAAATAAAAGTATTCCTGAGAAAACAGCAATCATGCTATCATCAACCGCCGGAAGGATTCTCTGAACCAGCGGTCTGCAGATCCATAAAAGAGCAGTGGCTGCAAATACCGCCAGCACTTTTAATTCAACAGTTTTAATAGTTCCCAGATCTTTTTTAAGTCGCTGAATTTCGGCAATTCCCCCGGGAAAACTTTGCTTTTTGAAATCAAAGGCGAAACCTGTCAGGTATTTCCAGGCAATAAAAAGCAGTATGATTGAAACAGGTAAACCTATTTTTAGCCATTGGAGAAAGCTAATTTCAAGATGGTAGGTATCCCTGAGTACGCCTGCAAAAATTAGATTAGGCGGCGTGCCGATCAGGGTCGCCATTCCTCCTATTGATGAACTATACGCTATGGCAAGCATCAGTGCCTTTCCAAAATCATTTTGCAGTTTTGGTTCCGTCACCATGCTTTCCTTCATCTGCAATACAATAGCTATTCCAATAGGTAGCATCATTACCGCTGTGGCTGTATTGGAAATCCACATGGAGAGAAAGGCTGTGGCCATCATAAATCCCAGTATAACCATATTTATGCGGGTTCCAAGAAAGCTCATTATCTGAAGGGCAATTCTCTTGTGGAGGTTCCATTTCTCAATGGCAATGGAAAGCATAAAACCTCCCATGTACAAAAAAATATATGGATGTGCATACGAACTGGTTGTGTCTGTAATTCCCAATCCCCCCGAAACAGGAAACAAAACAATTGGGAGCAGGGAAGTTACGGCAATGGGTATTGCTTCCGTGATCCACCAGATGGATATCCAGGCTGTGGAAGCCAGAATCGATAATGCCTGGGGACTTAGCCCTGCAGGTTTGAAGAATAATAACAGACTGAAAAAACTTAAGGGACCTGCAACCAAGCCAAAGGATTTAAGAGAAACTTTAGGATTTGGCATCTGGTTTCAGTTTAGTTGGCTTGAGTTCATTAAAATTCTTTGATAATCTATAAACCATTCAAATGACTCCCCGTAAAAAGGAATCAGTAGAGAATTTTTTGTAATAAAAGGATTGAAAAAATCTTTAAACGAGCTGATTAAGGATAGTCCTTATTTTTTCAAAGGCTTATAATTCAGCAGAAAACCTACGCAGCCAAAATAATCGTTAGTGAGTTCCTGATCTGCATTGAGGCCCAGCACCGATATTTCTATCATTATCCTGCGGGTATTCTCAATATTTAGTTCGACCGTTTCAGGATAATCGTCCTTCTTGCTGTCGTAGATCAGATCCCGGGTTACAGCATCCTTCAATACATAATGTACGGGGATGAAAATATCGGTTGCACAAAAGATCAGCTTGTAATCTCTGTCACCATAGAAGATAACGTTGTAGACCAGTTTGTCTCCAATGCCAATCACATTGCTTCTCGATTGGCCGTCGAATTTATACCCGGCTCCGGGGTATTGCATGCAGGTACCGTAAAGATGAAATTTATTACAATTCTGAGCATTAAGCTCTGAGCCTGCAAAGACCATTATAAGAACCAGGGCGAATATGTAGATTACTCTTTTCATGATGTTAAATTCTTCTGTTACTACTAGAAACTAACAATATTTTTTCTGATCTCATTTACACGGGATTTCAGGGCAACAAATTCCTCCTTACTCATGCTGAGTTTATCTCCTCCGGAAATAGAAATCTTACCGGGACTTGTCTCTGAAACAGAAGTTTCTGTGCCTTTAAATTCCAGATCATTAAGAATTTTAGATAAATCGTCAAGGTATTTCAAAATGGAACTGTTCTCTTCACCTGTAAGAGAGTTTTTCGCCTCATTCAGGAGATTGTCCATAGGATACTTCATTTCAGCGATCACAGCTAAGGTTTTATCGTCCGATTTGTACTGCTTTACAGACTCCAGCGCTATATAAAGACTCTCAACATAAGCTCCAGCGGATACCTGAGCAATTGTAACGGATTTTCCTCCGTTTTCCAGAAATTCAAGCATGTTACTGAAGGCTTCGTCGGAGATAGCTACAAGCGAATCGATTTTACCGGCATTTGCTTTGGAGCGGGAAAGCAGTGACTCAAAAATGGTTGAGGAAATTCCTGACTCAGTGCTAAGCGACTGAATAGCTTCAAGGTAGTTTACCGTTTCTGTGGATCGGTTAAATAAAGCTGAGTAGGCCATATCGGTAATATAAACGCCCAGGTTTAATGACTGTGCTTTTGATCCAAGATATTTATCCTTGTTCGTAACAACATTCAGAACCTGTGGATCATATTTAATATTCACATTATATAGTCTCTCCAAAATCTCTCCGGGAGAAGGAAGGAGAAACAGTATTGATTCCTTATAGTCGAGAGCGATATCCATAGTGTCATTTGCCTCTTCCTCCTGTACACTTTTATTGCTTTTCTGAACATTAGAACATGAAAAGCCGGATATCAGCAAGGTGGCCAGAAAAAAGAGACCAAGTATTTTTTTTGTGGCAGCCATATTGAATTTAATTAAATTAATTTCAGTTAACAATGTAGCACATTTGATTAGTATCCCCTAAAAAGATCAATATAAATGTAGGAATTAATTACCTACAGAACATAATTTAGGGGTGTTTTTTTCATTGTGACTTTCTTAGCTTCCTTTTTGACAGGGCATTCGAAATTTTCCTCAAACCATCAAAAGCCAGAAGAAGATATAGCATAAAACTCATAAACCACAGCACCATAATATTAAACCATAAGGTGCTTATTTCCAGACGTCCCAGCCTTTTGGTATCGGAATAGAACTGTGCTCTTCCTGCCCGGGATAAGGGAAACTGGAATACAGGTGTATCTTTTCTGATAAGCCGGTTGTCGGATACCGTAATCTTAATCATTTCATTGCTGTTTAATACTGTTTCAGCAAGGGCCCGGTTGTAATTCTTTTCCTTGAGTGCGATAAGGTCTTCATTACTCATCCCTTCTTTTTTCAGTTTTTCAATTACCCGGTCTTTTTCTATGGTAAGAGCATTTGATTTTTTGATAAGCTTAGCCTTCCAGTGCCCAAGAAAACTATTTAATTCATTTATATTCAACTCTTTGCTGCTTTTATCACTTATACATGCAGGTAACTGAATTCCCGGTTCATCTTTAACATCCAGTAAAGTGTTCCTGATAATTGCAACAGTTTTCTTAAGTTCTCCGGACTCCTGATTTTTATCAGAGAGTCTTTCATAATCAGCGATTTTATTGTACAATTCCGGTATAAGAAAATTCAAAGAATAGGAAATATTAGCCGATTTCTTATCAACTTCATTGAAGTTTTTTTGGTAGGTATTATTCTCAAACTGGTTTACCATAAGGGCTTCATATGCCCATCTGGATGCCATCATATCGCCAATAAACGGGACGTATTTGCTCGAGGCAATGCTGTAGTGCAGTTTGTCATATTTTACAATTACGCCCGATAGCAGTATCAGAGGGACCAGTATGAAGGGAATGGTAATATAAATTGCAATGACGGATTTCAGTGTAGCGGAAATATTTAATCCCAACATGATGGCAAAGCAGGATGTGGAAAATAAGACCAGCCAGTAATTCAGATTAAGATTCCTGATTTCAAGAATGTAATTTCCAAGAAGAACAAATATCAGCATCTGCAGAGCTGAAAGACCGAATAGAAAGACAATTTTCGAGTTAATATATGACAGCCTGCTCAGGTTCAGAAACTTTTCCCTTTCCAGTATTTTATTATCCTTAATAATCTCTTCGGCACTGATTATCAAACCAATAAAGAGGGATACAATTACCGACATAAATATATATGCCGGAATATTTACATTGTCAATGAACCTGTAAACCATTCCATCACTGGTGCTGCTTACATATTTTGTAAACCCGCTTACAATAAGAGAAAGTATTGGAGCAATAAACAGAGCAATCAGAATATATTGCCGATCGCTTAGTTTTGCGTAAAAATTACGCAAGAAATACGTTTTGAATTGCTTTATTCTGGAAGGAGTCTTAAACTTCGATTCAGGGATTTCACTAACCTCAAATTCAGTTTTATCATTTGACTGCAGGTTTTGCATGAACATCTCATACCACTTTTCAGGGGATATGATTCTCTCACTGGTGTACTCACCAAGTTCATTTACCTGCTTTGCTTCTATAACTTTCAGGATTTCATCGGGCTGGACATTTCCGCAATAAGGGCATTCAATCTCAGCGGCGTCAATTCGACTGGCAATATCTTTTAGGTACTTGAAGGAATCAAGGGGATTTCCCAGGTACACGGGATATCCACCCTTATCCATGATCAGGATTTTGTCCAGCATCTTAAATATTTCGGATGATGGCTGGTGGATATTGATAATTACAATCTTTCCTTTCAGGGACAAATCCTTTAAGAGCTGCATTACATTCTCCGAGTCGGTTGACGATAAGCCTGTTGTTGGCTCATCTGCCAGTAAAATCAGGGGCTCTTTGATAAGCTCGAGAGCTATATTCAGTCTTTTCCTTTGTCCGCCGCTTATAAACTTATTCAGCGGTGAACCTACCAGCAGGTCTTTAATATAAAAGAGATCAAGGTTATTGAGGTAACGAACAACAGCATTGTGTATGGCTGCGTCATCCTGATCTCCGAGACATAATTTTGCATTGTAATACAGGTTCTGATAAACCGTTAGCTCTTCAATCAGAAGATCATCCTGAGGAACGTAACCAATAAGTCCCAGAAGCTCTTTATTACTGGTTTTCAGATTATGTCCGTTAATAAGAATCTTACCCTTATTCAGATTATAACTCCCGTTCAGCACTTTCAGCAGGGTTGATTTTCCGGTTCCTGATCCTCCCATTACACCAATAAGGTCGCCGGATTGTGCCGGAAGCGAGAACTTTTGAATTCCATTATCACTTTTAACAAATCGGAATTCAATATTATCTGCCAGAAGTGAAATCTTTTCAAACTCTTTCGTCCGCAGGAAGCCGGATTCAACATCGCTGAAATAGATCGGACTGATATTTTCACTTTTCAGGGCTGATCCTTTTGGGAAAATATAAATATGTCCGGGAAAGATCGATTTGCCACTTAGTTCAAAACGTTCAATACCAGTGTAATAAAAAAGGATGATATCCGACTGCTGAATTTTCAGAAAGAAGAACTGACCTTTCAGGTTTTCTTTATTGATGTAATTGATTTTAGTAAACTGCGATGAGCTGATATTGCTTAAAACCAGCAGCCTGTCTTTCTGAGGAACATTATAGAATTTCTCAGTAATGAATATTCTGCAATTGTTATATTCATCCTCATTGATCATCATATATTCAGAGATAGTCTTAACCATATCCGATATGGTTTGCCTGAATTCGTTATCAGTATCCGGAAAATCCTCGAAATACTTGGAGAACTGAATAAGACTTACCGCAATCAGGTATTTTCCGCGGATATGAAGGCCCTGGTTTATCTCATTGCAGATAGAAAGTACTTTTACCGACAGGGAAGATGTCCTTTTGGATTCCTTCATCCCAACCAGCATGGTAAGCTTATTAATTTCCTGATCGAAAACCAGCAGGGAGTGGTCAACAATTTTCTGACTAAACTGGGTTTTCAGATAGGAGTAGACAAAATTACGTGACAGAATCACAGGCACGTCCTTATTAATGCTCGCCAGGATTGCGAACAATTTCATTAAGGCTGTCAGCATTGATTCAGTCATAATTTCTTGATTTGTTAGCGCTCAGGAAGCTTTAATATTCCATTTATTATTCTGATTCTCCTTCTGTCCCTACACGGAATTATTAAAATGTTTTGAAAGCAGGTTTGGGTATTTTAAAATACTAATAATTTCATGAAACCTCAGAAGGGAATATCATTTTTGTTGAAACGGAATTATCATCCCTGACAATCATTTTTATTCTTCCCTTGTGTGATTCCATCACCTGCTTTGCGAGTATTAGCTCAATTCCGGGAGTAAAATCATTTGAATTCTTGCTGTCATCAAAAAACCTGATGGTATTTTCAAGCTGCCTACCTGCATAAGCAACCCCCTGATCCAAAATTTCAATAAATGGAACAGCCTCTTCAATCCCGGAAATAATTTTCAGGCTTCCCCTGGTTTCAATATGTTTTAGCGAACTCATCAAAAGGGTGGTAAGGCAGGTCATAAGGAGGTCGAACTCGCCCTTTACATGGATATCTGAAACTTCGCTGATATTAATGTCGGGTTCGAATTTATCAATGGCATCTTTATTTTCAATCATGCAAAGCTCCACAAGTTCGACCACAGATACATCATTAAACTTAACCGGATCGCTGGTCTCATCATTTAAACGTGCAAGCTGATTGGCTGCAAAGGAAAAACTCTCCAGCCGTGAAACTGAGGTGTCGAGATAAAACAAAAGTTCATTTAAATCATTTGAGTCAATCCTGTCTTTCAGCATATGGATTGCACTCATAATTTTATTGATCGGAGACCTGATTTCATTGGTAATATTATTCAGGTAACGTGTCTTTGATTTGTCAATATTCAGAAGAAGCTGGTTTAATTTTTCCAGCTCGGAAACCATGCGTTTATTGGAAATTCTGAGCTCATATACTTCAATTGCTTTGAGAAGGGAAGATCTGACGGCTTTCACGTCAAAAGGCTTGTTGAAAAACCCATAAACTTCGCCCTTATTGATTGTTTCTACCACGGTATCATAGTCTGTATACGCCGTGAGTATAAAGCGCATCATATCAGGGTACTTCGTTTTGGTTATTTCCAGGAGTTCTGTTCCCGACATCTCAGGCATGCTCTGGTCTGAGATAATCACAGAAAAAACTTTCTTTTCAAGAATTTCAAGTGCTTCTTTGGCGGAATTTGCCAGAGTAATATCAAAATGACTGCTAAAGGAAGCTTCAAATAAAACGAGGTTGGTGTCAACATCATCTACATACAATATGCTTGGTTTCTGAACTTTTTCCGGTTCCATTCTTTACTATAAATCAGAGAATATGCAGATAATTATGATGTTAGTTGTAATTTTAATCAAAAAAATTAAGCCTAAATTTAGACAGAAATTTGATCTATTTATTAAAATTATCCATATAATATCAAATTTATATTTAATCTCAATAGAATTTTGTCGAAGCTGGTATTTTAATTAGCTAATATTTTGTTACATTTAATTGCTGTTCACGCTGACAGTTTTTGTAATTTAACCTGAAGCAACAATGTCTGTTACACTTAAAGGAACGTTGTTAATTTTCGGTCTTCTTTTTTGGTCTTTTCAAACATACTCTCAGGCTGAGACGGATAATGATATTGGTGTAACGGTAAAGGTTCCTGTGAAGGAAAAGAAGAGTAACTCCTATATAGCTTTAACCGGAGGGTACATGACTCCTGCCTGGTACAGAGTTCCCATGACGGCGGAGTTTCCGGGAAGTATGTTGTTGAAAAACAGTATGGAGGCAAAAGCTGAAGGCTGGTTTGCGGGCATAAGGATTATGAAAAAATCAAAATCCCATTTTGCTGCAGGGATAACTGCCAGTTATTATTATTCCACAATTCCTGTCGGCTTTGCCGGGATGAGATCAGGAAGTGACTGGGTAATGGAACAATCCGGGGGTGTCAGCTTTTATACGGATCCCCTTCCAAACGATATAAACAGGGTCAGTGAGGTGATCGTTATCAGAGCACTGGTAAAATACAATATTCCCTTTGGTAAGTTCCAGTTTTGGGTAGGACTGGCACCGGGAACATTTTCGAGTAATATCCATTTTACCGAAGCCAATCAAAGTCAGGATTTGGGGAGTTTCAGGGCAACAAGCCTTGGAATAACGACACAAACCGGATTGGATTATCTGATAAAGAATGATGAGGGTAAGGAAAAAATGAGGTTCAGCATTTTTGCAGACTTTGGAACCCCCAGAGTAGAAGAGAAGTTTATAAGCCTTATTAAACCCGGCTGGAGATTTATTAATAGTGAAGGGAATTACGTGATTAATCCTTTAAGAATTGGATTGGCGATTGGATTCAATTAGTTCTAATACTCTTGCAATACCTTTTTTTGATTTTCATTTGAAGCTGCAATAATTTGTTATAGTTCTGGTAATAGCATAAATTTGATTTTACGTATTTCAGAATAGAAATTATGAATAAAAAATTCAATGCAATTAATCTTGCAATAATTATAGGACTAGTCCTGTATTTCATTGAGGCTTTTATCTTTTATATTCTGAATACAAACAGTTATAGCTTTGCAGAAGCTTTTATTACTAAAGTGCCGTTATCTGATATATACACCAGACTTTTATCCATAGCCGGAGTTATTGTTCTAGGCATTATTGTAAACGGAAGGATCAGGGAGATTCAGATTGAAAAGAATTTCCTGAAGAGAACAACAAGAAAAACGGTTTCAAGCAAACTCGATTTTGCTTTTCTTTCCAGTCTTTCATATCAGATCAGGACGCCATTAAATGCAATTATTGGCTTTTCTGAATTGCTCAGAAAACCAAACCTTTCACCTGAATCGAAAGATATTTATACAAATCATATAAATTCGAGCTCCAAGTATTTATTATTGCTTGTAAACAACCTCTCTGAAATTTCCAAAATTGAATCCAATGAACTTGAAATTAACAGAGTCGACTGTAATATAAACCGTGTAATTGATGAGATTTATCAGGTATTCCAGATTCGTAAGGAAGAACTTGGGAAATCCAATATTTCGCTTGTAATTGAGAAAGTAAAAATAAGTGAGAGTTTCCCGGTACTTACCGATCCTGAGAGATTGAAGCATGTTTTGAATAATCTTCTTGAAAGTGCTTTTATCCATACTGAGGAAGGTATGGTTAAAATAGGCTATACAAAAAGGGAAGACGGATTTATTGAATTTTATGTTAAAGATACCGGCCGGGGTTTTTCTCAGGAAAGACTTGAGGTAATTTTTGAAAGATATAACAAGCTTACGGATAACGATAACATGCCTTTTGATGGCTCCCTGCTTCGTCTGGCAATTTCAAAAAGTCTTGTCAAATTACTGGGAGGGAACATTTGGGCTGATTCGAAACTTGGTAGCGGCGTTTCCATATACTTTACCATTCCCTATATGGAAGTTGAAGCACCAGCAGAAGAGGAAAATAGAAGAGTTGAACCTGCAAAATCAGAAGGAGTAGACTGGTCAGATAAACAGTTGCTTATAGCAGAAGATATAGATTCAAATTTTATATACCTGGAGGAACTTCTCCGGCCAACAAAAATAAAAATTACATGGGCTAAAAACGGCAAACAAGCTTTGGACATTGTGAATAATAACCCAGATATCGATATTGTACTTATGGATATTCTGATGCCCGAGATGGATGGTTATGAAGCTTCCAGGGAAATCAAAAAAATCCGAAGTCATCTTCCAATCATTGCTCAAACTGCATACCTGGTTGAAGGAAGCTTTCAGGAGGAACAGAATAAGAATTTTGATTCTTATCTCATCAAACCTATCTGGGCACCACAGCTTATCTCCTCAATTGAGAAATATCTCAAATAATATTCATCAGCTTATTCTTGCTGCAATCCAGTCACCCACCTCGGAAGTCTTATAAGATTTTCCTTCTGCTATATCAACAGTCACTATTCCCTCAGCAAGTGACTGGTCAACAGCATCCCTTATGGCTTTAGCTTCCGGCATGAGGTTTAATGACAGCTCCAGCAACATGGCGGCTGATAAAATAGTGGCAACAGGGTTAGCAATATTCTTCCCGGCCGCCTGCGGGTAGGAGCCATGGATTGGTTCAAATACACTGGTGTGGATTCCAACAGAGGCAGATGGCAGAAGCCCCAGTGAACCTGTAATAACGCTTGCTTCATCGGAAAGTATATCTCCGAACATGTTTTCGGTTACCATTACGTCAAATTTTTTGGGCCACTGGATAATTTGCATGGCTGCATTGTCGACGAACATATAATCCACCTCAATATCAGGATGGGAGGGGGCCATTTCCTGCACTGTTTCTCTCCAAAGTCTCGAAGTAGCCAATACATTTGCCTTATCCACAACGGTCAGTTTCTTATTCCTTTTGGCTGCATATTCAAAGCCAAGTTCTGTAATCCTGATAACTTCTTCCTTGGTATAGGTACAGGTATCAAAGGCCTTAGTAAGATCTTCCGATCTGCCTTTTTCTCCAAAATATATTCCGCCTGTTAATTCACGTATCACAACAAAATCAGCCCCTTCAACCAGATCGGGTCTTAATGGTGATTTATGAATAAGTGATTTGAAGGTCGTAACCGGACGAATATTGGCATATAGTCCCAGTTTTTTTCTCATGGCAAGAAGTCCCTGTTCCGGTCTTACTTTTGCTTTCGGATCATTATCATATTTCGGATCGCCGATGGCCCCGAATAATACTGCATCTGAATTCATGCACAGCTCAAAAGTATCATCAGGAAAGGGATTTCCAACAGCATCAATAGCACATGCACCAACCAGTGCTTTGGTAAAATGAAAAGTATGATGATACTTTTTTCCAACAGACTCTAAAACTTTAATTGCCTGTTCAATAATTTCAGGGCCAATACCGTCACCGGCAAGAACAGCGATTTTGAATTCCATAATTTACTTTACGATTAAATGATATGATGTATTTGTATTAACAGGTTTTGAAGAATATCATCAGATGATTTCCTCTATTATATTCAGCATTTTTACCGTGCCTTTAATGGCGGCCACAGTCTGATCTGAATCGAGTCCGCGGGTTTTGATGATACGGCCGTTATAATCCCAGGTAATCATACATTCCACCAAAGCATCAGTCTTACCTCCGGGAGGTATGGAAACAAAATAATCGACCAGAACAGGATGCTTTTTCTGCAGCTTATCGTAAATCTTCCAGAGAGCTTTCATAAATGCATCGTACTGTCCATCTCCGGATGCGGTCTCTTCATAAACCTTGCAATCAATCTCCACTGAAAGAGTAGCCATGGATCGCAGGCCTTTCGCAACTGAAAGTGAATAGTTCTTTATCTTTATAAACTGGTTTACCTTTTCACTCTTTAAAACATCAGAAATAATGTAGGGAAGGTCTTCCTTCGAAACCGTCTCTTTTTTATCACCCAGTTCAATAACCCTCTCGGTAACCATTTTCATTTCTTCCTTGCTCAGCTCAATACCGAGTTCTTCCAGATTTTTGATGATGCTTGCCTTTCCCGACATTTTCCCAAGGGCATATTCTCTCTTTCTTCCAAAGCGTTCCGGTAAAAGATCATTGAAGTAGAGGTTGTCTTTCTGGTCTCCATCGGCATGTATTCCACTGGTTTGCGTGAATACATTTTCGCCAATCAATGGCTTGTTGGCAGGAATACGAATTCCTGAAAAAGATTCAATAAACTTGCTGACCAGGTAAAGTTTATCTTCACGAACCGACATATCATAATTAAAGTGATCCTTCACCACACCGATCACGCTTGAGAGAGGGACGTTTCCGGCTCTTTCCCCAAGTCCGTTGATAGTGGTATGAATGCCTGTAATTCCGGCTTTCAGGGCTGAGAAAACATTTGCCGTTGCCAGATCATAATCGTTGTGGGCATGAAAATCAAAATTCAGTTTTGGATAGCGGGATCTCATGTCCAGACAGAAGTTGTAAGTCTCCTCATGATTCAATATCCCCAGCGTGTCGGGTAACATATACCTGTCGATATTTTCATGCTGAAGACTGTCGAGCATCTGGTACATATATTCGGGGGAGTGGCGCATGCCATTTGACCAGTCTTCGAAATATATATTTACGCGGATACCCATATCCTGCGCAATCTTCAACACTCCTTTAATATCTGAAATATGCTCCTCAGGTGTTTTTCTGAGCTGCACCTGACAATGTTTGAGACTTCCTTTGGTAAGTAGGTTAATTACCTTCCCGCCGGCATCCTTAATCCACTTTAATGATATATCACCATCCACAAACCCAAGAACTTCAACCTTTTCATTATAACCATGCTCACGTGCCCAGGAAAAGATCATTTTTGCTCCCTTAAATTCTCCTTCGGATACACGGGCAGAGGCAATCTCTATCCTGTCGACCTTCAGATCTTCGAGCAGGAGTTTGGCCATGTTGAGCTTTTCAGCTCCTGTAAACGACACTCCTGAGGTTTGTTCCCCGTCGCGAAGTGTGGTATCCATTATTGTGATTTTCATAATCAATCGAATTTTAGAATTTAGATTCAACCGTGGTGGAAGCACATTCCGACCGGGTCAGGCTTATCCTTTATTTAATTTATCAGATTTGTGCCCCATCCGGAAAGAATCCCTGATCTTCCCTGACAGGTAATTCCATCAATATGGTAGTAAGGCCTTTTGCGTAGGCCTTCAGTTCATCCTGCTTTTCTCAAAAGCTTCAATCTTAGCTCTTCTGTTAACCAGATAATCAATATCTTCATAACCGTTTAACAGGCACTCTTTTTTATAGGGATTAATATCAAAGCTTTCTTTTTCACCGGAGCTTTCCAGAATAATCTCCTGTTTAATAAGATCTACTTTTATTTTTGTTGCCGGATTTTTTTCAATGGCATCGAATAATTTTCCAAGAAACCCTTCTGAAACCTGCACAGGTAGAAGGCCGTTGTTGAGAGCGTTCCCTTTAAAAATATCAGCGAAAAAACTGGATACCACAACTTTAAAACCATAGTCGTGTATTGCCCAGGCTGCATGTTCCCTGCTTGAGCCGCTCCCGAAATTTTTGCCGGCTATAAGAATATTGCCTGAATATTTTTCCTGGTTCAGTACAAAGTCCTTTTTCGGCTGATTATTGGCATCATACCGCCAGTCTCTGAACAGGTTTTCTCCGAATCCATCACGTGTTGTTGCCTTCAGAAAGCGTGCAGGAATAATCTGGTCGGTGTCCACGTTTTCAATTGGCATTGGAACAGCAGTAGATGTTAGTGTTATGAATTTTTCGATCGACATCCTTGTTAATTATTAAATGACAGATTTTAATTAAATTTTCAGCTTAAGCAATAAGCCTTTTTTAGAGCATGCTTCTTGGATCGGTTATCCTGCCTGTTACTGCCACCGCTGCAGCAGTAAGGGGGCTTGCAAGCATTGACCGGGCGCCGGGTCCCTGACGTCCTTCGAAGTTTCGGTTCGAAGTGGTAACAGCCAGTTTACCTTCCGGAATTTTATCATCGTTCATGGCAAGACAGGCAGAACATCCCGGTTGGCGGAGCTTAAAGCCGGCAGCTTCAAGAATTGAAGTTAAGCCTTCTTCAATTGCTTGTTTTTCAACCTGCTTGGATCCCGGAACTATCCAGGCTGTAATGTTATCGGCTTTTTTCCTGCCCTTGACAAAATTCGCCACTTCACGCAGGTCTTCAATACGGCCATTTGTGCAACTTCCCACGAAAACATAATCGACCTGTTTGCCGGAAATTGGTTCGTTGTGTTTAAATCCCATATAAGCAATTGCCTTGTTGAATGTTGCCAGGTTACTCTTTGCAATATCTTTTTCTGATGGTATACTGGAGGTGATTTTGGCTCCCATTCCGGGATTGGTACCGTAGGTGATCATAGGTTCAATGTCGGCAGCATCGAAAGTCAGTTCTTTATCGAAAACTGCATCATCGTCGGTTTTAAGCTTTTTCCATTTTTCCACAGCTTTGTCAAAATCACTGCCTTTTGGTGCAAATTCCCTGCCTTTGATATAGCTGAATGTGGTTTCGTCCGGAGCAATCATACCTCCCCTTGCACCGCTCTCGATACTCATATTACAAACCGTCATTCTTCCTTCCATTGAAAGTGATCGGATAGCAGAACCTGCGTATTCAATAAAATACCCGGTTCCTCCGCTGGCAGTGATTTTCGATATGATATAGAGAATTACATCTTTAGCACCTACTCCTTTGCCAAGCTTTCCCTCCACATTGATCCTCATGCTCTTCGGCTTGGGCTGCATAATACACTGAGAAGCCAGAACCATTTCAACTTCTGAAGTTCCAATTCCAAATGCCACGCTTCCAAAAGCACCATGAGTTGAGGTATGGCTGTCGCCACATACAATCGTCATCCCGGGTTGGGTAATACCAAGTTCAGGTCCAATAACGTGCACGATGCCCTGATAAGGATGGTTCAGACCATAAAGAGTAATGCCATGTCTCTCGCAGTTTTCAGTTAGTTTGGCAACCTGAAAAGCAGAAAGCTGATCCTTAATGGGAAGATGCTGGTTTATCGTAGGTACATTATGATCAGGTGTAGCCACTGTATTTTGCGGACGGAAAACCTTGATTCCCCGTTTTTCAATTCCTGCAAATGCCTGTGGACTGGTTACCTCGTGCACCAGATGTTTGTCGATATATAATATACTCGGACCGCCTGCTATCTCTTCTACTACATGCGAATCCCAGATTTTGTCGAATAATGTTTTACCTGCCAATGGTTTAGCTGTTTAATGTTAAAAATTATTTATTATCGGTCTGCAAAGGTACAAAACTTTATAATTATTTGGACAATTGCAGTATTAATGCTGTAACAGTTTACTGTTTTTATTGGTATTTTATTTCAATACTCCCGTAAAATCAGGGACTTAACTTTCAAATTTGTGGTATTTGCACGATTGTAGTTTGGTTTTGTAAGGAAGGCAGGGAGCGTAATGGACGTAACGGACGTAACGATCGTAACGACCATAACGATCGTAACGACTATAAAGACCGTAAGGTCCATAACGTCAATCACCCTACATCCCCACCAGCCGAATAATCATCCCCGGATTTTCAACTCCCACATAAATATAGCCATCGGGTCCCATGACCACATTTCTCATTCTTCCGATATCATATAAAAGTGTTTCCTTATGAACTACCCTTTGACCGTCAAGTACTACTCGTTCCAGGTTTCTGAAACGCAGGGAGCCTATTAGGATATTTCCTTTCCAGGCGGGGTAGTTATCTCCCGTTACAAAGCACATTCCACAAGGTGCAATGGACGGTATCCAATAGGTTTTAGGTTGTTCCATTCCTGCCCTGGCTGTGTCCGGGGTGAGAATAGTGCCATCGTAGTTGATTCCAAAAGAAATTTCCGGCCATCCATAATTTTTACCGGGTTCAATTAGATTAAGTTCGTCACCTCCCTTTGGTGCATGCTCCGATTCCCAGAGTTCTCCGGTAAACGGACTGAAAACAAGACCCTGAGGATTTCTGTGACCGTAGCTCCAGATGCTTTTACTTGCACCGGCAGTATTATAAAAAGGGTTGTCGGCAGGAATGGATCCGTCATCATTAATCCTGTGAATTTTCCCACAGTCATTTGCTATATCCTGAGCATTTTCAGATCTCCCGCGTTCACCCACACCAAAAAATACATGTCCGTTTCCATCAAAAGTAATCTTACATCCAAAATGATGGTTGGTTTTTGAATCGGGAATAGCCTTAAATAACAATTCCTTATCGATGAGTTTGTCATCCTTAATTCTGGCCCTCATTATTGCTGTACCCCAACCGTCATCGGGATTTTTTGAGGGGGAGGTAAAAGCGAAATAGATCCAATGGTTGATGTTATAATCAGGATGCAATTCTATATCCATCAATCCACCCTGGCCTGCAGCATGGATTTCAGGCAAACCCTTTATCTCCGCCATTTTTTTACCATCCCGGTACCGCAATAGTTTACCTTCCCTTTCAGTTACCAGCATATCGCCGTCGGGAAGAAAAGCGATTCCCCAGGGAACATTTAAACCGGTAATTATTGTGTCGGGTCTGATATTCATCACCTCTGTTACATAATAATCCTTATCACCCAGACTATTCACTCTTTCTGTTAGTCCCAGATCAAGACTGGTGTGGATGAAATTGGCGATGTCATTAATTTCTTTATCTGAAAAAGTATTGCGATAAGAAGGCATTCCAAAATCGGGATATCCTGTTTTTATGCTTGTTGCAATGTCGCCGGGGCTGTCGCCGTATTTAAATTTTCTGTTGGCAAACCAGCTAAGATTATCATAGTGGCAGCTGGCACAATATTCGGCATAATTTTGCTTAGCTTTGATCATTGAGCTATCCTGCAAATCTGTTTCAGTCGTTTCGGGAGAATTCCCCTGAAACGAAAAATAGGCAGGCAGGAACAGAATGGCTGCAAGGGATAGAATCAGGAGGATAATTTTTTTCATCTTTAACTTTTATTTAGATTTATCAATTATATAGCAATTCAAATCCGAATTGGTTCAATTCAGAGCTCTAGTTTCTGTTAATTTTTGGCATAAAAATGAAATATGGCTTAAATAAGTAAAATTGAATAAATGAACTAATCCTTTTCATCTTAGATTCCATGACAGAATTTCGTAAATTTCATAAGGCTGAAGAGCTTGCCAATGCAATTTCTCATCTGGGAGGAGCAGCTTTGGCAGCTGCCGGACTGGTTTTAATGATAGTATTTTCAGCCATACGGGGAAACGCATGGCATATTGTTACTACCAGTATTTATGGCACCACATTGTTCATACTGTATTTTGCTTCAGGAATGGCACATGCCTTAAATGAAGGCAAGGCGAAGAATCTGTTTTTTCTTTTTGATAAAATTGCCATTTTTCTTCTTATTGCCGGAACCTACACCCCTTTGTCGCTTGTTTTGCTTCAGGGATGGGTAGGGTGGATGGTATTTGGCCTTGAATGGGGACTTGCAATACTCGGGATTGTATTGAGTTTTACCTCCCTCGGAAAATCAGATGTTAAAGTAAACTATTTGTTTGTGGGTCTTTATGCCGGGATGGGTTGGATGCTCTTAATTGCAATTGTTCCAATTGTTAAAGCGCTCCCGGCAGCGGGACTGTTATTACTCATTTCTGGTGGACTGTCTTATACATTTGGAATATTGTTTTACGCCAAAGCAAGATTTCCTTTTTACCATCTGGTCTGGCACATGATGGTAGTACTGGGAAGTATTCTACACTTCCTTTTAATTTTTTATTACGTAATTCCCGGATAGCTTAAAGAGACCTACTTTTTAGGTTTTTTCAGGGCTACTATTTCAGCTTCCTTTTCTTTTACCTGTGTTTCGAGGTTTGCCTTATCAGCAAGCAGCCTTTCGATATCACCTTTTAGCTGTGCTTTCTCATTTTCCAGAACATTTATTTTTCTGGTATAGATTGCTTTGTAATAAAAATATGAAGTCAGATATCCGATTATAGCGGCTACCAGCAGAAGCAAAAGTATTTCAAATATTGCACTTGTGGTTCCCTGTTGTAATATGGTAAGTATTGTATTCATTGCTTTTTATTTAATTGTTATTTCTGTCCTGCGGTTTTTAGCTCTTCCCGATTCAGAATTATTTTCTGCGACCGGCTCCGATTCACCTTTTGATAAGACCTGCATTTTCTCTGTCGGCAATCCTTTTTTTGTAAGGTATTCACGGGTGGAATTTGCTCTTTTCAATCCCAGTTTTTGATTGTATGAATCTGAGCCTTTACTGTCGGTATGGCCTGTAATCGTCAGGTTTGCATCAGGATGTGCCGAAAGCCAGTCGTAAAGGACTTTCGCTTTCTGGTCGTCGTCATCCGATGCTTTTACCATGGCTCTGTCGAAATCAAAATAAAGCATCATTGCCTGGGGAGGAGGGATTTGTATTTCCGGTGGCGGGATTGGTGAAGGGCTGAGGGTATCAGCAGTAATTGTTGTTTCTGCAGGTTTTTCACAAGCCGGCTTAATTTTACAAACATAAAACCAACTTGAGAAGGCAGCCCATACAAGAAACACAAGAATACCGGTAATCAGAATTCTCATGGTTAGAATTATTAGGTTAATAATCAGGATAATCCATCCAAGTTAAGCTATGCATGGATGGAAATCAATTTAAGACGGATGTTTTAAATCACTTAGGAGTTGTGAAATATCAAATTTCAAAAAAATAAGAGAAATGAATTCGATTTCCATTAATATTCCATTATTACTAAAGGAAGTCGATAATTTCAGGTAATTTCGTTTTTTATAATTTTTAAAGCCAGAGCAATAACAAATTTGAATGTTGTGCGTTTTTCGGAGTAAACAATTTTAAAAGTCCGGTTTTGAATTTTTCCTTCCGGTAAATTAAATGCTGCATTATAGCTTAAAAACTCATGATAACTTTACGAATCAGATTCATCTATTTCTTATTGGTCTCTTCGGCAATGCTTTTCACTTCCTGTAGGCATAACGATGATATCAGCCAGCTTCCTGAAGTATGTTTTACTACAGACGTCCTTCCAATTTTTCAGAGTGGCTGTGCCATCTCCGGCTGCCATGATGGATCGGGGGCGGGTGGACTTAACCTCTCAAGTTACAATGGAATTATGCAAGGGGTGACGCCGGGGGATGCAATGAAAAGCAGGGTTTATACTGTGCTGAGTAATGTATGGAATCCGGAAGGTTTTATGCCTCCCGACCGTCCGCTTTCTCTTGAAAACCGTAGTAAAATCAAGGTGTGGATTGAACAGGGTGCACTTGAAACCACCTGCCCGTAAAGTTTATATCTCCAACATATTCAGCATTTAAATTATCCTGTTAAAATGAAAAGACTTCTTTTTGCTTCACTGATTATTAGCGCTATTGTGGCTTCCTGCTATTACGATAGTGAGGAAAGCCTTTATCCTGATCTGGGCTCATGTGATACCCTGAATGTGAGTTATTCAGGCAGTATTGTGCCGCTGATGGACAACAATTGCCTGTCATGTCATTCAAACAAAACGGCAGCTTCAAAGGGAAATGATCTGAGGCTTCAGAATTATGCTGATATTGTTGCAAATCAGGATGCTATCATCGCTTCCATTAATCACACTGGAAAAAATCCAATGCCAAAAAATACTGCAAAGCTAAAGACTTGCCTTATTCAGCAATTTGAAATATGGGCAGCAGATGGCTCCCCCGATAATTAGATATGGATTGACTGAAAATTTGTTCAGACTTTCTATATGCCTCCATTTCTTTTATGATTTCAAATCCAATAAAACCAAGTTTTCAACTAAAAATTATGAGAAATCTCAAACCTGCTTTAACCGGACTATTGCTTATTCTATATTTAGGAGTCTATTCTCAGGATGATCTTATGGATATGCTCAATGCAGACACCAGGCCTGTAACAGATTATACAACAGCAACCTTCAAATCTACCAGGGTATTAAACGGACAGTCGATTGAACGAATGAAGGCACATCAGCTGGATTTCAGAATTTCTCACCGTTTTGGGCTTCTCAGTGGGGGAGCCTATGAATTGTGGGGTCTGGACCAGTCAACCGTTCATTTTAGTCTTGAATATGGAATAAACGATTGGTTGATGGTTGGATTGGGCAGAGGCACATATGAAAAGACATTTGACGGGTTTACAAAAGTAAGTCTGCTGAGGCAATCAACCGGGGCCATTACTATGCCTGTATCAGTTTCTCTTTTTGGTTCGGCAGCACTTAATTCTCTAAAATTTACTGAAACCAGCAGGACCAACTATTTTTCCTCCCGCTTCTCTTACACATACCAGGTTCTTGTTGGAAGAAAATTCGGGCCTAAATTTTCCGCACAGATAAGCCCTACCGTTGTTCATAGAAATCTTGTGCAAACAGAACTGGATCCAAATGATACTTATTCGGTCGGACTTGGCGGAAGAGTCAAACTCTCAACCCATCTTAGTCTCAACGCTGAGTATTTTTATGTAATTAATCCATTTTACAATTATCCCAGCCAGAAGACCTATAATCCTTTATCCATCGGAATCGATCTGGAGACAGGCGGACATGTCTTTCAGCTGATGTTTACCAATTCACTGGCAATGATTGAAAAGGGATTTATAACTGAAACTTCCGGTCAATGGACAAATGGTGATATTCATTTTGGATTTAATATCTCAAGGGTTTTTAATCTGAAGAAGCCTATAAATGAGGATGCTAAATGAACTTAAAAAAATTACGGATGTTTTTATGTAATAAATAATTTACTCCCATGAAAAATATACTAATCCTTTTATTTCTCGCTCTCGGTCTTAACCTGAATGCACAGAAATTCATTGCTAAAAATGGCTTTGCCGGTTTTTATTCCCATACCTCTATGGAGGATATCAAGGCTGATAATAACCAGGTAAACAGTATTCTGGACACTTCTAATGGAGAAATTGTTTTTCTGATGTTGAATAAGTCTTTTCATTTCGACAGAGCATTGATGGAAGAGCATTTTAATGAGAATTATATGGAATCGGAGAAGTTTCCTAAATCTACCTTTAAGGGAAGAATTAGCAATTTATCGGATGTGAATTTCAACAAACCCGGAGTTTATAAGGTTACAGTTGAAGGAAAAATGAATATGCATGGTGTGGAAAAAGATTTTACAACTGAAGGCACTCTTGAGGTACAAGCCGATGGAATCGTGGCAAAAGCAACTTTCCCTATTAAGCCTGAAGATTATGGAATTGCAATACCAGGCATTGTAAGAGATAAAATTGCCAGTGAAATGACAGTTAATGTCAATGTTAAGTACACACTTATGAACAGGTAAAATTATGAACTGCCCTGCATTTGTTAAGACTAAAGGATTTAGAATCCTTGCCGCCCTGGTTTTGTTGACGATTGTGTCGGCTGTAATTTATGCCTTATATCTTTTTAACCTCAGGCATGATGATCTTTATACAGTAAAACCAGCTTTTGTATTAACGGCTTCCGGTTTGTATGATGAGTTTGAAGCCAATGAAGCTGCAGCAACTGCAAAATATTCGTCCAGGGTCATTGAAATTAAGGGTACTATAGCAGAAGTTTCATATAGTCCATCGGATAGCACGGTAAGTATAATCTTAAGGGATTCAGATGCCCCAGCGGGAGTGAATTGCACTTTTAGTACAGATAACAAACCTAAGCCTTCACTCCTGAAAGTCGGCGAAACAATTACCCTGAGGGGAGAGTTTTCCGGAATGCTTATTGATGTTGCCTTAAACAACTGCGTTTTACTTCCCGGGAAGTAATCCGACAGGTCTAATACCGCGCAATTTCAGGATCTAAAATGTAAGCGTAAATGTTGTTTCCTTTTCCGGAACGGACTTAGCAGTTATGGTGCCTCCGTGCAGCTTAAGTATTTGCCTCGACAGGCTTAGTCCTATGCCCGATCCGGAAGGCTTGGTTGTAAAAAATGGTATGAAAATTTTATCCAGCACATCCTTTAAAATCCCCACGCCGTTATCACTTACCTGTATAGTAGGACGCCCTCTTTTATTCATAAATGCCCTGAGGTTGATTTTGGCATCTTTTCTGCCTTCAAGAGCATGGGCTGAGTTCTTCAGAAGGTTTATAAGAACCTGCTCAATTAATTGCTCATCCATGGATATTTCGAGACTGCCGGGATCAACCGAAGAAGAAAAGCTGATTTTACTGCTTTTAAAGTCCTCATCCATAAGGCGTCCGAGAGAGCTAAACAGTTCTGTGACCGGGGTAATTTTGAAGTTTGGCTTGGGTATCCGGGTAAGGTTACGGTAAGTATTCACAAAATGCAAAAGCCCGTTACTTCGCTTGTTGATTGTTTGCAGTGCCTGTTGAATCTCATCCACCGTTTCACTGTCCATGGCGGCGTTCTCACCTTTCTTTTTATTGAATTCATTTAGCATGCCCTCCAGGGTAGATGAAAGACTCGCTATAGGAGTTATGGAATTCATAATTTCGTGAGTCAGCACACGGATAAGTTTCTGCCATGCTTCGGTTTCCTGCTCTTCCAGTACGTTCTGGATGTTTTTTATGGTAGTAAGAATAACCAGCTTGTTTTTGATTTTAAATTCGGTTGCATTTATGGCAAGCTGCAAAAGGTCGTCCTCATCCTGAACCTTTACCAGTTTGTTTTCGCCCGGTTTAATTTTGAGAAGGGTACTTACCAATTCTTTGCTCAGAACGGATAAGGCTGAAACATTCTTCACTGAACCGAGCTGGAAAAGCTTTTTTGCAGATTTATTGATCATTTCCACGCTCCCATCGCGCTGGTAGGCGAGTATACTCACATCGATGTTCTGTACGATGCTCTGGAGATAATGAAAATGTTCCTCCTTCTCAGAACGTACTTTTTGAAAATCGCTGATTACATCGTTAAAGGCATTGTTCAGCTCATCGAAAGAAGAACCCATGCCTTCAATCTGGAAGGAGCGGGTAAATTCCGAAAAACGAATGGATTCAAGAAAACTGGCCAGGTCCCTGTTGGTTTTGTCAACATACCTGAACATGGAATATATCTGAAGTCCTGATAGCAGGAGCAATATGGAAGGGGTAATATGAGCCTGCCGGTCCAGAAAATAGAAGAAAAGGAATACTGTTACAGCAAATAGCGCTATCCTGATTATCAGGTTGACTCTGAAATTTTTATAAACCATGTTTTTCCATTCTTCGGTAAAGGGAAGTTCTTGTTAATCCCAGATCCTGGGCAGCCTGAGATATGTTTCCCTGGTATTGCTTCAGAACTTTCTGTATGATGCTTTTTTCAATTTCATCGAGGTTATGAGTATTTATCTCGAGCTCCTCAGTTTTCTTTGCCGTACCTGTCAGGTTAAAATCATCGGGAGTTAGCATATCCCCATCGGACATGATTACGGCTCTTTCAATGGCATGCTGCAATTCCCTTACGTTACCCGGCCAGTGGTATGCCTGTAACTTCTTGAGAGATGAGGATAAAATTCCCTTGATATTTTTCTTGTACTTCCGGGAATAAATTTTCAGAAAATGTTCTGATAAAAGCAGCAGATCACCGGTCCTTTCTCTTAAGGGAGGAAGGTGTATCTCAACGGTATTTATCCTGTACAAAAGGTCCTGACGAAATTTCCCTTCTTCCACATCCTGATGTATGTTATTGTTGGTTGCACAAATAAGTCTGACATCAACTGGCAATGGCTTGTTGGATCCAACTCTGGTCACTTCTCTTCTCTCAATAATTGTCAGCAATTTGGTCTGCATCTGTGAACTAAGGTTTCCGATCTCATCCAGAAACAGGGTCCCTCCGGATGCAATTTCAAAACGTCCCTGTTTCATTTGTCGGGCATCGGTAAAAGCACCTTTCTCGTGACCAAAAAGCTCAGATTCAAACAGAGTTTCAGCAATGGATCCAAGGTCAACATTAATGAAAACTTCATCCTTCCTGAGCGAATTTCTGTACAGTGCGCGGGCAACCAGCTCTTTTCCCGTACCATTTTCTCCAAGTATCAGAATATTTGCATCGGTGGCAGCTACCTTTTTAATGGTATTAAAGACCTGATTCATTTCAGGCGATTTTCCAATGAAATCCGTGAAAGGCTGATCCAGTACCGCTGAAATTTCCCTTTGCTTCTGACGCAGACCTTCTGCCTCCAGCTTCGATTGTCTGAGTTTGAGAGCTGAATTTATGGTGGCAAGCATCTTCTCATTTTGCCAGGGTTTTAGAACAAAATCGGTGGCCCCTTCCTTAATGGCTCGTACTGCTTTCTCTGCATCTCCGTAAGCGGTTATGAAAACCACGATAGCATTTGGGTCGATATTTAGGATTTGTCTGAGCCAACGAAATCCTTCCTGTCCGCTTATGGCATCCTTGGTAAAATTCATGTCCAGGAGAATGACATCCCAGTTTTCTCCTGCCATCATTTCCGGGATTTTCTCCGGATTATTTATAGTCTCAATTTTCTCCAGACTCGATTTTAGTAACAATTTTACAGCGAAAAGAATATCTTCGTTGTCATCAACCACAAGAATTTTACCGGATTTTTGACTCATTTTCCTTGAAATTTTTATTAGAACAAATGGATACCCAATATTACAAGTTTTTTTTGAATGTTCGAATTCGTACGATATATGTTACATAAGCGTACACTTTATTAGGGCTGAAAAACCATGTCAAATAGTCTAAAATGCATATTTACAGTATTATGCAGGTTTTGGCATAATCTGTGACAATATTTAGTAAATTTATGTCTTTATGAGCGGAATGGACAGAGTTATTGAAAAGAAAAAAGGATTCAACAGGAAAACCCTTTGGATACTGCTTTTTTCTTTTGTCTTTATTTTAATGGCCTATAATATTTTGTTTGGCGACAAATCCTCCAAGCTGAATGTTGAGAAAAATAAGATAAGTATTGAGGGGGTCAAAAGAGATATTTTCCAGGACTATATTGCTGTTCAGGGAGTAGTTGAGCCTATTCAAACCATTTTTCTGGATGCCGTGGAAGGCGGAAGAGTTGAACAGATTCTGAAGGAGGAGGGAAGTATGCTGAAAAAGGGAGAGCCTATAATCAGACTCTCCAATAATAACCTCATACTCGAAATTTCAAATAATGAAGCAGCTGTTGCCAGAGCAGTGAGTGAACTCAGAAACGCCCGCCTGCAAATGGATCAGCAGGTTCTGAATTCCAACATACAGATTCTGCAGTTGAGTAAGCAGGTAAATAAGGAAAGACGGGCTTATGAAAAGAATGAAATATTGTTTAAGGAAGATCATATTTCCCCTGAAGAATTTCAACAGTCGAAAGAAGACTTCATGACTTCTGAAAAGCTGCTCGAATTATATCGTGAGAATCACGTGAAAGATAGTGTTTACAGGGGAATTCAGGTTGGAACACTCGAAGAATCTGTTTCCAGGATGACCGTTAACATGGACCTGACAAGGAAACGTCTGGATAACCTGAATATTAAAGCTCCGGTAGACGGTGAACTGGCAAGTCTGAACCCTGAAGTAGGAGAGGTGGTCAGCTATGGTACCCGCATTGGTACAATGAATATCCTGGATTCATACAAGCTTCGCGTGGAAATTGATGAGCATTATATTTCCAGAATTGAAAGGGGTCTCATTGGAATCTGTGATTTTTCGAATAGTTCCTATCAGGCAAAACTTACCAAAATTTATCCGGAAGTACGAAATGGCCGATTTGCAGTGGATATGATATTTACCAGGGAAGTTCCTCCTCAGATCAGAATCGGACAAACTTCAAGGATAAAGCTGGAACTGGGTGAATCACAGAATGCTGTTCTCCTTTCTAAAGGAGGCTTTTACCAGAGTACCGGTGGACAGTGGGTATATGTGGTAGATCCTTCAGGTGAATTTGCCATAAAGAGGAATATCTCCATAGGTCGGCAAAATCCTAAATACTATGAGGTTCTCGACGGACTTTCGGAAGGAGAAAATGTTATTATAAGCAGCTATGACAATTTTGGAAATGCAGATAAACTAATTCTGAAATAATTTAAACAGGAACTAAACTAAATAATCATGATCAAAACGGTTGAACTCAGTAAAATATTCAAAACCGATGAGGTTGAAACTACAGCTCTCAATAAGGTTAGTCTTGAAATCTCAGATGGTGAATTCGTAGCAATTATGGGCCCTTCAGGATGTGGCAAGTCCACACTGCTTAATATCCTGGGACTATTGGATAATCCTACCAGTGGTCAGTTCTATTTCAATAACCTCGAAATCAGCGGCTATTCCGAAAGAAAAAGGACCAACCTTAGAAAGTCCAATATTGGTTTTGTATTCCAGAGTTTCAACCTGATCGATGAACTCAATGTTTTTGAAAACGTTGAACTCCCCTTATTGTATCAGCGTGTATCTGCATCCGACAGAAAAAAGAGGGTTTCTGAAGTGCTCGACCGGATGAAGATTTCCCACAGGAAAAAGCATTTTCCCCAGCAGCTAAGCGGAGGACAGCAACAACGCGTAGCCATAGCCCGGGCAGTGGTATCAAAACCATTATTGATTCTCGCCGACGAACCTACAGGGAACCTCGATTCTGCAAATGGCGAAGAGGTCATGAACCTGTTATCGGAATTAAACCAGGAGGGAACCACTGTAATTATGGTTACCCACTCAGCCAGCGACGCGGATAAAGCACACAGAATTATTCAGCTTTTCGACGGTCATATTGTTACTGAAAATATTAAGCAGAAGATCTGAAAACTGCACAGTATTAATATACTTTTAAATCTCCCGGTATGAAAGATCTTTGTATACCTGTGCCAGGATTTGGTTACAATCAGTCAGCCGAAATTATTCTCAAAATCGGCGGAAATGAGCAAAGAATAGACTTCAGGCTCGAGTCTTTTCCGTGGAAGAGTGAAAAGGATGAAGTCCATGGTGATGACGAAGTGTCAATCTCGCTGTTTCGCATCGAGAGGCTGAAAAAGGCTATAAAGGAATATGATTCAGATTGGGAACTGATCCAGATTTTTACTCCGGCCGGAGATGCTGAAAATATTCAGGTGCTGTATCGTAAAAAATAAGTTTTATGCGGGGGAGGTGAGTTCAGCTTCGCAATAGCATAGTTGAATGGAAACAGAAGCAAGGGCTATTTGAGGAAGGGATTTGCTGTGCCGGATTACTGTTGTTTTGCTATTAAATATTAAAAGATGAAAAAAATTAAATTGCTTATTCTTCTCACGGGACTATTCAGTGCATATGCTTTTTCGCAGGAAAAGGATGAATGGACTCTTGAAAAATGCATCTCCTATGCACTTGAAAACAATATACAGATTAAAAGACAGGAGCTTCAGTCGGATCTTAGTCAGGCGGATTATAAGCAATCGTACTTCAATTTTACTCCGAGTCTGAGCGCCGGTTTAGAGCACTCCATCAGTTCGGGCCGTGCCCTGAATACGGAACTGTACCGTTGGGAAAATGCCAGGCAGACTTTTGGTTCCATGGGTATCAGGAGTGAGATTACTCTCTTTAATGGTTTGCAGAACTTCAATACTGTGGCTCAGATGAAATACTCTTTCCTGAGCAGTAAGGAAGATCTGGAAAAAGTAAAGAATGATATCACCCTTCAGATCATAAACTATTATCTGCAGGTACTCTTTGATGAAGAGTTAATGGATGTGGCGAAGTCTCAGTATGAACTCACTCTTTTACAGGTTGAGAAAACAAAGAGTCTGGTTGATGTAGGAAATGTTGCCAAGGGCCAGTTATATGAAATTCAGGCACAGGCCGCTTCAGAAAAGCTTAATTATACAGCTTTTTCCAATAAGCTTAAAATGTCGGTTCTCGACCTGGTGCAGCTTTTAGACCTGGATTCAATTGGCAACTTTACAGTGGTAAAACCTTTGGGTCTTTCAGTAGAGAACACTGTCCTGCCGTCATCATTTAATGAAGCAATGGATTATGCTCTGGCAAATATGCCCGAAATAAAGGGAGCGGGTTACAAGGTTAAGAGCAGTGAGAAAAATCTGGCTGTAAAGAAAGGACAAAGAAGCCCGGAACTTTATTTAAGTGGTCTGTATTATTCAAATTACAGGGATGAACGATTGTTTGTTGCTTCCGACTCAAGCTATGTGGATTACCCATTTCGCGATCAGCTTAAGAACAAACAATACAGCCAGGTAAGCATTGGTCTGAGCATTCCTGTTTTTAACCGCTATCAGACCCAGACATCCATTTCGAAAGCAAAAATTGCCCTGGAAGATTCAAAACTAATGCTTGATCAGCAGGAGAAATTGCTTTACAAAAATATTCAGCAGGCACACACCGATGCTGTCGGAGCATTTGAAAAGTACCAGTCGGCTCTGGAGGCCGTCAAATCTAATGAAGAGGCTTTGAATTACACCCGGCAGAAATTTGAGGTAGGGCTGGTAAATGTGGTTGACTATAGCATCGCAAAGAATAATTATTCCAAGGCAATGTCGGATATGGCCCAGGCAAAATATGAGTATATTTTTAAGGCGAAGATCCTCGATTTTTATTCTGGTAAGGAAATTACACTCTGAGAAATTCTGACAACCTCCGGTCCTGTTATTCCGGACTGACATTAACTTAAGTCATAAACAGCTTCCTGATTGCAATATTTTTTTATTTTTGCATAGATCAAAACAGCTTCTATGAAAAAAATTCTTATTGCCTGCACCCTGATTTTCAGTTCTTTTTTATTGTATTCCCAAAGCTTCAATTCCGGGGAAATACTTAAGCCGGGACATATTTCCGCCGGGATAAATCCGGTATTGGTAAATAATGGTTTGGGAATTTACCTTCACGGTGGATATGGCCTTATCAACAAGGTAGACCTCGGTGTCCGTTACGGTGTTTTCGAGGGAGCCGATTATGTGGGAGCCGATCTTGAATGGGGCATACGCAGTACCAAAAGATTTGATATTTCCCTTGTCACAGGAGCACATGCTGTAAAGTATTTTGGACTCGATCTTGGTGTGGCAGCCAGCTTTTACCTGGGCCCCCATGCTACCTTACTTACGGGTGTAGATGGTGATATCAATTTTAATGACAATAATGACAGATTTTTCTGGTGGCCCGTGGGCGTGCAGGTCGCAATGTCGAAACGAACCAGCTTTATTCTGGAAGTGGATATACCCCTGGTTGACTTTGCGCCGGGAATATTTGGAGGCGGATTTAGTTTTTCACTGAATTAGCTATTCCCCCAATATTTTTTCAAGGCACATGAAGGGAACCTTCTGATATTCAAAATGTACCTCCCCAACCTCTGAATACCCCAGTTTTTTATAAAGCTGCACTGCTCCCGGATTACCGGTGAAAACATCCAGTCTGATAGTTGTGCATCCTCTTTGAACCGCAAGTTCTTTAAGAGCGTTCATCACTTTTTCACCAATACCCCTATTGTGAAATCCCGGTATAACGGCGAGCCTGTGTACTACCAGGTATGACTCCCCCCGTTTGCTCCAGTTCTTATCCTCGTATCCATCCGGCATTTCATTGTCCATGCATGCTGCAGCCATGATCATCTCTTCCTCAATCCAGATGTAAAGATTTCCCTTTTCGATATCGCTTACAAGCCTGCTCGACGGGTAGTGGGTATTCCAGTTAAACAATCCACGGGCATTCATATCTCTGACCGAAAGATGGTACAGGTACAAAACACCTGTCAGATGTTTTTTTTCTGCCTGGATGAGCATTAGCTTATTCTACTTTATAAACCAGTTCCCCGTTAAGCCAGGTCTGTTCAACTTTAAGACCGGTAAGAGAATCGTCAGGAGCAGTCATTAAATCGGTATCGCAAATCACAAAGTCGGCCATCTTACCGGCTTCCAGACTTCCTTTTTCATTTTCTTCAAATGCGGCCTTGGCTGCCCAGACAGTCATGGCGCGGAGTGCCTCTTCCCTGCTAAGGGCATCTTGCATCTGAAAACCATTTTCGGGATACATTTTCCTGTCTTTTCGAACACAGGCAGCAAAGAATCCATAAACAGGATTTATATCTTCCACCGGAAAATCGCTTCCATCGGGAATCCATCCGTTCTGCTCCAAAAGACTCTTATATGCGTATGCCCCTGCCATTCTTTCTTTCCCGATTCTTTCCTCAGCCCAGTACATGTCGGAAGTTGCATGAGTGGGCTGCACGGAAGGTATTATATTGTATTTCCCGAACATATCCATGTCGGCAGGGTCAATAATCTGAGCATGTTCTATTCTCCAGCGCTTGTCATTTGATGTTTTCAGAATTTCGGAGTATATCTTCAGAACCTCATAATTGGCTTCGTCTCCAATGCAATGGGTATTAACCTGATAGCCAAATGAATCGGCTAAAAGAGCAATTTCCCTGATTTTTTCAGGGGGAGTTAACCACAGACCATAATTTCCCTTATCATCCGAATAGGGTTTCTTCATTCTTGCTCCACGTGAACCCAGTGCCCCGTCGGCATAAAGCTTTACAGAGCGGATGTTGAGGTACGGAGTCTTGTATATGCCTTTATACATGAAGGCTTCAAAGTTTTCTTCGCTTGGGGAAATCATCTGGTAAATACGCATTTTCAATTTACCCTCCTCATTCAGGTTAATAATGGTTTCAATTACATCCTTGCCCAGCCCGGCATCGTGAACGGATGTGAGTCCCACTGCAAAACACTTTTCCTGTGCTGAGAGAAGCCGGTTGGAAATTTCTGAAGAAGAGGGTGCAGGGATGGCATTCATTACAAGGCCTACGGCATTATCAACTAATAGTCCTGTAAGTTTGCCGGCCTTGAGTAGGATACTTCCTCCATCTACCTTTGTTTTTGAATTGATACCGGAGAGCTCCAGGGCTTTCTGATTTGCCAGAGCTGCATGCCCGTCAATCCTGATAAGCAAAACAGGTTTTTCGGGGAATAATTTATCCAGTTCGGTTTTATCGGGGAATTCCTTTACCTCCCAGTCGTTCTGGTCCCAGCCTCTTCCAAGAATCCATTCCGATTTTCTGCCGGCAGCGAATTCACTAAGCTTGCTGAGTACTTCGGCAAATGACTTTGTGCCATCGAGCTTGGCCTCCATTAGTCCCATTCCATAACCATAAAAATGGCAATGAGCGTCAATGAATCCGGGATAAACTACTTTCCCGCTCAGGTCAGTGATATGCTCCGATTTGTATTTGTTTAGTATCTCCTTTGTGCTGCCCGTAGCGAGAATTAATCCGTTTTTTACGGCAAAGGATTCAGCCACCGAAAATTCTGAATCCACAGTATAAACTTTGGCGTTGGTTATGATAAGATCGGCATCCATTTTATTCTGACATGAAGTTAAGAGGAATAGAGCAGTAAGAAAGAGGGACGAAAATATTGTTTTCATGAATATATATTTATTCTGTTTGAAAGTGTTTAATTTATTTCTTTCAGGATTCGACCTGAAATATACTTATTTTTCTTATCCAAATTAATTCCAGATAATCTTAAAACCTAAACACATAGTCAATATAAGGAATTCCGAAGGTTTCCCCGTCAATAGACGGAAATGCAGCAGCCAGGTCAAAGGAATTTTTTTCTCCCATAATTCTCAAACCAAATGAGACTACTGATCTGTATTTGTAAAAATAGTCTGACCTATCATAATACATTGTGTTTGGATGTTCCTTTGTGGCAAAAATCCAGTTTTCGGTAATAAGTGAGAGCTTTGGAGCAAGTCTGGCCATACCGGAAATAGAAAACATGGGTTTTTGGGCAATTTCCCAGTGATATTCTGAGGTGTAATAGGGAGGACCAGAAAATATTTCTTCTTTCAAGGCTCCCCATCCGGCATTAAATGTAAAACTGTTTTCCTTATTTCCATAGGTAAACGAACCGTATGCGATCCCAAGTCCGAATGGTGAAGCACTGGTGAGTGTGCCGACTACAAAGATTCCTCCTCCAAGATAAAAATTATTTGCCACCCTGAAACCAAATTTAGGACTTATAAAAAAAGCAAATGGAATTACCATTCCTCCTCCAAATGAAAAATTATCGGAAGTGCCTACCTGAACTCCATTTATAACAAGATATGCATTTTGATAATAGCCTTCACCCTTTTTGAGAGGAATGGCCGAAGGTCCGAAAAGATATCTCGTAGGATGTGGATTTTCGAAATAATATACACCTTCCTTCACTTGTTCTTTTTCAATAAGTTTAATGTCCCTGACAAGAGCATTGGAAAGACTCAGGGTTCCGAGACTTTCAGTTTTTATAATGATCTCCTTGTCGTCCTGAGAAACAATAATCCCAATTATTGTTTTTCCGTTAATCGTAGTGATCATGCAATTTTGATCCCCTGAAATCCTTTGGATCTTTTTGATTTTAGCGATGGGTACGTTTACTTTTCCAAGGGTTATATCAGCAAAGATTAATTCGTTTTCGTTACCGGAAAGAATTTTTCCGGTGAGTGAAGTATTATCCATCATTTCAATAATGAAAGTGGAAACTGTATCGCTTCGGTCAAAGGAATTTTCCTTAATCTGTCCGTTTAAGGGAAATGAAAGTACTAAAAGCAAAACAGGGAAGAGGCAGCATTTTAAATTCATATCTGTTTCTTGAGTATAATATCAAATTTAGAAATAAAAAATGTATCCCTTGCAAAAGAAAGCAATGACTTTTCTAATTCAGCGGAATAGCCTATTCTGATATTCCATTCAGACAGGATAAAAAATAACCGCAATAATATCAGTAAAGCTTTGACTGAGATTATTGCGGTTAGAACTCAGAATTCAGTATTGAGATGTGTATTTAGTTGATATTAATTCTTGATTTGTAAGATTTCTCCCCTATTATCTCAATAATATAAATTCCCTTATCAAGACCTTCACGTTTAAATAAATATTCATCTGAAGTAATACCGCTTACCTCCCTGAGTATAGATCCCCTTATATCATATAGCTTAATGGTATAAGCACTCTGACTGGGATTGCTCCAGCGAATAGTGGCTTCAATACTGCAGGGATTCGGATAAACAGAGATTCCTGAAGATATGCTATTCGGGTTGAGGCCATTTATCAGACGGTTGTCTTCAAGGTTGGAGAGGGAGTGGATGTATGGTCCGCTACTGGCTTTTTTACCAAGAAGTTCAGCAGGGTCGCAGGGATCAGGCTTAGTTACCTGAATCTGATAGTAACGGGCATCACCTGGGTTAAGATCATTCCATTCAGTATAACTTCCTGAGGTTGAATCGATAAGTACCATCTGAGAAGGACTGCTTCCCCTGTAGATATAATAATAATCAGGCTGGAAGATCTTGCTTTCATCTATGTAATCTGTCCAGTCAAGAACAACTGTATTAGGCTGAATTCCGGGGGATGCTCCTAAGTGGATTGTTTGATGGTAAGCGCTTTTTGCAGATTCATTACCGCAGGTATCAACCACAGAAACTGCATAACGGGCAGCAACGGCCTCCGGACTGGAGGAATAGTCGATAAACTGAGGAATATCTCCGAATGCAACATTGCCGATTGGAACAAAATTACTTCCAAATAATTTGTAAACGTTAAAGGAAGAGATTCCCTCGTCATGTACTTTTTCCCATACAACCATATTCTTTTTGGTTTCTGGATCAACTGTAACCATGCAGAGATGCTGCCCGCTGAAGGGAGCATTTACCTGAATGCTGATTGAATCGCTGGTTGCTGAGCATCCATTACTATCTGTTACCTTAACCCAGTATTCACCCGTGGATTGAACAGTTTTAAACCGGTTTGCAGTAAAATCGTTCCAGAGGTAGGAAGCAAATGCCCCGGGGTCTAGTGTAAATCCCGTATTGGCACATATAAGTGTGTCGTTACCAATATGAACTATTGGTATGGGATTAATGCTTACAAGAATATCCTCAGAGGTAACTGACCCGCAGGAATTGGAAACAACAGCCCTGTATGTCCCTGCATCTGTAGTGGAAGCATTGGTAATTTTAAGCCGGTTGCTTGTATATGAAGGCAAAGCAACAGTATTTTTTTGCCATGTATAATTCAGAGGTGTTTGCCCGGTTGCTGATATTTCAAGGCTAAGATCCTGATTCTGGCATAATACCTGCTTATCTGAGTAAAAAAGAATTGAGGGTGCTGCTTTGATTGTAATATTTGCAGGATAAGACGAAGTCTGGCCATAAGCATTGCTAAGCTGACAGGTGTAATTCCCTATGTCATTTTGTTCTGAATTTGATATACTCAGGATTTTATCGGTAGCCCCGGAAATCGGATCCCCGTTTTTAAACCATTGATAGATCATGGTATCTGAAGGAACAGGCAAAGTGGAGATCGAAATATTTTGTCCTTCGCAGAAACTTCCGCCAACAGGTTGTGCTGAGATTACCGGGATTCCATGGTAATCCTCAAAAGCACCGATATCAGGAATATTATTGTTTACCCTTGTATTTCCATAAACATCAGATACAGGGAAACTGAAACCTGGTATATTGCTTATTCCCTTATCAATAACCGGAGAAATACTAAAGACGCCGTAATTTGCCTGATTAACAGCAGGAGATATTCCGGCTGTAGTAACGGGTTTAATAAACATGGGGTCAATTACCTTATTCCCGATAAAAGTTTCCCAGGCCTGAGGATTTGTTGTATTTCCGAAAATGTTCTGAACCAAAAGCATTTCATCAACATAATTCAGAGAATAAATCTCAGGATTGGCATTCTTATATAAAATATTATTGTAAAACTTAACGGTACCCTGTTCAATGGCAATTCCTCCCTGATTGTATGCAAAAGTGTTATTAACAAAGAGATTGCCATACCCGCTACGCTCCAGTAAAACACCTCCGCCGTTATTGTAAATAAGGTTATTTACAAACTGAAGGTTGGAACCATAATTTTCAACGGCCGAAGTATTATTATTGTAAATCTTATTCCCTTCAAATACGCAAAGCTGGGAACTAAGGACAATAAGCCTGTAATAGTTTCCCTTAATATTGTCATTATTTCGGAAAGTATTGTATTTAATCGATGCTGGCTCACCGCTAATGCTAAAGAATCCATAATCAGCCAGACATTTTTCAACAAGATTATTCTGAAATACCAGTCCGGGTGAATTATACAAATATATATGCTCAGCATAATTAAAAATACAATAGCTTATCTTATTACCACTGACACCATTAGCCGTGATTCCTTTGTAACGACCGTTTGTGGTTAGTTTATTTGAGAAACCTGTAGTGTCTTTAATGGAAAAAATGATTGGATTCTGAGCTGTGCCCTGTGAGGTAAAACTACTATTGAGTGTCATTTCATAATATCCCTGAAACTGAACATAAACCCCGGGTGCAATTGTAAGATTTGCATTTACAATCAGATTTCCGGTAATTTTTACCGTGTCAGCTATCCACAAAGTGGGGCTGGAAATGGTACCGCTTGCAGTACTTACACTTTGAGAAAACTCGTGGGCTCCGATATCTATCTTTTCGAAGCGCTTACGTGGATTCATAAAAAAATCGAGCGCGGTTATTTTTTCAGGAAAAGTAGTTTCTGATCCTGCATTCAGACAAGGGGAGTTAATAGTCAATTTCCAATCCGCTGGACTGCTGCCATAAGCTTTTCCGGCACCTGCACTTGGATTAACAAAAAGAGGACTGGCAGTAATCATATTGTTTAAAACAGCATTACCGGGAGTGTTGCTTATTGAGGCTACTCCTCCACCAATAAGACAGGATGTGAAAGCCGGAAAGCTCGTCGATTGAATATCAATATTATTGGATACAGCATTAAGCATATTACCCCAGATAATGTTATTCTCGGCGTTAATAAAAGTCTGACCACTGAAACCTAATCCTCCGGCAGAATTGCTGGCAAGGTTATTACAAATGGTATTGTTTAACAGGACCATTCCAGCACTCCCGTAATAAATTCCACCGCCGTTTGATGCTGTGTTGTTTACAATAATATTGTTTAAAATCTGTCCTGATGCTAATGATGAAGCCAGTATTCCACCTCCGATAATGGAGATGTTCTGGGAAATGAAATTTGCATCCACAATTACATTTAGGCCGCACTGACCTAGCTGAACGCCTCCTCCGGCCTGTCCTGTGTTTGATGTGATTGTGTTTCCTCTGATTACCTTGGGCTGATTGGTATTGCAATATATTCCTCCTGCACCGGTGTAGGCTGTATTATTTCGGATGGTATTATTCAATATCCACACATTTCCATAATCTGTTTTAATACCGCCCGCATTTACTCCGTAGTTATTTTTAATCAGACAATTTGATACAATAAGTGTGCTATAATAACATGTAAGGGCAGATTGCTCATAGTATGAGTTCGATTGTCCTTCATAGGTATTGCAATATTCTATTGTACAATAATCAAGTTTCGAGGTGTCGGCATTTGCGAATGAAAAGAAAATTCCGTTCCAGCGGCCGGTACCACCACCTGCAGGTGTAAGTTTTTTAGAAAGTCCAACTGTATCAGTTTTTGTGAAATAGATTATCTGACTAACGTTTCCTGCTGCAATAAGTTTTCCTGATACATTAAGTCTGTATGGTCCCTGAAATTCCACACGTACTCCCGGCTGAATAGTTAATACAGTACCTGTGGCAACTGTAATATTCCCTAATATTTTATAAGGTGAACCCGACAGTGTCCAGTTTCCTGAAACATTGCCAGCAGAAATATTAGTTGCTCCATAGTTTAACTGCAATATCAGGAACAACAATGCTGTAAATAAGATTGATTTTTTCATTTCCTTAGGTTTTCTTGTTTCCGCTCAAATTTCTTTCAAAATCAATTAATTATTAATCCACAATAAGTCTGGACCTGAATATATCTTTTCCGCTAAGTTCAATAAAATAGACTCCGCTTTGCAGCCCCGAACGGGAGAGCTTATATAAGGATTCATGAATGTTATTAACCTCAATAAGCACACTGCCTTTCAGATCAATTACTTTTAATGTATAAGCGAAATTTTCAGGATTGTTCCAGTGAATTGTCGTCTCTGTTTTAAAAGGATTTGGATAAACAGATATGCCTTCCGCTGCATTTGTAAGATCTATAGCATTTATTAACCTGTTATCCTCAAGGTTCGACAAGGAATGTACATAGGGTCCGCTGCTGGCTTTCTTGGTTTTGTATAAGGCCGGTGAGCAGGGAGACGATTTTTTAATAAGTATGCGGTAATAGCGGCTGCCCATTGGATCCTGATCTGTCCATTCGGTAAAGGCACTTGAAACCGAATCTATCAGATTCAGCTTTGATGGGTCTCCGCCACGATAGATATAGTAATATTCTGGTTGCCAGATCTTACTCTCATCAATGTAATTGGTCCAGTCCAAAACCACCGTATTTGGTTCAATCCCTTCCGAAGCACCCAGATAGATTGTCTGATGATAAGCACTCTTTGCCGATTCATTTCCGCAGGTATCAATTGACGATATCGCGTAACGGGCAGCCAGAGCACCCGGTGAAGAGGTGTAATCGATATATTGTGATACATCTCCACTGGAAACGTTACCAACCGGTACATAGGAATTCCCAAAGAGCTTGTAAACATTATAGGATTCAATGCCTGCATCTGGTGTTCGCTCCCAGACTATCATATTCTTTCCTGTCTCAGGATCAACGGTCACCATACATATTTTTTCATCGCTAAATGGCTCAGAAACTGAGAGATTCAGACTAGGTGACTGGGAGGAGCACTCCCCATTGCTGACAGTTGCATAATATTCACCTGTCTGGTTGACATATATTTGCTGTGTGCCGGATATTCCGTTGTTCCATGACACCTGGTAGGATAAGAGAGGATCGGGATTATTGATAATTACACTTACATCCTGACTGCTGCCGTAGCAAATGGCTTTATTCCCTTCTATATCAAGCGACAGATCAGGAGATTCAAGGACCTGTACATCCTGTACCACTTCATTACTAAGTCCGTCGTTCGAAACCTTAAGTCTCACCGGGTAAATTCCCTTTGATGAAAACACATGAGAAACATCCTTAGTGGTATATTCTATGCTCCCGTCATTGTTAATATCCCATTGGTAAGTTGTCAGTTCATCGGTTTTACCAGATAAATTAGTAAGGTTTGTCGAACCGGGGAGGCAAACTTTTTCGGATGAAAACTCAGCTACAGGAGCCTGGGGAATCATTTTTGTTAAGCCATACTGCCGGGTTGCTATCCAGATATTATTATCAGGATCAACAACAATGTTTCGTACAGAGTTTTCTATCAGGCCATTATCAATGGAATACAGTTTAAATACTCCATCCCTGAACTTTGACAATTGAAAACCTCCAACCCATATATTTCCATCATGATCGGCAGCAATGGCTGATGAACCATTAGGAGGATACCAGGTCTGAAAGCTGCTTCCATTCCATTTTGTAAGTCCCGAGGATATATACCAGAGATTATCAGATTTATCAAAAACCATCCTTCCTGCAGAATTGGAAGGTGCACCGTCAGCGGTTGTATATTTTTTCCAGCTATTGTTAGACAAGTCCAGATACCCAATTCCAGTCCAGGAAGTAGAATACCATAACTTTGTACCGCTTACAGCCAGCCCGTTAATGGTATCTGCCGCAATGGAACTATTGGATCTGATATATTGTCCCTTTGTTCCGTCGGTAGTTTTATACCAGAAGATACCATGAGTAGTGGCAATAAATATTTTACCGGAGGTTCCGTCGTAAATCATTTCTTTTACCACCTCACTGGAATATGTGAAAGTGAGGGAACCGGAGATAATGACTGTCGAGTGATTGCCGCTGTTGTCAATTTTAATAAGACCCAGCTTGTCGAACGACGGGCCTGTCATTACAGGGATATATTTATTATTGGATGCATCAATGGCAGAATAAATAGTCCAGGAATAGGGAGTTGAGCCATTATTCGGGACTGTAGTCCAATAGGTCCCATCGAATTTAAAACAATTCTGAAACTGGCCAAAGACCCAGGCTTTTTTATTGCTGTCAAATACCAGTGTTTCCACGTAATTCGAAGGCAGACTGTTTAATAATATCGGATTGGTCCAGGTATCGTTCACCTCATCGACTTTAGCGTATCCAACGTATCCGCCAATCCATACATTTCCCTGGGCATCGGCAAGCACATCGAGAGCCATATCCCCCCTGTCAATGGTTCTGCCAGAGGTATAGGTTTTAAAACTGTTGCCGTCATACCGGATCACTCCACCTGCAGTCCCGAACCAAATCCGTCCCAGTCCGTCCTGTGTAATGGCATATACATTGAACCCCGCCTGTGACCCATAATCTGTCCAGTTATCAGTTTTGGGATTAAATTTGTAAGCTCCTCCGTAATAAGCGATCCAAAGGTTTCCATAGCTGTCTTTGAGAATATCGTAAGGACCGTCATCATCAATAAATTTGTTTCCCGGGCCGGGAATTCTGGTTAAGACATCCGACACATCAAGTTTCCAGAATGCACCGTGGTAGCCAATAATTCCAAACCAAATATTTCCTTCATCATCGGGAACAATGGACTTAACAAAATAACTCCCGCTAAGGGTATATTTTGTCCAGTTGGTTCCGTCAAATTTGAAAGCTTTACCCATTTCTCCAAACCAGAGGTTTCCTGAAAGATCTTCGGTAATGGTGGAAATAGTGCTGATATAATCACCATTTATTTTGGTGATATTGGTCCATTTGCTTCCGTCGAACATGGAAATTCCTCCGTTATAGGTTCCAAACCAGTAATTTCCATGAACGTCAATGTACATGCATTGAACAGCGTTCCGGCTTATTCCGCTGTTTTCAATATTAAAAACTTTTACAAGCGAGCCATCACTTTTTTTCCTTTTAAAAGCTCCCCCGGAAGTACATACCCAGACAAAATCCCCATCTTCAGTCAGAGAATTTATCTGGTTCATATCCGTGTAATTCACGATTTTATATTGCGCATCAGCAGGTTTACTGAAAAGTGCAAAACTGAAAATTAATAGACCTGTAAGTATAATTTTTTTCATAACCGGACAATTTTTTAATATCGATAAATGTAGGGCAAAGGTGATTATAAGTCAATAGTGTTTTGACGAACCTAGATAAGACTTCGGAATCTGGTTTTTGGTTGCCTTGGTTTTACGGTAGTTGGGTAAATGGGTGAATGGGTTAATGGGTAAATGGGTGAATGGGTAAATGGGTAAATGGGTAAATGAGTAGGCTAATAAAAATATCGACTTTACCACGGAGATATGGATTTCACGGGGCACGGTGATTTTTTAGAAATTTCGGGAGGGGAGTGTTCATTAAACTGGGGAGTGTTCATTAAACTGTGTCAGCATCATTTATTCTATTTGAATATTAAGGTCCTATTTTCTACGTGTATATGAGAGAGCCTACAAGACTGTGATCTTCCTTTGCTAAACTTCTGTGAAAATTCAAGCACTCATTAACCCATTCACCCATTAATTCCCTATCCCTAACAAAAAACAATATTCCCCCCGAAATTCCGTTAAAATTTACCTAATTTTATCCCGCCAAAACAGAAGCATGCGACGATTAATAAAAATTCTATTCCTTTTACCTTTACTTGTTTACATCTTCGCTTGTCAGAGAGAGGGATTTATTACTACACCTGATGCAAAGCTTCGCTTTTCAGTGGATACCGTATATTTCGATACAGTGTTCACAACCCTCAGCACCGTTACCCGAAGATTTACCGTTAAAAATCCATATAAGGAATTCATAAAGATTTCTTCCGCTACCCTTGCCGGTGGCAACAACTCAGTGTACAGGATAAATTTTGACGGGGTATCCGGAACAGAATTTAAGAATATAGAAATCCCTCCCTCCGACAGTCTTTTTATGTTTGTGGAGGCCACCCTTGACCCGAATAATAACCCGGATATTCTGCTTCAGCAGGATTCCATTGTGTTTGTAACCAACAACAATATTCAGGATGTTGATCTGGTGGCATGGGGACAGGACGTGCATATCCTTCGAGACAGCATTTTTAATTCGCAGACATGGACCAATGATAAGCCATATCTGGTTCTGGGTTATGCTGCTCTGGATTCGGCTCAGGTACTCACCATCGAAGAAGGAACAAGGATTTTTTTTCACAGGGATTCCTATCTGTTTATTGCCGGCTCATTAATCGTGAATGGAACCCGTGAAAACCCGGTAAAGTTCAGTGGCGACAGACTTGAAAAATTATATGACGATGTTCCGGGTCAGTGGACAGGTATTGTATTTTACCCCTGGAGCCGGGATAACCACATCAATTATGCTGAAATTAAAGGCGGACTGGTTGGTATTGTACTTCAGTCGAGTCTGGATCTGCAGCCCGAGGTGGACCTTGAAATTAACAATACCAAAATCCAGCATATAAGCAGCTACGGCATACGTGCAGCCTTTTCCAGAATTTCCGGTTACAATAATCTGATTACCAATTGCGGAATTAGTGCCATTGCTCTGGAAGGGGGAGGGGACTACCAATTTTTTCAGACAACCATTGCAAACTGGTTTGATTATAATACCCGGAATACTCCCTCTGTGATTTTCACAAACTACGTCACCTTAAAAGACCGCAACGGTAAAGATTCCGCGACACTGGTGCGAGATCTGACCAATGCATATTTCGGGAACAGTATCATATACGGCAGCAATAAGACGGAGCTGGCATGGTCTCAGAATAACACGGGTATGATGAACTTTATGTTTGAAAATTGCCTTGTGAAATTCGATACAGCCGATATACCGGAGGGCGGACTGGATCATTTTTATAATTCTGTAAATTACGAAAACCCATGGTTCCTCAATATTGATAAATACGATTTTCACCTCGATACACTGGAGATTTCCCCTGCCCGTGATGCAGGAAAACTCACAATCGGCCAGTCCTTTCCCTTTGATCTCGATGGGATTTCGCGTATAGCCGACAACAAGCCGGATATTGGCTGTTATGAATTTTTAAAGCCTGAATAGACGATTTTTTCTTTCTCAGAGCATTAAGGAAGAAAATATCAGTTGTGAAATCAATTATCTTTCTTTTTATACTGCTGTGCGGTTTTTTCTTTTTCCCAAAAATCAGGCTGCCGAAAAGCAATCCTCAGGATACAAGATTTAAGGTCATGTTCTGGAATCCGGAGAATTTTTTCGATTACTACAACGACAGTGTCAAAAACGATGAGGAGTTTCTTCCCTACGGAATGCGTGCATGGGATTCGGTTCGCTACCAGAAAAAACTACAAAATACATACAAAGTTATCATGGCGGCAGGGGAGTGGACCCCTCCGGATATTATCGGGTTGTGCGAAATTGAAAACAGGAAAGTTCTTTTTGACCTCCTCCGGAACACTCCCTTTTCTTTTTTTAACTATCGTTTTGTTCATCACGAATCGCGCGACAGGAGAGGCATTGATGTTGCCTTACTCTATAATGCAGACAAGCTGAAACTGCTTTGGGATACTGCGATTCCGGTTGTTTTTGCACATGAGATTGAATCCAGGACTCGCGATATACTTTGTGCCCGACTCCTAAAGGAACCTGCCGATACCCTTTCTTTATTCGTTAATCACTGGCCCTCCAAATATGGGGGTGCCGGAATCACTGGTGATTTACGCGAAGAGGCAGCGGCATGTCTGGGAAATTTTGTCTGCAAAACGCTGAATCATTCACCCGCTGATAAAATAATAATTATGGGTGATTTTAATGATCCTCCTGTAAGCAAGGCTGTTCTGAAATTGCTTTCTATGCAATGTATCGGGACCGACAGTCTTCCTGCTCTGATAAATCTGGCTTCCAACTATAAAGGAGATGTGCAGGGAAGTTACAAATTCCAGGGAAGCTGGGAGCTACTGGATCAGATTATGGTTAGCAGAAATTTGTTGACGGGGGGAGAGGGATTACATGTCAGACCGGGTAGTTTCAGGGTTTTTTCTCCTGACTATTTATTTGAGAGGGATGATAAATTCGGGGGGTTCAAACCTTTCAGGACCTATTCCGGATATACTTATTCAGGTGGATTCAGCGATCACCTCCCCGTACTGCTTGATCTTTATGACGGGGCAGACTAATTTTAAGGCTTTGATGGAGACGGAGATTCAATTGTACCGTTCTGATTTTCGATTCGCAGAATATCCTCCTTGCTCAGATGTGGAGTCAATCCAAGTTCCTTTCCCTTTTCAATCATGTGTTCCCAGGCGGCATCAAAATTATTCGGAATAATGCCATCTAAAATGGCATCTTTCAGAAAGTTTTTTATTGTACCTATTTCCCTGCAGGGAGGGATATTAAAGACAAGCTGAATATTGTCTCCGCTGATGGGGGGCTGGAAATTACGTATGGAGTCCCGGGCTTCCAGTTCTGCCATTTTCTCCCTTACTTTTTTAAAATTTGCAAGGTGCTTTTTTACTGTCTGAGGATTCTTGGAGGTAATGTCAGCCTCACACAGTGTCATAAGGTCATCAATATCTTCCCCGGCATCGAAAAGTAATCTTCTGATGGCTGAATCTGTTACAATTTCCTGCGAAAGCACAATGGGTCGCAAATGCAATAATACCAGTTTCTGCACATAATGCATTGACTCATGAAGAGGAAGTTTCAATCTTCTGAAAATGGACGGAACCATTTTATAACCCAGAAATTCATGTCCGTGAAAGGTCCAGCCCAGTCCTGGTTCGTATTTTTTTGTCAGCGGCTTGGCAATATCATGAAGAACGGCAGCCCAGCGAAGCCAAAGGGAATCGGTTACAAGGGAAATATTATCGAGGACCTTAAGAGTGTGGTAAAAATTGTCTTTGTGTTTTTGTCCTCCCTCCTCATCAACTCCCTTTAAAGCCTGAAACTCAGGAAATATTAACTGAAGAATACCTGTAGTCTCCATCATTATAAATCCGGCGGAAGGCTTTGGCGAAAGCACAATTTTATTGAGTTCATCAGTAATCCTTTCAGCCGAAACTATTTTTAATCTTTCTTTATTTTCACGTATGGATGCAAAGCATACATCATCAATGCGAAAATTTAGCTGGGATGCAAAACGTATAGCCCGCATCATGCGCAGGGGATCATCTGAAAAGGTAGTGGATGGATCAAGTGGTGTCCGGATAATCTTCTTCTCCAGGTCGGTAATTCCGTTAAAAGGATCCACCAGCCGGCCATAGTCTTCCTTGTTGAGACTGATGGCCATGGCATTTATCGTAAAGTCGCGCCTGTTCTGATCGTCCTCGAGACTTCCGTCTTCAACCACAGGTTTTCTGGAGTTACGATTATAGGATTCTTTTCTTGCCCCGACAAACTCAACTTCAAGGTCCCCGGTTTTCAGCATGGCCGTTCCAAAATTCTTAAAAATACTAAGTTTCTTGCGACCCAGCCGCCTGGCAACCTTTTCGGCAAAATCAATACCACTGCCCAGAACAACAATGTCAATGTCCTTTGAATTTCTCCTGAGCAGACAGTCCCTGACAAACCCTCCAATAACAAAGGCTTTCAGGTTTTTCTCTGCCGCAATGTCAGATATTATTTCAAAAACAGGAACATTTAGACAATTCTCCATATGTAGATATGACAGTTTATTGATTTTGTGTGACAAAATTACAATTATTTGCCGTTATCTGCTAGATAAGATTGTTTATTGGCAGCTGGTATGATATTTGGGTCTGATTGTTAAAATGATGGATACAACTGGATGGAAAGCATTTACTGACTTTCATATCCCTCAAATTTTTAATATATTGCATTTAATATTTATCAAACATCAAAAAAATGACAGAACATTTGACGCTGGATACCTTTAAAGAAAAAGTATTCAATTTTACCGACAACAAAGAATGGAAATTCGAAGGGGAGATTCCCTGTATTATAGATTTTTATGCCGACTGGTGTGGCCCATGTAAAATGGTTGCCCCCATTCTCGAAGAACTTTCAAAAGAATATGAAGGAAAGCTTAATGTTTATAAAATAGATACAGAAGCCGAGCGTGAGCTGGCTGGTATTTTTGGTATTCAAAGTATTCCCTCTCTCTTATTTGTCCCCAAAGAAGGTCAGCCACAGATGGCCATGGGTGCTTTGCCCAAGGAGACCTTCATTCAGGCGTTTAAGGATGTTTTGAATGTGGAGTAGGATTTGGTGACGAAGTAACGGAAGTAACGAGGTAACGAGGTAACGAGGTAACGCGCGCCGTCGGCAAGCCTTTGGCGGCCGATGGGAGTTACGAGGGTTACGAGGTTACGGACGAGTTTTTAAGTATTGGTTTTGGCCGCAGGTTGAGGATTGCTTAGCCTGCGGCTTTTTTTAAGGTAGAAGGTAAAAGGCAGAAGGCAGAAGTTAGAATTTAGAAGGTAGAAGGTAGAAGTTAGAATTTCCAAATAAAATACTATTTTTGCATCATAAACTTACTCTCTAGGGGTGCCTTAATATTACGGGCTGAGATTATACCCTTAGAACCTGATCCGGGTAATGCCGGTGCAGGGAAATGTGGAGAATCATTGTGATACATCAGTAAACAATTCTAAGCTTATGAAAGCAATTTTTTTGCTTGCCGGCATACTCATGTCCGTTGCAGGCTATTCGCAGTACTCAATTTCAGGAAATGTCAGCGACAGCAACGGAGATGCCCTCGGAGGTGCCAATGTACTTATCAAAGGCAGTTATATGGGAAATATAACAAATGCGGAAGGATATTACATTTTTAAAAAGCTGGCAGCGGGTGATTACCTTATTTCTGTTTCATTTATCGGGTATGAAACCAGGGAAGCGAAAGTTCAGCTTTCCGAAAATACTGTTCTGAACTTTACTCTCGAACGATCATCAATCATGGGTGAAGAAGCAATAGTAACTTCCCTGAAGGCAGGCAGTAAGGATCCCGTTGCATTCACCGAAATTTCAAAGACTGAGATTCAGGAAAATAATCTGGGTCAGGATATTCCCTGGTTATTGTCCTTAACCCCTTCGCTGGTTGCGAGTTCCGACGCGGGTGCAGGTGTAGGGTATACAGGTTTCAGAATCCGAGGGACCGATGCCAACAGGATCAATATTACGGTCAACGGGATTCCCCTGAACGATGCGGAGTCGCATTCCGTATATTTTGTCAACATGCCCGATTTCGCCTCTTCAACAGAAAATATTCAGATACAGAGAGGAGTCGGAACCTCACAGAACGGTTCTGCAGCCTTTGGAGCCAGCGTTAATATTCAGACTGCTTCATTCAGCAAAGACCCATATTCGGAGATAAGCTCATCCTATGGGTCCTTCAATACCCGGAAAAATTCGGTTTTGCTTGGAACGGGTCTCCTGCATGATCATTTCACCATTGATGCAAGGCTCTCCGGAATACACTCCGACGGGTATATCGACCGTGCCTTTTCGGACCTGAGTTCCTACTTTGTCTCAGCCGGCTGGCACTCTTCAAAAAGCATTGTCAAATTGAATATTTTCTCAGGTAAGGAAAAAACCTATCAGGCCTGGGATGGGGTGCCTTCTTATTTACTTTCAACCGACAGAACCTACAACGGTCTTGGAGCTTTTACTGATGAAAACGGAGTGCAAAGGTTTTACAGTAACCAAACGGATAACTATCGTCAGAACCACTATCAGTTTTTGTTTTCAAGGGAAATAAGCAACTCCCTGAATCTCAATGCTTCCCTTCATTTCACACATGGTGAAGGGTATTACGAAGAATATAAGGAAGACCAGGACCTGAGTATGTATCTGATTCCGGTTATCTTAATTGATTCATCAAAGATTTTGAGATCTGACTTAATCAGGCAGAAATGGCTTGATAATGACTTTTATGGATTTATTATTTCTTCAAGTTATAAAAAACAAAATCTAAATGCCAGCATAGGAGGAGGATGGAACCAGTATCTTGGAAATCACTTCGGAACCCTTATCTGGTCGCGTTTTGCAGGGAATTCAGAAATTAACCACAGATGGTACGAAAGCAGTTCGGATAAAAAGGATTTTAATGTCTATGGCAAAATTAATTATGCTCTTAGTTCAGCATTAAATATATATGCCGACATGCAGCTAAGAGGAATCAACTATAGCATGCAGGGTGAAGATGATGATCACAGGGACATCAGTCAGAAGCATGATTATCTGTTCTTTAATCCAAAAATGGGAATCAACTATTCTGATAACCAAAAACAGCGAGCTTACTTTTCCTTTTCTGTGGCAAACAGGGAGCCGAACAGGAGTAATTTTGTGGATGCTGATTCTTCACAGGCAGCTCCTGCTTTTGAGACGCTTTACGATTATGAGCTTGGATATACCTATACATCGGGTTTTACCCAACTGGGAGTAAGCTTTTATTATATGGATTATTCGAATCAGCTGGTTTTGACCGGAGAAATTAACGACGTTGGATCTGCTGTTATGAGCAATGTAAAAGATAGTTATCGCGCAGGAATTGAACTGACAGCAGGAATCAGACTTCAGCAAAAATTCAGCTGGGATGGAAACCTGAGTCTGAGCAGGAATAAGATCCGAAATTTCACTGCCTATGTAGATAACTGGTCTTATTGGGATAATCCTTCCGCTGA
>JACJXF010000011.1 GCA_020636775.1 Bacteroidales bacterium
CCAAGCCTCTCATCTCTTTGAGGACAGTCGGTTGGTATATCCAGAAAGTTTCCTTTCTGCCCCCATTGAATATTATGCTGGAGCTGATTTATAAGATCATTGGAACATGTGAAACTTCCGGTTTTAGACATATCGGAGTAGAGCGCAAAGGCAGTAAAGTTTTCCGGTCTCAGTGAACCCGGGTATCCCTCAACCTTAACATAGCGGAATCCCTGCCAGCTAAAGTGAGGCTCAAATATTTCATCCTCTCCCCCTTTTAAAATATAGCTATTCTGAGCCTTCGCAGACCTGAGATTCTCAGTATAGAAATTTCCATCCTTATCCAATACTTCTGCATGCGAAAGGGTTACTTTATCGCCTGCTTTACCATTGACCTTAACCCGGACCCAGCCTACAATATTTTGTCCGAAATCCATCACCTGATCTCCCTCAGGAGTTGTAAATATATTAACGGGAGTAAAGGATTCGTGTTTTTTAACCGGTTCGTTTCGCGTAGCCAGTAATACAGACATTGGAAAATCGGCCTGTTTTACATTACTCCAGCCGGAATCGTCAAAACCTGATTTTGTCCAACCGGGTTTTTCAAGACGTGCGTCTATCGTTTCCCCGTTGTATATTTCAGCATATCTGACTTCCCCGGTAGATGATTTCCAGGAGGGATCAGAAATTATACTTTCTTTGCTTCCATCCGAATAGCTGATATCAAGCTGGCACAAAAGGGCAATATCTTTTCCGTAATTATTTATACTGAACTCAAATCCCAAGATACCCCTGTACCAGCCACTTCCCAGCATAACACCAATGGCATTTTCACCTCCCTGTAACAATCTGGTAATATCATAAACCTGGTACTGCAAGCGATAATTATAATCGGTCCAACCCGGAGTGAGGTAAACATCGCCCACCCGCTTTCCGTTGATATTTGCAACATACATCCCATGTGATGTAATGCTTAGAGTAGCGGATTTGATTTGTTTTGAGATTTTGAATTCCCTCCTGAACAGAGGGCTGGGTCGAAGTACACTATCTTCAACATAGCCCGGAACAATCCACTTTGCTTTCCAGTCATCCACTGAAAAATATCCGGTCAGGAACTCTGCTTCTTCACTCCAGGGAGTGGCTTTTCCATTATTGTCCCAAACTCTGACTTTCCATTTATATTTTGTTCCGGATACAAGAGCCGGACCCGAATACAAAACCTGAACCGACTGATCTGACATGACTTTCCCGCTATTCCATAGATTTTTATTTTCCTTACTCAGAATAATTTCATAAGCCGACTGACTTATTCCTCTCTGATCGCCTTTTAGCTGCCAGGAAAAACGGGGTTGCTTTATATCAATTCCTTTGGGATTAACAAGATTTTCGGTCAGCAGCTTTGTGATACCAACCTGAGCATTTGAATGAAAAACCAGCATAAGAAGGCCTGTCGCAATAAGGAAAAGTCTTTTCATCAGTAATGTATTTTGAGGGATAAAGCCTGATCTTAACAGTACTTTACTGAGAGTAAACTTAAACAAAAAGACGGGCAATACCAATTGATTATTTCAATAAAGTCAGGCGGATTGCGCTTGATTGAATTAATTGGCCGCCAATGGCTATCCGATAATATTTAGCTTATGGAGAAGAATAGAAGGAATAAGATTTTAACGTCTTGAAGCTCCTTGACGATTTTCCCGTTGCCGTGATGTATTTCTTTTCTGCTGGCTATAACCCGACTGCGACGTATTTCTCCTTCCCTGCTGCTTTACGGCTTTAACAGGATTATGATCCATAAGGGGAAAAGGATGGTTATCAATAACCTCTATTCGCTTTGAAATCAATTTTTCAACATCTTTCAGGTAGGCCTTCTCCTCTGCATCGCAAAAGGCAATTGCAGTTCCCCTGGCTCCCGCCCTGCCTGTGCGGCCGATACGGTGGACATAGGTCTCAGGGATATTGGATATTTCGTAATTGATTACATATTCCAGCTCGTCAACATCAATACCCCTTGCAGCGATATCAGTTGCCACAAGTACGCGTGTGGTCTGAGCCTTAAAATTTGAAAGAGCCCGCTGCCTGGCATTTTGAGCTTTATTGCCATGAATGGCTTCGGCAGAAATTTTATTTTTCTGAAGCATCCTTACAACTTTATCGGCTCCGTGCTTTGTGCGTGTAAAAACCAGAGCCGTTTTTATATCTTCATTTTTCAGAACTTCAAGCAGGAGAGGGTTTTTATTACCCTTGTCGACAAAGTAAACATACTGCTTAATAATGTCCACGGTTGAAGATACCGGAGTAACTGATACCCTGGAAGGATTATGAAGTATGGTTGCCGCCAGCTTAACAATTTCATCGGGCATGGTGGCAGAGAAAAACAGGGATTGTCTTTTCTTTGGAAGCAGGCTGATTAATTTCCTGACATCGTGAATAAAGCCCATATCGAGCATCCTGTCGGCTTCATCAAGCACAAATATCTCAACTTCCCGCAGGCTTATGAATCCTTGATTTATAAGATCCAGCAAACGACCCGGAGTTGCAATAAGTATATCCACACCGGCCCGAAGGGCATTGGTCTGGGGATTTTGATTGACACCACCAAAAACTACTGTGTGCTTAAGATGGTTATGCCGACCGTAGGCCGTAAAACTTTCCCCAATCTGAATGGCCAGTTCACGTGTGGGTGTAACAATAAGGCTGCGAATTGCGCGGCGATTACTAAAATTTTTTCGTTCGGAAAGTAACTGTATAATTGGAATGGCAAAAGCTGCCGTTTTTCCGGTACCTGTCTGAGCACAACCCAGGATATCATTTCCCTCTAAAATAAGAGGAACTGATTGGGTTTGAATGGGAGTAGGTGTAGTATATCCTTCTTCGGTAAGGGCTTTTATGATTGAATCGGTGATTTGTAATGATTTAAAGAGCATGATTGAATTATGAATTATAAGTTTTGTGTTAGAATAATGAATCAGGACTTGTGTATGCTTCATGACCACATGAGGGAACACAGCTGATGCCTGTTAGCTTTAATTAATTTTCCTGATGTAATTGGGTATTGCAAAAAGGAGGGTTATGTAATGGCTGCAAAGATAGGATTAATTTTGTTATAAAACTATTTGTTTGCAGATGATGAGGGTGTGTGGGTGAAAATGGTGACGGCGTTATGGGCGTGATGGGCGTGATGGGCGTGATGGGAGTGACGGGAGTGACGGGCGTGATGGGAGTGACGGTCGTAACGGTCGTAACGTCCATAACGTCCGTCACATTCCCTAATTTTTTCACAAAACTCTGGATGCAATAAAATACGATATCACCGAAACAGAAGCGGCCAGAACAGTTCCCCAGCATAAATCCACAATAGTAACCAGAAGGGGCCAGTCTTTAGTGGTGGCAAGGTTTGTGAGATCGTAGGTCGCATATGTTACGAGTCCGAAGAAAGCACCATAAACGAGTGCATGAATCCAGGAGCCTTTCCCGATAGCAGGAGAGATAACAAAGCTAACCAGACCGGCTATAAACAGAAGATAGAAGATAATTGCAGCTGTCCAGTTAACATCGGGCTTCATAAGAAAGCCAATTTGCTGACGATAGAAGTTTTTTGCAACGAACCCGAGCCAGGTCATGTCGATGACAAAGAAAACGGGCAGGGCGATGAGGTAGAGTTTGAGGAACATTATTTCATGAGTGAATGGGTAAATGAGTGAATGGGTAAATGAGTGAATGCCTGCCGGTAGGCAGGGGTAAGTTAGTAAGATTTTTGTTTCAAATAACAATTTTGTATTCGAAATGTTTAATTCTCAACCTGCTTAGTAATTCTTTACCCCTGCATACCGGCCTTTACCAATTTACCTAGGATATTTCTCCAACTTTGGTAAAATAAAGAGGTATTTTTTAAAATATCATTTTGCCGAAAGAAAAATTTGTATAAATTTGCAGCTCTTTAACAGGCAGGTGCCATAGCTCAGTTGGTAGAGCAACGGACTGAAAATCCGTGTGTCCCTGGTTCAATTCCAGGTGGCACCACTTAAATCAGAGTGAGAGTGAGAGCGAGAGCGAACACAATCACTCTGATTTCTCAAGACTCACACTCACACTTCGCCAAAAGTGTTTTTGCCCCAAAAAATAAGCATACCCCAAAAAATATTTCAGTATTAACTGTTTAAATCAGAGTGAGAGTGACCGCGTACCGCTATAGCTTCAGCGGTGGCGCAGAGCGAACACAATCACTCTGATTTCTCAAGATTCACACTCACACTTCGTCAAAAGTGTTATTGCCACCAAATATGAAGACAGGGAATTGTTGAGGAATTTTTTGTGTTCACTATGTCAATCTATTACAAGCAACATTAAATACAACTCGGATAATTATGAGTAATGATAATGGATGAAGTATAAAATTGTCTTGAATTGCCCTTTCCCCAAATAAATCAATCTATCCGTTATTCATAGAAATTTCCTTTGGAAAAAGCCTTAAAAACAATAAAAAAACCGCCCGATGATGAACTGAAAGAACATCGCCAGGCGGTTAATATAATTTAAGGCTGTTATCCTATTGCTTTAGAAGCTTCGAATTGCCTGCAAGACCCTTCTTGTCATAGACAGAAACAATATAGATGCCTTTTGAGAGGCTTTCGGTGTTTACAACCATGTTTAAATTTTGATTTCCGGGAATCCTCAAAACTTCTTTGCCCAGAATATCGGAGACCACAACAGTTTCAATGCTTTCAGCAGCATTAATTCTCATAATGTCCGTAACTGGATTAGGTGAAAAGGTGAAACGATTGGAAGTTTGAAGGCTTTTAACAGAATTTGAATTACTGAATAAAACCTTGAAATCTTTACAATTGGCTCCGTCTTTGTCTTTTCCTTCTTTATCCCAGGTGCCGTTGTTAAATACCAGAGATAAGCCAATTATAACCGAATCGGCCGGAACGCCATAAAAATCTGAAGGAGTGAAAGTTATTGAGTATGTACCATCACCGTTATCAGTTAAATCGGTGGTAGTATGAATTCCATCTTTCGGAACAGCATTGTAATCTATTCCATAAATTCCCCATCCCGACATCGGAATATTGGCAGTATGAATTGAAGAATGCATCTGAACTTTAACTGCACCCACCAGTGTTTTAGCACCATTGTCGCATGCCAAATTTGGGTTAAACGTTAATGTTACGGGAGAACGCCCGTCAGAGTTTAATGGAGTCAAGCCAATTGCTTCAGGCAATTGAGCTAAAACATTTAATCCGATCATACTAATCGAAAAAAGAATTGCTGCGAAACTAAGTAAAGGTTTTTTCATAATAAAAAATTTAAGTTTTGGTATTCATTTTCTAAACATAACATTCCGTTAAATTTACTGCCTTTTTCGCAAAATTGCCATTTAAAAAATGAGATTTTGTACCAATAAATCATGCAATTCGGGTGAAAAATTGGCAAACTACTATTTCAAACGTTTGCAGAAGAATTAAAAAAATCCAGTTTTTAACAAAAAAAACCGGAATATTTTGATTTCACAGAGTAATTTCCCGGAAAAAAGCTTCATTTTTAGCTGCCAGGAAAGCAATTTTTCGGAATAAATTGACTTTTTCAAATCAACTTCTAACAATATATAACACTGAAAAATTAAAAAACAAATAAAATATTATTCTCAATTCAATGTAAAAAGATACGACATTTCGTCTGGTCCATTTTCTGTGTAAGATTCAATTTTGGCAATTAATACCCTGCACGATATATTGAGATTTTTTTTACAGTCCGCTGATTTTTCTGATAATATTATCCCATAATTATTGACATCAAAATGGAATGCTGTCATTAAATGTACATTATCCTGCTTTATAATTTCAATATGAGGTTATTCTCTTCTGCTCTTGCCCTTGCTCCTGCTTACTCCCCTCCTTTCCTACTCCTCCCTGACCAGCTTAATTCGTTCCGTAATATTGTCAGATCTTATCCTTAAAATATAGAAACCATTGGCAAGCTCAGGATAAAAGTCTGTGTGAGATGGGCTTTCGATGCAATCAGAATAAACCACCTTCCCGTTTATATCCAGTAACTCAAGCTCAACAGGAAAGCTTTTAAAGCCGGAAGCATCAATGGAAAACACATCCTTAAATGGAATTGGTGAAACTTTCAGCTTAGTTTCCGGATTAAAAATTCCGGTCGCACATTTTGCGTCAAGCGCACTAAGCCTGGTTACCGTGAGCTCGGGGGAAACGGTTTTACAACCAAATGAATTCACTTCCACTTTATATTTTCCGGTTTCGGAAACCGTAATTTCCGGAACCGAACCCAAAGCATAAAAACCATTCTTATACCATTTGTATGTATAGGGAAGTCCCACATTGGTGCTGAGTTTTACGCTTCCTCCGGGACAAAAACTAAGTATGTCGGAGGAGTCAATTGGTGCAGAAGGAAATGTATTTACAGTAATTGCAACAGTATTAGTTTTAAGAGTTACTCCTTTCCCGGTAGCCTGTGCAGAATAATTTCCGCCTGTATTAACGCTTATTGAAGAAGTGGTTTCCGGCAGTTCGATATCATCTTTAAACCATTTAATGCTGAAGTCGGGTGCAATCGAAACAGCCAGTTCAGTTGTACTTCCTTCGCAGATTGAAGTTTCTCCATTTACCTTAATACTCAGACTGGCAGGAACCAAAGGATGAGTTGATAAAATATAATCATTTGCTTCTCCCCCGGAAACAGGCTTTAATACCTCAATGATTCCGCTGTGCTCACTTCCCCCGAAAGAGACTTTGTAATTATATGTACCCAGAAAGCCGTTGAAATTAACGATCCCCGATTCATCGGTTGTAAGAGTAGTATCTTTTGTCCACCACTGATTCAGTACCATATCCTCGTACACTTCCCCGTTTGGCCGGATTGACCAGTCGGCATTAAACATTGCTGCCGAGGGCTTCCAGTGCTGACTCTCCCAGAATCCCCAGGATAATATGGCGGTTACTGCAGGATGACTGAATACCATGGTCATAAAATCCCTTGTATAATCTGCCTGAACTTCGGGTTGATTCACATCAATATCGAATTCAGTGATTTTGATTTCCTTGCCTGGCAGGCTGAACTTATCCAGCACTGTTTTCAGGCGGGTAATGGGGGTCAGGTCGGAGCCAAAATGACTCTGTAAGCCGATTCCCTGTATTCCTCCACCAAGATCATCAATGTATTTTATAATCTTAAGCACTGAATCCTGCTTATAGTAATTAGTTCCATTACTGCTCAGGATGGCATATTCGTTTAAAAACATCTTTACATTGGGATCATTATTCCTGACTCTTTTATACCAGTCGGCCATAACTTCTTTACCTAGTATATCCATAAAGTCATGTTCTGGAAAAGGCTCATTAATCACATCCCAGTCAACCACCCGGCCTTTGGTAAAATTGCAGACATCATCAATGTGTTTGTCGATTTCAAACCTTAGTTTTTCAGGCAAGGTTTTATAACCGGCCAGATATGCAAGGTTGAAATTCCAGGATGGCCATACCACATTGTGTCCGCGCATTCGTATTCCGCAACTGTCGAGCTCATCGAGAATACGCATCATATCATTTTTCTGGGCAGCGGTTTTATAATAGTAGGAAGGCCATTTCAGGTCATTTTCAAAGACGACCTCATTATACAGTTCCTTGATTTTGGCCTTATACGTCGGGTTAGTTAAATATGTGGAAGCCACAATGGCTGAACCAAACCCGAATTTATGCCGGATCATACTAATGGTAACTTCTGCTCCGGAGACCGGTGCTCCGGTTGAATCCACCACAGTGATATGAATATCTCCCTTTCTGATCTGACTTATCCGCGCTTCAGCCTCCGCTCTCCAGGGTGCATCAGCTTCACGGCCGGAATAGCTAATTTCTGTAACTGGCATGTCAGCCAATGTTTTGTTGCCAAAATAATTCAGATACTGCACATCAGCAATTTCTACTGTCTGGGAAACGTATCCCATATGAAAAGCACAGTTCATTCCTGTAGAAAGCAGTGTGGCATTGCTTTTCAGGGGAACATAATATTGCTTCCATTCCGTTCCGATTTGCACTCTCTGGTATATTACTTTATCGTAGCTTGTTTTATCTTCTATGCAAACCGTAACAGATCCGAGCCCTGTTTCGTCAAGCGAACTGGTCGTCCGGGCGAAAAAGCTAATCAGTATAATATCATCTTTAGTGATACCTGCCAAAGGACTAAATCCTATTTGAGTGTCCCAGGAATTGGAAACATTGGTACCGGTAGTAAATCTGAATGCCTTGGAAAAGGACTGTCCGGTAATATTTACCAATGTCAGGGTTCCCACTCCAATTCTGCTGTAGTTTACAAGGGGATCCTTTATTATGGTTGTTCCTCCATCAGGTACCTGTGAGTATAAGCTTGCTGATGTGGCTAATAAAAAGTAAAACAAAATGGAAACCCTGTCCAGTAATCTCTTCATAGTTTTAAGCTAAAATTAAAAATTCTTAAAACGCCCTTATTGTTCAGAATAAGTAAATTCAAAACCTTCCAGTTTTATATTTCCTGAGCTGACTTTAATTTTTAAAGTATTTTCACCCTTTTTAAAATCAAAACCCTCAAGTTTTAAGGTATTCCAATTCTGATCTGTGAATCCTATTTCCCAATTCCTGCCATTCAGACTTAGCTCTGCATTCGAAGTTTCATCAACGGATTGTATCTTGATTTCGCAATTGAAAATATTATGCTCCGGGCTATTGATATTGTAAGATGTCCACTCTCCCTGAGATAATTCAATATAGTAACGGGCAGAGTATTCAATGCTGTCATATTCAATCATCCCTGTTTTAACCGGTTCAGCCTCCCTGTAATATTCAGCCCTGTAGGATGTGTCATTTACAAAGTAGGAATTCATATAAGCATTATGGCCATAATTTACAGCTCTCACCTTTCCCGGAATCCTTCTGAACATCGATTGGGAGGCATCGGTAATGAGGGTGCAATTTTCCAGTTTTATATTATTCAGGAATTCATCCAAAATGGCTTTGGCATTTTCAAGGGAATCTTTTTCCCTTCCCCTGGAATATCTGGAAATCTTCCTCCAATCATTGGGAAGGGCCATTGAATATAATCCCTTGTTATTATCCAGTTTCTTCCACGTCCAGAATGACCAGCCAATATTATTTTTCTCAAAAAGCTGTGTGGTAGCCCAATATATCTGGGCGTTTTTTTCGCCGGTTTCCCCGACCCAGACCGGAGCATTCAGGCTGTCACGCATTTTCAGGAAGTAATTTATACTATTTAATTTCTCCGGTTGGTTCCAGCAGTAATAATGAAATTGATAAACCAGGTTATCGTCGAAGGGTTTTGTAAATACCGACCAGTCATTGGCCCAGTTGGATCCTTCAAGGATAATCATGTGTTTCTTATCGACTTCCCTGATGGCTGCTGTAATTTTTTTGTACATCGGCTCAAGCATGTACTTATATTTTTCTGCAGCGCCGGTTCTGTCGGGAAGCGGTTCGTTCAGTAAATCGTAGCCAGCAACAGCCGGACTATCCTTATACCGGTCTGCAAGTTTTACCCAGAGCCGGATCAACCTGTTCTCGTAAATGGGATCCATAAACAATTCAGGTAAATCATTTGGACTGTCGTCGATGTTCTGCCCGGTTTGTCCACCCGGCGCTGCATGCATGTCAAGGATGACATAAACGCCATATTTCCCGCACCATGAAACCAGACTATCCAGTAAGCTGAAATTCTCTTCAATAAATACGGCGGTATCGCCCTCGGTTAAAAAAACCCTGGCATTTAGGGCAGGACGGACGGAGTTAAATCCAAGTTCAGCGATTTTTTTTATGTCGGCCTCGGTAACGAAATCATGTCTGAAGGATTTCCAGAAATCCGAAGCATAAGCAGAATCAGTTAGTTCAAGAATCAGCTTTTCGATTTTGCGCGGGCGGTCTCCATTCCGACCAAATTTCCACATATATCCTTCTGGCAAGAGCCAGTTACCAAGCCCTACTCCACGCAACAATATGGTATCGTTTGCTTCATTGAGCATATATATTCCATTAGTATGCAGGAAGCTGATTTCAGGTTTATTATCTGTTTTCTCAGAGCATGAGAACAGGAATGCAAACAGGATTATTATTGCTGCGCCCTTAAAAACAGGCTTTCTTTTAATCCATACTGGCCATTTAATAATTGAATCTTCCATTTTTAAAGCTTTAAAACAAATATAGCTTTTTTAGCAGGATGTTTGTACTAAGAAATGATATTGTTGAAACTCCTGTCAGCGAAGTCTATTTTGATGTGAATCCAGATTCCTTCGGGAAATGGATTGAATCTTTCAGAAAGCTTAAAAAATTGCACTTGCTGAACAATTTCGTAACTGAAACTGTTTACAAAACAGTTTTTTTAATCTTGAACCCCCTATCCCGGTGATAAGTTAAATTAAAAGCTTTTGACATAATCCAAAAAAATTAAACCAAAATGAAGAAAAAATTATCCTTTGCCCTGCTGCCATTATTTCTGATTGCATTAATGATGTTATCCTCCTGCAACAGTAATGCAGACAAATCCAAAAAATCAGTTTCTGAAAATGAAGAACCTCAAAACCTTGAGCAGGTCATTGAAAAGAATGTTTATCCGCTTCCCGCTTCAGTAAAAGTCATTAACACGCTTTCCGATCTGGGTATTGGATATATTTCAGGAATTACTAATCCTGTTGAAAATGTTAAAAATTATACCAGAAGAGCAAGCCAGGCAATAAACCTTGGGGTTTATGGTGCTGACTTAAGTTATACCGCGATTTTCAATGATCCCAAAGAAGTAATGAATTACATGGGAAGCATCCGTGTACTATCAAACGAATTGGGCTTGTCTGGCTTATATGATGAGTCTTTATACGAGAAAATTAAAATCAATCTTGACAAAAAAGATAGCCTTGTAAGTATGCTAACCGATGTTTTCAACAGCACTTACTCTGAACTTAGTGAGAAGAATCAGGAAGCCATTACACTTCTTTTTGTAGGTGGAGCATGGCTGGAGGGAATGTATTTAACCACCCGAATCTCTGAAGCTGCCTATCATATTTCCGGCGTTTCAGGGGTAATGCTTGATCAGAAAAAATCTTTCGAGATGTTGCTGAAACTATGCGAACCCTATGAAAATGATATGGATGTAAAAGAATTTGTAAAGACACTTCAGCCTGTCAAGACAGTATATTCCGGAATAGGTACAAGTCTGTCAAAACAAAATATTGCCGATATAACAAAAGCAATTGATGAAATCCGGTCAAAAGCCATTGTGCAATAGTTTATAAAAATTAAATCATAAAAAAAGTGATCAGGTTTTTCTGATCACTTTTTTTTATGATTCGTTCCCGGTTTATTCTTTCGAATAAACATAATCTACAGTGGCCACGGAATGACATGTAATACACATTCCGTCCATCAGATTTGCTCCACGAACGGGGGCTCCGTTATCCATCATAATCCTTCCATCTGCGCTGAGCATAAAAAATTCCCAGTCGTTCGCAGTTGGATTAAAGCCATTCCCTCTCTTTGCAAGAGCTGTAAATTCATTTATTGTTCCATCCGGATTATGGCTGTTCTTTACAATCAAGGTACCGATGGGATATTTTCCGTTAACAGGATTCTGAGAATCCTTAAAATATACATCTCTGGTAACAGTACTGTCATTATTACCGTGCGCCGTACCTGATAGCAAAGGATCAGGTCCATGGTAGGTTTTGGCAAGCTGCCAGTCTTTAAACCCGACAAAAGAACTGTCGTTTGCAATAAACTCTGTAACACTATCTGACTTTTTGCAGGAAGTGAAACAGGAAAAAACTAACAGAAGCGTGAAAACAGATACAAGGTTTATTAATCTCATCGTGAGGGTTTTAGGTTAAATATTTGCAGGAACATTGAAATTAATAATTCCAATTAACAATATTAAAACAACCTGATTCCGGAATAGTTCGCTCAGATGAATGGTGTCAAATATCAAACCTCACCTGAATCCTGACCCCTATGGAAGAAACATTAGGATTATCGAGGTATGTGAATCTTTTAATAAGATCGACTCGCAGGACTCTCAGTATATTGGAAACTCCCACACTACCCTCGATATAAGGGGTTTGCCCCATTGAAAAGGTAGCCGGATTTCCATCAAGATTTACCGGAAACCTGAGTAAATCCGGATTTGATAAAGGATTATTGGATTGGCTCAATCCTCCATATAACATTTTGACAGTTGCCACTTCTCTTAGCTTAAGTTTTTTTAGCAGAGGAATTTTATTGAAAAAGAATCCGTTAAAGGAGTGGTCAATATTCAGGGAAACGTACTGATCGTTTACAAACTCCAGAAAATTCATCATGTTGTAGGAATTTCTCTGATAGGAATAGGTCTGGTTTGCCGTTGGAATGAACAGATAAGGGTATGGAACCCTCCCAAAAATCTTACCTGCCTCTGCCAGCACATCTGTGTATCCTACAATAGAAAAATAAAATCTTTTGCTTATGCTGAATCTGAGCTTCTGATAATCATAATCATTGTAGAAATTTCTGGAGCCAATGGAAGCATAGAGGGCCATTTTAGGATATTTGGAAGAAATAGGGCTTCGGTATAATTTCCCCTGGTAAAATTCCTCTTTTGGTGCATAACGTAAATTTGTATAGATCTCTGAGTTTTTAAGAAAAGGAAATTCGTTGCTAAACGGCGATAGTTCATTTCGGGTAAAAAAGAGATTCCCACCGGCTTCCTGTTCGCCATAATTTACCCCCAGAGCAAAGGAGAAATGATTCTGAAATTCGTTGAGATATTCAAAATTAAGTGTTCTGTTGTATAGAATCTTATCGTCCACCCCACGTTTAAAGGATAAAAATAAATTATCCTGAGTCGACATTTGCAGGACCTGCCCGGGTGTCTGGGTCTCATACTGATAGCTAAGTTTCACCGATTTCACAGGAAACTTATAAATTGATTCACCATTCAGGGAATAGCTTGCGCCGATTTTATATTTGTACCTTTCATCCTTGAAACCATAGGCAAGGTAGGAATCAAGATAAATCCATTTACTGAAGTCTTCAGTGGTCCTTCCTCCAAATCTTACCCGGGAACCCTCAACGGTATTAAAGCTATAGAAACTTACAACGGAGCCAATCTCAACTTTACCCAGATCAAGGAAATTAGTTGTGAGAAGCATTAAAAGATCCATTCGGCGTTTAAATGCGGGAATGGTTTTAACACTGTCAATTATGGTGTACAAATCTTCCTGAGAGCGGGTAAGAGGAGCTATACGGGTTGAATCCCAATAGGACGACTCATCTGCCAGGGGATTAATATCACTTACCTTGTCCAGTCCTTTAAACACTGAATCGGGAATTGGGTCATTTACAAGATAATTCGAATACCAGGTTTGTTTCTGCCCGTAAAGCCCTATGGATTTGGGACTTGCACCAAAATCTACGGAAATATTATCATTGGTCAGAATCCAGGCTTTGCCTTCAACCTTATCAAAATTCTGTACAATTCTTACGTCATTAACCCAGTCAATATTAATTTTCTTATTGAAACTCATATCGATCTTTTTAATGGCATAACTGCTATCTGCCGTGATAAACAGGAAACCGTGGAAAAGAAAATCCGCTTTGTTACGGGGTTCGAAAAAGAGTTGAATACAGTTTGAATTGTCTACCATTGAGGTGTCAACAATAAAATAACGATAGAATATCGGAGCAGTGGATGATACCGGACTGAGAAACTTATTGGAAAGAAAAAAGATATCATTGGCATAAATATCAATATCCTGATACAAATATTTTATGTTTGCCATTAATCCCTTATTGTCGATGTATTCATCCAGCTTTATTGTTTTTTCAGCTGTGATGATTTCCTTCTCTGCCTTCGGATTTCTTCGGTAGTAATAATCCGACTGGGTTTCCTTAATGTACATGGGTATATTCTTCTTCCCATCAAGCCTTGAAGTATCAACATTTTCGAGCAAAAACTGAAATTTATTAAACACTTTGGGCTGTCTGAAATCATCCTTTAAATTGCTCAGGGAGAATATTACCTTCTCATATTTGTTATACTGATAGCTATCAAGATTTTCCATCCTGTTACCCGCTTTGTGATCAATTACCTGATTTATAAGATCTACAGCCGGGTTGTTTTTATTGCTGTAAGGCATTTTTACGGGCTTCACCTCAACTTCATTCAGGGCGATAGTTGAGGGCTTAAGTTCAATATTGATGGTCTGAACTTTCCCGGGAGCAATTATCCTGCTTTCAGTTTCATAACCTACAAATGAATAAATGATCTTGTAGGAAGTGGCAGTCGTTGAAATAGAATATTCCCCGTCTTTATTGGTAACGGTTCCAACAGTTGTAGCATCCAGGATAACACTTACGTATGGAAGCGGATCACCTGTCCTGGCATCAAATACAAAGCCTGAAATTGAAGTGCTGTTATTAATCTGAGAAAAAACGGTCAGACTGAAAAACAATCCCATGAAACCTGAAAAGAAAAGAAAGAGAATATTTTTATGTGGTTTCATAGACTATATAGTAAGGAATTCCAAAACGTACAAAAGCTTGTTAAAGTATCCGGGATTTTAATGAAAGATAACAATGCAAATGTACGAATGTTTATTGTTGGGGGAGTATTTAGAATTTTTCCGGTACGATCAGTCAGGAACAGATTATCATTCCATCCTTTAATTCATTATTCTTTTTTTTCGAGGGATGTAATATTAAAACTCCAATCGCAATGAAAATCCTCCCGGATACAGACCTGCGATCCATTGGGTGTTATGCGGGGATTTATATGCCTGTGGAGGAAATTCTGAATTAATATATTTTTGATAATCCTTTATCGCCCTAACCGGCTGACTCCATATCTGGGCTTCTGTAATTACTGAATTTATTGCAAAATTTATTAATCCATCGCGAAAACTCCTGTTATATGCTTTCCATGTTATCAAACCACTTCCTGCATTTACCAATGTAGCTGCTGCATGTGTTTTCCATGAACGCCCTTCCTTTTCTCTTTCCGACAGTTGCCGAAGCAGTTCTTTATAATAAAGGGTCTCCCGCACCAGGGCTTCGTTTGTTTCGCATGAACTCTCAAAGGCTTCCAGCTCAAAACGCTTTGGTGGAATCGGAGTAATCACCTGTCCGATTACTCCCGCAAAGGTAGTGGCTGCACCCAGAGCCATATCCTGCCTGAAGTTCTTATCCTGTCCGGCAATTGCAGCAACCGACTGAGCCACTGTAGCCCCGGCATATCCGTACATCCAGGCCTGCCACCAGGTATCGGCACTTCTCCTGTCATGAATATATAGTTCTTTCAGCTCAGCAAGGTTTTTGGCCAGAGCAGAATCGGCAACAATTTCCTGTCCGCTGACAGCATTTATCTGAAAAATAAAAATGCCTGGAAGAATGAATTTTTTTGCTGAGTTAATAAGTTTTTTTATCATAATCATGACAGGATGAAAAAAAAATCCCTTTACATTATTTTCTTTCAGCATTGCTATTCACGAGCAATTTAGATTCTTTCAGTCGGGTTGAAAAGACTGTTCCCAAAAGCATAAGAGCAATCAGTATCATAAGCGGGAGCATCATCGAACCCGTTTCAGCTGATTTTAAGGAGTCCATTCCGAATATGAAGGCTATTCCTGACACCTGTCCCATTAAAATCAGAAAACCATTTGAGGTACCTTCAGAAACCGGATGGGTTATTTCAGCTCCATACTGAAAGCCAACGGGCCCTGAGCTTAAAAGAAAAAACCCAAATGCAGCACCGGACACGAGGAGGAGCATATAATTTGTTGAAAAGCTGAGTCCTATTAAACCCAGGCTGGCACCTGTAAGAGCAATAATTATGAAAGGAATTCTTCGCCGGTAATAGTCTGACAAGAGGGGGATTATAACCGCACCAATTATCCCGCCCATGATCATCAGTCCTCCGGTAACACCGGCCTGTACAGGAGTAAATCCTCTGGGTCCCAGAATGTTCTCCACCCAGGTAGTAACTGCATTGAATACACCGAGTCCGATGAAAAATATCACAAGAAGCCAGTTAAAATCCTTACTTTTAAAAATCAGTCTGAACCCATCAATAACCAGCGCTCTCTCCTCGTCTTCGGGTCTGCAGGGAGCCGTTTTGGGGCGTTCCTTTGCAAACACAAGAAAAATTACGGAGGCAACCACTGAAATCAATCCGTATTTATACAACATCCCCTGCATCCCTGAACCAATGAGCAGGTAGGGAGTTATGACCATTCCCCCAAGAATTCCAAGATACATGGCAAGGGTTCCCAGACCGGAGGCGGTTGCTCTTTCTTCAAGAGGAAACCATCGGGCTGCAATTTTGGTGATGGCATTTAGCAGAAAGGGTTGTCCGATTGCTATTCCTATCTGAGACAATAAAAGCATATTATAATTTTCAGAAAACAGTCCCCTGCTCATACCGAAAACTCCGGTCATTAATACTCCGATTCCAACTCCCCTTTTAATACCATAGGTATCAATTATCCATGATGCAGGAATGGAAACAATCAGGTAAACCAGCATGAAACTCATGGAAAGCATTCCGATTTTAATATCTGATACACCATAAAAGCTGACAGCGTCAGAAGTAATGGGTGCAAAGGTTATCCACAGAAGCTGGTTAACTGCAACCATAAGCATATATACACTGAGCATGACCCAGCGGTATCCGTAAACCTTGAAATCTGTTTTTTGCATGAAATATTTTTTATTCAAAGATGGGAGATCAGTAGCAATTTTTTAAATGCCTTTTTAAAACCTGGTTTTAAATAATTTAGTGAACAAAATTTAAAATTTACAAATGGAAAAACAAACATAAGAAAAAACCAAGTTAATGATTCATCCTGTACCAGCTTTCGCAGCTAATTTTTGCGTTGAAAGGCTAAGAAATTTTTGAATGGATATTTTCCGTTCATGCTTTAAGAAGAACGCTATAGCAATATTCGGTATAAGCTGAGAGGGGTTTTCATTTTAATGAATTCAATTCTTCAAATGTTGATCTGCATTTCATGCACATGCTGGCTTCCTTCTGATCAATATCCTCAACATATGTACTTGAAACCATAACGCATGTGGGCAGATAACAATGTCTCAAACCAAATGTATGTCCAAGTTCATGAATCACTTCCTTTTTAAATCGTTCCAGTAAAAGTTGCTCATCTACTTCCATACCATATCGTTCATTTTTCAGTCGGAAAAGGGAGGCGATTGCTGTTTGACCATTCAGGTAGGCCTGTCCATATATGTAGGTAAGAATTGGTATATATAAATCCACCCTGAACAAGCCAACAGTCTTATAGGAATTTGAGGAAAATTTTGAATCTATCTTCATTAATAAGGCGTTCCCATCGTATTGTTTGCGTTCAGGGTCGTAAAACGTACTTAAATCGATATGACGCTGCAGAAGTTTAACAGGGAAATTAAATTCATACTCAATGCTTTCTGCAATTTCCTGCAAAAATTCTTTTTCGAAATGCCCATATGAAATTAATGTGATGATTTTGGTTTTCATACGAACATTTTTTCGGAATAAATTCTAAAATTAAGTATGTTTTAATTTAAAAATTTGAAAACCGTATGCTGACAACACGGTTTGAAAATGTCAGGTTTTTGACAATTCATTTTTCACTTTAAATTTATTTTGAACAGATCAGATTCCTGACTTCAATAAATACAATGAATCCCAAAAACTATTTTGAAGGCTGTTTAAGATTATGCTTTTTAATTTTATTGTAAAGAGTTACCCTGTCGACTTTAAGTGCTTTTGCTGCCCTGGTGATATTCCATCCGTATTTAGTAAGTATTTGCAAAACATGCTTGTTCTCCAGGTCGTCTAAGCTCTCGACGGAACTTCCGGAAATTTCTTTCCCAAGCGGGAGGTCTTTCAGGTGTATTTCTTTTCCGTTTCCGATTACAATCGCCCTTTCAATCATATTTTCCAATTCCCTCACATTTCCGGGAAACTCAAACTCTTCAAGGCGTTTAAGTGCAGCAGTATCTATCGAAATAATATCTCTGCTCATGGAAGTGCAGTACTTTCTGATGAAGTAATCAACCAGCAAGGATATATCTTCTGTTCTTTCGCGTAATGGAGGAACGACAATATTAACAACGTTCAGCCGATAATACAGGTCCTCCCGGAATGTTCCATTATCAACCATTTTTTTCAGATCTCTGTTGGTAGCACAAATTACTCTGAAATCTGAGCTTATCTCCTTATTTCCACCGACTCTCATGAACTTTTTGGATTCAAGAACCCTTAATAATTCAATCTGCATTTTGGTTGATATAGTAGCTATTTCGTCAAGAAAAATTGTTCCTCCATCCGCCATTTCAAACCTCCCCTTCCGGTTATACATTGCACCGGTAAAAGCTCCCTTTTCGTGGCCGAATAATTCACTTTCCAGCAGAGTTTCTGTTAATGCTCCACAATGAACGCTCACCATTGGAAAATATTTCCGAGCTGAATTAGAATGTATGGCCCTGGCAATTAGCTCTTTACCTGTTCCGCTTTCACCGGTAATTATTACTGAAGAATTCGATTGGGCGACACTTTCAACTTCCTTAAGTACTTTTTTTATGGCTGCACTGTTCCCGATAATATCCTCGACATTTTCGAGGTTGGTGATCTTATCCTTCAGAACCTTATTTTCAGTCTGAAGGGATATTTGTTTCGTGGCATTTCTGATTAAGTGGGATAAATCATCAGGATCGAAAGGTTTGGTAATATAATCATATGCCCCATCCTTAAGGGCTCTGACGGCAGTATCTACCGATGCGAAGGCGGTCATAATGATTATAACAGAATCCTTATTAAGCGATTTAATCCTTCTTTGCATTTCCAGACCATCCATTCCCGGCATTTTTATATCAGCCAAAACAATATCAAAACTTCTGTTTTCGAGGATTTCAAGGGCTCTTTTTGCATTTTCCGCACATTCAACCAGATATCCATCTTCCAAAAACCAACTGTATAATGACTCCCTCACCGATGCTTCATCATCTACAATCAGAATTGAAATTACCTTGTTCATTTCTTTATTCATGATATGTCTTCTTTTTGCAATATAAGTGGTAATTCTATTGAAATGCAGGTTCGTTTTCCCAGCTCCGAATCAACAGTAATGGAACCATTATGGCTTTGAACTATTCCATGCACAATAGCCAGGCCCAGTCCGATTCCGCTTGCATTCTGTTTTGCAGAGAAAAATGGCTCAAAAATATGTGGAATGTCATCGGGGGAGATCCCACAGCCATTATCACAAATTTCAATTTTTATTTTATCCTCTTCAATATTCTTAGTTCTGATAACAACTTCACCACTTTCTGAAACTGCTTCAGATGAATTAACCAGAATAGCTACACATGCCTGTTTTATCTGGTTTGGGCTGCAGTAAATCAGATCATTCTTCGCATTGAAATCAGCAATAAAGCTAATGTTTGCGATCTTCATCTGATGGGACATTAAATCATAGGTTTCCCTGAGTATCTTATGTAAATGTGAGTTCTCGAAATTATGCTGGTCTTTTTTTGAAAAATCAAGCAATCCTTTAACAATATCCCCGCATCGTTTTGTTTCATTTTCCACAACCTTCAGGTTTTTCAATATTATTTCCTTTTTTTCAGTATTAATATCGAGCTTACTGAGTTGCTTATAAATCAGTTTGGTATAGGTTAAAACACCGGAAAGGGGATTATTAATTTCATGAGCAACTGATGAGGACAATTTGCCAAGAGATGCAATTCTCTCAATGTGTATTAATTCATTTTGAGCTTCAAGCAGTTCCTCGGATTTCTTTTGAACTTTATACTCCAGCTGATGTGACCAATTGTGTAATTCAATGGAAGCCTGATTCAGATTATCCAGCATATTGTTAAATGCCAGGGAAACCATCCTCATATCATCCAGCTGAGGATTTGTTACATCCAGCCTTGTGCTGGTATCTCCGTTTGAGACTGCCTTACTGGCTTTAATTATTGCATTTAATGGCTTCCTTATCTTTTCACGGGTAAATAATATTAAAAAGCTAAGGAGTAAAAAGGTGATAATTACAGCGAAGAAGTAGAATTGAGTCGAAGTTTTTTTAACTGCAGCGTCAAGGTCCTTTAAGGGTATTTGAATAATTAAGGAACCAAGAACTTCTTCACTTTCTTTATGGGCATGGCAATTAGCGGTATAACATGATTTTTCATTTAGGATAGGAGATTTGATCAATAAGTGCCTGTAGCTTTTATCACTGTTGTACATGACGCATTCACTTTTCAAATCAATTATTCTATAGGATTTCTCCTTCAGAGGGAACATTGATTTTAAGTTTGTATGGCAATTCAGGCAGTTTGGATTTATATGCTCAACTGTATCATGGGAAAATGAAGAATAAACCAGGTTATCGTTATTATCGTACATATTCACATCATCAATTCCTGATAATGTATTTATTATGTCAAGAGTACTTTGGAGTGCTCCTTTATCATTTTCGAGCATCGACCGGTACAAGGCACCTTCCACCATCGAACCAATATTGTTACCGTTTTGACGAATGATAGTATTAAGATACTGTTCATTTACCGACTTAAAAATGATTCCGAATGAAAGGAAAAGAAAGACCGACAGTAGTGTTATAGTAAAAACTGCCAGACCATAAATCGAAGATCTGAATTTGACATAACCTTTTACCCAGGACGGACCCTTGTTATATTTCGGCTGATTTATACCAGATAAAGGCATTGCTTGTTATTAAATTAATTGAATTAAAACCTGAATCTTATGTGTATTTAAGGAAAGGTGACGGACACAAATCCTAATTACATTTTAAATGCCATAATCAACAATCAGGATACTCACAACTGCCCTTACTCCTTATCAGCTTTCTTATTCGAATCACACTTGTTTATACCTGGTAAAAATCCTACCTGCAAGTTAGTCAAACGCATCCGTTAATAAAAAGACTTTGGAGTAAATTTAAGCTCCGATATTTAAAAAGGATTTCTGAAAATCCTCCCAGATTTCAGCTGGAAGCTCAGAGAGTGTATTATCCCTTAATTCTCCTCCATCTTGTAATACAGGGTTTAAAGACCCGGTAGAAAATTTCTCCATTTCTGAAGCAAAAAAGTCTTTAAATCTGCTTACTTCCTGCATTGACCATTTTGTGGCATCTTCAGCAAGAAAATATGATTCAGTTTCCCCTTTCCAGTCAAATGGTTTGATTTTGTAAATCCATCCCTGCCCGTAAGGATCTTCATCCATTATTTCAGGATTCTCAGTTAAAGACTGGTTGGCATTTACAATTTTTCCCGAAATGGGAGAAAAAACCTTTAACTTTTTACCGTGCTGATCTACTTCTGTTAATACCTCTCCTTTCCTGATTACTTCGCCCGGGTTTTTTTGAAACCGGAGATTGATTTCACCGGTTATATGCAGCAGCATTTCATCAATGCCTACCCTGGCTGTTCCCGATTTTTCAAGGTGTGCCCAGGTGTGGTTATTGCAGAAATATAATCCCTGAGGAATTCTGAGGTTAGCGGGAGAAAGAATTCCATTCCTGTGCCATGAATTTTTTAGGGATGTAACTTTCTTGTTCAGGAAAATCCAAAAAGGGATTAAGAGTAAAAGAAATGAAATTATGGCAATGTATTCAATTCCTTTTGTGTCAAAAATATTTGAATAGGTAAATGGGTCCATTTTATTAAGTTTTTAATTGAACTAAAGGCAATTTGCCTCTGATTATTTAACATTTTTTGTCCAGATGGGTGATTCCCGTAATACAGGCATCCGATTGACAACCCAGCGGAAAATCCAGATTTCTGTAAAAATTACTGCCAGCGTAACAACAATTTCCATCCAGCTTGGAACATACCTGACAGGTGAATCCCAGCGAAATCCGATAACGGTAACATTAAGGCGATTCAAGATAATACCAAGCATGGTAAGGATAGCCGCTATCCTGATCAGGATGACATTGTTTTTACGATAACTTATGAAGAAGAGGGTCATTGGCAATGCAACAAAGCCAATCTTTTCAAGAAGATACCAATATCCCATTGGTGTGTTTATCAGGTCCCAGTGTTTGCCGTGAATAAATACAAGTAATTGCAAACCAAGATAAGCAAACATGGTTCCGGCGCATATTTTCGAAAGTCCGTGAATAATTCCGTTTTGAGCATGATGATCCTTTTCTGAAATCTGATCACTAAAAACCTTATGAGTGATTGATCCCTCGAAAATCACCATTGAGAGCCCGGCGAAAATACTGGAAACAAAAAAGAGGACCGGGATAAACTCTGAATACCATAAAGGATGAATCTTATCTTTTGCCATCAGATATAGGGCTCCCAATCCTGACTGGTGAAGGGTGGAAAGAGTGATTCCGAAAATTACAGCGGCAATCGTCATTCCGGAAAGTATTTTATAGGCTCTTTTAGCCCCGATCCATTCTGCAATAGCTGGCGAAAATTCTATTAGTTGTGCAATCATGTACAACAGAAAATGCCAGGCGACCAGGAACAATACCGAACTGGTTCCAAAATTATTTCCAATAATCGGATTGATGACATTCCAGGGTCTTCCAAGATCCAGCAGAAGGGCACCCGCATAAAAAACATAAGCCAGAAATCCGTTCAGTACGGTAATCCTTACTATGGAATGGTATTTTTTCATGTTCAGGATGTACACCATAAATGTCAGTACATAGGCACCTCCGGCAAAAGCCACTCCTGTAACTACATCAAAGCCAATCCATAATCCCCATGGGACTTCCTGGCTCAGGTTGGTTACTGATCCTAAACCTTTTGCGAACCTTATAACTATTAAGGCCAGTCCCAACAGAATTATCGGGATAGAGATAATATTAAAGGGTGTCAACCATTTCCCTTTTGGTTTTAATTCGCTTAATAAAAACTGAATGGTGGATCCTCTTTCCACCTCGTTTGTAAGTGTGATTTCTGAATTATTCATGTTCGTCTTCATTTACATTGTTATCTTTTGTTGCTTGATGTATTCCCAATAAAACGGCAGGCCACAGAACAAATATTGAGGGAACACTATAGAGAAATCCTTTGGAGAGTTCCGGATAAGATGACTTTTGAATTTTCATGTTCAGACCTAATTCATCAAAGGGTACCGGAGAAAGCTGAAGAAAACCAGTTCCTCCTGCTTCATTCTCACCATAGATATAATCAACGTATTGGTCAGGATTTTCCAGAATTCTTCTTCGGGCCTCCTTAATCAGCTCTCTTCGGGGACCAAAAAGCAGGGCTTCTGCCGGGCAATTTTCTACACAGGCAGGTATTTTACCTTCTTTTTGTCTCTCAAAGCACATATCACATTTTTGGATTTTCGGATTTGCACTGTGGTACTCAAATTTCGGGATATCAAACGGACAGGATACCATGCAATATCGGCAGCCCATACATTTGTCTCCCCTCCAGATAACTGGCCCTTCATGGGTTTTGTACATGGCCTGGGTCAGGCATGCAGCTGTACAGGCTGGCTGACTGCAATGCATGCACTGTTTTTTGCTGAATACTTCGCCTTTTGATGTGTTGAATGAGTTGATTACGGTTCTCCTGGATTCGCTGGTATTCCGGACTACACCGGCAACCAGTTCATCCGATGATTCGGGAAGATTATTTGCTTCTGCACAGGATACTTCGCAGGTCTGACATCCAACGCATCTTGTGGAGTCGTAAAGAACTCCGTAAAATTCAGTTTTGCTGTCATCAGTTTTCGCTGCCTTAAGATCCTTACCGATAGCCATTGTAACTCCCGCAATTCCAAGAGTTTTCATGAAGTCTCTTCGATTAATGCTCATAATATTAGGTTTAAAAAATTGTTATTATCTCATTGAGATGCTGTTTGTGAAATAAGCCGCAGGTTTTGTAAATCTATTTCGGCTATAAAGAATTCGGTTTATTTATTGGCTTCCAGAAAACCTGTCTGGAATTCTTCCCAAATTTCCGGACCAAGATTGCAAAGAACATTGTCCTTTAGGTCACCTCCATCCTGCATAATTACAGTTGCAAATTCAGGCTTCCCGGGTTTGAAATAAATTGTCAGAAAATCTTTCAGCCTGCTGAATTCACTTTTCAGCCATACCTTATACTTATCCACCATAAACAGAAATTGTATCTCACGCATCCAGTTTGTGGGTTCAATAAGATAAATCCATCCATCGTTATAGGGTGAGTCATTCAGAATTGATGCCTCATCTTCCAGGACGGGATTTTTTTCGATAATAGTTCCGGAAACGGGCGTGGATATTTTAATTTGCTTTCCATTCTGAACGATTGAAAGGACTTGCTCTCCTTTTATTACTTTATCTCCGGGCGATTTCATTTTAACCTGTGTTATAGGTCCTGTTACATGCTGCAGAAAATCGTCAATTCCTATTTTTACAAAGCCTTCTTTTTCCATAAAAGCCCATGTATGGGATTTATCGAAGAAAAGCCCTTTTGGTGCACTAACAGTTGTTTCATTAAATTCATTCACTTTCTTAATGCCCGGATCTGAAGAAGTGATGTTCCTTTGTCTCCGGCTGTGAAAGATATAGTCAAGGATGAATCCCGAAACCAAAATTCCCGCAAGTATAAACAGTATGATTTTCAAACCTGATCTGCTGTTTTCAGCGATAAGCTCCTCAGAAACGGGTAAGGTCAGATTACTTATATTCTGCCTTTGTTCGTAAGAAGCAAGATCATAATAGTGGTTTGAAATATTGAATTTCTGACCATCACTTGTCACCCATTTTAAAAATGCAATCTCTTCCTCATTTTCAGGTTTCGAAGAGGCAACAACGTAAATATTATGATATAACTCCCTGGGATATTTTCCAATCCACACCCCTCTTGAAAAGGAGTAAAGATTTTCATAAATATTTTCTTTATAATCCAGTTTACCATTACCGTCTCTGTCAATTGGCAAAAGTTTAAGATTACCGGATATTTCCTGATTATTGGAATCGATCAGATCGGTTAGCCTGCAAAATCCAATCGCCAGGGGATCAGCAGCTACTGCAGATTTAAAGGCATCAGAGTTATCAGCAAAGAAAATCTTTGCGGGATCCGGTTCAGCCTTAATAAACTTTGCTAAAGCAGATTCCAGCTTCTCTCCTGATACAAGAAAAATTTTAACGCCTTGTTTATTCAAATTTCCTAAAAGCGTTCCCCAGGTCTGAGCTCCAGGATTTGTAAGAATTTGTAAGAGTGCATCCTGAGAAATCCCTCTCAGATTTATTTCTTCCGAAAATGGATTAGCGGAGTTAAAGACTGGTACAATTATCTCCTTAGCAATTACCATTTTCCATTGCAGATTTTCATCTGTCTTTACTAAATAATCAGGAGAAATGAAACCGATGTTTTTAGAGGTCCCAAAATCATTAATATCTTTTACAAGGATTTTGGTTGAAGGATTTACCTTATTGTATTCCCTTGCCCAGGTAACTGAAAGATCGAATAGTTCAGGTGAAGATTGAACAATAATGGAATCAGATATCTTATTTTTATCTGAGGGGAGGATTTCATTGCTTCTGAGGGTAAACAGATTCAGCAATAATGCACTAATTAGAAAAAGGACTTTACTTTTCATTGGAGTAGATTTTAAATTCTTACTTTCAGAGATTCTTCGATTTATTTTTTTTGCACAACAATAGGTTTTTCATTTCCAAATACCACATTCCAAGTATAATGCCAATTGATCAAACCAACTGAATAACAGTTATATACAAAACTATTCAAATCAATTGTTAAGATTCTTTACGCAGATTACTGTTGATTTTATTTACACCTCGAACAGTACATTTATTTATTTGCCTCGTATTCAAGCCTTTAAAACATCTGTATATTTATTCAACACCTGTTGCATTTCTCAACACTCAAATAATTTTTAGTTAATTCTATAAAATGCAAAATTTTATATGTCATTAAATATGTGCTGCTTACAAGAATTTATTACGGGATTACAATGCATAGTATAAATCTTATACTTAAAGAAAAAATGTTGAGAATTTCTCTGTTTGGAGGCTCCGAATATCTGAGACTGTTCAAAGGAGAGCAAATGAATTATTACATTTGAAAAAAGTTAACTTTGCAGGCAATCCGGAAATATGAAAACTGAAATTCACCAATTTGAAAACGGCATTAGGCTTGTCCACCAGCGATCGGATTCACTCGTTGCTCATTTTGGTTTCATGGTGCTTACCGGATCAAGAGACGAGGAGGAGGATGAACATGGAATGGCTCACTTTATCGAGCATGTTATTTTCAAGGGAACCAAAAAAAGGAAGAATTTTCATATTATTTCAAGGCTTGAAGATGTAGGCGGGGATATTAATGCATATACCACCAAGGAAGAAACCTGCATTCATTCCTCTTTTCTCAGGGAAGATTACGAGAGGGCTATAGAACTTACCTTTGACATTTGCTTCAATTCCATTTTTCCTGAGAAGGAGCTGAAAAAAGAAAAAAATGTCATTATTGATGAAATCCTCTCTTACCAGGACAGCCCTTCAGAACTGATTTTTGATGACTTTGAGGAACAGGTGTATCATGGCTTGCCTATAGGCCGCAACATACTGGGGACACAGGAGAAACTCGAAAGTTTCGGCCGGCAGGATATCCTTCAGTTTATCCAAAAAAATTACTCTACCTCCGAAATGGTTATTTGTTCCGTCGGGGATATAAGCATGAACAGGCTGATTAAAATTTGCGGGAAATACTTTGCTGCTATCCCACGGAAAGAAAGATTAAAGAAAAGGCTTATACCCAATGGATATAAACCTGAATTCCGGACAATTGATAAAAACACCTTTCAGAATCATTGCATGCTTGGCAATCTTGCCTACCCTGTAAATGATGAGCGTCGCATCGGCCTGATGCTCTTATCAAATATTCTTGGGGGGCCGGGGATGAACAGTCGCCTGAATATGAGTCTCAGGGAAAGAAACGGCTATTCCTATGATGTGGAATCCCACTACGCACCCTATTCCGATACAGGGGTTTTCATGGTCTACTTCGGTTGTGATAAGGGAAAATTTGACAAAAGCCTGAAGCTGGTTTATAAGGAATTTGAAAGTCTCAGGAAGCATGCCTTAAGTGACTGGCAGCTCAGAAAAGCCAAAAAACAAATCCTGGGCCAGGTAGCTATCATGGCGGAAAACAATGAGGCTCTAATGCTTTCCCTTGGAAAATCCCTTTTGATGTTTAACAGGGTGGACAGCCTTGAGGAAACCGGTAAAAGGATAGAAGCAATTACATCGGATCAGATACTGGAAATCGCTAACCATATACTGGATCCTGCAGCAATTTCAGTTTTAAAATACAATTGATGGAACTCGACAGCTTTAATAAGGAAATCTGGGATTATATTGAATCTTACAGCAGTCCGGAAGACCCGCTCCTGGAGGAATTAAATCGATTTACACACTTAAGGGTTATACATCCCCGGATGTTGAGCGGAAAGGTACAGGGTAAATTTCTGGAGTTTATCAGCCGAATGATCCGACCGGAGAGAATCCTTGAGATTGGCAGTTATACAGGGTATTCGGCGATTTGCCTGGCAAAGGGTCTGCAGTCTGATGGCAAACTTATAACAATCGAGATCAGCGATGAAATTGCAGGTATTGCAAAAAAATATATCCTGAAGGCAGGAATGGAGGAGAAAATTGAACTTATTTGTGGAGATGCACTAAGCATAATTCCTGATCTGAATGAGGAATTTGATCTGATTTTTATTGACGCTGAAAAGGAACAATATTGCCGGTATTTCGAACTTGTTTTCCCGAAGGTGAAAAAGGGGGGATATATCATAGCCGACAATACTCTATGGGACGGGAAGGTTGTTTTTGAAAAAGAGTTTAAAGATTCTGCCAGCATTGCCCTGAGAGAATTCAACAAAATGATTATTAACCACCCCGGACTTGAAAATATAATAATCCCTCTACGCGACGGACTTACCCTTATCAGGAAGTTATCTGACTTAAAGTGATCATAAATAGAAATTTATAAACATTTTTATACCTCCTTTGTTATAAGTTTACTTGAAAAATACGTTTTGATCGCAGAAGACAAATATTTTATGGCTCATTATTCTATAAAAGACCTGGAAAAATTATCAGGTATCAAAGCCCATACTTTGAGGATTTGGGAGAAGAGATACAACCTGGTTGAGCCTAAACGAACCTCAACAAACATAAGGTATTACGATGACGACGCCTTGCGTAAGGTTCTTAATATTGCCCTGTTAAACAGAAATGGCCTGAAAATATCTCATATTGCAGAACTTGATGAATCGGAGATATCATGTAAAGTAACCGATCTGGCAATAGAGCATCCGGATATTGCCAACCAGGTGGACAATCTGGTATCTGCAATGGTAGAATTTGATGAGAAAAAATTCGATCTGATATTAAATAACTCAACCGTATTAAGGGGCTTTGAAGAAACAGTGCTTCACCTGATTTATCCCTTTTTTGAGAAAGTAGGTGTATTATGGCAAACCGGGGTTATCAATCCTGCTCAGGAGCATTTCATCTCAAATCTTATTCGTCAGAAACTTATTGTTGCTATTGACAAACTGGATGATAATATGGGAGAAGATACCCGCAGGTTTATTATGTTTCTGCCGGAAGGAGAGCTCCATGAAATCTCCCTGCTTTTCTTCTATTTTCTCGCTAAAAAAAGAGGTTTCAACGTTTTGTACCTGGGTCAGTCTGTTCCATTTAAAGATCTTTCGGCTGTTATAAAAGTCAGGAAATGTGATTTCCTTCTTACTTCCTTCAGCTCCACTTTCAATGGACTGGATATCTCGGAATATATCAGAAATATGGCAGATACCTTCCCTGAACTAAGATTATTCTTTTCAAGTTTTGATTACGAAAACATGAAACATAGTTTTCCTAAGAATACTACCCGTATTAAGAATGCATTTCACTTTACGGAAATACTTTCAAATATCTGATTATCAAAAATTAAGAGGGCTAATTTCTTTCCCTTTTTAGCCTGATTTAAAAATGTACCCTGCTTCATGTTAACAAATGAGGTGACTTTCGCATTGGCATTTTTGTATATTTGATTTAAATATAGCCGGAATGCGCTTTACAGTAATTTCAATAATTTTACTTTTGTCGGGCCTGCTGCAGATTGCAGGGCAGGATAAGAAGACATTTAAGGCTCAGTTCCTGGAGGGAGAATATTTTTTTATAATTGGTGAATATTCGGAAGCACGTTTTATTTATTCTGAATTACTGAAGGAAGATCCAACCAACGCTAATCTCAATTTCCTAATTGGGGCCTGTTATCTGAGTAATTACGGGGAAAAATCGAAATCAATCGAATACCTTGAAAAAGCATCAGCAAGCGTATCCCCCGGATACCGCGAAGGCTCCTACAAGGAAAGAAATGCACCTGTCCAGTGTTTTTTCGCACTTGCCAAAGCCTATCATATTGCAAATAGGTTTGATGATGCCAGGGTTTTTTACCAAAAGTATCTGGATGCTATGAGTATGAAGGATCCAGCTGAAATGGAGTTTGTTGCAAAACAGCTGGAAGCCTGCAAACTGGCTGAATATATGATTAAGCATCCTTTACCCTATACCCGCACCGCCTTCAGTCCGGAAGTCAATGTTTATGCTTCAAATTCAAATGCAGTCATATCAGAAGGTGCGGATTCAATGATGATTTTTATGCGCGAGAAGCCCTTCTATACAGCCATAATGATGACGCGTCTGGAAAAAGGTAGCTGGACAAAACCAACTGTTATTAACGACCAGCTTGGAGTTGGAGATAAATGCAATCTTTGTTCTATTTCTGCCGACGGGAAGGAGTTATATCTTAGTCTTGAGGAAGATAACCAGATTTATGACCTCTACGTAAGTTATTTTAAAAAGGGAAAATGGAGCAAGATTGAAAAGCTGAACGATAATATTAATACTCATTATAGTGAAACCCACGCCAGTGTTTCGTCTGACGGAAAGAGTCTGTATTTTACCAGCGACAAACCGGGTGGTGTTGGTGCGATGGATATTTATGTTTCACAAATTGATGATAACGGCGACTGGGGGCCTGCAGTGAACCTCGGTAAACCTGTTAATTCAGTCTATAGTGAGGAAACTCCATTTATCAGTGAAGATGGAAAAACCTTGTTTTTCAGTTCCATGGGGCACGCTACAATGGGAGGCTTTGATGTATTCTTCTCCAGCAAACTTCCCAACGGGAAATGGTCGGCTCCGGCAAATATGGGCTACCCTATCAGTACTGCTGATGATGACTTGTTTTATTTCCCTATTGGCCCGGGAAGGCAGGCCCTGTATAGCGGATTTATGGACCAGGAGGAACGAAAGCAAAAGATTTATATGGTGAACCTCGATACTAGTTCAAAATTTGAAAACATTGCCCTCAAAGGAGTTATTAAACTTGAAGACAAGGTGCAGGAACTTGATGAATCCTTTAAAATAAAAATAACAAACAGCAACAAGAAAGATACGGTAATTACCATTACTCCGGATGCAAAGACCGGGGAGTTCACAGCCGACCTTAAGCCGGGAAACTATGAGGTTAGCACAGAAGGAAATGGCTACACTCAGACAAAAGAAAATATTACGATAAACCCTGATATCAGCAGAAATGAAATACGGCTTGAAACTGGCATGACCCCAAAAGAAGTCAGTTCGGGAGAGTATCTGATTATTCAGAATGTTTTATTCGGATTTGATGATTATAAGCTTTCCGAAAAGGCTAAATCAGATATCGAGAAACTCTATCAGGCAATGGTTAGTCATCCGCAAATATATGTCCAGGTAATCGGACATGCAGATGCAAAGGGAAGCGATGAATATAATCTCAAATTGTCAGCAAAAAGAAGCCGATCCGTAATAGACTATCTGGTTTCGAAAGGCATCAGCAGCGACCGTTTCATTTCTTTAGCACTGGGAGAACAGGAAAGTATTGCTCTTAATGAAAATCCTGATGGGTCAGATAATCCTGAAGGACGCAGATTAAACCGCTATGCTGAAATAAAATTACTGAATAATTCCGACGAAAATATTAAAATTGCTCCCATCGATGTACCGGTTAGCCTCAGGCCCAGAGCTGATGAAAGCTATACAATTCTTTTAAAGCAAACTACCGATACGAGCTATGTTCCGGAACCAGTTGCAGATCTAAAAATTCTTCTCACAGAAACTGATAAGGCAAGACTTTTCATGAGCGAAGAGTTCAAAAGCAAAGCAAAGGCCATTGAAGAACTAAATACAATTATTGACAATGGTTTTCCGGATGCTAGAATTCTGAACCGGAGCGAAAAAGATTATCTTATTGCATCCCTGACCGACAGGAATGATGATCGGAATGGCCCATTTACAATCCAGATTCTTGCCCTCAGGAATCCTGTTGACCTTAGTCGTTTTGGAAAACTTAATGAGGTATCTGAGTATACCGGAAAAGATGGATATTACAGGTATATAACCGGTGTCTACAATTCTAAAGAGGAAGCCAGAATTTATCTGAGTGCAAATCTTGCCTCCCTTTATCCTGACGCTTTTGTTGTACCTCTGGAAAGGTATTCGGATATGCATGATTCCATTTCACGAACTGTTACCGGGAAAATATATTATACCATTCAGTTTAGCGCTTCCCGAAAACCGGCGCCAAAAAATAAGTATAAAAACCTTGGCAACATCCATACCAGTTTTGGTAAGGATGGCTTTTACAGGTATTCTTCCGGATTATATAATAACCAACTTGAAGCCGAAATAGAACTGGACAGGATTAAGTCACTTGGCTTTTCGGATGCCTTTCTTAAGAAACTAATAAAGTAATAGCGCCGATTTCGGAAAATTATCTTCAGGTTTACATAATATGTACTAACTCAGCTTTTAATTATAACCCGTTTAACACTAGTTTAACAGTTTTAAACAAAGCTTTTTTGTTTAAAACTTATTTAGAATTCTTCAGAAAATTTTCACAGAAATCAATGTTCAAGGCTATTTTAAACTCCCCCTTATTTTGATCAGGCGGATTTTCGGAATGCTATTTGTCAAGTTGTTTTGGTTTTTTGTTTAACTGCGTATTATATTTGTTAAACAATTTGTATTAAGAACAAATAAAAATAACAGCCATGACAGCAATGGAATTTAACACAAAGCTCATAAGTATGGAGGACAGTCTTGAAAGATTTGCCCTTAGTCTTACTTCCAACAGGGAGGAAGCTAAAGACCTCCTTCAGGAAACTTATCTTAAAGCCCTGACCTATAAAGATAAATTTGTTGAATTTACAAACCTGAAAGCCTGGGCATATACTATTATGAAGAATACCTTCATTAATAACTACCGCAAGGCAGTAAGGGAAAACACAACTGTAGACAATACCAAGGATTTATATTATCTCAACAATGCCAAGGAATCTTCACTGGTGCGCCCGGATTCGGAATATGCATTTAAGGAAATAAATAAGGCCATCGAAGCTCTTGAGGATGAATTCAAAATTCCATTCAGAATGCATACCGAAGGATATAAATATAAAGAGATTGCTGAAACTCTCGATCTTAAAATTGGTACTGTAAAAAGTCGTATATTCTTCACACGTAAAAAACTTATGGAGTCGCTTAAGGATTACAAGTAATATTTTTTGGGTTTATTTAGGATTTAAAGGTCCGTTATTCTTTGTAAAAAGGATTTCGGACCTTTATTCTTTTTATCCTTTTTCCCAATAATAAATAAAAGTTTAAAATTACCCCTCTTAATAATATTCAGGGACGATTACCAAAATTTTAATAGTGCAAAACAATTCGAAATTTGCAGGTATATTTCGGATCCGGCATTATCGCGACTTAATTAAACTGAACTTTTCATCCAGAATTCTTTTACGGTAAGAAAATATCATTTCAACCTTTTTCCGGATATAAAGATAGTTTAGCCACTCTCCTAAGAATCCCATTGGCAGCTTGTAATACAGCAGGTCTGTCATCTCAACGCCTCCCTCTGTCTTTTTAAAATGGTGTTCATGATGCCAGATACTGTAGGGTCCTGAAAGCTGGGTATCAACAAAATATTCCGGTTCTTTTACCTGAGTTATTTCCGTAACCCAGGTAAGACGCATAAAAGGCAATGGATTAAGCTTATATGCCAGTATCATCCCCGGATACATCTTTTCGGGCAAGGGAGTCAGAATTTTGAAACGCATATATTCAGGAGTAATTTCCTTCAGGTTTTCCGGTGATGAAAAGAATGACCATGCTTCTTCAGGACTTATTGGAAGAAACTGTGTTGTTTTAAGCGAATGAATCATCAATTTTTTGTTAATGTAATTGCATGGCATTTATGCCATGTGCTTTGAAATAGTACCCATTAAACAAAAACAGATGAACAAAGTTGAATGAAAAGGGAGAAAACCGGCTTAAATTGTATTCATACTGATATAAACCAGGAATCCGGCGGTATAACCCAATAATGCATATAAGGACACTCTTTTTACATACCAGAAGAATTCAATCTTTTCCATGCCCATTACCACTACGCCGGCAGCAGAACCGATTATAAGAATACTCCCCCCTGTTCCTGCGCAATAGGCAAGCATTTCCCATAATGCATTATCGGCAGGAAAATCAGTCAGGTTCCACATTCCCATACCTGAAGCAACCAGGGGAACATTATCCACAACGGCCGACAAGAGTCCGATTATATAAATTATAATTCTTTTATCTGAAAATGTCTTATCCATTCCCTGAGCGAGGGAGGTTAGTATCCCTCTTTCCTGCAAAGCCCCTACTGCCAGAAGTATCCCCAGAAAAAATAATACACTGGAAAGATCCACCCTGGAAAGTGCACTACCCAGTCGCAGGTGTTTGCGTTCATCCTTCCCTTTATGGTATAAATCGGTAAATGCCCACATCAGACCAACACCCAGAAGTATTCCCATGAAGGGAGGCAAATGTGTCAGCGTTTTGAAAATCGGAACAAAAATAAGAGAAGCTACCCCAAGAATAAGTACAATAATTCCACCGGGTTCTGAACTGGTTTTGGATTTTTGATCCAATGCACTATCTGCAAGTTTTCCTTTTACAAAAAAGGACTGGACTCCAAGAGGAACTATCAGGCAGACCATGGATGGAATGAAAAGTTGTTTCATGATGCTCCAGCTGGTAATCCTTCCTCCTATCCAAAGCATTGTGGTTGTAACATCTCCTATGGGCGTCCATGCCCCTCCTGCATTGGCAGCAATAATAACAGAGCTGGCAAGGATCATCCTGTCGTGTTTATCGGAGACAATTTTTCTGAGCAACGAAACCATTACTATGGAGGTGGTCAGGTTATCCAGGATGGATGAAAGGAAAAAAGTAATAAAGCCAACCATCCACAGCAGACTTACCTTGTTCTTCGTATGAACCCATTTCACGATCACCGAAAAACCTTTGTGGGAATCGATCATTTCCACAATGGTCATGGCCCCTAGCAGGAAAAAAAGGATTTGTGCCACGTCGGAAAGATGCTCCGACAGACCCCCTAAAGTTTCTTCTACAGGTTGTCCACCGAGTGAATACAATATCCAGCAACCCACCGCCAATAGCAGTGCAATTGCTGTTTTATTAATTTTCAGGGGATGTTCAAGGGCAATACCGGTATATCCTGCAAGGAACAGAAGGATTAGGGAGAGAGTAAGCATGAGGGCGGTTATTAAATAAATAATAAACAAAACCGCTCAAAGGTATATTAAACTAGGATTGCTTATTACCCGGATATGAAATATTTTTATCGGGAAAATGTAAAAAAATATTTAATCATTTACCATGTGGCAAATTTCTTCACTACCCGAACGGAACCCACATTCGCCATCAAAATAAAGAATCCCTTGCATTCCATATCCAGCTTAAATTCTTCCCCGGCTTGCAGGTAAAATGATTTATAAAGCACCCCGGAAAGACTATAAATATTGATTATTGCTTTTTGACCCGGTTTCATGTCCGCTCTAATCCATATGCAATCAGAGAGTCTGTCGTTTCGAATGCTAATGGATAAATTTTCCGACTTAACAAAAGGATTGGCAGAAACCTCAGCTTTTTTCGGAACATCAGAAAGAGGGATGAATGAACGTGTAAGTGTATGACTCAATTTTTCATAGTTAAACTGAAGAACATAGTTTTCATTCTCTGAAAATTCAGGAGCCATTATGGAAGTATAAAAATAAATACTGTCTTCGGGCGAATACTCAATATTAATCTTTGACTTGTCACCTCCCAGACATAACACAGGAATCCCTTTAGCCTTTACTTTTTTAAGGAGGGGAAAGATATCTTCATAAAAATTTGTAGTTTCAAGTTGCCTGGTGCTTTCACCAACCGAATCAATTCGTGTGGTAAAATCCGGATTTCCTATCATCCATAATAATCTGTGATGTAGGACGATAAGTAATTGTGACACTTCAATTGTGTCACAAACACTCTGAACAAAACTTAATTGTTGTCCACTTATAAATGAAGATATAAATCCATTTGCATCCAGCTCAGTATCAAGAACTATGAAGGTAATGCTATCCCGGTAATAAGCATAAAATCGTTCCTTTCCGGTATATTCCTTAATCATTGCAGGATTGTCGAGATCATGATTACCCAGACACCATAGGGTATTTGGGTCAGACAGTTTGAACAGAGCATCGCAATAATCCATGGATGTCCTGTTGCTGCTTGTGTACCAATCAAGATCCCCTCCCAGCATGAGCACATCATATTTCGAAAAATCAATCTTTTCAATGGCAGGCTGCACGCTTAACTTAAGTTTGTCTTCGCTTCTGGGGTGAGGGAGTAGTAGTAATTTCAAATTATTATCCTGAGAAAATCCGTTTATCCAGCTAACAAGGACAAAGAGTAATATGAGTATTGGCCTAGTGGACATTGTAAATCATAAAATGGGTTTAATCAAAGGTAATCAATTCCAATCATGTAGTATTTACGTACATTTTTTATTAAGCAGACCGGATCAATGTACCAGGCAGAAAATGCAGTTTTGAATTTGGAATCCCTAAAATTCAGGAACATTTTCTTCAAAATGTGCTTTTAGTTTTTGTGAAATCAAAAAATCAGTTAAATTTGCAATCCCATAAAGCGGGAATAGCTCAGTTGGTAGAGCACGACCTTGCCAAGGTCGGGGTCGCGAGTTCGAGTCTCGTTTCCCGCTCATAACGTGATCCTAAAAAAGTGATCCGCAAAAAGAATCCCGGTAGGGATTTTTTTTTCAGTAGTTTGAAATTATTTTTATTACCAATTACAAATTGCCCGGATGGTGGAATTGGTAGACACGCAGGACTTAAAATCCTGTGGCCATTGCGGCTGTGCGGGTTCAATTCCCGCTCCGGGTACTGAAATATAGAGCGAGAGTGAGAGTGAGAGCGAGTTAGCTCGAACGAACACTCTCGATCTTTTTACTCAAACCTCACGCACACACTCACAATTAATTTCGGTATTTTCTGCAATTGGTGAGTCTGAGGAAATCAAAAAACTTCAGAAATAATCTCTTATTTTTTTATTTAAGCCCCGACAGCTTCTTAATCTCATTAAGCTTATTAAGAGCTTCCATGGGAGTAAGATTATTGATATCAAGGTTCTGTATCTCATCGCGTATCTGCCGCAGCACCGGATCTTCGAGCTGGAAGAAGCTTAGCTGCATTCCTTCCCTTCCTGAGGCGATTTCAGCAACAGGCTTGCTCAGTCCCTGGCCATCGGATGTTTTCTCCAGTTCCGCAAGAATTTCTTCTGCTCTCTTTACCACCGATTTTGGCATTCCGGCCATTCGGGCAACATGTATACCAAAGCTGTGTTCGCTGCCTCCCCTTATAAGTTTTCTCAGGAATATCACCTTATCATCGAGCTCTTTGATGGAGATATTATAGTTTCTGACCCTTCTGAAGGAATTCTCCATTTCATTCAATTCATGATAGTGAGTGGCAAAGAGGGTCTTTGCTTTAAATCCGGGATGTTCATGAATATATTCCACCATGGCCCAGGCGATGGATATCCCGTCATAGGTACTCGTCCCCCTGCCAATCTCATCAAGAATTATCAGACTTCTTCCTGACAAATTATTCAGAATACTGGCTGCTTCGTTCATCTCAACCATAAAGGTTGATTCTCCAAGAGAAATATTGTCGCTGGCCCCCACCCTGGTAAATATCTTATCCACAAGGCCAATGTTTGCAGCAGATGCCGGAACAAAGCATCCAATCTGAGCCATTAAGACGATTAAGGCCGTCTGACGCAGAAGGGCTGATTTTCCGGACATATTAGGGCCAGTAAGTATAATAATCTGCTGTTCCTCGCTATCCAGAAAAAGATCATTAGGGATATACTCTTCATCAATGGGAAGCTGCTGTTCAATGACGGGATGCCTTCCATTTTTAATATCAATCACATCCGAGTCCGACAGGATTGGTCGCACATAATTATTTTCCGATGAGATTATTGCGAAAGACAGCAAACAATCGAGTCTGGCCAGCAAGCTGGCATTTAGCTGGATAGTGGGAATAAACTCGTTAATGCTAAAGACAAGCTCCTGGTAAAGCTTAGACTCCAGAGCAAGGCTCTTTTCTTCCGCACCCAGTATTTTGGATTCATATTCCTTTAGCTCACTGGTAATATACCGTTCGGCACTTACAAGTGTTTGCTTCCTGATCCATTCTTCAGGAACTTTATCCTTATGTGTATTTCGTACTTCAATATAATAGCCAAAAACCGAGTTAAACCCGATTTTCAATGAAGTGATTCCGGTCAGTTCAATTTCACGCTGCTGGATTTCAAGCAGGTAATCTTTTCCGGAATACATTATTTTCCTCAGCTCATCAAGCTCTTCAGAAACCCCTTCTGCAATGACGTTTCCCTTACTCAGCAGGTTTGGAGGATCAGAATGTAATTCGCGTCCTATCCTGTCAATAACGGTCTCACAGGGATTCATTTGCTCAGCGATCTTTTGCAGCGATCCGACACCTGATGCAAGGCAATATTCTTTAAGGGGCTGAACAGCGGTAAGGGCGATCTTCAGCTGAAGTAATTCCCTTGGGCTGATGCGGTTCACAGCAACTTTTGAAATTAATCTTTCCAGGTCACCTACCGTTTTGAGCTGTGTCCCGAACCGGTTTCTCTCCTCCCCATTTTCTTTCAGGTATTCAACAACATCAAGCCTTTCCTCCAGCGGATAAATATCTTTAAGAGGCAGTGCCACCCAGCGCTTCAGCAATCGTGACCCCATAGGGGAAATAGTTTTATCCAGAGCGGAAATCAAATTATGGCCTTCTTCATAAATTGACCGGAAAAGCTCAAGATTCCTGATGGTAAACCGATCCAGCCAAACATAATTATCCTCTTCAATCCTGGCCAGTTTGGTGATATGATTTACCTGATCATGCCTTGTAAGCTCCAGATACTGAAGAATGGCACCTGAGGCAATGATTCCGCTGCTAAGATTTTCCACACCAAATCCTTTCAAACTCTTTGTCTGGAAATGTGAAGTAAGTTTCTCTCTTGCATGATCTTCCTGAAATACCCACTCATCCAAAGGATATACATAATATGCGGAACCAAAGTGAGTAATAAATTCTTCACGTCTCTTTTTTTCTACAAGTATCTCTTTGGGCTGAAAGCTGGAAATCAGTTTATCAATATAATCGAGTGTCCCTTCGGCTGTAAAAAACTCCCCTGTGGAAATATCCAGAAAGGCAACTCCTGTCAGCAGCTTCCCGAAGTAAACGCATCCCAGAAAATTATTTTCCTTGTGATTAAGAACATTGTCATTGAAGGATACCCCGGGAGTGACAAGCTCTGTGATTCCCCGTTTTACAATATTTTTGGTAAGCTTAGGATCTTCGAGCTGCTCACATATTGCCACCCTTTGTCCTGCGCGCACTAACTTGGGCAGGTATGTATCCAGTGCATGATAAGGAAAGCCTGCCAGTTCGACAAAGGAGGCGGATCCGTTTGCACGACGGGTAAGTGTGATACCCAGAATTTCAGAGGTACGGATGGCATCTTCACCAAAAGTTTCGTAGAAATCACCAACCCTGAATAAAAGTATCGCATCAGGGTGTTTCGCCTTGATGGTATAATATTGCTTCATCAGGGGAGTTTCTGCGTATTTTTGCTTCTCGTCCAAAGGAATAAATTAAGATTCAAACAAAAATAAGAAAATTGAAGCAGGATATAAGGTCAAAGTTTTATTCACCGGTTTTTTATTTGACAAATTTCTGATTTCCATTGGTGATAATTACCTGAACTGATTCAATCTGTTTTACGTTCATGTTTTATAAGACATAGACCTGATACCTGTACCATCCTCATTAAGCTTATCTTTATAAGCCTTAAAAAACACTTCAATGAAAAAGATTCTCTTACTGGGTGCCGGCTTATCGTCATCCACTCTTATTCGGTATTTTCTGGATAATGCATCAAAAAACAACTGGAAAATAAGGGTTGGAGATATTTCCGAAGATTCTGCCAGACAAAAGCTTGGAGGGCACCCAAGGGGAGAAGCATTTTCATTCGACGTGAACAATCCGGATGATCTCGAAAGAGAAATTGTAGCTGCTGATATAGTCGTTTCACTGCTTCCTGCCCGGCTTCATTTCCTGGTTGCTCAATCCTGCGTCAAGAACCGCCGCAATATGGTGACGGCTTCCTATGTATCCAAAGAAATTCAGAAGCTCGACAAGGATGCCAAAGCCAATGGCGTTCTCCTGATGAATGAAGTAGGTGTGGATCCGGGAATCGATCACATGTCGGCCATGCAGGTAATTGACAGAATCCGGGATGATGGTGACAGCATTATCTCCTTTGAATCGGCTACCGGCGGACTGGTGGCTCCCAATTACGACACTAACCCCTGGAGGTACAAGTTTACCTGGGCTCCGCGAAATGTGGTACTGGCAGGTCAGGGAGGAGCACGCTTTTATCATAACGGAAAATTTAAGTACATCCCATATCATAAAATTTTTGAACGTAAGGAGAATATTGAAATTCCCGGATACGGACAATTTGAAGTGTATGCCAATCGCGATTCGTTGAAATATCGCGAAGCATATGGTCTGTCGGATCTTCTGACCATGTTCAGGGGAACCATCCGACGTCCCGGTTTCTGCGAAGCATGGAACCTTCTTGTTCAGCTGGGAGCCACAGACGATTCCTATATAATGGATGACTCCAAACATATGACTTACCGGGATTTTACGAACAGTTTTCTGGCGTTTAATATTGTGGATCCGGTGGAATCGAAACTGGCAGCATACCTGGGAATAAAGGAAGATTCATCCCTAATGAAACAACTTGAGTGGCTGGGATTGTTTGATGACGACAAAGTTATCGATCATCATGGCTATACTCCTGCCCAGTGTCTGCAGCATATCCTGGAACAAAAATGGCAGCTCGATCCCGGAGATAAGGATATGATAGTGATGGAACACCAGTTCGATTACATGCATATCGGGTCGCACCGAAAGCTTTTTTCAACCATGGTTTTTATTGGAGAGGACCAGGTACATACGGCCATGTCAATTACCGTCGGACTCCCGGTGGCCATTACCACCAAGCTAATACTGGAAGGTAAAATCGGACTTACCGGTGTTCAAATCCCCGTGGATAAACAAGTATATGAGCCCGTTCTCGAAGAACTCAGGGAATACGGAATTGTATTTCAGGAAAGGGATTTTAAGCTGAGTTAGACTGAGGGGAATCCGGGAGTTTTACCACTATTTTTAAAAAGTTCATTTTATTCCGGGATAAAAATCCCTGGTAAGTTCCGTATATTCTCTAGTAAATTCATGTCGCACAGCCGTTTCAATTGCAAGGTTGTTTACCGTTGTATTCAGACTTTTTGAAGAGAACTCCACTAAAACACGGATAGGATTTTTTAATTCTGAGGGTTTGACGTTTGTGATTTTTACCGGAAATAAATTTTCCCTGGCAGCAATTTGAATTACCTCCTCCTTGCCGGAAAAGGGATAAATCATACAAAAACGACCTTCCTCTTTCAGTAAATTATGTACTGAAGAAAATAATTCATCCAGACCCAGTTCCTTGCTGTGCCTGGCTATGGCCCTGGAATCTGAAGGGGGATGGAGAGAGTTTTTAAAGAAGGGTGGATTACAAACAATCAGATCAAACTTTTCATTTGTTTCCTCAAGGAATTTTGCAAGGGAAGTGTGAGTAAGATTTATCCTGCCTGAAAAGGGCGAAGAGGAAATATTTTCAGCAGCCTGACCGGCAGCACCCTCGTCGATTTCAATGGCTTCAATATGAGCTTCCGATCTTTGGGCAAGCATCAGTGCGATAAGGCCGGTTCCGGTGCCGATATCCAGAATTTTCTCAGCATTTTTCGTCTCAGTCCAGGCACCCAGCAAGACTCCATCCGTTCCAACCTTCATGGCTGTTCTGTCCTGATATATTGTAAATTGTTTAAACCGGAACCAGTTATTAGGCATGATTATAGTTTTTTCCTAAAGCACTCAGACCATATAAGGCAAAATCATATTTAACCGGATCAGCAGGATCAAATTCCCTCAAACGGAAGGTAAGCTCCCGGACCGCTTTCCAGTCATTTTGGCTGCGTTTTAAAAGCCCCAGTTCCCGTGCCACCTTCCCGGAATGCAGGTCCAGAGGAATATACAGGCTAGAAGCAGGAATATCCCAGAGTCCAAAATCTACTCCCTTTGTGTCCTTCCTCACCATCCATCTGAGAAACATGTTGATACGTTTTCCCGCAGCATTATTCTGAACGTCGGCAATGTGCTTAAGGCTTCGGGATGGAAAGGGGATATTAAAAAATACATTTCTGAAATGCATAATGGCTCCGGGGATATTCCCGGTATCATGAAAACCCTGTTCGAATACTTCTTTTAATCCCCCATGATTTCTGTATATATTTTGCAGGGAGGTCAGAAAAAAGATACAATCGGTACCATTAAAAGTGCGGTGTGTAAAAGAATTGAAAAACATCAGATCATCTTCATCAGCTTCCATAAGAAATTGGAAAGGTCCGTCGGGCATACTGTCGATTAGGGCAAAGGCATTCCGGATCATAACGGGGCGCTGTCCCCATGCCAGCGTGGCAGTGAGGAAGCCGGCAATTTCAATATCTTCACTTTTTGAAAGAGAATGTGGTACCTGGATTGGATCGGAAGCAATAAAGGAAGGCTGGTTGAAATAGTCAACATAAGTTTCGAGAAAAGGCTTTATCTCAGACTTTTTCAAAGCAGGAAATTTTCAGGCATCGATGATCCGACCGTCCTGCATGCTCAGTTTCCGGTCGGCCATTTCAGCTAGGTGAGCGTCGTGTGTTACAATAACAATGGTTTGTCGAAGTTTCTCCCTTAAAGAGAGAAAGAGTTCATGGAGTTCCTCTTTATTTTTAGAATCGAGATTACCGGAAGGCTCATCTGCGAATATCACGGCAGGATCGTTTATAAGTGCTCTGGCCACGGCAACTCTCTGCTGCTCCCCTCCGGAAAGCTCCCCGGGCTTATGATCAAGGCGTTTCTCCAGCCCCAGGAACGCGAGTAGTTCCCTGGCTCTGTCTTCTGTCTTATTCCTTGCACCTCCACCGATAAAGGCCGGGATGCAAACATTTTCAAAAGCTGTGAATTCGGGAAGCAGGTGGTGAAACTGAAATACAAAACCAATATTCTTATTTCTGAATCGGGAGAGTTGTTTCTCTTTTAAAGAAGTAATCTCGGTCTGGTTAAGGATGATTCTGCCCTGCTCAAAAGGTAGCAGTGTTCCCATAATTTGAAGCAAGGTGGTTTTTCCTGCTCCGCTTGCACCAACAATAGATACTATTTCTGCCGGTTTGATATGAAGACTTATGCCTTTCAGAACTTCCAGGTCACCAAAGGACTTATGAATATTTTCGGCTAGAATCATAGAGAGTTTAATCGGAATTTATGTCTTTTTTGACTTTATCGATTACCTCTTTGGTTTCACTTTCGATATCCTTTTTAAACTGATTGATATCTTTTGTAATATCCTCAGTACTTTCCCGGAATTCCTTTTTTATATCATCGGTTGCTTTCTTGAACTCCCGCATTCCGTTGCCAAGTCCTTTAGCAAGCTCGGGAATGCTTTTCGCACCAAAAAGTAGCAGAATAACAACAAAAACAATTGCAATTTCTCCTCCGCTGATGAATAGTAAGCTTAGTGACATGGTCAATATTTTTCTCAAAGATAGCTGAAGTTTACAGAAAACAAAAGAGGCCATCCCTTATTCAGGAATGGCCTCATAAATTTGTTTAGAACAATTATTTTGTTTCGTCTTTTTCAGCAATTCTTCTTCTGATTGTATCAAAAACAACCGGAGTTGCGATGAAAACTGAAGAATAGGTACCAACGCCAATTCCAATGAGAAGTGCAAAGACAAATCCGCGGATTACCTCTCCACCGAAAATAAACAAGGCACCGATAACGATGAGGGTACTGAAAGATGTACTGAAAGTACGGCTCAACGTGCTGTTCATGGCCCGGTTAATCGTTTCATAGTCTCCACGCTTTCTGAATAAAGTTCTGTATTCCCTGATCCTGTCATAAACTACCACAGTATCGTTAATCGAGTAACCCACGACAGTAAGGATAGCCGCTATAAAGGATTGATCGATTTCCATAGAGAAGGGAAGCACCCCGTGGAATAGAGCGAATATCCCAATAAGCACGGCGACGTCATGGGCAAGGGATGTCAAGGCACCCAGACCAAACTGCCAGTTACGGAAACGAACCAGAATATAGAGGAAAATCATGACCAGAGAAAGAAGGATGGCCCATATAGCCTGCACCTTAATGTCGGTAGCAATTGCAGGACCCACTTTCAGAGCACTCTTAATATATTGATCTGTTTCAATAAAATCAGTTTTTGAAATTGCATTTGGATCAACAAATCCATTAGTTGTAAGACCATCATAGAGTTTTGCTTTAATGATACTGTCAACGCTGGGCCTTTCATCATCTATAAGATACTTGGTGGTAATCCTGACCGTACTTTTCTGTCCGAATGTAATAACCGAAGGAGCCTGCTCAAATTCAGGCTTCAGAGCCTCACGAATAGCAAGTGTATTTACATCATTTTTGAACTCAACAACAATGTTTCTTCCACCAGTAAAATCAACACCCAGACTAAGACCACGGCTGTAAAGACCGATAGCACCTGCAATTATGATGATACCTGAAATAACGTAGAAGTATTTTCTCATACCCAGGAAATCGATATTCACATTCCTGAAGGCTTTTTCTGTCAGACGGGTGCTAAATGTAAGCTTCCTGTTTTTAGCAAGCAATCTCTCGTAAATCAGTCGAGTAATAAAGATACCTGAGAAAAGTGAGGTTAAAATACCAATTACAAGGGTTGTGGCAAAACCTTTAATAGGACCGGTTCCAAAAACATAAAGGATAACACCGGTCAATATTGTTGTTACGTTGGAGTCGATGATTGCAGAATATGCGTTTTTGTATCCGTCGGCAATAGCAATCTTTACACCCTTTCCGGCAGCAAGTTCTTCCTTAATACGCTCAAAGATCAGAACGTTCGCATCCACCGCCATACCAATTGTAAGCGCAATACCGGCAATACCAGGCAGAGTTAGAACGGCCTGCAATGAAGCAAGCACCCCGAAGAGGAAGAACATGTTTACGGTAAGTGCAATGTCGGCAACCAAACCACCACTGCGGCTATACCAGAACAACATATAAAGAAGTACAACTACAAAGGAAATAATGAATGAATTTAAACCAGACTGAATAGATGATTGTCCAAGAGATGGTCCAATAACCTCGCTTGATTCGATCCTCGCACGTGCAGGCATCTTACCTGATTTAAGGATATTTGCAAGGTCGGTAGCTTCGGCCTGGGTAAAGTTTCCTTCAATACTTGAACTTCCACCCTTGATCTCACCTCTTACGACCGGAGCCGATACCACGTAACCATCAAGAACAATGGCGATGCAACGACCCACATTTTCGCGGGTAAGGTTAGCCCATCGTTTTGCGCCTTCGCCGTTCATTGACATATGTACCTGAGCTTCATTCTTAAACTGTCCAAACTGCATGGTTGCTTCGGTAACATATTTTCCACTCATGGTGGCGCCTTTTTCGCGACTGGCTTTTAATGCATGTAACTGAATAAAGGATTCGTTCTCCTTCATTGGTTTCTGATGCCAGTAGAATTGCATATCACTGGGAAAGAGAGCTTTTACCTGTTGTCTTTGAAGAATACCATCAATTACAGCTGTATCGCGAACGTTGGCAATACCAACAACCGATCCTCCTACAGGCTGGTTTTTATCATCGAGATAAGGAATCAGTACTGAAAACAACGGGTTTTCCTTTCTCATTTCTTCCTGCTGTGAGCTTAGCTGGCTGGCGCTATCCTGCTGGAGCAGATTGATTTCGCCTGTTGAATCAGCGGGAGTATCGAGAAGGGATATTTCTGATGATTTGGCCTCTTCCGGCTTTGCTTCAGCATTTACTGGGGCAGCCCCTAAAATGGAAACATCGCCTCCTTCCTCATCAACAATTTCCTTAAGCAATGTATTTGCTTCCTGGAAATATGGAAGAACCTCTGAATTTTCATAGGTTGTCCAGAACTCAAGGTTAGCAGTACCGGTAAGAAGTTTTGTTACCCTTTCAGGGTCTTTAATACCGGGTAATTCCACCAGGATACGACCCTGTCGCTCAAGACGCTGAATATTCGGCTGAACCACACCAAAGCGGTCAATCCTGTTTCTTAATACGTTAAATGAGTTATCAATGGCACTTTCTGCCTGTTTTCTCAAATAAGAAATTACCTCTTCATTGGTTGTGGTAAGATCAATCTGTCCCCGTGTATCAGGTGTCATGAAAAACTGCGCGAGCTTGCCACCCGGGCTTACTTCCTGGAATGACTGGGCGAACAGGACTACAAAATCTTCCTGTGCGGTGGCTCTTTTCTGATGGGCAAGGGCCATGGTTTTCGTAAATACAGGATCAGCGAGGTAATGAGGAGCAGCAAGCGATCTGATAACATCTTCTACAGAGATCTCCAGTACAACGTTCATCCCGCCTTTCAGGTCAAGACCCAGGTTTATTTCCCTTTCCTTACATTCCATGTAGGTATATTTCCGTAACCAAACGAAATTGTATACCACTTCGCCGGAAATTGAATCCAGATAATTTTTTTCTTTAACCGGGTCGCCCTGTGCATATTTTTCAGCGTCTCTCTCTGTCTTCTGGGAAAAGAAAGTGAAGGAAAGCTGATATACACAAACCAGTGCTAAAACAATGGCGAATAGCCGGATAGCTCCTTTATTTTGCATTTGTAAAAGGTTTAATTTTTCTTAAAGTTTGATTATTGTCCAAAAATGAGGGGCAAATATAATACTATTTTTTTAGAATTCATACCGCAGAAGTACTGTTAAACAATCAGGAAAATTGAGGAAATTGAGCCTTAGACTAAAGATTGTGAATTAATTATCAGTAAAGATCTTTCGTAATCAATAAGCGCATTAACATCCATCAGAAAATCACTGCCCAGGAGGCCGTGAATTTCTATGCCCGTAACCTTTCTGTAAAGCCTGTTTATTGCATCAAGGTCGATCAGCACAAAAAGAAAATTTTCAAACCTGCTTTTCCCGAGTTGAAAGCTTCGGGCTCTTGCAAATTCGCTTTCGATTTCACCGGCCATAATCCCGGCTGAGCTTACTTTATCCGTATCATCTGATTTCACAGACTCAAGACTAAAATGTTTAAGGGAACTGTCAAATACGGTCCTGGAGGCACCGGTATCAATTATAAGATTTACCGGCAAGTCGTTTACGTGTCCTTCCACCAGCAGGTGAATACTCTTCCTGTCGAGTTCAATAATTTTTACAGGAATTTTAATTTTCCCGGTCATGGTTTTTATCAAAAGACCATCATTTCAGAATAAAAATAAGAAAGAAGAAGGTGTAAAAAAAACGCTGCAGTAAAATACTTTCTGCAGCGCTTATAATTATATCAACAGGAGCTGTACGATCAGAATAATTTCATATCATCCAGTGCCTGCATGGTCTCTTTAACTGATTCAGCGGAAGTATTCAGAAGGGCCTTTTCTCCCTGATCCAGCTTAAGTTCAATGATTTCTTCAACTCCGTTTCTTCCCAACCTGACAGGTACTCCCAGGTAAATATTTTTTAATCCATATTCACCATTGAGATAGGCACAAACAGGGAATACTCTTTTCTGATCATCAACAATAGCTTCTGCCATCTGGGCGGCAGCTGCTCCCGGAGCATACCATGCTGAAGTCCCCATAAGATTAACCAGTTCACCTCCACCCTTACGCGTACGATCTACAATCTTCTCAATAACATCGGAAGGCAACAGTTCAGTTACAGGAATACCGCTAACCGAAGTATATCTGGGCAGGGGAACCATTGTGTCACCATGGCCGCCGAGCAGCATCGCCTGTATGTCTTTAGGGGATACATTCAGGGCTTCCGCCAAAAATGCTTTATAACGGGCTGTATCAAGGGTTCCGGCCATACCAAAGACTCTCTGACTGGGAATCTTAGCTGCCATATAAGCTGCATATGACATTACATCCAGTGGGTTGGAAACTACAATGATTATCGCGTCAGGACTGTATTTAATGACCTTTTCAGTTACTTCTTTCACGATGCCTGCGTTGGTTTTTATTAAATCATCGCGTGACATACCCGGTTTGCGGGGCAAACCTGAGGTAATAACAACAATTCCCGAACCTTTGGTTTTGGAATAATCATTTGTTGAACCGATAACCCGTGAATTAAAGTTGTTGATAGATGAGGATTGCCAGATATCCAGGGCTTTCCCTTCAGCAATTCCTTCCTTAATATCCACTAAAACGACCTCTTTTGCCAGATCCTTGTGTGCAACAACATTTGCGCAGGTTGCCCCAACATTTCCTGCTCCTATGACTGTAATCTTATCCATAATCTTTGGTTTAGTTTAAAATGGTACAGTGACAAATTTAAAAAAAATATTAAACTATATACATTATCACATATATTCCCACAACAGGTTTTGGATGGAAAATTAATTCTGAAACTACCCTATCCTGTTAATTTCTTTTTATCTTTAATCCTTAGACATTTTTAGATGAAAAAATTCTTCTTTCCGCTGATTTTATTGCTGCTTTTCGCTTCTTCATGTAAACCATCTGCTGAAAAAACGATAAAAGACGGAGTTGCCCGTGAATATTATTCCGATGGAATGATAAAATCCGAAACACAGGTTAAAGACACTCTTGCACATGGCTTAATGAAAAATTACGACAGGGATGGAAATCTCTCAAGCGTATATACCTTTAATATGGGAAAGCTCAATGGTCCTGCCGTCAGCTATTACACGAACGGGAAGATTGAAATGAAAATGTATTATAAAGATGGGAGGAGAGAGGGTACCACTCAGCTATTCTATCGTACAGGCGAGCTTTACAGGGAGACCCCATTTAAGGCCGGGAAGATTGATGGTTTGCGAAAATCTTATTATAAGAACGGAACTATTATGGCTGAAGCCCCATACAAAAACAGTATGCCCGGTGTTGGTCTGAAAGAGTACACGAGCAAAGGGGAGTTAATCAGCGATGATACCCGGATAGTTGTCAGGGAAGAAAACAGGTTGTTTGGGGAAAACAAATACATACTGCATATAACTTTGGATCACCCTAAAAAAGGGGTGAATTATTATCTGGGCGATCTGGTGGAAGGAAAATATCTGTCCCCTTTCCAGTGGCAGATTCCGGAAGTCGACAATGTCGGGAATTACATTGTAAAGCTTGAAAGAGGAAGTTTTAGAATGGAAACGCTTATTATCAGCGCTACCTATAAAACGCCAAAATCAAATTACAATGTCATCAGCCGTAAGTATAATCTGGCGGTTGATAATAAATAATACTTCTAATCCTCCAGTGCACGCAGGCGGTACATTAGCTCATAATTTTCAGGTGAAATTGCAAGTCCCCGCTCAAGATAGCTCCGCGTGGTTTTAATCTGGTTTCTTTTAAAATAGTAAACCGCGGCTGCAGAATAGGCATCGCCCACCTCACGGTAAGGAACGCTGATTCCCTTATGGAGTCTGAAAATATTTTCAAAATTCTTTAGCATCATCTCCCCTTCCTGCGGATTGTCAAAGTCAAACTTTTCTTCGGCAAGCTGCAGATATCCTACCATCTGAAAACTGGTAAAGGTTTCATTCGACTGAAGCTGGGGAAATTCCTTTTCGATTTCATTGATATTTTTTACAATTTCCTGATTTGAAGCCGATTTAAAAGTTAATGCAAGGCAACGCAGACAAATGGTCTGCAGATCCGTGTTTTCCGGTTCAATGCTTAGAGCTTTTTTCAAATAGTCGAGAGCTTCTTTAATACGAAATGTATTCATTAACATGGCACCTTTCCGGAAGTAATATTCCTTTTTCACGGATTCCTTAAGATCACCTTTATCCATTTTTTCCATCAGGTATTGGAATAGCTGATCATACAGCAGATTATCCGATCGTTGAAGGAATACCTTGTCGGAAAGGGAAACAAATTCAGCAATGAAATTATCTTTGGTCAGGTCTGAACCAACAAAACGGGAAGCATAAACCAGATAGGCTGCATCCTGAGGTTTTTCAAATTCGGTTTCCGCAAGGCAACGGGAGAGTAAAAACAGCATAACCATTGATACTCTTTTAGAGGGATAAAGGAAATACGCCTTTTGAATCTGGTGAAGCGCAAAATTGCAATCCTCATCTGAATAATGGTAGAAGGCATCATTCAGATACTGCAGTCCGGCCAGTTCGCGAAGGCCTATGCTGGTTTCAGGAAAGTAGTATTTATTGAAGATTTCGTCAATTGAAGACTTATTTACCTCCTCCCTGGTGATTACTTTTGCACTTAAAAGGTAAACTACAAACTGAAGCTTGAGCTTTTGATCAAAATACCGGAATCCATAAACGGGGTCGGTAGTTTCAACTTTTATTTGTAAAGTTTTTGGATAAGCCACCGGATGAACATGATTGGCAGTCTCTTTAATCTCAAAATCGATACCCAGGTCGCGGAAAATAAATCCGTAATAGGCAGAAGCTGTCAGACAGTTAAAATTCCGGTCAGTAAAAATATCGGGAAACAGTACTGAATCTCTGTACTTGCCCAGCACATTTGAATTAATCTCAGCATAAACCCTGTTTACTTTTTTATCATCTTTCAGTCTGGAAAATTTTTTATCATTGATGGCAGAATACTCATTCTTTAAACTATTTGCAATCCGGGTAAATAAAGCATCATTTGCCTGAGGGGAGACAGCCACAAAAAGTTCAAGATAATTTTCAGCCCCGGATGCATAATCCTTAAATGCCTGTTTCTCAAAATCCGAATTGAAATTCAGATCACTGAACCTGACAAGACTGCTGTCCTGGGCCTGCAAAACTATGCCTGACAGAAAGAAAATGCTGTAAATAATGATGTTTCGTAAAGTTGCCATGATAAGCAAAAACATGTTCATTCAAATATACATAATTGCAGGCATATTTGAACCAGCAGGAGTTTAAACTATCTTAAAGGGGAAGAATGAATTATTTTACGAGTGCATCAAACTCTTCAGTGAGGGCTTTGTCATTTATCCAGTCGTACAGAGTAAGCGACCGCATATTAAAGAAATACGTCCAATAATTTCTGAGAGCGGAAATATAACCACGTGTAGCAACGTCTTTTTCCTGCAATGCCACGTTCAGGTCCAGCACACTAATTTTACCAATCAGGAATCGCTGTTTTGAGACCTCGTAGCGCATTCGTGCAATGGTGTCGGCTTTGGCGGCGATTACAAGCTGATCATCCTGAAGGTTAAACTGCATCACCTGCAATAGAACCTCCTGCTGAAAATCCATCTCTGCCTGTGCTACATTAGTCTTGGTAACTTCTTCAGAAGACTGGGCCATTTTATACCTTCCTCTTGCCAGTCCCCAATCCATAATTGGAATCTCTATACCCAGACGAACTCTTTCCTGCTGCTGTGGATCAACGTACAGGCCTTCAAACTTATCCCCGCGCTGGCTCAAACCGAAGCTCGCAAAAATATCAGCATTAAGGCCCTTTTCTGCCTTTGTCTGTGCAAGATTTTGTCTGGCTTCAATCAGCTGTCTTTTTCTGCTAAGAACATCCGGATTGTTTTTTTCTGCCTGCCCAAGTGCTTTCTCCAGCTGAACTTCGATGGCAGGAATATCCAGGGGAATAATCAATTCAATATCTTCATCCTGGCTGAAACCAAGAAATGAGTTAAGCTGAAACCTGCGTATTGCCAGATCAATCTTTGCTGAGTTTAACGCTGTACCGGAATTAAGCATGGAAAGCTCCATTTGCAGCAGTTCATTTTCAGCTATGGTACCCAATTGGTATCTTCCTTGGGCAATTTTATATAAGGTATCGGCATTCGAATAGTTTTGAAGGGAAATCTCAAGATTTTTCTGCGCAAGGGCGAGGTCAAAAAAGTATCCCACGGCTCTAAGCGAAACCCTTTCCAGAGCGCTTATATAGTCCTTTTTAGCTTCCTCATATTTTAACGGCTCAATGAGCTTTTCAAACTTCATTTTATTATATCCGTTAACCGGTTGCCGCAATCCAATACTGATAGGGTTGGTAAGGTATGAACTTCCGCCGTTTTGATCCAGAAAGTCAATTCGCTGCAAATCAGAACTCATATAAATATTTCCTCCGGTAAAAGGTATATTCTGACTTAGCTGCAGGCTTCCCATAGCACCAAGCTGTTTCCTCTCGGCAAATATGTCGCCTTCCTCAAGTGAAATCTTTTCAATACTGCGGTTCAGGTCGGGAAGAGTAGCAGACATTGATAAATTTGGGAGATAACCGGCTTTATAACTTCTGTATTCCCAGTAACTGGCACGAAACTGGTGACGGGAGGTTATTGCCATAGGTGACTGGTTGCGGGCCGTGGAAATAACCTCTTCAAAACTCATTACCCTGGTTTTCTTTAAGGAAACTGAATCAGTCTGGGAAAGCAGCTTTCCTGCCGGTCCCGGAATTAAAATAAATAAAACAATAAAATACAGGAGCTTATTCATATCTGAGTGATTCGATTGGATCTTTTTCTGATGCACGTTTAGCCGGAGAATATCCGAAAACAATTCCCACTCCGGCAGATACGCAAAATGCTACCAGCACACTGAAAGGGGAAATAATAGTTAAAATATCGGCAAATTGAGTAATCAGCTTTGCCCCGATTATTCCAAGTATTACGCCAATAATTCCCCCGGTAACACTTATCAAAACAGCTTCAGCCAAAAACTGAACAACAATATCTTTCTTTCTGGCTCCGATAGCCAGTCGGGTACCTATCTCCTTAATCCTTTCCATTACCGTGGCAAACATGATGTTCATGATTCCGATTCCTCCCACAAGTAAGGAAATGCTGGCTATTGCACCTAATACAATATTAAATACATCTTTCGTTCTTTGCTCCTGCTTTAATAGAAGCTCAGGAACAGTTATTTCAAAATCCTTCACTTCCTGGTGCCGCCTGATAAACATTCTGCTTAATACTTCAGTGGAAGGAGAAAGCTCTTTTGAATCATTTACCTGCACAATGATGCGGTCGAGCTGGTTGTAGTTTGAAGACTCATTGCTATTGCCTGAACTCACAATAAAAAATCTTCCAACATTGACCTGAGTCGATTTTATCCTTGATGAAACCAGGGCCCTGTTCTGAAATCGCAGCAGCATAGTTTTAACGGGAACATAAATATTATCATTCATAACATTTACGCCTGTATTTTCAAAACGAGTGAGTTTAATGTCATTTTTTTCAAGGACTCCGATAACTTTTAACCAGACCTGGTCGAATTTAAGATACTGACCTACAGGGTTTTCTCTGGCAAAAAACCTTGATGCTATATTGGAACCAATCACACATACCTGGATGCCATTTTCTTCCTGATAATCATTAAAGACGAAGCCCGATGAAAGGTGTAAATTGAAAATATCAAAATAAGCATTGGATACTCCAAGCAGTTTGGCTGTTTCTCTTTTGCCATTTTGCACAACATAGGAATTAAGTGCTATTTCCGGGCTGATGCGGTGAACGGTTGTAAGCACCTCCTTTATGGCATCAACATCTGACAAGGTTAAGCCCGGGGAAAACTTTGCCTTTTTTTTATCTGATTCCCCCTGACTATCATCACCATTCCCGTCGGCCGATTCCAGAATAGGTGTGATCATAATATTGTTAACCCCCACCATTTTGATCTGCTCGAGGATTTCCTGTTGCGCACCGTTTCCAATGGCAAGCATGCTGATTACGGCCGCCACTCCAAAAATAATTCCGAGTCCGGTAAGAAGACTTCGTAGTTTATTTCCAAGTATGGATTCAACCGCGATTACTATATCGTGTAAATACCTCTTCATTACTTACCCTGTCTTCTCCCCTGGGGATTAAAATTCTGCTTAGCATTGGCTGAAGGCTTTTTTTCCCTTTTTTTACTGTTATCCTTCATCTCTTCCATTTTCTTTGCCTCTTCAGCCTTACGCTCTTTGATTATCTGCATTAATTCAAGGCCTGAATAGCTGTATTTTTCCGGTTCCTCAGGAACAGAAATTAATATTTCCTCGCCTTCTGACAGGCCCTGTTCAACAATTATTGAGTTTTCATTTGACTCACCCAGAACAACCACTTTCTTATTTCCCTTACGTGTATAAACATAGGTCAGGCTATCGTTTGAATGAACAGTCTCTAAAGGAATAAAAAGGACATCAGGAAATTCTTTGGTTACAATCTTATTGCTGGTTGTCATGGAGGGTCTGAGAATGGGGTCTCTTTCATAAATATTGATATTCACTTCAAAAACCTTGGCATCGGCATTTGGAAGCTGTTCTCCAATATTGGCAACCTCCGACACAACACCCGTGTAGCTTTTATCAGGAAAGGCATCCACTCCGATTTTAACTTTTTGCCCGACTTTTAATTTTGAGATGTCAATCTCATTTACGTAAGTTCGGGAAGCAAGGGTTGAAAGATCGGGTAATTCGGCTACTGTAAGATCCCAGGTGTTAATTTCGGATCCAACTGTTCTTTTCTGTCCGTTCCATTCTCTGTGGTAAATAACCATACCTGAGGAAGGTGCTTTGATATCGAAGTTTTTCAGGACACTCTCCATTTCCATTTTCCTTCTTTTTTGCTTTGTAAGGTTTATGCCTACTTCGGTCATATTTGCTTTAGACTGCGCCACTTTAAGTGCATAATTATTTTCAGCCTGCTCATAGGCCCTGGTAGCCTTATCCAGATTAATGGTTGCCTGCCGAATGGTTGCTGGTGGCTCAAACTTTGACTGTTCAAGGGCAATCTCCATTTCTTCCATGTTAAACTTAAGGTTGATCAGATCATTTCTGAGCTGGCGAAGTTGAATGGTTGTGTCAAGCTGCGTTTTAAGAAATTGCGATTCATCCTTTTCTAATTCATCTGAAATATCCTTCAGGGAATTATCTGCTTCAGACCTGTCAAGAGTTGCAACCCAGTCGCCTGAATCGACAACGGTGCCTTCAGGAATAAGATTCTGTATCTTAATGGACCTGATTCTCAGGTTTTGGGAGCGAAGTTCAGAAGGTCCACGTATCTCGGTGGAATTTTGAGCTCTCAGTTCACCGGTTACAGCTACTACAACTTCAAAATTCCCTTTTTCAACCTTGGTTGTTAACTGAACTGCTGATTCCCCGTTCGGGACAAGGGAATAAATAATAATTGCAATAATTACCGCAGCAAGAATAAGCAGGGGTATCAGGATTCTTTTTTTCATTTATCTGATCTAATGGAATTTTATAATTGGCTTAATACCTTTGGACAATATTGATTTGCTATTTATTCATTTTACCTTTTAAAAGTCCGATAACTTTTTGGGCAAGACCTTCAGCTCTCTCCAAATCAGGAGCTTCGGCGTAAATTCTTATGATGGCTTCAGTATTTGATCTGCGCAGGTGCACCCATCCCTCTTCAAAGTCTATTTTAATTCCATCTCTCTCGTCTATCTTTTCATTCTTAAAATGCGACTTAACAGATGCAAGCAATTCATCAATGTTAACACCTTCATCAAGATTTAGTTTATTCTTGGAGATAATATAGGAAGGATAGCTTTTTCTGAGAGCGCTGCAGGATAATTTTTTCTCAGCGAGAAGGCTCAGGAAAAGAGCGATTCCAACAAGTGCATCCCGGCCGTAGTGTGATGCAGGATAGATAACACCTCCGTTCCCTTCTCCCCCAATAACGCATGAATTATCCTTCATTGTTTTTACAACATTAACCTCACCAACGGCGGAAGAAAAATAATTCTGACCATAGTTTTGAGTGATATCCTTCAAGGCTCTTGAGGAAGAAAGATTGGAAGCAGTATTTCCCGGAGTTTTCGAAAGGACATAATCCGCCACTGCAACAAGGGTATATTCTTCACCGAACATGGTGCCATCTTCACTGACAATGGCAAGCCTGTCCACATCCGGATCTACTACAAACCCAACATCAGCCTTTTTTTCTTTTACGAGCTGAGCTATATCATGCAGATTTTCAGGCAGTGGTTCAGGGTTATGAGGGAAGTTCCCGTCGGGCTCACAAAATAATTTATAGATGGTTTTAACACCCAAAGCTTCAAGTAATGCAGGAATAGCAATACCTCCCACTGAGTTAACACAATCGATAGCGACGGTAAAACCTGCTTTTTTAATATTTTCTGTATTCACAAATTCAAGGGCCAGAACCTCCTGAATGTGGATATTCTCATACTTCGGAAGGCTGCTCTGCTTTCCCAGGTCATCAACGCTTACATAAGCATAGTTGTCGCTTTGAGTGTGACTGATAATTTTCCCGCCATCGGCAGCAGAGAGAAACTCGCCCTTCTCATTAAGCAATTTAAGAGCATTCCATTGTCCGGGGTTATGGCTCGCTGTAATTATAATGCCTCCATCTGCCTGTTCCCTGACGACGGCAATTTCGACTGTAGGAGTTGTAGCAAGCCCAAGAGAGATTACATCAATTCCCATTCCCTGCAGAGTGCCTGAAACGATTTTTTCAACCATTTCCCCTGATTTTCGGGCATCTCTTCCCAAAATCACCTTCAGTCGGCCCGCTTTATTTCTATCAATGAGCCATTGGGCATAGGCTGATGAAAACTTTACGATGTCGAGAGGTGTAAGACCATCATTGGGTGAACCACCGATAGTTCCGCGAATTCCGGATATTGATTTTATAAGAGTCATGCAGAGTTTTGAATTTCTTTATGGTACTTGAATTACTTTCCAAAACTACGAATATAAATCCAAATGCCCTGGAAAATGAGGGTGTTTGAAAAATAATTTAAAAAAACCGCATCTGAAAAAAGCTTCTGAATGCAGGCTTGTAACTGAAGAATTTCAGTATTTTATTAATATTCAGTGTAATAATTGATCAAATTTAAAAAAACTATGTGTAAGTGGTAATTAATTGTGTTAACTTTGCATGCTTTTCAGAGCGAAGTGATTCGTTCTGGAAATTTAACACATGTAAAATAAGAAATGAATAGAGAATTTAATGCCGGGGACAAAACAGGCCGCTCTGGGAAGAGCAACAGTCCCGAATCAGAAGAAAACAAGAAAAAAGGCAGGGATGAAAATGAAGATTTAAGACCCTTTGCCTCCAGATCAAAAGAAAATCAGAAACTACGTCCGAAAAGACCCCGCACCACGCGACAGCGTCCTGGTGAGACACGTCCATACGATGCAGCCAATAATCGCAGGCCCTCCCAGGATGACCGTTCAGACCGGCCTTATCACGATCGCGGCTCATTCAGTTTTGGCGACAGGGATTCAGGTCGTCCGCCAAGGGAAGACAGACCATGGGGTGAGAGAAAGCCTTTTAATCCGCGACACAGGGATGACAGGAGAGGAAATTCACCTGAAGGTGGAAGAAGCTCCTATGGCAACAGCTATGATAAAAGACGCGAAGGTCAGGATAGCGGAAGAAGACCCTATAAAAATAATCAGGATTCAGGCTATGGCAGAACGGGAAACCGTGACGGTAACCGCGAATTTAACCGCTTTGGACGCGACGGAAACCGGACATCAGCTGGTAACAGCCGTGGGCCGGGAAGTGAAAACCGTGCACCCAGGGACGGAAACCGAAGTTTCGGAAACGACAGAAGACCGGCGGGGCCGGGAGGAAGATCCGAAGCTGGAAGTTATGGAAGAGATAACCGGGAAAAACCATCGTTTCGACCCGCAAGAGAAAAGAGCAATTATTCGAAACCACTCAAGCCGAGAAAAGCCCCAAAAACAGAAGATGCTCCAATTAAAAGGGAATTTAATGAGGCCGGAGAAATGAGACTTAACAGGTACCTTGCTCATGCAGGAATCTGTAGTCGCCGACAGGCCGATGATTATATTAAAGCAGGACTGGTTAGCGTCAATGGCACTGTGGTAACCGAAATGGGAGTCAAGATAAAAAAGGGAGATGATGTTCGTTATAATGGCGAAAGACTTGCAACAGAGAAAAAAGTTTACATACTTCTTAACAAGCCAAAAGACTATGTAACCTCCACCGAAGACGAACTGGGCCGTAAAACCGTCCTTGATATCGTTGCCGACGCATGTCCCGAAAGAGTATATCCTGTAGGTCGTCTTGACCGCAATACCACCGGGGTAATCCTCCTGACCAATGACGGGGATCTTGCAGGGAAACTTACACATCCAAAATATAATAAGAAGAAGATTTATCATGTCGTTCTTGATAAAAATCTGAAGTCGACTGATCTTAAAGCAATAGCCAACGGCATAGAACTTGAGGACGGACCTATTCAGCCTGATGCTATTTCATGGGTAAGTCCGGAGAAGAAACATGAAGTAGGAATTGAAATTCATTCCGGAAGAAACCGCATCGTCAGGAGAATCTTTGAAAAGCTGGGGTATGAAATTGTAAGGCTCGACAGGGTATATTTTGCCGGACTCACAAAGAAAAACCTGGCTCGTGGAAAATGGAGATTCCTGAGTGAAAAAGAGGTAAGCATGTTGTTAATGAATTCATACGAGTAATGGGGCATAAATCTGGATTTGTAAATATTATCGGCAGTCCTAATGTAGGAAAATCGACCCTGATGAATGCCCTGGTTGGAGAAAAGCTTTCCATTATCACATCGAAAGCACAAACCACAAGACACAGGATTCAGGGTATTGTAAATGGAGAGGACTTTCAGGTTGTATATTCAGATACTCCGGGTATACTGGATCCGAAATACAAGCTTCAGGAAACCATGCTGCGGACAGCCAAGGCTGCTCTGATAGATGCTGATGTTATTCTATATGTGACAGATGTAAAGGAAAATCCGGAAGATCTTTCCGAGATAAGCTCAAAACTTGCAAAAATTAAGATACCGGTTATTCTGGTATTGAACAAAGTAGATAAAAGCAGTCAGGAAGAGGTCGAATCACTGGTCGAAAAATGGACCGGAATTCTCCCTCAGGCAAGGATTCTCCCGGTATCTGCTCTTGAAAAATTCAACCTTGATGGACTCTTCAGTCTAATTCTGGAGTTTTTACCTGAAGGGCCGCCATTTTATTCAAAGGATGAGCTGACTGATAAAACAGAACGATTTTTTGCCGGAGAGATATTGCGGGAAAAGATTCTCCTCAACTACCAGCAGGAAATTCCTTATTCAACTGAGGTTGAAATTGAATCTTTCAAGGTGGAGGAAAGATTAATCCGCATTGCAGCGGTTATCTACGTTGAAAGGGATAGCCAGAAGGGCATTATCATTGGGAATAAGGGCTCTGCCATCAAGCAGATCGGCACAGCAGCCCGGATTGATATGGAAGCTTTTTTCGGGCAGAGAGTGTTCCTTGAGATGTTCGTTAAGGTGCGCAAGGACTGGCGAAATAATGAGAGTGCTTTAAAGAACTTCGGATACAGATAATTTAAAAAATTAAATGGGTAATATAGTAGCCATAGTGGGCAGGCCAAATGTGGGTAAATCAACTCTTTTTAACAGGCTTACAGAGAGTCGCTCAGCCATAGTGCACGAAACTGCAGGGGTTACCCGTGACCGGCATTATGGAAAATCGCTCTGGAACGGAGTGGAATTTTCAATAATTGATACCGGTGGCTATGTAATGAACTCAGATGATATCTTTGAGGAAGAAATTCGCAAGCAGGTGATTCTTGCGATGGAGGAGGCAGACAATATTCTCTTTTTATGCGATGTATCCAGCGGTATAACCGATCTGGATGTATCTATAGCAAAGCTACTCAGAAAGACTAATAAACCTGTTTTTCTCGTTGTGAACAAGGTCGATAACTACGAGCGCAGTCTCGAGGCACATGAGTTTTACAATCTCGGACTCGGAGAAATATATCCCATGTCATCCATTACCGGCAGCGGCTCCGGTGATATGCTTGATGCTCTGGTAAAAACCTTTTCCAAGGAAACAATGAAGGAAGAGGAAGACCTTCCCCGTTTCGCCATTATTGGCAGGCCAAATGTTGGAAAATCCTCTCTGGTTAATGCACTGTTGGGTGAAGACAGGAATATTGTTACCCCGATTGCCGGCACCACCAGAGACTCAGTGCACACCCGATACACCAAATTCGGACATGATTTCTACCTTATTGACACCGCCGGTCTGCGTAAAAAAACCAAGGTTAGTGAAAACCTCGAGTTTTATTCGGTAATGCGTTCCATTAGGTCAATTGAATCATCTGACGTATGCCTCTTGCTTCTTGATGCCGAAAGGGGAATTGAGGCACAGGACATGAATATTTTAAGTCTCGTTATAAAAAACAGAAAGGGAATTGTTATTCTGGTGAATAAGTGGGATCTCATTGAAAAGGAAACCAGCAGCACCCTGCAGTACGAAACGGCCATTCGTAAAAGAATTGAGCCTTTTTCAGACATCCCTATTATATTTACCTCAGCTCTAACCAAACAAAGGGTCCACAAAGTTCTTGAAACCGCAATGGAGGTTTACAGGAACCGAATACAGAGAATTCCGACCCATAAACTGAACGAGGTAATGTTAAAGGCTATAGAGGAACTGCATCCTCCTGCCATTAAGGGTAAATTCGTGAGAATTAAGTACGTTCAGCAACTGCCTACTCATGCACCGACTTTTGCTTTTTATTGCAATCTACCTCAGTATATTAAAGATCCTTACAGGAGATATCTTGAAAACCGTCTTCGCGAAAATTTCAATTTCTCGGGGGTGCCATTGCAGCTTTTCTTCAGAGAAAAATAGAACATTAGCACAATTTTTGTGTTAAATTGTATGGAAATCAGCTTTGATTCCTAACTTTGAATCCATGCAGTCTCTTCGAAAAATCACAGCCTTCATTTTCCTCTTCGCTATCATAATGGCGGGTTGCGGAGAAATTGTAAGTTATCCCGACAACCCTATCATCGAATATAAAAGCTATGCTCTTTATCGTACAACCGACGAGCTTGGTAATAATATCTTTTTGGGAAAGCTTGAATTCACTTTTACCGACGGCGACGGGGATGTAGGCCTTTACCAGCCGGATTCTGCAGCAGTAGCAGACAGCCTTAAATACAATTTATTCACCTCCCTTTACAGCATGAAAAACGGGGTTTTTGAAAAAGTTGACAGCAGTCTGGGTGAACAAAACTTCAGAATTCCTTATATTTCAAGGGAAGGACAGAATAAAACCCTTAAGGGTTCCATCACTGTTGAGTTTGAATATAAGTTCATTGAATATGATACGATTTTCTATACTTTCTATATGCTCGACAGAGCCTTTCACCGAAGCAATACAGATTCGTCGGAGGTTATAATCTTTACCGGATTAAATCTTTAGTCCCATAAACAGAACATCATCAACTTGTTCCAGATCTTCCTTCCATAGATTAAAGTTACTCTTAATATAATTGTATTGTTCATCAATGGATTTTTCATGGATATCATGAAGCAGGTTTTTCAACCTGACCATCTTAAACTTTTTACCTAAGGGACCTCCAAACTGATCAGGGTATCCATCAGAAAACATATAAATGATATCACCTTTGGACAACTGGAATCCTTCTTCCTGGAACTCCTTTGATTCGGCTTCCTGGTCATAATGCCCTCCCACCGAATTACGACTCCCTTTTACATATATCTGTTCCCCGTTAATATAAAGAATAGAAGGTCTCATTGCAGAGGCAATTCGAAGGTATTTCGTTTTCAGGTCTATTTCTGCTACAATGATATCCATCCCATCGTTCGACTTTTCAGCTTCAATATTCTGGTTGAGTGCAGCCATAATTTCTGTATCCAGAGTCCTGAGAATCTCAGATGGGGAACGTACACCAGGCCGGTTACAAATATCCTTAATCAAGGTGGTTCCAATCATCGACATGAATGCGCCTGGTACGCCATGACCTGTTGAATCGGCGCACACAATAACAAATTTATCATCCCAGACCCTGTCGTACCAGTAAAAGTCACCACTTACAATATCCCTGGGCTGATAAAATACGAAACTCCCGCTAAAAGTATCCTGAAGCCTCTTTATGGGTGGCAAAATGCTGGCCTGAATTCTCTGGGCATAGTTAATACTATCCGTAATATCCCGGTTTTTATTTTCAATTTCTTCGGCTTGCTCGACTACTTCCTTGGTGCGGGCATCGAGTTCCTGTTGCAGATATTCCTGAAATTCACGCTGCTTTTTTTCCCTGTATTTAATTATGAGGTAAACGACACCAATTATTGTTGCCAGAACAAGGATAAAGAACCACCAAGCTTTCCAGACCGGAATTTTTACTGAAATATGAAGTTCAAGTGGTTGTTCGGTACAAATTCCGTCGCCACTGCAGGCCCGCAGCATAAATGTATAATTTCCATCTTCAAGCCGGCTGTATATTACATAGGGATTATCAGTAGGCTCTGACCAATCGTCATATCCATCCAGTTTGTACTGATAGGTGACCGATTCAGGGTTTTTCATGAAAATACCTATATAATCAATCCTTACCTTATATTTACCGTAGGGCAGATGAATGTCCCGGGTAAAATCATAGTCCACATCAGATATTTTCAGGCTGGAGATATTGAGTATTGGAGGTGAAATATTTTTTCTTTCCTTCCCGGGATCGAACTCAATCATTCCTTTGGATGTGCCAAAAAGAAGATTGTTCCTTGAGCTTGTAATTACAGAATTATAGTTAAAGCTTGCCGTTATTCCCTGTTCAATGCTGTATTTTGTAATCTTTCGTGTTTCTTTATTTATGCGGCTGAGCCCTGCGCTATGTCCTACCCAAATATTTCCATTTCTGTCGCAGGAAAGGCTGTAACAATAATCGGAAAGAAGTCCGGTGAGTGTAGAAAAATAGTCGAGGCTGTCACTTGAGAAGTGAAAAACTCCATCACCATTGGTGGCACCCCATAAATCTCCGTCCTTATCTTGTGTCAGAGCAACAAACTCCATTTCAGTTGGAGCATCTATCTTGTATTCCTGTCTGGTTGTAATACAATAAAGACCGTTTGCCCGGGTGGCAATCCAGACATTGGCTCTTGAATCGATAAAGATATCCCGGATTTTATTATGCGGAAGTCTTTCAGTTGTAGTAAATCGCTTAATAACCGATCCATTATATGCTATATTGAGAACTCCTCCATTAGATGCAATCCATAGTGATTTCCCATCACTTTTAATGGCGTTAATAATGTTTTCAAGGGAATTGGCTGAGAAAAAAAATTGCTGAACTGTTCGGCCTCCGGCTTTCATCCTGTAAATACCTGAACGGGATGTCCCAATCCAGATATTGTTTTGATCATCCTTTAAAAGGCTTGTTATCTTATCTAGTGGAAGGCCGCTATTCCTGTCTACAATATATTCGGCTTTACCCCCATTTTTATCAGTTACAATGATGGCACCTTCACCGCCCAGATAATAGCGGGCACCATCACTGGTTATTGAAAGAATATTGTCATTAAACTTGTCACTTTCGTATGAATAAAATGTAAAAGACTGGTCCTTTAGAACAGAAATACTTTCTCCTATTGTTGCAAACCAAAGGTTTCCTTCAAAATCCTCATAGACATCAGAAATGTAATTACTGGGTAATCCGTTTTCGGTTCCAAAATGCTGTACGTTAGAAAAAACGGTATCACTTTCACCAGGCAATAGTCTGAATACTCCTTCTCCATTGGTGCAAATCCAGACATTGCTCTCCGCATCCTCAAAAACATCCATAACACTGGAATACTTGAGTCCCATTTTCTCACCAATTTTTGAAACTTTATATGCCTTAAGATCAAGGCTGTCGGTATATAAAAGAAAAAGACCATCTGTTTCTGTTCCAACCCAGAATTTACCCGGATTTCGTGCCGGACTTAAGGACTGCACACGGGTGTAGGGAATATCTTCAAAGCGGCCCAGCAGGGAGGCTGAAGATTTATCGGGACTTATTCTGTAAAGGAATAAGCCATCAAAAGTTCCGGTAAGAAGATCGCCGGAAGGCGTTAAACAGACTGTAGATATTAACTGCCCTTCAAGTCCTGCCGTAACATAACTTGCCTTATAATCGCTGTCAATAAGGATTAGTCCTTTATCCTGAGTGGCGGCAATAATTTGTCCGTCGGAACTTTCAATGATACAGTTAATGCTGCTTTGATGATCCTCATCACTGCTGATAAGTTTGAATTTACCGTTATCAAGAACTGCAATTGCTCCATCCCTGTAACCAAACCAGATTCGCTTCTGACTGTCACAAAAACTTGAGACTACAATTCTTTTTGGAATGGAATCGCCCGCAAATTGATTGGTAAATTTGAATCCGTCAAATCTGAATACACCTTCACCCGAACCAAGCCAAAGGTATCCATTCGGACCCTGGCACATATTGTTAATATACTTATTTGAAAGTCCCTGTTCAGCACCAAAGGATTTAAATCGGAAATTCTGAGAAAAGGAATTGCTAACCGGCAAAGCCAGCAAAAGGAAGAATAGTATGTAATTTCGCATGCTTCTCACATTTTCCCCTTACAAAATTTTATTGTGCGGCTGGCTTAACCCCGATGCTGTATTTATATTTGGGCACCCCTCCAATAGGACTGGTAAAGAATTCAAGGTTTTGTCCATACTGGTTTTTAACATAAATGACAACATTATTATTTTTTACGGGGGGGTTCTTCTTTTTAATAAACTGAATGTCGAGGGAAGTGTTTTTTTCTGCATCAAGAATTTTAAACTCACTTGTTTCCCAGTTGTCCTCGCCGGAAACAGGACTTAGCTGTCCTCTTCTGGCAACAGAAACCGTGCGGATAAAGCCATCATTATCCCAGTCAAAATTTGAGAGTCGGACCGTCACTGTCTGATCGTCGACAAAAGGATAGATATGAGAAACTTCCTCCACGCTATTATGCATTCTGAAGGAATATTCATAGGCAAAAGCATTGGCTCCTTCAACAGGTTTATCGGAATTAGGGTCTGTACTCAGAAAATAACGGTACATGTTTCCGTCATCACCGGCTACTCCTTCGCAGATAATTTTAAATACATTACCATCCCATCTCTCAGTATATTCACCTTCGCTGGGATTAAAAGGGCCAAATGTGTAATAGCCCTTATCATAGCGCGGGTCTTCACCAAAGGTTTTGGTAGCCAGAAGGGTTCCGCTTTTATAGTTTCCCGTGGGATCGGTGCCCTGAGCTGCTTTGTCGGACCAGCAACCTTTTCCACCGTAAACCGAAAATGTAGTACGTGTATCCCAGACTCCGTCGAGTTCATCAATATCACCACCACAATCCGGGTCATAAACCCTGATAAAAACAGGCTGATTAAAATTTTTGGGCAGGAGAAAAAAGAATGTAGATGAAAAATCATCATCTCCCCAGCTGGTTTCTGCCTTATTACCAAATGTCATAAGATAAGGAATATTCTCTTCAACGTTAGGCACAGGCTGTGCATATGCATTTGCTGCAAAGAAAAAAAACAAACCACATATATAGATAAATCTCTTCATTTTATGTTTAAAACTGCTTCTCCTTTAGTTTTGAAAGGCAATTAACACTTTCATTGCAAATTCTGTGCTAAACTAATAATAGTCTGCGGCATTCCGTCAAACAACAAGACCGTTTTTTCTGATTTATATCTTCTATTTATCCTTTTTTCAAATTACTCTACCGAACAAGGTATTAATTTTCTGTTACAACTATTGTTTTATATGAGCAAAACTTTAAGGGTTCTTCTGCATCGGGGTTATCTTCAATAACTCCAAGCTTAATTGTATAGGTGCCGGCATTTAAATAAGTATGACTGATGGATGCACCTATTCCTTTGTTATTATCACCAAAATCCCAGTAATATTCACCAGGCTTGACATCCTTAAAATAGGAATCCTGTCCGCTAAATTGCTGAGGCGTTTCCTTTTTGATTGTATCGGGACAAGTTATATAAGCCTGAACAATCTTTTCAATATTCATATCATATTCAGCCTGACTGAATAATACTTCCTTGGTTAATTTATCAATTATATTGAGACTTACCTTATAGTCGCCCGGTCCGGGAAAACAATGCTTAGCCTCAACGGCTCTGACTTTTGCATTATCGCCAAGATCCCATTCATACTGGTAGAGATTTGAATCAAGCTCCACTGTATTTTCCTCAAAGAATACAAAACAATAGTTATTTTCTCTTTGTTGCTGACTCACATCAAACTTTGGAAAAGTGGAACTAAAGATGTAAATATCCTTGGATCCCCGAAAATCGGATGTAAAAAAGCCAGACTGGAAATCATCGTCTGCATAATAAGTATAATCATTACAATAAGGGGAATTAAAAGGAGGAGGAAGCTTTATCGGGCTTATCCATCTTCCATTATAAGATTCAGTATAATAGATATCATAGCTGTTTTTGCTCTTTTCAGAACCTTTTGAAAAATACAATCGGCCAGAGGAATGAATAAAGGGATAGAATTCATTTTCAGCCGTATTTACTCTGGGGCCAAGGTTCTCAGGAGAAGTCCATTTTCCGTTAACAAAACGACTTACATATAAATCAAAGCCACCAAATCCTCCACTGCGATCGGATGAAAAATACATAACAGTGGCATCCTTATTCAGAGAGGGCTCTATTGAATTTGATGTAGGATCATTGTAATCAAATTCCCGGATATTTCCCCAACTCCCGTTCAAATTATCAAGAAAATACAAACCGTTTTTTGAGGGATTCTTTTTGGAGGTTTTCTGATCAAAACAGCGGGAATAAACCATTAAGTTTCCATCGGCATTAAATGAAGCCGGACCGTCGGAAAAACTGCTCATTAGTTTTTCATCAAAAAGTTTCTGATCTGTCCAGGTGACCTTTTTCTTAGTACTATCCTCAATCCTCTCGCTTTCCACAAGCTTGAAAAATGTGTTGCCCTGCATATCGGATCCTGTTCTGGGCCCGCTAATTGGCCGGTTCGAGCAGTATACCATTTTGTTTCCCACCATTACAGGGGCCACTTCCTGATATTTCTTAGTATTCTTGGATATTGGGTGAATGGTTTTAGTATAGTAGCTCTGTGCAAATGTAGAAAGCGATACATTCGCAACAAAAAACGCCAGAATTACTATTTTAAGTAACAGTTTCATTTCTAAAAATAAAACGGATTATCCACATTTGCTTTATATCTCAACTCATACCTGAGCATAATCTCATGAGAACCATTCGAAAATTTAGCTATTTCGCTGAAAGAATGATCATAGGCATATCCAATCTTTAATGCTGTATTGAGCTGAACTTCCAGCATAAAGGTCAGATCTTTATTCGATTTGTATGCAGCTCCCAGCCAAAGAGCATCATTAAAAAGGATGAAATGGTTCGCGATCTGATAGGTAAGATAATATTTATTATAGTCAACAAGAACTGCAGGTTTGATTTTAAAATTCGGACTAAAATCGAAAAGATAACCAGCAGTTAGAATATAGTGGTAGTTTGCCAGGTCAAAGCCGAAAGTCGCAGTATCCGACTGGCTCATTAGAAAGGGAATAGCCAGACCCAGGATATATTTAGTATTATATAAATAGGCACCAAAGCCAAAGTTGGGTGCAAATCCGCTACGGGGATTTTCAAAAGCTGCATCGGGCTCTTTCAGATTCAGATCAGCCAGAGTTTCCTTATAAAAATATCCACCGGCTTTAAGGCCAAGTGAAAGTCTTGAACTTCCAAGCCACATCCTGTAGGCATAATTAAAGTAAAGACTATTGTACTGGACGGTTGGTATACTAAAATTATCAACCATCAGACCAAGTCCTATCTTTTCGTTCTTCAGGGGAGTGTGAACTGCAAATATTTCTGAAATGGGAGCACCATCAAAACCGAGCCACTGGGAACGGTGCATAAGTGTTCCGCTTAACACATCACGGCTACCAGCATAGGCAGGGTTTATTATCATGCCATTATTCAGGTACTGGTCAACACTGTGTACGTAAGGAATATCCTGCCCCCGTGTGACATGAAATAGTGCAAATAAAGAAAATACAAAAACTACTCTTCTCATCCTATTCCTTAACGTTTAACAATGATATATCCCCTTTTATTAAAATTTTCACCATGGTAGGTAACCACCAGAACGTAATAATAGGTTCCGTCGGGGATAAAATTATCGGCTCCACCCATTTTGGTGCTGCCATCCCAGAGGACCACCTGATTATTGATCAAATCAACTTCCTTAATATCCTTTCTTTTAATCTCGCGTACAAAATTTCCTGAGCTGGAGAAAACCTGGAATTTAAAGTCTACCTCTTCATCTCCCAGACCCACTGCCCAAAGCTCATCGTTAACGCCATCGCCATTGGGAGAGAATCCGTCGTAAACCAGCAATTCTTTTCGTACAATTTTAATGATTTTTTCGTTGGGAAGGCAAACCCCGTTAGTTATACTATACTTCAGGAAAGCAGGGTCATCCTGAACCAATCCTGTAACTTCTGTTGAAATACCGGTAGCCGATGATAGTCCGCCTCCACCGGAAACAATATTCCATCCTGCGTTTCCTGAAACTACCGGATCAGCTGAAAGAGCCTGGTTATCGCTAATAAATACAATAAGCGTATCTCCTATAACTACATTGGTATTATCAGCCAGACGGTAGATGTTTTTAACAGAATCCGGAGTATTATAAAGAACGGCATCAAAAATAATGCTGTCGCTGGGGCAATTGGCAATATCCTCTACATAAGCTATTCTGGCTGATGCATTATCATTTGATGAGAAATCTGCCAGAAGGTCGAGAGATGCAGCACCAGATGTGGAAGAAATACCCTGAACGTTAGTCAGATGCCAGGAAGGTGTTCCATAACTAGGGGTGACTTCTATTTTAAAGTTGTCTGAGCAGACTTCTGTTTCAGGTGCTGTTATTCTTTCCGGAGACGGGGTTGCATATACTCTCAGGGGAGCCGCAAAAGGAGCCAGTAGTGTTTGTTTTGCAAAGCAATGCCGGTTATCTTCTATTGAGGCGAACTTAAAGTTATAATCAATAAAACCCGGTGTTTGTGGAGGATTATTTATACCCGGCTTAATTTTTCCGCTTGTTGTATTGAAAATCCTGGAATCTGTAAATCCCTGTCCATCGCTGTAACTAACAATATAGGGCAGTTCACCTGATTGAATTGAGACAGTTATAAGAGAATCAAGTTTATTATAACAAATCTGGTTCAGGCTTACAGTAAGTGCAAGTGGTTCAGGAAGAGGTAAGGGTTCAACCTTAACTGCAAGAGATTGCGAGAAACAATCGCCTGAGCTGACACTCCTTTTATAGAACCGGGTGTTTTGAATAGCTTCAGTAAGATACTCAGCATTATTTTTATCTGCTTCAGTAGCATCGGTATATGTTCCATTCCGTGAGGAGCTCTGTATCCACAGATATGTATAGTTACTTCCATCACCTCCGGTAAGTGCCGGAGATGCTGATTGCAGAAGGGAATCCTGGTCGAAACAAACAAAAACATCAAGATCGTTATTTATCTTATTATTCAGAATACTGTCCTGCATAACAATTGAAATAACATTACTGGTATCCTTGCAGGTTTCATTGAGTCCTGATTTCACAATCCTTCGGTAATCCATGGAGGAAGTAACAAGAGGTGTGTCAAAACTGATAGTATTTCCGGAGGGGGTGCTCCATATCCCGGCAGGTGTTTTGCTTTGCCAGCTGTACTGGTAGGTTCCGTCACCATTGAGAGGGAGAAGTCCTGTTATATCATCAGGTGTTTTACCCTGACACCAAACAGTCTGGGGTGTTGAAATGCTGTTATTCGTAATTTTTTCAAGTATGGAAATAGTTCGGGAATTGCTTACACTATGGCAGCGCTGCAGACTGTCGCTATTAGTACCTGAAGTTACAACTCTCCGGAAGACTGATGTTGCCGTAAGAATTCCCGGATCGAATCCTGTGGCCACAAGTCCGCCTGCCTGATTTAGCCCATCTCTTTGCCAGTAATAGTTATAGCTTCCGTTACCTCCCGTTGGAGTTGTTGCAGTAAGAATTTCTGCCTGCAAGCCACTGCATAGGATATTTTGTGTAATCGGGTCAACTGTATTCAATGAGATATCCGGCATCACAGTAACAGTAATTGCCAGGGAAGTATCTTTACAGGTGTTTGCTTCGCCTGAAAATACTATTCTCCGGTATTGATGATTTGCAGTAAGAGCAACCGGCTGATATGTAGCGGCCGTTCCAACGGATGTCCAGGTTCCGGTGGTACTTTTCTCCCATTTGTAGGTGTAGGTTGCAGGTCCGGCACCTCCTGCGGGACTTTTACCTGTAAGAAGATCAGGGGTTCGGCTTGTGCAGATTTCCTGGCTTGAATCGATAAGATTATTAGTGATAAGTGGTAAAACTGTAATTTTTGTAATATCACTGGTACTTTTACAGGCACTTGAAACTATTTTCCGCCTGTACCATGTGTCGGCTGTTAGAGCAGGGGTTGGGTAGGCGGCTGCTTTACCTGTCGTGTCAAAACTGGTAAAGTTATTGTTTGATCGCTCCCAGTAATAGCTGTAAATTCCATTTCCTCCGGCAGGTATTCCTGCTGTCAGGGTTCCTGCATTAGAGTTATAACAAATGGTATCATGAAGCGGTGCTACCAAAACATTATTTGAGATTACCTCCAATACAACACGCCGTACAATATTTGAAGTATCATGGATGAAGCTGTCGAAAACTGCACGTTTATAGTATTTTGAAATGGTATCGGTAGCAAGAGGAGTATAGTTTACATTGGTTCTTGTGCCAGCTGCATTTACCCAAACGGTACCATTGGTGCTTTCCAGCCAGTTATAGGTGAAGCTGCCCGTACCTCCTACAGGTGGTGGTGCGTTAATTGTTTTGGGAGTATCATGTTTGCATGCTGTATCAGGGTCGGGAATATAATTGAAAAGGAATCCCCTTATCGGAATCAACAGGTTGTTTTTAGATATTCCGAACGATCCTCCAATAGCACCTAGAGCGCTGGTGTTAAACTTCCCCGCAGTGCCGCCGGTTATACCCTGACCGCTGGAACCGGGAGTTCCTGCTGCACCATTATACCAGATAACGCCTGCTCCGCCTCCGCCACCTGGCCCACAGGCTTCTGGTGCAGATGAAGAAACATAGCCTCCATCCCCTCCTGTAACTTCCGGTTTTGGATGATTGGTAATAAATTTATTCACATGCATTACTATGGCTCCACCGGCACCACCTCCACCGGCACCAGCCGTAGATTGCGCTGAAACAGACTGTCCGCGGGCAGAAATTCTGGCAGTCCCATTTCCAATAAGGCTATCACAAACCAGAATAACTATTCCGCCACCATTTCCGCCAGCTGTTGCTATTCTTGCAGGTATTGCAGCAGGGTCCTGAGTAGATGTTCCTCCGCCACCCCCAAAGTTGATACGATTGTTACCTAATCCTCCGCTTTGATAGTAAAGTGATCCTGGTGCTTTACCTCCCAGTCCTCCCAGATCATTTGCTCCGCATGACTGTGCCTCAAATCCGCCTTTACCACCTTCGCCGCCATTTCCACCACCGCCACCACCGGAGAATTTACCATTTCCACCGCCCCCTCCTAAAGAAATAGGACCTCGACCTCTGGTTGTATCGCAGGTTGTATAGACCGGTCCTAAACCCTTGGAAGCTGAGTAATTTGCAGCGGAGGATAAAAAATAATATTTTGCATATGTTACCGGATCAACTCCAGAGCAGGTACCTGCATAAGGCGTCACATCAGGAATGGCTCCCGGAAATCCCTTACCGTCAGCATTTATATCTGCATTAAAAACCAATCCCTGCTTTACAAGTAAAACGATAATACCTCCTGTTCCTGTAGCAGGATTATAGGGATTACAGGTAAGTTCAGAATTAATAACAGCCCTTTTATAGGTTGGTATTTTTATAATCTGTCCATACTCACCCGGATCCAGTTTTGTGAAAGGTACAGTTGCAGTTGAAAGAATAGAATTAAGAATAATGATATTTCCGGTTACATCAATACTATCAATTATGAAAATAGCGTATTTACCTGTGTTTTTTGCAGTTGTCATGTTACCAACATTTCCGCCGGAGGCATAGAAAGTAGCTCCAACAGCGAAATGAACAAGCACAGTATCACTGGCTGCAAAACCTGATACACTGGAAACGTGAACCGAATCTTTATCGGTGGAAACAGCACTATAAACGGCATCAATCCTGGCAGACGCAGGGTCAAAAAGACCTCCGATAACAGATGTTTGAGAAAATGCCCCTGAACTCCATGATAAAAACAGGATTAAAAATCCTGTAACTATCAGATTCCGTATTTGTAAAAACTCAGAGCGGGGCTTCATTACAATAATTTCTCCTATAAAAATAATAATTTCTTTATGTTCACTAGCCTATTTAAGCAAAAAATGAAGTTTATTTTTTAAAACGCTTACGAATCTCTTTCTTAAACCGCCGAAAAGATAACCTGATATTTTCAATTGTTATAGAATGTCTGCGTGTTCCTGTCTCACCAAGAAGAAAGGAATATGGGTGAAGCTTTGGCACGCTCTCGGTCATAATATTAAACATTGCCAGCAGGGGAACAATGGAAAACATACCGGGCAAACCCCATACCATGCCGGCCCCGATAATACCCAGAATAATCATCATTGGATTTAGACGTAAACTGCTTCCTACGATGTTAGGGGTTAAAATGTTATTTTCTATGGTATTTACGATCGGGTAAAATATTGCAAGCTGAAGGGCTGTTAACGAACTGTCGCCTGTTAACAGGGTAAAACCAACAGGTAGAACCCCTCCAATCAAAACTCCGAAATAGGGTATAAATGCAAACAAACCTGAAACAATTCCAAAAACCAGCGGATGTTCAGCTCCAAAAAACGAAAGTCCGGCCGTATTAATTATCATGATAATAAGCACTACCGTTGAAACACCCCCCATATATCTTGGAACCACGCTGGAGAAACGATTGAGAACATCAACCGCTACGGGTCTGTTTTCCTTTGCCACCATTTTAAGGATAAAATAAGCAAGTTTTGTGCGATAATATAAAAACAGGAACATATATACCGGCAAAATACCCAGCCTGAAGAGCGTTCCTGCGATATTCGAAAAAACCTTGTTCATTTTATCGCTGCCAGCCTCAAAAAAGAACTTTACTCTTGATCGCAAAAATTCAGTTATACGCAAATCGGCAATCCCAAACTGCTTTTCTACCATTGTTTCCAATGCGTCGATATTTGCCAGTGCTTTCTGCTTATATACCGGAAAATTATCTAAAAGGTTGCCTGTCTGATTATAAATAAGCACCAATACAACGCTTATTATAAATACAAAAAAAGCAATTCCTATCAGACTGGCCGGTATGCGCGGGAGGCCTTTCTTTTCAAAATAATTGGCAATCGGATATACCAGGTAACCAAATAAAACCCCTAATACGATTGGGTAAAGGAAATCCTTTGCCTGGATTATGGCAAAGAAAAAAAGTATCACCATTAACATTACAATGGTAACTTTTACATAAAGGGGGTAAGTTTTGTTCATAGTCAATCGAAATAAACGGGTAATTCAACGATAAATACACTCCCTTTGTTCAATTCTGTCTCATAATAAATTTTACCTCCTGCATTATTCACTATACTCTGAACAATAGCAAGTCCCATCCCCATTCCGGCTGATTTGGTCGTGAAGTTCGGTTGAAATAGCTTATCCCGGATATCCTCGGGAATCCCTTTCCCATGATCTCTGAAGCGAATGATGGCTGTATTTTTTTTTCGTTCCAGACTTACATTCAACACTCCTTCCTTATTATCCAGCATTGCCTGTATTCCGTTTTTTATCAGATTCATGAAAACTCTGGCTATCTGCTCCTTGTCGGCAAGAATATTGACTTTCTCAATACCGTTAAAGTCTATTTCAATTTTTAGATTCTGAGTGTTTTCAAAAAGTCTGCAACTGTCTTTCAGTTTCTGCACCAGATCGAATATCTCATTTTTCGCTACCGGCATTTTAGCAAAGCTCGAAAATTCAGTTGCAATAGCCGAAAGTCCGTCAATTTCCTCTATCAGCATTTTACTCAACCTGTCGAATTGCTCCTCCCAGTTCTCTTTTTTGTCGTGTATGGATCTTTGTAAATGCTGAATACTCAAGCGCATCGGAGTAAGGGGGTTTTTAATTTCATGGGCAATCTGCTTGGCCATTTCTCTCCATGCCGATTCTCTCTCCGATTTCGCCAGGAGTTCTGCACTTAAGGCCAGCTGATCCACCATTTTATTGTACTCACTTACCAGACTTCCGATCTCATCACGGGCTGAATAATTTATCTTTTCATTTTTTGAATCAAGACTGATTCTTGCGAAACTTTCCTGCAATAATCTGAGTGGATGAGTGAGTTTATTGGAGAGGAAAACCGCAATGGTAAAGCTTAACAGTGACATCAATACAAGTATATTGATGATGGCAACTACCAGGTTGGTGATCTCACTGGTAAGCTCGTCCTGCCTGGTAAAATACGGCAGATTGAGATATGCCAGGAGTTTGTTTTCAGAGTTCACGAAGGGCACATAGGCGGATAGATATTCAAGTCCTCCAATATTCTCCTTGTGAATGTACTCAGAGCGACTGTTAATGATCATTTCAAGATAGGCTTCCGAGTTCATCCTTGCCGCAACCAGATTATTCTGAATGATTTCGGGACGTGAAGTACCCAGCAATAAGCCGTTTGCATCGTACATATTTATATCGGTATAAAAC
>JACJXF010000012.1 GCA_020636775.1 Bacteroidales bacterium
TTTGTTACTGCATCCGGGGTGCAGTTTGATGCCCGGGTTTCCAGTTCTGATAAAGAGGAAATAGATGAAACCTGGAATGCAGTATGGCTTAGCGAAATAGGATTTACTTCGGAGGGATGGGTGGTTGAGATGAAAATTCCATTCTCCGCCCTGAGGTTTTCAAAAGATAATGAGGATAGCTGGGGAATAAATTTTTACAGGATGGTGCAAAGAACAAGGGAGGAGAATACCTGGAGCTTTGTGGATAACAAACTTCAGGGAATCAGCAATCAGCTTGGAATCCTCAATGGTATTAAAGGAATTGATCCTCCGGTACGATTATCACTCAGTCCATATGCCGCTTCCTATGTTAACAAACTAAGCAGTAAAAGAAAACCCGGATATTCTGTAAAGGGAGGAATGGACCTGAAATATGGAATTTCAGAAGGTTTTACCCTGGATATGATGCTTATTCCCGACTTTGGTCAGGTTCAATCCGACGACGAGATTCTGAATCTGACACCTTTCGAAACCTATTATGATGAGAAAAGGGGCTTTTTTACGGAAGGAGGTGAACTTTATAACCGCGCAGAAATCTTTTATTCGCGAAGAATAGGAGCGGAACCTCTTTTTATTGATGAGATGGAAGAAGGCCTTGCCATAAACCAGACTATAGTTTCAAACCCCAGGGAATCTCAGATTGTTAATGCTTCAAAAGTATCCGGTAAAACGAAAAAGGGGACAAGCATAGGTCTGCTTAATGCTATGACTGCTCCAACATATGCAACAATTAGAAATACGGATACGGGTAAGGAAAGCCACGTGTTAACCCAGCCATTTGCAAATTATAATGTCGCAGTTATAGATCAGTCTCTGAAAAATAATTCCTTCATCTCTCTGATTAACACAAATATGATAATGAATGGAATTAATTACGGTGCGAATGTTACAGGCTCCGAACTTAATTTTAATAATAAGGATAATTCATATGGAATTTTTGCCAAAGGAGCTTTTTCGCAAAACCAGAAATATGGTGAAAGTTCAAAGGGGGGATACTACGACATCGATCTGGCAAAAACAAAAGGGAAATTCCAGTTTACAGCTACTCAGAAGCTATTCACCGGAAACTATGATCCCAATGCACTGGGTTATAATACCAAAACGAATATTTTTTATAACCGCTTAAGTTTTGATTACGATATAAGGGATCCGTTCTGGCGTATAATGAACTGGTCAAACAATATACGGGCCGATATCACTCATAGGCTCGATGGAATGATATTTTCCCAATTCCTGGTACATGCATCCTCCTTTGTTACCTTCAGGAACTACTTTACATTGGGACTGGCGGCCCAGATTTCGCCCGAATCCAAAGATTTTTTTGAACCCAGGGTGGATGGCCGGTATTACATTCGACCAGGGATGGGAATTGTGCACTCAATGCTTTCGTCCGATTACCGGAAAAAGCTTGCCATTGATTTTGAGACAACTTATGCCAATGCTCCCGACTATAAACAGAATTACCTGGAACAGGGTGTTGGTATCCGGTTCCGGTTAAATGATCGTTTTATGTTTATTGGCGAATCCAATAATTCGTGGGAAACAAATGATCGTGGTTATGTTTCTGCCTCAGTTAATGAGGATAGTATTTATTTTGGAGGAAGAAATGTGACTACAATGGAAAACACATTCAATTTTGCCTATTCCTTTACCAATAAGGCAAGCCTTAGCTTCCGATTACGACATTACTGGTCAAGACTGGAGTATAAGGATTTTTACCTGCTTGAAAACAATGGCAACCTGCAGGCTGCACCGGGCATTAATTCCCCTGATATTGGCTATAATGCATTTAATATAGATATGATCTATACCTGGAATTTTGCTCCCGGTAGCGAATTTTCAATTGTCTGGAAAAATGCCATAGAAACAGATGATGACTTTATTCGAAACGGATATTACGATAATTTCAGAAGAACCCTTGACTCCCCGCAACTTAACAGCTTCTCAGTAAAGTTTTTATATTATCTGGATTATCAGAGTCTGAAAAAAAAGAAAGGCAAAGTTTAATTCTTATGGTTTTTCGATGAAGTTCTTAGTATTTTTGCCAAAGCTTTCTATTCAATCTTGTAAACTATGATTCAAAGAATTCAAACCTTATATCTATCCATTGCAGCCGTTTTGATGATGCTCATGTTTTCAAATCCGATTGCTGAAATTGTTATCTCGGATAATCTTTTTTTGCAACTTGGATACAGTAAAATAACAGCAGTGGATGATCCGCTGTTTGCGCCTATTTCAGTCTGGCCGATTGCAGCATTGCTTATTGTGATTGTTGTGCTGGAACTGACAGCCGTTTTCCTTTTCAGGAAGAGACAGTTACAAATAAGGATTACTCTGTTTAACCTTATCCTGATGTTTGGGCTGGTAGGAATGATTTACTTCTTTACACGCTACACCATGAAGGAACTGGGAGGAAGCAGCTATGTGTTCTTATGGCCGGTCATATGCCCGATGATTGCTATCATTCTGAATTATCTGGCGCTGAAATCGATTCAAAAAGATGAATTGCTGGTGCGTTCGTATGAACGCATACGATAATTCAAATCATGTCAGAAAGAGAGGATAATGAGGAATTTAAACTATTCTCATATTTTCCTGATCTGTAATTTTCTCGCAATAATGACATTTAAGGATTACCTTTTTCTTGTCAACCACTGAAAACCGGGTAGTGATTTCCTCATTATTGGTAATACATTTCGGATTCACACATTTGGCAATACCTGTAATCGTATCTGGCACTTCCACGACCTTTTTCTCAACAACATTGTAGTCCTTGATGATATTGAGTTTAGCTTCCGGTGCCACGAGGGCAATCTTATTAATATCCTCGTTGCGGAAGAACATATCAGATATTTTGATAATGGCCTTTTTACCAAGTTTTTTGCTTTCGAGATTAGAGCCAAAAGTCATCTGATTCTCAATATGATCGAGACCCAGAATGGTTATAACCTTAAATAAATCTTTGGCCGGTATGTGGTCAATAACAGTACCATCTTTGATAGCACTTACAACCAGGTGTTTTACGTCTTTCATGATTTCTTTAGTTTAATCCAAGAATGGAACTTATAATTGCCTGTCTTACAAATACCCCGTTAAGAGCCTGAGTGAAATAATAGGCTTTTTCGTTGGTATCAACATCAAGATGGATTTCATTTACACGGGGGAGGGGATGGAGGATTTTCACATTGGGCTTTGAATCCTTGAGCATGTGATTGCGCAGGATATATGCATTCTTAGTTCTTTCATATTCAATAGGATCGGAAAACCTTTCCTTTTGTACCCGGGTCATATAGATGATATCTGCCTGATTGATGATATCCGTAAAATCTTTGAACTCGTAATATTTCAGTCCTTTATTTTTCAGATATCGCTTGTATTCATCAGGCATTTTAAGTTCATCGGGGGAGATAAAATAGAAGGTCGTATTGAATTCCGACATAGCCATCAGAAGAGAATGGACAGTTCTTCCGTATTTAAGATCTCCTACCATAAAAATATTGAGATTTTCCAGAGTTCCCTGGGTCTTTCGAATGGAATAGAGATCGAGCAGGGTTTGTGTAGGATGCTGGTTGGCTCCATCCCCGGCATTAATTACCGGAACCTTGGAAACCTCACTGGCAAAACGGGCACTTCCTTCAAGAGGGTGGCGCATTACAATAAGATCAGCATAGTTACAAACCATTTTTATGGTGTCGCGTAAGGTTTCTCCTTTAGTCGCACTCGATGAACTTGCGTCAGAAAATCCCAGGACTTTACCGCCAAGCCTGTTTACGGCACTTTCGAAACTCAGACGGGTTCTGGTGGAGGGTTCAAAAAACAGGGTGGCAACAACCATTCCTTTTAAAATATCCTGGCGGGGATTATTTTCAAATTTCTCAGCCAGGTCAAGAATTTTGAGGTATTCTTCTCTGCTGTAATCGCTGATGGAAACCAGACTTCTGTTTTTCATAATTGATGGATTATTTGAGTATAAAATTACATATCTGAATTGTGAGAATTACGCTATGTTCATATTTTATTAACAACTTTTTTTAAACTAAAACTTCATGTTTCCAATCGATCTAAAACTATGGTTTCATTCAGACTAAATGACTGAATCAGTTTCGATTCTTCCGATAGCCGCACCTTAAGTTTCAGACTGCATTTCATCTCAAACAGCTGGTCCCATTGTTCCAGATTCATATCTTTAAGTACTTTCATCACCAGGTTCATATCCTCATAAGGGAAATGCAGCTGATAGATGGCATACCTGTATTGCCGGCAGATGCTCGCGTTTTTTATAGCTTCAGCAGCAGCAGATTTATAGGCCTGCATCAATCCTCCCACTCCCAGCAGCGTTCCTCCAAAATATCGGACCACAACAATAAGAATGTTGGTAAGATCATGTGCCTGTATCTGTCCAAGAATTGGCTTTCCGGCTGAATTGGAAGGCTCTCCGTCGTCATTTGCTCTGAAATGATTATCATCATAACCCAGTTTCCAGGCATAACAGTGATGACGGGCATCATGATATTGTTTTCTAAGCTCAAGCAGATGCTGGGTAATTTCGTTCTCATCGTTTACAGGAAAAGCAAAGGAAAGGAAGCGGGAGGCTTTTTCTTTATAGAAGCCTTCCGAAGCTTGCTCTATACTTAGAAAACTGTCGGAATTTATCATTTAAGCAAAACTAAAAACAATTATTGCGACCATTGCTATAATTATACCAAGCTGATTAATTGGTTTTAACTTCTCCTTGAAAACAAAAACCCCCAGAAGCACTGATAATGCTACAATACCCGTGTTATTCATTCCAAAAATGATGGAACTGTCGGTACGTAAACCTGACAGGTTCCTGTTATTCAAAGCTGAAAGCAAAAAGTAAATCGACCCATAGTTACAAATCCCCAGAAATAATCCCCACAGAACATTAACCGGCTGAAAAAGACTTTTAAATAATGATGGTCTGAAAGGAATTACAATCACCCCGGCAAGAAATGAGAATAGGAACAGAATGCTTGTAAATCCGGCTGTACCGCCTTCTCCAAGAAATTCAGCCTGAGAATACTTTACGAGGGAGTCGATAATTCCCATGCCAAAAAACAGAACCAGAGGCAGATAGATTTTTTTCGGATCGAGTTTAAACTTCTCTTTATCATATACCGCAAGAAATACCGATATTACCGCAAGTGAAATTCCGGCGAATTTAACCAGACTTAGTGAATCGTTCGGATCATAAAAGATTGAAAAGCTTATTGGCCAGACTACCGACATTTTTGCTGCAACAGTGGATATGGATATACCGGCGCGCTTTGTGGAAAGACTGATAATAAAAAAGAATACAATGAAGAGAACACCAATGATTGCTGAGGGGATATGCCATCCGGGTTTCATCTCTGAGGCAGGCTCAGATAATATATAACCACAAACCGCCGCCACAAGGTAATTAATAACAATTACCGGGAAAGCTTCAATGTTTTTCTTGTCGAGAAATTTAAATATTACAAAAAGAAGGGTGGAAGAAAGAATGCTGAAAAAGAGATAAATCATCAGTTTAGGGTTAAAAAAAACAGGTTCCGGAGAACCTGTTTTACAATAAAATCAAATTTTTAATTTTTTTTCTATTTCATCGACCTGCAGACGAAAACGTTTGTCTGTCTCAAGAAGGTTGTTTACGGTTTTACAGGCATGCAGAACGGTTGCATGATCTTTTCCCCCGATCTGAGATCCTATATTTGCCAGAGAAGCCTTAGTAAGTGTTTTTGAGAAAAACATGGCAACCTGCCTGGCCTGAACAATCTCTCTTTTGCGGGTTTTGGACTGTAATTGCTCAACCCCAATATTAAAGTAATTGCAAACCACTTTTTGAATATAATCGATAGATATTTCCCGCTTGGTATTTTTAATAAGCTTATCGATCATCTCATGTGCCAGATCCAGAGTAATTTCCTTTTTGTTGAGTGTCGATTGTGCCAAAAGGGATATAAGGGCTCCTTCAAGTTCACGGATATTATCCGAAATGTGGGTGGCAATATATTCAATCACATCTTCCGGCATTTCAATACCGTCGTTGTATATCTTTTTCTGCAGGATAGCTATCCGGGTTTCAAAATCGGGTGGTTGCAAATCGGCTGAAAGCCCCCATTTAAAACGCGATAAAAGTCTTTGTTCCAGACCCTGAAGTTCAACCGGGGGTTTATCTGAAGTAAGAACCAGTTGTTTGCCCGATTGATGAAGGTGATTAAATATATGGAAGAAAGTGTCCTGAGTTTTTTCCTTGCCGGCAAATTCGTGTACGTCATCAATAATTAAAACGTCAATCATCTGGTAAAAATGAAGGAAGTCATTTTTATTATTGTTTCTGACAGAGTCAACAAACTGAGTCTGGAATTTATTGGCATTTACGTAAAGCACCGTTTTTTCAGGGAATTTTTCCTTTACTTCAATTCCTATAGCTTGTGCGAGGTGTGTTTTTCCGAGTCCCGAATCGCCATAAATCAACAATGGATTAAAGGCTGTTCCTCCGGGATTATTGGCCACTGCATATCCCGCTGAACGGGCAAGACGGTTGCATTCACCTTCCACGAAATTAGTAAAGGAATAGGAGGGATTCAACCTGGGATCAATGTTGAGCTTTTTAATGCCCGGAATTACGAAGGGGTTTTTAATAGTGGCCTCTTCGGGATCCAGTGGAACCGGAACAGGCTTGTTTTTAATGTCTTTTGAATTTCGTGCCGGAAATTTTACCGTATATGGCTTGTTCTCATTGAAATTGTTATTCTGCATAACAACACTGTATTCCAGTTTTGCATCAGGACCCAGTTCCTTACGCAATACTTTCTTCAGAATATCTATATACTGCTCCTCCAGGTACTCATAAAAGAACGGGCTGGGAACCTGAATGGTTAGTATGCTGCTGTCCAGTTTAAGGGGAACAATGGGTTCAAACCAGGTACGGTAGCTGATAGAGGGCACATTGTCTTTAATAACCTTTAGACAATTGTTCCAAACTCGTTGGTGCATTCTTTGAAGATTTATTTTTGGTTACGACTTAAAACTTGACTGGGATTTTCATTAGCTAAGATTGTGAAAAAAAATCTAAAAAAAAAACTGAAAATCACTTGATTTTTAAGAAATGTCTTATTGGTTTTATTCTCAATGGATTAAGAATGACGAAAATTGAAAAAAAAATTAAGTCATTGAAAATCAATTAATAAGCAAAATAGGACCTTAAAAAATTGTTTAACAATTATTTAGAAATTATGAAGCAAGGATTACTTTAAATTCCGACAAGATCATCTGAATTTTTTATCAAAAAAAAATGCCCCTTAATCAAATTCTGAAGGTAAAAAGCCGTCAGAAAATTTCAGGAAAAATGAAAAAATGAAATTCCGGAAGGTTTATTTATCCTTTTTGCCAAATACCGAAAAGTGAACATAGCGTTTTGGATGCTGATTCATATCTTCCAGCAGAACAGAAAGGTTTTTACTGGCTGCAGCCAGATTATTGTATAAGGAATCATTACTTGCCAGTAATCCCAGGCTTCCTTCTCCCTTGTTAATCTTTTCAAGAAATAACTGACTCTGGGCAAATGTGGCATTTATGTTTTCAACAGTTTGAGTGATATTTGCCTTTGCTATTGAATCGGTAATGGATTCAATGTTTGCAAAAGCTGAACCAAGTTTATCCTTATTGGCATCGAGCATTCCGGTAAAGGCCTGAAGACTGGTAAAGGTTTTGTCAAGCTTGCCTCCCGGAGATAATTGTTTGGACAAGGCGGATGTTGTAGTTTCCAGATTGGCAAGTGCCATTTGTAATTTTTTCTGGGTGGCAGGATCCAGTACTGAATTAATGCTGGTCAGCAGGGTATCAATTTTTTTTACGGCATCTGTGGTGGACTGTACCAATGGACTAATCTCTCCGGTAATTTTGCTGATCATATCAGGTGCAACAACTCCGTAAATGGTATCTCCCAGATTGTAATATTCCTTTTCAGCCGAGGGAACAATGCGAATAACCTTGTTACCCATAATATCGTTGCTGTAAATCTGAACTTCCGAATTTTTCGGGATACTGAAATCACTGTTCAGAGAAAACGCAACCACAACGCGGTCGAGACGACCCCTGGAGAATTCGATATCATTTACCATTCCAACCTTAAAGCCGCTAAGAATTACTGATCCGGACATTTTTAAACCGCCTACATCATTAAATACGGCATAGTAAACATCCGTTCTTTTCAGAACATTCTTTCCTTTGAGAAAATTTATTCCCCAGATAACCAATGCTATTGTTGCCAATACAATTAATCCAATCTTTGCTTCTGTTCTGAACTTCATGATATTATCTATTTTAATAGTTGTTTTGCCTCACTCAGGGGAATAATTTCACCATTATTTACTGCTATAACGAATGCATCAGGGTATTTATCCCGGATTTGATTCAGATATTTTGATGCCTCTTCATAACTTCCAAACTTACCAGCTGCAAATTTAAACCATTTACCTGAGCTAAAATATTCAAGCTCAGGGAAATCTTTAATTGCCGGGTCATTATTGTCAACTTTATTCCGCGAAGAGAAAATCTGCACCTTATAATATAAGCCAGAGGGTGAAGGAGGATTCACATTTTCCTTTGGCTCTTCATTCGATTTTATAACATCCGGCTTTCTTTCAAAATTACTGCTGTTTTCAATTTCAGCCTTATACGATTTAAAAGCTCTGTATATTGCCGATGCCAGATAATCCTGACCCTGCTCGGATGACAGATATTTTTCTTCATCAGGATGAGAGATAAAGCCTGTTTCAATCAGAACACTGGGCATGCTTGTTCTCCAGAGTACGAGAAAACCTGCCTGGAGCACACCTCGATCGGCACGTCTTGCTTTTTCTCTGAATTCATCCTGTACCTTGCTGGCAAACTTGAGGCTCTGATTCAAATATGTTCGCTGCATAAGGCTGAACATAATATACGAATCGAGGGAGTTTGGGTCAAAACCATCATATTTTGTGGTATAATTATCCTCAAGGGTAATAACATTGTTTTCTGTTTTGGCCACATCGAAATTGCTCTGGCTCTTGTGCTCTCCCATTACAAAAGTTTCAGAACCGTAAACATAATTCTTGGTACTTGAGTTTGCATGGATACTTATAAAAAGATCTGCGTTGGCTTTATTGGCAATATCAGCTCTGTCATAAAGCGGTATAAACACATCCTTATCACGGGTATAGATAACCTTAACATCATCAAAGTTATCCTCAATATATTTTCCAAGTTTAAGGGCAACTCCCAGAACCACATCCTTTTCCTTTGCAAATGATCCCATTGCACCCGGGTCTTTTCCTCCATGCCCTGCATCTATAACAACAATGTGAACCTTATTCTTTAAATCAGGGTCTCCGGTGGCAAGAATTTTGGGCAATAAAAAGATTATTCCTGCAGCTGATATAAGAACGAAAGGAAGTATGCGTTTTAAATGTTTATAAAACCGACGTTTTGTTAGATTCATTCTTGCCGATTTTAATTAGTTTTGGACTTTCATTGTAAAATTTCTTTCGGGTACAAAAATAGCATAATTAACTTGCAAAATAAATTTCATACAGTCCTTATTCTTTCAACAATTTTAAGTGTTTTTTGCACTTCATTGTTTTCGCAGCTGGAGGACAGTCTGAGTATTGAACGCCCTGATACAATGAAAATGAGGTCTTTAACGCCTGAAGAATTCATACGTATAGGCGAGCAATCCCGTGAAAATCCAACAGATACCCTTGTTAAAGAAAAAAAGTCGGCATCTGAGATTTCTGCCGAAGTTATCTATAGTGCTCGTGACAGCATGATTATAGGCATGGGAAATCGTAAGGTTTTCCTTTATGGGGATGCGAATGTAAAATATGAACAGATCGAACTGTCGGCCAGTTATATTGAGTTCGATATGGCAGAGAGCCAGGTATTTGCCCGGGGAGCTATAAACGACTCATCAGGACTGGTGGAAGGATTGCCGGTATTTAAAGATGAAGGCCAGACATTTAACGCACAGTCGATAAAATATAATTTTAAAACGAAGAAGGGGTACATTGAAGCGGTTAAAACCAAACAGGACGAAGGGTACCTTCATTCGGCACAGACCCGAAAGGATGAATTCGGGCATATACATATGAAGGATGGTAAATATACAACATGCGATCTGGACCATCCCCATTATTATCTGGCACTGACAAAAGCAAAATCGATTCCGGGTGATAAAATAATTTCAGGTCCTTCTTATCTGGTAATAGAGGATATACCCATCCCGATAGGACTTCCATTTGGCTTTTTTCCCAATAAAAAAACCAATACATCCGGAATTCTTATACCTTCTTACGGTGAGGAAACATACAGGGGATTTTATCTGAGTAACGGCGGGTATTATTGGGCCATCAACGATTATATGGATCTGAAGGTTACAGGAGATATTTATACCAATGGTACATGGGGTGTCAGGGCAGGAACGAATTACAGGGTGCGGTACCGGTTTTCAGGGAATTTTAATGCTAAATATTTTCGAAATATCACCGGTGACAAAGGGCTGGGTGAAGGATTTTACACAAAGGGCATGGATTATTCAATTATGTGGTCACATAACCAGGATGCAAAGGCCAATCCAAGTCAGCAATTCCGTGCCAGTGTTAACCTGTCGACCTCCAAATATGATCAGAACCACAGCCAGATTCTTACAAATGCCCTTACTACAACAAAGCAATCCAGCATTTCCTATCAGAAAAAATGGACCGGTACTCCTTTTAATCTGACAGCCAGTGCCAATCATTCACAGAATAGTCAGACTGGTCATGTTGACCTCAGTTTACCCAAAGTCTCGCTGAATATGTCGACAATTTATCCCTTTAAATCCAAAAATTCAGTTACTAAAAAGTGGTACGAATCCATACAGTTGAGTTATTCCAGCAATTTCGACAATCAGATTAAAACCTACGACACACTATTGTTTACCTCCCACGTATTTGATAATATGAAAACGGGTTTTAACCATACCTTAACTCCTGCATATAATATCAAATTTAAGAAACTGAAGTCTCTGACAGTCACCCCAAATTTGACCTATCGCGGGGTTGCCTATACCAGTTATATCCAAAAGTACCGTGAGCAGGTCGTTACTGCTGATACTTCCTACTATCATACGGTGGTCGACACCATTAATAAATTGAGTTATGCACAGGCCTATTACCCGTCCCTGTCAGTCTCAATTGCCCCAAAAATATATGGTATGTACCAGTTCAGGCCACAGAGTAAGATTGTGGCCATTCGTCATGTAATGTCACCCACTGTTGGTCTTAACCTGAGGCCCGATATGAAAGGCATAATGCCTAATTATTACCAGGATCTTGTTGATGAAAACGGAAAGAAATTGGAGACATATTCCAAATACCAGAATGGTATTTATGGCCCTCCATCTTCAAACGGCAGGAGCAGGACAATGAATTTTGCTTTACGAAACACTCTTGAAGCTAAGGTAAGAGAAGTAAATGATACTTCCGAGACTCTTAAAAAAGTTAAAATTCTGGAGAGTTTTAATTTTTCCACCAATATGAATTTTGACGATTCAATAAAATTCGGGCCTGTCTCTGTGAATGGTAGTACCCGTTTACTTAATAGCAAGGTAAATGTTACTTTTGGGGGAAATTTTGATCCGTATGCGCTTGATGCCAACAACCGCCGTATTAATGTTTCCAATTATAAAGTTACCGGGAAATATGCCCGTATGACCAGCGCATCCCTGTCTTTAGGTACAAATTTCAGCTCAAAAGCCGGGAAGAAATCGGATAGCGCGCCTGAAGGACTTCCGTCATCAGGAGAGTTTGAGCCGGGAGGAGCATCCTCCAGTCTTCCTCTGACGGATGGAAGTGATTCATATGAACGGGATTATTATTATGGGGAATATGTCAATTTTGATATCCCCTGGAGTCTTAGAGCCGATTATAATCTGAATTACAGCAAGCAGAATTCAAACAAAGCGAATATTATCCAGACACTCAGATTTTCAGGAGATTTTAGCCTTACACCAAAATGGAAAATAGGCTATAATACTGGTTATGACTTAAAAGCCAAAAAAGTAACAACCTCCAATTTTAGTGTTTACAGGGATTTGCATTGCTGGGAGATGAGACTTACCGCTGTACCTTTTGGTATGTATAAGAGTTTTAATTTTCAGATTAATGTAAAATCTGCCATTCTCCAGGATCTGAAATATAATAAGAGGATACCGTGGCAGGATAATTTCAGGTAAATAATTTAGAATTTAGAATTTAGAATTCGAAGATTAATACCGTAACTTCCATCGGCCGCCATGCGCCTACGGTGAAGCTTCATCGCTAGCTAAGGCTTGCCGGGACCCTTCGCCAAAGGCTACAACCATCGGCGCGCGTAACTCCGTAACTCCGTAACTTCGTAACCATCAAACAAACATCCATCCCGGCAAATCCAATTATTACTACCTTCACAAAAAAAACTCTTCCATGAAAAAAGTAATAAAAACCGAAAACGCTCCCAAGGCCATTGGCCCTTATTCACAAGCTATTGAACACAACGGAATGCTCTTTATATCAGGGCAAATCCCTCTTGACCCGCTTACCGGAAAATTGGTTCCCGGGGGAATAAAGGAGCAAACCGAGCAGGTATTTAAAAATATAAAAGCAATTTTGGATGAAGCGGGATATAGCTTCAGTGATGTGGTAAAATCGACCTGTCTGCTTGAGGAAATTACTGATTTCCAGGCAATGAACGAAGTCTACAGCCGGTTTTATGCTGAAAACCCGCCGGCAAGAGCAGCCTTTGCAGTGAAAGATCTGCCGATGGGAGCTTTGATTGAAATAGAAACAATTGCTGTAAAATAATGGTAAAAAAAAGGGCGACTGAAACAGACGCCCTTTTTTAGTAAGTACAATTCTTTTATTCAGCCTTAATTTCGAAAGGAATTTCAACTTTAACTTCCTTGTGAAGTTTAACGGTTGCAGTATAGTTTCCAACCTCTTTAATAAGGTCTTCCTTAATGCTGATGTTTTTCCTGTCAATGTCAAAGCCCTTTTCAGTGAGTGCTTCAGCAATCTGAATGGTATTAACGGAACCGAAGATTTTACCCTTGGTACTTGTTTTTGCACCAATTACAAGACTAACGCCTTCAAGTTTCTTAGCATAAACTTCGGCTTCTTCTCTGAGTTTCTCTTCTTTATGTGCTCTCTGACGCATAGTTTCAGCATGCATTTTCTTGGCTGAAACAGTTGCTGTTATTGCCAGTCCTTTAGGAATCAGATAATTCCTGGCATATCCGTCCTTTACGACAATGATGTCGTCTTTGCTACCAATATTGGTGACGTCCTGTTTTAAAATAATTTCCATTTTCTTTTCCTCCTTGGTTTATTTTAACAAATCGGTTACATAGGGCAGAATAGCAATATGCCTGGCCCTTTTAATGGCTGTAGCCACTTTCCTCTGAAATTTCAGAGAAGTACCGGTAAGTCTGCGTGGGAGGATCTTACCCTGCTCATTCAGGAATTTCTTAAGAAATTCAGGATCTTTATAATCAACATACTTAAGTTTGTTTTTCCTGAAACGGCAATATTTTTTCTTTTTTATCTCAACCGTCGGTGGGGTGAGGTATCTGATTTCTGATGCGTTCTGTGCCATGATTTAGTTCTCCACTTCTTTTTTAGTTTCTTTTCTTGCTCTTTTCTTATCACTGTATTCAACAGCGTATTTGTCCATTTTCATAGTAAGGAAGCGGAGAATTCTCTCGTCCCTTCTGAACTGGAGTTCAAGTTTTTCAACTAGATCACCTGGCGCCCGGTATTCAAACATATAATAGAATCCGGTTGATTTTTTCTGGATGGGGTAGGCCAGCTTTTTTAAACCCCAGTTTTCTTCCATAACGATCTCACCTCCATTTTCGGTGATCACAGTCCGGAATTTTTCTACCGCTTCCTTCATCTGAACTTCAGACAAAACGGGAGTTGAAATGAAAACGGTTTCGTACTGGTTTAACATGATCAATAAAATTTATTGGTTTATAAAAAATGACTGCAAAAATAGGTATTTATTAAAGAATAACAAAATTTTTTATGGGGGAAGGATTTTTGATTCAAATTTCAAGGTATTTATATCCTGTAAACTGCTTTAGCCAGAGTATTTCTGATATGACAATTCTTTGGTATTTGGAAGTTTTTCTTAGCCTTGAAGAGGACATATTCTAGCTGCTTTTAATTGGATTATTTCTAAATATGGATTTTAATATTCTTTTTTATTTCCCATCATTTTCTTTATCCAGTATAAAGTCAACCGGAAAGGTAAATAATACTGTAGCCGGCTTTCCGCGTTGCCTGCCTGGTGTCCATTGCGGAGATGACATTACAACCCGTTTAGCCTCTGCATCCATTTCAGGGTCAAGGGGAGAGACAAGAACCACATCTTTTACCTCTCCTGTTCCTGTAACTATAAATTGCAAAATCACTCTGCCGCTTTTCGAATTCTTGATTGCATTTTCCGGATAATGAAGATTATTCTCAATATATTTTGTAAATGTTACAGATGGATCACCATTATCAAATCTTGGCATATCTTCAACCAAATAGAAAATTTCTTCATCTCGCTTATCTAAAACTGAATCATCTGAAAAAGCATTGACATTATCAGAAAATTCGATTGGTTGAGCGGAAAATAAACCGTCTTGTGAAAAATTGAAACGCCAATTACATTGAATATTTAATGGAATATTGTCCTGAAGTCCGGGTTTCCATGGCGGCGATTCAGATAAAACACGGATAGCTTCAATGTTCAAATCCGAATACCAGGAATTGAATATTTCAGGTTTTCTTATTTTACCTTCACGATCTACCACAAATTGGATATCAACTTCACCATAAATTCCTTTACAATTTGCATAAGGCGGGTAGACCATGTTCTTTTTTACAAAATCATTAAAATTATCATAGCCACTGTTTCTATTGAAAGTTGGTGGTATTTCAGAATTTGAAAAACTGCCATCTGGAAGGATGCCTCTTTTATATTTTGTTTTAAGTTCCATCAGGTTGGAATTTTCAAGTTTAATATTGGCGTTTTCTTGTAAAAAGTTCCAGACCCTTGAATAATCTATAACTTGAACAGTATCCATTGAAGAATCATAATACACCCAGGTTCCAAAAGGAACATCTTCTCTGTAATAGCCTGTCGCATAAACCTTACCCTGAGAATTAAAAAAATAGAACTTACCCTGTCGGGTTTCAGGAACGTTTGTACTTAGGATTCCTTTATATAATAAAAGGGAATCATTTGAAAATTCTCTGATTTCGAAAGTATGATTTCTAAGCTGGGTTATGATTTTATAAGAATCTGTTTGATCTGAATTGAACTGACAGACAGAATCCAAACCTGAAAAGAAAAAAATAAGAAGAATAAATATTAAGTGTCTCATAAATGGAAATGAATACTACACACAAGATAAAAATTTTAATTTTAAAAAAGTTTTGCTACCCTAAGAAAATTTAGTCAGTCAAAATATTTCAAAAGAAACAACTTCTTAAAAGCTATAAAATCGTATCTTTAGAATCCAAAATTGAAGAACTTTTATGGATAATTTTATTGTTTCAGCCCGTAAATACAGACCGGAAACCTTTAGCAGCGTTGTCGGGCAAAACAGCATTACTGCAACCCTGAAAAATGCCATAAAAAATAACCATCTGGGTCATGCATACCTTTTTTGTGGGCCTCGTGGTGTGGGTAAAACCACCTGTGCCAGGATTTTTGCCAAAACGATTAACTGCAGCAAGCCCACTCCTGAAATGGAACCCTGCAATGAGTGCGAATCCTGTCAGTCATTTAATGAAAGCCGCTCCTATAATATCCACGAGCTCGATGCCGCATCCAACAACTCTGTTGAAGATATCCGCACACTTACGGAACAGGTGCGTATTCCCCCGCAACTGGGAAAATACAGCGTTTATATAATCGATGAGGTTCACATGCTTTCTCTGAATGCATTTAATGCTTTCCTTAAAACACTTGAAGAACCGCCATCACATGCCGTTTTCATACTGGCAACCACAGAAAAACATAAAATAATTCCTACCATTCTTTCGCGTTGTCAGATTTTCGATTTTAACCGCATCAAAATAGATGACACGGTAAAATTCCTTGAAAATATTGCCAAAGCGGAGAATATTGCCTACGAAGCTGAAGCTCTCCACATAATAGCACAAAAGGCCGACGGAGCCATGCGTGATGCGCTTTCAATTTTCGACCAGGTGGTTTCTTTCTCCGGAAAAGATATTGTTTATCAGTCGGTTATCGATAACCTTAACATTCTCGATTACGAATATTATTTTAAAATGACCGATTTTCTTCTCCAGGGGGATGTGACAAACTGCCTGCTTAAGCTGGATGAGATCATACGTAAGGGATTTGACGGACATAATTTTATAAACGGTCTGGCGAGCCATATACGTGACCTCCTTGTTTCTAAAAACGCAGAAACGGTTAAACTTCTGGAAGTATCGGAAAATTTCAAAAAATTATACCTGGAGCAGGCTGCTAAATGTTCTGTTGAGTTTCTCTTCGAAGCGCTGGATATTTGCAACCAGACAGATAATCAGTATAAGGCCAGTCGGAATCAGCGCCTGCTTGTTGAGCTGGCACTCCTCAAAATGGCTGGTAATACCGGCTTAAAAAAAAAATCCCTGAAAACGGATGAGGAAAAAAACATTATTCATAGTGTTTTAGCTGATAACAAGAAACCCATTCAGGAACCCGCAGATACTGAGACTGAACCTCAATCAAAGCAGGAAACACCCATACCTCCGGTAACTCCTGTTAAGCCTCAGGCTGAAAAGAAAAAAGAACCGGTGCATCATATTGTAATCCCTGACGAACCAAAAAAAGAGGAAATAAATGAGCGTCATGCCAGCAAAAATGTTGTGCCGCGACATAATATTTCCATTAAGGATGTGATGGCAGGGAAAGTAAACCCGGAAGTGGAAGAAGTGAACGCATTGCTCCCCGGGGATGAAGATGAGACTGAGGAAGTGGGATTAGAAAGCAACGCCGAAGAGTTCAGCCCTGAGCAACTTGAAGAAAAATGGAAAATCTTTTGTGAGGAAATAAAGACGGAAAAGCCAAGGATGGCTATAGCGCTCAAAAGCAAGCCTCCGGTATTGAAAGCTGCAGGTCTGGTTGAAGTGCATCTTGAAAACTCAACTCTTCAGGAAGACTTTATTTTAAATGTAAAAGCACAGCTTCAGACATTCCTGAGAAGAGAATTAAAGAATGATGCAATTCACCTGTCGGTTATTATTGCCGACTATGAGGATAACAGCAAAAAAATGGTTTATACGGCAGAGGAGAAATTTAATTATCTGGCAGGGAAAAACCCTTTGCTGAATAAACTGAAACAGGACTTTAATCTGGAATTCGAATAGGATGTATTCCCTTAAATTCTATTATTCCTATATTTGTGCAGCAAAAATTATTAATCAACTATAAACTTTTAAGAAAAAAATCATGGACGGACAAAAAATTGCAATTCAAAACGGAAGACTTCACATCCCGGATCAGCCTGTTATACCTTTTATAGAAGGTGATGGAACCGGACCGGATATCTGGGCAGCTTCAATAAGGGTTTTGGATGCAGCGGTAGAAAAAGCCTATGCCGGAAAGCGAAAAATCATCTGGAAAGAAGTTCTCGCCGGTGAAAAAGCTTTTAAACAAACAGGGAAATGGTTACCTGAAGAGACTCTGGATGCAATTAATGAATACAGAGTAGCAATAAAAGGACCCCTTACCACACCTGTTGGCGGTGGAATCCGTTCATTGAATGTGGCTCTTCGCCAGATTCTTGATTTGTATGTTTGTCAGCGGCCCGTGCGCTGGTACGAAGGAGTTCCTTCGCCGGTAAAAGATCCTTCCACGACTGACATGGTTATCTTCCGTGAAAATACAGAAGATATTTATGCCGGAATTGAATGGATGGCAGGTACACCTGAAGTTGACAAGGTGATTAAATTCCTTCTTGATGAAATGAAGGTCAAAAACATTCGTTTCCCGGAATCATCATCCATTGGTGTTAAACCGGTGTCAAAGGAAGGTACAACACGTCTGGTTCGTGCAGCAATTCAATTCGCTATCCGTGAAAAGAAACCTTCAGTTACTCTGGTTCATAAAGGAAATATTATGAAGTTCACCGAAGGTCAGTTTAAACAATGGGGATATGAGCTGGCTGAAAAGGAATTTGCAGATTTTACATTTTCATGGATGCAATATGACCGGATCGCTGAAAAAGAAGGTAAAGAGAAAGCTGAAGCTGCTATGAAACAAGCTCTATCACAGGGAAAGATACTGATTAAGGATGTAATTGCCGATGCTTTTCTTCAGCAGATTTTAACCCGCCCTGCCGAATATTCAGTTATAGCCACCCTGAATCTTAACGGTGATTATATCTCCGATGCTCTGGCTGCAATAGTTGGTGGCATTGGGATTGCGCCGGGAGCCAACATTAATTATGAGAGCGGGCACGCCATATTTGAAGCTACCCATGGAACAGCTCCCAAATACGCCGGTCTTGACAAGGTAAATCCAGGCTCTGTTATTCTTTCCGGAGTTATGATGTTTGATTATATGGGATGGAAGGAGGCAGGAAACCTGATTGTAAACGGACTGCAGAAGACTATCTCTTCAAAACGCGTTACTTACGATTTTGCCAGACTTATGGATGGAGCAACAGAACTTAAATGCTCTGAGTTCGGAACAGAAATAATTAAGAATCTCTAATTCCGGTATCCAGGGGAATTTCGGATTCCCCGGATAACTTTTATTTGAGTCATTACTATCAGATTTAATAAAGTTTAAAATCTAAAATTATGTTATCAAAAAAAGTTGAAAACATTCTGAACAAACAGATTGAAAAAGAAGGTTATTCTTCCAATCTCTACCTTGCTATGGCTTCATGGGCTGAAAATGAAGGCTATAAGGGCATTTCCGACTGGCTCTATGCACAGACAGAAGAGGAGAGAATGCACATGCTTAAGTTTATTTCATACATTAATGAAAAAGATGGAAAAGCAATTATTCCGGCCTTTGAGAAACCTGTATTTAAGGTAAAAACTGTCAAGGAACTCTTTGATGCCGTACTGAAACACGAGAAATTCATTACTGCCTCAATTAATGACATAGTTGAGCTGGTATTACAGGAAAAAGATTTCTCGACATACAGCTGGGTTCAATGGTTCGTTACCGAACAGATTGAAGAAGAGGCAAATGTGAGAGCAATTCTGGATAAGTTGAAACTTGTAGGGGAGGCCAACCTTTATCTTTTCGACAGGGATATTATGACACTCAGAACTCCTGCAGCAGGAGAGGGCGCCTGAGATAATTCATCCTGATTTAAAACAAAAACTGTGGTGGGGCAAAATTTACTTTGCTTCCACCACAGTTTTTTTATGGGGCAATTTTGACTAAAAAGCTATTGAACAACTACTTTCTTAACAAAGAATATTTCATCACCGGTAACTCTTACCACAAATATTCCTTTTTTATTGATATTTATTTTCTGTTCAAAGCTGCCACTGGTTTTGTTTTTATAGATTTTAGTTTGTATCAGTTGCCCTTTATCATCAAATACTTCCAGTTTTAACTCCGAAGGGGAAACCGGGATGCGGATATTTAATTCTCCATCAGAAGGATTGGGATAAAGGCTTACTTTGGTTTTGGCGGCAACTTCATCCTTATCAATCCCCAGAGGAAAATCAAGAGCAAAGATGGTAAAGGTTCCCTGCTCGCCTCCGGCACTGCCGTCGACCTGTATAAAGTATTCCTTTCCGGGAACAACAGCGACCGCCTCAATGGCAGAAGCATAAAATTCAGCTTCCGGGTAATAATCATCATTGGCAGCCAGAAGTGTATAATTCCCCGTGAGCAAATCCTCGCATTTTGCAGCATCATAGATGGCAATCTGGTTATCAAAACCTTTGGCGGAGAATGAGGCAACATTGCTGTTTGCCACGTAGCGGAACCATACCGAAGCCTGAAGTCCTCCTTCGCTGCACCAGGTTATTTGCGTATTACAATCGGTTGTGTCGGGCATGGGCTCATTTGCCTGAACACTTGCATAGAAATTGTTGAAAGGTCCGTTTAATCCCGGAACGATAACAATGGCCGAGCAGACATCATCATTCACAGGTCCCGGAGTAACTGCTATACTAATACTGTCGGAGTCAGAACAGCTTCCTGCCGTCCCGGTAACATAAAAGGTTTCGTTGGTTTTCGGGCTTGCAACAACTGCATTTCCTGTAAGAACATTCAGGGAGGGAGTCGGGCTCCAGGTATATTCACTGGCACCGCTTGCTATAAGAATGGCGCTTTGACCTGTGTGAAACCCTACTGTATCGCTTGGAATTATGTTGACATTCACATCAGACAGTACTTCAAAATACCCGTTTAACCCTGAACTGTAGGAATTACCAGCTTTATAGACAGTAACACCAATGGTTTTCGGGCCCGGAACACTGAAGCTTACGCTAACATTTTCCGGTCCTGTTTTGGTCTGGGGAGCGATGCCATCAGGGAAAGTCCAGACTATACTATCTGGTGAGGCAGAGCTGATTACGGAGAAAGTAACTTCATCTCCCAAACAGGAATACCGGGCGGGCGGAATAATTTCTGCGAATAACCCTGGTTGCCCGGCATCTGCCAGAGGACTCTTCCACATTCCCCTGCCGTAGGTTCCTGCAATAATTTTGCCCTGACTGTACTGTATATCAAAGTCGTTAACTATAACGTTGGGCATACCATTATTATATAATTCCCAGGAATTCATAAGACTGTTCCGGAAATATACACCCAGGTCGGTTCCGGCATATAGCAGGCGGTTTGTGCCTTTCTGGTAAATAAGTGCATTTACGGGGAGGTTTGGCAGTCCATCGGAATAATTCGTCCATGAATCACCGCCATTATCACTGTAATAAACCTTTTCGCCCGGAAGGTAGGCAGTGTGGGTAACCCAAACCTTCATGGGATCATAGGGGGAAATGGTCACGGAAGTGATCTGGGCAGTAGACAAGCCATTGGTAATATCCGTCCAGTTTTGGCCTCCGTCGGTTGTGCGGAAAAGCTTGGTTGCCGAAGCGGCATAAATAAAATTATCATCCCCGGCAAAAACAGCCATAGAGCGGAAAACATTGGTCCCTATGAGTTTATCTGAAATTTTCATCCATGTATCGCCACGGTCTGCAGATTTAAAAATATCCGAATAGGCAGCATATATATGGGATGGCTGACTTTCATTTATCACAAAAGGAGTTACCCAGTAACCCTGGCCTCCGTCGGCAGGTGAAATATATTTTAAGGTGTCTCCTCCATCCATGGAGCGATAGAAACTTCCATAATAGGTGCTTACATAAATGTTATCGTCGTTTGTTGGATCAATCCAGCATTCCATTCCATCGGCACCTGCAAGCTCCTTCCATACACCGTTAAGGCGTTTATAACTTCCGTTGTCCTGATTTCCGCTCAGGAATAAATCAGGAGTCTGATCAGATGCAGATATTTTGTAAATCTGAAGAATTGAAAGGCCATCACTGAGGTCATCCCAGGTAACTCCCCCGTCTTTGGAAACATAAACACCTCCGTCATTACAGGAGTATAAATAGTTGTTCAGGGGATTAAAGGCAAGCATATGCTGATCTGCATGCACATAGGCCGCATTATCTGTTCCTACCCAATGGGCAGTGATGTTAAATTCGCTTCCGGTGTTTACAGACTTGTAAATGTTAACTCCACCTACATAGACATCGCTTGAAGCGACCGGAGAAACACACATAGCCAGATCATACCAGCCTTGTCCGCCAGTATCTGTTCCTGATGCTGTCCAGCCAAGAAGATTTTTCTTGGTATTTGGATATATTTTGGTCCATTTACCAGCTGCGTCAGTGGACCGGTAAAGGGCGTAAAAACCATCATTATTGGAGTCACTGCAAAGAGCGAAAACATATCCCGGACTTGCAGGTGTAACAGCCAGTTCTACCCGGTTTACTTTTCCGTCAATTAGCAATCCGGTCTTGGACTGTGCAAATGTATTACCTCCATCTGAAGATACATATACTTTAGCCGAGCCATCACTTGCATAGGATGCTGCATATACAACATTTGGATCATCAGGCTTGAATTCCATGTCCTTGAAATTCCCGTATTGTACAATTTTAAAAGTTGCAAAACCATCATCAGAACGATATATTCCTGTTGTTGAACAGGCAAGGAGAATATTCGGATTAACGGGGTTGATAAGTATTCTTCTGAATGAAGTGCTTTGAGACTGTTCAAGACTGAGTGCAGTTGCATTCCAGCTGGTACCTCCATTAGTTGATTTTAAAACACCTATGCCATAGGTATCACCAGCATCTCCATCACCAGTGGCAATATATACAATGTTCGGATCTGAGGGATTAATAGCTATATCACTTACGCCAATACTCAGCAGGTTATCAGAACTCGTTGACCAGGTCTGACCACCATTGGTCGTCTTCCATATACCTCCGGAAGGGGAACCGACATAGAAAATATTGGCATTGCTTGGATGAAAGGCAATACAGTTAATTCTTCCCATCCCGGCCTTGTTTTTTCCGGAAGCTTTTTCAGGAATCAGAAAAGGTCCCAGAGAGGTCCAGGCTGAGTTATTCACTTCAGTTTTTTGTGCCGATTGTATTTCATCATAAGCTTTCCAAAGACCAGGAAGATTCAAATTTCCACTGGGATATACACGGGGTTCCATAAAATATTCCCACCTGCGGAATTGTTTAAAACCTTTTCCTTTTTCCACAGTTTTCCCATCCCAGTAGGTGTTAAAAGCATTCTGGATATCATAGAAATTCAATTCCTGACCATTGGCTTTTTTCGTGCCTGCTATATCTTTTAACCAGGCTTGTGAATATCCTGAGCCGGAAATAAGTAAAAAAGCAGGTAATAATAGCAGTATTCTGAAGATTTTCATGAGTTGATTTTATTAAAAATTTATAACACCACAGGGCAGGAAATTGTTTCGATATAAAATACCACCGGGTTGTTTTAAATATATTCTCTCTTGTAAAAATAGAAAATATAAACAGAGAAATAAATGATATTCAAAATATTCTCCTTTTTTCTGTGCATTAAAAGAAATTTCAACAAGAACTTAAAGGAAAATAGCTAATTTTGAAGATTATTAGAATCAGATAAAAAGAATTAATTGTTTTCGAAATGAGTATTATAAATTCAATTCTTTCAGGTTTTCTGGGCACAAAATCCGATCGTGACCTGAAAGAAATCAACCCCTTTGTTCAAAGTATACTTGCCGTATATCCATCTATAAAAGCCTTATCCAATGATGAACTCAGAGCCCGAACAAACGAGCTTCGCGACAAGGTCAGAACCTATGTTAGTTCTGAAGAAAATGAGATAGCTGAACTTCGCGATAAGGTAGAAGATCCGGAGATGGAAATTTCTGAAAAGGAGAAGCTCTATGATCGTCTGGATAAGCTTGAAAAAGAAATTGAAAATAAGTACGAAGAGGTTCTGAATCAGATTCTCCCTGAAGCATTCGCTATTGTTAAGGATACAGCTCGTCGCTTTACCGAGAATGAGGTAATTGAGGTTACAGCCACTGATGTTGACCGCGATCTGGCTGCAGATAGGGAACACATCCAGATTAAAGGAGATAAGGCACTATGGAACAATCACTGGATTGCCGGCGGTACCGAGATTACCTGGAATATGATTCATTATGATGTGCAGCTGATCGGCGGAGTAGCCCTCCATCAGGGAAGAATTGCAGAAATGGCTACCGGTGAAGGAAAGACCCTGGTTGCTACTTTGCCCGTATTTTTGAATGCCCTTACCGGAAAAGGCGTTCACCTTGTAACAGTTAACGATTACCTGGCCAAAAGGGACTCCGAATGGATGGGTCCAATTTACCAGTTCCACGGACTCAGCGTTGACTGTATCGATAAACACCAGCCGAACTCTGATGAAAGAAGAAAGGCATACGCTGCCGATATCACCTTCGGAACCAATAATGAGTTTGGATTTGATTACCTGAGAGATAATATGGCCCTTAGTCCTAATGATCTGGTTCAGAGAAAACACAATTACGCAATCGTTGATGAGGTCGACTCAGTACTTATTGATGATGCCCGTACTCCTTTAATTATATCAGGTCCGGTTCCCAAGGGTGAAAATCAGGAATTCCTTAGCCTGAAACCCAGGGTGGAAGCTATTGTAAATGTTCAGAAGAAACTGGTTACCCAGCTTCTTGCTGACGCGAAAAAGTTTCTTGCCGAAGGAAATACTGAAAAGGCAGGTTTAATGATGCTCAGAGCCTATAAGGGTCTTCCTAAAAACAAGGCGCTGATAAAAATGCTGAGCGAAGAAGGAAACCGCTCTCTTCTCCTGAAAACTGAGAACTTTTATATGCAGGAGAATTCAAAGAACATGCCCATTGTTACAGAAGAGTTATATTTTGTTATCGATGAGAAACAAAATGCAATCGAACTCTCCGACAAAGGTATCGATATGCTGAGCCCTGCTGAAGACCCCACCTTCTTTATCCTTCCCGATATTGGATCGGAAATATCTGAAATTGAAAAATCGGATATGCCTGAGGATAAAAAAATTGTTGCAAAGGATGCCCTCCTGCAGGATTATGCCGTAAAATCCGAACGTGTTCACACAGTGAATCAGCTTTTAAAAGCCTATTCATTATTTGAGCTGGATGTGGAATATGTTGTGATCGATAATAAAGTTAAGATCGTTGATGAGCAAACAGGACGTATTATGGAAGGACGTCGTTACTCCGACGGGCTGCATCAGGCTATTGAAGCCAAGGAAAACGTGAAGGTAGAGGCTGCCACGCAAACATGGGCTACCATTACTCTCCAGAACTATTTCAGGATGTATCATAAACTCTCCGGTATGACAGGTACTGCCGAAACCGAAGCAGGGGAACTCTGGGATATTTATAAGCTGGATGTGGTGGTGATTCCTACCAATATGCCCATTGTAAGAAAGGATTACAACGACCTTGTTTATAAAACGAAACGGGAAAAATACAATGCAGTAATCGACGAGATTGTTAATCTGGTTAACCACGGGAGGCCAGTCCTTGTCGGGACAACCTCAGTGGAAGTTTCTGAACTGCTCAGCAGAATGCTTAAGATGAAACAGATTCCTCACAATGTTCTGAATGCCAAGTTGCACCAGAGGGAGGCCGACATTGTTGCGGAAGCCGGTAGAAAAGGAGTGGTTACCATCGCAACCAACATGGCCGGTAGGGGAACGGATATCAAATTGTCCAAAGAAGTTGTAGATGCAGGTGGTTTGGCTATTATAGGAACCGAACGACATGAATCCAGGAGGGTCGACAGACAGCTGCGTGGTCGTGCCGGCAGGCAGGGTGACCCGGGTTCTTCACAGTTTTTTGTTTGTCTGGAAGATGACTTAATGAGATTATTCGGTTCGGAAAGAATCTCCGGCATAATGGACAGGCTTGGGCTTAAAGAGGGAGAAGTAATTCAGCACTCCATGATTTCCAAGTCAATTGAACGTGCTCAGAAAAAGGTGGAGGAAAACAACTTTGGTATTCGTAAGCGCTTGCTGGAGTATGATGATGTAATGAATTCACAGCGTGAAGTTATTTACAAACGCAGACGCCATGCACTTTTTGGAGAACGACTGAGTGTAGACATCTCCAATATGATGGATGAAGTAGTAAGTCATCTGGTTGAATCCTATCCGGGAGCGGATGATTACGATGATTTCCGCTTCGAACTTATCCGTTCACTTTCGGTAGAGCCGCCTTTTAATAAGGAGCAGTTTTCCAAACTGGATGCCGAAGAAAAAATTGATTCAATTTACGGACTCATCAGGGAAACATACAAGCGTAAGGAAGATGCAATTGCAAAACAGGCTTTTCCTGTAATTAAGGATGTTTACGAAAAACAGTCGGCCGTTTATGAAAATATAGTTGTACCCATGTCCGACGGACAGCGATTGTTCAGAGTTATAACCAATCTTGCCAAAGCATATAATACCAATGCCCGTGAGCTGGTTCGGTCCTTTGAAAAAACAGTTCTCCTGGCCAGTATCGATGATTCCTGGAAGGAGCATCTCCGTGAGCTCGATGATCTTAAGCAGTCGGTACAGAATGCAAGCTATGAGCAGAAAGATCCACTCCTTATTTATAAGTTTGAATCCTATGAGCTGTTTAAAGCCATGATGGATACTGTAAACCGCTTTGTGGTTTCTACATTGATGAAAGGACATATTCATTCCAACGAACCCGATGCTGTTCAAAAAGCACAGGCTCCTAAAAAACTTGACCTTAGTAAATTCGAAACCAACAAAAGCGAAACTCCGAAATATAATGACCCCAGTGGGGGAGGACAGGACAGAAAAGTCCAGCCGATTCGAGTTGACAAAAAAGTTGGGCGAAATGACCCCTGTCCCTGTGGCTCAGGAAAGAAATACAAAAACTGTCACGGAAGCGGTGTGGCATAAAATTAACATATTTTGACTTTCCGGGTACTTTGAGAGGATTTGCAAAACTTACATCGAAGGTCATTGTCTAAAATAATGTAAAAGCGCTTGCATAGCCGTTTAGCAGTATTTATTTCTTATTTATAATCAGTCAAAATCTCTTGAATATTAGATGAATAGGTCTGGTAATAAAAGTGATTTATGACTGAACACGTTTAATAACATCCTGATAACTAATTAATTGATCAAAATAATTGCCTTATTTATATATTTACTCTCTAAAATGTGAAATAATTTTAATTGCCCTGCAACGCTCAATTGCTCTAAATTATTTTATAAAAAAACTTTTTACTATTTTTATAATTCAAACATTCGATTAATTTAGCACAATATTTCCTGCCGGAGTGTGTGCAGGAAGTCGAATTACTAAGTAGTATTCAAAACTACCCTAAACTAACATTACATGAAGAAATCATTTAAGCTGCTGGTTGCAGCCACGTTGGGAGCCTTTATGATATTAGGGATCTTTGGTTGTTCCAAAACACCGGAATTATACACAGACCCACCATGGCTCGGAGGATCGAATATAGAAACCCTTAAAGCAAGAGGAAACTACAGTATCTTCCTCAAGTTAATGGATCAGGCAAATTACACTGTTCCTATTACCAAACAACTTTTCACACTTTTTGTACCGGATGATGCCGCCTTTGAGAAATACTTCCAGGAGAACGGTATAAATTCTGTTGAGGATCTTTCCAAGGATCAGTCAGTGCAATTGTTTACACTTCACGTACTGAGAAATCCACGTTCCAGATTCCAGCTTATTTATGAATATGCCTGGTCAGAACTTCAGGGTCCTGATGGGGAATATGCTTCTCTTTTCATGAGAAAAGAAGTTCCAAGCGTTTCTGCTCCTTATACAGAATTTGTAAAATATTCTCCTGCAAACAGAATAGGGCAGACGCTTAAGATTTATACCGACAATAAGTTTGTTCCCCTTTTCACAACCGACTGGTTTGAAGATTACGGAGGTGCTCTCGATGGATCTGATTATACTTTCATGTATCCCAATAGCCAGTGGGGAGGAAATATGAACTGGCACAGTTCCATGGTTATTGACGATCCTCTATTCCCCGGAGAAAAAGAAGTTCGTACTGCCAGCGGTTTTATTTACTTCCTGGATAAGGTAATACCTCCAATGCCCAGCATTGAAGAATATCTGAAGACTAATCCTGATAAATTCGGATTGTATTATGATCTGATGCAGAGATTTGCAAATTATATAAATCCAAGGACAAATGAGCTTAAGGAACAGGAATACAAAAAATCATATAATGATGTTTCTAATATAGCTGAAGAAAGGGGTACATCAACCAATACCGCTGTTCCTCCTCAGAATATGTTTACAGGATTCATTCCATCGAATGATGTATTGCAGGCCTACCTCGACAAATTCATTCCGCTTTATTATCCCAGTGTGGACAGTCTGCCGAAGGTTACCTTATATTATATACTTCAGTCGCAGATATCTGCTTCACTGGCGCTGATATCTAAATTGCAGCACGGATTCTTTAATTCATTTGGAGATGCTCTTGTTGTGACAAAGTCTGATATTAAAGACTCTTATATGTGTAGTAATGGAGTTGTTTATGAAATGAACAAGGTACTGGAACCCAATGTATTCACAACGGTGCCCGGAGAGCTCTTCTTTAACAGCAACTACTCAACCTTCCTGTATGCACTGCAGACTGCGAACATGCTGACCGGATTATCTTCACCGGATAATGATGTTACATTGTTTGCGCCCACCAATGCAACTATTGAAGCTTATAATATACGCTACGATAAGGATAGATTACAGATGCAGTGGCGAGGAGCCGATGGGATATGGAAAGCCATGAGAGCTACGGATCTGACAGATTTTGTACAGGACCACATATATTATGGTATTCTGGATGATTTTACAGGTGAAGGTTACATAAAGATGAGCTCCGGTAATTTTATTCATTATAATAATGGCGTTTTTGAAGGCGCTGAAAATCAAATGCTTGGAGACAATCTTAGCATTGAAGCCACTTCTGTTAATGATAAAAACGGAATACTTTATAAGGTTTCGAATCCAATTAAATCATATGTTTTGATGGGCTCTATACTCATGAACGATCCCGATCTGTCGACATTTGCTGATTTGATGACGAAAACCAAACTTCTGGCCATGAAACCTGATTCTTATCTGAAAATGCAGGTGCCTTTCATTTCTTTCCTGTCTCAGACATCCTTCTGGACCGGTTTATTTCCTACTAATGCAGCTATGGCCCAGGCCCAGCTTGACGGATTAATTCCTCCGCTCGATACAATTGCAGATGGAAGCGTAAACAAAGACCAGTCAAAAAATATAGCTTTGAAAGATTTCCTTCTGTATCATTTTATAAGGAATTATGCTGTTTTTGACGACGGTGAACTAAGTGGACCACTTCCTTCCAACAGGAGTTATGTTGATCCGTTATTAGGCACACTTTATTCAACCATGACCATAACAAACAATGTTAACAATCTGTCAATTACGGATCTGAGTGGTCAGACAGTTGTTGTTGATCATGCTAATGCAGATATTCTTGTCAGGCAAGGGGTTGTGCATAAGATCGATAAAGTTCTAAAATATTAGTAATTAAAAAATCTAATTTGACCTATTATGAAAAAACTCATTTTACTTTCAGGATTACTAATATTATTGCTCTCGGGTTTTAGTAATGCTTTTGGTCAGTCCGTGATTATTAAAGGAAAAGTCACAGATGTCCAAACCCTGGAACCATTGATGTCTGTTAACATTGTTGAGATCGATAAAAACGGTCGTTTTGTTGCCGGTACCGTTTCCGATTATAATGGTAACTATGTTTTTCGTGTAACCAACAAGGAAAATCCTATTCAGGTATCTTTTATTGGTTATGAGAAACAATCCTTTATGATTGGTGACAGAACTCAGATCGATATCGCTTTGAAATCTGAATCAACTGCTCTCGACGAACTTGTTATCGTTGGTGCCAAGATGGGTAACGATGGATACACTAATATCCGTGACCGGGCTACAGCAGTAGCACGTATCGAACTCTCGGATATGAAGTCGGTTATGTCTACCAGCGTTGAAGACATGCTTCAGGGTCGAATGGGTAACGTTGATATTTCATCAGTGTCCGGTGACCCGGGTGCCGGTTTGAATATCCGTATCCGTGGAACAGCTTCACTTAATGCCAGGAATAACCCATTGATCGTTATTAATGGTATCCCATACGATGCTACCATTGATGAGAACTTTGATTTTGGCAGTGCCGATATCGAAAAGTTTGGTAACCTGATTGACGTATCTCCTGAAGATATCGAATCCATTGAGGTACTCAAGGATGCAGCTTCAACTGCTGCATGGGGATCCAGAGCGTCGAACGGAGTTCTCATGATCAAAACCAAGCGTGGTACAAAATCAAAACCAATTTTTGAATACACCTTTAAAACTTCCCTTTCATATGAGCCGGACCCGATTCCTATGCTTGATGGAGCTGGATATGCACGTCTCATTACTGAGGAACATTATAACGTTGACAGAAACGTATTCTTTAATAATGAAATTGCCTTTGATCCGGAATGGGAAAATTATAATAACTATTCCCAGAATACGAACTGGGTGAAAGAAATTACCCAGGTTGGGGCGACTCAGCAGCACGACTTTTCAGTGCGTGGAGGAGGGGATAAATCAAGATATAATATGTCGGTAGGTTTTCAGGATGAAGGTGGTACAACCATTGGAAACGACCTGAAAAAACTGAATCTCCGTACTTCTCTCGACTATGATTTGTCCTCCAAATTGCAGTTTAAAACGGATATTATGTATACCCGTTACGATCAGACAAATACATATGACCTTGAAGATCCTGAATTCGGAAATAAATTGGTTCGTTCAATTGCATATCGCAAAATGCCTAACATTTCCATCTTCGATAGGGATACCAATAACATTTCCTATGGCGATTATTATACTCCCTCATCAACTTTACAGGGAAGTGCCAGGGATATGTATAATCCTGTTGCCTTTGCTAATCTTGGTCAGCAAGGCAGGGTTAAGGATAATGCCAGAGCTCTTGCTACCCTTCGATATATGATAACTCCCAGGGTTGTTCTTACCTCTACGGTTACTCTGGATATCTTTGATAATAAGATTTCAAAGTTTCTTCCTTTTAAAGCTTTGGGATCCTATGACGACGATATTACCAATAAAGCAAGTAACGAGTTCACCAAAAAGAGTTCTATTTATACCATTAACCAGTTGATTTACCGTCCAAACGTTGGTGATAATCATGATCTTTCATTTCTTGGACAGTTTGATACTGAAGAAACCATTCAGAGATATTATAAGGTGGAAACAAATCAGTCGGCTTCTTCATTCCTGACCCAGCCGGTTGGTGATCTCCCCCTTTCTTATATGAATGCAGATTATACCAAGTATCGTTCCATGGGTCTTTATATTGCCGGTACCTATAAATTTAAAGATAAATATATTTTAATGGTAGGTGCCAAATATGAAGGTAACTCAAAATTCAGTAAGGAAAGCCGCTGGGGATTGTTCCCAACACTTTCAGCTGCATGGCGTATTTCTGAAGAAAACTTTATGAGTAACCTGAGTTTCGTCGACGATCTTAAACTACGTGTTAGCTGGGGTCAGTCTGGTAACTCACCTGATGGACAGTATTTATACTTTAATACTTACACTGCCGGTTCAGGCTACTCTTACATGGATATGCAGGGTGTTAAACCAAACGGTCTTGAGCTTACCAGCTTAAAATGGGAAACCATTGAGCAGATAAACCCGGGTATTTCCTTCTTCGGTTTTAATAACCGCATGAATGTTGAGATTGACTATTACAACAAGAAGACCACTAATCTGTACCTCAAAGATTCAGGGATACCTAGTCAAACAGGTTTTGGAAGTCTGAACAGGAATGATGGTGAAATGACCAACAAAGGGGGAGAATTCATGATTGACTACACCTTTGTTAAACGTAAAGATTTCTCTTTGAATTTCAATCTGAACCTTTCACGTAACCGTAACGTTGTATTGCGTCTGCCTGATAACTATGCTCTTACCTATGGTAACATGCTGGAAAACGGAAACTATAAAATAAGTATTCAGCCTGGTCAGGCTCTCGGAGGATTTTTTGGATACAAATATTTGGGCGTTTACCCAACAGATGCTGATGCTATTGTTCGTGATAAGGATGGTAATCCTGTTTATGGAATCAATAAGGACATGCCTCTTGATATGATTATGGGTGTTTCCAGTGGCTATGTATTTGAAGGTGGTGATGCCCGTTACCAGGATGTTAACAATGATGGTGAAATAAATGAACTGGATATTGTTTACCTGGGAGACCTTAACCCGCAATATCTTGGTGGTTCAGGATTCAAGGTGCAGTATAAAAATTTCATTGTAAACACCTTCTTCTATTTCAAAGTAGGTCAGAAAATTATTAATCAGACCCGCATTGATACTGAGAAAATGTATAACTACGATAACCAGAGTATTGCTACCAACTGGCGCTGGAGAAGGGAAGGAGATATAACCAGCGTGCCCCGCGCTCTTTATTCAAAAGGGTATAACTGGCTTGGATCTGATCGTTTTGTTGAAGACGGATCCTACCTTCGTCTGAAGACACTTTCATTGAGCTATGTTGTAAATCCTGATTTTTTAAAGAAGATGAAAATTAAGGAAATGAGAGTATACGGTACCGCTTACAACCTTTACACCTGGACAAACTATTCCGGTCAGGATCCCGATGTGGCTCCTCCCTCTAAACCCGATGTATTGCCCAAAGATTACAGCAGAACGCCGCCGAGCAAGAGGTTTATGTTAGGTGTAAACATTAAATTTTAATTTTAAACTTTATTAAAATGGAAAAATTCCGCATAAAAAGTCCGGTAAGCTACATTATATTTTTCATCCTTATTCTATTTACTTCATGTAGCAACTGGTTGTCCATTGCACCTGAAAATGACCTTATAAAGGAGAAATTCTGGACCAAGAAAGCCGATATCGACGGAGCTCTTGCAGCAACCTATGATGCCTTCAGAGGTGCAAACCTGCAGTCGCTGATATTTGGTGAAGTAAGAGCAGATATGGCTCAGTTTTCAGCTACCAATTTCTACGATTATACCAAAATCGCCAGTAGTGATATAAGCCCTACAAACGGTGCAATTAATTGGGGTAATTACTATTCTGCTATTAACCTGGCTAATACTCTTATGTTCTATTCAAAAGACGTACTGGCAAAGGATGAAGCCTACACACCCAGAATGGCAGATGCTGTTGAAGCAGAAGCATTGTTTATTCGTTCTATATCCTTCTTTTATCTGGTCAGGATTTGGAAAGATGTTCCTCTGGTTCTTGAGCCTTCCATCTCAGATACTTCAAATCTGTTTATTGGAAAAAGCAGTGAGCAGGTGATTATTAAACAGATTATTGCGGATTTGCTCAAGGCAAAAGACCTTGCCTATACCACTGAATTCCAGGGTACTGATGCATTTTATGGCAGAGCAAATAAATACGCAATAATGAGTCTGCTGGCTGATGTGTATTTGTGGAATCAGCAATATCAGAAGTGTATGGATTATTGCGATTCAGTGACTAATTCCGGTTTATACTCACTTGAACCCCTTACTACATGGTTTAATATTTATAACCCGGGTAATTCGCCACTTGAAAGCATCTTCGAAATTCAGTTTAATGATAACCTGGATTCACAGGAAAACCCTATCTATTACAATTTAATTCCTGTTACCGGAAATCCTCAGATGACTATAACCAAAAACGTTGTTGTTCTCTTTAACGATCCGGAAGACATCAGGATAAGCGGAGGTCGTGGTCCTATCTGGAAATATGTTGGGAAGGATAACCTGAGTACCGTTACCCGGTCCTCAAATGAGCGGGATGCGAACTGGATTCTTTACCGTTACGCTGATATTTTACTTATGAAAGCTGAGGCTGCAGTTGAATTAAATAATCTTCCTCTGGCAAACTCCCTTGTAAGACAAACTATTGAAAGAGCCGGCCTTGCCTTTGCAGATGTAACAGATCAGGATATTCTCAGAGAAGTGGTAAGGGATGAAAGGGGAAGAGAATTTATGTTTGAAGGGAAACGTTGGTTTGATTTGCTGCGTGCAGCCAAACGGAATAATTTCGAGAAGAAAAGTATTTTGATCGATATGATCCTTTCTGGTGCTGCCAATGTTCAGCAAAGAGCTATTCTGGCCACGAAAGTGAATGATACTATGAGTTATTATCTACCTATACCTCAGCGCGACATTGACTATAACCAGAATCTGGTTCAGAATCCATATTATAGCAGGTAAAATATTCAAAAAGAGACAGATATGAAAAAATTTGCATCAAGATTATTTACAGGAAGTGGTAAGCTATTGATTCTTTCACTATTCCTGTTCGGTTGCAATCAGGATCCGATATTATGGAAAGTAACCTCCGATCAACAGGTAATTTCTGATTATGTAGCGAGTAATGATGAATATTCGGAATTCTCAAAACTGATTGAAGTTGCTAACCTGAATGGATTGCTGAGTGTGCGTGGTCCGTTTACTTTGCTCCTTCCTACGAATGACGTAATGGAAGAATATTACAAATCTAAGGGCGTTAGCTCATATGAACAACTCGATGCTAAAACAATCAAGGATTTGGTTTATAATCACCTGATTATAAGTGAAGTTCATACAAGTGATATTGGTCTTGGTGCAATCCGGGATACCAACGCACTGGGTGACTACTTGTCTTCAGAATTTGAAGGTTCGGACATAATCATTAATAAGTCAAGTAAAATTACCAAAAGGGATATTCAGGCCGCTAATGGTGTCATTCATCTGATAGATAAGGTAATTGAACCTGTAACAAAAAGTGTTTATGAGTTACTTGCTGGTAACCCGTCATATTCTTTGTTTACCAAGGGCCTGGATCGTACCGGTTTAAAAGATACTCTGAATACAATTTCGTTTCCTTATGGAAAGAAAATTGCACGTAACCGTTTCACTGTACTTGCTGTTCCTGATACCATTTACAACCGTTATGGAATAACCAACATCGATGAACTGGTGGCATATTTTACCAGTGCTCCCGATTCTGTTACTTTCCTCAATAATGGATTCTACAGGTATATGGAATATCATTGTTTAGGTGGTGCATTTTATCTTGATAATCTGGAAACAAAAAATTATCCGACTTTGTCAAATGATAATAATGTGTCATTTAAAATTGATGATGCCTATCGTATTAATAATGACGCATCAACCGGAGTATATACAAGCTTTATTATTGACGCATCCAATAACCCATGCAAAAACGGAACCTATCATACAATCAATGATCTTCTTCCGGTTATACTACCGTCTCCGGCAGTTATTGTATTTGAAACCACCGATTATTTTGACCTTAAGCAAGGTGACTATTTTGGAAAGTTCTATATGAGATGGTTTGATGGTCAAAATACTTTTGCCAAAATAAAGTGGGAGGGTGATTATCTTTTGTACTATTTTAAAGATCATGACACAGGGAAACTGCTTAATGACGATTGTCTGAGTATGAGCGGTTGGTGGTGGTGTCAGGTTACTACTCCAAAAATAATGAAAGGAAAATACAAGGTCACTTCAAACCTTTGGGGTGGGCAGACTACTTATGCTGTCTATATTGATGGAGTAAAAACCGCTATTGTTAATAAAAGCGATCCTGCAGAATCGACAAGCTGGGGTGAATTTGTCTGGAATAATACTGAAGAACACACAATTAAGGTTGTAACCCTTGAATCCGGACTTCTTTTCTGGGATACCATAATCTTTACTCCAATAAACTAACTATTACTGTACACTAATTAAATACAGCATTGAAATGACAAAACGATTCACATATTTGACCTGTTTATCACTACTTCTTTTCATTGGCGTTACTCTTATTCCTCAGACTCTGAGGGCTCAGACTGACGAAATAACGATTAAGGGTGTGGTATCCGAATCAGGAACCGGACTGCCTATAGAGCAGGTTTCAATATCGGTCAGCTCAACAGGGGTTTCCGCCTCAACAGATTCTACCGGAGCTTTTAGTATAGTTGTGCCGAATCTGCAGGCAGAATTAATTGTTGACCTGCCTGGATACAATAAAAGGAATGTTTATCTGAATGGCAGAGATTTTATAAATATATCAATTGTATCTGATAAATACAGGTCCTTTGATAACGCTTACAACAAGCCTCTTGGAACCGGTGTTCTGAAGGATGTAACATATCCTCTTACTGCTCTTACTGCTGAGGATATAAGCCTTAGTAAAGCTGCCTCATTTGATCAGGTGCTTCAGGGGAGAGTTCCGGGATTGTCTGTTATTCAGCAATCCGGAATGCCGGGAAGCAGAACATACATGAATATTCGTGGCTTTTCATCCCTGTATGCCAATAACGAGCCACTGCTCTTTATTGATGGAATGATACATGATTATTCCTACGCCAGCCGAAGTCTGATGGAAGGATTTTCCATGAACCCCTTTGATATAGTTGACATTGACGATATCGCTGATATTACTGTTCTCAAAGACGGACAGTCATATCTGGGTGCTGCTGGTTCAAACGGTGTTATCAATGTTAACACTGAACAAAAAAGTGAAACCAGTACGGTTATTAAATTTTCAACCTATCGCGGTATTTCTTTTGTGCCAACCAAACAGGACGTTCTGGATCCCGATCAGTTCAGATCCTATTTCACGGATGTTTTTAATACCGTAAGTCCTTCTCCTGGTGATATTAACAGCCTGTATCCCTGGCTAAACGGAAACAGCGGTGCAGATTATTATAAATACAACAATAACACCAACTGGCAGGACGAAATATTTAAACCGGCTTCCCTTTCAAAGTACCACTTCTTTCTGAAGGGGGGAGATGATATTGCAACCTATAATATCTCAACCGGCTTCCTGTCACAGAAAGCTATGTATGACGGCTCTGGTTATTCAAGGTTTAACCTGCGTATCAACGGAAAAATTAATATAACCGACAAATTTTCGGTTACTCCAAATGCTAAATTATCCCTAGCCGACAGCTATCTGCCAAACCAGGGCTACAGCACATTTAAAAATCCAATACAATCGGCTCTCTTAATGCCACCTATTATGGCTCCTTATTCCAGGGATGCTGCAACCGGTGTTAAATTGCCCTATATTGATGATACAGGTATATTCGATGTAAGTAACCCTGTGGCAATTGTTAAAAATGCTGTTGGAACCGACAGAAACTACAATTTCCTCAGTTCTGTGAATGCAGCATATGCTATAACGGATAAATTAAAGATTTCAACACTGTTAGGAATCGATTTCAATAATGCCCGGGAAAGCATATTTCTTCCAAATATTGGAATGTATCAGGTCGACTCGGCAAGCAACAGTCCTGGCGACCTTGTAAATGAGTACCGTTCCACTCAGAGCCATACAACCATTTCATATAACAGTCATACCATGAATGGCCATTCCATTGATTTTTATGGTGGATTCCGATATCTCAGAAATACCTACAAGTATGACAAAGGTATCGATCTGAATACTCCTTCTGATGACTTCAGAAGCCTTGGTCAGGGTTCTAAATACAATTACCTGAGAACTACAACGGGCGATGATCGCGGACTTGTGTGGGTTTCCTATTTTGCCAGTGGAAAATACAATTACCAGAATAAATACTTCGCCGATGTAAATCTTTCCTACGACGGAAATTCGGCTGTAAACGCTGACCACCGATTTAACTTTTATCCTTCTGTTGGTGCTGCATGGAGACTGTCTTCAGAAAGTTTCCTTAATCAGGCTGCATGGCTGGAGGATCTGAAGTTAAGAGCATCCTATTCTGTTACAGGGAATATGTTCAGTTCCATCTATGATTATTCAAAACTATATTATACATCCGCCAGAATTGATAACTATGGAGTCCTTTTCCGCGAAGCTATTCCAAACGAAAATCTGGAACTTGAAAAGAAAAATATGGTTAATGCCGGTTTGGATCTTTCTGTGGCTAAACAGGCTATTAACCTTCATGTGGACTATTATACCAGTACTGTGAATAACCTGATAGTTGAGCAGGAACTCCCCGAATCATATGGATATACCATGTATTTCGATAATGGTGGAAAACTTTCTTCAAGTGGAATTGAGGTGGCTGCCGATGCACGAATTCAATCCGGCGACTTTGCCTGGATAATAGGAGGGACGGTAACTCAGATGAGCACAGAGGTTAAATCTCTGGAATTTCTGAATCCTGCTGCCACCAACATTGTTACCACGATCGACGGGGCGCAGTTTGTATCTTCAGTAGGTAACCCTTTGAATTCATTTTACGGATATAAGACCGATGGTATATATCAGACCGCTGCTGAAGCTAATGCCGTTATTGGCCCGAAAGGACTTCCAATGCAGGCAGGCGACGTAAGGTTTGTTGATTCAAACGGGGATAACAAGATAAATGATGCGGACAAAACCATCATTGGTAATCCAAACCCCTCGCTTTTTGGTAGCATTTATACTACTTTTTCCTACAAGCGATTCGATGTCTCATTACTTTTTAATTACTCCATGGGTAAGGATGCATTTAATTACCTGAGGTATAAAACCGAATCAATGGATTCTTACGATAATCAGTCTGTAAGTGTTCTTGACCGGTGGACAGCTTCTAATCCAAGCAATACCATGCCGAGAGCTGCCTTCGGTGATCCAACAGGTAATACAGTTTTTTCAGACAGGTGGATTGAAGATGCTTCCTTCCTCCGTTTACAAAAACTGACAATTGATTATAATCTGGCTGGTCTTCCCGGTGTTTATAAAGGAATAACTCTGTATATAACAGCTTCTAATCTCCTTACTTTTACCAAGTATAAGGGATATGATCCTGACTTCCAGTACATGAATTCTCCTTTTTATATGGGAGTCGATTATGGTATGATGCCACAGACCCGCTCCTTTATTATTGGCGCTAAACTAGATTTATAACAGGTAAAACAGATATAAAATGGAAAAGATATTTCGAATCAAACCATACTTCCTGCTTATCATAATTGCTTCTTTGCTGGCAACTTATGGCTGTAGTGACGAATTTTTCACTGAACAGGCCGGGGACAGGATTACACCCGATGAGCATTACAAAACTATCAGGGATGCAGAAAGATCTCTGGAGGGTGTTATGAAACCGCTGCAGGATTTTATGCCTAAACTGATCATTCTCGATGGTCTGAGGTCTGATATGATGAATGTAACGGATTTTGCTGATCTGGATATGAAAGAACTTAATGACCAGACAATCTCTTTGCAAAATACCTATACAGATGTAGCAGACCTTTATAAGGTTATTATTAACTGTAATGAGGTCTTCCTCAATATTGATAATGTGGCTAAAACCGACAGAAACTATGATGAAGTGATACAGGTTTCCGTCAAAAAGGGACTAGTTGCTTTAAGGTCTTGGGCGTATCTGACGCTTCTCAAGATTAATGGTGAAGCTGCCTATTTTGAGGATAATATGGTTTCTATCCCTGCGCCCCTTGCGCAGAATGTAATGAGCAGAGATGCCCTTTTGGATACCCTGATCAGTCAGAATCTTTATTATCTGGAGTTGTTTAATCAGGGAATTGAAAAAGTGGAAATTAAACTTTTTCAGTATCCTAATACGAAAGCCATACTTGGAGAATTATACCTCGAGAAAAATGATTATGCCAACGCAGCTGCATATCTTAAATTGGCATGTGAAAGCTATGGTAATGTAAGAACTATATATAAGGTTGATAGAACTTTTATTGATAAGTCCTGGAAAAATATATTTGTTGCTGCTGAAAGTAATGATGGCGAAAATCTCTCTGTTATACCCTTTGCTTCAACACAGGCTCAGGTAAACCCGGTTACTCAATGGACTCTCTATAATGATCAGTACAAAGTGAAGCCTACTCAGGTTCTCATTGACTCATTTATGAACCAGATACCACTTGCCGGCGCTACATTAGGAGATCAGTACAGGGGCCTTGGAATAACTTATGATACAGTAGCCTCAGGCGAAGCGTACATTAAGAAATATGCCATAGATGAGGGAGAACCTTATAGTTCCGATATTATTATCTCCAGGGCTGCGGATTTGCACCTGTTGCTGGCAGAAGCCCTAAATCGCCTGGGTGATCAAACTACTGCTTTGACACTTCTTAATTCAGGATTCAACTCCGTTAACCCTCGTCCCGCTGCCTATTCCGTATGGAGCGACAACAGAGGTATCCGTGGTCGTGCTTATCTCAAGGCCCGCGAAATTCCTGTAGACTTTACCGGTGATCCTATGATTCTTGTTGAAGACTGGATTATGGAGGAGAGAGCTATGGAACTAGCATATGAAGGAAAACGATGGTTCGATCTTGTAAGGGTTGCTAACCGCAGAGGAACTCCAGAATACCTCGCAGACCGCGTTGCGGCTAAGTTTGGCGTGGGAACGGCTAAGTACAATGCTGTTCACGACATACTCATGAATCCTGCTAACTGGTACTTACCTTTGCATTAAAAAAAGCTTACTATAATCTAAAAGCTCCGCCTGGCGGGGCTTTTTTTTTAATATTCTGTTGGGTTATTCCTGTTAAAGATAAATTCTATGCTGTAATCGGAATATTATCCCGTTGCTGGTCGGCAGGTTATAAGCTTGTCCGCAACTCCAGAATAAAAGCTTAGTGCAGGCTTGCTTTTAACCTTAACTGTCCAGGAAATAGACTCTGGAATTTTTTATAAAACATATCCGAATATTCTTATTAAAGCTAAGGACTTGTCTGCACAGGGGACAGGGAAGCACTTAAAATAGGATATAAATGCGCTATTTATAGAGACAGATATTGCAAACGAAATAAAATACTTGCATTAGCGGGTCCTTAGCTACCATTTAATGAGCAAACAAAACCACGTAATCTTATTGGCTTCGCGCCACGCTCTGCGTGTTAGCCTGTTCGCTGATAAGGCAGGCACTTACCAATAAACCTGTCTTATTGCATAGAATTGATTAAAGGCTGGATATTTTGCATCAATTTGAATATTTATCCTGGCCCCCCCGGGTATTAAGTAGGCTGACTACAGCATCCATATTAATAAATACTTGAAAGCATACTAATTAGGCTGTTAGGATATTCCAGAATATGTTATAGTGAACTGTTTGTGCCTGTCTGCTCGCACCAGAACAATGAAGCATAATCAACAGAAAAGCATAAAAAAAGGCGGTCTCCGAAGAAACCGCCCTTTGAATTATTGTCTTAGAAAATTACTTCACAAACTTAACAACAGAGTCGTTAACTTTTACGAAATAAATTCCACGAGCGAAATCGCTTACATCAAATTTAGCCTGATTTGCATTTGCAACAGTTTCAGCAACTTTGCGTCCAAGACTGTTGTAAATTTCAACCTTAGCAGCTGCAGTATTGAGTTTTACATATACTACATCTGATACAGGGTTAGGATAAACCTGAACTGAACTTACTTTGCTTGATTTAACTGCATCAGGGAAAGTAGTTAACAGAGCCAGGTCAGCATCAGCTACGAGGTAAACACTGTCAAGATAGATTGGACCATCGACCTTTCCAAGCATAAACTGCATGCTCTGACGAACTGTTTCATCGACGAGCGTGAAAGTTACATCGTATACTTTCTTAACAGGAGTGCTGGTAACTGTAAATACCCAGTTAGATGTACCACCATTTACATCTACAGCATCAGGAGAAGTTGAAGAACCATACCTTGCATAATCGTGATTTGAATCTTCAAAATCAACATTGAATTCACCTTCAGTATCTGACCAAGTGTAGAAGCTGAAAGTATATGGCTCCCCATCAATACAGTTAACAATCTGAGTAAGAGTCCAATCCCAGTAGTCCCCAATACCACCGTCATCGGCAGGGTCGCAAACTGCAACACCGTCAACAACCATAGCTGAACCGTTCCATGCTGGTCCTACAGTTCCATCGAGGTCTACTACATCAAAGAGCCCGTCTTTTACAACGTTGATGTCATTCATGGTAACATACTGACCGCTGATAGTAATTTCAAGATCCTGACTCTTGAAAGAGCCGTCTTTTGTTTCACCCGTTACAGTAACAGTTCCGTCAACCAATGCAGTAAGTAAACCGGCACTATTAATGCGGGCTCTTCCTGTTCCGTTTGTAACTTTCCATGCAAGTGTTTTAACAGTTGCATCAGCAGGTTCAATAGTTACAACCATCTGAAGAGTACCATTATCAGTGGTGATAGTGGTTGCACCACCTTCAGCTTCAAAACTCATACTAGTAGCAAGAACGTTATCAACGGCACCATCAAGAGTAATTTCACCGCAACCGTCCATGTTACTCCATGCTTCAGCAACAACACTTCCGTCATTGGCCCATACAGCACGGTCACGAACGTTGGTAGCTTCGTCTTTGTCATTGATTGTTACGTCAAATCCAATAGTACGGGTTTTTGGAATTTCGAAACCGTCAGCATCAAGTAACCATGTGAAAGGAACGAAATATTCGCAAAGGTAATCAGGATCGTTCACCATATAAGCGTGAACTACACCGTTAGTTTCGGTAACTGCAGTACCATCAACTGTGGTAGCGGTTGGATCCGGAGCAGCCTGATAGTGACCATTACCTGTTGCAGGTGCACCACCGTCATAAAGAGTTTGATTTACGTCGAAATACAATTCAATTTTGTCGGCTTCATAACTGTTTCCACCTGCAATATAGGAAGGATACCAGTCATCATCATTTACAACAACAAGCACATAAATTCCATCATCCATCCATAAACCTTTCCAGTAAGTCTCACCGGCATTTCCTAAGGTTGGATTGGTTCCTGTGAAAGGGATATCAATGTTGTATGAATTAGCTTCTGCCCATACATCATCGATTTGTCCGTCAATAACAGGGGCAACTGTAGCTTTTTTAATAACTCCGGTTATACCCGTCTGAGCCATTAATGTAAAGCTAAACAATAAACCCAATGAAAGAGTAAAGATTAGTTTTTTCATAATTTGGTTTTTAATTAGTAATAGATTTAATAATGTCGTGTAAATATAGCAATTACATCATTTATCCGAAATATTTTAAGATAGTTTTTATCAAAAATTAACAATTTAGAAATCTTTAAATGTAAAGATCAGATAGTTAATGTATTACAAACATTTTGTGAAAGGTTATTTATTGGGTGGAAGTAAAAAAAATTATAGAAATGCCCTTTTTCAAGGATATAGAAAGCTAATTGTAAATAAATTTTCAGCAGATTTTAAGATATTCAGGGATTCATCTTCGCTAAAGCTTCGATGAACGGAACAAGCGGGCGGACAATCATAGATATAAACGTACCCTGCCTTTTCATGGCTGACGTCGTTAAAAAAAACCTTCGTAACCTCGTAACCTTCGTAACTCCGTTACCTCGTTACCCCCATCGGCCGCCAAAGGCTTGCCGACGGCGGGCGTTACCCCAATTAAAATTCCCTAACCGCCACCTCAATCCTCTTATACAAATCCTTACTAACAGGCACAAGTGGTAATCTCAGATAATTGGGCACAATCCCCATTACATCCAGAAATGCTTTTACCCCTGCCGGACTTCCTTCAGCAAAAATAAGATTTATAACAGGGAGTAATTTAAAATGAATGGCTCTTGCTTCCTCAGTTTTACCATTTCTGGCAAGCTTTACCATTTTTGAGAACTCTGCAGGGAAGGCATTGGCTGCAACGGAAATTACTCCTGCACCACCCAGGCTTACCATGGGAAAAGTAAGGGCGTCATCACCGGATATTACCTCAAAGCCCGCAGGTTTATCTTTTAAAATATTCATAATCTGAGGAAGATTTGCACTTGCTTCCTTCACGGCAACTATTTGCTTTGGAAATTCACGTGCAAGTCGCAGACAGGTATCTTCATTCATGTTGGCACCGGTACGACCGGGTACATTATATAGAACAACAGGCAGGGGACTCGCCAGGGCAATAGCTTTATAGTGCTGGTACAATCCATCCTGATTGGGCTTATTATAATATGGAGTAACGCTAAGTATAGCATCTACTCCTTCAAAATTCCCATGTTCAAGCGAATTTACAAGCTCAGCAGTATTATTCCCTCCCAAACCAAGCACCAGGGGTATACGTTTTGCATTAATTTCAATTACCTGATTCAGAATTGCCTGTTTTTCATCTTTTGAGAGTACCGGTGTTTCCCCTGTAGTTCCCAGCACCACAAGATAATCTGTACCTTTGGTAATCAGAAAATTCACCAGTTTTTCAAGCGATTTGAAATCTACACTACCGTCTTTCCTGAATGGTGTGACTATAGCTACTCCGGTTCCTGTTAATTTGTTCACGGACATATACTTCTGCTTAGAAAAGTTAATATTTTACTTATTTAAGAAAGAGACATAGTTTTTTATCTGTTCGATCAGGAATTCCACACCCGGATTCGAATGAATATCTATCATGAGATCAAGGTCTGAATCTTCCCTGGTAAACCTTCCGATTTTAAATGCAGAGGGAGATAAGGATAAAATGTATCGCAAAGGAAAATGATCTTCAAGGCTTAAATCGAACAGCATATCAAATTTACGTCCTGTAAATTTAAGAGCATCCGGTTGGGCGGGACGAAAGAATAAATCAAGGTCTTTAGGACTGAAAATGCTGACTTTATCATGAAAAAGCAGATCGTCCTTTATTTCATCTGCATCAGAATAGCCTATAAGGCTGCATTCAATTTTTATAGATGCTAAATATTTGCCGAATTCTTTTATATGTTTGAATTCAATAACATTGCCGGCATCGAATAAAATCCCTGCTGTTTTAGCTGTTTCAAAATTATGAACATGTTTTTGGCGCACAAGGCTTTTCACCTTTTTTGCCAATAATTTTTCCCCGATCGAGGACCGTATTTTTCCAAAAAGTATCACCATGCAATATTAGTAAAAAGCATACGATTCATCAGATGATTTATAAAAAAAATCTGTATTAATTGAAATAATCATGGCAGCAATGAAATTTTTATTACAACCGACACTTATACGAAAAAACATAAAACCCCGGCTTTGGTCGTATATGTCTCACCAGCAAATAATACCAATCTCTGTGTCCCTCCCTGTAATCTCCGTGGTAAATGTTAATCACCCAATCTCTTTGCCCCCCTATAATCTCTGTGTAATCCGTGTCTCCGTGGTAATTATTCACTCAATCTCTGTGCCCCCCTGTAATCTCCGTGTAATCCGTGTCTCCGTGGTAATAATAAATAATGCTTCATTTGCCTAAAAAAATATTAAGCCCGTACCCTTTGGCAAAGGTGTAAGAATGTTGAAAGTATATTACGACTTGTTGAGCATCCCCAGAAAATCATCTTCAGATATAATCGCTATTCCCATGGATTCAGCTTTTTTCATTTTATCAGGCCCCGGTTTACTGCCTGCAATTAGGTATTGCGTACCGGAGCTGATTCCTGACATGCTTTTTCCTCCATTCTGCTCTATCATCGATTTTATATCATCGCGGGAATATTTTTCAAAACTTCCCGTAACAACAAAACTCATCCCTGCAAGCAGGTTGGTGCTGCTTTCATTTTCAGAACGATTCAATTCAAGTTGAACACCTGCATCCCTTAATCCGGAAACAATTTCCCTGTTCCTGGCAAAAGAGAAATGCTCAATAATACTTCCCGCAATCTTATCTCCAACTTCTTCTACTTCAAGAAGTTCATCAAAACCGGCATTCATAATATTTTCAAGGCTTCCGAAATGACGGGCCAGTTTCTTTGCGACTGTCTCGCCAACAAATCTTATTCCCAGGGCATATAATACGCGGGGGAAAGGAATTTTTTTGGAATCTTCTATGCTCTTTATTAGATTCCCGGCCGACTTTTCAGCAAATCTCTCCAGCATAACAAGTTGCATATATTCAAGCTTATAAAGATCTGATATATCAGCAATCAGCCTGTGCCGGAATAACTGGTCGATGGTGGCTTCTGCAATATTAATATCCATCGCCTTTCGCGATACAAAATGTTCAATCCTGCCTTTAATCTGAGGAGGGCAACCAAAAGTATTCGGACAGTAATGAATGGCTTCATCATTGTTTCTGACAAGAGGACTGCCGCAATCGGGACAGGAATTTATGTAAACAAACTCTTTGCTTTCTGTCTCCCTGGCATCTGTATCAACACCTACAATTTTAGGTATAATCTCTCCGCCCTTTTCAACATATACCCAATCGCCAACCCTGAGGCCCAGCAACTCTATCTGGTCGGAATTATATAAACTTGCTCTTTTTACTACCGTTCCGGCCAGACTGACCGGTTCAAGATTGGCCACCGGAGTGATAGCGCCTGTCCTGCCAACCTGATAGGAAACTGAATTTAACCTTGTTCTGGCCCTTTCGGTTTTGAATTTATAAGCTATTGCCCAGCGGGGAATTTTTGCAGTGAATCCAAGCTGTTCCTGGAACTGGAATGAATCAACCTTAATAACCACTCCATCGGTATCAAAAGGCTGATCTTTTCTGTGAACATCCCAGTAATCAATAAATTCGAATACTTCATCCAGATTTTTTGCTTTTTTTGTGTATTCCAGAGGGATTTTAAATCCCCATTCGCGGGCCATCTTTAAGCTGTCGTAATGGAAGAAGCCTGTACCTGACAGGTAGTATAAATAACAATCCAGGGGCCGCTTAGCCACCAATGAAGAATTTTGTAATTTAAGCGTTCCGGCTGCAGCATTTCTTGGATTGGCAAAGGGAGGTTCACCGTTTTCCATGCGCTGGGCATTCATTTTATCAAAACCGGCTCGTGGAAGAAAAATTTCACCCCGGATATCGAATTCGTCAGGATAGCCTGAGCCATTTAACTTAAGCGGAATACTCCGGATGGTTTTTACATTCCGGGTAACATCATCTCCTTTTTCACCATCTCCCCTTGTTACAGCTCTGAGAAGAGAGCCATTTTTGTAGGTAAGACTGATGGCTACACCATCATATTTAAGTTCACATATATAATCGAATTCCGATGTGATAATTTTTTTCACACGTGCATCAAATTCTTCGAGCTCTTCCCTTGAATAGGTGTTTCCAAGAGACATCATCGGGTAGTTGTGACGGACCTGCTCGAATTCAAGGTTAATATCGCTTCCTACGCGTTTCGATGGACTGTTATCATCCGAAAATTCAGGGAAATCATTTTCCAACCGGATAAGCTCTTCCATCATCTGGTCGAAATCATAATCGGAAATTTCAGGATGCGCCATAACATAGTACATATGATTATGGTGATTGAGTTCTCTTCTTAAAGTTAATATACGGTCCTTTGCCTGCTCCCTGTTCATATAGGATTAATTTCCAGATTCGTATTTCAATAAAATTAAGTTGGACCCTATTCGATTACAAATATCTTCCTGAGACTTTCATTATTGGTTTTTATATGCATGATATATATTCCTGCAGGATAGGAGCTAAGGTCAATTACACCTTCATTATCCATGCTTATGGCAGTCAGGTATTTTCCTGTAAGGTCATAAATACCAACCTCCGCTTTACCTTGCAATCCGTTAATTGTAAGAATTCCATCCGATGGTACCGGGTAAATTGTAATTTCCGGATTTATTGTATTTTCAACTGCAGTAGGAAAGATTCCATAATCGATGGTCGTATTATCTTTGCTGAAATATATTTCATCCAGACCAATATTTACAGTACCTACAAGGTAAAAGGGAATATTTACATCTTCCAGTCCCTTGGCAGTAAGTGCAGGACTCCCGCTTACCGGCTTGAAATCACTCATAGGCAGGTTAAGAAGATGCCATTTCCCGTCGCGCTTGAAGGCTGAAGTAGTTTCCCCGGCGGCATATTTCTTTTCCCATGATTGTCCTTTCAGATTTTTAAAACCAAAAACAAATTCAGCAGAACTGGAGGTTTTGATGAAAAGATTCATTCTCCCGTTTATAAAATCAGATAAATTAATAATATCATCCAGCTGCAATCCCAGTCCGTTCCAGGTGCCGGTATTGGCATTAAATGATATTACTGTTTTCCCGTAAACCGGAGTAGTGGCAGAGGCTGTAAAACCGTTCCATACATATAAATGCCCGGTACTTCCAAAGTCCAGTTTTTTGATTATGTCAGGATGATCGGCATAAACACCATAATATTGCTCAGTTACAGGTCCTCCCGAATAAGTATCGTCCCAAACAATATTATCGATTGCCAGTAATACTGAATTTGCATCAGCAGCTCCAGAAATCGCAAATAATTCTTTCACAGCAGAAAGATCAATACTTCCGGTGAAATCTGAAACAGGAACTGTAATTAAATTCCAGGTATTATTTCGGTCAGGGTCATAATACTTGCCCGAATTTAAGACTGTACTCATACTTACGTTATTGGTATCGGTAACGCTTATCGTAAGGTCGCCGGTGTAGCCGGTTTTAATGGCAAATGTAATTCCCCCCTGATCATAATTGCGCATATCACGCCTTGTATATGATTTTACCCCCAGACTGAAGTCCGTGGAAGCCTGGGTGTTATAAGCAAGCGTTTTAAAACCTTCATAAATCCCGGTATTGGTTGCATCCAGGCCTGTAGCCAATATTTCAGAATCAAACTTATCATTCATCCCCCCTGGAAGATCACTTTCAGAATAAACTCCAAACTTACCTGATAAAGCATGTGGAATAGTATCAAAATTTTCAGAACCTTCCAGCTGGTAAAGTTTTATATAATCCACATACATTTTGGCAGGGAATGGAGCGGTTATATTATTTGGATTTGTTATTCCGGTAAGGCTGCCTCCCACAGCCATATTAATCAGTATAAAATGCATATAATCTTTATATTCTTCCATGTCGGTCCCTGAGATGGTAAAGCTAAAGATAAGCCTTGTGCTGTCGAGATAGGTTTTAATGGAAGTAGGAGTCCATTCCAGTGTGTAGGTATGATAATCCTCACTCAGGTTTTCAGCTGTAAGGATTTTTGTACTATGATCAGCCCTTGTGTTGTTATTTTCCCAGTGGGTTGCCGAGGATAACCAGAAATTTACTGTATCAGCTGTAATTGCATCTTTGTGACCCATTTCAAGTATATCAATTTCCCCCATATCGGGCCAGCCAATAGGAGTGAAGCCTTCCGTCCAGAAAGCCGGCCATAATCCGTTTTTAAGATCAGGGATTTTGATTTTGGCAACCAGCTTACCATATTTAAATGAAAACTTGGCATTTGAATTTATTCTTCCTGAACTGAAGGAGTATCCATTTACATTTTCTTTTAATGTGGAAATAATGAGGCAGTTATTTCCCAGCCCGTCGTCTCCCACGCTGACATTCTCTGTTTTATAAAATTCAAGTTCTGCATTCTGACCGGTATTCCAGATGCCTCTCCTCTCAACAACGTTCCAGACGCTTGAATCAAGGCTGTTTCCGTCAAAATCTTCCTGCCAGACAAGATGGTAAGTTTGTGCCAGAACTGGAGAATTAAGACCCAGTATTAGTATGAATATATTTGCAAAAAATTTCATAGGGACATAGATTTATTATTCATAATTTTATTTTTTGATCAGTTGGATAATTTGAATTGCTAATATCCCTGTAAGAGCTCCGATGGCAAAAATTGAAAGAAATTCAACAGCTCTGAGGTTTGAATGAGAAATAAATTGCGTGTAATTTGCAATTGAGATAAGTAAAATTGCACTGGTAATTATAATTCCTTTTTTTTTCATCGCCTTGTTTTTTGAAATATGTTTTTCAAACATACAATAAATTTTAAAATTTACTTTTTGTCAACATTCTGCTTAATATATACATCCATCTGAGGAAAAGGAATGGTAATGCCGTTTTCATTTAATTTCCGGCTGATAATTTTTCTAATATCACTTTTCACCCTCTCTATTCTGAAGATATTCTTACTGAAAAACAGGATCTGAAAATCCAGGGATGAGTTTCCAAAATCAACCAGGCGAACCTCAATCATATTGTTATCGGAAATATCAGGATGTTCCATTGCGCTTTCCCTCAGTACCTTTAGTACTTTCTCAACATCGCTGCCATAAGCCACTCCAACATTTATCCGAAAGCGGGTTTTCATAGACTGGTGACTCCAGTTAATCACCTTATTTGTAGTAATGGACGAATTGGGAATGATAATAGATATTTCATCCCGGTTCAATCCCTTTGAAGTCCTTAAGCCAATATCCTGAATTTTGATAATATCACCGTCAATCTCAAGAATGTCACCAACGCGTATGGATCGCTCCGAGAGTAGAATAATTCCTGAGACAATATCATTGAATGTCTGTTGCAAACCAAGTCCGATTCCCACCAATAATGCAGCCGAACCAGCAAGAAGTACAGTTAGTTTGATGCCGATACGTTCAAGTATTACCCCGATGGCAATTACCCATATTACATATTTTATGATTTGAAATAAGGCGTAAACATTACCGGTATCCACACTATTTTGTTTGCGATTGCGAAACATGGCTTTTTTTATCAGCCAGAGTGCAAGTTTTGTAAATATAAAAATGAGTAAAATAACCAGCAGGTCACTTACCTTAATATTGTATTTACCTATATTAATAAGGTCGGTCTGCAAAAATTCATTAACTGTATCCATATATCTTTCAAATCATCTAAAAGCCAGGTTCTCTAAATACTTGTATTTCCATAGACATTTTGGAAAGCCTAAATTTACAATTTTTATGGCTATTAAAGCCACTGCTTTGTTTAAAAGATGAAAGATCTGTTATTATTACCAGACTTAAATTGTATTTCTTGCAGATGTGACAAAACAATGTATTAGCCGAAATCAGGATTATTTTGTCGGATTATTCGCTGCTTCTGTATTTTTAGTATTTTCGCTTTTCAAACAGATTGAGAAAATGAAACTGAAATTCCCCCTGCATTTTCAGATACTTCTGGCATTGGTTGCCGGAATTCTATTTGGAATATTTTTTCCACATCATGTTATATATATTTCCTGGATGGGGGATGTATTTATCCGGGCTCTGAAAATGATTATCATACCACTGGTTTTAAGTTCTATTATTACCGGAGTTACCAGTATTGGAAACGCAGAGAACCTGGGGCGACTCGGACTAAAGACCTTTGCCTATTATACCGTTACCAGCTTGCTTGCCATACTTACCGGACTGTTCTTTGTGAATGTCTTAAAACCAGGCGTTGGAGCTGATCTTGGACTGGTTAAGGAGGTCAATAATCTTCAAATGCTGAATGACAGTTTTGGTCAGATTCTGATAAAAATTATCCCAACCAATATTTTTCAGGCTTTTGCTGAAAACAGCATGCTATCGGTAATCTTTTTTGCAATTCTCTTTGGTTTTTTTATTACCCGGGTCAAAGATAAATCCAAAAAGATTCTAACGGAATTTTTCGAAGGGCTGTTTGATGTAATGATGAAGCTTACCTTCTTCATAATCGGTTTTGCTCCCTTTGGCGTTTTTGGCATTGTTGCCCGACAGGTAAGCGAATCGGGAAATATCATTGAACTGGCAAAAAGTATGAGCATTTATATGCTGGCAGTAATGCTGGCCCTTGGCGTTCATGGTATTATTACACTCCCCTTGATAACACGGTATATAGGGAAAGTCAATCCACTTAAACATTTTAAATCGGTAACAACCCCGCTTCTAACTGCCTGGTCCACCTCATCATCAAGTGCAACCCTGCCGCTAACCATGCAGGCTGTGGAAGAAAACGGTGGAGTTTCCAATAAAATATCAAGCTTTACCCTTCCTCTGGGAGCTACCGTAAATATGAACGGAACAGCACTTTATGAATGCATAGCAGCCATATTTATTGCTCAGGCATATGGAATTGACCTGAGTTTTGGTCAACAGGTAATAGTAGTATTTACAGCATTGCTTGCTTCTGTGGGAGCCGCAGGCATTCCTATGGCAGGACTTGTAATGATAACCGTAATCCTTTCTGCCGTTGGTCTTCCTCTTGAAGGGGTAGGTCTTATCTTATCGGTCGATCGAATTCTGGATATGTTCCGCACTGCCATTAATGTTTGGGGCGACACTTGCGGAGCTGTAATTATTGCTAAGTCAGAAGGCGAAAAACTAAAAGTTTAACTCAGGTCAGATTTGGATTTACAGTTTTTCGGGATGATCCGCTTTTACAACTTCTTTTATACCTGTCAGGTATTCGGTAGGCTTAAAAGAAAACCGTTTCCCGAATTTATCACTCCTGAATACATAATCCCTGTCGTACTGATATAGCATCTCATAAATCTCTCCCATTATAGGTGTGAAGATTCCCAGTATTCTAACCATAAATTTAGGAACAGTCATATACGCTGGTTTTACTCCCATTTCCTTCGCAATATTTTCAATCCATTCTTTTCCTGTTAGAGGATTTTCGTGGGTAGGCAAATGCCATACCTGCCCATAGGCATCTTCTGTATTGCCAAGCATAGCGGTTGCAATTCCGGCATCCGGAGTATAGGTAAATGAGTGTTTATAATTCACAGGTCCCAGCCAGTTAGCCTTTTTCCCATTCTTGAAAGGCTTGAAAACCGTTTCGTTAAGCATGCTTGAGAATTTAATGCCCGGACCATAAAAGTCTGCAGAACGTGCAATCAATGCTGTAAGCTTTCCTTCTTTAACAGCATCCATAAGCATTCCGGCGATCTCAGCCCTAACTTTTCCCTTACGACTGACAGGCTTGATCGGCGTTTCTTCGGTTAAATTCCCCAGATGGTCAGGGTCATACATATAAATGTTATCAAAGAAAACCAGTTTAGCCTTATGCTCGGTACAAGCGTCAATGACATTCCTCATAAAATCCGGCCAGCTCTTCTGCCACACTTTCAGATTATAGGGAAAGCCAACCGTAACATAAACTACTGATGAACCTTCAACGGCTTTTTTGACCTCTTCTAAATTCATTAGATCAGCAGAAAATATTTCATCATTGGGATTTACCTTTTTTGGATTGCGACTAACCAGCCGGATTTTATCAGTGTATTTTGTGAGTGCTTTGGCAAGTTCAACACCAATGGCACCGCCTGAACCAAGGATTGTTTGCATAATCAGTATTTTTTTGTTGGATGTAAAATTCCTCCAGATAAAAATAAGAAAGATCAATTACCAGAATTAACACTTAAACGTAAATTTAGTTTAAAAGAAAGGGTTGGCTTTCACATAAATTATTCCTCATTAGCAATAATTGATTTATACCATGATTTTTATTATTCGGAAATTATTTAAAATCATTAGCTGTCCTGAGCTTGAAATTCATTATTAATTCTTTACTTTTGGTCCATAGTCTGGTTTCATGGGGTAAGATTTTGCTGCATGACTAAGAGGGAAGCAGGTGACCTGAAAAGGAATTCCTGCACAGTACCCGCTGCTGTGATCCTGTTGAATGATCCGGAAAAATACCACTGCCCCGACAATATTGGGGTGGGAAGGTTTCGGAAATTTGGAAAGTCAGAAGACCTGCCGGCTGTAAATAATTTCAGTGCTTTCGGGAAAAAAAGCCGGAAATCAGCTGCTTACCACAACTGTTTTCTACTCCCTTAAGAATTGAATTGTGTATGTATTAACCATTTAATTCTTTATCAATGAAAAAATTATCATTTATTCTGTTCGTGGCAGGTTTGATGTTGTTTTCAACTTCATGCACTAAAGATCAAAAAGTTAAAAAAACCTCTGCCATTTCTTTTGAAGATATTGTCCTTAATGATCAGGGCTTTTTTAATGGTTCAGATGGATCCACGGGTTTCACGGAGGGGAATTTCAAATTCAAAATTAATTACAGTGAGGAATATTTGAGCTGGACAGGCTTTGCTGTAACCAATAATTCTGATACTATTACTGCAGATTATTCAAACCAGTATAGTTCCATCACCGGGTCCGGAGCGGGAGGGACCGCTCAATATGCCGTTTTATATACCTTTGCCTCTGATACCATTGAATTAATCAAGCCTGCTAAAATTACAAATATTGCCCTAAGCAATACAACCCTTACTTATTATACAATTCTGAACGGAAATGATTACTCAAAAAAGTTTGGTGGTGAGACAGGGGAGGATCCTGATTATTTTCATCTTTATTTATCGGTAGTTACTGCAGATGGAAAACAAATTAATTTCTCCAGTCCGATTCCTCTGGCCGATTATACATTTACCGATTCAAATATGGATTATATTTCAAAGACCTGGGAATATTATGACCTTAGTGATGCCGGTGATATAAAATATCTTATTTTTAGTTTTGATTCATCCGACAAGTCAGTGTATGGAATTAATACCCCGGCATATGTTTGCATTGACAATATAGTTTGTGAATGGGAAGAATAATTTGTTAAAACAATTACCATAGCTTCCTGTTATTACTTGAGGATTTAATAAACCAGCTATTGAATAAAAGATTTGCATACCTGATTTTAATTTTGAGCTTTTTCTCATCAGGACTCTATTCGCAACTTTCACATGGAGGTAAGCCATATCCATATACTCCAAAATCCGGCCCAAAACCCGTCATTATGCCTGCATTTGATATGCAGACTGAAATAGATAAATCCTTGTCGGAAGATGCTGTTTCAGGAAAAAAGCCTTTTATTTTCGCAAAAGATTATACACTTGATTTAAACCCTGAGAATTCTGGTCTCTGGACTCAGATGCCTGATGGAACAAAGCTTTGGCGATTGCATTTGGTTTCTAGCACATCCTATGGGGTAAGTGTTTTGTTCAGCAAATATTTTCTGAAAAATGGTGCTTATCTGTTCCTTTATCCTCCTTCTCAGTCATCTTTTCTGGGGGGATATAATGAGAAGAATAACAATCCTTCTCATTCCCTGCCAACTCCTTTTATAGAAGGAGAAGAGATAATAATTGAATTACAGGTTCCACCGGGAATTTCTGATTACGGAGAATTGCAGCTTGGAAGTATGGCCCATGCCTTTATTGATCTTTTCGGTTCAAAAAAATCCTCACTTAAGCCTAATGGGGTTTGCAGCCCTGATATAAATTGTCAGGAGGGAAATGACTGGCAGTTGGTAAAAAAAGCAGTTTGTCATATAAGCATTAAAGTCGGTTCATCTACAATTACCTGTACCGGTGCTCTGATCAATAATACTGCCCAGGATACGGTTCCCTATGTACTTACGGCCAATCATTGCATCAGCAGTGCTTATCAGGCAGGTACCGCAATTTTCAAATTCGATTATGAGCTTGACACCTGCGCTAAAACAGTTATTTCAGGACAATACAGCCTTGCCGGTTCAGACTTACTGGCAACCTCAGCTGACATTGATTTCACACTGCTCAGATTATACGAATCTCCGCCGGCAGAATACAAACCCTATTTTGCCGGATGGTCTGTTTCAGAAAATCCTGCAACAAATTCCGTATGTATTCAACATCCTTATGGTGGTGTTAAAAAAATCAGCATTGATAATGATCCACTGACAGCTGAATATCAGAATCCGATTCCCTCAAACCTTTCTTGGCTGTATATTGGTTCACTTCCCCAGGCCTTTTGGCGGGTTCAGGAATGGGATATTGGAACCACAGAGGGTGGTTCGTCGGGATCTCCATTATTCAATCAGAATAAATTAATTGTGGGGAACCTGACAGGTGGACAATCGGAATGTGCGAAAGGAATTTTTGTTAATGACTATTTTTCAAAGTTTTCCATGGGATGGGACTATTATACCGACTCCACGAAACAACTAAAAGCATGGCTTGATCCTTTAAATTCGGGAAGCATTAATCTTCTTGGATTTAATCCTTTTGGGGAGCCTGATACTTCTCTGGTTGACACAACCGAATACAGCAGCCGGTTTAATGTATTTCCCAACCCGGCAACAGGCATGGTAACATTTGAAACCGATAGTTTGGATATTTCAGGTGGGACCTTATCTATTTTGTCTTTGAATGGAAAAAAAATAGCTGTGTTTACAATCAGGGATGAAAAAAGATTAAGTTTTTCGGTAGATTTTTTACCACAGGGAGTTTATATTCTTGAATTAGATAAAGGTTCATTAACACAAAGAAAACGGCTTCTTGTTATAAACCCCGTTCGATGAAAAGGCTTGTATTTATTGGTATTATTTCCCTTTTTGCAGCCTGTTCTTCTCAGGAGACAACAAAACATTACTCTAAAACAAACCTTATTTATGCCAGGGGATTCGACATTATTGACCAGGGTTCTTTTAAGGAAATATTTGTAAGCAGGCCCTGGCAGAAGGCTCAGAATCAGCAGTTCAGATTCTTACTTTCTTCCGATACGTATAATATTCCGGATTCTTTAAGAACAGAAATATTCATTAAAACCCCCGTAAAGAAAGTAGTAGTATTTTCTTCCACTCATGTGGGTTACATTGCATCTTTGGGTGAAAGTCACAGTATTGCCGCAGTATCAGGATGTGATTTTGTCAGTGACTCAATTCTCCGGGCTTCTATTCAGCAGAAACATTGCCTCGATATAGGCTTTGCCCCAAATATTGATTACGAAACTCTTCTCGCTATTCATCCGGATGTTGTGTTTCTCTACGGACTTGATCCGTCAGTTATTGGGATTATGAACAGACTGAAAAGTGCAGGCATTCCTTCAGTTCTGGTTTCTGAATTTCTGGAGGATTTGCCTCTTGGAAAGGCTGAATGGATTAAATTCTTCTCCGCCTTTTATAATGATGATGCATTGGCTGATAGTATTTTCAAAGAGGTTGACAGAAATTACAATCAACTTAAAAACTCAGCAAAGTTATGGAATAAAAAACCTTCAATTCTGGTTGGATTGCCCTGGAAAGACAGCTGGTATATGTCGGGAGGAAAGTCTTTTACGGCAAGGTTTATAGAAGATGCAGGAGGAAATTATTTGTGGGCTGATACCCCTGAAACAGATTTTATCCCCCTTGATCTTGAGTCAGTATTCCTTAAAGCAATGAAGGCCGATATCTGGATAAATTCAGGAAGTGCGGCCAGCCTGAGAGAAATTGTTTCCCAGGATCAAAGATTCGAATACTTACCCGCATTTAAAGAAGGAAATGTATTTAATAATAATCTTCGAATGAATGCCACGGGTGGAAACGATTTCTGGGAGTCAGGAGTAGTGCATCCGGAACGGATTTTGTCTGACCTGATTCAAATCTTTCACAACACTGATAGTTCGGACAAAAATCTTTACTACTATCAAAGATTGAAGTAGAAATACAGGCAATGCAGTGGGACTTCAAAACCTGCATACCTCTGTTTTATTAATCATTTTTTTACTACTTTTACAGATATTAAAAATTTAGTGGAAATTTTTATTCCTGAAAGCAAACTAACATAATTTATATGGCCAGCATCAGAACCCTTAAAAAAGATCTTAATTACATTGCTTACGAATTGCTAACCGAAGCTTTTGCATACAAGCATTTTCATCCTGAGATGGAAGAAAAGAAATTTGATGAAGCAATCCGTAATATGGTAAAACTCAGAAATGAGATCCTGGCCAGAATTAATAAGCCCGGGAAATTTGACGATCCTGCCAAGCAAAAAGAACACTTCCGGAAGATTCATGAAGACATGATCACACTTGTCAACGTAATGGATTCTCTGGATAAATAATCCAAAAATTGTCTTCCTTGCCTAAACCGAACGGTGACAGAATGCGGGTGATCCTTCTGGTTCTGCTCGCTTTTATTTTGTTCTGGACTGATTTATCATTGGGCTCCGCTGACTTATCCTTCTCCAAAGTACTGGAAACACTTTTCTCCGGTGATCAGGAGTCCACCGCCTGGATAACCATTCATTTGTTCAGGTTACCCCGGGCTCTTACTTCCTTATTTGTTGGAATAGCTCTTTCAGTTAGTGGCCTGCAGATGCAAACCGTTTTCAGGAATCCCCTTGCAGGTCCGTATGTACTGGGAATCAGTTCAGGAGCCAGCCTGGGGGTTGCCCTTGTAGTTCTTGGTTTTGGCGGGCTTTTTGCCGGTAATGCCTTTTTTATTTCAGGAAGCTGGCTATTGGTAACTGCTGCATGGATAGGCTCTGGCATGGTGTTGCTGATAATTTTAACAGTATCATTCAGAGTCAGGGACATAATGACTCTTCTGATTCTTGGAATAATGTTTGCCAGCGGAATTTCTGCTGTGATAAGCGTACTTCAGTATTTTTCAGGCGAATCTGCACTGAAAGCCTTTGTAATATGGACAATGGGGAGTGTGAGTAATGTTAGCAGGGAGCAACTTCCTGTAATTGGTACAGGTGTCTTTGCCGGACTTATTTTAGCTCTTGTTGTCGTGAAAGCCTCTAATGCCATTCAACTTGGAGAAACTCAGGCAAAAACACTGGGCATTAATATTACCCGTTACCGGGCAATGGTTTTTATCAGTACCAGTCTTCTGACAGGAACGGTTACTGCTTTTTGCGGACCAATAGGGTTTATAGGGATTGCGGTTCCTCATATCTGCAGGATGTTTTTTCAGACTTCCCGACAGGGGATACTCCTGCTGGCTTCAATATTTGCAGGAGCATCACTTATGTTGCTTTCAGATATAATATCTCAGCTTCCCGGAACAGAATCAATTCTTCCGATAAATGCAGTTACCTCCCTTCTTGGAATTCCGGTAGTAGTATGGATCATCTTCCGTAAACAAAAACTTATAGCAGCCTGATATGCACGGGAACGATTCCATATTAAAGCTTGAAAAACTAAGCATAGGCTTTTCGCAAAAAGGAGGTAATTCCCTACTCCTCAAGGAATTGGCTCTGGAAGTAAAACGCGGTGAATTGGTTGGCCTTATTGGCAGGAATGGGTCAGGAAAAAGCTCCCTGCTCCGGACATTGGTGCGACTTCAAAATTCTATCGAAGGTTCTGTTTTTTTCAACTCATTTAAGATCCAGGATATTCATCCTCAAAAATTTGCGAAGGAAATAGCATTTGTTCCTTCAGGACTTGAATACAATGAAACAATGACCGTCAGGGAACTTGTTAGTCTGGGTCGGTTCCCATACACAAACTGGATAGGAAATCTGAATCGGAATGACCTAAGAATTATTCAGTCTGCGCTTGATAAAGTTGGAATTCAGGAACTGGCTGACAGGAAACTCACAGAAATCAGCGATGGGGAGAAACAAAAAGCCAGTATTGCCAGAACTCTTGCACAGGATACTCCATTGATAATTTTGGATGAACCCACAGCTTATCTTGACCTTCCGGCAAAAAATGATATTGTCAGCCTTTTACATGAGCTTGTTAATCAGGGGAAAACTGTGATATTCAGCACTCACGACCTGAACATAGCAATCCGGTTTTCTGATAAACTCTGGCTCATTAGTGAAAACACAATACTTCAGGGCTCACCTGAAGATCTTATCCTGAATGCTTCAATTGCCGGAATTTTCGAATCAGACAGACTCAGGCTTAATCCTATGAGCGGTGATTTTGAGCTTAGACGAAAAGCCTTGAAAACAATTTCACTCACCTGCACACAAAAAGATGTGGAGCACTGGACCCGGGAAGCACTTAAGCGACGCGGCTATGAGGTAGTTCGCAATGAAAATCCGGAAATTAAACTCGTCGTTACGAAAACTGAAGATAAAATTATTTGGAATATTCAACGTTTTAATGAAAGTTTGCCATTTGAAAGCATTTATGAAATGCTGCAAGCTTTGCCTTAACTAAATTTGAAAGCTATGAAATCAGTTAAAAAAACAATTGCTTATTTTCTTTCGGGACTGGTATTGATCTTTGCAATAATTGCCATTCTCGGGATATGGGACATTATTGATTTACAAAACCTGCTCACAAAAATGTTCTCCTCCATGTTGGTTATTGTTGCAGCTTCGGCAGTTATTGTATTTCTTTTTGCCATACTTATCAGGGATAATTCCGATCACGATTAAGGTGTCAGAACCGACTCCTTTACCGTTACAGGTAATTCAGGATTTTTTGAGCATTTAATTTGTTTGCATAGGATTGCAACCCATTCTCTCTTAGCTGTATTGAATCGGGTTTGAAATCTTTATTAAAAAGTTTTTTTATTGAATCTGTCATTTCCTGATCGCTTTGGGAAATCTCACATAATTCTGCCAGTCCGCTTCCTTTAACCATTAAAGGATTAGCCACCACAAACCGGCCCATAAACAGGGAATTTAAAAGCTTAAGCTTTAGTCCGCTGGCCTGAAAGGTATAGCATAAATGAATATGTGCCTGTAGCTGAAGCCTTTCCATTTCCTCTGAATCAGGGTTCTCCACAAGTCTGCAATTATTAAGGGAGGAAATTTTTTCACGCAGTAAGGAAGTTGGGTTTTTCCCGGCAATAACCACCGGAAAATCAATTTTTGAAAATATGGTATCCAGGCAGTGCAATACAGCGGATTCATTTTCCTCCACCTCTAAATTTCCGTGCATAAGTATATATTCGCCTCTTCCCGGAAGAGATTTCACTTTATTATTTGCATGGAAGGCTCCCAGAAAAACAGAATGGCCGTATTTCTTGCTGAAATAACCGGTGTCACTTTCTGAGATTCCAAATATTACAGAAGCTTGGGTGATTATCTTTTCATAATACCGCAGCCTAATGCTTTCCAAACGGTAATATAAACTTTTTAGAAAGTTATGGCTTGATTTTCTTAGAAATGCATAATACTCATGTTCAATATTATGCATTCTTACCATTTTAATTCTGTCTTTAAGCTTAAGATCATCCAGATAATAACAACAATGAAGTCCTTCAAAAAGAATTGGATTATCATCTTTGCAAAGATTTGATATCAAATCCTGCGATCTGCGTGATTCAACAATATAGGGTCGCCATGAGAACTGGAACAAGAATCCTGTTTTTCTGGGATAATAATATACCTTTTCACATAACTGCTCCAGTTCCTGGGAAGGTTCACGGTTATATTGAAAGACGTGCAGGAAAATAGCCACCTGCTGTTCTTTCAATGCCTTAATTTTATAAAAGATGTCTATTACCCCTCCGTAATTTGGGGGATATGGGTTGTTGAAGGCGATTATGTGAAGTTTTTTCATTTTTAATACCTGTCAGGTTCTAAACCTTAAAAAATGTTAATTTATAAAATTCCCACAACATTTTTTCCCAATCCACGTATATTATTCCGAATTCAGTTTTAATTCTGGCACGTAATTTGAAAACCTGTAATTAGAATTGATCACCTGGAAAATAGTTTTAGTAGTTTTATTTCATAGATAGTTTTAGGGTTAGTTAGTTGAAGTGTCATCATGTGAATGATGACACTTTTTTTTGTCTTATTACCATTCAATTATAAAGCGATAGTTATCTTTGCACGAAATTAAAATTCATACATGGCAATTACGGGTGGTATAGAAGAAAAAATATTAAGTTGTTTGCACAACGCCCTGCAGGATCTATATGGAAAAACTGCAGATGCTAACTTATTACAGCTTCAAAAAACTAAAAAAGAATTCAAGGGCGATTTTACTCTGGTTGTGTTTCCTCTGCTTCGGATTACTTCAAAAAATCCGGAACAATCTGCCAACGAATTAGGACAGTATTTACAGCTTCATATGAAGGAAGTATCGGGATATAACGTAATCAAGGGCTTCTTAAACCTTGAAATAAGTTCATCATACTGGCTCGATTTTCTTGGGTATGCAAACGGACAAAAAAATTATGGCTTAACCAGTCCGGGGGAAAGGACAGACAAAGTAATGGTTGAATACTCTTCTCCCAATACCAATAAACCTCTGCATCTGGGGCATATCCGTAATAATCTGCTTGGATTTTCAATTTCAAGAATTCTGGAAGCCAACGGGAATTCAGTTGTCAAAGTTAATCTGGTAAATGACAGGGGAATACATATTTGTAAATCCATGCTGGCATACCAGAAGTTTGGAAATGGAGAAAATCCCGCTTCCCCCGAAACAATTAAAGGGGACCACCTGGTTGGAAAATATTATGTAAAATTTGATCAGGAATACAAGAGGGAGGTAACCGCTCTCCTCAAAGAAGGAATGACGCAGGAAGAAGCCGAAAAAAAATCTGCGCTGATGAATGAAGCCAGAGAAATGCTCCGCAAATGGGAGGCTGGCGATCCTGAAACCATTGCTCTTTGGAAAATGATGAATGGATGGGTTTATGAAGGATTCGATGAAACCTATAAAAAACTGGGTGTTGAATTCGACAGGATTTACTACGAATCCGACACATATAGCCTTGGAAAAGCCATCGTTCTTGAGGGTCTGGAAAAGGGAGTTCTTTCACGGAGAGATGATGGATCGGTATGGGTTGACCTTACCGCTGAAGGTATGGATCAGAAACTCCTTCTGCGATCTGATGGTACTACCGTTTATATGACGCAGGACATCGGAACAGCACAACAGCGTTTTGAGCAATATTCCATTAATAAGCATATTTATGTAGTTGGAAATGAACAGAATTATCATTTCCAGGTACTTAGCCTTGTGCTTAAAAAACTGGGATATGAGTGGTACGATAAAATTTTTCACCTCTCATACGGGATGGTGGAACTTCCTGAAGGAAAAATGAAATCCAGAGAGGGAACTGTGGTTGATGCTGATGATCTGGTTGAAGGTATGATACTGACTGCCCGACAGATGTCGGAAGAACTGGGAAAACTCTCCGAATATTCTGATACTGAAAAAGAAAATATTTACTGTCAGATTGGCCTTGGAGCCCTGAAGTATTTTATTCTTAAGGTTGATCCCAAAAAGAATATGATGTTCGATCCCAAAGAGTCAATTGATTTTAACGGAAATACCGGGCCATTTATTCAATATACCTATGCGCGCATTCAATCTCTCTTGCGCAAGGCAGGGGAAAAGGCCGACTCTGCTGAATACTCAGGAGATTTAAATGAAAAAGAAATAAGCCTGCTCAGACTGGTTCATGAGTTTCCTGAGGTGGTAAGCAGTGCCGGTGATACATTAAGCCCTGCACTGATAGCAAATTACCTGTTTGAACTGGCCAAGGAATACAACCAGTTTTATCATGAAAACCCTATACTGACCGCCGAGGATGCTACTGTAATGGAAACGCGACTGGGTATTTCGAAAATTTGCGGAGAACTTATAAAAAATGGTATGTACCTTCTGGGTATTGAGGTGCCTGAAAGAATGTAAGCATTTGTTAAAAGGGGAATTGGGTTAAGAAAAGCTTAATACTAATAAATTTCTTTTCTTCCTGCCAGCAAAGTGTTTTTCAGTAATGAGACAATAGTCATTGGACCCACACCTCCGGGAACAGGAGTGATATAGCTGCATTTGGGAGCTACCTCATCGTAGAGCACGTCTCCGTGGAGTTTGAATCCTGATTTTGTCAATGCAGAAGGCAGACGGGTTGTACCCACATCGATTACAACTGCACCCTCTTTCACCATATCCGCTTTAACAAAGCCAGGACTGCCGATAGCGGCGATGAGAATATCTGCCTGACTTGTAATTTTACCGATATCCGGAGTCCTGCTATGGCATACGGTTACAGTGCAGTTACCAGGACTTGCTTTTTGGGACAATAAAATACTTATGGGTCTGCCAACAATATTACTTCTTCCAATTACCACGCAATGCTTTCCTGATGTTTCGATTTTGTAGCGATCGAGCAATTCAATAATTCCGGCCGGGGTGGCAGAAACAAAGGCGGGCATGCCCAATACCATTCTTCCAAGATTTACCGGGTGAAAACCATCAACGTCTTTTTCGGGGGAAACAGCTTCAATAACTTTACTTTCATTTATATGAGAGGGGAGAGGAAGTTGCACGATAAATCCATCAATATCAGGATTGGTATTAAGTTCCTGAACCTTTGCAAGAAGTTCTTTCTCCGTAACATTATCTTCGAAACGTATCAGTGTGGATTCAAAACCTACTGCAGCGCAGTCTTTCACCTTATTTGCCACATATGTCTCACTTCCTCCGTCATGTCCAACGAGTATGGCAGCAAGATGCGGCCTTTTACAACCCTCATCAACCATCTTTTTAACCATGGCAGCTATTTCAAGCTTGATGTCGGCTGCGGTTTGCTTCCCGTCGATAATTTGCATTTTTTAAACTTTTAAATTTAACGTCTCATCATTGGATTACGCATCATACGGGCCATATTCTTGCCTCCGCTCATCATCTTCATCATTTTACGCGTTTCTTCAAACTGCTTTATCAGGCGGTTAACCTCCTGAATGGTTGTTCCACTTCCTTCAGCTATTCTTTTCTTGCGGGTGCCGTTTAAAATTTCAGGCTCATTTCGCTCGCGGGGAGTCATCGACTGAATGATCGCTTCAATACCTTTAAAAGCATCATCATCAATATCAACGTTCTTGAGTGCTTTGCCAACTCCTGGAATCATACTGGCCAGATCCTTGATATTTCCCATCTTTTTGATCTGGTTGATCTGACTTAGGAAATCGTCAAATCCGAACTGGTTTTTAGCTATCTTCTTCTGAAGTTGTCTGGCCTGCTCTGTATCGAACTGTTCCTGTGCTTTTTCCACCAGTGAAACAATGTCTCCCATCCCCAAAATCCTGTCGGCCATACGCTCAGGATAAAAAATATCAAGAGCATCCATTTTCTCGCCGGTACCTACAAATTTGATAGGTTTGTTTACTACAGCACGTATTGATAAAGCTGCTCCACCACGGGTATCTCCATCGAGTTTGGTGAGGACAACTCCATCAAAATTAAGCCTGTCGTTAAATTCCTTTGCCGTATTCACCGCATCCTGTCCTGTCATGGCATCCACAACAAACAGTATTTCATCGGGCTGAACAGCCTGCTTAATGGCAGCAATCTCATTCATCATCTCCTGGTCAACTGCCAGCCGGCCTGCGGTATCAATAATCACAAGATTATTTCCGTTTGCCTTAGCATGCTTAATAGCCGCCTTTGCAATTTTTACAGGATCAGTATTTCCTTCCTCTGTATAAACCGGTATATCGATCTGTTGACCAAGTACCTTGAGCTGTTCAATGGCAGCAGGTCTGTACACGTCGCCTGCAACCAGCAAAGGATTCTTAGCTTTTTTTGTTTTAAGGAACCTGGCAAGCTTTCCTGAAAATGTAGTTTTACCGGATCCCTGAAGACCTGCAATCAGAATAACCGCAGGATTTCCCTTAATGTTAATTTCAGCGCCTTTACCTCCCATTAATTCAGCGAGTTCATCGTGAACTATTTTAATCATCATCTGGGATGGCTTGATGGCAGTGAGCACATTCTGACCAAGTGCTTTTTCCTTCACCGTATCGGTAAAAGTCTTCGCAATCTTATAATTGACATCGGCATCGAGAAGCGCTCGTCTCACATCCTTAAGCGTTTCAGCAATATTTATATCGGTAATTCTTCCCTGTCCCTTGAGAATCTGGAATGATTTTTCCAGTCGTTCGGATAAATTTTCAAACATGCGATTCTGATTTTAATGCCTGCAAAAATAAAGAAAATTGGTTCAAGAACCAACATCATTTTAGCATTGAAAAGGCAGAGAATCCGTGGACTTAAAATTGGGGGTATAAACTCAAGTTGAAATCTGTCAAATCGCTTAAGTAGTATTAGTTCAGATAATTATGTTCAGGCTTCATTTGTTCTCTTTATAAATTATCAACAGATGTTTATTTCTTTCGCATCGATAAGCATGGATGATGACAAAATATTTCTACTTTTGAGGCAAATTTCCATCTATGGATAGATTCAGAGAGCATATGCAGGAAGAAGATGAATTTCGCCAGGTACTGGAACGTTACGAGGATATGGTGGAGAGAAAATCTTCCTACTTTTTTGATGTGGAAGAATTTGAGCTTATAATTGATTATTTTCTGGATATACGCAACTTTAAAAAAGCCTATGAAGCTGCTGAAATTGCACAACGACAGCATCCAGCCTCAACAGAGATTGTAATCAAGGTTATTCAGATTTACCTTGAGACCAATCAACCGGCTCAGGCGATTGATAAACTCAAGGAGATACCTGAATGGGATTTGGAAAATCCCGATATATACCTCCTGAGAGGAACTGCCCTTGCACAGCTTGGCAAAATAAGTGATGCGGAAAAACAGTTTGATATTGCATTAAGTAAAACTGAAGAGGACAAAGTTGAGATTCTTATAAATATCTCCATGGCCTTTGAAAATGCAAGAAAATTTAAGCTGGCCATAAAATACCTTAGAATCGCTTTCGAACTGGAACCGGATAATCTTACCATTCTGTACGACCTGGGTTTTTATTACGAGCGACTCCACGAATATGCTACCAGTATTGAATTTTATAATCTGTATCTCGATGAAGATCCCTATTCGGATAACGTCTGGTACAACCTGGGTGTAGTCTATTACAAAATAAATCAGCCTCAGAAAGCCCTGGAAGCTTACGATTATGCTATCGCGGTTAATCCGACCTACGCCTCAGCCTATTTCAATAAAGCCAATATTTATGCAAATGATTCTGATTTCCAGAATGCAATTGCAGTGTACCAAGACTTCCTAAGTCTCGAAGATGACCATATTCAGGGCTGGTGCTACCTTGGAGAGTGTTATGATCAGATTGAGGCCCACGAAATGGCTTTAAAGACCTATAAAAGAGTTATTGAAATAGATAATTCCTTCTCTGAAGGCTGGTTTGGAGCCGGTCTGGCTTATCTTTCCATGGAAAAATTTAATGATGCAATTGCCTATTTGCTCAAGGCAATTGAATTGGATAAGGAAAATTCAGACTACTGGTTCCATCTTGGCGAATGCTATGAAAACACACATGCGGTGCCGGAAGCAGTTAAATGCTATAAACAAACCATTCTGCTTGATAATAAGGATGAACAAGCCTGGTTTAATTTATCGAAAATCTACTTCATACATAAGGAATATACCACTGCACTGGAAACCCTGATAGAAGGAATTGAATTAAATCCTGAAGATGCTGACCTGCTTTCTCTCCAGGCTGCCTGTTATTTCAAATTGTCGAAAAGTTCTGCCGGCCTGGAATCTCTTAAAAAAGCGGTTCAAAAAAGTCTTAAAGTTGCAGATGAATTTTTTAAATTGTACCCCGAAGGTTTGAAAGAAAAGAAGATTCTCAAATTGCTGAATAAGCTCAACTAAAACTGCCCTATGAATATTAAACTGCCCTACCTTCCCGATCGCTCAAAAAAGAAACGGGAATCTGGTGTAACTATGATGATGGATAAAGGCCTTAGCCTGATTGAAGCTGAAAGTTTCGTTCAGAGCAGTTCTGAGTTTACCGATCTGGTTAAATTTGGATTTGGCACATCACTCCTTAATTCCCAACTTAAGGAGAAAGTCAAACTATACAAAAAAGCAGGAATCGCTCCCTATTTCGGCGGAACGCTTTTTGAGCTCTTCATTGTTCGCGATATGTACGATGAATTCAGAAAATATATTTCTGACTCTGGCCTTGAGTATGTCGAAGTTTCAGACGGATCCATTCTCTTGGATCATGATGAGAAACTGGAATATATCCATCGTTTAAGCAAAGATTTTACAGTTCTCTCTGAAGTTGGTTCAAAGGTAAAAGATGTGGAGATTCCACCCGACGAATGGGTAAACTTTATGAAAGCCGAACTGGAAGCTGGTGCATGGAAAGTTATTGCCGAGGCGAGGGAAAGCGGAACAATAGGTATTTATAACTCCGACGGATCTGCCAATACTTTTCTCATTGACGACATCGTTGAACATGTATCGGTGGATAAGGTACTCTGGGAAGCACCGAACAAGGCACAGCAGGTATGGTTTATCAAACTTCTTGGTGCTGATGTAAATCTCGGAAACATTGCTCCTTATGAAGTGGTGTCGCTGGAAGCCCTGAGACTTGGATTACGCGGAGATACCTTATTTGATTTCCTTCCCCAGGAATTCCAGGACAAGAAACTCTAGGCTGAAACAATAAATCTATGTATGGTTTAATCGGATATCCTCTTTCTCATTCCTTTTCAAGGAGTTTCTTTACAGAGAAGTTTGAAAAAGAGAATATCTCACAGGAGTATCTTAATTTTCCACTCAGGGATATTCAGGAATTCCCCGGATTAATAAAAAATCATCAGGAACTCCAGGGACTCAATGTCACCATACCTTACAAAGAAAAAATTATTCCCTTCCTGGATGAACTGGATACTGTAGCTTCTGAAATTTTAGCTGTAAACACCATTAAATGTATTCGCAGCCATGATAAAATCATTTTAAAGGGATACAATACTGACGTTTACGGATTCAGAAAATCGCTTGAAGAAACTATTCCACAAGGCAGATCCCTCACCAGGGCATTGATTCTTGGAACCGGAGGAGCCTCAAAAGCTGTGGCATATGTTTTAAAATCCCTCGGAATAAATTTTGATTTTGTCAGTACCCGCTCCCGGCAAGCCTATAGCTATGAAGATCTTAGTGATAAAATTATGGATAAATGTCAGTTGATTGTTAATACTACTCCCCTTGGAACTTTTCCTGATACTGATCAATGCCCGGATATCCCATACCATTTGCTGCATCCGGATCATATCCTGTTCGATTTAATTTATAACCCCTCTCTCAGTCTTTTTCTTAAAAAGGGAAAGGAAAGAGGAGCGACCATATCCAATGGTCTCAAAATGTTGGAATACCAGGCTTTAAAGTCCTGGGAAATCTGGAATTCCTGAAAGAAAATATTATGAAATACCCTGAGTCTTCCCCCGTAACATGGACCGATTCTTACAGAGTTCATTCCTATCATTCCGATCGCTTTGGAAAACTTAGGGTGAATGTAATTGCTGCTTTTCTTCAGGAAAGTGCATGGCTTCACTCCAATGCCTGTGGTATCGGTTATAGGGATCTTTTGGAAATTGGTAAAATGTGGATTTTGTCCGGACTCAAAATTGCGATTAAGTCATATCCGGTATGGGGAGACAATCTAACAATGAACACCTGGGGAAACGAATATGCAGATCCTTTTGCCTATCGTGACTTTGAATTAATCGATGACGGAGGCATTCAAATTATTGCAGGAAGTACAAGCTGGCTTCTTATAAATGCCGACAATCACCGCCCAAACCGCATAACAGCAGAATATCAAAAAATACCGCCCCGAATGCATGGCTCAGGAAGTGGTAAACCTGAAAGAATACCATCCTTCGCACCTGACGGAGCTGAGGAAAGAAGAACCGCCAATATTTCTGATATTGATATATACCAGCACGTTAATAATGCAAAGTATATCGAATACTGCACTGACCTGATCCCGATTGAATTTTGGGACAGGAAAGAAATACAGACACTTACAATAAATTACCTCAGTGAATGCCTTCCCGGAAACCTAATACTGTTCAGAACAAGATGGGAAAGTGAAAATGAATTATTTATTTCGGCAATTAATGAAAGTCGTGGGAGAGAGGTTTTTCGTTCAGTTTTCTCCTTCAGAGACAGAATCCCTAAATAAAATAGTCTGCACTCAGGAGGCTGCTACCCGATTTTGGAATATGAATGTCCCGGTATTTAATATCAGTTAGAAATAACCCTTTTGCTTTAACTGAGTGACCTGCAGCGCCTCGGTCCTTTTTCTCAATTATTTCACGGATTGCTTGGGGAGGAAGCTTTCCTGCACCAATATTCAAAAGAGTGCCTGCAATAGCCCTTACCATATTCCTTAGAAAACGGTCGGAAGTAATGCGAAAGACAAGTAATTCCGAATTTATCTGCTTCCATTCAGCAAACTGAAGATCGCAAATAAATGTCTTATTATTCCCGTGGAGTTTGCTAAAGCTTTCAAAGTCTTTGTATTCCAGGAGAATTTTACATGTCTTATTCATGGCTTCTAGATCGGGCTTTTTGGGGAGGTACAGGCTGTAATCCTGCAGGAAAGGATTCTTTGAAAGAGAAACCAGGTAATGATAAGTCCTCGATATGGCATCAAAACGTGCATGTGAAGTTTCCTTCACTGCTTCAATATGATGAATTGTTATATCATGAGGAATAATACGATTTAACCTAAAGATTAGGCCTGGAATATTCTTGTTTTCAAGCTTATTGGAATCAAAATGGGCAATGTAATTAATGGCATGAACTCCGCTGTCGGTCCTGCCTGCACCGGTAAGACCTGTTTTTTCACCAAGCAGAATCTCCAGGGCTTTATCAAGCTCCCCCTGCACGGTGGACTTCCCCGGTTGCATTTGCCATCCCTGGAAATTACTTCCTTTAAAAGATAAAGAAATGAAGAAGCGCTTCAATTAAATGAGTATTATTTGATATAAAGATATTCAAAAGATATGAGAGGAGTTAATTACCAAAGCTGAAATACCAATGTTTAAAATTATTTACCTGGCCTTATAGCTTGTCCATACACCATTTTTAAGTTTTGAGAGTCCAGCATTTGTACCAAACCAGATGGTGCCATCTTTAGCTGCCGCAATGGTATTAACTCTGTTCCCGGCAAGACCATCAGCAGGGGTGAAGCTGCTGAAAGTTGAATCATGTAGTTTACTTACACCATTGGTTGTTCCAAACCAAATATCCCCCGAAATATCCTTTGCGATAGAGAGTACTGTATCGGAAATAAGACCATCTTCCATCGAATAAAAGGTCCAGTTCAGTCTTGTAAATGGACTGGTATGATAGGCTGCTCCTTTGGTTGTGCCGTACCACTGACAGGTATCATCAGAAATTATTACGGTATTTATATAATTGGTTCTGAGCCCGGCCCATACAGTATCGTAGGTTGTTGCTCCTGAAACTGCATCGGTATATTTAAATCTTGAAATACCACCGCCATATGTAGTTGCATAGGTGTAGCCATCGGCAGAGCAGGCAACAGAACTGATCCGGTATTCCTGGAGTATTTCTTCCCCTACACGGCCATACCAATCCGTCCATTCGCTATTATTAAAAATTGATAATCCTTCACTCGTGCCAATATACCTGGTATTATATTTATCGCTTGACAAGCATAATACTTCATCAGACAATATTCCTGAATTATCTTTCGAAAACTGTCCAAAATTAAGGACCTCAGAGGAATTGAAGTGGAAGAAATTCAGGCCTGTCATTGATCCCAGCCAGATTGTATCACTTTCATTACTGGAAATCAATGCATCAGATACAGCTGATTTGTCAGGAACCGGAAGATCAGGACAGGGGTTCCATTTATTCCCGGCAAAGCATACAATGCCCTTATCAGTTGCAATCCATAAATGGTTATATTTATCAATTACTATTTTATTTATCTGATTGGAAGGCAGCGTAAAGAGGACTTTCTCTTCCTCCTTTTTACAGGATATGATGATTAAAATGAAGCTGACAGCAGCTAAAAAGCTTCTTATAATTGGTTTAATTTTCATACACAATTTTTAAGGAAATACAGGTCGCAGTATTGACAAATTAAGTCAATTACCCAGCGACCTGCACTATAATTTAAATTATATCACAAATTGAATCTATTGCTATGCTCATCTGGTTTCTGCAGACAGAGATTCAATTCATTTCAGCATTTACTTATAAACAACTTTTTCAGATCCAATGACTTTTCCGGAGCTCTTATCTGTAATCCTTATCAGATAGTTTCCTTTGCTGACCCTGGCCCCGTTCACATCGGAAGCATTCCATGAAGTTGATCCGCTGAAGCTGCTTCTGTAAACTTCTTTCCCCTGAATATTATAAATACTCAGGTAGGTTTCATTAATTCCCCCTGTTTCAATTTTCAGTGATTCAGAAAAAGGATTGGGGTAAATTTTTCCCCTGAAAGAATTGTTTTTTACAGAAAGGGTTGAGCCTGCTTCATCAGTATAATTATCTGTTGCCAGAGCAGTGTATTTAGTAAACTCTATACCATTTCCTGTTCCAAGGTCACGGCTGTATTGCATATCTGTCGCATTATTCCAGTGCTCGTACACGCCCTGACTTGTCATAAAGGTTCCGTCACCTTCGGGATCGTACTTTATTCCGCTTGGCCAGTTAGCCGGATCGGCAGCCTGTTGCAGATAATCGTCAACACCTGCCATGTAAGGGTATTTCTGATTCGTTGGTTTGGATGCATATTCAGTAAGAAGAAAATCATAACATACTGATTCAATGGCAAGTGGGTCCTGTGACAGGAATAGGGAAGAAGGATAATCACCATTAAAAGGTGCCATCTGCCATTTTTCCAGATAACCTTCCCAGCTTCTGCCTGCCCATATACCATCAATAATATAAATAAGCGTTTTTCCACCCAGTTCTTTATGACCGATATAGTCTACCAGATGCCTGTAGGTATGCATATCCCCAACGCGGTCGGGATAATAGGGATGCATGTAATATGCAGATTGTGTTTCAGGAGTATTTCCGTTCTCAGGTTTGTCACTTAAAATGGAGCCCTGATGGTTTTTAGCAGCCAGAGTTATTCCGGCCGAATCGTGAGTTTTCAGACAGGGAATATTAATAAAATAGGTGGCATTCACATAATGCCGTGGAAGAGATGCTGTACTGATTCCATCAGAGAATTGCATAAGCTGAGTGGAGGAGGGGACAGTCTTTTCCCTTCCACTTCCGCCATTTCCATCAACATAATGAACATTGGGATAAACAGCGTGGCATTTATTATAGTATTCGTCTCTGAATTTACGGTAATTATCGCCCAACCATATATCGGATTGGGGAACTCCCAAAACATCAACAAGCTGATGAAGGATAGCGATAAGCATCTGAGGTGTGGCATCCATGCGGGTAGGACCGGCGGTATTGCAGCAGGAGTTAGTAAGATTAATCTTTATTGCGAACTTCTCCCCCGGGGTATAGCCTACATTGCCTCTTCCATGATTATTATTAAAATATTTAAAGATATTATCCCAGGCTTCTTTAATATCAGCCCGGCCACCAACACGGCGAATTCCGGAGGTTAGCATGGAATCAAGGATTTCCTGGTTACAGTTCTTATCAAGAGCCCAGTAATCATTCCAGTTATTATCGGATGGAGCCGGCATACTTGCGTTAGTTACATCCTGGTTATATACCCAGACTACACGGCCCGGGAAAATACCCTTTGCTTCACCAATAGGTGCATTTGCCTGAAAATAACTGGCGTCAACCAGGTTCATCTGAGCGGTTTCCTTATTGCTGCTGAATGAAAACAGGGTAACAGCAACCAGTAAGGCTGCAATGGTAAATCTTGAATGAAGAAGACTCCGGTTTTCTTTTTTAAAAATATAAACCGTCGATAGGAGTCCTATCAGATAAACAATGAACGCCGACATAACAGGAGCAGTAGCTCTCATGCAGGGATAAGTTGCCCTGCTTGGCTTTGGAATAACACGTACCAGAAACCACACAAGTGAAGATATTCCGAGAAAGAAAAAAACAATTTTGGTTTTCTTAAGGGACGTGAATTTTGTAAAAATTTTCATTTGTTCAATATTTCAGTTGTTAATTTGAAGAATTCTTGATATTGGAAGACAAAAAATTTCCGGCAATAAAATACGGATTATATCAGCCTAATACAAGTTCACTAACCAAAAAAATATTAATTATGAAAATTCGAATGAATAACACTGTTTTTAATAATAATGTAGGTCAATACTAATATTTTCCTCTTCCAGACATTCTTCATAAAAGGTGATTCGAAAATTAATAATTAATAATCGCTTAGTCTTAACATTTTTTAACTAAAAAACCTGTATATTTCGCTAAAATCAAGTGTTCTATAAGGGATAAAATTTTGATAGCTTTCAATTTTTAGTCAATTTTGTGACGAAATTTTTGACCTTATAAATCTTTAATCATGAACGAAACTGTAAATATTAAGGAACTGAACGAGAAAATCAGGAAAGAGAGTGAATTTGTTGACCTGATTACACTTGAGATGCAAAAAGTAATTATCGGGCAGAAGCATCTGATGGAGGGCCTGCTTATTGGCTTGCTTTCAGACGGGCACATTTTACTTGAAGGAGTACCCGGACTTGCAAAGACACTCGCGGTAAAAACCCTTGCGGATACCATCGATGCACGTTTCAGCAGAATTCAGTTTACGCCGGATCTCCTTCCGGCCGATTTAACCGGAACAATGATTTACAGTCAGAAAAAGGAAGAATTCATTGTTAAAAAGGGTCCGGTTTTTGCCAATTTTATTCTGGCTGATGAAATTAACCGTTCTCCGGCAAAAGTGCAAAGTGCTTTGCTTGAGGCTATGCAGGAAAAGCAGGTAACCATTGGGGAACATTCATTCCCTCTCGAAAGCCCGTTTCTTGTGCTGGCAACCCAGAACCCTATTGAACAGGAAGGGACATATCCGCTTCCTGAGGCGCAGGTCGACAGGTTTATGTTAAAAGTAATCATTGGATATCCATTAAGGGAGGAAGAGAGAAGTATCATACGGGAAAATACCGGCAAGGAATTTCCGGCGGTTAATAAAATTCTCAAACCTGCCGATATACTTA
>JACJXF010000013.1 GCA_020636775.1 Bacteroidales bacterium
TTCAAATTCCCCGATGGGGCAATTTTCTGGATTTTTTTCATGGCATTTGATTTATAGTTATTCCGCCAGGGCGGAACCAGGAATTGGCACCTTTTCGTGTCCGATAGGTTGCCAGAGGGTCATAGAGCCTGTTCTCTCGCCTCTTCTTTATAAACCTGCCCAATTAAGGGGGGTGATTTACAAGGGCAAATTAAGAGGGATTAATCCGAATTTCCAAATCTTTTTTGAAAAAAATATGTTTTTTGGCATGCGAATGATTTTAAATTGTTGAATATTAGGATGATGGAAGAGCCGGATAGGGAAGGTCTTTTTTATAGGAAGGCATTCACACTTTACTGCATATCGATCGTCTCAGCCGTAACGACCGTAACGTTCGTAACGTTCGTAACGTACGTAACGACGTAACGACCGTAACGTCCTTCACGTCCCTAACGCCCCCTAGAGCCCCTACAGCCTCACACTAATCCCCGGTCCGATCAAAATAAACCATTTTCCTTCATTCAGCTTATAGCCGCCTCCCATATGAAGAGGGAAGGTTAGTTTTACATCCTTACGGGTAGGGTAGAGACTTCCGATAACAACAATACCCATATCTCTGGAGACATTCGGATCACTGCTAAGGTTGAAGGCATTCAGTGCAAGGAATCCGGCACCGATTTTATAAGGCTTGTATTTACCAGGTCTCTCCTGGTCGTAAAAACTGAACTGGGCCATCATAGCCATAGATATTCCACCAAAGTTCTGGTACTGGCTTCCGCTGCTGTTTTTATCGAATGTGTTAATTAAAAGTCCCGCCGGGAAAGAAACATCAATATCAAATTTTGTTTGTTTCTGAACGTACAATTCAAGCTCTTTTTTAAAGGGAGTACTGCTGTATTTTTCCTGCTTGTCTTCAATACTGAGTTCTATCTTGGCCCAATCCTCCAGATCGTAGGACTTTTTCCTTAGGTATTTATTCAGACTGATGGCAGTAGTTGTTTCATCCTTTCTGTCATAAAAGGATGCCCTCGGTGATTTCTCACCCGGAACCACAACAATGTTATCAATATCCCTTAGTTCAATAAGTTCAGCATTCCTGCCTGTAATTTTAACCGACATCTTCAGATATTGCTTACCAAACAATTTTTCCGGAGTATCGATTTTATTACGGTCGAAGTCAATGACGATATCCCGGATAGTTTTGGGCGACATGATGAGTCCTTTTATCTGCGCAAGATTCATATCCCCTGCTCCATAATTTAAAGTAATGAAATCAAACTCCCGAGGATCCTGGAATTCCTTAATATTTAGGGAATATCCTGTTGGATTCCCGTTATTGAAAAGTCCAAGTGACCTTTTGTTAACCGATATTGGAATTTTTAATTTGTAATTAGCAATATTTTCATTCCTGAGGGTTGTATCCGGTGAAATATCTTCGGCATCCTCAAAGCGGAAATGTGCCTTATTCAGTGATTCCCCTTCAATTTTAACATCTACAGTTTCACCGGGGTAAACATTTAAATTTGATGACCAATCCATTCCCTGGTGAAGCAAGGAAATTTTGGAGATCTGAGTTTTAGGCGTAATGCTGAAATTGGTAATGTATTTTGCCCTGTCCCCATCCTTGATAAACAGGTATCCTTCCGATTCGCGATGGTAATTATAAACACGCAGAATGCAAAGTACCCGGTTATTGCTAAGTGGATTTTTGGTAAAAAGTTCCGCAATCAGACCGCCTCCGGGCTCTTCCTGGTTTTCTATTCTATAGGTCTTTTGCATTTCAAGCCCCGGGGCATTATCAAGCTGAATCTCCACTCCGTCTTTCTTCCCGTTTTCGTCCAGGGTAATATCGTTACGGTCAATATTCACAAACCTTAGCCGGCTTTGCTTAACCCAAAATGTTTGTTGAATAGCAGGTAATTTGTAACTTATTTTTCCCAGGGAATCAAGAAAAGGCCGGAAAGTTTCAAGCTGAAAGCTAAATGATTTCTGTCCAAGTGCCTTTGGTATTACATGGAGTCTCAGCTGGTCGAAACGTGATGATACCCTGTAGTCTATATCATTGTTGGTCTGCCAGTTATTAATGGTTTTAACATTGTCGATATTATCTGTTACCAGCTCAAAGATCTTTTCTTCCCCGATAAACAGTTCTTCCCCGGAAGGGAAAAAATATACATGGCTTTGTGTAAAAGGAAAAAGGTTGACTTCGTGAATCTGGGTGCTGTCGGACAAAGTATTCCAGGTAAATCTGAATTTCAGGAATTCAGTCTTACTCAGGTCATGAAACTGCACCTTAAACTGATACTCACCTTCGGCAGTTCGCAGCAGGGAGTCGATTACGTCGAAATCACCGGAAGGCAATAAATTTAATATCCCTTTTTTTGAAGGTTCCGATAATAACAGATTAACCTCGCATACTTCGCTGGAACTGTTGTATTCAAAATATAGTTTTTTTTCATTGCCCGAAAGAATAGAGTTTTTTTGCATGGAAAAACTCAGTGTATCCAGATGAAGGATTACATCTTTGAAAAATTTTTCATGATTGTTCTGACTGAATCCTTTTGTTACAACTGCGCAGGCAAGTATTAGGGAAATGATAATTCCTTTCTTCATTTTATTTTCATGGATTAAACTGCAAATGTAAGGTCCTGAAGGAAATATTATTGCAGCAAGATATTAATTTGTTTTAACAAAATTTCAGCCTGTGAGTTGAAGGATTCTGAAAAGTCTTTTTATTCCTTTATTTTAGAGGGAATTGTATAACAGCGAATATGCTTAAGGACAGCATTGATAAATATCCGAAAGAATTATTGTCAGGGTTTTGTAGATTTGAATAAATTTTGGAGTATGACAGGAATCGTAACGAACCAGCTTATAAATCCCCGTTCCATAGCGGTTATTGGAGGATCAAACAATATTCACAAACCGGGTGGAAAACTCTTAAAGAATCTTCTCGATGGCAGTTTTTCGGGCCAGCTTTATGTTGTAAACCCCAAAGAAGTGGAAGTACAGGGCTTGCGATCCTATCAATCGGCAGAAGATCTTCCAGAGACAGATCTGGCTATCATGTCGATTCCTGCAGGTCTTTGTCTTGAAACAGTAAAAATCCTTTGCGACAAAAAGCAGACAAAGGCGTTCATAATTATTTCAGCGGGTTTTGGAGAAGAAAGTGAAGAGGGGAAAAAACTGGAAAACGAAATCGGCCGGTATATTAGCAGTGCAGGTGCCTCTTTAATTGGACCCAACTGCATTGGTGTTATGACGCCTTACTACCAGGGAGTGTTCACCTTACCCATACCAAAATTATCTCCGGATGGATGCGATTTTGTAAGTGGAAGTGGTGCTACAGCTGTGTTTATTATGGAATCAGGTATTCCGAAAGGGCTTAAATTTGCATCCGTTTTTTCTGTGGGAAACAGCAGCCTTCTTGGAGTGGAGGATATCCTTGAATATCTGGATAACAGTTTCGATATAAAAACAAGTTCCCGCATTAAATTGCTGTACATCGAGAATTTGCAGAATCCTGCAAAACTCTTAAAACATGCTTCCTCACTCATTCAAAAAGGCTGCCGTATTGCGGCCATAAAGGCAGGATCTTCCGAAGCCGGCAGCAGGGCTGCATCATCCCACACCGGAGCCATGGCCAGTTCCGATATGGCAGTTGAGGCACTATTTAAAAAAGCAGGGATAGTCCGTTGCAACGGACGCGAGGAACTTACTACAGTAGCTTCGGTATTTATGCATCCCGTAATGAGGGGCAAACGTATGGCCATAATTACCCATGCAGGGGGACCGGCAGTTATGCTCACTGATGTACTGTCGGCAGGAGGTTTCACGATTCCTAAACTCGAAGGACCGGTGGCTGAAGAATTGTTACTGAAATTATTTCCCGGCTCATCCGTTGCCAACCCGATTGATATACTGGCCACCGGGACTGCAGAACAGCTTGGAACCGTTATTGACTATTGCGAAAATAAATTTGATGCCATTGAAGGCATGGTGGTCATCTATGGTACACCCGGACTCTCAGAAGTATATGATGCCTATGAAGTGCTGGACGAAAAAATGCAGCATTCCGGAAAACCCATTTTCCCCGTCCTTCCTTCGATCACGACTGCTGCCGGTGAGGTGGCTGATTTTCTTTCCAAAGGTCGCATTAACTTTCCCGATGAAGTGCTGCTGGGTAATGCACTCAATAAGGTTTACAATACTGACACACCGGCCGGAACAGAAAAACCGGCAGCAATAAATTCCGGCGAAATAAGAACTATAATCGGACATTCTCCTGATGGCTATTTGCCGGAAAATATTATTAAATCCCTTTTCCAGGCTTCAGGGATTCAGGGAGCAGGTGGAGGAACTGCAAGGGACATAGGCGCCTTGAAAAAGATCTCAGAAGAAACAGGCTATCCCTTAGTTATGAAGGTGGTTGGACCCTTGCATAAATCGGATGTGGGTGGAGTGAGTCTGAATATTAACTCCGAAGAAAAACTTCTGCAGGAATTCAACAGGATGCAGAAAATAAGAGATTACCAGGGAGTATTAATTCAACCCATGCTTTCGGGAACCGAATTATTTATAGGTGCCAGTTATGAACCCAAATTCGGACATTTGATTTTTTGCGGACTGGGCGGGATTTATGTGGAATTAATCAGGGATGTTGCCTGCCGTCTTGCACCACTTTCCCGGCCGGAGGCAAAAGATATGCTGAGATCCCTGAAATCCTATAAAATTTTTCAGGGTGCCCGCGGACAAAAAGGTATTAATGAAGAAGAATTTATAGATATATTACTTAAGCTATCTGCTCTGCTGGAAATTGCTCCTGAAATCAGGGAAATTGATATGAATCCCCTGATTGCCAAAGACGATAAGTTTTATGCAGTGGACGCAAGGATTAGGATTGAGAAATAATTCCTGTGTATAATCCTGGTTTATCGTTTTTTTTCTTTTTAAGGAGAGAGATCAGTTTCAAATATAAATCGAATGAATTTTTCGGCAATTGAAAAAGACTTAAATTGCTTCTGAACATAAGTAGAAAATTATGGAAAAAAGAAAATTGGGAAGTCAGGGCCTTGAGGTTTCTGCTCTCGGTCTGGGATGTATGGGAATGAGTTTTGGCTATGGTGTTGTTGAAGATAAAAAGGAAATGATTAAACTCATCCACCTGGCTATTGAAAAGGGTATAACTTTTTTTGATACGGCTGAGGTTTATGGTCCATTTATCAATGAGGAGCTTGTTGGGGAAGCCCTGAAGCCATTCAGAACCAAGGTGAAGATTGCGACTAAATTTGGATTTAATACCAGGGGAGGAGGTGGATTAAACAGCCGGCCAGAGAATATCCGGAGTGTTGCAGAGGCATCACTTAAGCGCTTACAGGTGGAGGTGATTGACCTTTTTTATCAGCACCGTGTGGATCCGGAAGTTCCAATGGAAGATGTTGCTGGTACTGTGGGTGATCTTATTAAGGAAGGAAAAGTAAAGTATTTTGGTTTATCGGAAGCGGGAGTCAAAAATATTCGTCGTGCTCATGCTGTCCAGCCAGTGTCGGCTCTTCAAAGTGAATATTCACTTTGGTGGAGAGAGCCTGAAGAAGCCATAATTCCAACTCTGGAAGAATTGGGGATCGGCTTTGTTCCATTTAGTCCGCTGGGCAAAGGTTTTCTCACGGGACAAATAAATGAAAATACTACATTCGACAGCAAGGATTTTCGCAGCACTGTTCCCCGCCTTTCGGCTGAGAATATCAGAAAAAACCTGGTATTTGTGGATTTTATACGGAAGATTGCCGAACGTAAAAATGCCACACCTGCTCAAATAGCTCTGGCATGGTTACTGGCTCAAAAACCCTGGATAGTGCCCATTCCGGGAACAACGAAAACCCACCGACTTCTTGAAAATATTGACTCGACCGCTGTTGAATTCAGTAAGGATGAATTGCAGGATATTGAAGCGGAAGCCTCAAAAATTAAATCCAGTGGCGATCGATACTCTGAGGGCTCAGCCAAGATGATCGACCGGTAATGAAAATATATTGATATCTCTCTGCTCATTTGCAAGAAAGTAATCGCATCTAGCTATATCTTTAATGCGAATTATTTTTCAATCCTGCTATGAAAACAAAAGATATACTGTTTGCATCTGCCGCCTTTTGCCTCTTTCTGCCTTTTTTCCTTTTTCCTGACCTGTTAAACTTCTATAAGCAGTTTAATGCCGCACACGGGATGCTGATGAGTTTTATTAAATTCTCCATCCTGGCAACCATGGGTGAATCAATAGGCCTTCGCATCCGTTCGGGAAGGTACAATGCGAAAGGATTTGGGATTATTCCAAGAGCCATTGTCTGGGGATTCCTGGGAATGTCGGTAAAGATTGCCTTTATTATTTTCGGAGCAGGAGCTCCTGCCTTTCTCGAATATATGGGGATGGATAACGCCACAGGCATAATCAAGGGACCTCTGAATCCCTCTAAACTCCTGGTTTCCTTTACAATTTCAACAAGTCTTAACCTGTTTTATGCCCCGGTGCTAATGACATTTCATAAGATTACTGATATCCATATCAGTTCAACCGGGGGAACCCTGAAAGGACTTTTCACTCCCATTAAATTTGCCGAAATATTTCCTGCGATTGACTGGAAGCTTCAATGGGATTTTATTTTCAAGAAGACGATTCCCTTATTCTGGATTCCCATGCAGACTATCAATTTCCTATTTCCCCCTGAATACCAGATACTTTTTGCTGCCTTACTGGGCATTGCCCTTGGTGTTCTGCTTGCCCTAGCCAGCCAGTCAAAGGCCTAACTGCCGCAAAACATAAAAGGAATTGACTAAAGCTTTTTAATATCATATTTATTTCATTGAAATTCTTTTAACATTGGGTATTAATTTTATTCGATATGCAAAAGACTATTATTGACCCTTCGGTTGTAAAGAATATCATCAAAGAAGTAGGCATAGAACATGTGGGAAAGGCATCTATTCGTGAGCTGGTAAGAGTGGTAAACCTTATCGAGCAGAAAACAGGAATTAAATTTGTCCGCATGGAGATGGGCGTTCCCGGACTTAAACCCTCAGAAATAGGAGTGAATGCTGAAATAGAAGCATTAAAGAGGGGAGTAGCATCGCAATACCCTATGATTGAAGGGATAGAACCCCTTAAATATGAGATATCCCGTTTTTGTAAGTTATTTCTGGATATTGATGTTAAGCCCGAAACCTGCATTCCTACAGTTGGTTCCATGATGGGGGCGATGGCATGTTTCATGGTTGCGAACCGCACCGACCACAACAAGAAAGGCACCCTTTTTATCGATCCGGGCTTTCCGGTTCAGAAGCAGCAGTGCCATGTGCTTGGACATGAATATAAATCCTTTGATGTTTATAATTTCCGGGGAGAAAAACTCAGGGAAAAACTGGAATCTTATCTCCGCGATGGTGAAACATCCACACTCTTATACTCCAATCCGAATAATCCCTCCTGGATTAATTTTACGGAGGAAGAACTGCGGATTATTGGAGAAATGTCGAAGAAATATGACGTTACCATTATTGAGGACCTTGCGTATTTTGGGATGGATTTCAGAACTGATAAATCCATTCCCGGTGTACCTCCCTTTCAGCCTACTGTTGCAAAATACACCGATAATTATATTCTGCTCATATCGAGCAGTAAAGCCTTTAGTTATGCAGGTCAAAGGGTAGGTATGATGGTTGTTTCCGATACCCTGTTTAACCGACGCTATCCTGATTTAAAGCGATATTATGCTACCGATCGTTTTGGGTATTCCATGATTTACGGGGCAATTTATGCTCTGTCTTCCGGTACATCGCACTCTGCCCAATATGGTCTTGCTGCCATGCTTAAGGCGGCAAATGACGGAGATTTTAATTTTGTTAAGGAAGTGAGGGAGTATGGTGAAAAGGCGAAGATTATGAAGGATCTTTTTACCTCAAATGGATTTCAGATTGTGTACGACTACGATATGGATGTACCCATAGCTGATGGATTTTATTTTACCATTTCATACCCGGGGTTTTCGGGAGTTGACCTGGTTGAGGAATTGCTTTACTATGGGATTTCCGCCATTTCCCTTGATATAACCGGAAGTGAACGTTCGGAAGGATTGCGCGCATGTGTTTCCCACGTGCCCAGAGAACAGTTTCCGGAACTTGAAGCCAGATTGAACCGTTTTAAAGAAAGTCATTTTGTAAATTAGACTCTTTCTAAACAGAATGTAACTTTCATAATATCAATGCTTACGATAATTAATTTTTAAGCTTTGAAAAAGTCTGTTATTTATCATTGTCTGCCCGGGCACGGTTTCAAAACAGAATTAGTATTTTTAGAAAAAATTATTCCACATATTTAATACAGTTTGTAATGGCAAAAGCTATTGGTGCAATTGTTGTTGACACGGAAAAATGTAAGGGTTGTGAAGTCTGCGTTGTAAACTGTCCCACAAATGTCATACGCCTTACACGGGAAGTTAATGGTAAAGGATATCATTATGCTTATATGGAAATACCCGAAGCCTGCATTGGATGTTCAAATTGTGCAGTTGTTTGCCCCGACGGGGTAATAAGCGTATACCAGCTAAAAGTTAAATAAGACTAACATCATATTGTAATGAAGGATTTGCAATTAATGAAGGGTAATGAGGCCATTGCTGAAGCAGCCATCAGGGCGGGAGCAGATGCTTATTTCGGATATCCCATTACTCCGCAATCGGAAGTTCTCGAATATCTTATGTCTCAGAATACACCTGAAAGAACCGGCATGATTGTGTTGCAGGCAGAAAGTGAAATTGCTGCCATCAACATGGTCTATGGTGCAGCTTCAACCGGCAAACGGGTGCTTACTTCTTCTTCGAGTCCGGGTATATCCCTTAAGCAGGAAGGTATATCATACATTGCAGGTGCTGAATTACCCTGCCTTATTGTAAACGTGGTTCGTGCGGGTCCCGGACTTGGAACGATTCAGCCTGCACAGTCGGATTATTTTCAGTCAACAAAAGGTGGTGGACACGGTGATTACCGTCTCCTCGTACTCGCTCCGGCATCAGTTCAGGAAATGTCTGATTTTGTTAAGCTTGGTTTTGAACTGGCTTTCAAGTACCGTACCCCTGTACTTATTTTAAGTGATGGTGTTATTGGCCAGATGATGGAAAAAGTGGAGCTTTTTCCCCAGCAACCCAGGGTCAATACCTATGATCCTGCCTGGACTCTGACTGGTAAACCAGCTGACAGGGAAAGAAATATTGCCACATCCCTTGAACTCGACTCTCACCGTCAGGAAAAGCATAATCTGAAACTACAGGCCAAGTACAGGATGATGGAGGAGAATGAAGTCAGGTTTGAAGAAATTCAATGTGAAGATGCAGAATACATCATTGTAGCCTACGGATCCAGTGCACGAATCAGTCAGAAAGCTGTTGATCTGGCCCGTGAAAAAGGTATTAAGGCAGGCCTTCTTCGACCCATAACCCTTTTCCCTTTTCCAACAAAAATTATTCAGGAATATGCCCCGCGAGTAAAAGGTTTTTTGTCGGTGGAAATGAGCGCCGGACAAATGGTTGAAGATATCCGTCTGGCCGTTAACGGAGTAACCAAAGTTATTCATTATGGGCGTTACGGGGGAGTTATTCCCGCACCGGATGAGGTGCTTGAAGCCCTCGAAAATTTAATTAAAGGAAAGTAACATGGACCTGAAAGATATCATTAAACCGGAAAATCTGGTTTACAGTAAAACTCCCCTGATGACAGACAATGTTTTGTCGTATTGCCCGGGATGCAGTCACGGTACTGCCCACAGGATCATCATGGAGGTTATTGAAGAAATGGGAATTCAATCGGAGACCATTGGAGTGGCTCCCGTTGGATGTTCTGTGCTTGCTTATGATTTTATGGACATAGATATGGCCCAGGCAGCTCATGGCAGGGCACCAGCCGTTGCAACGGGTATTAAGCGCTGCTGGCCGGATAAATATGTGTTTACCTATCAGGGCGATGGTGATCTTGCCGCTATCGGGACAGCAGAGACTATTCACGCCTGCAACCGGGGCGAAAATATCATGATCATTTTTATAAACAATGGTATTTATGGTATGACAGGAGGACAGATGGCACCTACCACCTTACCCGGCATGAAATCTTCCACCTCACCTTTTGGCAGGGATGTTGCCAGCATGGGAAATCCAATTAAAATGACCGATCTGGTAGCACAGCTTCCGGGAACATATTATGTTACCCGTCAGTCGGTTCATAAACCGGTAAACGTGCGGAGAGCTAAAAAAGCAATCCGGATAGCCATGGAAAACCAGAAGCTCAACAAAGGACTTTCTTTTATTGAAATTGTATCAAGCTGCAACTCAGGATGGAAAATGACCCCTGTGGCCGCCAATACATGGATGGAAGAAAACATGATTCCCTATTATCCTCTTGGAGATATTAAAGTTGATGGTCAATTGATTAAAAAATAATCTGAAAAATCATATTCTGATGAATGAAGAAATTATCATTGCAGGCTTTGGAGGACAAGGAGTTCTGTCTATGGGTAAAATATTAGCCTACAGCGGAATTATGCAGGATATGGAAGTGAGCTGGATGCCTTCATACGGACCTGAAATGCGTGGAGGTACCGCTAACGTAACTGTTATAATCAGCGATCAGAGAGTAAGTTCCCCCATACTGGATAAATTCGATACCGCTATTATCCTGAATCAGCAGTCCATGGATAAGTTTGAACCCAAAGTAAAACCCGGAGGTCTGCTTATTTACGACGGGAATGGAATTACACGCCATCCTGAGAGAAAAGACATAAAGATCTTTCGGGTGGACGCAGCCGAAGAGTCGACCCGAATGGCCACTACACGAACATTTAATATGATTGTGCTTGGCGGATTTCTGAAAATCAAACCCGTTGTGAAAATGGAAAATGTAGTTAAGGGGATTAAAAAATCATTACCGCAACGACACCATCATCTTATAAAGGTAAATGAAGAAGCCATTTTAAGAGGCATGGAGATTGTTTATGCGGTTAATTAAAGATCTTCTTATTTTACTTTAAATATGTGTCATATACTGACATGTAGCTAATTTCACTCTCAGGATTATCGGTATTCCCGCAAAAAATAATCTTATAAATCTTTCCCGGAATCATATCAAAGTAATTATCCGAAAAGCTTCCGTCAACAGATTTTGTTTCCAGAGCAAGGTTTTTAACCAGGTAGGATGAGACCAGCCGAATCTCAAAGGTCGATTTGTCTATTTGTGAAATGGTTTTTTTGATGCCTGTTTTCTGAAGATTTAAATCCTTTACATCTTTAAAATAAAACAACCTGCCTGCTATCTCTTTTTCACCTTCTGAAAGACTGACGGAAAAAACACAGTTAGCAGGATTACCCCTTATAAGAAGTTCATTTTCAGGTATATTGAAATAGAGCATGTTTGAATTGGCTTCGGATTTTATGTCAAGTTGTTTTTCCCACAATAGTTTCCCTGTAAAATCGTACAAGTCTGCATGCAAGCTGAGATTTTTCGACTGAAGAAGGTCATTAACTATGGAAACATTTATTTTACCATTACTTCTGTAAATTAAAGGACTGACTGGTTCAAAAGCTTTTTTAACCATATAATGCAGGGCCTTCCACCGACCGAAATAATCTACGCTGCTCCACGACATGGTTGGCCAGCAATCATTGATCTGCCAGTAAAGCGATCCCATGCACCAGGGTTTATTTCTTCTGTGACTTTCAATAGCATAGCGAATTCCTTCGGCCTGTACAAGCTGGCTCAGGTAAACAAAAGATTCAAAATTCTCAGGAAGCTTATAGTAACGGCCAATATATTCCTTAATCATTTCATTACCGTTGAAACCCGGAGATATCCAGGGCATGTTGCTTCTCTGGCGATGCTCCATTACCGGAGACCTGTAATACAGGTCACTATCGTCTGCAAAAGCCTTTATGGTCTTCATATCAGGGAAGGACTGCAGTCCATATTCACTCACAAACCTGGGTACTTTTTCAGAATAACTGGAAAAGGGTTTTTGGGCAAACCATACAAGCCAGTCGTGTTCATCACCAGAGAGTCTGTCGGCGATCTTATTCCCTGCCGACTGGGGAGAGGAGGGCCAGTAGGATATCCCGGGATGATATTTTTTAACAGCATCCGGAAGTATCTGATAAAAAATCTTTTCATATACCTTCCAGAGTTTATCGGAAATCTCAGGGCTGTACTTATCCTTCCATCCCCAGGTGTACCATGCTGTGAGGTTTTCATTGTTACCGCACCAGAGAGCTATTGAAGGGTGGTTTCTCAATCGCTTAACATTGTATTCAGCCTCCTTTTTAATATTTTCAAGATGCAGGGAGTCATCCGGCTGAAGGTTACAGGCAAACATAAAGTCGTTCCACGCCAGGATTCCATTTTCATCCAGAAGATCATAAAATTCATCGCTTTCGTAGATTCCCCCTCCCCAAACCCTTAGCATATTCATATTGGCATCAACTGCATCTTTTATAACTCTCTTATAATTAGCAGAACTGTTTCGTGTCAGGAAAATATCGGAGGGAATGTAATTTGCACCTTTCATGAAAACAGGCACTCCATTAAGTTTGAACATAAAGCCTGAGCCAAGCGAATCTTTTTCCTGCACCAGCTCAAGAGTCCTTACTCCAAGTCGGGTTTGCATCGTCTCAGTTATTCTTGATCCCTCTTTCATATGGATTTCAATCCTGTATAATTTATGTCCTCCAAGTCCATTTGTCCACCAGTATTCCGGCTTAGAAATGGAAAAACTGACAGGAATATCTGTAATACCCGGGTTAACAGTGACCTCGGAAAGGCTTGAAATGATTTCTCCGTCCAGCAGTAAATCAAAATTGATTTTGCCTGAAACAGATGCATTCACTTCTACCACGGCATCATAAGTGGCCAGTTCCTTTGCAATGGAGACAGGCTTAATATAAATTGAGTTTATTTTAAAATTATCCCAGGCTTCAATTTTAACCGGCTTCCAGATGCCGCAGGTAACAAGTCTTGGGCCCCAGTCCCAGCCATAATGAAAAGGCGCTTTCCTGGTGAAAACATTGGATCTTTCATTCTCGGGTGCAATTTCATTGGTGGCCATAAGGGTATATGGAACCTTTCTTAATTTCTCCATCCCTGTATTCACAGCCGAATGAAAATATACCCGTAATTTATTTTCGCCTTTATGAAGGAAGTTTTTAGCCGGGATATTCCAGTCAATAAACATATTATCAGCTTTCAGCACCAGACTGTCATTCAGATATACATCTGCATAGGTATCAAGTCCGGAAAAATGCAGGTTTATATGAGTAAAGGACACTATGTCACTAGCTAAGTGGAATTTGGTTTCATATTCCCAGTCTTTTTCTTCCACCCATTTTACCTCAAGCTCATTCTTCCGATAAAAAGGGTCCGGAATCAGCTTGTTTTCCAGTAAGTCGGTATGGACGCAGCCGGGAACACTGGCCTTATGCCATACTGAATCACCAGCCTGACGGAATCTCCAGTTTGATGTAAGTTCGATTTCTTTCAATTCTTTATCAGTATTGCATGCCTGGCATGCGAAAATTGCTATTATGCTAAGAAAATATATGAGCTTCAACATTACAAAAAAGGTGAAATATGACGTAGGTATACCTGTTTAATTTACAAGTTATTTTTTTCGGACTTCATTTACAAGTTCAGTTATTAACAGTTTGGAGCAAGAACAGCTGGGAGAGTGAGAGTGAGTATGAGAGTGAGAGTGAGAGGGAAGGTTGGAGAGGGAGTTGAGGCGGAAAAAAAAGAGAAAAGATTGAAAAGGCTTTTCAGCTGTTGTTTTTCTCACCCAGCAGTAAATCCATAGCATCCTTAAGTGATCCGGCGCGTTGAACCTTACCTGTATTCACAAAGTATATTTCATCGGCATTTTCAATGGTATTTAGCCTGTGAGCTATTATTACAAGTGTGGTTGAGGAAGGAAGTTTTTTAAGAATATGATCCAGTTGCTTTTCTGTTACTGTATCGATGTTAGCTGTTGCTTCATCAAGTATCAGAATATCAGGGTTGCGGAGAACGGCACGCATGAACGCCAGTAACTGTTTTTGACCCAGGCTGATTCCATCTCCGTTTAGCTGAACCGGAGTTTCCAATCCCTTATCAAAGCGCTTAATCAGGGAATTTAATCCTGATTTATTTAATACCTTTTCGAGCTCCTCATTGCTGATATCTTTATATTCCTCATTCCCATACAGGATATTCTCCTTTACGCTTCCGGTAAAGAGAAACGGATCCTGTAAAATGAATCCAATGCCTTTGGTTCTTACTCTGTCGTCAAAGCTTCTAATATCGAATCCTTTATATAATACTGTCCCTTTTGTCGGATCATAAAGCCGGGCAATGAGGTTTGCAGTAGTGGTTTTCCCGCCTCCGGTGGGACCGACGAATGCATAAGTTTTTCCGGCTTCCAGCCTGAAACTTATATTATGCAGGACCTCTTTTCCATTTGGATAGGAGAAAGATACTTTTTTAAATTCGAGCAGGGCATCACCTTCAGCAGGCGTCTTTTCAACGGCAATCTTCATATTATTTTCCATATTCAGAATAACCAATATTCTGTCCCAGGCAGCAAGTGCCGTCTGGAAACTTGACCAGAGCGAGGCCAGTTGTCGCAAAGGATTGTAAAAACTGCTGATATAAGCGAGAAAACTTATTAACAGTCCGATGCTGAATTGTCCTTTTGAAATCAGGTAGATACCGAAAAACAGCACAATCATCTGACCAATATTGGACAGAAATGTATAAACCGGCATAAAAACGTTATTGGCTACCCCGGCCAGGATTGAGGTTCTGTAATTTTCCTGGTTTACCGTTTCGAATCGTTTCCTGAAATAATCACGGCGGTTGAAGGCTACTATCACGTTAAAATTATTCAGGCTTTCCTGCACTTCTGAGCTCAGACTGCCTGTGCTTTTCATATTGATGGAGTTCTTCGATTTTACCCAGGGTGATACGAAGCGGGTAAAAAGAAAAATAAAAATAGCGGGGGAGAGGGCAGCGAGTCCCAGCCAGAAATTTATGGATAGCAGGAAAATTCCTGATCCGATCATAATAAGTATAAAGCGGATAAACTGCATCAGAGACTGTGAGAAGAACTGATTAATTTTTTCAGTATCGTTGTTAATGCGGGAAATCAAATCTCCTGCCTTGTTCTGATTAAAGAAATCAACCGGCAGCTCCTGGAGTTTATCAAAAACTGAATTCCTCAGGGTGAACAGCATTCTCTGTCCAACGCTGCCCATCAGCTTGGTTTGAATATATCCGGCAAACATGGCAATAAGGTACATGGAAAAAAGGATCGCGGAATTTACAAGCAGTCCATGATAATCCCCTTTCTGAACATCAATATCGACGGTACGGCCAATTATTATCGGACCCAGCAGGTTTAATACCGCCGTGATAATCATGGCAATAAACGCGATGATAAGTATTCTTTTTTCTTCAACCATATTCCCGACGAGGGTTTTAACGGCTGACCAGCTGGATTTTTTCTCCTGCTTCTTTTCGGCGGGTATATTCAGGTTATAATTCATAATGGCTGGTGCTTTTTTGTGAATTATAAATCTGTATATATTCCGGGGAGCTTTCGAGAAGATCTTTGTGTTTTCCCCGGGCAACCAGCTCACCTTCCATAAGAAGGATTATCTGGTCATAGTTTTTAACAGGGGCAATTTTTTGGGTTACGGAAATCAGGGTGAGATCCGGATAATTGTTCATCAGGTTACAGACAATTTTCTTTTCCGTTTTCCTGTCGACCCGTGCCGTGAAATCGTCAAGCAGCAATATCCTGGGGTCCAGCGCCAGTGCCCGTGCAAGCATAATTCTTTGTTTCTGGCCTCCCGAAAGACTGGTTCCTCTTTCCGATACAATGGTGTCAAGTTTATCCGGTAAGGTATCGATGAAATCTGCCAGCTCTGCCGTCTCAATAGCTTTTTCAAGGGCTTCCTTACTTACATTTTCACTGAAATTAATATTCTCTCTAAGACTCATGTTAAACATGATACTATCCTGAAAGACAAATCCTATTCGTGAATGAAAGTAACTTTTATCAAACTGCGAAATATCCTGTCCGTCGAATTCAATACTTCCTGAGGTTGGTTTTATTAATCCCGTTAAAAGATAGAGTAATTGTGTTTTGCCGGCGGCGGTGGGACCAATAATGGCTACCTGGCTACCCGCCTTAATGGATAATGTGACATTCTTAAGCGCGGGTTTGTCATTATAAATTACAGAAACTCCTTTAACATCAACATTTCCGGAAATTTCATTTGTGACCTTTCCTTTATCAGATGTATCCTCAGCCGTCAGAACATTATTTACCCTTTCGTAGGACGCGGTAGCCTGAGCGATCAGGTTGCTCATAAAACCAATCATCAGAATTGGAAATATAAGCATAGTAATATAGGAGTTGAATGCGGCAAAATCTCCCAACGACATATTTCCTTGTATTACGAAATGCCCGCCCATTGCAAGAACCGCAAGGGTTGCCATATTGGATACAAAAGTGATGAGAGGGATCAGGGTTGCGAATAGTGTGAGTATGCTGATTCCAAGATCCTTTGCCTGGGTGCTCGCCTGAATGAATTTCTGATATTCCTGCTGCTGTGAGTTGATAACCCTGATAATGGCAGAACCTAGTATACTTTCATTAATAACCTTATTCAGCCAGTCGATTACCTCCCGTGACATTTTGAATAGGGTTCTGACTTTCCTGAGAATTATGAAAAAAGTAAATCCAATAATTGGAATGATGGATACCACCCAGATTGCCAGTTTCCAGTTTATGGAGAAAAGAAAAACACTTACCCCTACAATTATGAAAAGTGAGGATACAATGGTCGCAACCGCCTGTGAAACAAACTGCTTGACAGAGTCCATATCAGAAGTAAGGTTGGTAAGCAAAACCGACGGACCTGCCTTTTGGATAAATGCATAAGACTGCCTGGATATTTTATCGGATAATTTTGAACGCAGGTCTCTGGCAACTTTTTCTGATGTATATACCTGCAGAACGCTTTGCAGAAATGAAAACAGAAAGATAAGCAAAGCAGCTCCTGCAAATTGAAACAGGGCTGTTTTCAATACATAATTACCAGAAGTAAAGGAATCGATACCATGACCAATAATCCTTGGAATAAACAGGTTTGCAGCATTACCGATGATGGTAAATATGATCAGTATTGTTACAAATAAGCTATAAGGCTTAAGAAGGCTGAAAATATTTGGCTTCGATGAATCTTTGTTTGCAGGTCTTCCCGGCATTTTAATTATTATTTTTACAATAAAGCATAAACATTTTAAATGGCATTTTGATCACCGGTATTCGTGAAAATTTTACATTATCCGGAAATATCCTGATTTTTTTTAGCTCTATACTAAACCAGACCTGAAAATCAGATATACCGTAAATTTTTATAAATCAATATTTTGTGATTGTATTCGAATAACTGAAGACCTTTAATTTCCTGATAAAATTGTAGTATTACAGGAATAGGGCATTTGCGGCAACAGCTTACTTTTTATAAAAATTCATTTCATCCACATACTTGAATACTTTTTCAGGCAGAAAATACCGAATGCTTTTTCCCTCCTTAATTGCCTGCCTGATAAAACTTGAAGAAATTTCAATTCTGGGTGCATTTACAAGACTCAGGTTTTCGGTCAGTGATGGGATCTCATCCGATTCTGAATGACGAGGGTAAACAAAACGATGATATTTCTCAATAATTTTACTTGCGTTTTTCCATTTGTGGAATGTTTCCAGATTATCGGAACCGATAATAAGTGAAAATTTCCTGTCAGGATATTTCTCTTCAAGATAAGTTAAGGTGTCGATAGTATAACTGGGCTGAGGCATACGAAACTCAATATCCGAAACGCGGAAGCGTGGGTCATGATCCACGGCCAGGTGAACCATTTCCAGCCTGTGGTGATCGGCCAGAAGGCTTTCTTTTTTCTTGAGGGGATTATGAGGACTCACAACAAACCAAATCTGTTCAATTGGAGTAAACCCCAGCATGTATTCTGCAAGGGCCATGTGGCCTATGTGAATCGGGTTAAAGGATCCAAAAAACAAACCTGTTAGCATACCCTTAAGAAATAAATTTTATAACTATTTTTTCAGCTTCCATGAGAGCTACTTCAAGTTTATCATTTACTAAAACAGTGTCGAATTGGGTAGCATAGCTTAGCTCCTGTCTTACTTTTTCCAGACGCTTTTTCAGAGATGCTTCATCTTCAGTGGATCTGCCCCTCAGCCTTTTCTCCAGTTCTTCCATCGAAGGGGTATGAATAAATACCGAAAGGGCATCGCTCCCAAACTGTTTTTTTATATTGAGTCCTCCGATCACATCAACATCAAAAACAACATGGTGGTTCAGATTGCGAATTCTGTCGACCTCCTTTTTAAGTGTTCCATAAAACTGATCAGGGTATACCTCTTCCCATTCAATAAATTCTTTATTTTCAATCTTTTTGCGAAATTCCTCAGGACTCAGAAAATAATAATCTTTGCCATCTGCCTCATTAGCTCTCATTTTTCTGCTTGTTGCGGAAATTGAAAATTCCAGGCCGGGGATAGTTTTCAGCAGGTGCCTGACTATCGTTGTTTTACCCGATCCTGACGGGGCTGAGAATATGAGCAGTTTACCTTTCATTCTTATAGGATATTCAAAATCTGTTCTTTTATGCGTTCCAGATCATCCTTCATATTAACAACAATTTTTTGCATTTCTGAGTCGGATGCTTTGGAGCCCAGGGTATTGATCTCCCTTCCCATTTCCTGCACTATGAACCCCAGCTTTTTACCTGCATTATCCTCATTATTTATTGTATCCCTGAAGTATTTGCAGTGATTTGCAAGCCTTACCTTTTCTTCCGATACATCCAGCCTTTCGAGATAGTATATGAGTTCCTGCTCAAAACGATTCTTGTCGAGATCTTCCTTGATTTTTAATTCCTCAAGCTGTGAATATATTTTTTCACGGATTTTTTGAATTCGTGCATTTTCAAATGGGCCAATTTTTTCCAGTCCCCTTAGGATGCTGTCGAGGTTCGAAAATAAATCTTTTTCAAGAGCCTTTCCTTCCTGAACCCTGAAGATATCGACCTGTTCGAGTGCAATCAGGATAAGTTTTCTGATTTCAGTCCATTCCGATTCCTCAAATTCATTTTTATCCTGTTTTATGGTATCGGGAAGACGCATAACCAAAGAAAGAAAATCCGTTTCTGTGGAAATACCCAGCTCTGTAGCAAGTTCCCTAAACTGCTTATGATACGAGAGTATAACATCTTTATTTAAGGTGGATGGAGTAACACCCGATTTCAGTTCATATGAAAGGCTGAGATCAATTTTTCCCCGCTGAAGCTTTTCTGTGACCAGTTGCCGGACTTCCAGTTCCTTTGAACGATAAGCATAGGGGGTTTTAAGATTAATATCGCAGTTTTTTGAATTCAGACTTTTTATTTCAACCTGAATTGTTTTGTCTGAAAGCGTTAGTTCTGCCTTGCCATAACCAGTCATGGATCTGATCATAATATTTTTTTGAGATTGATGCATAACAAAGGTAATATTTCCGTGGAATTTTAATGGTATGTGTTTCCAAAGTACGGGAAAGAGAGGTATTGTTTTGACTGTAAATCACCTTTGGAAATAAGAAGCAGTCTCTTTAAAAGCTCAGGGTACAGGCACTTTAACTACTGTTTTTTTCTTCCAGCGACCCGTACGATAATACAGGAACGACATGATCATTCCGGCTGTCCAGCCTATGGGCACGGCCCACCATATGCCTGCTTCACCTATCCTGCCCGACAGAAAATAAGCCATGGGAATTCGGATCAGCCAGAGTGCAAAAAGAGTTATAAACATGGGAATAAGAGTATCGCCGGCTCCCCTCATAACCCCTGCAAACGTGAACATGGTTGCGAAGACCAGATAAAAGGATGTTACAATAGTCAGGTATTCGCCGCCAATCCGGATGACTTCCGTTTCACTTTCATTTGTAAAAATATGCATGATATAGGATCGGAAGATTATCAGCAGGGCTGTAATCAGAATGGAGGTCAGCCACGACATAACCAGGGTCATGATAAGACCTTTCTGAACCCTTTCAATTTTGCCTGCACCAATGTTTTGTCCCACAAATGTGGAAAGAGCCTGAGCAAAAACCATTGCAGGCACGGTTGCAATGGAATCGATCCGGCCGGCAGCGGAAAAGGCAGCTACCACATTGGTTCCGAAAGTATTCACAATACTGAAAAGTGCCATCATTCCCAGAGCGACAAAGGTTTGTTGCAATCCTGTAGGCAGACCGATGCGGAAGCTGGCTTTAAATATTTCTGTATCGAATTTCCAGTTCCGGAAATCGAATGAAATGATTTCATGGGTACGATGTAGGTAAATCATAGCCAGTACCAGGGCACCCCCCTGAGATATAATAGTAGCATAGGCAGCTCCAGCAATTCCCCATTTGAAAACCAATACAAAAAGCAGGTCCAGACCAATATTGGAAAGAGTACTAAGTATCAGGAAATACAGGGGAGTTTTAGAATCGCCCAATCCGCGAAGGATTGCTGCTGTGCCGTTAAATCCAAAAAACAGGATAATGCCGGAAACATAAATATTCAGATAAGTTCGTGCCAGGGGGAGTAATTCCGGAGGAAGCTTTGTTAATCTGAAAATGGGTTCAACGAGTAAAAGGCCGGCAGAAGTGAGAACAACAGAACCAATGAGCATGAAAATATAGAGGGTTTGTATTGCCCTTTTAACCTTATCCATGTCTTTTGCGCCAAAATACTGCGATATAACCACCATTCCTCCTGAAGCAATACCAATCATCAGGGCGATCATGGTAAAAATGATAGGGAATGATGCTCCAACTGCGGCCAGGGCTTCCTTACCCAGAAATTTCCCGACAATGGCACTGTCGACCATGCTGTACATCTGCTGGAAAAGATTTCCAAAAAGCATTGGCAGTGCAAAAAAGAAAATCAGCCTTCCTTCTCGTCCGGTTGTTAAATCCTTCATCCCGATTTTTAAGAATTGCAAAAGTGAGGATTTTTATTCAGCATACAAAACCCGGAATTAGACTGAAGACTAAAGGAAAGTTAATAATATTAAAGAACAACGATTGCCTGATATAATCCATTCTCAGTTTTCCTGAGGCTTGCATATATCCTTAATCTTAAGCCGGTTGGCCTTAAGGTTTTCAATGTAAGCTTATATTTTGCTGAAAATTTAATGGCTATTGCACTACCAATCATATCTGCCCCCATTACGATTTTTTTTGAGCGGGAACTTTTTTTTACCTCAATTAATAATCGGGATTAAAAGGTAATTGGCATTTATTATTTTTTACTGCATTTAAAAATGATAGTAATACCCTACTGTAAAATCAAAACCAGAGCCATCCGGCGAATTGATTTTTTCTTCAGTGGTTATATGCGTGCTGCCCTCACTGGTATATTTATAATTCACATTATAATATCGCACACCAAGACTCATGGATCCTCTGTCAGAGAAATTGGAAGAGAAAACAAGAGATGCGTGCAGACCCGGTGAAGTCAGGTATTTGTATTTGTACTTGTCACCTCCGGTATTTGACGCATCAACTTTCATAGTACCAAACTGGTATACACTGACGCCTCCTCCCAGTCTGAATCGGTAATATTCACCTCCTTTTATAGGTATAACCAGTGCAGGGGTAAAACTTATCCCCATTCGATTAAAACTGGCACTTGCATTTTTTAATGGTCGGGATAATGTAGATCCCTGGTAAAAACATTGCAAAGAAAGGTCTGCGAATTTATTAATCTGGTATCCATAATCCAGTCCACCTCCAAATCCACCCCCTGTACTAAGAGTGACAACCTCCTTATTCTCGTCAATAAACATGGGGATGGTTTCAAATCCTACTCCGCCTGTCATATATAATCCCATACGGGATTTATTAACCCTGTTTGGTTTTAGTTCAGAAAGTTGCATCCTCAGACTGCCTCCCTCAATAATTGCTTTTCCGGCAATTGAATCTGTCAGCTCTAATCCTGGTGAGCCCGACCAGTAGCCCATATTTATATACGATTTAATGTAATATACATGCCCGGCCTGCAGGTCCAGTTTTAGTTTGGCTTCTTTACCCATACTGCATGAAATAATATATTCACCGGGCTCGGCATCGTAAAGGCACCATGAGGCATTTTTAAGATGAACCACCGACATGCCATTCATGGAAATATTCATTTTAACCCCTGATCCCATGTAATTTGGAAGTCGGTAGAAATATACTCTTACTGAAGCGATTGACTCAGCATTTGTGGGATCATTTTGAGCAGACCCGTAGGCTAACGGGAAAAGAATCAGGCTAATCAGAAGAAGCAGTTTTTTCATAGTTCAGATGTGTTTTGTTTCAGGTATAGTATTTCTCAATATAGGTTAATGTAAGAATCAGCTTTGTTTCTTAATCCTGTTCGAAGGACCCAGAATTGAGTAATTTCCATCATACATCTTTTCATCAATAACTACATTGAACAGTTTCAGATTGAATACATTCATATAGTCAAATGGCAGGTTCTCTTTAAAATCAGGATCAAGATTAATATGGACGTTTTTAATCGTAATATTACTTGTTGGCTTCTCCCTCCAACCATAAACTCTTATCCCGTTATGGGCCTTCTCAGCAACAACGTTTTCAATAACGATATTTTTGAATTGTGGAATGTAGGGACTGATTGTATCACCATCATAATTTGGGTTTAATGATATAACATCATCTTCAACAATATTCAGTTGCAGATTATTAATATAAATGTTTTCAGTTACACCGCCACGTGACCGGCTGCTCTTAATATAAACTCCGTTTTTAACATTCTGCACACTTATATTATCAACTGCATAAATATTTCTAACCCCGGCAGCTGTCTCACTCCCGATAGCTATGGCATGATGTCCCTTAAAAACACATTTTCTCGCAACCACGTTTTCTGAGATACCCCCCAGTCGGTTATCTTGAATATAATCAGATTTAACACCCTCCAGTTCCGTGCCTTTTACGTCAACTCCTTCCCGTCCTTCCCTGTCGCGACCAGACTTTATAACCACATTATCGTCATGGTTATTGAACATTATATTTTCAATGATTACATCTTTTGACGATTCAATATCAAAGCCATCATTATTAACGTTTCCGGCATCGAAGAAGATATTGCTGAAATGGAGGTTTTGCGAAAATACGGAATGTACCACCCAAAATGGGGGATTGCTGATTTTAATCCCGTCAACACGAACATTCCTGCAAAGGAAGAATTGAAGCATGGAAGGGCGGAGGTTGAAGTTTTTTACATCAGCCAATTTTCTGTTTGCAAGCGGAATACCTTCACTATTATATTTTCTTGGTCCATCCTTTTCGGGATAAAAGTTTTTACCCTCAGAAGAGAAATAAGCCCACTTGACCCAGTTCTCTCCGTCACCGGAAATTTCCGGAGATGCTCCATTTCCGCCGGTATAGGAAAATACAATGTTTTCAATATTAAAGGCTCTGAACAGCGGTGATAGTCCGTATATGGTTGTTCCTTCGTAGCGTGTAATGACTCCTTTGTTCTGGTTTGAATATGCCTGCGGATTACATTCGAAAAATAATCGTACAGAAGGCTGAAAAATTAGCTCGATGTTGGAACGGAGCTCAACAGGTCCCCCGATTCTGTATGTTTCCGTAAGCTTTACCCAGGCTTCCGGACCCGAAGTATGAGGAAATAATACTTTGCCGCCTCCCTTTGCACTCTGTATATCAATGGCAGCCTGAATATCATTCCTGAAATCATAACTACCCAATTCATCGGGCTTATGACCCGAGAAAACAATTATATCCAAGGTGTCTCCCGGAATGTGTATTGAAGATATTCTGCTTTCAATGGCTTTAATTGAATCATTTATCAGAGCATCTGATTGTTTCAAAGCAGGGTGCGGGTCTTTGCAACTGATAATAACCAGACAGAGAAGAAATAAGCCGGATATCCATTTCATAATTGTAAATGCTGAATGATGATTTAGTATATAAATGGGATTAACTTTCGGCTTGTCTTCATATATGTCAGATACTCTTTTCCAAAGTGTGCGATAAGTGTATTTTCTTCAATCCTTATTCTTTGCTGAAAAGCAATAAATACAAAACCAAAAGCTATAAGAACTGAATACCAGTTATTGAGAGAAAATCCAAATCCTATAAACGAAAGAAGTGATGCGGCATATGAAGGATGTCGGATAAATTTGTATATACCGTCAGTTTTTAGAGTGTGATTCTCCCTGATGGTGACAGTAACAGTAAAATGCTTCCCCAGTGTGGTAATTACCCAAAGTCGAAGGCTTACGCCAAGAACAATCAAAAAAAGTCCTGAATAAGCGGCAAATGAGTTTAAACTAATTGCCTGAGGGAAATTTATCGATGCCATTACAGCCAGAAAGTTGCCAACAATGATAAGTCCCCACAAAAGATAAATGGAACCCTTATCCATATTCTTCATGTCATTATCACCTGACTTGAAAATACGATTCAGCGCTATTTCACTGATGAACCAAACCATATAAATAAAAAGAAAAAGGAGATTCATAATTCTAATATTGTGGCAAATACAAATTTGATCAGGTGCACAGACAAGGTCTGAATTATTATATAGTTATCAGGATACATCCATTGGTAACCAAATTTAGTTTATTTTTTTTTAGAAGAACTAATGCATTCTATTTTATTACAGGGATTTTTTCGAGCTCAATGGTAAAATGTCTCAGAATCGGAGCCTCATTGAGAATGCGGTACCCCGACCGGATCGATTCTCTTCGCTTGTAGACATTTTTTATGGCTGCTGCAATATAATCCATATGACTATTGGTATAAACCCTGCGAGGGATTGCCAGTCGCACCATTTCCATTTGAGGAAACCGGTTCTCCCTGCTCACAGGATCACGGTCGGCCATAAGAGCCCCGATTTCTACTCCACGTATTCCTGCCTCAAGATATATTTCCAGAGCCAGGGTCTGTGCGACAAATTCTTCTCTTTTAATATGCGGAAGAAATTTCAGAGCATCAATGAAAACTGCATGTCCCCCGATGGGTTGCTGAACGGGAATTCCTTCATCTGTCAGCAGGGAACCCAGATAGTGCACCTGCCGGATTCGGGTATCCAGATAATCCTTGTCAATGACTTCTTTCAGTCCCTGCGCAAGGGCTGCCATGTCACGTCCTGCCATCCCTCCATAGGTATTGAATCCTTCAAACATAATATTGAAGGTAGATGCCAGCTTATAGAGTTTCTCATCCCTGAGGCCTATAAATCCACCTATGTTTACAATCCCGTCTTTCTTGCTGCTCATGGTCATCCCGTCGGCATATCTATACATCTCTTTCACAATCTCAGGAATTGATTTCCCCCTGAATTCTTCTTCTCTTTCATGAATAAACCAGGCGTTTTCAGCAAAGCGGGCTGAATCGAAGAACAGTGGTATTCCATATTTTCGTGAAAGTTTGTGAACTCCCCGGATGTTTTCGATGGAAACCGGCTGCCCTCCAAAAGTATTGCAGGTAATGGTTAGCATGATAAATGGAATGTTTTCGGGGGAGTCAGACTTTAGTACCTGCTCAAGTTTTATTAAATCAATATTCCCTTTAAAAGGGTGAACACTCGTGCTGTCAGATGCCTCATCAATAGTGCAATCGATGGCTGTTGCCTTGCGAAATTCAATGTGGCCTTTTGTGGTATCGAAATGCGCATTCCCCGGGACCTTATCACCTGCTTTTACCAGACAGGAGAATAACACATTTTCTGCAGCCCTTCCCTGATGTGTTGGAAGAAAATATTCGAAGCCAAAAATGTCCTTAATAGTATCTTTAAGCTTGTAATAGGAGCGGGAGCCGGCGTAGCTTTCGTCGCCCGACATCAATTCAGCCCACTGCCTGTCGCTCATGGCACCGGTGCCCGAATCTGTCAGAAGATCAATAAACACCTGCTCGCTTCTGAGATTAAACAGATTGTATTTCGCATCACGGAGCCATTGCAGACGCTGTTCTTTAGTACTTTGATATATTGGCTCAATCATTTTTATTTTGTAGGATTCGCAGTTTGGAAGAAGCATGTGGATTGGGAATTATGGATTAGGAATTATGAATTATTAACTATGAAACCAGGCCAGCGCCAGGGGGTTATTTGGGAAGTTGGTGTTAATGCCTGCCTGCCCGTATGCAGGGGTGAATGCCTGATAAATGCGAAATAGTAAATGCAAAGTAGTAAATGCAAAAAGCTTGTATTATGGGATCAGGTTTCACTCACTCAAGCTCCGTGAAACGCGTCGCGGTTTTTGATGTTCCTGAATAGGGTGCGACAGGAGATGGTGCTTTGAGAATAAAATATAGTTTGCATTGTTCTCATAACACAAAATTAGAGAAGCCTGGAACAAAATAAGCCCGATATCCGGTGTTTGTCAGCAGGTTTTAATCTGAATTATTTTTTTCTCTGCGTAAGCAATGACTTCGCGGATGGGAATAATTTTAATTGCTTTTAGTGGTGTCTGAACAGTATTAAAGCGTAGGCAGGCTCCCGTTCTTTAAATCTGAGAGATATTTTTGATAATACCTATCGTAGATTTCCATTTTTAGTGATTTGGCTTTTGCCTGTCTGCCTGCAAAATCCTCCTTCGATTCTCCTTTCTGTTTAGGCAGAAAAACTTCATCCTGCATTTCCTCATTTACCTGCGGGGAGTAATAGTAATCAACCATAATTTCAGGGGAGAAATCCCAGATTTTTATGGATTTATCAAAGCTGGCTGAGGCGAAGGTTTTTCCGTCAGGACTGAATTTCAGATCCAGTACAGGTTCTGAATGATCAATAAATGTATACAGGCATTTCCCTGTCGGGATTTCCCAGAGCCTGATGGTATTATCAAATGAACAGCTTATTAGGTGCAATCCGTCATTCGAAAACTCAACATCCATAACCTGGTTCGTATGCCCTTTCAGGGTGCGAATGAGCTTATTGGTATAAAGATCATAGATATTTATGGTCTTATCTTTGGAACCACTGGCCAGATATTTCCCGTCGCGGCTAAAGGCAAGAGAGTAGATATCCATCGACTGTCCGTTTAGTTGGGCTATCTGCGACTGACTTTCCCTGTCCCAGATCATTATTTCACCATTGCCGGCTGCCGAGGCAATCTTACTTCCATCGCTGTTAAAACAGACGGTCATGGCAACATCGGTATGTCCCCTGAAATCGGCAATTTTTTCTCCTTTAAGTGCATCAAACAATTTGAAGGTTTTATTGAATGAACCGGCAACTATATATCTTCCCGAGGAGTCAAGATCGGCGGACATAATAGTGGTAGTAATATCCTTCAGAACGTATAATTGTTCTCCTTCCGGTGACCAGCATTTAATTGTATTGTCACCGGCTGTTATCATAAATTTTCCCGAAGGGGCAAGGGCAACATACTTTACACCTTTCCAGTGTCCGCCAAAACTCAGGCCGTATTTTTCGTCATCAATGGAGATTAAGACCGCATTCCCGTCATTATAACCCGCTATCAGAGTCTTTCCGTCAGCTGAATATCCAACGCATATAGCTGGTGAATTACCCTTTTTGAAATCGTGGAGCAGGTATGGATCTGACTGGGAAAATAGGGGCATCAGGAGGAAATTTGTCAGGAGTATGGAGAGGAGGGTTTTCATGGGTTTTTTTTGGGGTGAGTGGCTTAGTTTAATTACTTGCTGTTAAGGCACTAAGATAATAAATTATTAATCAGTGAGCCGGAGTATTAAAGAACAATTTATTAGTAAAAGGGAGACAGAGGGATTTTTTTATAAGGGAAATATTACCTCATAAGAATATCCGTGATATTAAAAACGGCAAAAATGACACTGGCGACCCCGTTGGTTGTAAAGAACGCCATGTTTAAACGGCTCAGATCTTCGGGCTTCACTATCATGTGCTGGTATGCAAGGAGCCCGGCGAAAATAATGGATCCAACCCAGTAATAAGCTCCGAATCCCGCCAGAATACCAATGCCAATTACAAAGCCTGCCGAAAGTATATGCACTATAACAGAAAGTCTGAGCGCACCTTTTCTGCCAAGCCACACAACGATGGACCTCAGATTCATACTCTTGTCAAAATCCTCATCCTGCAAGGCATAAAGCATATCAAATCCGCTAACCCAGAACAGAACAAGAAGGGAATAAAATAAAGGAAGTAAATCGAACTTTCCGGTCACTGCCAGATACGCTCCAATGGGAGCAAGGGCAAGTCCAATTCCCAGAACAAAATGGCAAAGACTGGTGAATTTCTTGGTAAGGCTATATCCCAGTACTATCAATAAAGCCAGGGGTGCCAGATAAAATGTCACCCGGTTTATAAACCAGGTGGTAAGCATAAAAGCCAGAGAATTGAGGATTACGAATACAAGGGCTGATTTTGCCTTAATAATTCCTGCGGGAATTTCTCTGAGAGCAGTTCGCGGATTTTTACTGTCTATTTCCCTGTCGATAAAACGGTTAAAGGCCATGGCTGCATTACGGGCAAAAACCATACATAACACTACCAGCAGAAGCAACTTCCAGCTGAGGGGTTTCTGGGTATTCATTACTCCCAGAAAAAAGCCGGTTAGTGCGAAGGGCATGGCAAATAATGTATGCCCGAACTTCACCATCGACATATAATTTCGCATTCCGGCCTTGTTATTCTTCTCCATTTGTCACGCGCTCTTTACAGATATATTTTTCCCGTTAATTGTTTTATGACCTTATATGTGCCCCGGTTTCCCTTTCAATCATCCCCTGAATATTTTTCATTACCTTCTCAATCTGCTGATCCGTCAGGGTTTTCTCATCGTCTCTCAGTGTGAAGCTAATAGCATAGGATTTTTTACCTTCAGCAATTTTATCTCCCTCGTACACATCAAAAAGATTAATATTTCTGAGAAGTTTTCTTTCTGCCTTATAGGCTGCCTGCCTGATCTGATCGTAGCTGACAGTTTTTTCAAGAACCATGCTCAGATCCCGCTTAACCTCCGGATACTTCGGTAGTCCCGTAAAAATGGTCTTATGTTTTTTGATTTCCTTCATTACCCTGTCCCAGTTGAAATCTGCATAAAAAACGTCCTGCTTGATTTCAAAGCGGCGACACAGGTCATTTTTAAGTTTTCCCACACTTAGAAGTACTTTCTGATTTAATGTATAATCAATTCCTTCAGCAAAAAAATCTCCGCTCGTAGTCATGGTTCCGATCGCATCAATAGAAAATCCTAATCTCTTCAGAATGAGTTCAGCGAAGGATTTGATCTGGAAAAAGTTTCCGCTTGCGGAAGGGGAATTCCAGTTAGCTTCGTATTTCTCCCCCGAAATAAGCAAGGCCAGATGGCTTTCCTCAAAATACTTATCATGGGGGTTCTCGCTTACTTTGCCGGTAAGAAGATAGGTGTTTCCGAATTCATAAAGTCTTAGGTCTGGATTCTTGCGGTTTATATTGTAAGCAAGGGATTCAAGTGCCCCGAACAATAAATTTTTTCGCATCACATTCAGATCGTTACTGAGTGGATTGCTAATTCTTACCAGTTCCTTATCTTCCCCTGACTCGTTTTCATAGTAGGATGATCTTGTAAGACTATTGGACATTATTTCCAGAAAACCATTATTGCTCAGTAAATCGGAAACCATGTTTACAATTTTTTCCCGATCCGGTTTTTGAATAAAGGAGAGTGCTCCGTGCAGACTTTCACCAATTTCAATATTATTGTAGCCGTAAATCCTGAGAATTTCCTCAATTACATCTGCCTCGCGCTGAACATCAACACGATAGGGCGGAACTTTCAATTTTAATGTTTCTTCATTTTCTTCTGTGATCTCTATTTCGAGGGATTTCAGAATTCCGGTTACTTTCTCCCTGGGGATTTCTTTTCCAATAAGACGATTGACATGCTTAAAGTTAAGCTCAATCTCAAAACTCTGAACCGGTGCAGGATATATATCCACCACCTCAGAAGAAATACTGCCTCCAGCAAATTCTTTGATAAGAAGAGCAGCCCTTTTCAATGCAAACAGGGTTATATTTGGATCGCTTCCTCTTTCAAAACGGAAGGAGGAGTCGGTATTCAACATATGTCTTTTTGAAGTTTTCCGGACAAATACGGGATTGAAACAGGCACTCTCCAGAAAAATACTGGTAGTTTTCTCATTCACTCCTGATTCAAGCCCGCCAAAAACACCGGCTATACACATTCCTTCATTCGTATTGCAAATCATCAGGTCATCCTGGGAGAGCTTGCGCTCTGATTCATCAAGGGTAGTAAAAGGAGTTCCTTCGGGCAGTGTCTTTACAAGGATTTTTTTACCGGTAATTTTTTCTGCATCAAAAGCATGCAATGGCTGACCGGTTTCGTGCAAGACGAAGTTGGTGATGTCAACCACGTTGTTTATAGGTTTTAAGCCAATGGAAAGCAGCCGGTTTTTCAGCCAGTCCGGGGAGGGTTTTACTTTTATTCCACTGAGTGTAAGCCCGCTGTATCGAATACAGGCTTCGGGCCTGCTTACTTCCACCGGTATTGTCAAACTTTTGTTATCGGTGGCAAAGCCGGAAACATCGGGTTTCAGGAGTTCAGCTTTTGAGGTCTGTTTAAGATAGGCAGCCAGATCTCTTGCAACTCCATAATGGGAGGCTGCATCAATGCGGTTAGGGGTCAGACCAATTTCCAGAATAAAATCACTTTCAATCTTAAAATATTCGGAGGCAGGGGTTCCAGGAACAGCCTGTGAATCAAGCACCATTATCCCATCATGATCTTTTCCGAGTCCGAGTTCGTCCTCGGCACAAATCATGCCTTCAGAAACTTCTCCGCGGATTTTGGATTTATTGATTGTGAAACTTTCATCCCCGCTGTATAATGTTGTTCCTACAGTTGCCACAGCCACCTTCTGTCCCGCCCTGACGTTTGGTGCCCCACACACTATCTGAACAGGTTCACCTTTACCAAAATTAACAGTAGTAACACTTAATTTATCAGCATTCGGATGTTTAATGCAGCTTAAGACTTCAGCTACCAGAACGCCTTTTAATCCTCCTTTAACACTTTCGCGTTCTTCAATGCTTTCCACCTCAAGTCCGATACTGGTTAATATTTTAGAAGTCTCTTCAGGAGAGGGCAGTGGGCGTATATACTGTTTAAGCCAATTATAGGAAATCTTCATTTTAAAAATTCAGTTAAGAGCACAAAAATAGCAATTTACAAGCTCTCCACCCAAAATAAATATTGTTTCTTACCTTAGTTTGAATATTTTTGTAAATCCTGATTGCAAATTACTGATTTAAACTATTAGCCGAAAAGGTTTTGCCTTTGTAATACCAGGCAGAAAATTGCTGAATCTGTGTAAATTTAATCCTGATGAGCTTTTTAAACGGGAAAGAATTTGCGGTCTGTATAAGGCTTTTGTTTAAATAATTCAGAAAAATATAACAAGTTGAGCAAAGAAAAATTAATTCTTATTTCGAATGATGATGGTGTTGAGGCAAAGGGCATTAAAGCACTTATTGAGGCAGCCTCGCATTTTGGAAAAGTAGTGGTAGTGGCCCCTGCAGATGCAATGTCGGGCATGTCTCATGCCATAACCATAAAAACTCCCCTTAGAGCCAAAAAGATAAGGAATACTCCTGAGCTTGAAATCTACCGTGCTCATGGAACGCCTGTAGATTGTGTAAAACTGGCCATGAACCAGCTACTGGAAGGAAGGGTGCCGGACCTTGTGTTGTCAGGCATTAACCATGGTTCCAATGCATCCTCAAGCGTAGTGTATTCGGGTACTATGGCTGCAGCTATGGAGGGATGCATAAATCAGATCCCCTCCGCAGGATTTTCCCTGCTTAGTTATGATCCTGATGCCGATTTCAGTGCAGCGGTAAAGGTTGCAGAACAGGTAATAGAAAAAATGCTCGCTAAGGGATTACCGGAAGGTATTTGTCTGAATGTTAACATTCCTTCTGTTCCCTATTCTGATATTAAAGGGATAAGAGTTTGCAGACAGGCAAAGGGATTATGGAAAGAAGAGTTTGTAAAGCGGGTTGATCCGAATCAGGGTGAATATTACTGGCTTACAGGTTATTATCTTAATCTGGAAGAGGATTCTGAGGATACGGATGAGCATGCCCTTGCAAATAATTTTGCATCAATAGTACCCATTCAGATTGACTTTACAGCATATCAGGCCATGAATGAAATATCCGGCTGGGATTTATAAAAAGTTTTTACTGTAGGAAACAAAAACCTAAAACCATTTAAATGAAAAAACCGGTTTATAATTCATTCCTCTTCGGTTTGCTGGCAGGGATTCTGCTTGAGATTATTGCCTTTTTTCTTGTATTGTTTATAAATACAAGGATTCTGGGCTATACTGAGCGCTCCATTTTTAGTTTTCTAAAGTATCTATTAGATTTTGATACAGGGAAACAGGATATTATTCCCAAACTGATCAGCCTCTCAGCTCTGCCGGCATTACTGCTGTTTTTTATTTTTATGTGGACCAACAAGCTTAAATCGGCCAGAGGGGTTATTGGTTCTGCGTTTATACTGGGCATCGTAATTGTATTTTTAAAATTCATACTCTGAAATGAGATATTACCTCATAGCGGGTGAAGCTTCCGGTGATCTGCACGGATCGAATCTTATGAAAGGGATTCTTCATAGTGATCCACAGGCAGAGTTTCGGTTTTATGGCGGAGACAGGATGCAGTCGGTGGGAGGTACACTCGTGAAACATTTCAGGGAAATGGCCTTCATGGGATTTTTTGATGTTCTTGCCAATATCCGGACCATTACAAGAAATTTGAGACTTTGCAGGGAAGACATTGTTGAATTTAAGCCTGATGCATTAATTCTTATTGATTACGCAGGTTTCAACCTAAGGGTAGCCGGTTTTGCTCATAAAAAAGGAATTAAAACTTTTTTTTATATAGCACCCAAAGTATGGGCCTGGAAGAAGAAGCGAATTGAAAAACTCAGGAAATATGTCCTAAAGCTCTTCGTAATATTCCCTTTTGAAGTAGAATATTTTCATAAAAATGGGATGGAAGTGGAGTATTACGGTAATCCTCTTATGGATTCTATGGCAGAGTTTCATCGCAATAAGAAGTCAGATAAAAACTTTAGAAAAGAAAACAATCTCAGTGAAAAGCCTATTGTCGCATTGCTTAGCGGTAGCCGCCGACATGAAATCAGCAGATGTCTCCCTGAAATGGCGGAGGCTGCAAAAGATTTTCCTAAGTACCAGTTTGTTGTTGCCGGTGCTCCATCGATTATGAAGGAAGACTATGAAAAAATTCTCTATGGCTCTGATATTGCTATTGTTTACAATAAAACCTACGATCTTCTGGATCATGCCACAGCAGCTGTGGTAACCTCCGGAACAGCAACCCTTGAAACAGCATTATTCCGGGTCCCGCAGGTAGTCATCTTTAAAACGGGTTCACTGACCTACCGACTGGGTAAACTTTTCGTAAGAATCCGTTTTTTTTCACTGGTGAATCTGATTGTCGACCGGGAGCTTGTTAAGGAGTTTTTACAATTCAATCTGGCACGCGACATACGGAATGAGCTAATACAGATTTTGAAAAATAATGGCCGCAGGCAGGAAATAATGAATGGTTACGATGAAATTATTGGACTTCTTGGAGGAGAGGGGACCTCAGAAAGGATAGCAAAACGAATATGCGAACTGGCAGTAAAATAATTTTATTTCTAATACAAATATGTGCAGGCTTTATCCTGATTTCCTCATACAGCTTTTCGCAGGATGTAAGGGTTGGGCTATTCTGGAAAAATACTGCCAATGCTTTTGTTTTTCATTGCACTGAAGGCAAATATCAGGTTTTCGGTGATTCCATGTATACCCGTACACTTAATGCCGGTGATCTTCTATATGTGGGTCAGGTGGGCGATCATATAAGTCTTATGGACAGTGAATTACAGCATGGTGAATTCAGCAGGGTGGAGTTTCGGAACAGCGATTCTCATTGTGGTTTCAGGTTGAAATTAGTTGATTCGCTTACTGAAGCAAGAAATTACTCCGGACGCCTGGAGCTGTCGCTTTTCTTTGGTTCCCTTCAAATTATTAATACACTTCCCATGGATGATTATATTGCCGGAGTGGTAGAAGCTGAAGGCGGACCATCTGCAGAAACTGAATTTTACCGTGCTCAGGCAATCCTTTGCCGAAGCTATGCAATTAAAAACTGGGAGAAACACATGGGAGAGGGATACAACCTTTGCGATAATATCCATTGCCAGGTTTTTAAAGGTATAAGTGATGAAAATCCATCCATTCCTGAAGCGGTGCTTTCGACCCACGGACTGGTATTGGTTACTCAGAATTACTCATTGGTTCCGGCGATTTTTCATTCGAACAGTGGAGGGGAAACCCAGCGCGCTTCGGACGTCTGGAACAGCTCTGAAGATTATCTCCAGGCTGTGCTTGATCCCTTTTCAGAAGGGCAGAGATCATCCAGATGGGAAAAATCAATTAGCCTGGAATCCTGGAAGAATTATCTCTCTGGGTATACCAAAATCGAAAGCTTTCCCGACGAAGATCTCATGATTAAACAGGAGCACAGAAAGAAATTTTTTGTCCTAGGTGAAGACTCGCTCAGGATAACAGATATACGAGCAGCTTTTAATCTGAAATCCACATTTTTTACCATGGAACTTAAACCTGATACTGTACTTATTCATGGGAAAGGCTATGGACATGGAGTGGGAATGAGTCAGGAAGGGGCTATGGAAATGGCCAGACAGGGATATTCTTATTCCGATATTCTGAGATTTTATTTTTATAACGTCCGGATCATGGATATTAGCGACTTGCCGGCATCGGAATTACCGGAAGAGTTTTAGGAAGGGAATGCAGATTGAACACAGTGAAATCACGCTCCGCGTGAATCCAGAATGCAGAATGCAAACCGGAGCGCAGCGGAGGTCACGCTCCGCGTGAATGCAAAAGGCCTGGATCTTGGATGAGGTTTTGCTCACCCGCGTGGAGGGTGATTTCACTGCATCCATTCGCACAAAGCGCGATCTCGTTCCACTCGTTCCTGCCATGCAGGACCGTCGCTGCGCTCCGGTCCCGCGGAGCTGGATTTCACTCTGTTCAATTTGCATTTACAATTTTGCATTATGCATTCACTATTTTTCATTAACTTTTTTACATTCACCCCAGCCTACCAGCAAGCAGGCATTTACACCAACTGCCCAAATAATCCACTGTCGCTGACCTCAATTCAAAGCTTCTACCTTCCACCTTCTACCTTCTACCTTCTAAATTCTAAATTCTACCTCCAAAATTCCTTCCCCCTTTGAATAATCCCAAGTTTACTGTATTTTCGTCCATTCATTTATTAAAATATGCTCACAATATATCTTAGAGAGATCAGGGGCTTTTTCAGTTCGCTTACGGGTTACATTGTAATGGTTGTGTTTCTATTGTTAAACAGCCTGTTTATGTGGGTTTTTAGCGGACAGATGAATATTCTTGAAAACGGATATTCCACTCTCGATACCTTGTTCTCACTGGCTCCATGGGTATTTCTGTTTCTGGTTCCTGCCATTTCCATGCGCATGTTTTCTGAAGAAAAACGATCCGGCACCCTGGAATTATTATTTACCCGGCCGGTTCGGGAGATTGAAATAGTAAGTGCAAAATTTGCGGCTGCCTGGACTCTTGTAATTTTATCGGTAATTCCCACTTTTGTTTTTTATGTTTCAGTATATCTGCTTGGTAGCCCGCCGGGCAATCTGGATATTGGCGGTACCTGGGGCTCATATATCGGATTGATCTGTCTGGGAGGAATTTATGCAGCCATTGGAATTTTTGCTTCATCGCTTACAGAAAATCAGATAGTTGCGTTCATAGTAGCCGTGCTGTTTTCATTTCTCTTTTACCTGGGATTCAGCTTTATCGCATCTGCAGCCATATCCGGACAACTAACAAGTACCATTGAGAAATTCGGAATCGATTATCATTATCAGTCTATCTCAAGGGGAGTTATTGACAGCCGTGATCTGGTTTATTTCTTTACAGTTATCTTTTTGTTTTTACAATTGACGAAAATCAGCCTGCAAAGCAGGAAATGGTAAATAATACTTATGAACCGGAAAAATCTCAGAAATAAGCATTTTCTCCAGCTACTGGTAACAGTTGCCCTGCTGCTCATGATCAATTTTCTGGCAGGAACCAGTTTCTTCCGTCTCGACATGAGTTCTGAAAAGCGGTTTACGCTGAACCAAAATACGCGTGCATTACTCAAAAATCTGGATGATGTAATTTATGTCAGGGTTTTTCTTGACGGAGATCTGCCCTCGGATCTTGTTCGGTTCAGACAATCAATAAAGGAAATGCTTCTCGAATTCCGGGCCTACGGCGGTAAAAATATTCAGTTTGAATTTGTAAATCTGTATTCAGAACAAGATACTAAAGTCAGGAACCAGATGATGCAAAATCTGGCATCCCGGGGACTCAGAGTTACCGATGTAAGAATTAAGGATTCTGAGGGTGGTTATTCAACTAAGATTATTTTTCCGGGTGCAATTGTAAGCTACAAGGGAGTTGACTTTCCCGTGAATCTTCTTAAAAATAATCCGGGACTTTCTTACCAGGTTAATCTGAACAATTCGGTTCAGTCGCTTGAATATGAGTTTATTCGTGCTATCAAAAGTCTGACGGCAAAAAAGGTCGAGAAAATTGCCTTTATAGAGGGACAGGATGAGCTTGATTTTTATCAGGTTAATGATATCAGCTCGGAGCTGAGCCTGTTTTTTCAGGTCGACCGTGGCTTTATTAACGGGAACCTCACTAATCTGCTCGAATATAAGGCCATTATCATTGCCCAGCCTTTAAAGAAATTCAACAGCCGGGATAAATTTGTGATCGACCAGTATATAATGAGAGGAGGGAAGGTGCTGTTTTTCCTTGATCCGGTTCAGACACATGCGGATAGCCTGGTTTCGGGCAGGACTTTTACCGAATATAACGATGTGAATTTATATGACCTGCTTTTCAAATACGGGACAAGGATCAGCTACAACCTTATTAAGGATCTCCAATGCAATTATGTGCGTATTGAGAGTTCCGTTAATGGTCAGAATCCCACTCCCTCCTTTATGCCCTGGTGGTATTATCCGATAATGACTGCTTCACCTGATAATCCGCTTACCCGGGGTCTTAATTATATTAAAGGAGAATTCGTTAGCGCAATAGATACAACATCAGCTCCAATTCCCGGTCTGAAACGAACTGTATTACTGGCAAGTTCCGACACTTCCGCGCTTATTGAAAATCCATCATTCATATCCATGGACGAGGTTACCCGTGCTCCCAACCGGCGTATATTCAATAAATCCAGGCTTCCGGTTGCTATTCTGTCGGAAGGGGAATTTGAATCCTTCTATGCAAATTATGGGGTTCCTGAAGGTGTCACTCCCCAGAATACCGAAATAATTAAGAAATCGAAACCTACCATGATATTTGTGGCCGGTGATGGTGATCTTATCAGGAACGATGTACGTGTGACAGCCAATGGTACCATCCCAATGGTTTTAGGATATGATAAGGATACCCGGCAGACATTTGGTAATAAGGAGTTTATAATGAATGTTATAAATTATATGACCGACGATCAGGGCCTGATTGCCCTGAGATCCCGTGAATTTAAACTACGCCTCCTTGATAAAACCAGGATCAGAACTTCCAAAATGCAACTCAAATGGAAAATGATCAATACTGTATTGCCGGTTGTGGTAATAGTGCTTTTTGGTGTTTTATTTAATTTTTTCCGCAAAAGAAAATTTTCCAAAGCCTGATTTTTGATGAAAAAAATTATTGCTCTTATTCTTTTTTTTGTTGCAGGACTGCTGTTAAGTTTCTTTTTCAGAAATCAGCTTTCATCAATGTTTTCGCCCTCCGATCTGTTTCGTATTAATGATACTGCCTCTGTTAATCGTATAGAAATTATTTCCAGAGATAGCATAATCCTTACCCGGGAGGGAAAGTCATGGCTGCTAAACCAAACTATTCCGGCCAGTTCCATTGCTATTGGTAATTTACTTTTCAGTTTTAGCAGGATGACGGTGAAAGGAATACAGGATTTACAGGAGATTTCGCAGGATACAGCAATCAAAATCAGGATACAGGAGGGAAGGAAAAAGCATCTTTTCAGGTTTTACAACATTCATGGAATCCCATATCTTCAAAAAGAAGGCTCCCTGAAATTATATTCCGTCGAGGTAAGTGGTTTTCCCGGAATTAAACCTGCAGAAGTCTTATCGGCTGATCCCGACCACTGGAAGGATAAGATTCTAATTAATCTTCAATCTGCAGATATTAAGATGGTTAGTGTAAATCATCCGGATGAACCGGCGAATGATTTCAGAATCGAAATAGCAGATGGAAGATATAAGCTGTTTGATGCTTCAGGTAATGAAGTATCATCCGAGATAAGGGATACTGAAAAAATTGATTTTTACCTCAGCTATTTTACCAATGTTTTTTATGATTCTTCATACGATGGTAAAATATCACCAGATTTAGCTCCTGAATGGATTTTAAAAGTAGAGGATCAAAGCGGCAGGGTATATAAACTTGAGATTTTCCCTCTTGCAGGCACTAATGGTCCGGACATGTTCCGGGCATTGATTAAATATAATGATCAACCCGGTTTTATGCTGATCAGATATATGACTTTGGATTTGCTGTTGCAGGACTTCCGGCATTTTATTCGAAACGATTCTAAATGATATTTGCTCTGTAATTTTTGGAGAAAGTTTGATATATTTGGTCAATTTGCAGATTGTTTCACCCCACTGCTCTCAACTACAAACTGAAATGAAAAAACTAACGAAACTATTTCCTCAATTCGCAAAGCAAATTTCCTTTTTGCTGATTCTGCTTCTTTTCCCAATGGTATCGCTGCTTTCACAGACCAATCTGATAGGCAACTCTGATTTTGAATTCGGAACCACAGGATGGACTACTTGGGGGGATGCTGTGCTAAGCCTCAGCAGTGATTCTCATTCGGGCAGTAAGGCTGCTCTGGTAAGTAACAGGAATGAGAGCTGGCATGCAGCTGTTTATGATATTACATCCTCCTTAGTTAATGGAGAAAGCTATACTCTTGGTGCATGGGTGAAAATTACGGATGCGGCTACCGATTTCAGAGCAACCATTGCTTTAAATGTGGATGGAAATTCGACTTACACAAGCTACCTTAGTACTGCCAGCCCTGTTATTGGTTCCTATGTATATTATACAGAGACTTTTACTGTTGCAGGGACGGGGAATCTGGTCAGTGCCAATCTATATTTTGAAACCGCTGCTAATGCCGGAGTATATTCCAATTATCTGATTGATGATGTCACTCTTTACGGTCAATCCAATAATCCTGATCCGGTACCTGACGACAGGGGTTTCAAGGAAATAAAAAGTACAATGTCTGTTGGAGTCTGCGTTACAGAGGGACCAAAAACTTACTTTAACAACAGTACTGCAAAAGCCTTGGTTCTGAAAAACTATGGCACTGTGAATGTTCAGTGCTATCCAGCCTGGGGACGATGGGATGAAACCAGTAAGTTTGTATACCATGTTGATGATTTCAGCAGCAAGGTAAAGGAAATGAAAGCCAATGGAATGGTAGTAACTGCCCACATGCTTTTAGGCTGGGATCAGTATTTTCCTGCCTGGTATAAAAACAATGACTTTTCAGCTGATACACTGGAAATGTTCATGAATACATGGCTGGATGCTATTATCTCCACTAACGGGAATGATACTCTTGTCGATATCTGGAATGTGGTAAATGAAGCAATTAACTGGGATGGACAGGGTCATTACTGGCCCCTTTCAGCTTCAAATCAAAACAATGCATGCGAATTACAGAGAATGGGCTATGAACCCGATGCTTCGGGATTAACTGGTACGCAGCATGTTAATGACACTCATCCAATTTACATCCGTAAGGCTTTTGAATATGCACGAACGCTTACCGATAAAAAGCTGGAACTGCGTGAGACTTCCTGTGAGTTTCCTACCGATCAGAAATATAATGCCTTCTATCAGCTCGCAGTGCATCTCAAAAATGTGGGCGCTCCGGTGGATGTGATTGGACTTCAGACCCATCTCGACCTTGATAAAAATTACGATTGGGTTGGGTACACAAACACTATCAAGCGTTTCAGGAAGCTTGGCTATGAAGTAAATATTCCGGAAGTGGATGTGGGTGACACCCAGAAAAGCTGGTCCGACGATAAGGCAGAGCAGCAGAAACTGCAATATTACAAGATGGTTACCGCTGCCATTAAGGGAGGAGCCAGTGACTTCCAGACCTGGGGATTCATTGATAATACCAGCAGCAGCGGTTGGCGTACCGGAGAAAGCGCTTTGATTTATTCCACCTCACTTCAGCCAAAACCAGCATTCTATGGAATTCAGGAAGCCCTGATCGATATGAGCAATATCCTGTTTTGGGAAATGGATGCACCCGTTAATGATACCATGCCGGACGTGATGACTTACAATAATTATGGCATAGTGCATAATTTCGCTACCCCACAGATTGTGAGCGGGTATAAAAATAAAGCTATTAAGTTTGACGGGGTCGACGATTATATGTTATCCGATGTATTGTCAGAAAGCATCATGGAAAACCTCACTTTTTCATGCTATTTTAAGACGAGTTCAAACAATCCGGCAATAATTGCTGATCTGGTAAAAGAAGACGGAACGGGGATATTAATCGGAATGAATGCAGATGGAAAGGTATATTTGAATGCCGGACATGCTGGTCAAACTGAAGACCTTATAAGCAGTGCAGCTTTGAATGATAACAGCTGGCACTTTGTTGCATTGAAAAGGGATTCCTCAAAGTACAGCCTTTATATTGATAAGGCAAGTCCGGTGGCATGGGGAGACTGGAATATGGATACGATTGTTAGATTGTCTGTGGGAGCTATGGCTGACGGCACTAATCCTTTTGATGGAACTATTGACGAAGTTAAATTATTCGATACATCCATTGAGGATGCAAGTTTTATGCGGGATATGGCACCGGTTGGTCCTTTTAATCTGAATTACACGAAATCAAACATGAACCTCACCTTGCGGTGGAGCGATCTTAGCTCAAATGAGGATGGTTTTGTTCTGGAGCGCAAAGTTGGTGATCAGCCATGGGAGGAAGCGTTTGCACTGGGTCCAAATGTGATATTTCAGCGAGACACCTTCAGACTGTACAATACCATTTATTCATACAGGGTTAAGTGCTTCAACAAGTTTGGACCGTCCAACTATTCCAACATGCTTACCATAACGAGTCCTCTTGATCCTGCAACGGGAATAGCTGAACTTCCGGCAGAGGATGTCAGGGATTTGATTCTTGTATATCCAAATCCGGCTGTGAATGAAATTACAGTTGTTTCCGGAAAAAAAGCCTCCATGAAATTATATGATTCACTTGGAAAGATGGTTCTGGAAAAAAATAATCTCTCCGGAACAGAAAAGATTGATATTAGCCGGTTTCCAAAAGGATTCTATTTTCTCAAAGTAAATTCTGAAAGTAAAATAAGCACTATCAAACTCATTAAGAATTAAAAAATCACCCATTCATTAACTAATAACTCTGCTTCCATGCGCCTTCATCTCATTGACGTACTGATAATTCTGCTATACCTGGCATCAACCGTTGTAATTGGACTTGTACTTAAAAAAAGAGCGCAAAAGGATAAAAATTCCTATCTCCTGGGAGGTAATGCAATGCCCTGGTATATGCTCGGACTTTCAAATGCTTCCGGAATGTTTGATATTTCCGGCACAATGTGGCTGGTAACAATTGGCTTCGTATATGGTTTGAAAAGCGTCTGGATTCCATGGTTATGGCCGGTCTTTAACCAGATTTTTCTGATGATGTTTTTGTCTGCCTGGCTTCGCAGATCCAACGTAACTACCGGAGCCGAATGGATAACCACCCGCTTTGGAAAGGAATTTGGCAGCAAATTGTCTCACGGTATCGTCGTGGTTTTTGCATTGATAAGCGGGCTTGGCTTTTTAGCCTACGGTTTTATTGGACTGGGAAAGTTTATGGAAATATTTATTCCCTGGGAAGTAGTAAACCAGTACCTCCATCTTGATGTAGCTCCACAGTATGTCCCTCACCTCTACGGTATTGCCTTTACACTCTTTGCTGTTTTCTATTCAGTTATCGGAGGTATGGTAAGTATTGTTTGGGCAGATGTATTGCAATACACCATCATGACCATTGCTTCAGTTGCCATTGCAATTATTGCCTTTAAAGCGGTTGCTGCCCACAGTATCAGTGTTCCCGATGGATGGATGAATCCCTTCTTTGGGAAACATCTTGATATCGACTGGACAAACTATATCAGCGATGTGAATCGAAAAGTAATGGAAGATGGCTACACCTTATTTTCAGCCTTCTTTATGATGATGCTCTTTAAAGGTTTACTCGTAAGCTTTGCCGGCCCTGCACCAAATTACGATATGCAGAAAATTCTGGCTACCAAATCACCCTCTGAGGCAGCAAAAATGAGTGGCTTCGTTTCCTTTATCCTTATGCCGGTGAGATACCTTATGATCGCCGGATTCTTCGTGCTTGGAATAATTTTTTACGACAAGCTCGATCTGATGGTGGCCGGGAAAATCGACTTTGAGCAAATCCTGCCTTCAGCTATCAATCAATTTGTGCCTACAGGCTTATTGGGATTGTTGCTGGCAGGCTTACTTGCAGCATTTATGTCGACTTTTGCAGGTACATTGAACGCAGCACAGGCCTATATTACCAACGATATTTACCTCAAATACATAAAACCCGATGCCTCTAATCAAAGCATTAAAAGAACAAATTATACGGTAGGTATACTCGTTGTGGTAGTCAGTATAATTCTGGGAATGATGGCTAAAAATGTGAACCAGGTATTGCAGTTGCTGGTATCGGCACTTTGGGGTGGTTATGTTGCAGCAAACGTATTAAAATGGTACTGGTGGCGATTTAATTCTTATGGTTACTTCTGGGGAATGGTTACCGGAATTTTCGTTAGTTTCATACCCATGGTATTTACAGGACTCCTGCCTTCACTCTTTCCTGAAACGGCAGCTGATATCAGGATTCTTTACTTTTTCCCCTTCATCCTGATTCCCTCCACCATTGGATGTATTGTTGCAACTTACCTTACTGAGCCAACCGACATGGAAACCCTGAAGGAATTTTACAGAAAAGTAAGGCCATGGGGATTCTGGAAACCTGTTCACCAGGAAGTTATTGCATCAGATCCGGATTTCAAACGCAACACATCCTTTAAAAAAGATATGTTTAATATCCTCGTAGGTATTGTCTGGCAAACCACACTGGTTATGATTCCGATTTACTTCGTGCTGCATAAATTCGGGCCAATGACCATTGTACTTATTGCTGCGGCAATAACCACAACCATTCTTAAATTTACCTGGTGGGATAAATTGAAACTGCAGGATCAGTAATACATTGTTTTAAATTGGATTTTGAAGATTTTTAAAGTACTGAAAATGACTTTACACCTTTCCTTGAAATAATGGAAAGCCTGATCCAATGCCTTGAAAAATTCATTTAATTTTTACAAAATACGAATATGAAATACGGTCACTTTGACGACAAAAACCGGGAATATGTAATTACCAGACCCGATACTCCCTGGCCCTGGATCAATTATCTGGGCAATGAAGATTTCTTTTCCCTGATCTCCAACACTGCCGGAGGATATTCATTTTATAAGGATGCCAAATTCAGGCGAATAAATCGTTACCGTTACAACGGTGTTCCCATGGACAACGGAGGGAAATATTTCTATATAAACGATGGGGAAAATGTTTGGTCACCCGGATGGAAACCCTGCAAAACCCCTCTCGATTCCTATGAATGCCGCCACGGAATGAACTATACCCGTATTACCGGTGTAAAAAACGGAATCTCAGCATCAGTCCTTTATTTTGTCCCTCTGAAAACATGGGCTGAAGTCCAGAAACTGAGTCTGACCAATCATTCGAAACAAACGAGAAAAATAAAAATATTTTCTCTTGTGGAATGGTGCCTCTGGAATGCTGCTTCAGATATGGAGAATTTTCAAAGAAATTTTTCAACAGGTGAAGTTGAGATTGAAGACTCCGTGCTATATCATAAAACTGAGTATAAGGAAAGAAGAGATCATTATGCATATTATTCGGTCAATACCAAAGTGAAGGGCTTTGATACGGACCGTGAGAGTTTCGTGGGTCTTTATAACGGTTTTGAGAATCCACAGGCAGTTATGGCAGGAAAATCAAATGATTCTGTTGCGCATGGCTGGTCTCCTGTTGCTTCTCATTACCTTGAAATAGAACTTAAACCCGGAGAGCAAAAGGATTTAATATTTGTCCTGGGCTATGTAGAAAATAAAGAAGATGAAAAGTGGGAATCGAAAAATGTGATTAACAAGAAAAAGGCTAAGGAAACCATTGCCCTTTTTGACACATCTGCCAAGGTCGACAAAGCTATGGACGATTTGAGAAAATACTGGGATGAGCTTTTGGGCGTTTATACTCTCGATTCGGGCGATGAGAAACTCGATCGAATGGTAAACATATGGAATCAGTACCAGTGTATGGTTACCTTCTGCTTTTCACGTTCCGCTTCCTTTTTTGAGTCGGGAATAGGTAGGGGGATGGGTTTCCGCGATTCCAACCAGGATCTTGCCGGATTTGTGCATCAGATACCGGAAAGGGCAAGGGAAAGAATACTTGATATTGCAGCTACTCAATTCCCCGATGGGGGTTGTTACCATCAGTACCAGCCACTCACCAAAAAAGGAAATAATGATATCGGCGGAGGATTTAATGACGATCCTCTCTGGCTCATATTCGGAACCATAACCTATATTAAGGAAACCGGCGACATGGGAATTCTGGATGAAATGGTTCCTTTCGACAATGATGATTCCCTGGCCCGCACACTGTTTGATCACCTTACCGTGTCGTTCGATCATGTTGTCAATAACCTCGGTCCCCACGGACTTCCGCTCATTGGAAGAGCCGACTGGAATGACTGCCTTAACCTGAACTGCTTCTCTAACGATCCGAATGAGTCTTTTCAGACAACTGAAAATCAATCTGAAGGTACTCAGGCCGAGTCCCTTATGATTGCGGGGATGTTTGTGGTTTACGGTCAGGACTATGTTGAATTATGCAGAATGCTCGGAAAGACCGGTGAAGCCTCCCGCGCCCAGGTGCAGGTTAATGCTATGAACAATGCTGTTAAAAAAAATGGATGGGATGGGGAATGGTTCCTCAGAGCTTATGATTATTATGGGAATAAGGTTGGCAGCCATGAAAATGAAGAGGGAAAGATTTTCATCGAAAGTCAGGGCTGGTGCACCATGGCAGGAATTGGACTGGATGAGGGCTTGTGTGAAAAATCCCTCGATTCGGTAAAAGAAAGACTCGACACCCCGTATGGAATTGTGCTCAATAATCCGGCATTCACAAAGTATTATATCGAATACGGTGAGATATCTACATATCCCCCGGGATACAAGGAGAATGCAGGAATATTCTGCCATAACAATCCATGGATAATGATTGGTGAAACCTTGCTGGGCAGGGGAGAGCAGGCATGGGAATACTACAGGAAGATTTGTCCTGCTTATCTTGAGGATATCAGTGAACTTCACAAAACCGAACCCTACGTCTATTCGCAGATGATAGCCGGTAAGGACGCATGGAAACCGGGGGAGGCGAAAAACTCTTGGCTGACAGGTACGGCAGCGTGGAACTACTATGCCATTACACAGTATATTCTTGGAATTAAACCTGATTACGACGGACTCATTGTTGATCCCTGTATTCCGGGCGACTGGAAAGGATTTACAGTAAATCGTAAATTCAGGGGAGGGAGGTATTCAATCCATATTTCCAACCCCGCAGGGGTTTCAAAAGGAGTACAAAAAATTTACCTTGATGGCATTGAAATTAAAGGGAACAAGATACCCCTGCCCGAAAGCGGAAAAGATTATAAGGTTGAAGTAATAATGGGATGAACATAATGTTCAGAACAAAGAAAAATGATTTAAGGACTTTAGCATCTGACAAATTTTTTGTATTATTGATAGTTATTTTCGGAATCAGGGGAAAAACGGAATAGATTGTTTACCAAAGCATTACGTTCTCATCTGAACTGTTTTAATCCGAAAGTTTCGCTTAGCACCAATCAGGATCGTTTTTTTGATGTAATTTAGTACCCAATTTAAAAAATAAGAATAATGAAATTTGTCGTTTCAAGTACTGAACTTCTGAATCACCTTCAATCGGTCAGCAGAGTAATTAGTACCAAAAATACCCTGCCAATTCTTGATAATTTCCTGTTTTCGCTTAAAGGCAAGCAGCTTGAGATTACCGCCTCCGACCTTGAATCAACTCTTATCACAAAACTGACTCTGGCGAATGCAAGCGAAAATGGCAAAATTGCTATCCCGGCCCGTATCCTCACCGATACCCTGAAAGAATTTTCAGATCAGCCGCTGACGTTTGAGATAAACCAGGATACTCATAATATTGTGATTAACTCTGAAAACGGGAGATTCACCATAATGGGTCAGAATGGCGATGAATTTCCTCAGATGCCGGTACTCAAGGATGATAAAAAAGTTTCCATGGATGTGGATGCAGAACTTCTGCTTTCCGGTATTGTGAAAACTGTTTTTGCTACTGCCGATGATGAGCTTCGCCCGGTTATGAACGGAATTTTTATCGAAATGTCACCCGATGATCTGACATTCGTGGCTTCCGACGCACATAAACTGGTGCGTTATAAAAGGACCGACGGAAAAGCTGACGCATCTGCTTCTTTCATCCTCCCAAAAAAACCTGCAAACCTTTTAAAGAATATTCTTCCAAAGCAGGACAGTGTTGTCAAAATAGAATTTGATGAAAAGAATGCTTCATTTACCTTAACTGATTATACACTGGTTTGTCGCCTGGTTGAAGGAAACTACCCCAGTTATAACTCCGTTATACCCACAGAAAATCCAAATAAACTGCATATCGACAGGCTGGAACTCTATAATACCCTGCGTCGTGTATCCGTTTTTTCAAATCAGGCTTCCAATCTTATTAAGCTTCAGCTGAAGGGAAACCAGATAACCATTTCTGCTCAGGATATAGATTTTTCCATTTCAGCCTACGAAAGACTAAATTGTCTGTATGAAGGTGATGACATGGAAATTGGATTTAAATCCACATTCCTGATTGAAATACTTTCTAACCTGGCTTCTACCGAAGTGGTTATGGAACTTAGTGATCCAACCAGGGCAGGGCTTATTCTGCCGGCTGAAACAGCCAACGAGAACGAAGATGTTTTGATGCTGCTGATGCCTATGATGATAAACGCCTGATAAACAGGAAGACCTTAATCAAATATTCAAATCCTAACACGCAGGGTCGTAATCATAATCGATACTGCGTGTTTACTTTTTACAAAACAACATGCAGCTTAACCTTAAAAATCCGATTGTTTTTTTTGATCTTGAAACAACAGGTATCAATATTGCAAACGACCGGATTGTTGAACTTTCCTATCTCAAAGTTGAACCCAATGGAAAGGAAAGTACTAAAACCATGCTGATTAATCCTACCATTCCTATTCCACCCGAATCGACCGAAATTCATGGAATCACGGATGAGCAGGTAAAAGATGCTCCGACCTTCATGTCAATCGCAAAAAACCTGGCCCGTGAAATTGAAGGATGCGATCTGGCCGGATATAACTCAAATAAATTTGATATTCCTTTGCTGGCAGAAGAATTCCTGCGTGCAGAAGTTGATATTGATTTCACCAAAAGGAAATTTATTGACGTCCAGGTGATTTTTCATAAGATGGAACAAAGGACACTGGGCGCTGCCTACAAGTTTTATTGCGACAGGGATCTGGAAAATGCTCACAGTGCAGAGGCCGATACACGGGCAACCTATGAGATATTAAAAGCACAGCTCGATCGATATCCGGCTCTTGAAAATGATATGGCTTCCCTGGCTGAATTTTCATCCCATAACAGGAATGTGGATTTTGCAGGGAGAATCGTTTATAATGAAAAAAAGATTGAAGTTTTTAACTTTGGGAAATATAAAGGGAAGTCGGTTGAAGAGGTCCTGGCAACAGATCCGGGTTATTATGGCTGGATGATGAATGGTGATTTCCCTCTTCATACAAAAAAAGTTTTAACCAATATTAAACTGAGAACCTTTGGCAAATAAAGGCCCATCGCCTGAAAATGTATTCGCCGGTTCTTGGTTGAACATCCTCAAAATATCTAAGAATGAAAATAATTTGTATAGGCCGAAACTACATTGACCATGCTAAGGAATTAAATAATCCTGTTCCTGCAAAGCCTGTGTTTTTTATGAAACCTGATTCGGCACTGGTCATCCGAAATCGACCCTTTTTCTACCCCGATTTTTCCAATGATATCCATCATGAGATTGAGGTGGTAATAAAAATTAATCGTCTTGGAAGATCTATTGCACCCGAATTTGCATCGCGATACTATTCTGAAATTGCTCTTGGAGTTGATTTCACTGCCCGCGATCTGCAGGCGGAATGCAAGAAAAACGGACTCCCATGGGAAATTGCCAAGGGATTCGATTATTCAGCTCCCCTTAGTAAATTCCTGCCTGTTGAAAAATTCAAGGACGTGCACAATCTGGATTTCCATTTGGATATTAACGGACAGAGAGCACAGACCGGAAATACATCAGATATGATCTTCTCCTTCGAACAGTTAATTTCATATGTTTCGGGATTTGTAACCCTGAAAACCGGAGACCTCATATATACAGGAACTCCTGCCGGAGTGGGCCCGGTTAAGATTGGTGACAGGCTTACCGCTTATCTGGATGGAACCAGGATGATGGATTTCCCGGTTAAATAACAGAATTACCTCCCCCGTGTAACATATTTGCTTAATAAGCTTGCATCTGCAGCTGATATCCCGGTTCTAGGAACCATATTCTGTAAAATACTTCGCCAGCCTGATGCAGAATAATTATCCGGAGAATAATAGCCATGGCACGCACCGCAGTTATTAATATAAATCGTTCTGCCCTTCTGCAGATCTGAAAGGGAGGCCGTTGCTGATACATCCGCACTGGTTGGGACATAAAGTGACCCGGTATCAGCCTGATTCTTGCTGCATGAACTGATTGCAGGCAGAAGAATTCCCATCATTAAAATAATCGCTCTGCTCTTTTTCATTTTCTTATTTCTCGGGAAAACGCCACAGTTCAGCATTAAAGTATTCTGATGAGATGAATTAAAGGTTAAAAATTACTAAAGGATTTTTGTCTGCGAAGGAGACTCTTAGCATTAATTCGAACACCATTCTTTTCTCAGGTTTTCAAAAAATGTCTTTTCATACATTCCTGTATGCTCTGTAATGGCCGATGAACAGAGGCTTTCTACCGAATTTACACCTCCGAGTATCTGGCGGTAAAACATTTTTACGATATGGACAGGACCATGATCGATACTCCTCCCGCTTGGGTCTTTTCTTAACTGTGCATTGTACTGCCGGAAGAAATTCTCCAGTGTATCATAACGCGGGGTATGAATTTTTATCATCCCCGGAAAGCTGATGCACTGCATCATAAAATTTCCGAACCTCCTGCTGGCATTGGAGATTACCTGTTGACCGAGTTCTTCGATGGAAACTCCCCTGAGAAGGTAAATCTCACTGTAACGGTATATTCCGCAGTAACTAAAGGCATCGAGGTCATCGCAGAGATTAAGGACTGAAAGGTAGTTTATTTCTTTAGCAACGTTCAGCCCGTTTGGAATCAGGTAGGATTTATCGTCGTGTTTTTCAATGGCATCAAACATCTGATCGCTGAAGGTATCTCCGGGCTTTGAGTGCAATGCAAGGTATTCCTTACAGATGCGCCGGCTTTCCCTGCCATGATCTTCTTCCTGGTTAACACTCATGCCCGTATCATGGAAAAAGACTGCTATTATCAGCTCCTCAAGCGAATGAGCATCAATCCGTGTTCCGCGCTTTTCAAGTTCAGGCAGAAAGTCTTTCACATAATTCCATACACGCAAATGATGATCCTCATTGTGCGATGGAAGAGGATTATCGGCAAATATTTCCTTAACGTACCGGTAAAGTTCTGATAGGTATTTGTCTTCTGCAGCTGCAATCAATTCCCCTAATTCCATGGTATTTTCATCTCTTTTTTTTCCCGGCCGTAAATCTTTCGTCGCTTTCCCTTGCCCTTTAAATTAAATGTAATTCAGCTTAAGCATATTGGTTTTTCCTCTCTCCAAAACAGGCATACTACCAACACTTACAACCACATCCCCGTGTTTTATAAGATTCTTTTTAAGCAGGAATTGAAGAGATGCATTGATATAAGCCTCCATAGTCTGATGCTGCTCAGATTCAAATGCCCTTACACCCCAGACCAGACTCAGAACCGGTAAAAGGCTTTTATTCATTGTGAATGCGAATATTCCGGCTTTTGGACGATAGGAAGAGATTCTGAAGGCGGTGTAACCCGAATGCGTGAAGGTGATGATTGCCCTGGCCTGAGTTTGTTCTGCCATGGCGCAGGCATTGTAACAGATGGAATCGGGAAGAAAGGTTCTGGTAAATTCTTTGGGCGGATGGTTTCGGAAATATTTGAATCCGTTATCTTCAGTCCAGTCAATTATCTTCTGCATCGAATTTATTACTCCGACCGGAAATTTCCCCGTTGAAGTTTCTCCGCTGAGCATCAGTGTGTCGGCTCCATCCAGAACTGCATTCGCCACATCTGTTGCTTCTGCACGGGTGGGTCTGAAGTTGGTAATCATGCTCTCCATCATCTGGGTGGCAATAATTACGGGTTTCGACTGGTTAATGCATTTTTCAACTATTTGTTTCTGGAGCATGGGTACCCTGTCGAAATCCACCTCCACTCCCAAATCTCCTCTGGCAACCATTATAGCATCGGTCATATCAATTATCTGATCTATTTCATTGATAGCCTCAGGCTTTTCAATTTTCGCAATTATACGCGTATTTTTTTTGCTTTGCTTGATTAGTGCTTTAAGATCGATAATATCGTTTACCGAGCGCACGAACGACAAAGCAATCCAGTCGACATTATGCTCCAGAGCAAAAATAGCATCTTCCTTGTCCTTTTCAGTCAGACTCGGCAGTGATACTTTTGTATGTGGGAGATTAACTCCCTTTTTCGATGAAAGGATTCCCCCATAAATAACCCTGGTTGTAACAGTATCTTTCCGGTTGGTATCGGTAACCTCAAGCTTGATTTTACCATCGTCAATAAGTATTATCTCACCAATTTTAACATCGCGCGGAAGCAGCTCATACGACATATAGGCCTTTTCTGCTGTTCCCTCGCATTTCTCTGAAACGAGTTTAAAACTTGAACCATTTACCAGCTCAACACCATTATTTTCAACAACACCGATCCGGAGTTTGGGTCCCTGCAAATCGGCCAGGATAGCAACGTTTGCATCAAGTTCCTGATTTAATTCCCGAATGGTTTGAATATTTTTAAGATGATCCTCATGCGAGCCATGTGAAAAATTCAGACGGCATACATCGATTCCTTCTTCAAACATTTGCCTTAAAACATCTTTCTCCTGAGATGCAGGTCCCAGTGTGGCAATAACCTTTGTGTGCGAGCGTTCGTTTCTCATAAATTAATTTTTAGTAGGAGTAAAGCTATGAAAAAAATACCTTTCAGCGAGTGTTTTTGAAAGGGCAGTGAATTTTTGTCGATTCAGGATAAGTACCGTAAACCCTATCTGCTCATCTCTTTGTCAGATTTTCAGGGGTGGAACAGGTTTCCTGAAATATTCAATCCAAATAAGCAAATATAAATTGCTGCCTATCTTTCCTTAGCCAGCAAACCAAAATCCATTACACAGTTGTAACGATACGTCTTGTGAGGTTGAATGGAAACTCCCACGGAATCATATCCCGGATTAAGCATATTCAGCCTGTGACCAAGGTTCGATATATCCTGATCCACCAGAAGCTGTAAAACAATATCAATCGCATAATCATATCCATATGCACAGTTTTCCGCAACCCCATTATATTTTTTCATCAATGGCTTAAATCGCTGTTCAAATCCCTGGTGTCCTACCTGACCGTTTTTTCCTGATTTTATTGCATGACCTTCGGCAACTTCATACAGGTCTTTTTCGGGAAAAAGCAGCTTCAGATTCTTTACATTTTTAAGGTCACGATACAAGGATTTTGAGTAACGGCTGGGCTTTTGACCTTCCATGTAGGTATCAAGAAATGTTTCTGAGAATAGTGGCCCATCGGTACGGGCTAAATTGGTAATCAATATTACCAGTTTCTCCTCACTGCTCAAATAATTCGCATTAACCGCTGTGTTAGCCTTCGCAATGGTAGCGGAATCCCATCTTTTCCAGATTTTTTCATCTACATATTTCTGAGCGTAGATTAGTGATAACGGAGCCAGCAGCAGGGAAAACAATAGAATTTTTTTCATAAATAAATGTTTGCGGTAAACTCATTCAGATATGAGTGGATAACCCGGTTTCCCGGATAATTGTTCAGTTATGTCAATGGATTTTTTTTAGGGGGAAGGATATGATTCAGTCCGGACTCCCAGAATCATCTCTAGGAATTTTCGTGCCAGGAGTTTCCCTGTATGTCCCTGATCATATAAATATCATAATTTGTGAATGCAAAGAAGCCAAGTTTCTTATACATCTTCTTGGCAATTTGATTTTCTTTGTGAACCTCAAGTTTTACCTGCGACCCTTGTTTTCTGAGCCATGCTATAGCTTCCTCTCCCAGGCGGGTTCCATATCCTTTTCCCTGATAATCAGGTTTAATGGCAAAATGGTGCAGCATCATTCTTCTGCCATCGAAGGTTATCCAGCAGGAACCCATAAGGGTATTATTCCGGATATCTTCCATAATCATTAATCTGCCTCCGATTTTAAGGCAATTGCGGATTATCTTTTCATTATCCCCTCTTTCAGGATTACCAATTCCGGTTTCCTTCCAAAGTCTAAGTAGTTGAGGATAATCAGTGGGTTCATAATCCCGTGTAATAATGTGCTTTTTATCAGGCATGATCCTGCAAAATTATTCAAAAAATCCTGTTCATTAAATCTTCTCAACGTATAATTGCCCGGTTTCGTATCGGGTCACCACTATTTTAGACCCTTTTTCAATAAACCCGAATTCTGATTTGGCATCATAAATATCACCCAGAACTTCAACTTTTCCCGAAGGCCTGAGAACCGTGTATGCCACACCTTCTGATCCGATGAGTTTCTGTTGCAGCGGGTCGGCACTGGTAAATCCTTCTTCCTTTTTCTGGGTTTCCTGAAGTGCAATTCCGGGGAAAGCAGGGGAGGTGATTAATTTTTTTCCAAGGTACAGGGAAGCAATGACAGCCGCAAATACTGAAAGAACCACAATCATAAGGGCGCGCATTACTGCATTTATGGCCTCAGCAATACTGCCTCCTTCAAATACAAGGTTGTCGACCATAGCCAGCGTTAAACCGGATACCATTAATATGATACCCGCTATCCCGGCAACCCCGAAGCCGGGAATGGCAAATATTTCAACTGCCAGAAGTATTACACCCAGAATAAATACCAGTATCTCCCAGTTTTCTGCCATTCCTTCAAGATAAAGAGGGGCGAAATACAAGACGGCACCTAAAAGGGCTGCAGCAAGGGGGAAGCCAATGCCGGGCGTCTGAAGTTCAAAATAGATGCCGCCGATAATTAACATAATCAGCAAACTGTGAACGATAGGGTTTAACAGAAAGTTTATAAACTTATCGAGGGAAGTGGGTTTGAATTCAACGATTTCATAATTCTTTATCCCAGCCTTTTTCATGATGTCAGCTGCATTGCTAACAATTCCCTCGCAATAACCTGCATTTACTGCCTCTTCGGCTGTAAATGTCAGCACTTTTCCGCTGTCGGAAATTCCGGCTACATAAAGCGAAGGATCGACCATGGCTTCTGCAATAAGGGGATTCCTTTTCCATGAGATTATTGTGTCATTCCCCTGAATGAGCGTATCCTTTCCATGGGCTTCGGCTGTGGCTCGCATTGTTGCCCGCATATACGACTGGAATTTGTCAGGAACCACTTCACCTGTCTGGTTTACAACAGTTGCTGCTCCTATCTTTCCTCCGGCACGCATATAGATGCTGTCGCAGGCAATGGAAATCAGAGCACCGGCAGAAGCAGCATTATCGTCGATAAAAATATAAACCGGAATGGGACTGTTAAGTATCTTTGTCCGTATGCTGTCTGCAATATCAACCAGCCCGCCATAGGTATTCATCTGTATCAGAATGATATCAGCCTTAAGTTTTGCAGCCTCTGCAAAGCTTTTCTGCGTAATACGCCACATGGGCCTTGCAATCTGGTCGTCTATATTGTATTTATACACCAGATATTTACGGGTATTCTGATCCTGTATTTCTCCTGCAGATATGAAAAGGAAAAATGCAATAATCAGGAAGCTGTATTTCCTTAGTAATTTTCCTGTATTCATCTCAAAGTTTTTAATTGCGGATATCACGAATTAAATGTAAGAATAAATTCATTCCTTCAGACATATCCTGGCTGATTTCATGAATAATGTTGTTGTGGAGGTAGTGATGCAGGTCTATATTTTTGTACTCGGGAGCATTTGCCAGATCCCTTGCCAGAATATGTTTTTGAGAGATACCATAGGCAAGGGCTGAACTGAATCGTTTTTCAAATTCCGGACTGAGTTTTTTTATTGATGCCCAGATTGCAAAGACAAAGGGCAACCCTGAAAATTTTTGCCATTCTTCAGCCAGGTCTGTAATTACCAATTCTTTTTGTTTGTTAAAGGGAAAGGAACGATCACCAATAATAAGACTGGCCTCACTTCCGGATGGTATATGACTTTCATAACCGGCTTTTGCCTGGCGGAATTCAGGATTGATATTCCAGAAATCCCTGCATAACAATCGGGTTAGAAGCACTGAAGTTCTCGACTGGTAGTCGAGTTCAATTGACTTTATTTCTTCTAGAGGACAACTTGAAACAAGGATAACAGAAAGGACTTTTCCCCTGGCCCCGATTCCATAGTCTGAAACCTGAAAAATAGAGCTGGTATGATTTTTAAAAACCACGGGCACTAGTCCGATATCAGCCTGACCGCACAGGAGGTTATTGTAACATTGGGCCGGGGTATCCAGACTCAGACTAATTTCTTGTTCTATTGAATGGTTCTGAAGACCGTAAATAAAAGGTAATGAATTGGTATATTTCACAGCCGACACAGGTATCATGCTCATATCTTCCCTAAATTTGGCTACGAAAATAAGTAAAAGCTTTTTGATTAAAGGATTTTCATTAATGTTATTTGTCATTCATTAAAGCTAAAAACAGTTTATACCAAAAATATTTTTCTCTTGTATAATTCATCCTTAAACCGGCTTATTCCGCAAAATTGTTAATCCAAAATTCAAATTAAATTCCCGGCTCTTCGATTTTCTTCCCGGTAACCCCTTCTTAAGGCTCTCAGGACAAAAAAAACTCTTAACTTTGCTTTTTAAATAAAACCGGATGAAATCAGACAATTTAACAGCTATTTCCCCTGTCGACGGAAGGTACAGGTCAAAGACCGAAGAACTTGCCCCTTATTTCTCTGAATTTGCATTGATACGCTATCGCCTCTGGGTGGAAACGGAATATTTTATCAGCCTTATTGAGTCGGGAGTTACTGGCTTAAAAAATCCCGGTGAGAAGGTCTGGAAGACCCTTCGCGAAATCCATTCATCATTTTCGCATGAAGATGCTGTGAAAATAAAGGAGATTGAAAAAATTACAAATCACGATGTAAAGGCTGTCGAATATTTTCTGAAGGAAAAGTTTGATCTTCTGGGATTATCTGAATACAAGGAATTCATACATTTTGGTCTTACATCGCAGGATATTAATAATACAGCTGTTCCGGCCTCTTTAAAGGATGCCCTGGAAAAAGTCTATTTCCCTCAGATTGTTTTGCTGATTTCAAAAATAGATGAGATGGCAGAAAGCTGGAAAGATATTCCCATGCTGGCCAGAACACATGGTCAGCCCGCATCCCCAACACGGCTGGGAAAGGAATTTAAAGTGTTTTCTGAAAGATTGCAGATTCAGCTTCAACAGGCCAGATCAATTCCATTTTCCGCAAAATTCGGAGGAGCTACCGGGAACCTGAATGCGCACAAGGTTGCTTACCCCGCTTACAACTGGATTAATTTTGCAAACCACTTTGTAAATGAGGTACTGGGTTTAAATCGTTCTCAGACCACTACCCAGATTGAACATTACGATAATATTGCAGCTCTTTGTGATGCCCTTTCAAGAATTAATACCATACTGACGGATTTTAGCCGGGATATCTGGACCTATATTTCCATGGATTATTTTAAGCAGAAAATCAGGGAAGGAGAAATAGGTTCATCGGCAATGCCGCATAAGGTTAACCCGATCGATTTTGAGAATGCGGAAGGAAACCTGGGAATGGCAAACGCTGTTTTTCATCATCTTTCTGCTAAACTGCCGGTATCCAGATTGCAAAGAGACCTGACCGACAGTACCGTGCTGCGCAATATTGGCGTGCCTTTGGCTCATTCGCTGATCGCATTTAAATCCCTCGAAAAAGGAATCGGTAAATTAATTATTAATGAAACGAAAATTGCTGCAGACCTGGATATCAACTGGGCTGTAATTGCTGAGGCTATCCAGACAATCCTGCGGCGGGAGGCATTTCCGAAACCCTATGAGGCTTTACTGGCACTGACTCGTACCAATAAACCCATTGATAAAAAACTGATCCATGAATTTATCGATAGTCTCGATATTAAACCTGCATTGAAACAGGAGTTGAAGAATATTTCTCCAAAAAACTACACGGGTTTGTAAGATAATCCAATGTTTTTCGTTTAGTTTGTGGAGTAATCCAAACCGTTCGTTTTGAATTAGAAGTGTTATAATGAGAAGTCTCTCAAGAATTTTCCGATACATCGCACCATACAAAGGATTAGCTTTTCTGAGCATCCTTTTCGTGTTTTTATCGGCTATCTTTTCCCTTTTTAGTCTTGCCATGGTTGCACCCTTCCTCAAGGTACTTTTTGGAGAAACGGACCTTGTTACACAACCTACCCATTTTGCTCTAAATGCCAATGCAATCATTCATAATTTTAATTATATTCTCAGCCAGATAATCATTGGTCGCGGAAAAGTAAGAGCTCTGGTATTTGTCGGAATAATGGTGCTGGGCACATCCCTTCTTAAAAATTTCTTTCTTTATTATTCAAAATACTTTATGATTCCAATCCGTACCGGAATTGTGAAGGATCTTAGAAATAAAATTTTTGCCAAAGTTCTGGACCTGCCCCTGGGATATTTTTCTGAAGAAAGAAAAGGCGACCTAATGTCGAGAATGGCTCAGGATGTTGCAGAGATTGAAGTATCGGTGGTTCGTTCACTGGAGATGATATTCCGCGATCCGATAATGATCATCTCATACCTCGCAGCCCTGTTTTATATGAGCCCCAAACTCAGTGGTTTTGTTCTGGTTCTTTTGCCTGTGAGCGGTATCATTATTGGCCGGATCGGAAAAACACTGCGTTCTACTTCCCTACAGGGACAAAAGAAACTGGGACTTATTATGTCGGTTTTTGAAGAGACACTCGGAGGACTGCGAATTGTGAAGGCTTTTAATGCAGAGGAAAAAATGCAGTCAAGATTCGAAAACACCAACAACTTTTTTACCCGCCTGCAGGTAAAGATCTTCAGCCGCCAGCAACTTGCCAGCCCTGTGAGTGAGTTTTTGGGGATACTGGTTATGGTAATTGTTTTATGGTACGGAGGAGCCATGGTACTCGGTGAAAACAGCAGCCTGAGTTCATCAGTATTGATTACCTACCTGGTGGTATTTTCCCAGATTATTAATCCTGCCAAATCGGTTACGACCGCCTACTATAATGTTTTAAAGGGATTGGCTTCCAGCGACCGGATCGACCAGGTTCTGAATGCTGAGGTAACAATCAGGGACAAGGAAAACGCAGTGGCAATTTCTGATTTCCGTGATAAAATTGAATACCGGAATGTGAATTTTCAGTATGAAAAAGACCCCGTACTGCATAATATAAATATCACCATAAAAAAAGGTATGGCTATTGCCCTGGTGGGTCGAAGCGGATCAGGAAAATCAACAATTGTCGATCTTATTCCCCGTTTCATCGATACCACATCCGGGGATGTTCTTATCGACGGAACCAGTGTGAAGGATTTTAAACTTCATGATCTCAGGCAGCTCATGGGAATTGTAAGTCAGCAGTCAATTCTTTTTAATGACACCTTTTTTAATAATATTGCTTTTGGGATGACCGATGCGAAAGAGGAAGATGTAATTGCTGCAGCGAAAGTTGCCAATGCTCATGATTTCATAATGGAAACGGCTAACGGTTATTATACCAATGTGGGTGAAGGGGGAAGCAAAATGTCGGGAGGTCAGCGCCAGCGTATCAGCATTGCCCGGGCCGTTTTGAAAAATCCACCCATTCTCATCCTCGATGAAGCAACCTCTTCACTCGATACCGAGTCTGAGAGATTAGTGCAGGAAGCCATTCTTAACCTAATGAAAAACCGTACCTCCATAGTTATTGCTCACCGTTTATCAACCGTCAAGCATTCCGACCTCATTATTGTGCTTGATGAAGGTAAAATTGTGGAAGTTGGCAAGCATGATGAATTGTTAAAAATTAAGGATGGTGCTTACAGGAGCCTTCACAAATTACAGATGTATTAATTTCCGAACAGAAGATGAAGATTAGTGGATTCTCAATGGGGAAAAATGCCGTAAAGCTGTATTATCCCATGAAACAGGCAGTAATGTCAATTCTCCCGATAGTAGACGAGTTTGTCGTTGCACTTGGCGACTCCGATGAAGATGATAAAACACGTGAGCAGATTCTAAGCATAGGCAGTGATAAAATTAAAATTATTGACACGGTCTGGGATATTGAAAAATATCCACGCGGCATGGAACACGCCCATCAGACCGACATTGCTAAAAGCTACTGTTCCGGCGACTGGTTGTTCTATCTTCAGTCGGATGAGGTAATTCATGAAAAATACCTTCCGGTAATTAAGAAACGTTGTGAAGAACTTCTTGACGATAAAGAGATTGAAGGACTGGTATTCGATTACATTCATTTCTGGGGAGATTATCAGCATCACCAGGATGGTCATTGCTGGTACCGCAAGGAAATCAGAATAATACGCAATGATCCTGAAATACATTCCTGGGAATCAGCCCAGTCATTCCGCAAAATTCCCGGATTTGAAGGACTGAACTACCGCCAGCAGGAAGGAACTTATAAACTCAGGGTCGCAAGCTCAGGAGCGAAAGTATACCATTATGGCTGGGTGAGGCCACCTGCGGTCATGCAGAATAAAATTAAGGCCTTCAGTATTAATCACCGGGGCAAAGCCTCCGTCGAAAAACAGGTAAAGGAACATAAGTATGACAGGATTTTTGATTATGGCAATCTTTCCTGTCTTACACGATTCGATGAATCACACCCTGCTGTCATGAAGGAATGGATAGATCAGTTTAACTGGAAGGACCAGCTGCGCTATGAAGGTCAGAGGGACACCACCAATCCCATCCCCAATAAGCACGAAAAACTAAAATACCGGATCATCAGCTGGATCGAGAAGCATATACTTGCGGGTGCCAGACTCGGAGAATTTAAAAACTATATTTTACTGAAAAAGTAGCCAGCTTTAATATCCTGTTTGCATTCAAAGCTTTTCATTAATTCTGAAAGAAAAGGGCTTATAGGATAAATCATAGATTTTTTGTTAATTGCTCATGAAAATTAAAAAGAGAATCCATGAAAAACCTGATTATAGCATTATTATTTATTTCGGCACTGGTTCTGGTTAATTGTAAAAAGGAGAACAGTGAGCGATTCAACCTTCTGACAGGATCAATATGGGTTTCGGATTCACTTTTGGCTGATGGGCAGGATGCCAGCGGACCCGGAGGATTTCTGGAAAAGTTTAAAGGAGAAGCTCATTTTAACACCGATGGAAAAGGAGTTTTTGGAGTGTATACCGGTACATGGACCCTTATTAAAGACGATACCGAAATAATAATCAAAGCCGACTCACTCGCATTTCCACTTACCACCGAAATAGTTGAACTAAGCAAAATCTCTCTGAAGATTACTACAAGCGTTCCAAATAAAGTAAATCCTTCACAGAACGTTGCGATAAGAATGACTTTCAAGGCAAAGTGATGCGTTCCGCATGGATTTGTTTCCTTCTTTTTCTTTCTTCCGCAGCCTATGCTGCTGATACCACTGGCATTGTCAGAGGTGCAGTAACGGATTTAAATACCGGTCAGCCCCTTGTTGGTGCCAACGTTATTTTTAGCCGCACCCAGGGAACCATAAGCAATGCAAAGGGAGAATATCTTTACCGTTTACCTGCAGGAAATATAAACATAAGTTTTACCTACATCGGCTATAAGTCCGAGTCCCGTTCAGTTTTTCTAAACCCTTCTGATACGCTGGTGGTCGATGTCGGATTAATGCCTGAAATAAACGAAATCGACCAGATTGTGGTCAGTGCCAACCGATCGGAACAAAAACTTTCCGAATCAACTGTCTCCCTTAGCGTGATCCGGCCCGATATACTTTCGCGCGGACAGATAACAGATGCGGAAGATTTGATCAATAAAACATCCGGGATTGAAGTTCTTGACGGACAGGCATCCATCAGGGGAGGAAGCGGGTTCAGTTACGGAGCGGGCAGCCGGGTGCTTACCCTGATTAACGGACTGCCAGTAATTGCGGCTGATGCAGGTAATATCAAATGGCAATTTCTTCCCCTTGAAAATATTTCTCAGGTAGAAATCATCAAAGGAGCGGCTTCTGTGATGTATGGATCCTCAGCCTTGAATGGTATTATAAATTTCAGAACCGCTGATGCCGGCCTCAATCCATCTACAAAATTTTACCTTGAAACCGGCTTTTTCGATAACCCAAGAGAAAAAAGATGGATATGGTGGAGCAGTCCGAGGATATTCTCTTCAGCCTCATTTTCCCACCTTCAGAAGGTTGGCAACACAGATGTGGGCATCAGTGCCGGCTTACTATACGATAATGGATACAGGAAGCTTAACGATGAGAAACTGGGCAGGCTGAGTCTTAGTCTGAAGAAGCATAGTGTAAAATACGAGGGACTTGCATATGGGGTTAATCTTGCTTCCGGTCTTACTGCAAAAAATGATTTCCTTTTATGGGAGGACGCGAACTACGGCGCCCTGAAGCAGGATGTATCGACTGCCCAGGATTTTAAAGGAAGTTTTCTGGCTATTGACCCCTTTATCAGCCTGTCAAAAACTGATCGTTTCAGCCATGATTTACGAATGAGACTTCAGTCTACCGGAAATAAAATCCCTTCAAACCCTTCCAATAATTCCAATGCTCTGAACCTGTATTCTGAATATCAGGGCTGGTATAAACTAAGTGAAATTTTTAAAATCAATTTTGGCGTTTCGGAAAATGTGAGCCGGATCATTTCGGAGTTTTACGGCAACCATAATGGACTAAACCTTTCAGGACTTTTACAGCTCGATGTCTTCCCGTTTCCCCGCTTAAAATTTATCTCAGGAGTTCGCTTCGAATACAACTCCCTCGATGAAATAAATGATAAAATTGTACCGGTTTTTCGTTCCGGACTGAATTACCGGATTGCCAGCTATACTTTTCTGCGTGCCTCATTCGGACAGGGATACCGCTATCCTTCCATTGCTGAGAAATATGCTTCCACTAGCCTTGGTTCGGTTACTATTTTTCCAAATCCTTCCATTCTTGCAGAATCGGGATGGAGTTCAGAAATAGGTGTTAAACAGGGAATTAAGATGGGAAAGATAAATGGTCAGGCAGATGTGGCACTATTCTATTCCCGGAATTCCGATCTGATTGAATACCTGTTTGGTTTTTACCCTGATCCCATTACCGGAATATACAATTATGGATTCAGGGCAGGAAATGTGGAAGACTCAAGAGTTTACGGAAGCGAACTGGAATTTCTGCTTAACCGGAATTTCGGAAACCTCAATGCAAACCTGTCAGGTGGCTATGTATTTATCAATCCCACCGAAGTAAATCCATATACCAGCCAAAGCACAGGAATATACCTGAAATACCGGAGGAAGCATTCCGGAAAACTCAGCTTATCAGCCGATTACCGGAAATTTCAGGCAGGAATAGACATGTTCTTTAAGTCGAAATTGCTGAATATTGATGATGTCTTTTTGAGTCCCACCACCCGTGAAACAATTCTCCCGGGATTTTTCGATTACTGGAACAACCACAATAAAGCTTATTTTCTGGCTGATATGAACCTGGGATATAAAATAAACACAAAATTTACCGTTTCACTTTCTGTGAAAAACATTGGCAATGTTGAATATATGGGCCGCCCTGGTGATATCAGACCACAAAGAAGCTTCGGGTTCCGGATAAGCGGCCAGCTGTAGCTATTGTGAATTTACTTTATGGCTGCATCGATTCGGCCGCAAATCGCATAAAATTACCGTTCAGAATTTTCGATTGAGTGAACCTGTCGGGATTTGCATCCAGAAATTTCAGAATGAAAGTTTTAAAATATTCACTATCGCTGACTTCATCACCTCCCGGAGCGATACTGACCAGATCAATACCAAGTTTTTCGGAAATTTTTTGAAAGTCAGAGAAATCCTTTTCAATTCCCCGGTTTGAATCAATCTGATATACCAGCAAGTGATCTCCTTCCTTTATTAATTTTATCAGCTCCTCTGAAAATTCCATAGGGTTCTGGCTTAAAATAAGACATGGATTTTCAGATTTTTCAAGAACTGTCATCAGGTTCTGAATTGGAAGATTATCAAGAAAAAGACCCACTTCATATGCAGAAGCATAGGAAATTATATTTTCAGCTTTACTTTCATCGGAAACATCGAAACTGGCTGCATTCATCTGTACAAGTTTAAATCCGTTTGTAGCCAGAATTCTGAACCAGCTTTCATCGTAATGAATTCTAAGAGGATTGTACATGGCTAAAACTCCGGGCGCTGAACTACGTCGGTTATCGAAAGCCTCATAAGGCTTACGCGCAAACCTGGCATGCAAACCCGCATTTTTATCATTAGCCATGGAATCAATGGCAATCAGCAGTCGTAATGCATTTACCTGAGGATCGGAAAAATAAGCGATATCCGAAAAATCAACAATGGCTACAGAGGAATTATACATGTCGAGTTCGGTTTCGAATCCTGAAGATCGAATAGGCTTAAGAATATCATAATCAACAAGATGAAGCCTGTTTTCTGCCATGCGTGATTCAGAAAGGAAAGCTTCATTTGTGCCGGCAATTTTCTCAGCACAGTAGTAAATAAAATCTCCGCTTAGCTGAAGGATACTGGTTTTAATTTTGTCCGGATCATCGGCGGGAGTGTGATAATCAGGGTGAGGACCGGAAGTCATACCAGCGAATGCAGGCACTCCATGAAGAAGGAAATAATTATGGTCACTGCCGCCTAATCCGCCTGCACTCCAGTTAATATTTGCAAAGACAGAAGAATCGGAGTGAGATTTCAGGAAATTATAAACCTCCGGTGCAAATTCAGTCCCGGGCATATTTAAATTTCCGTCTCCCAGCCCTACCATATCCAGGTTAAAATATACGACGATATCTTCCAGGGGGATAGTCGGGTTTTCGCACCATCTGCGGGATCCCCATAAACCCTTCTCTTCACCCGTCCAGGCTACAAATACTATGGATCTTTTGGGTTTGAATTTGTTTTTCACCATTGCCTGTGCTATTCCAAGGGTCACCGAAGGTCCGGAGGCATTGTCATCCGCACCGTTGCGAATTTCTCCGTCTTTGCTTACACCAACGTGATCAATGTGACCACCGATGACGACGTATTCGTTTTTAAGCAAGGGATCAGTTCCGGGTAGAATACCGAGTACATCTCTGCCGGTAATAGTGTTCACTTTTTTCTTTACAATATTAATAGTGCAGGATTTGCCGGAATTGAATGAGGAAGTTTTGTTTTCAAGGGATGAAATAATCCGGTAGTAGGAGTAATCAGTATCTTTGAAAACAAATCTTGCAACCTTTTCATCCACTTTAATGATTGGGAAATCAGGAAGAGGATTTGTTCTGGAGATAATATTTGTATAATCAGGAACAATTTCTTCTTTATTTCCGGTTTCAGCAGGCTCAAAAAACATTACGGCTACTGCACCGTTTTTATAACAGTATTCTGCTTTTACTGAATCAATACAGGCTGGTCGCCATGCTCTTATGTCGTTTTTCGGCGCTCCTCTTTTTATCAAAACAACTTTTCCTTTGATGTTGATATTTTCAAAATCATTCCTTGTTTTTTCGGGGGAGTAGATTCCATAGCCTGCAAACACTATTTCTGCCTTGCAGCTTCCTCCGTCACTTCCGTAAACCAGGTTAAAGTCGTCACCATAGCCGCTGTAAAAAGTACGGTCGTCTATTTGCAACTCCTGTGTTTCAACAACAGCCCGGTCGGGAAAGCTGAAACTGTAAAAATAGCTCCCATTCTCACCTGCAGGTATTAATTTTAGTTTTTTCAGTTCGGATGCAAAATAATCTTCTGCACGCCTGCAATCGTCTGTTCCTGTTTCTCTTCCCCGGAATTCATCTGAAGCCAGATAGTCAACGGTGGATTTGATTTTCTCGCCATTTACTTTTTTTGGAAGTTGGGCGGAAAGATTGGTATTTGAAGCAAACAGACATGCCAAAAGGAGTAGAATGCTTATTTCCTTGGTATTCATAAAACTGGCTTTGGTTCTTTTTTCAGATAAACTTATTGCAAGATAGTCATTCCGGAAATTTTTGCAAATGAAAACCAAAACACTATTGTGAAGAAACTATGATTCTTTTTGAGAATGTATTTATTACCAGTTTTATATCAATATTCTTGCCATACTGAGCACAACTTCTATATTTGTATTAATGAAATAAAAATGGAAGTATCCTAAGTTTTTTTGACCGAATATTAAAGAATTATGACAACAAGAAGACAGTTTATTAAAAAAGCAGGACTAAGTACTGCTGCGCTTGCAATCGGAGGACTGGGATTCCCGGCTAAATCCTACGCAAGAATCATGGGTTCGAACGATCGTCTGAATGTAGCTTATATAGGCTGCGGAAGACGAGTCCCTGCTTATTATCCCCCTGTAATATATAAACCCAACAATGTTGAGCTGCTGTATATTTGCGATGTCATGGAAAAACAACGCACAAGGGTTATGGAAGATTTGAAAGGGAAAATAGACAATAAGCCTAAGCTTGAAAATGATCTTCGACGGGTTTTGGAAGATAAGTCGGTGGATGCCGTTTTTAACGCCACTCCGGATCACTGGCATACCTATGGGACCTATCTCGCCCTCCAGGCTGGCAAGCATGTATATCTTGAAAAACCGGTAAGCCATAACCCCAGGGAAGCCGAAATTTTGATCGAACTGCAGAAAAAATATAATACACTTTTCGTACAAACAGGTACACAGCAGCGTTCACAACCGGAGGTTATTGAAGTAATGAACGATATACATAATGGCATTATCGGTGAGGCTTATCTGGCTCAAACATTTTATATAAACAGCAGGGGCAGGGTGGTGAATCCGAAACCTGCAGCTCCGCCCGAAGGACTTGACTGGGAGCTCTTCCAGGGACCAGCTCCAAGAAAGCCTTATATGGATGATACCTGGGATTATAACTGGCACTGGTATGGCTGGGATTATGGTACAGCCGAGACCGGAAATAATGCAACTCACGAACTCGATCTGGCACGCTGGGCCCTTCAGGTTGATTTTCCGCACGAAGTAAGCGTAAATGCTGATAAATATCACTTCCCCGATGATGGCTGGACAATGTACGATACCATGGATGCCAGTTTTAAGTTTACCGGTAATAAAATGATTAAATGGGACGGGAAAAGCCGAAACGGAGCTTCCACCTATACCAGCGAAGAAGGAAGGGGTTGCTGGGTTTATGGGACCAATGGTTCTGCACTGATAAACCGGAAGGGTTATACGGTTTTTGACAGAAGTGGCAAGGAAATCAAAAAAGGTGTTACACAAGGTGAGGAAGAGGGTTCCACCAACCTCGGTGGCGGGGGAGGAGTATCTTCTCTGAATGTTGTAAATTTCTTTGATGCCATAAGAGGAAAGGCTAAGCAAAATGCTCCAATTGAGCAGGGAGCCAAAAGCACCATGCTTTGCAATCTGGCTAATATTTCATACAGGGCCGGCAAAACCTTGATATGTGATCCTGTAAATGGACATTTAAAGGAAAAGGGACTTATGAAGAAATATTGGTCAAGGGAATACGAGAAGGGATGGGAGTTATAAATTATCGTGCTACCACATGGTAACAATTCTGCGACTTTTCAAAGGTAGCCCAGCATTTTTTCTCCTTTCTTAATTGCCAGATTACCTCAGCCAGAGCTTCCATGAGGTATTTGTCGTCGCAATTGGTCATGAAGTATTTATGGGTTTTAAAGGTCTTGTAGCTGATATCGAAAGTGTTACCGTACATGTGAGGACTGTTCAGGGAGGCATTTGAATTCACCCCCCTCAGCGATTTCAGCTTTTCTGTTGTTCGCGTTACTGAAGTAATCTTAAACTTACTTCCCTTAAGTCTTGTATTGGAAATCTTCTCCCCAAAGCGATCAGCTATTTCATCCAGTAATTCCTTTGCATCTTTTGTAAGGTATGGGTAACTGTGTGAAAGATTATCCAGATAGTAGGCCTTACAATCCTTGATTTCCTTCAGCTTCCCGCTGGCTGCATATTCCATTATCTCCTTTTCATTCTTGCATTTTCTGATTCCCGTGGAGCTTGACACTGCAATGTAATCGACCAGTTTATCCGCTAGTTTCTTGCTGTAAACAGTCTGGTGATAATCCCAGCATGTTAATCCCAGAAGATCACGCACATATCGGCGTATCTTTTTAGGATTACCTATATATATAAAGACTATAAGTAAGAAGAAGGCTGCAATAGCCGACAAAATAATTTTAAATTTCTTTGACAAGCAGGTATTTCTATTATTGAATAACTCCGATAAACATAATAAAAAAGTGAAATACAGCCTTGGGAAGTTATTCACAATAGGTTGATGGAATCCAGAGATTACTTCCTGATTCTATTGGGGGAGGTATCCGGTCAAAAAGCCGCGTTCACTGGGTTCGCTGTGGCTTTTTTTT
>JACJXF010000014.1 GCA_020636775.1 Bacteroidales bacterium
GAGTTTATAAGGATTTTTACATCTTCAGGCTTTACGAATTTAGTTGTGTCGATGAAAGCCAGCAATCCCAGGGTAATGGTATATGCAAACCGGCTTCTTATGAAAAAGATGCAGGAGGAAAACATGGTATTTCCTGTACACCTTGGTGTAACTGAAGCAGGAGAAGGTGAAGATGGCAGGATAAAATCGGCTATGGGAATTGCCAGCCTTCTTCAGGATGGAATTGGAGATACTATACGTGTTTCATTAACAGAAGAACCGGAGTTTGAAATCCCTGTTGCAAAAAAAATCATTGATATTTTCAGTCCGATCAAAAAAGATCTTCCGGTGGCTTCCCATAATCATTATTCCTTTGATCCCTATTCCTATTCAAAAAGATTGTCCCTTCCTTCCGAAAATATAGGAGGCAAGCATGTTCCCGTTGTAATTATGAAGATCAGTGATCCCACCGGAAAGGAGTTCCCTTTGACGGAAGCGGGTTATCATTATGCCGGTGACGGCACCCTGAGTACCAGTCCGCAGGCGGCCGATTATATATTTCTTGAGGATCAGAACTGGTTCTCGGTACCGGGTAAAGCTGTGCACGCTATTTGTAATTATCAGGCATGGAAAGACCGGCACAAGAGTCTTACTCATCATTATCCCATCATCAGCATTGAAGATTTCGACAAGTATAGAAATGAAATTATGGGATTGCATTTCCTTCGGCTTTCTCTGTCAGATTACAAAGCGCCGATGCTGGAAAGTCTTGATACCGATTTCCTGGGATGTCTGGTTCTTGACCTTCCGAAGGATGATGTGCTTGGCAAAACGCGTAATTTCTTTTACGAACTGGAAAAAAGAAATTGCCGCATCCCGGTTATTCTTCATAAGACTTATCATTCAGAAAGCACGGAAGATCTTATCATCCGTTCGGCCGGCGAATTCGGACCTGTTTTGCTGGATGGGATGGGCGATGGTATCTGGATTGAAGAAAACAATCTTCGCCTGGAGCCGTCCTTCCTCCGCCATCTGTCATTTGGAATCCTGCAGTCGTCAGGAATGAGAATTTCCAAAACTGAGTTTATTTCATGTCCCGGATGCGGTCGGACCCTTTTTAACCTTCAGAAAATATCAAATAAAATACGTTCCTCCACCTCGCATCTTCCCGGCTTAAAGATTGCCATAATGGGTTGTGTGGTAAACGGACCCGGGGAAATGGCCGATGCCGATTATGGATATGTGGGAGCAGGCCCGGGGAAGGTTAGTCTTTACCGCGGTAAGGAATTGGTTAAGCAGGGGATTTCGGAGGAGGAAGCCCTTAATGAACTAATAAGCCTAATAAAAGAAGACGGTCGCTGGATTGAAAAATCCTGATTTTTTTTATTTTGATGGAATAGACATTTCCAGTAAGCGAATACCCCCCTTATTTACAAGCTCATTAAAATTATTTTCAAACCTCTGAATTATTGAGGGATGATTTTCTATTTTTTCCAGAGCTGACCTTTTATAAGACATGTTGTTTGGAACAATTAAAATCTCAAGCATATGGCCAACACATACACGCAATGCTATTTTCATCTGGTTTTTGCCGTGAAAAACCGATACGCTTTAATAAAAAGAGAATGGAAAGCGGAGCTGGAAAAGTATATAACAGGTATTGTTCAGAATAATCGGCATAAAATGCTGGCAATCTACGCGATGCCCGACCATATTCACATCCTGATCGGATATAATGTAAATCAATTGATTCCGGATCTGGTAGAAGAAATCAAAACCTCCAGTAATTCTTGGATAAATGATGGAAAGCTCTCCGGAATTAATTTTCAATGGCAAAGAGGCTATGGGGCTTTTACTCATTCCCGTTCCAAAATTAGTATTGTAGCCCGATATATTTCATCGCAGGAAGAACATCATAAAACAAAACCGTTTAAAACAGAATATTTGGAGATTCTGGAAAAAAACCAAATTGAATTTAAAAATGAATATTTGTTTGATTTTTTTGGGGATGTTAATGGTTGGGGTTAAAAAATTCGGGGCTACAAATATTATGATGCATTAAATATTACGGTGCGCTGCACCTAAATTTGTATTTTTTATTTGTCTACAGATATTTCGGTGCTACGCACCTTGGTTTCGGGCATTTGATTGGTTTTTTACAAATATTGCGTGGCTCGGGCGCAGATAGCCGATTGAACACATCCGGTTCCAATACAGGTGCGGAGCGTCATTTTATCTGTATATAATTGATACATACGATGCCGAATTAGATGCTACGCACCTTGGTTTTGGGCATTTGATTGTATTGTGATAATGATTAGGGGGTTACGCACCTTGGTTTCGGGCATGTGATTGGTTTTTTACAAATATTGCGCGGATGAAACGCAGATAGAACGAATAATTGCATCCGGTTCCAATATAGGTGTGGAGCGACATTTTATCTGTATATAATTGATACATACGATGCCGAATTAGATGCTACGCACCTTGGTTTTGGGCATTTGATTGTATTGTGATAATGATTAGGGGGTTACGCACCTTGGTTTCGGGCATGTGATTGGTTTTTTACAAATATTGCGCGGATGAAACGCAGATAGAACGAATAATTGCATCCGGTTCCAATATAGGTGTGGAGCGACATTTTATCTGCATATAATTGATACATACGATGCCGAATTAGATGCTACGCACCTTGGTTTTGGGCATTTGATTGTATTGTGATAATGATTAGGGGGTTACGCACCTTGGTTTCGGGCATGTGATTGGTTTTTTACAAATATTGCGCGGATGAAACGCAGATAGAACGAATAATTGCATCCGGTTCCAATATAGGTGTGGAGCGACATTTTATCTGTATATAATTGATACATCCGGATTCAAATTAGGTGTACAGAACCGTCATTTCTGTGAATAATTGATTAATACGGTTTTAATTAGGTGCGGAGCACCGCTATATCTGTAGACAATGGATACATCCAATGCCAAATTAGGTGCAGAGCACCGTAATATTATATTTAATTCATCCCGGGAATTGAATTTCATTTGTATTGGTAAAAATATTTCTGTGGAGGAGGGGGGACTAATTTTATGTTTAATGTTTTGCCGCCTGGGGCTATAATAATCGTATTATAAAATATTACGGTGCGCTGCACCTAAATTTGTATTTTTTATTTGTGCACCTTTTTTATTGTATTGTGAAAATGATATCTTGTTTTGAAACGCAGATAGCCGCATCTTCCAATACAGGTGTGGAGCGACATTCTATCTGTATATAATTGATACATCGTATTAGATGCTACGCACCTTGGTTTCGGGCATTTTATTGTATTGTGAAAATGATTAGGGGGGTACGTATCTTGGTTTCGGGCATGTGATTGGTTTTCTACAAATATTGCGCGGATGAAACGCAGATAGGACGAATAATTGCATCCGGTTCCAATACAGGTGTGGAGCGACATTTTATCTGTATATAATTGATACATCCGATGCCGAATTAAATGCTACGCACCTTGGTTTTGGGCATTTGATTGTATGTGATAATGATTAGGGGTTACGCACCTTGGTTTCAGGCATGTGATTGGTTTTACAAATATTGCGCGGATGAAACGCAGATAGAACGAATAATTGCATCCGGTTCCAATATAGGTGTGGAGCGTCATTTTATCTGTATATAATTGATACATCCGATGCCGAATTAAATGCTACGCACCTTGGTTTTGGGCATTTGATTGTATTGTGATAATGATTAGGGGGTTACGCACCTTGGTTTCGGGCATGTGATTGGTTTTTTACAAATATTGCGTGGATGAAACGCAGATAGAACGAATAATTGCATCCGGTTCCAATATAGGTGTGGAGCGACATTTCATCTGTATATCATATATACATCCGATGCCGAATTAGATGCTACACACCTTGGTTTCGGGCATGTGATTGTCAAACCCTCCTCTATAAATAATGTTTTTTGATGAACCATCCCTCTTATCTCACATGACAAAAATTAAATATTACTTTTTGCAAAAAATCCTGAACACATAACAAACAATCCATATTATCCCTAATTTTGCTGCTCGATTAGCAGAAAATGACCAAAACCTTCATCCCCAAACTTTTCACCGTATTCAACCAGGGATACAGCCGTAAACAATTCTATTCAGACAGCCTCTCCGGTCTGATCGTTGGTATCGTTGCCCTTCCCCTTGCCATTGCCTTTGCCATTGCCTCGGGCGTTTCCCCCGAGAAAGGACTTATTACTGCTATCATTGGTGGTTTTATAATCTCCGCTTTTGGCGGAAGCCGGGTGCAGATCGGGGGGCCCACGGGTGCATTCATTATCATCGTTTACAGCATCATTCAGAAATACGGGGTTGACGGACTCACTGCGGCCACCCTGATTGCCGGCGTCATGATCATGATCATGGGATTTGCCAAACTCGGGTCGCTGATTAAATTTATTCCCTACCCCCTGGTGGTTGGCTTTACTTCAGGAATAGCCCTTACTATTTTTTCTACCCAGATAAAAGATTTTTTTGGTTTCGAAATGACCTCCGTCCCGGCCGACTTTATTCCAAAATGGGGAGCCTTCCTGTCTCATGCAAATTCGGTAAATGTATACTCCCTGATAATTGCTGCCTCCACCGTAATTATATCACTGCAGTTTAAAAGAATCTCAAAACGCATTCCCGGTTCGCTGGTAGCCATTCTGCTCGCCACCCTTGCCGTCCACTTCTTTAATCTGCCTGTGGAAACCATTGAAACTAAATTCGGAGAAATCTCCGGAAGCCTCCAGATGCCATCCATTCCCCATATAAATTTCTCTCAATTCAAAGAGCTCCTGCAGCCTGCATTCACCATTGCCATACTGGGGTCAATTGAATCCCTTCTCTCAGCTGTTGTAGCCGACGGGATGATTGGCAAAACACACCGCTCCAATATAGAGCTTGTTGCTCAGGGCGCCGCCAATATCTTCTCCTCTGTTTTCGGAGGAATTCCTGCTACAGGAGCCATTGCCAGAACCGCAACCAATATCCGAAACGGCGGACGTACGCCTGTTGCGGGAATCATTCATTCCATAACCCTTTTGATAATTTTACTTTTCGCCGGAAAATGGGCAAAGCTTATCCCCCTTTCAACCCTTGCCGGAATTTTAATGGTGGTTGCTTATAACATGAGCGAATGGAGAAGCTTTATTTCCATCCTGAAAGGACCCCGACAGGATATCGCCATTCTTCTTTCAACCTTCTTTTTAACGGTTCTAGTTGATCTAACCGTTGCCATTCAAATCGGCATGGTGCTTTCCGCATTTCTTTTCATGAGTCGTATGTCGAAAATCGGAGGGATCAGCGACATTGGCGGACAGGTTGAGGAGGATACGGCCACTGCCGATCCGGATGCGACCCTGAAATTGTCTATTCCTGAGGGAGTTAAAGTTTATGAGATTAACGGTCCTTTCTTTTTTGGCGTTGCCAACAAATTTAAAGAAACCCTGAAGGATATCGATGAAAACCCTGCTGTTTTGATAATCAGGATGCGTTCAGTACCCATCATAGATTCAACCGGATTGCACAATTTTCACGAAATGATTAAAGGGATTCAGGCAGGAGGAACCAAAGTGGTGCTTTCAGCCGTCCAGCCCGAAGTACTGAAGGAGCTGGAAAAATCAAGAATACTTTTTGCTGTCGGAAAGAAAAACCTGGCAGCCAATATCCGTGAGGCCCTGGAAAGATCTGCTCAGATCATTAAAGAACTTCGTGAAACACATCCATAATGGTTTCCGGCGCCTGAAGATGATAGGTCCTTAGTCCTGCCGCATTCGCCCCTACAATATGCTGATAACTGTCATCAATAAACAGTGTTTCAGAAGGGAACAAATCATTTTCCCTTAAAATATACTGGAAGGTTTCAACGTGAGGCTTGCGCATTCCCAGGATATGAGAATAATAATCCTTTTCAAAAAATGTTTTCAGTCCGTCCATACCATACCACTCCTTAACTTTAGGCAGATAGTACTGCAGGTGTAACTCGTTAGTATTGCTAAGAAGGAAGGTCCGATACCTGTTTTTCAGGTTTAGCAGCAACTCTGCCCTTTCCTTTGGTAGGTCCAGCAACATGGCGTTCCATGCATCAATGATTTGCTTTCTGGTGGTTTCGGGGGAGAGTAACTTAGCTATCTGGTTCAGAAATTCATCGCTCGTGATTCCACCCGTATCATATTTGTCAAACCATGATAACTGGTTAAATTGGCTGTATATCTTCTCGTTGGAAGGCATCCCAAGGGCTTTGAAAGCGCTGATTGTAAGGGAATAATCCAGATTCACAATAACTCCGCCCAGGTCGAAGATGATGTTTTTTATCCCTCTAAATAAATCCATAAATGCTTATGTGGGAAATTTGTTGTGTAGTAAAGATAGATGAATTTTGAAATCCAATTGGGTTTCATTCTCTCATTATCCTTAGCGCACTCCCTTTAAAACAAACAAAGAATACTTTAGGTTCTATTCTTTTATCAGTTTTTTTATACTCTGCCCAGCTTTTTCCCGGGTAATAAGTAAATAAACCCCAGGTTTGTAGTCTGAAAGATCCAGTGAAACTGATTCCGAATCAGGATAAATAGTTTTCAGGGTTCTGCCTTCCATATCCTTTACCCAAAGCTGGCTGATTGACGTCTTTCCTTTAATCTGAACCATGTTTTGAACAGGATTCGGATAAACCTCAATTTCAGGGTTCACAAGATCGTTTCTCCTGATAGCATTGGGAAGATTGGGTGTAGAGAGTTGTTTGGTTGTATAAATATGATATTCTCCGGGTTCCAGTGATATAGCTGCGTGCACATCTGTTACTGACAGAGTTTCTCCTGAAAAATAATCATACCAGTTCCCGGTTTTACTGAAATTTGGATCAATTGTCAGATTTACAACATCAAAGTTCCCGATTATCCGAACATCCATGTCAGCATGGTTAAGTTCAACCCTTTTTGCTGCGCCAACTACACTCAAATTAAAATCGGTGGTTGAAAATGCCGGCTCTGTAGTTTTTAAATGTATGAGGCTTGCGAATAACGGATTTAGTCGTGGACGCGTTTCAAGGTATTCCCAATGCAAGGGTTTTTTACCTACACGGTCATTATTGTAATTTATGGATATATCATATCCCATTTCCCCAAACTGCCATATCATTTTAGGACCGGGAACAGTAATGAAAAATGCCGCTGCCATTTCAACCCTTCTGAGTGCTGTGGGCAGTTGCTTAATATCGTAAACACCGGAACTGTTACCGTAAGTAAGATTTTTAAACATGAGTCTTTCCTCGTCATGACTTTCCATATAGCCCATCAGGTTTGGACTACTCCATCCTTTATTCTTATAGGAAATGTATGTGAGATCTGATTTTCCTGAATCATTGTATCCCATGGTGGCTTCATTGTAATTGTAATTCATATTTCCCCATATCATCATGCCATAATCGGCGAGAATTTTCTCTTCACTGTTATCGGTAAAGTGTTCCAGAATAACATAAGCATTGGGGTTTACTTCCCATATCTTATCAGCCATTCGCTTAAGAATTGCTATTCTGCTGGCATCGTAGGCTCCACCCTCACCCGGAGTATTTGTAAATCCTTTGGTAAAATCGAATCGAAATCCATCAACCTGGTACTCTGTCATCCAGTATGAGGTAACACGGTCAACAAAATCCTTGGTATCCTGACTTTCATGGTTAAAATCAGAACCCCAGGAATAAATTGGATTGGGGGAGGTTACATTAAACCAGGGATTATCGGCTGCAGGGCGATTCAGGGCAGAATTCCAGTACATCATCACCAGCGGACAACTTCCGTAGGCATGATTTAATACCATGTCCTGAATTACCGCAATTCCGCGACTGTGACAGGAATCAACAAAAGCCTTCAGATCGTTTTTGGGACCGTAATATTTATCCGGAGCAAAATAGTAGTTTGGATTGTATCCCCAGCTTTCATTTCCTTCAAACTCGCTAAAAGGCATTACCTCAATGGCAGTAACTCCGAGTTTGCTGAAATAATCCAGCGTGTCTGTCAGGGTCTTCCAGTCGTGGTTTGCAAGAAAATCCCTTAATAAGAGTTCATAAATGACTGCATTCTCCTTCACAGGTGGCGAATAATCTGTGTGCTTCCATACATATGCTGGCTGGGCTGTCTGAAGAACACTTACAATACCGGAGGTTTGACCTTTCGGATAAGCTCTCAGGCCGGGATAAGTAGCGCTACTGATCCACGGATCATTTGAGGAATCCAAAACCTTATCGCAATAAGGATCGCCTACCTTAATCTTCCCGTCAATAAAATACTGGTAAGCATATTCTTTCCCGGGAATAAGTCCGTTGAGCTGTATCCAGTAACGAAGTCCGTCAGGCGTTTTTTTCATGTAGTTGGATGTGTCAGCCGTCCAACTGTCAAATTCTCCCAGTGCGAAGACATAGTTTTTATGAGGTGCATAAAGACATAGTACTGCAGAAGTATCAGAGAGATAGTTAATGCCATCTTTGCATCCCAGAGGAAGTTCGAGGGTATCCTGTATTGGTCGCACAAAAAAATCAAGGGTGTCGGAAACGACATCAGGCAGCTTAAAAGCCTTTGCAATCATTCTATTTGCACCGTATTGACTGGCGGTAAAATTATAATCGATAGACTGGGAAGAAATTGTACCTGCAACAAATTCCCCGTTCAGATAGAGAGCAATACTATCTGATAAGGTTGCGGTGGCGTTTACCGGTACGATATCATCGTGTTCAACTATTAAATTATTTTCCTGAGGCTGGGTAAAATTGATGTTTAAGCCTTCACTGTAAATATCAATAAATATATCAGGACTGGTCTGCTTTGTACCGTCGGCGCTTCTTATAACCAGAGAGACCTGAGTGATGTCGGAGCCCGTGGCAACAGAGTAAAATCCAAAAACATCGGGTGTAATACTTAGTTTGTAAGTGTAACTCCCCAGATATTCCAATTGTGGTTGTGAAGTATTTACCCCCCATGTTCCGATAACATTCTGCCATAACTTCCCACCTACAGTAACACCAGTGTGAGCATATAAAGCTCCTGTATAATTTTTAAGGCTCCCGGCATCCTGATCGGAGTGGTAATAAATTGTAAAAGGCTGGTTGGTAACGGGTAATACCGGTTCAGTTACAATTTTCTGTGCCTGAAGCGATACCGCAAAGAATAAAACCGCAATCCAAATAATATATTTTTTCATCTTTAGCATTTATAAATTTGTTTACCTGAGTTCCAGTATCAGGGCTGTTTTTGATGGAAGCGAAATCATCTCAGTTATTGAATATTCCTTCCCGCTGGCAACATCCTTTCCCACAGTGTATCCCCGAAGTCTCTCTGAAAACCTTGCCGGGTCAAGTTTTGTTACAGAAGTATTTTTGTTGAGGACAACCATAACTGATTTTTCTTCATTATATCTGAAGTAGACATAAACTCCATTCTCAGGGGCAAAATGCATAAGTTTTCCGGTGTGAATAAGCTCGCTTTCCTTTCTCCAGTTTAATAAGCTTCTAAAGTATTCCTGAGTTTGCAGTTTCGCCTTGCTTAATCCCTCGCCAGTAAACGCAGAAACCGTGTCCGATTCCCAGCCTCCGGGAAAATCATTCCGGATATCCCCGTGCTCATTTGTTTTCGGATGGCTCATCAGAATTTCTGAGCCGTAGAAAATCTGGGGGATTCCACGGGTAGTAAGTAAAAAGGCAATTCCCATTTTGTAAAGTGCAGTATCCTTATTAAGCTGCATAAAAAACCGGGCCATGTCATGATTATCTCCAATCACCACAAGGTTTGAGGGATCGGGATAACTGAAGTCCAATGCCAGAATTTCATACAGATTTATCAGCCCTTTATCCCATTCTTCGGGTTCAGTGAGAGCTTTCACCAGGGCCGATTGCAGGGGAAAATCCATAAGCGAGGGTAGTCCCGGTTCATATCCGTCGCGGTTATTCTGTCCCTTCTGCCAGTATGAAGTAATAAGTGGCTGATAACTCCACTCTTCCCCAACGATATTGAAGTGTGGATATTCATCAAGGACTCTTTTTGTCCATCTTGCCATCATATATTTATCATTGTATGGGTAGGTATCCATGCGGATACCGGCCAGATCGGCCGTTTCAATCCACCAGATGCTGTTTTGAATCAGATACTGTGCTAAAAAAGGATTGTTCTGGTTCAGATCAGGCATGGATCTCACAAACCAGCCTTCATTCATAAGTCTTTTATCAGAATCAGAAGCGTGTGGGTCTTCGTTCACCGTCCGCCTGTGATTGGTAATTTTCACATCCGGGTAATTATTTATCCAGTCGGGAAATGGCAAGTCCTTCATCCACCAGTGTTCTGATCCGCAATGATTGAAGACCATGTCCATTATCAGCTTAATGCCATTTTCATTGAGCTTACGACTTAAAGCGATATAATCTTCCAGAGTCCCGAAACGAGGATCAATCTTATAAAAATCGGTAATTGAATAACCGTGATAAGACCATGTTGGCTGGTCATTTTCGAGCAGTGGGGTTGGCCACAGTGCCGTGAAGCCCATGCTTTTAATATAGTCAACATGATCAGAAATCCCTTTTATGTCTCCGCCATGCCGGCCATAAATTTTGGATCGGGCTTTTCCTTCCTTTAGTCCGGGCAGCTGATCGTTTGAAGTATCTCCGTTGGCAAACCGGTCTGGTACAAGAAGGTAAATAACATCGGAATTATTAAATCCTTCACGTTCTGCTGACCCTTCCCTTCTTTTTTTCAATTCATAAGCAATGGTCTCTTTTTTCCCGTCTTTTGTTAAGATGAAGGAAACCCTGCCTGGTTTAATATCAGATGACAGGCGCAGGTCAACAAAGAGATAATCTGGATTTGCCGGAGAAGTGACCTCTTTAATTTCAAGTCCTTTGTAGGAAGCGTGAACTTCTGATCCGGAAATGTTTTTACCATACATCATGATCTGAAGATCGGGGTTTTCCATTCCTGCCCACCAGTTAGGTGGTTCAATCCGGCTTACCTGGGCATTTACCTGTAGGCTCATATCAGATAAAATTAGGAAAAGAATGAATAATAATATCTTCATGATAATGAATATTTTCTGTTTAAAAGCTTTTACAGGTAACTAAAAAAAGGGAATAAAGATAAGTTTCAGATATTATCTGCAAAACCAAGGCAAGGATTAAAATAATATATATAAGAAATTGCATAGCAGGGATAATCTAGCCTGCTTATGCAATTTCCTTATAAGGCACACTATGACTGCTTCGCTTAGTAAGTGCTTACATTAACCGTATACACTTCAGAGAATGTCTGCAAAGGATTGGTGCTCGAACCCAGCGCCAGTCTTCCGGCATCAACCGTTGCAACTCCTTTAATACGAACATTCATGGGCAAAGCCGATCCCGAGGGAAATTTCGATTTCAATGCTTTATTAAGCTTATCAACCGTAGTAGTCATTAATGTATCCTGCGGTCCATTAAAAATTCTGACTACCTGTTTGAAATCATTTCCTGGCACACATGCTTCGAGGTAATAGTTAACCGAAGCCTGAAAACCCAGATCAACCGGAGTTCCCTTGAAAACGATAGTATCCGCCGCTTTTGCAAGAGTAAATGTGAGATCCGGAAATTCGGTAATTGTGGGAGGAACAGGATTTTCCAGGAGATAATCCAGGGTTCCATCCTTTTCACAGCCTGCCATGAACCCAACGAGGCTAAGTACAGACAGGTATAGAATTATTCTTTTTCGCATTGCTGTAAAGTTTTATAGTTTAGTTATAACCATCGTTTTGTTTGATATTGGGATTGGCAGCAACCTCATCACCAGGGATAGGAAAAATATTGCGGTAGCTATCCGTGTTGGTACCGGCATATACGCCGCCTTTCCATACCCAGTTATAATTACCATTGGTGAATTTACCAAAACGAACAAGATCAGTGCGTCTTTGAGCTTCATAATAAAACTCACGACCTCTTTCATTCAGGATAAAGTCATCGGTCACCTGAGCAGCAGTAATATTTCCGGTGGTATTTCCATAAGCGCGTTCACGGATGACATTAATATCCAGAACTGCATTATCATCATCACCCATTTTGTGTAATGATTCTGCTCTCATCAGGTAGGCATCTGCCAGACGGAAAACAGGAAAATCTGTTGATGCATAAGCCGGGTTGGAATTTATCGCTTCTGAACCGTCCAGATTTTTCGCGGTAAATTTGAATACACCAATACCATAGTCACCTGTAGACGATGCGCTTGGAATATCATTTGAAAGCTTTTGTCTCATAAACACTCTTTTATCCTTGCACTGACTAAAGAATGTGTCGGTCGCAGGGATGTTTGCTCCTCCATAGGTGGCAAGTGTGTCGATCATTACATCAAGAAATTGCAATCTGGCACGGTTACCATTCCAGTTGGTATTTGAAGTAAGGCCATGGTAATCTTCAGCCCTGATGTATTTTGCATCACTCGATGATTCAATGATAAAGGTTGTACCAAGGTATCCCTGGGTATTTACCCCGTCCTGTTCCCAGGCAAATATCATTTCAGGATTATGGTTCCTGTCATTATCAGCCGTAAAATTCTGACGATAATTGGGAGCCAGCGAATATGCGGGTGAGCCTATCACCTTATCGCAATAGATTTTGCAGCTGTCCCACTTTGGAGTGCCGGTAAAAACTTCAGCATTCAGGTAAGTACGAGCCAGCAACATCCAGCAGGCTCCTTTATCTGCCTGGGGATAAGAGAATCCGGGTTCTCCCAGTTTATCCTCAATGGCATGCAGTTCAGAAACCACATAGTTAAAGAGGGCCGCTCTTTTTATCTGTTTTGGGAAGAACTTCCCAACACCATCAGCATCTGTGGTAAAGGGAGGGTTGCCAAAAAGGTCCATCGACCAGTAATAAGCCAGTGCCCTGAGAAAGCGGGCTTCCGCATTATATCTGACGATATCCGGGTCGCTGTTTCCGTTGGTAAGCTTAATAAAATCATTGGCATAGCTTACACTAAGACTTAAGCGCTGGTAAAGGGCAGTTAAAAATGGATTGGTTGGACTCCAGGTCTGAGTGTTGAGATCAGCGATTCCAACATCCCCCCATGCACAGATTGCCTCATCGGTGGTGATTTCCTGGCAATTCCAGAGAGCACGCATGGTTGTAAAGAAGTTACCGTCTCCCGATGCAATATCATTGGGAATATCTCCACCCTGTCCGTATATAATGAAGCTGGCATAGATTTTTCCCAAAGCCTCTTTCATATAAATAGGATCATCTCCAAGGTTACCGGATAAAATTGTGTTTTTATCCAGGGGGACAACATCCAGATCTTTCACGCAGGAAGAGAATATCCCTGATCCTGAAAGAACGATTATGAAAACTATAATATATTTCTTCATGTCTGTTTATTCTTAGAATATTAAAAAGTTAAATTTATCCCAAGCATATAAGTCCGGGGTCTTGGATAGAAATTATTATCAATACCTCCCGGTACTTCAGGATCTATACCTTCATACTTAGTGATAGTCATAAGGTTTTGTGCTGTGAGGCTAACACGTAATGACAGTTTATCAAAAATGTTATCAAAGAGATATCCTGCACTTACGTTATCCAGCTTGAAGAAGGATGCATTGGTCACAAAGTAATCACTTGTGAACTGTCGCTTAACAAAATTTGTTTTGTTAAGCAGGGTGGTTTCATTATGCCAGTATCCAATCTGATACATCTGATCGAGAGAAGCTCCGGCTGCCACCTGGTTGTATACATAATTTCCAATGTTCACCCTTGAAGAGAATGACAAATCGAAGGCCTTATAGTTGAATCGACCCGAAAAGCCCATTACAACAACAGGAGCAGGATTGTGGTAGACATATTTATCAGCATTGTCTCCGTTAACTACTCCCCCCATACCCGAAAGGTCAACATATAATCCCTCAACCGGTAAACCGTTGGGATAATAAACCTGCTTGTTTACAAAATAGGAATATGCGGGATAGCCAACCCTTGATACCTGCTTGTATCCGGTAAATGCATCACCATAAGTAATCCCAAGGTAAGTGGGATCATCAGTAATAAGCAGTTTGGTAATCTTATTTTCATTATAGGTCAGGTTAAAACCGAAAGAAAGAAACATATCCTTCTTTGAAATAGGAATCAGGTTTAATGAAAATTCAACCCCTTTATTTTCCAGACTCCCGACATTCGTCAGCAGAGTATTAGAAAAGTTACTTCCGCTGGGAATAGTTACTTCATTAAGCATATCAGATGTTACCCTTTTGTATACATCTATTGCGCCGGTAATCCGGTCTTTGGCAAATCCGAAATCCAGACCAATGTTCTGGGTAGTAGTTTCTTCCCATTTTATACCCGGGTCGTATGTGTCGGGGCGTAATGTTGGAAGGAACACTCCTCCTATCGGATAATAAAATCCCGGATAAGAAAGCCTGTATCTGGCCTGTGAAGGATAATCGTTCCCGATATCCTGCTGACCGGTAACTCCCCAGCCAAGTCGCAGTTTAAGGTCTGAAAGTACCTCAACGTCTTTCAGGAAGGACTCTTCATTAATCTTCCACGCAAAGGCAGCGGAGGGGAAAAGACCCCAGCGATTTCCTTTGGCAAATCGTGAAGAACCGTCATCGCGAATGGTAAAGGTCAGCAGGTACTTGTTGGCAAGTGTATAATTTGCACGACCAAAAAATGAAATCAGGTAGTTCTCTGTTGGAATATAGGGAATACTGTCGGGCTGCTGATATGGATGGGTCGCATCGTAAATTCCTCTGGTGTAATGACCACTTTCCCTTTTAAAGTGCTGCCAGGAGTAACCGCCTGTGACATCAATAGTACTGTTTATCTGGCTAAGATCCTTTCTATAGTTAAGATAAAAATCGAGCAGATTGTTGTAGTTTTTTCCATTATAGTCACTCAGCTTACCCCAGGTGGTACCTGTCAAGGTTGAGGGTGATGAAGTTGGTCGGTTATTATAGCCAACACTTTCCTGATAATCGGTAGCCAGGTTCAGGTTAGCATGTAATTCCGGCAGGAAGCGAAAACGGTAGTCTGCCTGTACATTCCCAATTACCCGGTTTACGGTTGAGTGGTTATCGGCTTCCATCAATTGTTCAACAGGGTTTGGAGTCCCAAGGTTTGCACCATAATTGCTCCACTGAAAATATCCTGCTGAATTGGCTACTGCAACAGCACTGGTATCGTAAATAGGCTTTGTCGGATCCATAGCAACTGCGGAACCAAGTGCACCGGCATCACCAAAATTATTTTTGGTGTTCATGCCTTTTACGTTTACACTAACTTTCAGATCGTTATTGAGGAAAGTAGGTTCAAGACTGAGGGATCCGGTAAGTCTTTGCATATCGGTGTTCTTCATAATACCATTCTGATCGGTATAGCCCACTGAAACCCTGTACGGAAGGTTCTTATAGGCGCCTGAAATGCTAAGATTATGATCCTGTGAAATGGCTGTGCGGAAAATCTCATCCTGCCAGTCGGTGCCGCCAACACTATCAAGCTTGGCATAAGCAGCAGCATTGAATAAGTCGCTTCTGCGGGCTGCCAGTGCTCTTAAACTGTCGGCCGAATATACATCAACAAATTTTATGGCTTTTGCCATGGAGGTGTTGGCGTTGTATGAAATTTTCATGGGGCTTCCAACCTTGCCTTTTTTAGTTGTAATGATAATTACCCCGTTCGAAGCTCTTGAACCATAAATGGCAGTTGCAGAGGCGTCTTTCAGAACGGTCATGCTCTCAATATCGTTGGGGTTTACAAAAGCCAGTAGGTTGGCAGATCCTCCGATATTATTATTATCGATGGGTACACCGTCAATTATAATTAAAGGATCATTGGATGCATTAAGGGATGACCCTCCCCTGATGCGTATAGTAGCACCGCTTCCGGGTGCTCCGCCTGCCGTTGTGATTACCACACCGGCGCTTTTTCCAACCAGAAGTTCCTGGGCAGAGGTTATGGCTCCCTTGTTAAAATCTTTTGAGCTTACTGTTGAAATACTGCCTGTAGCATCGGATTTTTTAACTGTTCCATAACCGATTACTACAAGTTCATCAAGGGCCAGTTTTTCTTCTGACAGGCTTATGTTTAATTCTGAAGAATTTTCAACAACTACTTCTTTTGAAGAATAGCCAATGTAGGAAAACACCAGAGTCTGGCCGGTAGAGGCTTTAATTGAATAAGTTCCGTCGATGTCTGTTACTGTACCCGCAGTGGTCCCTTTGACAATTATAGTAACTCCCGGGAGGGCGGTACCATTGGCTTCATCGGTAACTTTGCCGGTAACGTTGCTTACCTGGCCGAATAGCTGAAATGGTAAGAACATCAGAAACAAAAGGAACGATTTCCACCTTGGGCAAATACGTTGCTTCATTTTTTTAGGTTGTTTAGTTAATACTTGTTTGTAGTTAGTTCTCTGAAACTTTCCCGAAATTTCAAAAATGGATGTGTATCCGCAGCCAAATTATGACAATATTAAACGTGTAGAAACAAATGTAGCGAATAAAATAGCCAAAAATCAATGCAATCGACTCCGCAAACGTTTGCAATTGAGGTTTGGGGGATATGTTGTGGAGCAGGAGGCGGGGAGGGAGGGAGGGAGGTAACGCGCGCCGTTCGCCGACGGCCGCAGTCTTTGGCTTTCGCTGAAGCTTCAGGGTAGGCGCGTGGCGGCCAAGGGAGGGAAAGGTTTGAAGACAATACCTTTCCCCAACCGTACGCTTTAGGCGGGAAAGTCTATCCCCCGAGGAGAGGCACACTTGGAAATTTGAGAATTTCAACCGATTTTTTTCTTTCAGAATATTAATAAAAAAGCTCATTCTTAATAAAATTTCATGAAGATCCTTGCAAATGCCCCACCCCAACCCCTCCCCCAAGTGGGAGGGGCTTTTAAAAATGCAGGACTTAATCTTTATGATAATACAGACCTACTGTTGTGCCATTTAAATTCAGAAAAAGAAATTCGAAGACCTTCATAATAAATTGCTATTACTCTGGATAGGACGGCAGTTTGCCCCTCTCCCTTGGGGGAGGGGTTGGGGTGGGGCATTTAAGGAAATTTGAGAATACAAACGACATTTTCTCAATTAACACATTAATAAAGAAACAGAGTCATATTAATAAAAGTAACCGATGATTATGACATATATTGGTTTAACCAGAGAAAAGAATATGTATTTCGGCGCCAGTAAAGAATTGATTCTTCGGGCAAGGGAATTACGAAAAGAAATGACCAAGGCTGAAATGGTGCTTTGGTCATTTTTAAGAAAACACCAACTGGATGGTGCTATATTCAGAAGACAACATCCAATCGATATTTTTATTGCAGATTTTTATTGTCATAAATTTAGATTGATAATTGAAGTTGATGGGGGAATTCATAATCATCAGGATATTTCTGAAAGGGATGAAAACAGAACCGCAGAATTGAAAAATTTAGGTCTCAAAATTATCCGATTCACTAATGAAGATGTTTTATTTCATACAGAAAAAGTACTAAATATAATCAGAAATAATTTGAATCCATGATAGGACTATTTCTGTATAAATGATAGTCTGTCCTGCTTAGAGTGGGCGTTTTAATTTGAGGGAATCTTGCAACACCATATTTTTCTTCTTCAGAAAACACGCGAGTTTTCAAATATGTTTCTTTTACCAGATCAATAGATAATTTCCATATCTCCAGATCCTCATGACATTTTGTTATACTCATTATATTAAAAGTTAGTTTTTCTCTTAATGTCATAGGTCAATAAATATCATTCAATATTTTCTAAAATATATTACTTTATTTTCGTTACCCCATTACCCCGTTACCCCGTTACTCCGTTACTTTCCCAAAAAAATCATATCTTTATCCTAAGAAAACCGCCATGAAATCCCACCCGGTAACCATAAAGGACATTGCCCGTGAACTGGGGATATCCCCCTCAACCGTTTCGCGTGCCCTGAAGGACCATCCTGATATCAGTCCCCAGACTAAAATTCAGGTCAGGGAACTGGTTGAGAAAATGAAGTATAAACCCAATGCCGTGGCACTGAGTCTGAGGAGCAGGAAGACGAATATCATCGGGGTTATCGTTCCGGAAATGGTTCATCATTTTTTCTCCTCGGTAATTTCAGGTATCGAAGAAGAGGCTATCAAAGCCGGTTTTAACGTTATGATATTTCAGTCGAACGAAAGCTACGAACGCGAACTGCTCAACGTGCAGGCGCTGCTTTCGAGCCGGGTAGACGGAGTCCTGGTTTCCATCTCAAAAACCACTCAGAAATTTTCGCACCTTAAGGAACTCATGGATAATGAAATCCCTGTGGTTCTCTTCGACAGGGCTACTGATGAACTGGAAACCGACAAGGTCATTGTTGATGATTTTGCAGGAGCATTCGAGGCTGTGGAATACCTGATAAAGTCGGGTTGCAGACGCATCGCTCATTTTGCCGCCCCTCAGCACCTTAAAATCGGATACCTGCGCCAGCGGGGGTATATATCGGCCCTTGAAAAAAATGGCATCGAGGTCGATGACGAGCTTATTATCAAGTGCGACACTCACGACCTGGCAATGGAAAATACAGCCAGAATCATGGCCCTGCCCAATCCGCCGGATGCAATTTTTGCCGTCAACGATATGACAGCCACAGGAGTATTAAAGATTCTCAAAAGACTTAAACTGCGCGTCCCCGAGGATATCTCGGTTGTTGGATTTACCGACGGACTCGTTTCCACCGTTACCGATCCCCCGATGACCACCGTTAGTCAGCATGGATTCGAGATGGGAGTTATCGCCGCCAAAATTCTCCTGAAAAGGATTGAGGAGGGAACTGAAAATTTTGTTCCGCAAACGGAGGTGATTAAGACGGATCTGGTTATCCGAGAGTCGACAAGGAAGTTTTGAGGTAAAGAGGTAACGAAGTTACGGGGTTACGGGGTTACGGTCTGACCATCAGAATGCGAGAATCACATCCGTTACCTCGTTACTTCCGTTACTCCGTTACCAAAAAAAATTCCTTTCCCGCAACCGTTTGAAACAAGGCCTGCAGCGGTTTTCAGAAAATCACCAAAATTCTTTTTTGCCAAAACACTTGCTTTCTATCTTTCTTTTTTAATATTTTTGACTCAGGAACAAACCGCTTTCCCGAATAAAATACAAAAGCTCTCTGTTACCGTTCGTTCCTGCGGCTGGATTTGTATTACCTAAACCCTTCCTGTTCATTCGGGATATAATAACATTTACATGAATAAGCCAAAGTTGACTTTTTGGCAAATCTGGAATATGAGTTTCGGATTCCTTGGAATTCAATTCGGATTTGGATTGCAAAATGGAAACGTGAGCCGGATTTTTCAAACTCTCGGTGCCAATATTGACCAGATACCCATTCTTTGGATCGCCGCACCGGTTACCGGATTGCTGATCCAGCCAATCATTGGCCACATGAGTGATAACACATGGAACCGGCTGGGAAGAAGACGTCCGTATTTTCTGACGGGAGCCATCCTTGCATCCCTTGCCCTTCTTTTTATGCCCAATTCTCCTACACTATGGATTGCAGCAGGAACACTCTGGATCATGGATGCCTCCATTAACATTACCATGGAACCTTTCAGGGCTTTTGTAGGGGATATGCTTCCGGATGAACAGCGAACACTTGGGTTTACAACTCAGAGTTTTTTTATTGGGATTGGTGCCTTTGTAGCCTCCTGGATGCCATATGTAATGGCAAACTGGCTGGGCTTTTCCAACATTCCTGAACATGCCGGTGAATTGCCTGAAACGGTTCGTTATTCTTTCTATTTTGGCGGAGCCGTATTCCTGCTTGCGGTAGCATGGACAGTCCTTAAAACAAAGGAATATTCTCCCGAAGAGCTTGCCTCCTTTGAGAAAAAAGATACAACAAGCTCTCTGATTCATTCCGACGAACCTGAAGCTCTTTCAAAATACCTGAGAAGAGGGATTATATGGACGATCGCCGGACTGATTATGACTTTCCCTGTTTACTATTTTAAACTTGAAAAGGAGTTATATATTCTGGCTCTTGGCTTTGGCGTTTTCGGAATCCTGCAACTGGCCTCAGCTGCATTTATAGCTTCCAAAAACGCTAAAAACGGACTGGTTAGTATTATCACCGACCTGTACCGCATGCCCCTTACCATGAAACAGCTTGCCCTGGTACAGTTCTTTTCCTGGTTTGCCCTTTTTTCCATGTGGATTTATACCACTTCAGGCGTTACCATGCAGCTGTATCATACTACGGATACTGCCTCGGCTGCATATAACGACGGTGCTGACCTGGTGAGCGGGATGTTTGGCTGGTACAATCTATTTGCTGCCGGCTTCGGACTACTGCTACTGCCATACCTGGCAAAACTTACCAGCAGAAAAATGTCGCATTCCATTTCTTTGGTGGCCGGGGGACTCGGACTCATCTCCATTTATTTCCTTACAAACCCGCAAATGATGATCTTCTCCATGCTGGGAGTAGGTCTTGCCTGGGCAAGTATCCTGGCCATGCCATATGCTATTTTAACAGGTTCTCTGCCTCAGAATAAAATGGGCGTTTACATGGGAATCTTTAATTTCTTCATCGTCATTCCCAGATTCTTGCGGCTACCATTCTGGGATTTATGGTGAAGAGTCTTTTTCATGAAGAAAGTATTTACGCACTGGTAGCAGGTGGATTATCAATGATGATTGCTGCTGTCCTCGTGGTTTTCGTACAGGACGGACCCAAAAAAAATTAACACAATAAATAATGAAAAACTATTATACCCGAAACGACTGGAAGATTATTGAGGAAGGTTTCAGACCTGAAATGCACGAAGCATCGGAAAGTATTTTCAGTCTTGGTAACGGAAGAATGGGCCACAGGGCCAACTTTGAGGAAAAGTATTCGGGCAAATCATTATCAGGCAACTACATTGCCGGAGTGTATTACCCCGATAAAACCCGCGTAGGATGGTGGAAAAACGGCTATCCGGAATATTTTGCCAAAGTGCTGAACGCTCCCAACTGGATTGGAATCCTGGTAAACATCGATGGTGTGGAACTGGATCTTCACACCGCTAAAATCAGTAATTTCAGAAGAGAGCTGGATATGAAAGAAGCCTGTCTGAAGCGTTCATTCACTGCTGTTCTGCCCAACGGAAAAGAGATCGAAGTTAATACAAGCCGTTTTCTAAGTATTGTTAATGACGAACTTGGACTTATTCGCTATTCGGTAAAGGCTCTGAATTTCGACGGGAACATCTCCTTCACCCCTTTTATCGACGGAGATATTCGAAATGCCGATGCCAATTATGACGAGCAGTTCTGGGATATTCAGGCATCTGAAGCCCGTAAAGGCAGTGCATACCTGCTGGCAAAAACAAGAAAAACCAATTTTCTGGTATGCATGAGCATGGAATACGAGGTTTACAAAAATAGTAAATCTCTAAATCCGGATCCTGAAGTTATAAGCACGGAGAAATATCTCTCCAATAAAATTAATCTGGAGGTAAAGAAAAACGACACGGTCGGGATCTTCAAATATGTTTCCGTCCTTAGTTCGCTAAACCATTCCCCCGAAGAAATAATTCCAAATGGTCAAAAGATTGCCGCAGCTGCAAAGTCGAAAAAATACGAAGCTGAATTTTCCGAACACAAAAAAGCATGGGAGGAGAAATGGCTGCATTCCGACATCATTATCAAGGGCGATGAAGCAGCCCAGCAGGGAATACGTTTTAATATTTTCCACTTAAACCAGACTTATACCGGCAGGGATGAAAGACTGAACATCGGCCCCAAAGGCTTCACCGGCGAAAAATATGGCGGAAGTACATACTGGGATACTGAGGCTTTCCTTATCCCCTTCTATCTCAGCACGGCTCCTCAGGAGGTTGCCCGTAACCTTCTCATTTACCGTTATAAACAGCTGGGAAAGGCCATAGAAAATGCGGCAAAACTGGGATTCAACTCAGGTGCCGCCCTTTATCCCATGGTTACCATGAATGGAGAAGAGTGTCATAACGAATGGGAAATCACCTTCGAAGAAATACACCGAAACGGAGCCATTGCTTTTGCTGTTTACAATTACATCCGCTATACGGGCGACTCCGAATACCTGGCCCAATATGGTCTTGAGGTGCTAATCGGCATTTCCCGCTTCTGGAAGCAGCGTATTAACTGGTCTGATGTAAAAGGTAAATATGTGATGCTTGGAGTAACCGGTCCTAATGAATACGAAAACAACGTAAACAACAACTGGTACACAAATAAGATGGCCTGCTGGACGCTGGAGTATACTGTAAAAGCCATCGAATACGTCATGGAAAACCACCCCGCCCGCTACAGTGAAATCGTTGCCGCTACGCGCTTTAACCACGACAGCGAAATACTGGCATGGAAAGACGTGATACAGAATATGTATTTCCCCTATTCTGAAAACCTGAAGGTCTTTCTTCAGCAGGACGGTTATCTTGATAAGGAACAAAAAATGGTTTCCGAACTTGATCCTGCAGAGCGACCCATAAATCAGCACTGGTCATGGGACCGCATCCTTCGTTCATGCTTCCTGAAACAGGCCGATGTGCTGCAGGGAGTTTATACTTTTGAAGACGAATTTGACAAGGATACCATCCGAAGAAATTTCGATTTCTATGAGCCCCGGACCCTTCATGAATCCTCCCTCTCTCACCATGCGTTCATTCCATTCTGGCAAACCGGATCGGCTACCTCGACAAAGCCTATGAGCTCTACCTCAGAACCTCACGTCTGGATCTCGACGATTATAATAATGAAGTCCGCGAAGGGCTTCATATCACCAGTATGGGCGGGACCTGGATGTCGGTTGTTTATGGTTTCGGGGGATTAAGGGTAGCAGACGACATGCTGCATTTCGACCCTGTATTTCCTGAAAACTGGGAGTCTCTGTCATTCAAGATCATGTTCAGGGAAAATATGCTGAGGATTAATATCAATAAAGATTCCATTGAGATCGACAATGAAAAAGGGCCTGCCATTACGGTGATGCTTAAAGGTAAAAAACTGAGGATTACAAGCCGGGAGAAGATGCTGGCGTAGGAATGCGGGCTGGAATGAAGGTTGGCAGGGGGGAATGGGTAAATGAGTGAATGAGGTTTTTGAGGGATCAGGGGATCAAGGGATTGAGATTCCCCCTGGATCGGATTATTCATGGGCTACGATTTTGCATTCTTCATTTTGCATTTTGTATTATGCATTTTGAATTTATCATGAAATAATGTAATATTGCAATCCCAAATTAACGGGCCCATAGCTCAGCTGGTTAGAGCATCTGACTCATAATCAGAGGGTCGCTGGATCGTGCCCAGCTGGGCCCACCTCCGCCCGCCATAGTCCATAGGACGACGGCGGGCTTTTTTTATTAATACAAATAATTTTTCAATTGCGTTCTTTCACGCGGGCTACGATGGACGGCACCCACCTCCGCCCGCCATAGTCCATAGGACGACGGCGGGCTTTTTTATTTAATACAAATAATTTTTCAATTGCGTTCTTTCACGCGGGCTACCATGGACGGCACCCACCTCCGCCCGCCATAGTCCATAGGACGACGGTGGGCTTTTTTATTTAATACAAATAATTTTTCAATTGCGTTCTTTCGCGCAGGGTACCATGTCCGGCACCAACGTCCCTCTGCCATAGCTTTAGCGAAGGCAGGGTCCCTCTGCCATAGCCTCAGCAAAAACAATGTCCCTCTGCCATAGCCTCAGCAAAAACAGGGTCCCTCTGCCATAGCCTCAGTAAAAACAGGGTCCCTCTGCCATAGCCTCAGCGAAGGCAGAATCCCTCACATCTACCCCTCCCTAAAAAAAACCAATCATTACCTACGATATTTTTCTTCCTTATCACATTAACAGATAAAAAAGACTATGGAATTTACTTATTTATTGAAGTGCTCGGATAATACTATTTACACCGGACATACGCAAGACCTGGAAAAAAGGATCAAAAGACATAACAAAGGAGAAAACACCTATACCAAATACAGGTTGCCTGTTGAACTAATCTTCTATGCGGTCTTCTATGATAAATACAAAGCTATTGCTTTTGAAAAATACCTTAAATCAGGTTCCGGGAAGGCATTTGCCAAGAGGCATTTAATTTAACTCAACCTTTCTGTTCCCCTAAAACTGAAAACCGCAAGGGATTATTACGCCACTAGCTTAAGACGGGCCGGGGTTTCCAAATACAATATCGGGGACATACTGAGTCATAGGAACTCTGTGGTTACTGAACATTATCTGGCAAGCCTGGATTTTGAGAAGACCCAAGAAATAAATCGGCATATTCTTTGATTCGTGCTGTCCGGGTCTTCCAATATTATCGCCATTCTTACATCTCTTCAAACCAAAAGAATGATCTTTCAACTAATTTTATTTCATTGATAATGTGTATATTTACAACAAATACTTAAAATAACACAACAATATATACTTAAAACAACACGACAACAAATACTTAATTTGACACGGCGCTATTCACCAAAACAGAAACTAAAACGATTAATGAACAATAAATAGAGATTATCATGGCCACGCCTGCTGAAAAACTTGCTGAATCCTTAGTCGAACTTGAAAAACTTCAAAATGAAGGGGGTATTGCTATTATCAAAGCAGATGAACTATCCCGGACTCACAAAGAACGATTAATTAAAAATGGATTCATAAGGGAAGTAATCAGGGGTTGGTATATTTCCTGTCCTTCTGATGAAAAGGAAAGTGAAACAACATCCTGGTATGTTTCTTTTTGGAAATTCATCGTCTTATACATTGACTCCCGTTTTGGCAAGGATTGGTGTTTATCTCCTGAACAATCTCTTTCATTGCACAGTGGCAATTTCATGGTACCACCCCAACTTCTTATTCGTTCTCCCAAAGCTTCTAATAACAGGGTGAATCTATTGCATGGTTCTTCAGTTTTTGATTCAAAAGTTGAAATCCCGCATCATAATGAACGTAACGAAATTGATGGTGTACAGGTTTATTCTTTAGAAGCAGGACTTGTAGCCGTTAGCTCTGACTTTTATACACGTCACCCAACAGATGCACGAACATGTTTAGCCATGGTAAAAGATTCATCGGGAGTATTGGCGAAACTATTGGATGGTGGTAAAAGTTTGGTTGCTGGAAGGCTGGCCGGCGCATTTCGTAATATTGGAAATGATAAGATTGCCGATGGGATTATGGACACTATGAAATCTGCCGGTTATGATGTCCGAGAGACCGATCCATTTAATGAAAAGATGGAACTTGAGCTAAGTTCAAGAGATGTATCGCCATATGTCAATCGTATTAAAATCATGTGGGAACAGATGCGAGGTGAAGTAATAAAGTATTTTCCCCATGCTCCCAAAGAAATCTTAAAGGTAAATGATTATCTCCAACAGGTTCAGGAAAATTATAAAAGTGATGCTTATCATTCGCTTTCCATTGAAGGATATCGGGTTACTCCTGAACTAATTGAGAAAGTTGCAAGTGGTGATTGGGATCCCAATAAAAGTGCAGAGGATAGACAACAAAAGGATGCCATGGCTGCACGTGGTTATTTTCAGGCATTTCAGGTTGTTAAAGCTAGTATTAAATCTGTCCTGGAAGGTGAAAATCCAGGAGAAGTTGTGGATAACGACCATGGTAGTTGGTACCGTGAATTATTCGCTCCTGGCGTAGCTGTAGGGCTTGCAAAAGCATCTGATCTGGCTGGATATCGTAATGGGCCGGTTTACATAAAAGGTGCAATGCATACTCCACCCAGACATGAAGCTGTTCGGGATGCAATGCCTTTTTTTTTCGATTTGCTTAAAGAAGAGCCAGAAGCCAGTGTTAGGGTAGTTCTAGGCCATTTTATATTTGTTTATATACATCCTTATTTTGATGGAAACGGAAGGATAGCTCGATTTCTAATGAATGTGATGTTGGCATCAGGTAATTATCCTTGGACTGTTATAAAGATGGATAATCGTGAGCAATATATGTCCGCATTAGAAAAGGCCAGTGCCGGTAATGATATCACAGATTTTGCTAAATTCATTGGTGAGCAGGTTAGCAATACCATTGATAAGAAAACTGTTTCGATGTAAAAAAGTGGAGCTATAAATAAATGTGCCGGTTTTTTCATCAGTATTCGAACAAATCAATGTAAAACAGTGGTTTGACGGCTTATAGAAAACGGGAACGGGAGTCCTGATAAGCAAAATCTGTACTTTCCAACCATTAATCATTTTGTGATTATATCAATTTCGGCATAACCGGTATTATCGTTTCCCTCCGTATTTCTCAAACTCTGAAGTTTCAAATACCTGGCTTTTTCAGGTGCAAACATTTTAATCTGCCACGAGGGGTTGTTTTTAATGTTGGAGAATTCACCCTGATCTGCCAGTTTCCAGTTCTTATTGTCTGAAGAAACATAAAACCTGTAATTGGTAATGATACCCGGTCCCCACAATCCCTGATCAGGAAAATATCTGAATCCTGTTAAAATTTGTTCCTTACCCAAATCTATGACCAAATCAATGGGCATCTTTTTATCACTGTCCTGATGCCATGCAGTTAATGGGTCTCCATCCAATACAGCATATGCTTTTTCATCGGCTGCTCCCACTATTTTCCAGTTTTTTCGAGGGAGATCGAATTTCTCCCGGCATACCGGACTGCTTTTGCCAGATGAAGGTTCGTATGCAATAGCACTTACCTCCACTTTCCCTTCGGTTTGAAATGGGCCTGAATATTTTTTCGAGGCAGTTGTCGGGTCCTGATTGTTTAAGGTGTAATAAAGAACCGATTCATCATCAGCAGGAGTAATGATTACTTCTCCCGACTGATTTCTGATAATGGAAGGAGGCTCAAGGATTTGTGGCGCATTATATATGTCGATATTTGAAATCAAGGGGCAACTTTTTGCATCGCTTATCTTTAGACGAATGGCTGTTGCCCGAACAGTTGGGAAACGAAGGATGCGTTTATATCCTATGGTACTTGCTGCTGCCAGTTCTTTCCAGATTCCATCAACAAGAGCCTCAACGGTAAAAGCTTTCACGCGCTGACCTTTCCGAATGTATTCCTGTACCAGAAAACGATTGAAGCTGGTTGGTTTGCCAAAGTCAATGGTCAATGAGGCATTTATTACACTATCGTCAGTAGCCCAATAAGTTTCTTTACTGCCATCTATTGCATTTGCCGCCCCAAACCTTTTTTCTTTTCCACGGATGTTCGATGCTTCAGCTCTGGCATTTTCACTTAGATCAACAGCAAAAGCTTCTTCCACAGCTTTAGCAAATTCAAGTGCTGCATGTTCGTCATTTGGATGAATCAGGCCGTTCGGCATGATCGGAAAATTGAGCAGCAGCGAGCCGTTACGCCCAATGGAGTTATAGTAAATGTCCATGAGCTGAGGTTTTGTTTTAACTCTGGCATCCTCCCCCGGGTGGTAGAACCATTCCGGCCTGATGGAAGTATTCACTTCAGCCGGCACCCACGAATCGCCGTCTTCCAGTCCATAGTGTAACATGTTCCATGTTACTTCGCCGGTTTTATTTAACAAGCTCCAGTTTGTTTCTCCAACAAAGCCTGCCTCGGTTCCAACCCAGCGCAGATCGGCCCTGTCTCCTCCATCGTTCCAGATAACAATATTGGGTTGCAGTTCGCGCACGAGCTTGTAAGTATTTTCCCAGTCGTAATAGCTTGAAGGGTCAATTTTACGCTCCTCATTTGCTCCGCCATAATAGCCGCTACCTCCGTTTGCACCGTCAAACCAAATTTCAAAAACAGGTCCGTAATTTGTGAGCAGTTCTGTCAATTGATTCCTGAAGTAGGTGATATATTCAGGCTTCCCATAATCAGCAAAGTTCCTGTCCCAGGGTGACAAGTAGATACCGAACTTCAGATCATATTCTCTGCATGCATCGGCCATCTCGCGAACAACATCTCCCTTTCCGCCGCGCCAGGACGTATTCTTCACAGAATATTCAGTGTATTCAGAAGGCCAGAGGCAAAAACCACAGTGATGTTTGGCAGTGAGAATTATTCCTTTCATACCGGCTTCTTTGCAAATCCTCGCCCACTGTCGGCAATCCAGTTCGCCTGGATTAAAGAGGTCGATATCTTCATTTCCATACCCCCAGGATTGGTCGGTATATGTATTTAAGGAGAAATGAACAAAGGCATAATATTCCATTTCCTGCCATCTCATCTGATTTTCTGAAGGGATAGGGCCGAATGGTTCTGGAGCCTTTGTTCTGTTGCAGCCGCAGCAGACCGAACACACTAAAAGAAGTAACACGTAAAAAGAAGTCCGGGTCATAAAAATCTGTTCAATTCATCTTTGAAAGACTTTCACTTAAATATCAGGGGAGCAAACTCATTCAACGCCCTGCGCCATGTGAGCCATTCATGTGCAGTACCCGGTGATTCATAGAAAACGATGTTGTTGATGCCCCGGTCTTTTAGTTGCTGAACCAGATCCTTCGGATTTCGTTCTTCGGTACCTGTGCCCACAAAATAAAGATCCAGCTGCTTATTAAAAACATTTGCATCTTTGAACATCCCGTTAAAGACTTCGTCAATTCCTGTATTAGGCTGTATAAATAATCCGCTGAATGTTCCCATCCAGGCAAATTTGTCCATGTTTTCTGAAACAGTAAGACAGGTCTGAAAGCCGCCTCTCGACAGTCCGGCCATAGCCCTGTGCTTCCTGTCGGTATAGGTGCGGAAGGTACTGTCGATGAAAGGAATAAGATTCCTTGTAAAAATCCCGGTAATGTTCCCGGAAGCTTCCCTCACATCTGAATTGGTCTTAATATCTCCACTGGGCATAACAACTATCATAGGTACCGCCTTGCCGCTCGCAATTAAACCATCCATAATATTTGCCATGTGACCCTGATTTGACCAGCCATTTTCATCCTCTCCCCAACCATGAATAAGGTAGAGAACAGGAAACTTTTCCTTTGTATTAATTTCATATTCAGAAGGAACATAAACATTGATATGGCGCTCCATTCCGTTGATTTCAGACCAGTAATAAATGGAACGCACCTGTCCGTGAGCAATGTTTTTATTAAACCTGTAGTAATCGCCTTCGGGACCTTCCGGGATTTCAATACCGGAATTTTCCCAATTGCCACCGAAAAAAGCCTCTGTGTTTCTGTCCATTACAGCAACTCCATCAATAAGGATGGCATAGTAATGAAAGCCAACTACCTGCGGATCAGAATAACCTGTCCAGACTCCAAGGCTGTCTCTGGTCAGGGCATATTTTTTCCCGGCCAGGTCTGCCTGCACATTCTGGGCAGTAGGAGCGACAACCCGAAAATACACCTGACGACTCACCGCATTCACGGCAGGATATTGCGAAATAAAGGTGTTTGTTGAGGCAGGCTTAAAGCCGTCAGGGGGAGGTATTACCTTCTCCGGCCGAAACTGGGCGGAAACAATTCCGGAGAAAATCATTGCTGTAATAATCAGGGTGATTTTTTTCATTATTTCAAGAGGTTTTAGATTTAAACGCCAGACATATAAACCGAATAAACTGAAGAATCCACGGGTTTAAAGATCAATTGCAAAAACAAGTAAAGACTTTCTTTCCATACCTCGAAATCGTGATTCCCTCCCGGAATTACATAATAGATATGGGGAACATTATTTTCTTTAAGGTAATCATGAGTGCGCTGGCTAAAGGGGAGAAGTCCGTCATTCCCGCCGCATGAAATCCACAGTAACCGGAGTTGTTTCTTTGTTTTTTCGGGGAGGGGGACCAGCTCTTCAGGTGGTTTTGTGTTTGGTGCCGATGAAAAACCACCTACCCAGGCAAACTGGTCAGGGTTACCCAGACCAAAGTTAAGCGATTGCCCGCCACCCATCGACAAGCCTGCAATGGCCCTGTGTTCACGCCCTTTTTTTACCGGATAGTTTTTTTTGATAAAAGGAATCAGGCTGGTAAGAAGGTCTTTTTCAAAATTTGCGAAGGCCTGCACTTTCATACTGTCAAAAACATTTCCAGTTGCACGGTCGTCTTTCATGGCGCGACCATTGGGCATTACCACTATCATTGGTTCAATTTTACTGTCAGAATACAGATTGTCCAAAATAATCTGAATCTTACCTCCATTTAACCATTCATTTTCATCACCGCCAATACCATGCAAAAGATACAATACCGGATATTTTTTATCTTTTGAGAAGGAAGGAGGCGTATAAACAAGTGCCTTTCGCTCTGTGCCTACTGTTTTTGAAAAGTAACTGATAGTATCAATTTTACCATGACTTATATTACCGCGTATTTCATCAAATCCCTGAGGAATCGTTGTATGCGGATTTTGTGAATTTGCCGATTGGGTATAAACAAGGATGGCGGAAATTAGAAGTATTATTTGCTTCATCGTTTGTTAATTTAAGCTTCCCTAAACAAGAATTTTTCCAAATATTTGGATAACAATTTACAAAATAGAATTGAGGGATGTGTTAAACTTCCTGCTTTATTCCTGCAGATGAAAAAATGCGGCGGAAATTGGGTTAACTATCTGATTTACTGATTCTTTCCACTAACCTTATTGGATGATCCAATGAAAAACCGGAATTTTAGTTCTGATGAGATTGGGATGTAACCGGAGAAGATTAAGGGTCAGTGTCCTCTTCCTGCATTCCATGATCATCTGTTTCAGTTAATTAGAGAAATACTCATTTTAGACTATGGTTTTCTTTAAATAAATCACGATATTTGTACTGTGAGTACTAATAATGAGATAAAAATAAAGAAGCTCCTGGATTTGCATGTCCCCGGAACTGTAATTCTTGCGTCATGGCTCGACGCAAAAGGATTCTCATATGACCTTCAGCAAAGGTATAAAAAGAGTGAGTGGCTCGAATCCATAGGTGTAGGGGCATTTATAAGACCAAATGAGAATGTAAATTGGCAGGGGGCGGTATATTCACTTCAAAAGCAAGCAAACCTGCAGGTACATATAGGTGGGCTTACAGCCTTGTCTTTACTGGGATATTCGCATTATTTAAGAAGTGGTGTTGAAACAATATACCTGTTTTCTAAACTTAAGACAAAATTGCCGGCATGGTTTGAGAAATATTCCTGGAGTGAGCCGATCACTCATATAAAGACCTCTTTTCTTCCTTCTGCGCAAGGGTATGAGGAATTTAACCAAGGAGTTTTTCAGATAAAAATAGCCAGCCCGGAACGAGCAATACTGGAATGCCTCTATCTGACTCCTGACATATTGGATATTCTTGAAGCATATCAAATATTATCAGGTCTTGTCAATTTGAGACCAGAGCTGATGCAGTCATTGCTAATTGATTGTAAATCAGTGAAGGTTAAGAGATTATTCCTTTATATGTTAAAGAAGGCGAATCATCAATGGGGTCAGTTTCTAGACACCTCAAAAGTTCTGCTTGGAACAGGGGATCGAGAGGTTGTCAAGAATGGTAAATATGATTCTGAGTTTCATATAACCGTTCCTAAAGAATTAGCTCGTTTATGATTAATCCAAGATACAGGGCTCAGCTTGAATTATTATTTCAGACTATTCCATACATTGCCAAAGAGAAAATCTTTGCGCTGAAGGGAGGAACTGCTATCAACTTGTTTATACGCAGTCTGCCCAGACTATCAGTCGACATAGATCTTACTTATGTTCCAATAAATGATAGAAAAACTGCATTAAGTGAAATCTCTAAAGGCTTAGGCAGGATAAAGGTTGATTTAGAGAAATCAATTCCTGGCATAAGTGTGACAGCAGTTTCCCGTGAAGGTGAGGATGTCAAAATTAATTGCCAGTTAAAGAAAGCACAAATCAAAATAGAAGTAAACACTATTACACGAGGAACGATAAATGATACTGTATTGATGAAAATTGATAAGCCTGTACAAGAGACGTTTGGTAGGTTTGCAGCTATAAATGTTGTGTCCATGGCTGAATTATATGGTGGTAAAATCTGTGCGGCTTTAGACCGTCAACATCCCCGTGATCTTTTTGATGTAAAGTTGTTGTTGGAGAACGAAGGTTTAACAGAGGAAATAATGAAGGGGTTTCTGGTCTCACTAATTTCTCATATGAGGCCAGTAAGCGAACTTTTAAATCCTACATTCATTGATCAAAGGAATGCTTTTGAAACTCAATTTTCAGGTATGTCAGATATTCCTTTTAGCTATAAGGAATTTGAAAAGACTCGTGAAGAACTTGTCTACGAAATAAAATCAAAACTAACTATTGAAGATCGTGTTTTTTTGGTTAGTTTTAAAGAAGCAGATCCAATTTGGGAATACTTTAGTATCAGGAATGCTAATGAACTACCAGCTGTTCGATGGAAACTTCAAAACTTAAGAAAGTTAAAACAAGAGAATCCTGGAAAACACCTTGAATTGGTAAATACACTTTACGGGATTTTGTTTGGCTAACCAACAATATGATGCATGAACTCAGAAAGTATGCAAAAATGACCTTAAAGAATATTATAAAAAACTACAGCTGGCTTAACATTGAACAAAAACTATTAGAGCTTTATCCTGACGAGAAAGATAATGGCAATTTGCCTCTTTATGAAGAAGTGTTTGAAAAGTTGCGTTTTATGACTCCTGAGAATTCTGATATAATGTTAAACTTAAGCTGGCAACATGATGCCTTTGATGGCAAAAACTACGTTGATGTTAGCGGGAAAGATTTATCCAGGTCTAAATCGCTACCGATTGAAACAGATGCCTGTGCCATTGAGTTCACTCCATGGAATAAATGGCTTGGAATGGAAATCACTGATAACACATTAAAAGATTTTACAGAATTGGAGATCTTATGTCACAGTCTGTATGAAATGACTTTTTTTGATTTTGATGAAGATTCCATTCAAAATGAAGTCAAACGAATCCAGGATATTGCCGAAGATTTTAATAATATGAGTGAGGAAGAAAAAAGAAAACATACCCGTTCAATTGATGATTTTCTGAAGGAATCGGAGGATGAAGAACAGGATGAACAAGAAGAATAAATAATACCTGGAAAACTCTCACTTGAATAGATCCTCCTGGAACAATCAATCGCTGGCGGTAAAGCATCAGCGAAAGTTTAGCAACAGCAAACAAGAAACTGTCATTCACCCTCTTACCCCAGCCTTCCGGCAGGCAGGCATTTACCCCTGCCGACAGGCAGCCATTCACCCGATCCTCACACTCACTCTCTCCCTTCTATCCCCATTCCGGAAACTGCGTTCTGTTCAGATCCAGCCCGGCAATCGTCTTCATATCCGAATCGTCCAGTTCAAAATCGAAAATCACCAGATTCTCCATCATATGCGCTTTTTGGGAAGAGCGGGGGATGGCAACAACGCCTCTCTGGAAATGCCAGCGCAGGCATACCTGTGCAATGCTCTTATTGTGCTTTTTGCCAATGGTAGCAAGCGTTTCATTGCTGAAAATATTATTCCGGCCGGCTGCAAAGGGTGACCAGGCTTCCATCTGAACCACCGTATTCTTCATGGATGCATAGGGGATGTTTTCCTGAAAGAAAACATGGGTTTCAATTTGATTAATTACCGGTTTAATCCTGGCATACGTCATCAATTCTGCCAGCTGATCAGGGTCAAAATTGCTCAGACCGATTGCTTTGATTTTTCCGGTTTCATATAGTTCTTCCAAAGCCTTCCATGAGCCTTTTACATCGCCTCTTGGTCGGTGGAGAAGATACAAATCCAGATACTCAAGCTGTAATTTGTCCAAAGAAGTCTGAAAAGCTGCCTTTGTTGTTTCATACCCATAATCGTCTACCCAAAGCTTCGAGGTTACAAACAGTTTATCCCTGCTTATCCCGCTTTTCTTTATGCCGGCTCCAACAGCTTCTTCGTTTCCATAAATGTGAGCGGTGTCAATAAGTCGGTAACCCACTGAAATGGCATCAGCCACGCATCGTTCACCCACATCGCCATTAAGGGTATTGGTGCCAAAACCGAGTCTGGGCATAAGTACTCCATTATTGAGTCTGACAGAGGGAATGGAACTTTTCTTTTGTGAAGACAAAATTGCTCCGTATACATTCGTTCTGCCTAAAGGCAAAAGAAAGGCAGAAGCAGCAAGCACCGAGCTGATTCTTAGAAAATCCCGGCGTTTTATAATATTCTCCTGATTGTTTTTCTCCATGGTAATCTGTTTTATTTATTCAAATATAATGTTTTTCAGATGAATGGATTTAATATTTTGTTAAGCGCCCACCGGCCGGCAGATCCCTGCCTGACCGGCAGGCAGGCGCTTAAAGAAAACAGAAGCAATTAAACAGGCAGGAAGTTTCTTTTTTCCAATTTAAAAATGGAAAATATTAGAACTGATAAGAAAACTGAACTGAAAAAGCATTTTCAGTTAATCTTAATAAGGAATTTACAGCAGTTGGATCAAAATAGTATTCATAAACCAGATTGCAGGAAATTGGGTGTTCCTTCAATGAATTCATCCCTAAACCGATTTTAGAAATTCCTCCCATATAATAGGTTTTGAACGTACTTCCATATTGATTCTCAAAATTCAATTCCTTTAGATCCTTGTTGCTAAGCAGGACAAATTTATTTGCCAGTCCAAACCCTGCATGAAAAAACAGATTTCCGAAATTGTTTTTATAATTTACCATAACCGGAAATCTTAAATCGAGAAGATTGAAATCAGCATCGAGATCAGAGACGCTGGTGTGAAAGGGATCAGGCGTAGCCCCAAAATTATTCACATTGTATATAACCCCTTTGTATGAAATAAGCTCCTGACTGTTTATGGCTTTCAGATTGTATTTTGGCTGATACCCGGCAAGCAAATCAAAACTAAATTCAATCCTTTCATGCGAAAAAAAAGCGTTTTGAATAATCAGGCTTGCACCAATTTGATAACCACTCCCATAATTGCTGATAAACTCATTACCAAACTTGTACTGATTAGTAGTATAAGCAATTGTCAGTCCAAAAGTAGTTTTAATTTGATTTGAACTTCTTTCAAATGACATACAAGTATCCTCAGAACACATTTTCAAATTATACTTTCTTACCAGTTCAATAAGGGATGTGAAATTCAATTTTGTTGTATTTATCTCTCCGAGGATTTCAGGATAATCGGCCATTAAGGCTGTTAATTTCGATTTATAGAGATTTGCTGATGCTGGACTTCCGTCGGTGTTTTTATGATTATCTGATAATTCCCTGATTCCATAAGGCTCTTTTTCAATATAATAATGGCCGCCCTGCACATCTTCAAAATATAAAATACTTACCACCCCTTTTATAAGGTATTCCATAAATACTCTATTCTGATCCTTTTCAGAAACGGCAGGGACTTGAATAGACATATAATACTTGCTTCCTGCAAACCGATAGGCTATTATCTCCTGTGGTGAATACGTTCTGACTTCCTCGTCAGAATTGGTTTTGAATACACATTTCCTGGAAGCATTCAAACTGTTTTGAGCAAGCAGGAAGCCGTTTATTGTGTCACCTTTCTCATCAATTATATAACCGGGCTTATAGCTATTTGGATATAAGTTCAGGCTGAACAGAAAAAACAGGCACAGGAGAGTAAATAACTTTTTCATGCAATTAAAGGGGGATTACGTTAGATTTCAATTCGTTTCAGGAAATAACATATAAATTGAATCAACCACTGGTTGAATCTTATATTTGATTTTTTAGGCTGAAAATAAAGTTAGAATAAATATCTGAAAATTCGATTTTACTGTTCTATTACCCGAAAGAAATACCAACTCTCCTGATTCGGCAGGATTTTGACTATCTTGTAAGAACAGTGTAGGTATTAGGCTTAACCTTCATTAATAAGGGAACAGATTTCCAGATAATCCTTTTAATCAGAATCTTAAAATATTTGATGGGAGACTCCCGGTACTGAAATTTTTCGACTTCCTTCCTGTAAAGTCCGCTTCGTGATTTCAGGATTTCAAATCCCTGCGACAATAAAAGGAAATTAAAAAGAGCAGGTGTATAAATGTTGATATGACCGTATGCATTAAAGTGTTTAAATTTCTTATCAACCCCGAAAGAAAAATCAATAGGAACCTCGAGAATCTGATGGTGTGAAATTCGTTTTATCTCATTTAATAACATCCGGGGATATTCCACATGCTCTATCACATGGGAACAAATTGCCAGATCAAACTGCTTGTCGGCAAAAGGTAAGGTATATCCGTCAAACTGCCTTATTTCCTTCAGTCCGTCGATATTCTTTTTCTTAATCTGCTCTATGGCGCTGCCGGAAATCTCAGCGGCCGACATGTTGGAACAGAATTTTCTTTTGCTTAAAAGGGATAAAATATTTCCATCTCCGGCTCCAACATCAATGAGTGAATCAATCTTCAGGCCCTCTGCCAATTCAAGAATATTCTCAACTTTGCCAATTGCTCCTATTCTCCTCCATTCTTCCGTTTCATCGGAATATTGAGAATCGTATTTTTCCTTAAGGTCTTCTCTGGTTTTAATCATGTTCAATATTTTCCCTTTTTGTCTGACGAAACTAATACAAAATAATCTTTCCGTGCTAAAATTAATTCAAGAAAAAAATATTACGCGACTGTCTGACCGGCAGGCAGGTGATTATCCCTAAAAAGTGTAAAGACTAAACCTCTGAATGCCCCATTCTCCCTCCGGTATCCGGATATGCCTCCCCTGATGATCCTGATCCCCGTTCATTCGCCTTCCCGCAACCCACTTTCCATTTACATAATTTCCCTCCTCGGCCTGAAGTATTCCTACAGATTGATTCCCCTGTCCACCTTCTGAAAATGTAATTACAATACCTGTTCCGGCAACGAGAAAATCATTCTCCCCTTCCTGTATAATGATCCCGCCTGTCTCAGTCCAGCCTGGCTTTGAAGCTTCCGGGGACCAGCCCAATGTGTAATCGTGTGCCACCATTAATTTGTACTTCCCCATCACTATTTCCTGAGTTTTAAACTCATTGTCGAGAAGAACCCCGTCCATCTTTTCGGTTCCCCTGTTTTTCAAAACCTGAGAAGAAACCTGTGACAAAATCGAATAGCTTTTTCCAATGGCTTCATTTTGGGGATCTTCTGTCGATTCAATCGAGAAAGGTGAAAATCCTATGGCATTGCAGTGCCCGATGGCATAAAACACTTTAGCTTCGACACCGGATTCAAAACGTATTTCAGGGATAAAAAGCAGATTATTCTTTTGGGTGTACTCGTCGTTGTATTTCCTGAAATAAGGATTGTAAAAGTCAGGTGAAAGAAAATCTATTGCCGGAGCTGATGCCTGCCAGATATCCATCAGATGCGGCAAAGGACCAGCACTTGGGTATTGTCCGGGATCGACGTTTTTGTAATTCAGTGCAGCATTCACATACATGGGGATGTCATACTCCTTCCTTCCTGCTTCTGCAACCGAATTTACATATTTGGCATAATACCATGCCTGGAAGAATTCATCGGTAGCGAGACTTTTTCCAAATACCTTTTCCCAGTTACCTTCAGTAGTAAAACCTGTCATCTCCCACTTACCTTTTAACTCAGGCAATAGTGAGTTTTTATTTGCCTGCATGTATTGAATCAATTCTGCAGGAACCGGGCTATAAAACAGGCTGTCAGCCCGACGGGTCCGTTCCCTTGCCTCCCCCAGCATTCCAATTTCATTTTCCACCTGTACCATAATCACCGTCGATTGCCTGTCTGTCTTTTTAATATGCTTCATTAAAGCTGAAAAGGCCTTCATGTCCGCATCCAGGTTATTCTGACTAAAGGCCGAAAGTATTTCCATGCTATTCCCATCTCTGTCTTTCGCTCTTGGAAATCTTGCGGTATTGGTTTTGATCCAGGAAGGGGCATAACAGCTCATGCTGTTTTTCCATGAGCCAAACCACAGGAGAATTACTTTAAGATTATTCCTGTTACTTATTTGAAGCAGACTGTCAACCAAAGTAAAATCGAATTCGCCTTCCCGGGGTTCCATTAACTCCCAATAGACCGGAACAAGGATGGTATTCAAATTCATTTGCCTGAACTTCTCCCATGCCGGAGCCATATACGTCAGGCTGGAGGCGCTGGAATTTCCCAGTTCTCCTCCCAGAATCAGAAAAGGTTTTCCCTCCACCATAAGCTGTTGTGTGCTGCCAAAATCCGTAAGCCCGGGAGTCTCCCGTTTCTGAGAATACTGCGGGACTTCAAAAGCGAAGCACAGAATCGTGAGTAATACCAGATATTTTTTCATCAACAGAAGATTATTGAAAGCATACAAGTTAAGCCTTTTCAAAAACTCTTGTATTATTTATCGGTTCTGAAAGGCGAGGCCGGTAATCCTTCGCGGCTAAAAAGATTTGCCCCCTGGGGATTGTCGGACCAGGCGTAACGGACATACTTAGGGTTTGAGATATTATCATTCCAGACCTCAACAACATCTCCTGTAATTTTTGCCTCGGCCCAAACAAATTTCCCATCCTCACCGGCTATTTCAAAACGGTAAAGAGGTTCACCGTCAATTGAAACAAGACCCGAACCTCTGTGAGCAAAGGATATGGTAATTCTGTTTCCTTCAATTTTGTCCGACTGGTATATGGGTCCCATATACTCAAGGGTCTTCTCGCTGTATGCCAGATTTTCCGCACAAAGCGAAAGTCTGTAGCCAACATCTCTTTTGTTCAGGGGATGTACATCATTCCATTCGCCCAGGTCAATAATTACCGCCATGGCAGTATTCGGAACTGCTAAGGTCTTTAGCTGGGCATCCCTCAGCTCTGCCCACTTGCTTTCGTCGGGTAAATAATTAACATCCATGTAATTTGCAAGTTGAACATACAGGAAAGGCAAATCATCGCCTCCCCATTGCCTTCTCCAGTCATGAATTAATGCCGGAAACAATTTTACATAATCTCCCGGATTGCCCGTGTTTGACTCCCCCTGGTACCATAAAATCCCTTTAATGCTGAAATTTGTTGCCGGTGCTATCATAGCGTTAAAAAGGGATGTGGGCTGGTCCTGAAGTGAAAAAGCACGGGCTGCCGATGAACCAGGGTGGTAAGCCTCTCCTACCTTATACTGCCATGTGCCTTTTAAATCAATCTCCTGTCCGTTTGCTGAAAGATAATAGGGTTTATCAGGGACAAAACCTCCTTTACCTCCTGTATTGATGACGCGGATTACAATTGTGTTTTTTCCGTTTTTCAATACTCCGGCAGGTATTTCATATCGCCTTGGCGGATATTGATAGCTAATATGTCCAACCTCTTGTCCGTTGATGTATGCAACATCAGCATCAACAATCCTCCCCAAAAACAATTTTGCCGGGACGCCTGTCATTTCAGCCGGAACGTCAATATCTCGTCTGTACCAGACGACTCCATCCAGATTCTTTACACCCTGATCTTCCCAGTAACCGGGAATATTGATATTGTGCCAGCCTTTAGGAATATAAGATTCCTCATACCATTTTGGATCCGCTTCCAGTCCCGCATCCTTTTCCGTTCTTTGAACAGGGCCGGGGGAGTTTTGAATCAGAGAATCGATATAAGATTTGTTTTTATTTCGTTTACTGACTTCCAGAATATCAGGAAACTGCTTTAATCCATCTTCGCTCGTCCAGGCTTCAATTAAAGTGCCTCCAACGCTGGAATTTATAAGTCCTATGGGTATGTGATATTTCTCATAGATTTCCTTTGCAAAAAAATAAGCAACCGCTGAAAACCCGAGCACGTTCGTCGGGTTTGCAGATTTCCAGCTTCCGGAGGGAAAATCATCCTGCGGACCTTCAAGATTGATAAGCCTTTCAACAAAAAAATTCCTGATCTCGTCATTCTCAGATGCGGCAATTTCCTGTGGATATTTTTCCTTCACTCTTTCCATGGGAAGGACCATATTCGATTGTCCCGAGCAAAGCCAGACATCCCCAAAAAGAACGTTTTGCACCCTGACTTCATTTTTCCCTTTAAAACTAAGTTCCCAGGGTCCGCCGGCTTCCTGTTTTGGAAGCATTATCACCCATTTTCCTTCTTTATCAGCAGTGGTCTTAAATTTCTTATTCCTGAAGCTCAGGCTTATATTTTCACCGGCATCGGCCCAGCCCCATAATTTTATTTCCTTTCCTCTTTGCAGAATAACACCATCACTTATTAATGCCGGAAGCCTGATTTCTGCATTTGAAGAGAATACATTCAGGCTAAAAAGAAGTAACAGGCAGACTGCATTTTTCATGATTCTTCTGAATATTTACAATGTGTTTGTATTTCATTTATTTCTCCAGGTAAACGCGCTTTTAGCCTGGAAGCATTGCAGGACAGACATATTCACGAAGATAGATAAAAAAAATAATTCTACGGTACCAGTATTAATTCGTCCCTCAAACTGCGTTTGCTTTGCGCCCTGGCGACATAGCGCTTAACCTTTTTAGCCTGGCATTACCTCCTGACACCCATCACATCCGATACGCCCAAGGCCCATCACGCCCGTTCCGCCCCGTCCATCAAAAACCCCTTCCCCATTCAACAAAAAACCACTAACTTGTGTTTCAATAAAACACCCCTTAAAAAAATTGCCATGAAACGCAGACACTTCCTGAAATACAGTTTGGCCGGATCAGCCCTGTTAACGGCTTTTCCTTATTATGCACTTGCGGGCGACAAGAAATTATATCCCTGGGACAGGGTGAAGCTTGGAAACACCGGTATAGAAATGTCACGCATGGCAATGGGCACCGGAACCAATGGCTGGGGAGGCAGCTCAAATCAAACCCGGCAGCTTGGGATCAAAGGAGTGTCCGACCTCTTACGTGCGGCCTACGATGATGGTATAAACTTCTGGGATTCGGCCGATCAGTATGGCTCCCACGCGCATCTGAAAGAAGCACTTAAAAAAATCGACAGGGATAACGTGGTAATCCTTACCAAGACCAATTCGAACTCCTACAAATCGGTAAAGGCTGATCTGGATCGTTTTCGTTCGGAAATCGGAACCGACAGGCTCGATATCGTCCTTCTTCATGCTGTTACCGATCCAAAATGGAATGTAAACATGAAGGGAGCCATGGAGGCCCTGAGTGAAGCAAAGGAAGCCGGAATTATCAGAGCTCATGGGATATCCTGTCATTCCCTCGGGGCGCTCGAAACGGCTGCCGAAACAGCCTGGGTGGATGTTGACCTGGCCCGGTATAATCCCGGGGGAGTGGCCATGGATGCCGATGTGAACACCGTTCACAAAGTACTTACAAAAATGAAGGCTAACGGAAAAGCTATCATCGGCATGAAAGTGTACGGCGCAGGTAAGCTTGTGAATAAAAAGGATGAGTGCCTTGAATTTCATACCGGAGCCGGATTCATAGACGCCTTTACCCTGGGAATTGAAAGTGTGGAACAGCTGCGGGATATTCAGAAGAGACTTCCGGAGGCCAGCGTGAGAGGGTAAGGAAGTTAATTACATTTTATATTTCAGCAGATATTCTCTAAACCGGTTCGGATTTTTACCTTAAAACGAAGATTGATGCGTATGCTGTTATCACAATTGTATTCGTAGTAACCACCATCACGCCCTTTAAGTTTTTCAAGTTCTTCAAAATAAATCTTCGCTATTCAACATAAATCCATTAACTTGTGTTTCAATAAGCCAAATCTTACCCAAAAGAGGTGGATAAAAAGAAGACATATAAGACTGGAATCGTTCTAAGCGGAGGCGGAGCAAGAGGCTTCAGCCACCTTGGAGTTCTCCATGCTCTGAATGAAGCCGGAATCTTTCCCGATTGCATCTCAGGTACCAGCGCAGGATCCATTGTTGGAGCCTTTTATGCAGACGGATACTCCCCTGAAGAAATTCTTGATATAATGGGCAATAACAAGCGCCACGATTTCTTCAGTTTTGGCATTCCCAAGGAGGGCTTTCTCGAAATGACAGGAATGCATAAAATTCTAAAGAAATACATAAAGGCTAAGTCTTTTAAAGACCTCAAGATTCCGCTGATCGTTTCGGCCACCGACCTGAATAACGCGAAGATTAAATATTTCAGTGAGGGGAGTGTTGTGGATGCAGTTATTGCCTCTTCAAGTATCCCTGTGGTTTTTAAACCCTATAAAATTGGCGATGTTTATTATGTAGACGGGGGAGTTATGGATAACCTGCCTATTTATCCCATTAAGAAAATCTGTAAAAACATTATCGGTTCCTATGTTAACCCGGTCGGCTATCAGGAATCCTTTACAAACCTTTTTGTTATTGCAGAACGGGTTTTTCACCTGGGCTTATCCAAGGAACTGATTGAGAAAAGACGTTCGTTTGACCTTTTTATCGACCCTCCCCAGCTTGAAAAATATAGTCTGCTTAATCCTGAAAAGGCTCATGAAATATATGAAATCGGATATAAGGCCTGCCAAAAAGCCCTGAATGCCTACGCCAAAGAAAATGACAAAGCTTTTCCTGCATAAGAACAATAACTCACTGAAATTAATACTTTCAAACGAACTGGGGTAAATCAGGAACGAAGAAAATCTTTTCCTTCAGCTCTTAATATCATAAACTCTTTTTCAAAATTGGGTGTAAATATCCCCTTGCCAAGACTTTTATAAATCTCTTCGGGCTTCCAGAAACGGCCTTCAGATACCTCATCTGTATTTACCTTAAGCTCTCCAACAACCTCACAGCTAAACATAAATACCAGTTCCTTTTCCACATCTGTTTCCCAGATGTATTTCTTTATCAGTGTGGCCCTGAATCCCCCCAAACCTATTTCTTCCCGGGCTTCTCTTTTCAAACTGACCTCCAGCCCTTCTCCATAAGCTATGTGTCCTCCTACAGCAGTATCCCACTTCCCGGGCTGAACCTTTTTGTTTACGTTCCTGTGCTGAAGATAAATTTCTCCTTTTTTATTGATTACATGCATATGAACCACAGGGTGCAATATCTTTCCGGAAGGATTAAAATGACAATCCCCTCGCCTGGCTTTTCCAATGACAATTCCATCTTCATCTACCACCGGCAGCATTTCGCTGTTTTCGGGTTCTCTGTTTCGCAAGCGCTGGCGAAGAATCTCTACTCCAAAATATGCAAGGATAATTATGTAAAAAAGTACCCCCGAAATAAAGGCCCAGGCCTCCTTCGACATATAAAATGCAGAATATACAACCAGGCCAATGTGAGCCAGGGTCAGGTAAAAAACAACTTCAAGGTTTTTATTGAATTTTGCCTCCATGCCGGAAGTCATTCGGGCGCCTTTCATATAACGCTTCGACATTTCCAGCAGCAGGTTTTTGGGGGAGAAGACTGAAATCCCAATTAGAGCAGCAAATATAACTTCAATAAATGCCGGCTTTAATTTGAAAAATATATCGTTTTTCAGCAAAACAGAAACCAGACCCAAAACAACCAGAAGCCCAAGGTCGAGAAGAATAAATTTCTCAATTTTTCTAAAGCGCACAAAAGAAAAACCAAGCTCTCCCAGACCGAAGATTATGGCAATGTATAAAGCGGGAAGGCTGCCCCAGAATTCATCTGCAATTACAAATACAAAAAGAGGAAGGAGTCCGGGAAGTAAATTCTTAAGAATGTTTTTGTCAATCCGCACGCGCCCGTTTTTTGATACTGTTAATTGACCATGTCTGTGCGGATTTCTGTCACGGCTTTGTTGATTTCGCTTAATGTTTCCGGTGACAGAGTGATGGTATAATCGGAGGCTGAAATGAGTTTCTTGAGAGTGTCGAGCTTAAAATTATCCTGCTTGTAGTAAATGTCTACATTGTCGTAGCTGGTTTTAAGACCTTTCAGCATAAGTATGTATTTCGTAACATCAATGTTTTCCTGGTAATTGGAAAGAAGTGATATCAGGCTGGTAAGTGAATATTTCTGTCCGGCAATTCTTTCCTGAATTTCGATATTGTCAGGGTTTTTCTCTGAAATTTTACAAGACAGGTACAGGGCCTCAACCCACCCTCCGGTAATAACCAGAGCCGCATCGCTGTCCTTTTGGTTTTCACGAAGATAGAGATCTGCCCGGTCGTAAACCTCACTGGCAAATTTTGCCAGTGAATCCTTATCGCTGTAATATTTTTCAAATCCGTTTACAAGATCTTCATAATAAGAATGAGGTATTCCAAGCTTTTCATACATCCGCTGAACCGAGGTGAAATATTTTGCAGTAGCGGCATTTTGTTCAAATAACCTGCAATAACTCAGATCAACACCATATATCCCGATATTGAGAGCTATTTTCAGATTTGTATCATAATGGGAGAATTTTTCCGGGGCGTTTAGAATTTTGGGATCATAATTGGCTCCTACTCTTTCAAATAATCTTGCCATCTCAGTAGGAAGATACATATTGTAGAAAATCTGTCGAACCTTTCCGGTGTTTGATTCCGAATCTACTTTCATGATTTCAGGAGAGTTGATGGTGCTGCTTTTCTTCCCTTCACAGCCAGGAAGAAGGAATGAGAAAACAACAAAAAATAGGATGGTCCTGAATATCATCGCAAATAAATATGTACTAAAAATAGGGAATATTAATTTCTTACCAAAGCAAATAAAAAAAGCAATAGTATCAAAAAAAGAATGTAAACAGGGAGGGGATTCTTTCTGGCCGACAATACTCCGAAATGCTTTCGGCATTTATGAATCAATGAATCATATCAGATTTCGTATTCTAAGACTTTCAATAATTATTTCTGAAATTTCCTCGGCATCAATAGTCATGCAGTTAAAAGTAATATCGAAGCGCGTATAATCATTCCCCTTCCCCTGAAAATAATCCCTGAACTGTTCCCTTTTTTTATCGATATCCAGGCAATATTTTTTAGCCTCATCAATACTGATATTATGCTTCTCGCTGGTTCTGAGAGCCCTCCATTCGAGCGGGGCTTCCAGCTTTATATGCAGCGACTTGGGAATATCCCGGGTAATGGCAACTCCCCCGCGGCCAACAATTACAGCATTCCCTTCATCTGCAAAATTTCTGATCACTTTAGCAATGGTGTTCCTTACCTTGCGGTCCGACTTGTAGAATTTTTTCGAGTGTGAAAGCAGCAAATCCTCGAGTACACCAAAGGTTTTATATTCAAACACATATTTAATTTCTGCCATATCCACCCCAAGGTCTTTGGCCGATTCCTCAAGAATCTCTTTACTGATCCATCTCCAGGGCGTTTTCTTTGAAAACTTGTAACCGGAATGATTGAGCTTTTCTACCAGAAATGTGGCAATCTGCTTTGACGGACATCCGATCTCCCTTGCAATAGTAACAACAGGTCCCGGGAAGGCACTTTTTAACTGGGCCTCCTGGTAGCGGTCCTGAAGATATTTGGAAATGTCGATTTTCATGACAAAGAAGATTATTGCTAAATTTACATCAATAATCAAATCGAGTCAAGGAAGAGATGTTGTTTAACCTGAAAATAGTTAGGATGAACGGGGAATCCCTGCCATAAAGGAAATAATTGTTCTTTCGCCCAGGTCTTTTGAGATTATCCGCTTTATTTCATTCAGGTTCATTACCTGCCTCTGTATCTCCGTTATTTTGTCTGCTTCAGTTTCTGAATCTGCATTTTTAATCTTCTCGGTAAGCTCATTTATCGCAATCATAATAATCTTGTTCTTGTATGCCAGAACGGTTTTTGGTACTTCAACCCCTAAATTTTCCCCGGGCAATTCAATAAATGTATCTTTTCGCTTCCAGACCTTACTGATTTCGTAGCGGGAGGTGTATATCTCCACTGCCAGTTCTGATATTTTCTTGTCCTCACTAAAAATGAATGTTTTTTCCTCTACCGCTCCCCCGCTCTCAATTTTCCTGTTTATCTCCTCAAAAACCTTTTTATAGATAAGGTTTTTAAATTCCAGGTTATCATTCTGTATCTCCCTTATTATGTATTCGGCGACGCTTATTTCTGCATTGTTCTCAGCAGGAAGACGTAACTTTTCATTGGCAAATTTCAGAAGGAAGTAAATAATGTCTCTTTCCTCGTGCTCCGAATAAACATCGTCAACGAAGGATGGAACCATGGGCTGTGCGGGAGCGTCAAGGGCCGCCGGGGTCGGTGTCCGGGAAACCCATTTTGCGTCATCCTGCCTGCGGCGAATTTTCTGAACTTCCGACAGAAGGATTTTCTCATCCACCTCCAGCATGGTGCTGCACTCACGAATATAAACGGCGCGGGTAATAGCCTGCGGAATTACAGAAATTGAGCGTACAATATCAGTGATCAGGTTGGCTTTTCGGACCGGGTCGTTAACTGTTTCTTTTAAAAGAATCTGTGACTTGAAGGTGATGAAATCTTTTTCGTTTTCCTTAATGAAAGCCTTCAGCTCACTGGCACTGTGTTTTTTCGAAAAAGAATCGGGATCCTCACCAACGGGTAATAAAAGGACTCTAACGTTGAGTCCTTCTTCAAGCACCAGGTCGATTCCGCGGAAGGAGGCTTTTATTCCCGCCTCATCTCCGTCGTAAATGATGGTTATATTTTGTGTAAACCTCTTTATCAACCTTATCTGTTCAACGGTAAGGGCTGTTCCCGAAGAGGCAACCACATTCTCAATACCCGCCTGGTGCATCGATAAAACATCGGTGTAACCTTCCACCAGGTAACAGATTTCGCTGTTTACTATGGCCTTCTTTGCGAAATAGAGTCCGTATAAAACCTTACTCTTATGATAAATTTCAGATTCAGGACTGTTCAGATATTTCGCGGTTTCTTTATCCGACCGGAGTGTTCTTCCCCCGAAACCAATTACAGTTCCGGAAATACCATGAATTGGAAACATAACCCTTCCGGCAAATCTGTCAAACAGGGATCCGTTCTTTTCAATGCTTAAACCGGTCTTTGTAAGGTAATCGGTCTTATAGCCTTTCTTTTTGGCCTCCTGGCTGAAGGCGTCTCTTTCATTAAAGCTATAACCCAGCTGGAACTTGTCAATGATATCCTCACGAATCCCCCTTTCTGTAAGATACTTGAGTCCAATGGCTTTCCCTTCTGCAGATTCCAAAAGATTATGACTGAAGTATTTTTGGGCAAAGGCACTTACAACCAGCAGGCTCTCCCTTTCATTTTCCTGCTGAACCTCCTCGGCTGTCTTTTCCTTTTCTACAATGGGAATATTGTACTTCCTGGCCAGGTAGCGGAGCGCGTCGGGATACGACAGCTTCTCGATTTCCATGAGAAAGCCAACCGCATTTCCTCCCTTGCCGGAACTGAAATCCTTATAAATTCCCTTGGCAGGAGAGACCATGAAGGAGGGCGTCTTTTCATTACTGAAAGGACTAAGTCCCTTGTAATTTGATCCGGCCTTTTTAAGCTGAACAAATTCCGAAATGACCTCAACAATATCGGCTGTTTCAAAAATCTTTTCTATGGTTGCCTGATCAATCATTTTCTCTGCTTAATACCTTGATATTTAGTGAATTGCTAAAGTGTGTTCTGCTTTACTAAGGTAATCATTTAAGCCAATATAAAAACCGCTTTAGATTTATAAAAATAATGATTCCCTCAATGTATTCATGGCTTTTTAATATATTTGGAGACAATGTTTCCGTTTAACAGGAAAGATCCGGCTGAATATCAGTTATATCTGATGTTGATTTTCAGAAAATGTTTATCCAATAAGGGGCTGTGAGATGAAAAAACTGGTGGTATTAACAGGTGCAGGAATCAGTGCTGAAAGCGGGCTTAAGACCTTTCGGGATATGGGAGGCTTGTGGGAAGAGTATGATGTTTCGGAGGTTGCAAGCCCTGAAGGCTGGGAGGCCAACATGGAACTGGTTTTGCGTTTTTATAACGACAGGCGGAGGCAGCTTCTGACAGCCAAACCTAATGATGCACATATTGCTCTGGTTGCGCTTGAGAAATATTTCAAGGTTCAGATTATCACCCAGAATGTCGACGACCTGCACGAAAGAGCCGGGAGTAAAAATGTTCTGCATCTGCATGGCGAGCTTAACAAGGCTCAAAGTACCGGCGACCCGGAATTGATTTATAATATTAAGGGAAAAGATATTAAGAAAGGCGATTGTTGCGAAAAAGGTCACCAGCTTAGACCTTATATTGTATGGTTCGGAGAGCCCGTACCGGCTATTGAAGAGGCCTCAGAAATTTGTCGGTCGGCCGATATTTTTCTGGTCGTTGGAACATCACTCAACGTCTACCCTGCAGCAGGTCTGGTGAATTATGTGCCTTCTGGAGTTCCTTTATTTCTGGTAGATCCTCAGGCTGTAAAAATACCCCAGGGAAGAAAGCTTACCTTAATCCGGGAAAAAGCTGGTTCAGGGATGCAAAAGCTGAATAAAATTCTTATCGAAAACTACCGCTGATCATGACGAAAATCATCCTCTTTATCCTTTTCACGGGACTTTTTTCTCCGGGAATTTCACAGACTTTCGGTGGCGGCTATTTCGTGGGGCTGAGTGCCAGCCAGATTGACGGGGATAACTTCTCCGGTTTTAACAAAATTGGTCTGACGGCAGGTGCCTATACCACGAAGAAAATAAATTCTATTCTCAACTGGAAAGCAGAAATCCGTTATATCCAAAAAGGATCCTACAAAAAAAGTACGGATATGGATCCCGGCCTGTATAAAACAAGTCTTCACTATTCCGAAATTCCACTGCTTCTTCAGTATTTCTATTCAAAATCCGTATTCCTGGAAGCTGGCCTGGTCCCTGAAATCCTTCTGGCAGCTAAAGAAGAGAACGAGTATGGAATAATCCCTTCTGATCAAAGTCTTCCTTTTCATCGTTTTAGTCTTGAAGGCACAGCCGGAGCGGGATACTTTCTGACTCAAAATATCGCTGCCGGAATTCGTTTTACCTATTCAGTCCTCCCTGCTCGCGACCATGCATCAGGTCAGACCTATTTGCTGAATCGCGGTCAGTACAATAATTGCATTAGCTTTAGCATATCTTATAATTTTCGATAGCATGGAGAAGAAAAAAATTATACTTGCCGTTACCGGTGCCAGCGGGTCTGTTTATGCCCGACTGTTAATGAGGGAAATTGCAAAACTCGAAAATCAGGTGGACCGTGCCGGAATCATTTTTTCCGGGACAGCCCAAAAAGTCTGGGAACACGAACTTCAATCTCCGCCTCAGATCCCTGCTGTATTTACTCAGTTTTCGCCTGATGATTTTTTCTCTCCACCGGCATCCGGCTCGGCGGGCTTCGACACGATGATTATCTGTCCCTGTTCTATGGGAACCCTGGGACGTATTGCAAACGGAATTTCAGATGACCTTATTACCCGTTCCGCAGATGTGATGCTAAAGGAAAAGCGCACCCTGATACTGGTTCCCAGAGAAAGTCCGTATAGCCTCATCCATCTTAAAAACATGGAAAGACTGATACTTGCAGGAGCAGAAATTTTGCCTGCATCTCCATCCTTTTACAGCCATCCCGCCGATATGGAGTCCCTGCTGATGTCGGTAATTGAGCGCATACTGCTTCATGCAGGTTTCCATACCGATCATTATGAATGGGGCGAAAAATCCTAAGCAACAGCCAGAGTCAGTACGCTCACACGGGTGCCCGGTACCCTCAGAATTTCAATGGCACAGGCTTCAAGTGTTGATCCTGTAGTAACCACATCATCAACAATAATAATATGCTTTCCTTCCAGAGCGGCCGGATTACTCAGAACATATTTCCCTTCTGCATTCAGATACCTGTCGAAACGTGATTTACGGGTCTGACTCTGCCCGGAGACTACCCTTTGCAGAATATTGAAATCTGTGGCAACCTCCAAAGCGCGTGACAAGCCTTCGGCAATCATCTCGGATTGGTTGTATCCCCGTAATTTTAATTTAGAGGGATGCAGAGGAACAGGTAGAATGAGGTTTGCCGAGGCAAAAATGCTGGATTTTAACTCAGCCCCGAAAGCTCTTCCCATCTCTATACCAATGTCTTTTCTCCCCCTGTATTTTAACTTGTGTATAAGAACCTGGTATAAACTCCCCTTACTGAAATAAAAAAATGCAGCCGCATTTTCAATTCCAACTCTTCCCCAGAATAACTGAGCAACAGCATTTTCAGGGTCCTTATGAAATTCTGTACGGGGAATATGAAAAAAACAGTCCATACATAAAACGCTTTCCTGCCGGGTAAGAATTCGGTGACAAACCACGCACAATTCAGGAAAGAAAAACTGAAGCAGATCGTCTTTAAAATTCACTTTTTACCCTTAATGCTCCGGAAATTAAAATCTAGTTTCCAATCCCGGTAAAAAAAATAAAAAATCTTTACCATCTGCGAAACGGAACTTCAGTATGTATAAAAAATCCGGTCTGTCCCTCCCGATTAATAGATGCTTCAAGCCTTACTACCAGATCATAATAACTTACCAGATCGAGTCCCAGTCCGGCGGTATACAGATAGCGATTTGCATACGTGTTCCCCCTGTCTCCATAATACTTACCATGAGCATATGCCATATCAAAAAACAGGTTGCCATAAACCGAGAAATGGGCGGGGTTAAACTGCGACCAGGGGATTAAGGCAAGCTTGTAGGTCTTCTCGCGCATAATACAGTATTTCAAATTGTTGACCATCAGACCATAGCTGTTTCCATCAATAACAAAAAGCTCATATCCGCGAAGGTAGGGGCCGTAACCTATTCCTGTCCGGTACAGCTTGGGGAGATTTTGATCCCTGGAAAAATATATCCTTACAGCATCGTTATAATAAAGCCGGTCGATGATTTTCCTGTGGTGAGAGGCCGTAATTTGCAAAGAAGATGCTGAATAATTCTTAACACCTTCTGTCAGAAATTCTCTCCGGCTGAGGTTAAGGCGTATGTAATCTCCGTTCAGGGGATACGCCTTCAGGTCTCTTATGTCGTATTCAAAAGAATAATCGAAGAATAACCACCGGGGATCCGACTCATAAGGAAGTCCTGTGAAATTTTCGTGGCTTGCCGAATCACGGTAGGTAAAACTAAGATATCCCAGGTTCAGCGTATGCCTTGCATACAATGTGCTTCGGTAACTGTATATGAAATAGGGATTAAATAATTCTGCAAGAAATGAATTTTCATTTTTCAGGTAAACCGGCTTGTTGTTTTCGGAATATTCATTTACCTCGTGTTGACGGGTTTGATTCAGGACAAAGCTTATTCCGTTTTTCTGATCGCGGCCAATGTTGGGTTTGCCATAGTATATTTCCAGCTGCTGTTTGTATCCCAACCGGTATTTCAATTTTACCTGCTCCCGCCGTCCTCTGAAATTATCCCAGAATATCTGTCCGCCGTAATTTATCCTGTTCCAGTCGGGATTATTGATAAATGCACCCAGGTTTCTTTCCGCGTGCTCGAATATGGGAGAGGGCCAGATATACCATCGTTCAACCACAGAGATTATTACCCTGCTTTGATTGTTGTCGTCCTCACTATGGTAAATATTCACAAAATTGTAAAGGGAGGTGTTTAGAAGATTTTCTCTGCTTCTCTTTATTGCTTCATCAAGTTCAGCGGAACTGAGAACCGACCCCTGCTGAAAAGTAAGTTCTTTCAGAATGATGCTCTCCCTGCTTACTTTGTTTCCTGTAATCAGAATTTCAGAAATCAGGAAAGTGCTGTCTTTGGGCTCAGAGCCTTGCAGGGATTGAACCAGCGAAATAATTAACAGAAACACAAAGTATCGGTGTAGGCCAGGCATGAAGAAATGTTTTGCTGATCCCAAGATACAAAAAAGAGTGCTTGTTTCTTTTTTGAAAAAAATCCGTGATCAGGAGAGAGTTTCTTCCCCGATCACGGACTGATTTTTGGAATTCTTTTCTTCTGCTTAAAAGCCAGAAGCAGGCATAGATTATACCAGATCTTTAAAGTCTGCCTTTTTAAGCTTGAGTTCCTTTGATTTTCTCTTCACATATGCCTTGCCTTTATACATAATGTAATACATCACCGGTATAAAGATCAGGGTCAGGAAGGTGGCAAAAGTAAGACCAAATATAATGGTCCATGACAACGGTCCGAAGAACATCACATTGTCTCCCCCAAAATGTATATGAGGATGAAAATTGGTGAATAGTCCAACGAAATCGATATTAAAACCAATAGCCAGCGGCAACAGACCCAGTATGGCAGCGGTAGCGGTAAGCATTACCGGAGTAATCCTTGTTTTACCTGCCTCAATAATGGCTTCACGTGTTTCGTGTCCCTTTTCTATAAGCTTATCAGTAAACTCTACGAGCAATATTCCGTTTCGCACAACAATACCGGCAAGTGCAACAACCCCCATCCCTGTCATAGTGATTGAAATAGGCATTCCGGTAATGATGAAACCGAGAAGCACTCCAATTATACTAAATATTACTTCAGTAATAATTATTATTGGTTTTGAGAGGGAGTTAAACTGGGTTATAAGGATAAACATAATCAGACATAAAGCCAGAAACATGGCTCTTCCGAGAAAATCGGATGATTCTTTCTGGTTTTCCTGTTCACCGGTAATTTTAATATCCACCCTTTCAGATTTTTCAAATCCGGGAATTGCCTTATTTATTTTACCAATAATCTCATTGGCATTGAAGCCGGAAATTACGTTGGAATAAATGTTTATAATCCTTTTGGCATCTTTCCTGTTAATTCCGCCATAAGAATTCGGATAGCTGACATTACAGACTGCAGAAAGAGGAATCTGACGAATGAGCCCGGTATTCATATCCCTGTAGGTGATTTTTGAATTCATCAGGCGATCGATATTCTTTCTCTGGTCTTCCTGGTAGCGAATCATGATCGGGTACTGATCTTCTGCCTCACGAAGCTTCGTGCTTTCCAGTCCGAAAATGGCAAACCTCAATTCCTGGCCGATCTGACCTGTGGAAAGGCCTTCGCGGTTGGCGCGTATACGATCAATCTCAATGAGTATCTCAGGTTTCGTAACGTCGAAGTCGGTTTTCAGTTCTTCAATTCCTCCAATATTCAGAGAATCGATATATCGTTTGAAACGGTTTGTTGTAAGCACCAGCTCATCCAGATCGTCTCCTGTCATTTCAATATTGATTGGCTTACCCACCGGTGGACCCATTGCCTGTTTGCCCACAGTAACCGTTGCTCCCGGGATGTCTTTCACCGCTTCCCTGAACATGTTAATAAAAGGTTCCGTCTTTACCCCTTTTCTTTTGGCAAACTCAACAAAGTTAACGGTAACTTTTCCCTTATTGGAGGTTGTAATACCTCCTTCAAACTGCGAGTCTGACGCTCCAAGAGCAACGTTCGTAATAACAGATTCAACTACTTTAGGCTGGTCTTCAAGAACTTTCATGATTCTGCCTTCAACAACACGGGTTACTGAATCGGTAACTGATACGTTGGTTCCCACGGGCATTTTAACAAGCGCAAAAATTGAGTTCGGATCATTGTCGGGGAAGAATACAACCTTAGGATTGGTAAGGCCAAGTAAAAAGAAAGTGAAAAACAATGAAAAAATAAGGCTTAACAAAAGGTAGTAGGGTCTGCGTTTTTTAAGTATCCATTCCAGTAACTGCTCATATTTTCGGAGCGTCTGGGGAATAACGGCATGCTGAAAATGCAGCAAAACCTTGAATCCATAGAAATTATGAAACAGATAGAAAGCTCCCAAAAATATAGTAAGGTTAGCCAGGGCAGGATAAGATGCCATATGCAGAACGGCTCCCAGGCCAATGATAATACCGCCGGTTGTGAAAATCCTCTTATTGCTGAGGGTCTGTATCTCCTCTTCGTTGGGTTTCATAAACGACACAGCAAATACCGGATTAAGGATATAAGCTACCAGCAGCGACATAAAGAGGGTGATAATAACCGTTACAGGAATAAAAAACATGAATTTTCCTGTAACACCCGGCCAGAATGCCAATGGAAAGAAGGGAGCAAGTGTTGTAAGGGTTCCGGAAAGAATCGGAACAAAAACCTCTCCTGCTGCAAATTTTGCAGAATTGGCAATATCCATATTAGTCTTCCTGAAAATCCTGTGCGTGTTTTCAATTACCACTATGGCATCATCCACCACAATTCCCAGAGCGAAAATAAAGGAGAACATAACGAGCATGTTCATGGTAAACCCAATACCCGGTAGAATAATGTATGCAAGAGCCATGGAGAGCGGAACGGACAATGCCACGAAAACGGCATTTGTAAATCCCATGAAAAACATCAGAACCATGGTAACCAGGATAAATCCAATAATAATGGTATTATTCAGGTCGGTAAGGGTGGTTCTGGTAAATTTTGACTGTTCACCGGTGAGGGTAACCTTCAGATCGGTAGGGAATTTATTCTTCTGCAGATCGGATATAATTACTTTTATTTTATCGGAGGCATCGAGAAGGTTCTGTCCGCTTTTTTTAATAACGTTAACGGTAATTACGTTTTTCCCGTCAAGCCGGGCATAGCTTTCCTGTGTGGCATAAGTGTCCTTTATTTCAGCAACATCCTTAAGGTACACACTGGCACCGGTAGCAGATTTAATTACCAGGTTCTTTAAGGTCTCAAGATTTTGAAACTCTCCGACCACCCTTAGAGAACGATCCATTCCCTGCATTTCAATGTTGCCACCGGAAATGGTTACGTTTTCAGCACTTATCATTCGGCTGATATCGGTTATGGTAAGACCCGTTGCCTGCAGCTTGAACATGTCAAGGTTAACCTGTATTTCCCTGCTAAGTGCTCCAACAATATCAACACGGGTAATTTCAGGTAATTCCTCGATTTTATCCTCAAGCATATCGGCGTACTTCTTAAGCTTGTCAAGTCCGTAATCCCCCGAAATGTTAATATACATTATCGGAATCTCCGACAGGTCAATGTCCCGAACATCCGGATCTGATTTCAGATCGGTTGGTAAATCCTTTTTAGATTTGTCTACAGCATCTTTTACTTTTTGTTTTGCATCTGGAATAGCAACTCCGGTGCGGAATTCAACAACAATTGAAGAGAAATCCTGAACAGATGTACTGTTAATCACCTTCACCCCGCTGATCGACTTTAAGTTTGTCTCGAGGGGACGGGTAATGAGATTTTCAATATCCGCGGGTGATGTTCCGGGATAAACTGTATTTACAATGATATAAGGAATTACAATATCGGGAATCTGCTCTTTCGGAATCGTCCGATAACTAAAAATTCCGAATATTGCTATAATTACAGCCAGCACATAGATGCTGGTCTTATTGTCAATTGCCCAGCTGGTTGGCCCAAATTCTTTAAACTTCTTTTCCATCTATAATAACTTTGCGACGATTTATAATCTGATTGTCTGACCATCCTGTAAATCAAGCTGACCGGCCGTAATAAGTATATCTCCTTCTTTAAGGCCGCTGGTAATTTCTACAAGGCCGTTATAGCTCTGTCCTGCTTTTACAGGTGCTTTATGAGCCCTGTAAGAATCCTTATCCTTTACTGCAATAAAAACAAAGCTTCCCTGCTGATCATTCTGAATGAGATTTATGGGAAGAACCATGGCTTTTTCAGCCCTGTAATCATTGATTTTAAGAATGGCAATCATGTTAGCCTTGAAATTGTTGAACTCGGGCTTCATTTTCACCTCAACATCAAAGGTCCTGTTTTGCGGTCCGATATACTTACTTGCTGATGATATCCTGGCGGTAATGTCCCTGTTCAGATCAGGAAAGCGAACGATTACCTCATCCCCTTTATTAACCCTTGAACTATAGGATTCAGCAATTTCTGCAACAACTTTCATTGAACTAAAGTTAACAACCCTGAATATGGGAAGTCCCGGGCCGACCGACTGACCAATTTTTATGGAAATATCTTCAACCGTTCCGTTTATGGGGGAAACAATCCGCATCATGTCTATCTGATCCTGCAGGGTTTTGATGCTGTTTTCCAGGGATTCTTTATTGTTTTTGGCGGATAGATATTGTACTTCTGATCCGATTTTCTGATCCCAAAGAGCCTTTTGCTTATTATACAATTCTGTTACAAATCCAAGATTGTCTTTAAGCTGTTTCATGTTTTGCTGCAACACGGCATCATCAAGTTTGGCTAAAATCTGTCCTTTGGTAACTTTATCTCCCATGCTGACATTAACACTTTCAACTGTACCCGGCATTTTAGCACTTACTCCCAGGTTTTCCTCCCCGTCAAGCCTTCCCTGTACCTCAATAAAGTGATTAAATACTGTTGGGGTCATGACTTTTGTAGCCACTTTTAAGGCCAATGCTTCATTGTTTGCATTACTTGTGTCGCTTGCGGCTATTTCAGCCTCAAGAGTTTTAATCTTTTCTGCAATGGCATCATGCTCCTTTTTTAAGGCTGTAAGCTGATCCTGTTTACTGGTGCTGCAGGAAGCAATGATGAGAAGTACTCCAAGGCCGGCGGTTTTTAAATTCAATAGCTTCATTTCGTATAAATTAAAAAGATGGTTTATTTTTTATTTCTTAATTACTCATAAGGATTCGGTCGAGCTTGGCTTTTGCCTGTAATAATGCATTGATTGAATTGTAATAATTCGATTCTGCAGTAAGGTACTGACTCTGACTCTGCGTCATCTCCAGGCTGGAGGCCACTCCTTCCTTATATTTTATCAGGTTTTTATTATATATTTTTTCACTGAGACCCAGACTTTCCTTGTTATTTACATAATTCATGTAGGCTGTCTGATATGCGTTTTTTGCTGATTCATACTCCATTACCAGATTTTGCTCTATCATGTCTCTGCTAAGTTCTGCTTTCTCAAGATTCAGTTTACCTTCAGAAACTTTGGCAATTCGCTGTCCGCTGGTTATTATAGGAATATTCAGGCTGATGCCAAGCACGTCTTTAGGCTGAAAATTGAAGGCCGCAGCATTCGTTTGTTCCTGGTGCTGGTAGAATCCGGCCAGTGAGGGCAGAAAGGCTGACTTGGCACGACGAAGGTTAGCTGCCTGCAGATCAACCTGATTCTCCATTATCTGGTAATCAATGCTGGATCCGACATTAAAATCTCCCGTAAGCATATACTGGAAATTTCCTTCCGACACCTTCTCTGTTAAATTATCTGTGAGCACAAGTGGCTGATCAAAATCCATTCCCAGCTGAAACTTCAGCAGTTTCATGGATACATCAAGCTGACCCTTCATCGATTGTACAAGGTTATCAAGATTTGACTTGTTCAATTTAAGCTGGTCAACATCTGTATCTTCCGTAAAACCCTGAGCGTTCATCTGACTCATTTCAGCATAGGTCTTGTTCATAAGATCTGTGCTTTGCTCCAGTACCCGAAGGTTTTCTGTAAGAACAAGAACCAGGTAATACGATCCGGCAACAGACTCTTTGGTGGTAAGTTCAGATTTAATATAAGCCTTTTCAGAAACTTCTTTAAATATTTTGGCTGCCTGCAGACCAACGATATATTCACCACTGAAAATCAGCTGGCTTAAAGTAAAGTTTATTGTAGTATTATTCTTTGAGCCTAAAGCGATACCGGGACCCTGGTACAAATACTGGTTCAGACCACCCGGACCGGGAAACTGCGAAAAATTATCTACTGTTCCCACTGTTGTTAAGGGGTTTTGTGTAAATCCCGAAACCGGAAAACTAATTTCAGGCACAACAAAAATATGCTGGTAATTAGCCGACACGGCAAACTGTGGAAGCCCTATGGCCGTAGTTTCCATTACCGTTTTTTTGGCTATTTCTATATCAATTTGTGCCGCTTTTACTGAGCGGTTGTAGGTAACCGCATAATTCTGAGCGTCCAGAACCGACATTCTAAGTGTATCAGCCTTTTCATCCTGGGCGGACAGGTTTATCATCAGCATCAATGCGGCCAGACTAATTAAATATTTGGGAATCCTTGTCATAATTTATAAATGAATATTCTACCTTATTATATTTCTATATTCTACCTTCTAAATTCTAAATTCTACCTGAATGCCTCTGTTTCCTTGTAATCAAATTTATTCATGTTTTCCTCCAGGTATTTTATCCCCTTATCATTTGATATCCCTCTGATATGATAAATAAAGAGCTCCCGGAATATGCTGGCAGTTCCTGTATCACCTGCAGAAAACATGTCTTCACCATACATATTTTCAACCCTTGAAATCTGAAGTTTCGTGATGATTTCTTCCTGCACTTCCTTCCGGTATAAGCCTTCCTTCTTGCCCCTTTTGAGATTGGCAAGGATAGAATCGTACATTCCTTTTCGCCTCGAAAGCAAGACCCTCTGGTTAATTTCCGGGTAATATTTCTTCAAATCATAAACAAATGACGGACTATGGCGATTCATCATCTCAATCATCATGCGGTTCACCTCGAAGAGCTCATCTATCGCGTTTTTACCATAAGGTTTCTGTATATCAAAACAATCCCTGGTATGCTGAAGCTCAGCATCAATGACCTTGTTTACCAAATCGGTTTTATCAGTTATGTGCTGGTAAAGAGTTTTTTTGGATATACCAACCTCTCGGGAGATATCATCCATAGTAATACTCTTTATCCCATACTTTCTGAAAAGTATGGCAACTTTTAATAATATGTCGTTTATTTTTTCCAATTCGCGGCAAATCTAACACTATTTTTTTAATTGGAAACTATTTTTGTGTTTAAAGTTTCTTTAGTGTAATTATTTTCCGGCGTAAAAGTATTTTTTATTTCTGTACCTGAAGTTAATTCTTTGTTAATTCTTTTGCCTTTTTTCTTAAACAAACCAGGACTTATGCTTTGATCTGACCGGTTTCGGCCCCTCTTTTATAAAATTATCGCTGCCAGAAACTTCTTGTTGTAAAAATACATTTGCACGCTTTTTGCTAATCACATGAATAATATTGAATTTTGTAAAGCGAAAAAATATATAATATGAAAACTCTCAAAAACTTATCTGTAATACTTTTTATTAGCCTTCTTTCTTCAGGCCTTAATGCACAGGACACTATTTCGCGAAATATTCCCGATTTTCATTCTCTTAATGTCATGGGAAAAATGCGGGTTGAACTATACAAATCCGAAAGTTGCCGTGCCGAGCTTATATTGTACAAGGTTCCGTCAGAAAACATTATTACGGAGGTGACTAACGGTTCTCTGAGTATTCGTCTGAAGACCGACACCAATAAGGATGCCATTATAAAGCTCTTGCTATATTATACTGACCTTTCTGAAATTTCTGTTTCGGCAAATTCGCTCGTTGTGTCCCCGGGGCCGATCAAGGCTGACACGATTTCCTTTATTGCACGTTCCGGCGCCAAAGCTGAGCTTGATCTGGATGTTAAAAATTTAATGGCCGATGTAAAACAGGGCGCGATACTGGTCTTTACAGGAAAAACCAGCCGCCAGGATGTTTCGGTCAATACCGGAGCCACCTATTCAGCATATAAATTGCAATCCGAAGATAGCTATGTGAAAGCCAGTTCCGGCTCCAAAGCGAAACTCTGCGCATCCAGAATAATAGATGCTACATCAAATACTAAATCATATATTGGTTACATCGGCACTCCTGTAAGTGTTTATATTAAAACTAATCTGGGCGGAGAAATTGCCAGTTTTGCTACAGAGGACGCTGTTTTTGATGAGCAATAAGGAGTCTGGCCATTTCGAAATCCTCCGGGGTGGTAATTTTTATATTATATTCATCGCCCAAAAGCATAAGGATCTTATGACCGGCCGCTTCCACCACTGTAGCATCATCGGTGAATGAGGGCTCAAAAGGAAGCTCATAGGATTCCCTGAGAATTTCTGAATTAAAAACCTGGGGTGTCTGAATAACTTGTATTGCGGATCGGTCAACAACTGTGCTTTTATCCCCATCTGCCATCCTCACCGATTCTTTAAGCGGAACATACGGCAGGGCCGAACCATATTTTTCGGCCGACTCAAAGCATCTTTGAATGGTTGAGAGGCTGACAAAGGGTCTTACTGAATCGTGGATGCCTACAAGCGATTCCCCTTCCAGCATGGAGATGCCGTTTTTTACCGAATGATAACGCGTTTCCCCACCCGGAACAGTAAGAACGGGATAATCAAAACCTTCTGCTATTATTAGTTTTTCCCAGTAATCAATATAATCCTCGTGTATTACCAGAATCATTTCGATGGAAGGATCAAATTCAAGGAATCGTTCGAGTGTATAAAAGATCAGAGCTTTTCCCTCAATTTCCAGGAATTGTTTCGGAAGGACCGCCCCCATTCTTTTTCCGGTGCCACCGGCAACTATAATTACTGAGTTTCTCATAACTCAAATTTACAAAAAAATGAACATCCTTTTAAAAAAGCGGTTTTTACTTAAAATCATCTAAGTAATGGGGGCAAATCAATCTTAATTTGAAATGTCAGGTTACGATGGCAAAGCATGATTGCCTTCCGCCTTGGCGGATTAGCGCTAATTTTGCAACTTTGGTCGTATCCTCTGTCTGCCATTATGTCGAATTCAGCTTAATTATTAATTATAACTTTTCACTCCCAAATCTTTCTTTCTATGGAATCAAAAATTCTTATTCCGAAAATCCTTGATTTCCTCACCTCCCTCGAGAAAAACAACAACCGTGACTGGTTTGAAAAAAACAAAAAACAATATCTGGAGGTCAAAAACGGCTTTGATGAATTTGTAAATCTTCTCATACAGGCAGCCAAATCGCTCGATCCCGAAATCGGATATCTGGAGCCAAAAAACTGTACTTTCAGAATTTACCGGGATGTTCGTTTTTCAAAGGATAAATCCCCCTTCAAAACCAATTTTGGAGCCTATATTTCCCGGGGAGGCAAAAATTCAGACTGGGCAGGTTATTATCTTCATATTGAACCGAATGGGTCTTTCGTTGCCGGAGGGAAATATATGCCGCAGGGTCCGGCATTAAAAGCTATCCGGGAAACAATCTTTTACGAACCCGAGGTCTTCCGCTCAATCCTTAACAAACCCTCCTTCAAAAAAAGATTTCCCGAAATTATGGGAGAACGCCTGAAAACGGCTCCCCAGGGATATCCAAAGGATCATCCTGATCTGGATTTGATTCAATACAAATCCTACGCTGTTTCTCAGCCTCTAAGCAATGAAACACTTAGCTCTCCGGATCTGCTTGCTGAAATCAGCTATGGCTGGAAGGAAATAAAAGTCCTGAATGACTTCCTGAACAAAGCAATGGAACATGTGATCTGATCTTTACCGGGTAACGAGGAGGTCTGAAGCCTGTCCTGTTTTTCCTCCCTGGAAAAAGCAAATGCTATTTGTTGTACATAAAGCGTTTAATACTTCTCTTCGGTGTTTTTTCAAATTCTTCGGGATGGATTCTGAACTCAGCAACTTTGCTATATACAGGAAGTGAGTGATTCAGTTGTTTTTTTTGTTCTTCAAAAACCTCCTTTAATTTGCTCTCATCAACGCCTTCCTTTTCCATCATTTCCTTATCAGGAAAAATGAGTGCAACCAGTCTCTGCCCTTCGTCAATTACAACCGATTCCGTCACAAATGGCAGGTTATTGATTTTCGCTTCAATCTCTTCGGGATAAATGTTCTGTCCGGATGCTCCCAGAATCATGCTTTTGCTTCTGCCGTTAATATACACGTAGTTGTCCTTGTCAAGATAGCCCAGGTCACCTGTATGAAGCCATCCCTCATCATCAAGAGCGTCCCTTGTTGCCTCTGCATTTTTATAATATCCAAGCATCAGGTTTTCACCCCTTACCATTATTTCACCCGAAATATGATAGGGGTCGGTGGAGTCAATTTTTATCTCCAGAGTGTCAACGAGTTTTCCTGCCGATCCAAGACGGGCCTTCTCCCAGCCGGCATAAGCGATAAGAGGACCGCATTCCGTCATGCCATAACCAATCGAAAACGGGAATTTAATTTTTTTGAAGAAGAGTTCCGCTTCCTTGTTGAATGCTGCACCACCAATTACAATCTCATGGAAATTTCCCCCGAAAACCTCAAATAATTTTTGTCGGATCTTTTTTCGGATAATGCTGTTAATGAGTGGCGTCTTTAAAAGGATCTTCATTACAGGTTTACTGATGGTTGGAAGGACCTGCTTTTTGTATATTTTTTCTATTACAAGGGGAACCGAGAGAATGAGCCTGGGTCTGATTTCTTTGAATGCCTGCATGATAACTGCAGGAGACGGGGTTTTCCCCAGGAAAGTAATATAACAGCCAAGGGTAAAAGGAAACAGGAATTCAAAAGCACATCCGTAGGAATGAGCGAGGGGTAAAAATGAAACAATCTGGTCCTTTGGTTCCAGAGGCATGTTTTCGTGAGCATACCTGATGTTGGCAATAAGGCTGTTGTGAGGAATCATAACCCCTTTTGAATAGCCTGTTGTTCCGCTGGTATAGCTGATCACAGCAAGCTCATGATTAGGCACATGCTGAAGATGAAAATTCCCTGGTTCAAAACCGTTTGGATAATGCTCTGCAAATAATTCATTTATGGTGTCGAATACCCCGGGAAGAACTGAGCCTTCCCGTGAAAATATAAGTGAAAAATCATTTGCGTGGATAACGGCACGGATATCCGGCATCTTACTAATATCCAGACTTTCAAAAATTTGTTCGCCCGTAAATAATATGACGGAATCCGAGTGATTGATAATATGGGTAGTGTCTTCAGGGGTAAAGTCGGGAAGAATCGGAACGATCACCGCACCATAACTTATTGCCGAAAGGAAGGTGATTCCCCAGGCAGCAGAATTTTTCCCTACAAGTGCGATCTTATCTCCCGGTTTTACTCCTTCCTTCTCAAAGACAATATGTAACTTCATCATCTGTGTCGCAACTTCTTTGTAGGTAAAGGAAGATCCCTTATAGTCGGCCAGCGCATGGTTTTCCCAGTTGGAGACAATGCTTTTTTCAATAAATGCAATGAAATTCTCTTTCAGCATATTTTGATGTTTTTTATAAAAATAATACGAAATATAGCCTAAACAAATACTTTATTCTAAAATTTTGGGCAGATAATGCCTAATGTTTATTCCGGGACCCTGAAAACGCCCGGTTTTTTCTTTTGTCTACAATCCGGGATTCAATAAATGAAAAATATATTAAACGCAATTCCGCTAAGGCGGAACGCAATCATGCTTCGCATGACGCGATTGAAGAGACGCGGTTGTTTTTATCTTAATACCGGGGTTTTTCAATTGCATTCAATATTTATTGGATTGTATCATGCAAATTGTGATAGCCTTCCGGCTGACAGACGGGCACTTAACCTAATAAAATAAAGTTGTTTTGCTCAAAATCTCAATGCTTTTCATAAATTTGATACGCCAACCCCATACTTCTATGCCATGCAAGCCTCAAATGAATTAATCCTCCCCTTTATCACCGCTTTCTCATTACTCTCGTTTGGTTACGTCTTGTATCACGTCATAACCTCAAGCCCATCCTACAAGCTCTGGTCGGGACTTTCCGACAATAATGCTTTGCCGGTAATATTACAACGACTGCTTGGGGTTTTTATTTTCGGTTTACTCTCCTTACTGGTAATTGTTTTTTTTCTGCATTCCTCCCCCTCCGAATTCGGTACTGGTGCTCCTGATGCATACAGTTTTCTCTGGCTTGCCATTTTGTCGGCCATACTGATCCCGGTAAATTATTTCAATTCCGGAAGTCCGGAAAACCTTGAGCAATATCCTCAAATCAGGAAGAAAGAATGGCCGATGTCTCTATTAATTCTCAGTGCTCTTAGCTGGATTGCCTATCTTATTGCCTATGAGTTTCTTTTCAGGGGGTTTTTGCTCTTCGCTTCAATCCCCCTTCTGGGTCTGTGGCCGGCGATTCTTGTAAATACTGCTTTATATTCTCTTACCCATATTCCTAAAGGCATTAAAGAAACCCTCTCTGCTATTCCCTTTGGAATTTTAATCTCCTATCTGACCTTTCAGACCGGGACAATCTGGCTTGCTGTTCTCGCCCACATTGTTCTGGCTCTATCAAACGAATGGTATTCCTTTTATTATCATCCTGAAATCCATCTGAAACGATCCGGTAAATGAAGATTTTTATAAGTGGTGCAACCGGCTTTATTGGCAGTCGCCTTGCATTAAGGCTTGCCGATCAGGGAAACACCATTCATGCTCTTTACCGGTCAGAAAACAAAACTTCAGTATTAAATCACCCAAATATCCGGCTCTTCAAGGGAGATATCCTTGATAAAAACAGTATTGAGAATGCAATTCGCGGCTGTGACCAGGTCTATCACACGGCGGCTTTCGCAAAAATCTGGGATCGCGACCCCTCACAGATATACCGTCTTAATATTGAGGGTTGCCTCAATGTGGTAAATGCAGGGATTACAGCAGGAGTAAAACGTTTTGTAATTACTTCCACCGCCGGGGTTTTAGGCCCGTCCGGCAAAGAAAAACTGATTGATGAAAACTCTCCTAAGCCGGCTGACTATTTTATCGATTACGAATCTTCCAAAGCTTTAATGGAAGATGAATTGAAAAATCCTGATCTGGCAAATCAGGAAATAATTGTAGTAAACCCAACTCGTGTTTATGGTCCGGGAATTCTAAGTGAAAGCAACAGTGTGACACGGATGATAAAGGACTATGTGGAAGGAAGATGGCACATCATTCCCGGTAACGGCAAGAGTACCGGCAATTATGTGTTTGTGGAAGATGTGGTAAGCGGCCATATTCTTGCTATGGAAAAAGGGGGGCCCGGGGAAAGGTATATCCTGGGAGGAGAAAATATTTCCTTTAATGATTTTTTCAGAGAACTTTCGGTGGTTAGCGGAAAAAAAACCTGGATGATACATATTCCCGTCTGGCTTATGCTGTTGCTTTCCCGTTTAGTTTTTTCCCTTTCCATATTGTTTGGAAAAGATCCGCCTGTTACTCCCTCCCTGATCAGAAGATACTCGCACTTCTGGAATCTTTCATCTGCAAAGGCAATGCGGAAAATCTCCTATGCTCCAATGGGTGTGAAAGAGGGAATGAAAATTACGATCCGCTGGATAAATGAACATAATTAATCACTATTATCCGAGAAAAAATTAAAACGAGAAATTTCCTCATTAGGATTGAATAAAGTGCGAGGGCCCGAAAAAATGTCCGCGAGCCTGTGGGCCA
>JACJXF010000015.1 GCA_020636775.1 Bacteroidales bacterium
AATTTGCAAATACCTAGATAACTTGACCCCTCATCCTGCTGGAATGGTTAGCACAAATGCCTGTCCGGCCGGCAGGAAGGCATTCACCCTTTCACTCATTTACCCATTTACCATCATCCTAATCTCTCATTTCTTATAAAAATTAGTTGATTCAAAAATCTTATCCGCTGAGCTGGCAATAAAGCCCGAATAATAATGCCCGTTTGCATCTTTAAACCTTTCGGCAAATTCATAATAGCATGCGGGAATTTCAAATACACCTTCTGTGAAGCTAACTTTTACCTGATCAGCCAGGGTACTTGATTGTCGTAGAAGATCTGCTTTTGTACCTTTAATCTCTCCTCCTGAAGTATTCAGTTTAAATCCGGCAGCCTTAATGAATTCATTTAACTTTTCAATTGTATTGTATTTCTTCAGTGCGTTTACACTAACGGTAAAATGGTTGGCGCGAAAACCAAATACATATAGCCAGGCTGCATATTCCGATTCTTCACGAAGTTTGCTGTACACTTCAAATGAAGGCTGCGGAAAAAGACTGCCTGAAAAAATCAAATCATCGGAACGGTAAGTTTCATCAGGAACCTGGTTTATACTATGATTAACAATATTCTGCAGGGAGTCAGAAAAATCCTGTAGAATAAGTTCCGATATAAAAACCCTGGGTGCCTTCTTATCGCCTGAATGCTCGTAATGTCGGGCAAAGAGATGTTTTTCCTTAAATACATACTGCCCTTTTTCAACATAGCCATTTTTAATAAAAACCTTAGCAAGCACATCAATATTCATCCTTGGATCATTGAAAGTACGAAAGGCAATATGATCATTTTCAACCTTTTCTCCAGCATCGGTAAATAATTTGTGAATTTTTCCTGCTGCCGGATTCTGATGGATATAATCTTCCCAAAGTCTTTTAAAAATTTCCTGGTAATTCATCTGATTTATAAGGATTTAAGTGGATATATATCTACTTGTTTAAAAATGCCGAGTACATCCAGACAAGTTTCTCCTGTTCACGGATATAATCACTCATTAGTGCATTGGTACCTTCATCACCAGCTTTGTCGCTGAGAGTAAGCAATTCCCTTTGCAGACTGATAATGATTTTAAAAGAGTTCAGTAAGTCGGCAACCGCTGTAAATCCATCTGAAACATACTTGCTCTCAGCAATTTTGCTGGTCTTTTTATAATCAGAATACTTGTGTTCAGGAGAATATCCCAGAGTAAGTATTCTTTCCGCCACCTCATCAATTTTCAAAAGCAGATCATTGTACAATTCTTCAAACTTCAAGTGTAGCTCAAAGAATTTTTCTCCTTTAATATTCCAGTGGTAACCTCTTGCATTCTGGTAAAATATAGAATAGTTTGCCAGTAAATAATTTAATTTTTCAGCTAATGTGGCCGAAAGTTTTGCGTCCAGCCCTATTGAATTTAATTTTTCCATTTTTATTTTCACTTTATAAATTACTAATCTAATGATAGATACAAATTCTTCTTTAAGTTATGGATTACATAATTATTAATGAAACATATAATCAATAATCACAGATCCTATCCGGGAAACTATGCCCATTCTCTAGTATCAAATTTTCATGTATATAACAACCGCCATTTAATTTTGATCAATTTAAAATTATTGTTTTATAACAGAATTATTGTCAGATATAAATCAGCTGAGATAAACCATGATTGTGATTTTTTTTATCTAATTTTGAAGGTAAAATAAAATTTATCTAAATAATTGATATTCAATGGATTTGATTCATGAAATAAAAGAAAAAGCGAAACAGCATTCCATGAGAATCGTTTTGCCTGAAGGTGGCGAAGAAAGAACTCTTAAAGCCGCTGACATTATACTTGAGGAGAACCTCGCCAGGCTATTCCTTATTGGCAATCCTGCTGATATTCAGCAAAAAGCAAAGGGGTTTGGGCTTAAAAATATCGATAAGGCCACAATAATTGATCCTGTTTCGCATGTAAATAAAGCAAGATACGTTCAGCTCATGCTTGATTTGAGAAAAAGTAAGGGCCTTACACAGGAAGAGGCAGAGAGATTAATTGAAGACCCGCTTTATTTAGGTGTTCTTATGATTAAGGCCGGTGATGCTGACGGAGAAGTTGCCGGAGCAATGAATGCTACCGGTGATGTACTAAGACCTGCATTTCAATATGTTAAAACCATGCCCGGAATCAGTATTGTCTCAGGTGCATTTATCATGATTCTAAAGGACAAGGAATTTGGTGAAGATGGGCTTATGGTTTTTGCTGATTGCGCGGTTCATCCGGACCCTACCGACAGGGAACTTGCTGAAATTGCTGTAGCAACCGGGAAAACCACCCGTGCTATTGCAGGCTTTGAACCCAGGATAGCCATGCTGAGTTTCTCCACCAAGGGAAGTGCCAAACATGCAATGGTTGATAAGGTTGTAAGTGCTACCAAAATAGCGCGGGAAATGGATCCGAGCCTGAAAATTGACGGTGAATTACAGGCTGATGCTGCAATCATAGAAGCTATAGGAAGAAGCAAGGCGCCGGGAAGTGAGATTGCAGGAAAAGCAAACGTTCTGGTATTCCCAAGTCTTGAAACAGGCAACATTGCCTACAAACTGGTTCAACGACTAGCCCATGCAGAAGCCATCGGTCCTGTTTTACAGGGAATGGCCGCTCCTATTAATGATTTATCGAGAGGTTGTTCAGTAAGCGATATCGTTAACCTGGTGGCAATAACTGCCAATCAGGCTGCAGGAATGAAAGGTTAAATCATTAATCAGTAACTTATAAGACATACCAGGAATTTTCTCAAGAGAAAAACAGAAAAAATATAAAGAAATGCAGGAGACATTAGAGGATTTTGCGCTTAGCAAAAGAATACAAAAAAAGGGAAGCATACAGAAGGTAGCCGTTATTGGCTGCGGAAGTATGGGTCAGGAAATTGCCCGCACCGTTGCTCAGCACGGAATGGACGTGGTTTTCATTGAAATAAGCGAAGCTAAGATAATGGAGGTTTTTGAGCAGATTGAGGCCCAGCTTGATGAGATTATTAACCACTGGGGACTAACCAAGGGCGAAAAGCGGGTTATTCTTTCCCATATTAAAGGTTCCGTTGATTACAATGACATAAGGGATGCCGATCTTGTCATCGAATCCATTAATACCCAAAAGCCGGGAACGAATATCGAAATGCGTAAGAATATTTTCAGGAAGGTGGAAGAGGTAGTTGCAAAAGACGTTGTTATTACCTCCAATAACTCCACCCTCATGATCTCAGAAATTGCAAGCGTTCTTGAGCATCCTGAGCGGGCTGCCGGACTTCATTTCATTTCCCCCTCCGCTTCCATAAAGATTGTTGAGGTAGTAAGAGGGATTGAAACCAATGATGCCACATTTGATTTCGTTATGAAATTTGCTTCCATGATAGAAAAGCAGGCTATTATCATTAACGAATCGCCCGGACACATCAGTAGTCGTCTCATTGTAACACTCATCAACGAAGCCTGTGAAATCCTGATGGAGGGTGTATCCAATGTTAAATGCATTGATACAACCATGAAAATGGGATATGGATTACTGTTTGGACCCTTTGAGATGGCCGACAGAATTGGTCTTGATAATTTGCTTAAATGGATGGATAACCTATACGGTGAATACGGAATGCAAAAATTCAAGGCAAGCCCCATTATTAAAAGGCTTGTACGGGCTGGTTACCATGGAATGAAAGCCGGAAAGGGATTTTACAAATACGAAAACGGGAAAATTATCAGTCAGGCTATTACAGCAACTGAGTTTAATTAAATCGTTCACACAAACAAAATATTAAAATGAAAATTATTGTATTAAACTGTGGAAGTTCATCTATTAAATACCAGTTATTTGAGATGGAAACTACGGAAGTTCTTGCCAAAGGGGTTGCTGAAAAGATTGGTCTCCATGGTTCCTTTATAAAACACGAAAGAAACGACGGCATTCAGGTTAAGATTGAAGGAGAAATTCTCGATCATCAGGCAGGAATAGAGTACATTCTGGGTATTTTAAAAAGTGAAAAATACGGAAGCATCAAGGATTTTAATGAAATCGATGCCGTTGGACACCGCGTGGTTCATGGCGCTGAAGCATTCAAGGGAAGTGAATTTATTACTGAGGATGTTATCAAAGAGATGGAGAAATGCATCGATCTGGCCCCTTTGCATAACCCTCCAAATTTAAAGGGTATTTACGCCATGCAGGTACTTCTGCCCGATGTTCCACAGGTTGGCGCATTCGATACTGCATTTCACCAGACAATGCCTGCACATGCTTACATGTACGCCATACCCTACTCACTCTATAAAAAATATGGACTCAGAAGATATGGATTCCACGGCTCAAGCCACCGATATGTTTCTGCCCGTGCTGCCGAGATTCTTAAAAAGGATATCTCGAAACTCAGGATTATTACCTGTCACCTGGGTAATGGAGCATCCATAGCTGCAATTGTCGGAGGTAAATCTATCGATACATCAATGGGTCTTACACCGGTTGAAGGTTTGATAATGGGTACCCGTACGGGTGACTTGGATGTCGGCGTTCTTCTTTACATCATGCAAAAGGAAAATATTGATCATTTTAATGCCAACATCCTTGTGAATAAGCATAGTGGAATGCTTGGAATTACAGGTGTTTCATCTGACATGCGTGAAATAGAAACCGCAGCCGCCGAAAAGAACGAAAGAGCCATTCTGGGCCTGGATATGTATTATTACAGAATAAAGAAATATATTGGATCATATGCCGCTGCAATGGGAGGCGTTGATGCAATTGTTTTTACCGGGGGAATAGGTGAGAACAGCCCCGAAGCCAGAGAAGAAGTATGTAAGAATATGGAATTTCTGGGACTGGAGTTTGACAATGATGGAAACAGGGGGAAAAGAGGAAAAGAAGTAATAATAAGTAAGCCGGGATCAAAGGTAATTGCAATGGTTGTGCCTACAAATGAAGAGCTGGTGATTGCAAAAGATACTGAGCAGATCGTCCTGGAGTCGCTAAAAAATAAATAATTATGATTCCTGATACTCTGGAAGGACTGATAGGGCTTGCGAAATTAAAACCGAAGAGGAGAATTGCGGTGGCCGCGGCTGCCGATTTGCACGTGCTTGAAGCAATAAAAAAAGCCTGCGATCTCGACCTGGTTCATGCTCTTCTAGTTGGACCGGAAAAGGAAATCACCGCCATGCTGAGATCAATAGACCTGGATAGAAGACATTTTGAGATAATTGATGAGGAAGACGGCACAAAGGCATGTGTTACGGCTGTTTCATTGATCAGGGAAGGAAAAGCAGAAATCCTGATGAAGGGTATGGTACCCACTGCCTCTTTGTTAAAAGCAGTTCTGGACAAGGAAAAGGGATTAAAAAAACATGATACACTCAGTCATTTTGCACTTTTTCAAACCTCCCATTACCATAAACTACTGGGTATTAGCGATGCTGCCATGAATATAAGTCCCAACCTTGACGAAAAGGTGAAAATCGTGGAGAATGCCGTTGAAATCATGAATCTATTGGGTATTGAAACACCTAAGGTTGCCATCCTCGCCCCTTTGGAAACCGTTAACAATAAAATTCAATCCAGCGTTGACGCTGCGGCGCTCACAAAAATGAACCAGAATAATCAGATAAGGAATTGTATAATTAACGGTCCGCTGGCTCTTGACAACGCTGTATCAAAAGAAGCAGCCAGACAAAAGAAAATTGAATCGCCTGTTGCCGGAGATGCAGACATTTTAATCACTCCCGACCTGAATAGCGGAAATATTCTCTATAAATCACTAATTTTCCTATCAGATGGACTGGCAGCTGCAATCATTGCAGGTGCCTCTGCCCCTATTGTACTTACTTCCAGGGCTGATAGTGAGGAAAGTAAACGTTATTCGATAGCTTTAGCAGCAGCATTATAAAAACCAAACCAATGGCTTTAAAACAGATTCTGGCAATTAACCCCGGCTCCACTTCAACAAAGATTGCAGTGTACCTGAATACAAAGGTGGTTTTCCTGAAATCCATTTCACATTCGCACGAACAGTTATCACAATATAAAAAGATCACTGATCAGTATGAATTCAGGAAAAATATTATCCTGAAGGAACTGGAACATGCGCAGATTGAAACCGATAAAATTGAAGCGGTTGTTGGACGCGGGGGACTTATAAGACCTATTAAATCAGGGATATATATTATCAACGACAGGATGAAAAAGGACCTGCGCGAAGGGATTCTGGGGGAGCATGCCAGTAACCTGGGCGGACTTATTGCCGATGATATTGCGAAAAGCCTCCCGAACGCAAAAGCCTATATTGCCGACCCTGTTGTGGTAGATGAACTTGAACCGGTTGCCAGAATTGCCGGGCACCCGCAGTTCACTCGTATGAGCATCTTTCATGCCCTGAACCAGAAGGCCACAGCCCGATCCTACAGCCGCCTTCTTAACACAAAATATGAAGAGCTGAATCTTATCATAGCCCATATGGGTGGAGGAATTTCGATAGGCGCTCATAAAAAGGGAAGGGTTATTGATGTAAATAATGCACTGGACGGAGAAGGTCCTTTTTCCCCTGAAAGATCCGGTACCCTCCCCGTAGGTCAGCTTATTAAAAAATGCTTTGAGAAAGACAGCAGTCTGGACGATATGAAAAAAATGATAACCGGTGAAGGCGGACTCATGGCCTATTTCGGTACCAACAGCGCTTACCAGATCGAGTTAATGGCTCTTGACGGCGATGAACATGCGCGCCTGATTCAGGATGCCATGTCGTATCAGGTTGCCAAAGATATTGGTGCCATGGCTACTGTATTAAACGGAGAGGTCGATGCCATCATTCTTACCGGTGGAATCGCAAATAACCCCATGGTTGTGGAATTTATTAAAAAGATGGTTACCTATATCGCTCCTGTCATAATCTATCCGGGTGAGGATGAGATGCACGCTCTGGCTATGAATGGACTTATGGTTCTTAAGGGCGAAGTTGAGCCCAAGGAATATAATGAAGAAAATATGGTCGATTATCGCCAGCAGTAATTCTTATAGCTTATAAATAGAGCTATTTTACAAATTAATCCAGCCCAGGCCCTGGTCTTTATATTTTCAGAATAATATATTTGCAGTCATGAGTCACGATAATATAAGCTGACATGGATATTCTGTTTACAGATGCTCAAAAACGTTCCGGCCCTGCTGCCTTTAACATAATGGTGAAGCCCATAGGGCCTGTCTGTAACCTGAATTGCAGTTATTGCTATTATCTTGAAAAGAAAAACCTATATCCCGGAAAAACCGATTTCCGCCTGGACGATGGATTACTTGAAAATTTTATTCGTGATTATATTGCTAATCAGGATGTTCCGGTTGTCACTTTTACCTGGCAGGGAGGTGAGCCAACACTTCTTGGAATAGAGTATTTCGAAAATGTAATACGGCTTCAAAAGAAATATGCCAATGGGAAAACCATTGAAAATGCGTTTCAGACAAATGGCACACGACTGAATGATGAATGGTGTATCTTTTTCAAGAAAAACAATATTCTTGTTGGGATTTCAATTGACGGAGAAGAACATTGTCACGATCACTTCAGATTAAATAATTCCGGAAAGCCCAGTTTTAAAGAAGTGATGAAGGGAGTTAGCCTCCTTCAAAAACATAAGGTCGATTTTAATACTCTCACGGTAATAAATTCCTATAACGTTCGCTTTGCTCTTGAAACGTATCGCTTTCTGAAACGGATAGGCAGTACCTTTTTGCAGTTTATTCCCATAGTGGAAAGATCTGTCAATAAGCCCGATAAATCAGGTATATCCCTTGTCCCACCCTCCTATGGATCAGAAGCCACAGTGACCGGCTGGACCGTAAATGCCAGTGAATTCGGGCAATTCATGATAAGCATATTCGATGAATGGGTAAGAAAAGATGTGGGTCGTATATTTGTTCAGCTTTTCGACGTTACACTTGCCAACACAGTAGGTGCCAAACCCGGTCTTTGTGTATTTTCGGAGACCTGCGGCGATGCCATGGTAATGGAGCACAATGGCGACCTGTTTACATGCGACCATTTTGTTTATCCTGAGTATTTCCTTGGGAATATTTCTGAAAAACCCATGATGGATATGGTGAGGTCGCAGATGCAATTCGATTTCGGAATAAATAAGAGAAACTCCTTACCTGTTTACTGTTTGAAATGTGATGTCAGACATCTTTGCCATGGCGAATGCCCGAAACACCGTTTTATTGACACTCCCGACGGGCAGGCCGGCTTAAATTACCTCTGTGCGGGCTATAAAGACTTCTTCCATCATACCAAGCCCTACATGGATTTTATGGCTAAAGAACTCCTGGCCAAAAGGGCTCCTGCCAATGTAATGAACTGGATAAGGAATAAGGAAAGTCAGGTGGTTAAGCCTGTTCTGCCTGAAAGAAACGAGGCTTGTCCCTGTGGCAGCGGCAAAAAATTTAAAAACTGCTGTTACGGAAAGCCTTTATATCAATTCTGATATACATCTTTTATTTTCCCTGTTTTCAAACAAGTTCCTGATGCAGTTGTTTGCATATCAGAAATGATATCTGCTTTTTTTCCATATCTGAAACTGCTGGCAGATTTATCTCACATATCAATATAAATCTTATTAATATGAAAGAAACAAATTCCATACTTCAGAAGCGTAAAATAGTGGTTGTTGGTGCAGGAGCCGTAGGGGCAACTTACTGCTATGCATTGGCCCAAAGCGGCCTGGCGGATGAAATTGTGATAATTGATAAAAATGAAGCCCTTATGCGCGGACAGGTTCTTGACCTGGTACATGGTCAGGCCTTCTTCCCTACAGTGGCTATACGAGCGGGAACACCCGATGATTACAGACAAGCGCAGATGGTTGTAATTACAGCCGGAGCTGCTCAGCGACCGGGCGAGACCCGACTCGAATTGCTCAAAAAAAATTCAATGATAGTTGGAGGAATTGCAAAAGAAGTGGCTGAAAACGACTGTAAAGGAATCATGCTGATCGTAAGCAACCCGGTTGACGTACTGACCTATGTTGCTTTAAAAAGTTCAGGCTGGGATCGCAGCAGGGTAATTGGTTCCGGTACGGTGCTCGACAGTGCCCGCTTCAGGCATTTATTAAGTTCCGAATGTGGTGTTGATGTCCATAATATTCATGCATATATTCTGGGCGAGCATGGCGACAGTGAGTTTGCTGCCTGGTCGATGACTCATATTGCAGGCATTAATATCGATGATTATTGTCCCATGTGTGGTAATTGCTCCGACTGGACAGAAAGACGCAAAAAAATTGAAAAAGACGTGAGGGAATCAGCCTATCATATAATAAATTCAAAAGGTTCAACACAGTTTGCGGTGGGCCTTGCCATGGTAAAGATAAGCAGTGCAATACTGCGCAGACAGAAAAGTGTTCTGGCGGTTTCTACCTTTCTGGATGGGGAGTATGGAATAGAAGACGTTTGTCTGAGCCTGCCCTGTGTGGTTTCAGATAAGGGGATAATAAAAATAATAAAAAGCCCCCTGAATGAAGATGAGTTAATTTCGCTTAAAAAATCGGCTGAAATCTTAAAAGCTGCTATAGCCTCACTGCAGCAGGTATAAATTTTCAATTATTTGATTGGGAAACTTTAATAGGATTAAAATCTCCATCTCCCTGTTTCAAACTATGTTTTAAGTGGACTTGACAGGTGCGGTTAATTTATAAATCCATTCTAAAACAAAACAGAGAAATATAATAGAAAAAGCCACAATTACTCCTGTTCTGTTTGAAGAATATTGTTGAACAATTAGAATTATAAAAGCAATACTGCAGAGTAAAAATCCGGAAAACGGCACAAATCTGCTCCCGGAAATATTTCCTGATAGTTTAAAGCCTGCAAAATTCACTACTGCAAATATCAGAAGAAAGCCGACGCTTCCTGCAGTAGAAATGCTTTCAAGGTTGAGAGTGTTTGATAATACCAGAGTAGAAATGGCGGTTATTAATAGGCCGACCGGATGATTCCATAATCTGGCAGTTAATTGATGCGGCAGTTCGTCATCTTCTGCTATCTCATAACTTACTCTGCTTCCTCCATACAATGAAGCATTAATTGCGGAAAATGTTGATATTAATGCCGCAATTGTAATAATAGTAAATCCAATTTTTCCAAGCATAGGTTTTGCAGCTTCGGCCAATACATAATCCCGGGCTGTGGCTAACTGGCTAAAAGTAAGAGAACCTACCGTTACAACAGCAATGATAACGTATAAAAGGATGACAAAAATTACGGAATAATAATATGCTCTTGGTATATTTCTATCTGGATTTTCTATATCCGGTGCAGCATTGGCAATAAGCTCAAAACCTTCATATGCAACGAATATTACCATTCCCCCGGTAAGAATTTTTAGAGGTGACTCCCATTCAGCTATGGATAGCTGGCCTATGTTCGGGTTTCCGATGAGTCCGAATATCCCTATAATAACAAATGATATCAATATTATGAGTTTGATAATAACAGCATATGATTCAATTTTCCCGACAACTTTTATGCTGTAATAATTGATAGCCGTTGCGATAATAATTATTGCACTTGCGTAAATATGAAAATCGGTGGTTTTACTGAATATTTGCAATAAATTTGGACCATAAGAACCAAAGGCTGAAGCATATAGCGACAGCATAATAATGTAACTTATCCATAAAAGGTTATTAACTCCTCCACTAAAAACAGATTTTCCAAATCCCTGATTTACAAATTTTACAGTCCCACCCCTGTCGGGATAAGCTATTGAAAGCTTAACATAGCTGTAGGATGTGATTAAGGCTAAAAGACCGGCAAATAGAAATGCAAGAGGTGTACCACCTTTTGATAAGGATACGGCTAAACCCAAAACAGCAAAAATTCCACCGCCAACCATTCCTCCAATCCCAATGGATATTGCTTCTTTGAGTCCGATTTTCTTATTCATTCTTTGACTGCATTGAGTTTGTTTTAATGGCGCCAATCAGTTGAATTAGCAAAATCCTGCTCTCTGCAGGCGGCTTCCGGTAAATATACCCGAAAAAAGAATGCACGAAATGTCTTTTATGAGATTATTTGTTTTGCAAGTGTTTTCCTATCGGATTTGTGATAACTATAATATAAGTCTGAATCCATAAAGCCCTCCTCCCAAAAATCCCTACTGAACCGACTCAACAGGCAAATATGTTCTTGCCAGTGAATCACTGTCCTGGTACTTCTTCATTAAACTGTCGAGCTGGATGTGTAATTCAGCCTTTATGGAATCATAAGCGGGATCGTTATATACATTTCTCATTTCCAGCGGATCTGCTTCCCTGTCGTATAATTCCCATTCGTCTATATCGTAATAATAATGAATAAGCTTGTATCTCATTGTACTCATGCCATAGTGTCGCTTAACCATATGGTATCCGGGATATTCGTAATAATGATAATAATGCTCAGTTCGCCAGTCGGCCGGAGTATTGCCCTTTAAAATAGGAAGCATGCTCCTACCCTGCATATCATCCGGTACCGCAACTCCTGCCATTTCCAGAATGGTTTCGGCATAGTCGAGGTTTGATACCATATCACCGTTTACAGTGCCGGGAGCAATAGTTCCGGGCCATTCAATCAGCAGAGGTGTTCGATAGGATTCTTCAAACATCCACCTCTTGTCGAACCAGCCGTGCTCTCCAAGGTAGAAACCCTGATCGGAGGTATAAATTACAATGGTATTTTTATCCAGTCCGTTTTCTTGGAGGAAATCCAAAACTTCACCCACACTTTTATCAACTGCTGCAATGCATGCCAGATAATCCTGGAGATAGCGCTGGTATTTATAACTGACCAGCTCTTTACCGCTCAGACCGGAGGCGTAGAATTTTTCAATTATAGGGTTATAAACAGCATCCCAGGCCGCATTCTGAGCTGAGTCCATTCTTTGAAGACCTGAATTCTTTGGTTTTTCGGGATCCCTGTAAAGTTTCAGGTCCTCTTCCAGCCTCATGGTTTTATCAATGGTCATATCCTGACTTTTCTCAGCTAATCCGCGATTAGCATAATCATCAAATAGTGTGGGAGGTTCAGGGAAGTTAACATCTTTATAAAGCTTCAGCTCATTCGGGCCGGGCTGCCATTCCCGGTGGGGTGCCTTATGGTGCATCATAAGCATAAAGGGTTTTCCAGAACCTTTAGCTTTGGCAAGCCAGTTCAGCGATTTTTGAGTGATCAGCTCAGTCACATATCCTTTCTCAGTGATAGTCCCATCCTTGCTGATAAAATCCGGATTGTAGTAATTACCCTGACCGTTCAGAATATCCCAGTAGTCAAAGCCGGTGGGATCGGAATCCAGATGCCATTTTCCAATCATTGCAGTCTGGTATCCTGATGCCTGCAAGAGTTTGGGGAAGGTTTGCTGTGAACCATCGAACGGTGTTCTTCCCGTGTTATCAATAAAACCGTTCATATGACTGTATTTGCCTGTCAGCACAACAGCCCGGCACGGACCGCAAATTGAGTTGGTTACCAGGCAACGGTCAAACCTCATTCCATTTTGAGCAATGCGGTCAATATTAGGGGTTGGAGCCAGATCTTTCAACGGACCGCCGTAGGCGCTGATTGCCTGAAAAGCATGATCATCGGCCATGATATAGATAATATTTGGCCTTGGATCAGATTTTTGCTGAGTACAATGGGCCAATGAAAGGACCGAGAGACCGGCTAAAGCGGAGATTTTAACAGGATGATACATTATTTCTGGGTTTTATATCCCTGTAGTTATTTCAACAGTACAGGAATTATTTTACCATTCATATCTTTTTGTAATGTCTGTGCGAAATTTACAATGTAATCAGCCATCTCTTCAGGACTTACGGGTGCTTTTGCGTTGGGAAATGCTTCCGTAAACATTTCAGTCTGCACGGCACCCAGAGCAAGACAGGTAAATAAAATGTCTGAGGATTTAAATTCTTCTGCCAGACATTCGGTAAGAACCGCAAGAGCCGACTTGGAAGCGCTGTAATGAGAAAGGCCTGGAAACTTAAGACTTCCCTGGTACCCTCCCATGCTTCCAATATTTATTACCCGGGCTTTATTTGATTTTTTCAATAACGGGATCATATTGCGGGTTAAAATGGCAGGCGCAAAATAGTTTACCTCAAACATCTCGCGCATTTCTGCATCGCTTAAGTCAGTATAACTTCGGTTAATAAGGCTTCCTGCATTGTTTATCAGAATATCCAGAACATCTGTATCCTTTTTAATTTTATCGATGCTAAACTCAAGATCGGCTGAATTACCCAGATCTGAGGAATAAATAAAAAAACTGCAATGTGGGTTTATTGTCAGGCATTTCTCTTTAAGCCTGAGGAGGCTTTTTTCATCCCTCGATATTAAAAAAAAGCTATGATCCCCATCCCTGCAGAAGGAGCTCACAATTGCCCTTCCTATCCCTCTTGACGCACCTGTTAACAGTATATTCATGTTTAGATTCTTTTCTTTTTTATAAAAATATATCTTTACAGCTTAAATCTTCGTTTTATATCTAAAAAATTAAATGAAAAGAATACATTTCCGAAAGAAATATCTCATTCTTTCGCTACTTACAATATACTCATTTTCCTTTTTGCAGGCGCAGGATGAAGAGGATTTAAGTCACCAGTTTTTCATATCTCCCGATTTTGCATTAATGCTCGGAACCGTAAACCGCATTGAAGTGGCCCCGGCACTGGGTTACCATATTACCGACAGACTTAGCGTTGCGGCAGGTTTTAAGTATGAATTTTACAGTCAGACCCGTTTATATCCATATCAGGAACAGATAAGAACAAGCATTTACGGACCAAAGGCTTTTGCCAGGTATACTATTTTTAAGGATCTGGGAAGTTTTTTACCTATTAGTCCCGGTACAGGGTTGTTTGCTCATGCTGAAATTGAATCCAGCAATCTGGAGAGTTATTATTTCAGTTATAATCCCCTTCCTGAAACAAGTCGTTTCTGGTACACTACTTTTCTTGTTGGAGGTGGGATTTCACAATCGGCCAGTGAAAGAATGAAATTAAATTTCGTGGTCCTTTGGGATACAGGATCCGGGCTGGTTTCATTGTACAGCAACCCAATTTTCAGATTTGGCATGCAGATATATTTAAGAAAGAAGCAGGAGGAGTATCCCTGGTAGGTAAACGAAGAAATTATTTATATATAATTTAACAAGCCTTAGTTTTGATTTCTGCGAGGAAAGCAGTTTCTTTGGCACATTAATTAAAGTAACATTTTAAGAAAAATATGGAAGCAGCAGCAAACAAAGTAGTTTCAATTATTTATGTTTTGAAGAAAGACGGCCATGACGGTGAAATAGTTGAATCTTTAAATAAAGAAAATCCACTTACATTCTTATTTGGAGCAGGAAACCTCCTTCCCAAATTTGAAGAAAACCTCATGGGTTTAAAATCAGGTGACAGTTTTGCATTTTCACTTTCCAGCGACGAAGCTTATGGTGAAGTTCAGCAAAATGCCATTGTTGATGTACCCCTCTCAGTTTTCGAAGTAGATGGAAAAACTGATACAAATCTCCTTCAGCTTGGTAATGTTATCCCTATGATGGATAATGAGGGAAGGCGACTAAACGGTGTTGTTAAAGAAATACATGATGATACCGTTACCATGGACTTTAACCATCCTATGGCAGGTGCTTCACTGTTTTTTAGCGGTGAGGTAACAGAGATAAGAGAGGCCACTGAGGAGGAGCTTCAGCATGGTCATATTCACCAGTCATGCGGCTGTGGAAGCGGCGGTTGCGGAGATGGCAAAGGCGAAGCTTGCGATTGTTCTGATGGCAGTTGCAGCACCGACAGTGCCGGTATGGAAGGCAGCTGTGGATGTGGCACAAAACACGAACACGAGCACAGTCATTAATACTCAAAAATATCATTGAAAAAACAGGACCACAAGTCCTGTTTTTTTATTTTAAAAAACTGAGTTCCGACAGATCGTCGGCATCGCCAAGAACCGGAAACTTTGCACGGAATTCCTGAAGTTCGGAATAATTAATGGAAGCCTCCAGAAGCATTTCTTTTGGTTCGTGGTGGCAGTTGACATAAAATCCTTTCGGGTGAATCACACAGCTTTCACCGTTATAATGAATATTCTCCCCATCTCTTCCTACTCTGTTAACCCCGGCAACATAACACTGGTTTTCAATGGCTCTCGCTTTTAAAAGAATCTGCCAGACATGATTACGGGCAGCGGGCCAGTTAGCAAAGTATACCAGCAGATCGAAGCCCTCATTATTACGGGAAAAAACAGGAAACCTGAGGTCATAGCAAATCAAAGGACATATTTTCCATCCCCTGAAATTAATAATCATTCTTTTATCCCCTTTGGAATAGTGCTTATCTTCACCACCCATCGAAAATAAATGTCTTTTATCATAGCTGAACCATTGCCCGTCCGGATTAACCCAGAGCATGCGATTGTAAATCTTTCCATCTTCCCTGTAAATAATAGTACCGGCAATAGCAGCATTTATTTCAGAGGCTTTTGATCGCATCCATTGAAAAGCTTCACCATCATTACCTTCAGCATGTTTTTTACTGTTCATGGTGAATCCTGTAGTAAACATTTCAGGAAGAAGAATAATATCGGGGGAGTCATTTATGCCGGAAATCAGGATATCCATATGCTGGAGATTCTGGTCTATATCTTCCCAAACTATATCGCTTTGAACCAGGCAAAGTTTTAGATTTTGATTATTCATGATTTGGATAAAAAAAAGTCCGGCATGACCGGACTCGGATGTTTTAGTGGCTATTGTTCAGGATTTTTTTCCTTTTCCTGATAATAGGAATTTAAAATAGAGGAAATAAGCTTTTCATAATAAACCGGAAAGAATTTGTCGGGATTACTGACTTTTCCTTTATTTAATGCCAGATATATTGTACTTAAATATCCCAGTCTGGACATAGGCATAAAAACCGGTGATTTTGAGAAATCGCCAGCCAAATAATAAAACCTTTTATCAGGAGAAGCAATTACAGCAGGGAATACACCATCAATTCCGTTATTGTGAAGTAAATCCTGACCTTCCTTATTCAAATTAAGATTAAAATCGCTGACTACCGTATTTTTACCCTCATATGAAATATCAAACCAATTGGAAAAGGCAGCTTCTGCAGGTAGATTATATTCTTTTGCAAATTCTTCATTTGTAACAACCTCAGGATACTTTGAGCTCATATATTTTGCAGCAGGCAGCACCAGCACCCTGTTTTGCACATAGTTAAGCAGGAGTATCCCGGGGCCACTGAAATCCCAGTCGGAAGATGAGCCCTGCTGATAGCGGTCGAACCAGATACTGGGAACTTCTTCAGCTACATTTTTCCTTGACAGATCGGCAAAGAATTTACCTTTCCATCCCTGGGAATAAACATCCAGAAGTTTTTCAGTATTATAACGAACCAGGTCGTCGGTTGGAGGTGAGAAGAAATTATATTCGGTAACAACCAGCTTTTTTTTACCCAGCATTTCTTTTAAAAGAAAATAGTCGTTCTGATTAAATCCGCCGTAGATGATGCTTTTGGCATCTTTCTTTTTGGATAGCTTGTAATCCACACCAGCGTTATCGACATAATACAGTACGTCTTTTGAATCGGACAGTGAACTAACATCTTCCAGCTTAAAAGTCTTTATCTTTCTGTCTTCTGTAATTGCATCCGGGAAGAAACCCAGATAGTCGTAGTGGTAATTATAAAGATTGTTTTGAGTATCAACAAATTTCTCAAAATTCAATGCCCAGCAAAGGGTTTTAACCTCATTTTTCGTGCTTTTCTGAACTGTTTTATTGATTATCAGGATGTCAATAGGTTTGTCCTTTTTGACCATCCATAAGAGTCTTCCGGTCACCGGAAGAACAATAATGATAACCAGCAGTATGAACAGGAACCTGTAGGCTTTCATAATTTTTTGAATTATATGAAAATTGTTGACTAAAAGTACAAATAATTTTTAATAAAAGAAAAACTTCTTTGTTCATCAATTTCACATTACAAAATGATAATTCGTGAAAACAAAATCATTTAGTGAAATTTCATTTTTTTTGTATTTTGCGAAAAATTTGCATGCTTTTTGAAGTCTGATTATTTCAATTAAATTAATAATTATGAAGTTTTCCCGCCCTATATTTTTTATTGCAACGATATTCTTACTATTCAACCTGAGTTCGATAAATGCTCAAAGAGATGTTTCAAACAATCCTGATTATGGTAAAGACAGCCTGGCAAGGGTAAGCTGTGCCAATGATTTGTCCACCATCAGTGAATATATGAAAATTAATCTGCCTGAATATGCACTCCCTGCATGGAGAAGCGTATTTGATAATTGTCCTGCCTCCAGTAAAAACATATATATTAATGGCGCAAAAATTTATCAGGATAAGATTGAAAGTGCAAAAGACCCGGCTATCCGTGCGGGATATTTCGATACCCTTATGTTAATTTACGATCGCAGAATTCAATATTTCGGCGAAGAATCCTATGTTTTAGGAAGAAAGGGAAAAGACATTCTTCGCTACAATTCACAGGATATTGAATCGGCATACACAGCCCTTAAAGCCTCTGTTTTATCTGAAGAACCTGATTTTGATGCCGGCGTTTGCGTGGGACTCGTAGAAACAGGTGTGCTCATGTACAGAGCCGGAAAAATACCGGCCAAAGAGCTGCTGGAAACCTACATGACAGTATCGGCTTTGACAGATATACAAAAGGAAAAAGGAAGAAATCCCCGCATTCCGCAGCAGGTTTACGAAAGGATAAATGCAGCACTGAGCAAGGCAGGACTGAGTAATTGTGATGAAATTGAAGGAGCATTTAAGGAAAAGGTAAATACCGGCTCTGAAGATGTTGCCACACTAAACCTGATATCTGATTTACTTCAACTCTCAAACTGCGGTACTACTGAGTTTTCAGGTGAGGTTAACGAAAAGCTTTTTAAACTGGAACCCAGTCCTGACAGAGCCTATACCCTTGCCTGGTATTTCATCAGGAAGGAAAAATTTGAAACTGCCATTGATTATTTCAAAAAAGCCATTGAGATTGAAACAGATGCTGATAAAAAGGCTCATTATTATTATCAAATGGCCATCCTCTGCAATACCCGGATGAATCTTCAGCAGGATGCTGTTGCATATGCCAGAAAGGCAATAGAACTGGCTCCGGCCTGGGGTGATCCTTACTTTGTTATTGCAAGTGCGTATGTAATTTCAGCAAAGGATTGTTTTGAGGGAGCTTTTGAGAGAAGCAGCGTTTACTGGGCGGCAACAGATAAATGCCTGCAGGCTAAATCTGTTGACAGTTCTGTAACAGAGAAGGCAAATAGTCTGATTTCAGATTATTCCAGATTTTATCCCAATAATGAAGAAGTATTCTTCCGCAGTTTACAGGAAGGAGATGCTTATACTGTTGGTTGCTGGATCAATGAAAAGACGACTGTAAGGGTTAAGAAATAGACTGGATCAGGGTTCAAATTTATATCCCATACCCTTTACTGTTTTAATTCTCTGTTCGCCAATCTTTTCGCGTAATTTCCGGATATATACATCTATGGTGCGGTCGCTGACCACAACCTCAGATCCCCAGAGATGGTCAAAAATCTCTTCCCTGCTGAACAAGCGGGAGGGTTTGGATGAAAGCAGAAGTAAAAGGCTGAATTCTTTCTTTGGTACATCGATTGCATTCCCGTTGAGCAGAATAAGATGTCTTTCCTTATCAATGACAAGACTGCCATTATCAAACCTATGACCGGAATTCTTCTCCGTTAAAGGCTGATTGTGACCGGATCTCTTAAGTAATGCCATAATTCTGCTTACCAGTACCTTTGGCCGGATTGGTTTGGTAATATAATCGTCAGCCCCGGCAGAAAATCCGGCTATTTGTGAAAAGTCTTCAGCCCTTGCTGTTAAAAATGCTATAATGGTTCCTGATAAGGAAGGTATGGTTCTTATCTTTTCACAGGTTTCGATCCCATCCATTTCAGGCATCATGATATCCAGCAGGATAAGGTCGGGCTGAAACTCCTTTGCATGCTTCACAGCATCCACTCCATTTCTGGCTATATCTACATTAAAGCCTTCTTTCTTAAGGTTATAGGAAATAAATTCAACTATATCTTCCTCGTCATCAACTACTAAAATCTTATAATTGGTATTTTGATCCATTTTAAATAATATTGTTTTAAACAAATTTATCTAAGCAGGATTAAGCAAATGTTAACTTAATTTTATGATTGGAACAATTTAAGGTAAATGAACAACAGGCTTATTTAACATTAAGTTAGTATTAAATTAATGTAATAGTTATTAAATTTAAATAATATTGGAGCTCCAAATTAAGCCTGAAAACAATGGAATATTATTACATTATTATTGTCGGAGTTCTTTTTTTATTAGCAATTTCTGACATTATTGTGGGTGTGAGCAATGATGCTGTAAACTTCCTGAATTCTGCAATAGGATCAAAAGCCGCTCCTTTTAAAATCATTATTCTTGTTGCATCCCTCGGAGTTATTATCGGGGCAACTTTTTCAAATGGGATGATGGAAGTCGCCAGAAAAGGTATCTTCAACCCTGACATGTTCTTTTTCAATGAGATCATGATAATATTCCTGGCAGTGATGCTTACCGATATTATTCTTCTTGATTTCTTTAATACATTTGGACTTCCCACATCAACAACTGTATCCATTGTCTTCGAGCTATTGGGTGCCTCAGTTGGAATTTCCGCCATTAAGATATACAAAGCATCTGAAGGACTTGGAGGACTTGCCACTTACATTAATTCTGACAGGGCTCTGGGGATTATTTCGGGAATATTTATTTCCATTCTGGTTGCCTTCACTGTTGGCGCTATCATTCAATGGATCATAAGATTGCTTTTCACCTTCAGGATTGCCAAAACCATTAAATACTGGGGAGGATTATGGGGAGGCCTTTCATTTGCCGTAATAGTGTACTTTTTGCTTGTCAAAGGGGCAAAGGGTGCCTCATTTATCTCTGATGATACCATAGCATACATACAGAATAATTCCTTCAGACTTATTTTATACAGTGCCATTGGAAGTTCCATTCTATTCCAGTTCCTGATTATGTTTACCCGTGTAAATATATTCAAGATTGTAGTTCTACTTGGTACTTTTGCCCTTGCGATGGCATTTGCAGGAAATGATCTGGTGAACTTTGTCGGAGTTCCTCTGGCGGGTTATGAGTCATTCAGGGCCTTCCTTGCTTCGGGTCAGGAAGCCAATCATATGCTGATGGAGATTTTAACCCATCCGGTTAAAACCCCTACTATGTTCCTTCTGATTGCAGGACTTATTATGGCCTTTACCCTTCGTTTTTCGAAAAAGGCAAGATCAGTTACTGCCACAACAATTGATTTAAGCAGACAGGACGATGGCGCAGAACGGTTTGAATCATCCGCTCTGGCAAGGTTCATGGTTCGCTGGTCGCTTGAATTTGGTTTGTTTTTTGAAAAAATCATCCCGGGAAAACTTCAGAAAATGATTGATGCCCGTTTTGACCAGTCTGTTCTTAAGAATAAGGAGAGAAAACAACAGGATATACTTGCCTTTGACCTGGTGAGAGCCTCTGTAAACCTGGTGGTAGCGAGTATACTCATTTCCTTTGCAACTTCACTTAAACTTCCCCTTTCAACCACATATGTTACTTTTATGGTTGCCATGGGATCTTCATTTTCTGACCGCTCATGGGGACGGGAGAGCGCTGTTTACCGCATTACAGGTGTTCTGACTGTCATTGGGGGCTGGTTCCTTACCGCATTTATTGCTCTGACCGTTTCGTTTCTGGTAGCCTGTGCAATTTATTTTGGCGGGATGATTGTTATTTTCATTTTTATCGGAATAGCTATACTACTTATTCTCAGGTCACATTCCATGTTCAGGAAAAGAGAAGTAGATAATGAAAAACAATCAGGAGCAGCCATTGAGCAAATTTCTGGTGATAATATTTTAGAAGTATGCACAGAAACAGTAAAGAGTATTGTCATCAATATATCCAAACTCTATTTCCTTACTATTGTTAATTTCACTAAAGAGAAACGTAAGGATCTGGCCAAGACTAAAAAAGAAGTGAAGGACCTGAATGATGAGACAAAAGCTTTGAAGAAGAATCTTTTTAAAACAATCAGGAAACTTGAAGAAGATGAGATCGAGTCGGGCCACTATTATGTTCAGGTACTGGATTATGTAAGAGAGGCTACAAATAGTCTTAGTTTCATTGTTAATCCTGCTTTTAATCACGTTGACAATAATCACTCCCCACTACCAAAAGATCAGTCTGAGGAGCTTCTTAAGTTCAATGAGAAAATGTCGGTATTCTTTAATTATTCCCTCAACATCCTGAAGAGTAATAAATTTGAAGATCTGCCTGAGCTGATTAAATTGCGTAATGATATAGTCAGCAACACTGTTACACTCAAGAAACATCAGATTCAATACCTTAAAAAACAAGGAAAAGGTACCAAGGTTAGCCTGGTTTTCATGGAAATTATGACTGAGTCAAAAAACATGGCATTATTTGTTACCAATGTTATTGAATCTCAGAAACAGTTTGTGGAACATTCAAAAAAGAAGAAATAGATTCCTGACGGCCTTACTAATCAGAACAGATAATTTTTCAGAAATTATAAGTCTTCTCAATAGGTGAATTTGTACCCTACTCCCTTAATGGTGCGGATATAGTTATCGCCCAGTTTTTCGCGGAGTTTGCGGATGTGTACGTCTATCGTGCGATCACCTACTATGATATTATCTCCCCATACCTGGCTGAAAATATCTTCTCTGGTAAACACCTTTTCAGGTCGGGAATACAGGAGGTTAAGAAGTTCGAATTCTTTCTTGGGCAGCACGAGTTTTTCCCCTTTTAAAATGACAAGGTAGCGTTCCTTGTCTATAATGAGATCTTCACCGGGCATTGTTTCTTCCTGCTGAGAAGAATTGTCGGCTGAATATCTTTTAAGCAGCGCCTTGACCCTGCTTACAAGCAATTTAGGCTTTATAGGTTTGGTAATATAATCATCTCCCCCTGCATCGAAACCTGCGATTTGAGAGTACTCTTCACCTCTTGCAGTCAGAAACGCAATTAAAACATTCTTAAGTCGCGGATTCTTGCGGATTTGCTCGCATGCCTCTATCCCATCCATCTTTGGCATCATTACATCCATCAGGATAAGATTTGGTATTATCTTCTCTGCGATTTCAATTGCCTCCTTACCATTTCTGGCGGTATGAATAATGAAACCTTCCTTTTCAAGGTTGTAACCAAGAAATTCAAGAATATCATCCTCGTCATCTACGAGGAGGATTTTAAATTTGCTGTAATCCATAGTTTAGCATTTGTAGCATCCTGTTAAAGATATAACAAATGCGATTAACTGACAAATAGGAAATGCAGCTGATTTAAGCTTTTGGAGAAACAGGCAATTTGGTCTGAGGTCCGGATTTATCAACCGGTTTTAATTTGATAATGTAAGATGAGTTATTATTTCCGGGACTAACACCCAGAATAATTTTTCGCTTGTATGATATGTATTCGGCAGAAATGCTGTACTTATCACCTGACAGGTTTTCAAAAGAAAAATTCCCGTCAAAATCGGTATAAATAAGCTTGTCTGAACCCAGCAGTTTGATCTCAACCCCTGCAAGTCCTTCGCCAGTATTTTCATCAATCACCACTCCTTCAATAACTGAAGACTTTGAGCCAAGCAGTTCGCCGGGACCTATTGAATAGACCTGGAGTGAAAACACAAGCAGTAAGAGCGAAAATATATACTTCATCAGAATTATTTTCATCAAAGGTATATTCCGGACATTAATTGAATTTTAGCTTAACCTAAGTTTAATCTTATATTTATCTTAAATTAATCTTAAATAGATCAGGAAACCTTAACATTGCATATACAAGAACCTAATTAACATGAATAAACTGATTCTCTCCGGGATTATCTCTTTATTTTTAAAAAGCATTCCCTTGTCGGTACAATGCCAGGATCAGCAAGACGATGGCAAAGTTCTTTTACAAGTCCACAGCGACTTCAGGAAGGAATTAAAGAAGGAAGGCGGATCAGCCTTTGAGGTAAAAAGAGTATATTTTGGGTACACAAAGAACATCAATTCCGACTTTACCGCAGAGGTAAAACTGGATATTGGAAGCCCGGAAGATGAGTCCCAGTATAGCCTCTCGCGCAGGTATGCCTATTTTAAAAAGGCCGGACTAAACTACTATAGGGGGCGGTTTAATGCCTATTTTGGATTATTCGAGATGCTGCAGTTTAAAACCCAGGAAAAAGCATGGGGATATCGTTACATCGCAAAATCGTTTCAGGACGAATATAAATACGGGCCCAGTGCAGATATTGGCATCGGTGCTAAATATAAGATAAATGACTTTCTGGAGGCTGATTTGATTGTTTCAAACGGGGAAGGATACAGCAGTCTTCAGGCCGATGACAATTATAATACAGGAATGGGGCTTACTTATACAAACCAGACCGGGATAACAATGCGTGCATACTTTGATTTTATTGCAAAGGAAGTACTACAATCTGACATTTCATTCTTTGCAGGATATAAAAATAAAATGTTTCGCTTAGCTGCTGAATACAACCAGAAATCCAATACATCCTATTTGTCTGACCATGATCTGAATGGTTATTCTTTCTACGGAACTTATAATATTAGTGAGAAGTGGGAAGTGTTTGGAAGATACGATATCCTTCGATCCAATACATTGCTGCAGGACGATCAGCCCTGGAATATTCAGAAAGACGGAAGTGCCATTATTTCCGGAATTCAGTTTAAACCCGACAAGAAAATATATTTTTCCCTGAACTATCAGGATTGGGTATCCTATGCAAAAAACGGGTCTGATAAGGCTTACCTTTATTTCAGTATGATGTATGACCTATAGAATCTGAAGCTGTTCTGAAAACATTTTATTGAAAATAAAATTCCGGAATTATAAATGTAATTACCACTTAAATGAAACCAATCTACATTCTGATAATCCTGTTCTTAGCCTTAAATTATTCATGCAGGAAAAGTGATTATATTATTTTAAATCAGGAAGTTGTCCATGACAATGGTGGTGGTACAGGGACAGTAACCTGGAAGGCAGAAAACTCATATATTCTCGACGGTTTTGTTTTTGTCAACGATGGACAGGTTCTTACAATTGAGCCGGGTACCGTAATTGAAGGCAAGGCTGGGAAAGGAGTATTGGCAAGTGCTCTTATTGTTGCCAGAGGAGGTAAAATTATTGCTGAAGGGACTTCCGATAAACCTATAATCTTCACCGCAGAAGGAGATGATTTAAATGGTTCTGTTCCCCTGGATGCAAGTGGTTTATGGGGAGGCTTAATTATCCTGGGGAATGCAACCGTTAACACGCCCACGGGTGAATCCTTTATTGAAGGAATACCGATTAGTGAACCCAGAGGCGTTTATGGTGGTAGTTTTGATGATGAAAATTCAGGAATATTGAGATACGTATCTATCCGTCACGGGGGGACAAACATTGGCGAAGGCAATGAAATTAATGGTCTGACTCTGGGGGGAGTCGGACGTAAGACGGTAATTGATCATGTGGAGATAGTTTCGAATGAAGATGACGGAATTGAGTTTTTTGGAGGGACCGTTGACTGCAGTAATATAGCAGTTGCCTTTTGCGGAGATGACGCCTTTGATTTTGATGAAGGGTATTCAGGAAAATGCCAGTTCATGCTTGGTATTCTTGATCCTGAACGGGGAGATCACCTGGCAGAACACAGTGGTGCTCCCCTCCCCGGACTGGGAAAACCATTTTCTCATCCGGAAATTTATAATGCAACCTACATCGGTCGATATCCGGCTGCCGAAAGTTACATGATGAGTTTTGATGAAAATGCCGGCGGAGCTTATAAGAACTGTATCTTTCTGAATGCCGAAAAAGGAATAGGGATACAATATGACGACCTTCATGGCAGCTTTAAGATGTGGGAGGATGGAAAGCTTGAAATAGCCAATAATGTTTTCCTGAACGTCTCACCTGGCGTACCCGACAGCTTAATCTGCCTTTTTCCTAATACCGGAGATTTATCGCTTGAGCAATCCACATTGTTAAGTTATTATACTGAGGCAGGAAATGAAACCATGGATCCCGGATTTCAGATTGAAGATTATCATTACCATTTGCTGCCCGCTTCCACTGTATTTGAAAATTTAGCAGTTTCCGACTCTCCATGGTTTGAACAGGTCAGCTTTAAAGGAGCCTTCGGATCCAATAACTGGCTGGCCGGCTGGTCCTATTTATGGAAGGAGAATATAGTGTACTGAGGCACCGTTTTTGCCTGATTCATAAGAATAGTAAAAAACTAAAGATGCTCTTCTCTCAGCAGATCAAAAATAGTTTTAACCGGTGAAAATGTTTCAATAGGAACATCAACAAAAAAGCTGAGCCATCCTGCCATTGAGCCATTCCATAATCCGGGAAGTTCAAGCGCTTTCAACGATTTTCCTCCCTGTGATTTGGAAGCAATGAATGCCATATCAGGATCCCTGAAATCTTTCAGATTGAATTTCCTGTCCTTATAATCATAAGTATAGCAAACCATATCCACAGGGTTGAAATGGGTAGCATTCAGGAATATTTTTTCCTGCTTCGGATCGCTGAGGTCAACCTGTGAACTTTCCACCACCTGTTTGGATATCTCTCCCTTCTTATTCTTAATCCAGAAAGGTCCGCCCCCCGGCTCCCCAACATTCTTAACCATACCACATACCCTTATGGGTCGGTTTAATATTTTTACCGCTTCTGTAACAAAATCATTGGTTTCAAGCTTTTTGAGCTCTTCAGCTGAAGCTTTTGAAACAAAAGATTTCACAAAATCAATTATTTCATTTTTCAGTTTTTCGTTACAGGACTTCTCAAGGGATTTCAAAAATCCATGAATGATTTCAAGCCTTTCGATTAAAATTCCGGACAGTAACTCCTTATACTTAACTCTCAGTGCTTTTGTCTTATCTGGAGCCACATTATCAATATTACTTACGAAAACAATTTTCTCATTAATATCCTGCATATTATCGAGTAATGCCCCATGTCCCCCTGGTCTGAAATGCAATTGACCTTCGTCCATCAGAAACGGCTTATTATCAAGATCCACGGCCAGTGTATCTGTTGAGGGTTTTTGTACAGAAAACTCTACTTCAAAGCTGACATTTTTCATGTCGGCATATTTACGTTTTAACTTTTCGGCTAATTCAGAGAACAGTTTCATGTGCTCCGGTGATACTGTAAAATGAAGCTTAACGCTATTGTTTTTATCCCTGAGAAACATGGAAGCTTCCTCGAAGTGTTCTTCAAAGGCTGTCCGGGTTTCAGCTTTATATCTGTGGAATTTAAGAAGACCCTTTGGCAGTTCACCATATCCCAGTCCATCTCCCTTTAAAAACAATTGAAGCAATTCAGCATGCTTATGGGAACCAATCATCTTAGCGGGATGGCTGTCGCTGCTTTCACAAACCATTACCAGATCCTCAAAAAAAGGATACTTTTCAAGCTCCTTAAAAAAATCTGCAAGCTGGCTTTGTTTTTCAAGCACTTCGCCTACTGATGCCTTTGATTCAAGTTCTGCCAATCCTTCAAACAATGCTTTAAACATTCTGGATGCGGCACCTGATGCGGGAACAAACTTGAGGATGGAATAGCGGTTTTTCTCCTTTTGAAAAAGATTAACATAATGTCTGATCTGTTTGTCATCATAGACTTCAATTCCATCGTTCGGAATGGCAGGAGCAACAAGCACTACCGGTGCAATTCCCTTTTTGAAAATTTCAAGCTGTTTATTTGCCTGTTCAAGACTTATTCCCCTGTCGGATAACTGCTTAAAGTGCTTTGAATTAAACATAGCCGGATGTATTAATTAAGTAATTACCTGCTAAGATAATCACTGGCAGCTTTTCTGCCAGCATCAAAGACCATTAAATTCAATTTTACCATGTCCTCCCCTTTTCTTTCAAAGATTTTTCGGATTCCGGAATGAAATTTTTCATGGGAAATAGGTATCAGACTGCTCGCTGCACCCAGAATAGCCATATTGGAAGAACGCGCAGAGCCTGCTTCAACTGCTATCCTATCCGCATCAATTAAAATGTGGTTTTTGATTTTTCGTATCTCAGAGTAAATTTCTTCTTTATCCGGATAGTTATCAATATTAATAAAAGCTTCTGTATTGCTTACCAGCCAGCCGGAGGGATTAAGCCAGGGAAGGTATCGGAGGGATTCCATGGGTTCAACGGAAAGAATCAGATCAGCTTTTCCTTTGGGTATAAGGTCTGAGGCTACCTCAGTATCGGAAATTCTAAGATGCGATTGCACCGCTCCTCCTCTCTGACTCATACCATGGACCTCTGCCTGTTTGAGGAATAAATTGTCTTCGAGTGCTGCCATTCCTATAGCTGCGGCAATGGATAAAATTCCCTGTCCGCCAACGCCTGATAATATAATATCTGTTTTCATTATTTTTGTTTTAAACCTGATAGGTTCCGGTGTCGTTTTCCGGCTGTCTGAATACACTCCCTTTCAGCAATAATGACTGATACACCCTGATGCAGGAGTTCTTCATTAATAATTCCAATATTCTCCAGATGGTATTTTCGCAAGGGATTCAGAAACCTTATATGGTCTTTCTCAACTCCTAATCCCTCGCAGATTTGTCTGAGCCGGCCTGTTGCTGAAGACTTCTGACCACCGGTCATTCCGGTAGTACTGTTATCCGAAATGATTACGGTTATGGAGGTTTCTTCCAAAACGGCATCAAGCAATCCTGTCATACCGGAATGGGTAAAAGTAGAATCTCCAATAACTGCCACTGCCGGCAGCAAGCCTGCATCTGCTGCGCCCTTGGCCATAGTAATGGAAGCGCCCATATCCACACAGGAATTTATTGCATTGTAGGGAGCAAGAGCACCGAGAGTATAGCAACCGATATCGGAGAATACTCTGCCTTTGCCATACTGAGCCAAAGCTTCATTCAGGGCAAGGTATACATCCGAATGACTGCAACCCTTGCAAAATGCAGGAGGGCGGGCACTAACCAGTTCGGGAACAGCAGGAAAATCTGCTTCCTTAATCCCAAGGGCTTTTGCAATAAGGTTTGGATTCAGTTCGCCATCGCGGGGAAGACTGCCATCCAATCGACCCTTTACCTTATAGGGACTGTTAAAAAAGCCTTTAAGAGATTCTTCCACCAATGGATAGCCTTCTTCCAGGATTAGCAGTTCATCCGTTTCTGAGGCAATCTTTTCAATAAGCTTGCGGGGCAAAGGATATTGGTTTATTTTGAGTAACGGATAGTCAAGATGGTTTGAAATTTTATTTTCCAGATAATAATTATAGGCGAGGCCACAGGCAATTATTCCGGTTTTCCGGTTTTTTCCGGGGATATATTTATTATTACCGGAGGAATCACTTTCCGCTTCAAAATCTGACTGGGAACGAAGAAGTATTTTATATCGTTCCCTGGCCAGGGATGGCAATAAAATGAACTGACTCAGATCAACAGGCAGAGCTAGTGGATTTTGTTTTCTCTTTTCGCGGGATTCAACACCAGACCGGGAATGGGAAAGCCTGGTCGTTATCCTAAGCATAACCGGGGTTTTGAATTTCTCTGACAACTCAAATCCATAATGCACCAGATCGTATGCTTCCTGCTGATTGGAGGGTTCCAGTACAGGTATGAGGGCAAATTTGCCATAGTACCGCGAATCCTGTTCATTTTGGGATGAATGCATTGAAGGATCATCCGCAACCGTAACAATCATTCCCCCGTTTATGCCGGTAATAGCTGCGTTCATAAAAGGATCGGCAGCCACATTAAGGCCAACATGCTTCATACAAACCATGCTTCTTTTACCCGCATATGACATCCCCAGAGCGCTTTCCATGGCTGTTTTTTCGTTTGCCGACCATTCGCTGTGAATGCCTTTTTCAGCAGCCTCCTTAGAGTTCTGAACATATTCGGTTATTTCGGTCGAAGGCGTTCCCGGGTATGCATATATGCCAGACATTCCGGCATCAATGGCTGCCTGTGCAATGGCTTCATCACCGAGAAAAAGATATTTTTGCATTTTTTGAGATTAATAATGTTTCTCAAAAATAGAAAAAAGCATTAACCCAGCGGATGTTGTATAATACCTGTCAGGTATTAAGAGTAAATTTTAAGACTTAACCTTCTGGAACCCCCGTAATTCCTGAATTAGCACAATTAGATACCTTTCCACCACCCAAGGGCAAGTGTTGACCGTGAAACAGTTATTGTTATTGAATTACGAAATAGGGAAGATTTTAATTTCGCAGGCATATAAAAGTTATTGTATATTAATTCATAATGAGAAAATATTGCAGTGATAAGGGGTAGGCGTTGTACAAATTATTGTTTCATTTCTTTCTGATAACATACATGCAATACTTTGTTCTGGAACTGTGTCCTGTTGATTGGTCTTCAAATTCATAAAAAAATGCATTGTCATTCAGTAATTCCCAATCTATCTGTGTATCCCTGACTGTATTTTTTAAAATGCTAACTTTTTTCCCAGTATCCTGAATACAAATACACAAAATTCCACCTGCTTTTAATTCAATTGCAATCCTTCTTATCAGATCTGTCTCCTTTTGCAAGTCCCTTTTTTCAAAGTGAAATATAGAGTCAATTAAGATAATACCATAATTGCGGTAATTATCAAATTCGTATATATCTGACACTATTCCGGTAATATCTAAATCTTCCCTTTCTGCTTTTTCAAGCATTTGCTTTATCCCAAGGTTTGAATTATCAATTCCAGTTACTTGGTATCCAAGATTGGCAATTGCAATTGCATCTCGACCTTGTCCGCAACCTATATCTAAAACTTTTCCTTTTTCTTTCAAATTGTCAAAAAACAAAACCAGTTCTTTATATGGTTCTCCAAATAAATCTTTTGTCTGGTAGTATTTGTTATATATTGTCATTGCGTGTTTTTAGGTATAACATCATAGCGTTTATGAGCAAGTGGAGATTTGATAAATTCAAGGGAATTATCCTGACGAATAATCACATCTATGATAATTAAAGATTATAAACAGTAAAAATAACTAAGCAACAATAGTTGCTAAGATACTTCTGGCCCCCCCGTAATTCCTGAATTCACACAAATATATACCTTGCCACGTTCCAAGAGATAATTTTGAACCGGAGATTGGAATGGTAAGGGAGTTGCCAAAGAGTGAAGATTTTATATGAGCAGGCATATCATCATCTCCCTCCAGGATGTGTGTGTAAAGCGGATGGTTTTCCGGAATCAATTTGTTTATAAAGCTTTCAAAATCATAACGGACACTCGGGTCTGCGTTTTCATTTATGGTCAGTCCTGCTGAAGTATGCTTCAAAAATATATTAAGAAGTCCTGTTTCAGGCATCGGGCCTATCTCTCTGACAATAACATCTGTTATCAGATGAAATCCCCTTTTAAATGAAGGAAGAATTATTTCTTTCTGATGTATCATAATTCATGATGCTTTAGTCCAAATTTACTTATAATCTTTGAATACTGAGGAAAGTCTGCTTAATTGATTTTTTTAGTTATTTTTGAGGACCTTATTTGATCGGAGACCGGATGAAACTGAAATCTCTCTTAATCTTTGTTATTTTCTCATTGTCTTTCATTTCTGTTTATTCGCAGGATGAGAACCTGATTCAGTTTTCAGGTGTAATCCGGAATTTAAAGAACGAAATACTGCCTGATGTCCATATAATCAATATAGACAGGCACTCCGGTACCACAAGCAATGAAAAGGGCATGTTTTCTTTTATTGTAAGCCCTACCGATTCTGTTCTCTTTCGGTCTGTCGGTTACAAAAATACACTTGTTATTATTCCCGACAGCCTGCCTGGCAAACATTACCCCAGGGATGTATATATGCTTGGAGACACCATTCATTTTGCGGAATTAAAGATCTTCCCATGGAAGACCTATGAAGAATTTAAGGTTGCCTTTCTTCACCTGGAATTAAAAGAAGACGACCAGCAGCGGGCGGTAAAAAATATAGCCATTATAAAAGCCCAGCTTAACATGGATTTTGAGCCCGATGCGGATTTATCATATAAATACGGTATGCAGAATCAATACGACCGGCTTTATTACGCAGGTCAGTACCCCAGTATCCCAATTTTCAATCCACTTAACTGGGCTAAATTTTTCAGTGCACTAAAAAACGGGGATTTCCGGAAAGATGAATAAGAGCGGCAATGAAAAATATTTTAAGCCATTTGGCCTGATTCTCCTACAATATTATATGGCTTTTTAAGTTTTATTTCTTTACCATTTTATGAATTCTGCCCTGAAACTGATATTCACCATTCTAATCCTTTCTTCTCTCTCACCCCTGCTTTTGGGCCAGAGCCGGATATATGGCACAGTGAACGATCAGGACGGGCAGGCAGTCTTTCTGGCCAATGTGGCGGTAAAAGGATACAAGTCCGGCACCATGACCAACCCCAACGGTCAATATGAACTGAAGCTGAATGAAAGTGGCAAACTGACGATCGTGGTTTCCTGCATTGGTTATTCAGCCCGTGAAATAAATATTGAAAATTTTCCGGATAGTAGCATGGAGATCAACTTTGTGCTGGAAACCAATGTTTCCGAAATCGATGAGGTATCCATTTCTGCCAGGCAGGAAAGAGCGTCTGCTTTTAGCCGCATTGATCTGAAGGATATGCAGCTTATACCCACTACTTCCGATGGAATTGAATCACTGATCAAGACTCTGCCGGGTGTGTCTTCCAATAATGAATTAAGTTCTCAATATACGGTGCGGGGAGGTAATTTTGATGAGAACCTGATCTATGTCAATGACATAGAAATCTACCGTCCTTTTCTTGTGCGTTCGGGTCAGCAGGAAGGATTAAGCTTTATCAATTCCGATCTTGTGTCGTCAATCCGTTTTTCGGCAGGAGGTTTTGATGCAAATTACGGTGATAAAATGTCGTCAGTTCTGGATATTACCTATCGTAAACCCAGAGAATTTGCCGGATCAGTTTCAGCCAGTCTGCTGGGCGGATCAGTACATCTGGAGGGCAGCGATAAGTCGGGGCGATTCACATTTCTAAGCGGGATGCGCTATAAGACTACATCATACCTGCTAAACAGCCTTGAGACGGCAGGTGATTATTCACCAAAATTCAGTGATGTTCAGGGACTTTTCACCTACTCTCTTTCCTCCAAGAGTGAGATAAGCTTTCTGGCAAATGCTGCAATAAATCAATACAATTTTGTCCCCAGTAAGCGGACAACAGAATTCGGAACCACCAGCACTCCGCTGAACCTCGTGATTTATTACGAAGGACAGGAAAAGGACAGATTTGACACCTACATGGGAGCTCTAACCTACAAATACAGCATCTCCCCAAAAACATGGATGAAGGTTATAGGCTCCGGGTTTCACACCTCTGAAAGTGAATCCTTCGATATCCTGGGTGAATACCTGATAAATGAACTTGATAATACCATTGGTTCGAAGACCTATGGCGACAGTATATTGAATATTGGGATAGGCGGATTTCTGAACCATGCACGTAACTATCTCGACGCCTATGTTTACTCGATTAATTATGTGGGAGAATACAGTGGACAGGTTCATAAAATCAAATGGGGACTTGGATACCAGTTCAATAATATTTCAGATAAACTTAGTGAGTGGGAAATGGTTGATTCGACGGGTTTCTCAGTTCCGGCAGATGGCAGCTCCCTTGAATTGAGCTCAGTTTTAAAATCTGAAAATACGGTTCTCTCCGGAAAGTATAGCGCATACCTGCAGGATACATGGGGCTTTCGCGGCATAAGCAATGAATATTACCTTACCCTTGGCTTGCGTTCAACCTATCTTGATCTAAATGGACAGTTTCTGCTAAGTCCGCGAATGAATTTTTCCTTAAAACCTCAGTGGGAGAAAGATATCATGTTCCATTTTTCGGGTGGGGTTTATTTCCAGCCGCCTTTTTACAGGGAGATGCGGGATCCTTATGGGAAGCTCAATACCGACCTGAAAGCACAGAGAGCTGTACATATTGTTGCTGGCGGCGATTATATTTTTCAGGCCTGGGAACGTCCTTTTAAGCTGACAACCGAATTATATTATAAAAATCTTGCTAATCTGGTCCCCTACAAGGTAGATAACGTAAGGATTAAATATGCCGGAGAAAATCTTGCTAAGGGATATGCAGTTGGAATTGACTTTAAACTGAATGGTGAATTTGTTAAAAACGCGGAATCCTGGGTAAGTCTGTCACTCCTGCAAACAAAAGAGGATATTATTAACGATTTTTACTATGAAGTAGTGAATGGAGTAAGCCGAAAGGTAGAACCAGGATTTTATTCACGGCCAACCGACCAGTTGTTTAATTTTGGATTGTACTTCCAGGATTATTTCCCAAATAACCCGGATTATAAAGTTCATCTGAACTTTCTATACGGCAGTCGCCTACCCTACAGTTCACCAGGAACAGACAGGTATGATAATCTCTACAGGATACCTGCTTACAGACGAGTAGATATAGGCTTTTCGAAAATACTGAAAAAAGAAGACACTATGCTTTCGGAGAAAAATCCCTTCAGACATTTCACCAATATCTGGATATCAGCTGAGATCTTCAACCTTCTCGATATTAACAATACAATTTCTTATCTCTGGGTAAGAACCATTTCCAACCAGCAGAATGTGCCAGGGGTATTTGCCGTTCCGAATTATCTCACATCCAGAAGGTTTAATGTTAAACTAACTGCCCGTTTCTGATAACCATTTTCCGTGAAATGCAAATTCAGTTATGTTTTTTCTCAGTCTTGGGGCATTATGCCTTTTTTTAAGGTCTTCGGGAAGATTTTCTGTGCTGCCTTCATATCCAAGAGCAATCATGGCGCCCGGTTCAAATCCGGAAGGTATTCCAAAAACCTCTTTCGCCTTAACAGTATCATAGCCTCCCATTGGATGGGTTGAAAGTCCTGATGATGTTGCCTGAAGCATAAGCATTGCAGTAGCCATTCCAAGGTCATGAAATGCAAAGCGGTTGCTCCTCCCCCTTTTGCTATCAATTACTTCAGTGAAACCAAGAATCAATACCGGAGCTGTTGATGCCCATATTTTGTTCCCGTCCATAAGAAGATTATAAAGAATATCATATGATTCTTCACCCTTTCTGGCGTATATGTACCTCCAGGGCTGAGCATTGAAGCTTGAAGGAGCACGGCGGGCTGCATCGAATATGAGATTCAGCTTGCTGTCTTCTACCATTTTATCAGAAAAGGCAAAAATGCTCTTCCTGTTCTTTATGTTTTCATCAATAGTTTGTATCATAATATTGTATTCGTATTTTCAAAGGATGTTTTATAAGCAGGCTAGAAAAATTGAAAAGGAAATTAGCTAAAAGACCTGTGTATTCTACTTTACAATGAGTAGGGGTATTTTTATTTCATGACGGACAGAGTCAAGGGTTGTACCGAAGATCAGGTCTTTTAGACCCTTATGTCCGTGCACGCCCATTACCAGCAAATCAATATCCTGGGATTTTACAATCTTAACAATTTCAATGGCTGCATTTCCGAATCCAATCTGAACGTCGGCTTTATATCCGAGATCTTCAAGGTGCTGCCGGTAATTATTCAGACTGTCGAAATCAAGCTGTGTCTCATAGTCCATGGTATTCTTTCCAAGGTAACGGGCTGCGGCGCTTTCAACCACATGTATGAAGGTATATTTTGCCGTTTTTCCTCCCTGATTGAGAGCAGACTTAATAATCTGCTGATCGTTCCCAAAGAAATCGATGGCAACGGCAATATGCCTGTATCGGATAGATTCGATATCTGCAAAATCCATAGCCTGACCATGAGGAAGCTGTGTTTTCTTTTTGGCTGAAAAGTGTAGAAAAGGATGAACAAAAACGTAAACCAAAAGTGCAAGACAGGCAAGTGCAATGGGAATTACCAGAGTGTAGATCAGAATCCTGCCATTTCCGGCAGACCCTATCCAGGCGGTAATCTCATCAAATACCAGGTGAATATTGAGGTAAACAATAATAATAGCACTTGCCCAGGCCAGGATTTTGACCCAGGGTTTTATGGCAAATTCCTTCATCAGCTTTTTATCTGAGTTAAAATGAATAAGCGGAATTACGGCAAAGCCAAGCTGGAGACTCAAAACCACCTGACTCAAAATCAGCAGTTTACCAAGAGCTTCATCCCCAAAATATATAATGGTAAACAATGCCGGTACAATAGCCAGCAGGCGTGTTATTAATCTTCTGAGCCATGGCTGTATTCTCAGGTTCAGGTGTCCTTCCATCACAATCTGACCCGCCAGCGTTCCTGTAATTGTTGAACTCTGACCTGCAGCAATCAGAGCAATGGCAAAAAAAGTAGGCGCTGCTTTACCAAACAGGTTTTCAAGTAATTTTGAAGCATCCTGAATTTCGGCAATGTGATAGTATCCATTTACATAAAAAGCGCCTGCAGCAAGAACCAAAATAGCCGCATTTACAAAAAAGGCCAGATTGAGAGCAATGGTAGTATCAAATAAATTCATTTTTATGGCATTCTTCATTCCTGCGGAAGAACGTTCAAAATTCCTGGTCTGAACGAGGGATGAATGCAGATACAGATTATGAGGCATTACCGTTGCTCCTATTATTCCGATAGCAATATATAAGGCATCTCCGTTAAGTCCGGTTGGAATAAAGCCTTTTACCACATCACCGTAAACGGGTGAAATGATGATCATTTCAGCGAGGAAAGACATACCTATAATGAATACCAGGGAAACAATAAAAACCTCCATGGTTCGCATTCCCCTGTTCAACAGAAACAACAATAGTATGGTGTCGAGCGCGGTGATACTTATACCCCAGATCAGAGGCATACCAAACAACAGATTCAATCCAATTGCCATTCCGACTATTTCAGCAAGGTCGCAGGCAGCAATTGCTATTTCAGCAATAATATATAAAGGAATATTGGCCCATTTGGGATAGGCATTTTTGGATGCCTGAGCAAGATCCATCCCCCTTACAATACCCAGGCGGGCACTGAGTGACTGTAAAAGAACCGCAATAAGGTTTGACATGAGCAGAACCCAGATGAGTTTATACCCAAATTCAGACCCACCGGCAATATCGGTTGCCCAGTTCCCGGGATCCATATACCCAACACTCACAAGGTATGCCGGGCCAAGAAAAGCCAGAATTTTCCTCCAGCCCTTTTTGTCAGTGTTTACGGATGAGTGAACCTCGCTGAGTGATTCAGATTTCATAAATCTATCTTCTCTTAAAACTATATGCAAAAGTAAAAACTTCAGGCTATTCTGCAACTCCCTAATAATTGCGATTTTTACAGTGTTTTGGGAACAAATAAAGCTCGCCTAAAGATCATTTTCTTTTTCAATTTTTTTAACCAATGCTGAAATAAATCGGGCCATATCGGCTCCGTCAATAACATCATGATCTAATAATACGGTAAGGTTAAGGATTTCCCTTATCTCAATTTTATCATTATGAATTGCAGGTTTTTTAATAACAGGTCCAATTCCGAAACATATGGGGTGTATAGATAAGGGTACAAACCATGCATTTACTTTTCCCATACCTCCTATTGATGTAATTGCCACATTTCCCATTTTTTTAAATGCAATTTTTGGGCGACGCAAAATATAACCCCATACGATTCTGCGAATAAATCCTGGAAAAAATGAATAAATTCTTTCAAGGAAACCAGGCTTTTTAAGGAGGACCATTTCTCCACTTTCAATTTTCTCATTCTTGGCTTTAATTATCAGCGCTGTGATTTCTTCCGGAGTTTTAATATGTGTCTTATCAAGGACAAGGGGAAATGGCATTTTCAAACCATTTACCTCCTTTTCAACAAGGAGGGATACATTAATATCTTCGAAAATTATCAGTTTATTTTTCCCTAATCTGTATGCTGCAGAAGATTCATGTTCCTTTATTGAAGCAGAAATCTGACAAATCAGCCAGGCGATAAAACTGGTTTTGAATGAACTATCTTTTCGTCCGGATTTTAATTTTTCCCTAATGCCGGTAACATCAATTTCAAGCATTGCAGTTATGTAATGCTTTCGCCGGCTGATTTCGCAAATGTCAACAGTAGCAAGCCGGGAAGATGGAAAATATAAAGTTTTATAATCAATCATGCTATGGAAATCTCTAATAACGTAAGCATCCTAAATTCCGTGATTCTGGCATTTTTTATTGTCAACTCCTTATAAAATTGGTCAATAGCTATTTAATTTTTTAAAGTGAGGCTATAAACCAATTCCATTTGCCATTAACACGGCCAGTAATGGTATAACAATTAAAATAATTACCTCAATCCAGATTAAGATATGAATTGTTTTAAAATCAGGGACTGTAATAACATCTTCTTTTACCTTTCGAAGCTTGAAAAATCGAACTGAGGGAAAAATGGACAGAAGGCCGATTATCACAAAAAGGGTAAGTTTCAGATGAAACAGAGGATTTTTTAAATAGAAATTACTTCCCTTTCCAAAAGATATCAGGAGCAATAAACCCGTTATGATAACGACTACTGTGGAGATTCCAAAGACTAAATCTACCCTGCGAATTAATTTCAAAGCTGATGCCGGCATTTTTTCACTAATGAGTATTAGTTCAGAAATGACCGATGAAAACACCATAAAAATGGCAATAAAATGAAGATAGGTTACAATTGAATATGTCCACATAACACTGATTATTATAAGGTTAACTTTAATCTAAAAACAATATTTTACGATTCGGCATGCAGTTTCAGGGCTGTTTAGTTTACATATTGTTTAGCTGAAATCCCATTCCCGTTAAAGGCTTCAACTGCAAAATAATATTTTTGTCCCTTATTCAGCGCTCTCAGTTCGTAAGTGTTCTCTTTATATATCATAACAGAATTGTTGAGCTTATTGTTTTCGATTCCCCAATAAAGTGTATAACCCTGAGCATTATCGACGGAGTTCCAGGATAAAAGAGCATTTCTATCATCCTTTCCGCGGACATATGAAAAGTTTAAAGGAGTTGCAGGAACTTTTCCTGATCCTTTACCAAAAATCCTGAAACCGGAAATTGCAAGGTTTAAGGTGGGGACGTGAATATTTGAATATTTTATATATCGCGCTTTCACGGGATTACTGAGCTCTATATAGGCATTTGGCCGGTCGTGTTTTGTGCCAGTACCGTCAAAAGCGACTTCCCAGTTTTGTCGGTCGAGCGAATATTCAATTTTAAACTGATGGTAAAGCGTATCAGGCTTTCCGAATATATTGGAATTAAAATCATGATAATTAATCTGTACAGCAAAAACCTGGGCAGTGTCCTGTAAATCAATCTCAAGCCACTCATTTGTTCCGTTGGTTTTTGCCAGCCAGAAGGTCTGAATATTCTCATCAGCAACATTGGCAGGATTATAAGTAACATTTTCCACAGGGAGTTGCCATCCTCCTTCGCTTGCATCTATGCGTCGCATCACTTCAAACTCTTTTACAGAAGAAGCGGTGACAGGTTTCTCAAATGACAGCAGCATCCATTGCGGGAATGCATCATGATTTTCGTTCTTTTTAAGACCGGGGATAAAATGAGGATAATCTCCATAGGAAGAGTTAACAAACATCTGGCCCTCAACATCAAATCCAGCGGGGAACATTACTATCCGTCGTTCGTACTGATAATTTACTGATATCCTCGAAGTCGCGAAATGCCAGTATTCACCGAAATTATCCTTCACTGTGCTGCCATGCCCTGCTCCGACAACAAATCCTCCGGGTTTATAGGATACAGGGTTATAAGCTTCGTAGCTAAAAGGTCCAAGGGGATGATCTCCCACATAAACACCGTCGGCATATACATTCCACTGTGTTCCCGGAGCGGCATACTGCAGATAGTACTTACCATTGTGTTTTGTCATCCATGCACCCTCTATAAATGGATTTATTTCACTTATATGATTTTCTCCGAATCGCTCCCAGCCATGCTCCCCGGAATTTAGATTAATCAGTTCGACCGGTTTTCCAATGGGAAGGAAATAATTCTTCGGATCCAGTTCAACTCCTACAATCGGAAAGGTGTTGGATGAACCCTCGTATATGTAAATTCTTCCGTCGTCATCAACAAAAATAGCCGGATCGTGCAGGGTAAGGGGTATTAATGCCGGCTGAGCCTGCCAGTTACCCTTTAATGGGTTGTTTGCTGATAAGAGTGACATATAGCCACAAGGATTTCCCAGCAGCAGAATAGCCGAATCGAGCGGCCAGGCACCAGGTGCATTTGTTGATTCAAAATACCAGCGCTGAGGACGAACAAATTCCCAGTTGCTTAGATCCTTAGAATGCCAGTATCCCAGAGAGCGGGTTACAAACAGATAATATTCATTTTTATAGTTTACAATAGCCGGATCAGCCCCGGACCGATAGGAAATACCATTGGCAGTATTGACAATCGAATAGGTGTAATCAATATCTATGGGATTGCAGTATGTTTGACGATGGGAATTTATAATTTCTGTAGTATTTCCGTTTTGAGTATTCTTACATGACTGAACCATTAATGCAATTATGCAAATTGTTAGTATTGTACTTAAATTTAATAACAGACCGGACTTCGGTTTTGACTTTTTCATTTTTTTTAATTTAATAGATAAATTACCCGTAACTAGATCTTACTCAAGTACTCTTCCAGGCTGATGACTGAGATTCCTTCTTCCTCAAATTCGCCCAGTAAGATATCCAGAGCTTCAACACTGGAAGTGTTGAGATGGAAAAGGATAACCGGAATTTTCGCCTTAGATTGCAGGCTGGTATGATAATAGTTTAAAACCTGCCGGGTAGTCACCTTATCATTCCATTCTTCTGCGCTTAAGTCCCACATAATAATGGTATACCCTTTTTGAATGAGAAATCTTCTCTGATCAGAACCGATTTTTCCAAAGGGGGGTCTGAAATAATGCGGATTTGAGGGCTGCAGACTATCAATTATTTCCTGTGTTTGCAGTATTTCCTTATCAAATATTTCCGACAGATTGTTTTTTAAAATATTAATGTGAGAATAAGTGTGATTGCCCATTACCTGTTCAACAGATATACGTTCGGCAATTTCAGGATATGCCCTTAGCGCCTCCCCTATACAAAAAAAAGTAGCTTTAACATGATGTTTATCAAGAATATCCAGTATCTGCACTACATTTTCAGGGAAATTCGGAGCATCATCAAAGCTAAGTACTACCTCATTAACCAGGTAGATTTTCTCTTTGCTGCATGAAGAGAGAACGGCAACAATAATTGACAGAAACAATATTTGCTTAAAATATTTCACATTATTTGTTTTTCTGGCTCAGTCAGTAAACAGGGATTTCTTATGATATTGGCTTCTTCAATTACTGCTAAGTTTTTACAATAAATTATATCTAGCTAATTATGAATCCTTTATATTTTTTTAAGGCTTCAGGTATTAAAATTTTTTGCGATTAAACATGAACGATTCAGCTGGAAAACAAAGGTATTCTTAAGTAAAATTGCTCTGAATAAAATTATACAATTACATGGAAAAAATTGTCTCCCCTTAAAATAATAATAATTAAACTATCTGATGACTTGCAAGAGTCCCTGTCTCTTATATTTCCTCATAATAATTATTTTCAGTATTAAATCGCTTCAGAATATTCTGTTTTCGAACTGAAAATCCAGTATTCCCTTTTGAAAATTAAGCCGGTCAAAGCCCGTAAATACGTAAATTATGATTATTTTCGCTCCGTATAAAATGACTTATTGATGTTTAACAATTAAATCCGTTTTTGAATGAAAAGCCAGGATTATATCGCCAGAGAAGATAAATACGGTGCACATAACTACCATCCCCTGCCCGTTGTTCTTGATAAAGGGGAAGGTGTATTTGTCTGGGATGTGGAAGGAAAAAGATATTTCGATTTTCTGTCTGCATACTCAGCAGTAAATCAGGGACACTGCAACCCAAAGATTGTTGATGCCATGATTGCTCAGACAAAAAAACTTACACTGACTTCCAGGGCATTTTATAACAGCGTACTTGGGGAATATGAAGAATTTGTGACGAAGTTTTTTGGGTATGACAAAGTTTTACCCATGAATTCCGGTGCCGAAGGTGATGAAACTGCGCTTAAAATATGCCGCAAATGGGCCTATGAGAAAAAGGGCATTGCCGAAAACCAGGCTAAAATCATTGTTTGCGAAAACAACTTTCATGGTCGTACCATAACCATTGTTTCCATGTCGACCGATCCTGATTCCTATGCAGGTTTTGGACCTTTTACTCCCGGATTTGTTAAAATACCCTATAATGATATTCCTGCTCTCAAAAAGGCACTTGAAGATCCCAATGTTGCAGGTTTTCTTGTTGAACCGATTCAGGGTGAGGCCGGAGTTTATGTGCCTGATGATGGCTATCTAAAAACAGCCTATGATTTATGTAAGGCAAAAAATGTTTTGTTTATTGCTGACGAAGTGCAGACAGGAATTGGACGTACCGGAAAACTTCTGGCATGCGATCATGAAGGTGTGAGACCGGATATTCTGATCCTTGGAAAAGCACTGTCAGGTGGCTTATATCCTGTTTCTGCAGTGCTGGCAGATAACGATATTATGATGGTTATTAAACCTGGTGAACACGGTTCTACCTTTGGAGGGAATCCTGTTGCTGCCAAGGTTGCCATTGCTGCACTCAGTGTAATAAGGGATGAGAAACTGGCTGAGAACTCAGAGCGACTGGGTAAAATATTCAGGGAAAAACTAAAACAGGTGAAATCGCCCCGTATCGAACTGGTAAGGGGAAAAGGTCTGCTCAATGCGGTTGTAATCAAAGCTATGGGTGGTAAAACTGCCTGGGACGTTTGTCTGGCACTTAAGGAAAATGGTTTGCTGGCAAAGCCCACCCACGGACATATTATCCGTTTTGCACCCCCACTCGTAATTACTGAAGCTCAGCTAAACGAAGCCATTGATATCATAATTAAAACCATTCAGGAATTCGACTAGCCCAAGTGCTTCGATGCATAAATTTTTAGCACCCTGTTTAACTTTTTGTTTGGCAGGGTGTTGTTTTTTGCAGAAGCTTACAAATATCTAATTTATTTATTCATGTTTATTGATAAAAAGAATCTTGATGAGAGCATAAGCCCGGGAAAGGATTTCTACCGTTATGCCAATGGAGGATGGATGAAAAGAAATCCGCTGCCCCCGGAATACAGTCGTTATGGAAGCTTTGATATTCTCGCAGAAGAAAATAATGAGAAACTAAGGGAGCTGATTGAAGGATTATCAAAAATCAGTATCACTCCCGGAAGTCTGGAACAGAAAGTTCATGATTTTTACACCTCAGGTATGGATACGAATGCTATTGAAAAGGCAGGTATTAATCCGATTCGCAGGCTTCTTGATGAGGTGAATTCAATAAAAACCAAGGCTGAGTTTTTATCCTTCATGATTCGAATGCAGGCTGAAAATTTTCAGTATTTATTTTCATTTTACGGAAGCGTTGATCCGGGTAAAAGTGAGTGGGTTATGGCCAGTATTTCGCAGGGAGGGCTCGGATTAGGAGATGTAGACTATTATACGAGAGATGATGATCAGTCAAAGGCCATACTTTCAAAATACAGGGAACATATTTCGAAAATTCTGCAATTATCCGGATTTGAGAAGGACTGCATGAATTATGCCACAGCTATTCTGGCTTTCGAAACTTCGCTCGCAAAAGTCTCAATGACAAGGCAGGAAAGAAGAGATCCACATAAACAATACAATAAAATGGATGTGGATGAACTTATTGCAATCTGTCCTGCACTCGACTGGAGAAAGCTGATTAAAAGCCTGCATCTTGATGATCTGAAAGAAATTAATGTATCACAGCCAGTGTTTTTCAAGGAACTGAGCAATCTCATTGATACAACTGAACTTGAAACTTTAAAAGCCTGGATGCATTGGACATTGGTTAACAAGAATTCCGATTTTTTGTCTGATAAGTTTGTAAATGCAGCCTTTCATTTTTATGGTGAATACCTTTCAGGAAAAAAGAAAATTCTTCCTCGTTGGAAACGTGTCATGGCAAATGCAAACCATGCACTTGGTGAGGCAATTGGTGAGTTATATGTTGCCAGGTATTTCCCTCCTGAATCGAAAGAAAGAATGCTTGATCTGGTATCCAACCTGAAAGAATCTCTTTCTGAAAGAATTGAGAAACTCAGCTGGATGAGTGCTGAAACCAAGGGTAAAGCATTAGATAAGCTTGAAGCCATAAATGTAAAGATTGGCTACCCTGATAAATGGAGAGACTATGAGGGTTTGAACATTAATTCATCTGGCTATTTCGATAATACCAGAACTGCATATTATTTTAACTATCTCTACAACCTTAACAAAATTGGCAAAAAGGTTGATAAGGACGAATGGGGAATGACTCCCCAAACGGTTAATGCATATTACAGTCCAACCCGTAATGAAATAGTGTTTCCGGCAGCCATTTTACAACCCCCTTTCTTTTTTTCCGATGGCGATGATGCCATTAACTACGGTGCCATTGGAATGGTTATCGGACATGAACTTACACATGGATTTGATGATCAGGGGAGGAATTATGACAGCAAAGGAAATCTGAAGGATTGGTGGACGGAGAAGGACGCGGAAAATTTCAAAGTCAGGACAAAGATATTGGTGGATCAGTTTGATTCACTTACAGTTCACGAAGGTACCAGGGCAAATGGTCAACTTACCCTGGGAGAAAATATTGCCGATCTTGGCGGACTGAACATAGCTTATTCAGCATTAAGAAAGGCATGGGAAGAAAATCCCCCCGAAAACCCAAAAGAGGGCTTCACCCCTGCTCAGAGATTTTTCCTGGCATATGCCCATGTCTGGGCAAGCAATATGACCATTGAGGATATGCTTCGAAGGACAAGAGAAGACGTGCATTCTCTGGGTCAGTTCAGGGTAAACGAACCCCTGCGTCACATGCAGGAATTTTTCGATGCATTTGAACTGAATGAAAAAGCTGAGATGTATCTGAAGCCGGAAAACCGTGCCGATATCTGGTAAAAAAGAAACCGGATGTAAAATAGTCAGGTTTGGTACGGATTCAGATAATGGAAACTTCATAATGAATACTGCTTATAGTTCATTTTGCAGGCTGTTTGGAAGTATGCATCAAATTGTTTTATATTTACATTAAAGCCAGAATAGTAAAAATGAAGCAAAACCTCTTATTCCTTGCAGTTGTGTTGACAATAATATTTGCATTTTTGCAGCAATCCTGCGAAAATAATAATGAGCTTGATTTATATGGTAATCAGGAATGCGACACTACTCATATCAGCTGGAATTCCAATATCAAACAATTACTTCAGGACAAATGCGTGCGATGTCATAATGAAAAGCTTAACTACAATGGAGTCAGGCACGACACCTACGAGGAAGAACTGAAGGTGGTTTACGATGGCAGGCTTCAGGCAGCTATAAACCATACGGGGCCTTTTAAAATGCCGAAAAATGAAGGCAAACTTCCTTATTGCGAATTATTGTTATTAAATAAGTGGATAGAAAACGGAGCACCGGAAAACTAAATCTATGAATAAGTTTTTTACTCTAAGTACCATTATTTTTCTGCTTTGTGGAAAATTAGCCTTTTCTCAGGATCTTGATGAAATCCTGGCAGGAATTTCTCAGGACAGCACCGCCACCTATACTCTGGGTACTTTTAAGGGAACCACAGTAATTAATGGCCAGTCCATTGAAGTTCCCGGAGCCGGTGATTTGCATTTTATCATATCGCATCGATTTGGGGCCATAAATTCAGGGATTTATGATTTCTTTGGAATTGATCAGGCTACAACCCGCTTTGGATTTGAATACGGAATTAAAAATATTGCCTCTCTCTCCATTGGAAGAAATGGCTTTAACAAAACCTATGATGGCGGAATCAAAGTAAGGCTTCTGAGGCAGCAAACCGGAATTAAGTCAATTCCTGTGAGCCTTTCAGTTTTCGTTGGCAGCTATGTAAATACTTTGAAATGGGATGATCCTTCCAGAGAAAATCTCTTCTCCTCAAGATTGTCATATGCGACTCAATTGCTGATTGCCCGAAAATTTTCACAGAAACTATCCATTCAGCTAAGCCCCTCCTATATTCATAAAAACCTGGTCCCACTTCCTGAAGATCAGAACAATATTTTCGCTATGGGTCTTGGTGGGAGATACAAAATCAGCAGAAAAATATCTGTCAATGCTGAGTACTTTTACCTCTTGCCCGGCAAAACTGCCGATGATTTCATGAATTCACTTTCGTTTGGTGTTGATATGGAGACCGGAGGGCATGTTTTTCAATTACAGTTCACAAACTCACAGCAAATGTTTGCTCCCGGATTTATAACAGAGACAAGCGGTGAATGGACAGCCGGTGATATTTATTTCGGATTTAACATATACCGTGTATTTCCCGGAAAGAAAAGAGCCAGAAATATATACTAGGATGGAAAGAGCAAGAAAGATAGCAATGGTAATTTTACTGATTATGTCCGGAGTATTTGTCCTGACATCTGAGCAGATTCCTTCTTCAATTTATACCTGTCAGAATGGTAATGTAAAATTTCTTTCTGATGCCCCTCTGGAAATGATAAAGGCTGAATCTTCAAAACTTTCAGGAGTGTTAAACCTTTCCGACAGGTCATTTACATTTTCCCTTCCTATTAAAAGCTTTGAGGGATTCAACAGTAGTCTCCAGCGGGTTCATTTTAATGAAGATTACATGGAAAGTGAATTATATCCCAACTCGACTTTTAAGGGAAAAATTATTGAAGAGATTGATTTATCGAAACTCGGTAAGTATCAGGTTCGGGCAAAAGGAAAAATCAATATTCACGGTGTTGAAAACGACAGGATCATTAAAGTCAGCCTGGTTGTTGGAAGTTCAAAAATGGATGCCAATGCAGAATTTACTGTTTTCCTAGAGGATTATAATATTACAATTCCATCTATTGTCAATCAAAAGATTGCGGAGGAAATAAAAGTCAGCATAAACCTTACACTGGTTCCTTTGAAAAAATAAGGAGGATTCATCTTAATAAAATGCTGAAATACAAATAATTAAACAAGCCTTATAGCTTTACATGAAGCGTTTAAATATATATATCTTATTTCTAATCATACTGGTCTCAATCGGTGAGATAAAAGCCCAGACTCCTCTGCTGCGTCAACATCAGTTGTTCAGGGGTAAGGAGAAATATACGGTAAATGTAGTTTTTCAGGATCCCAAAGGATGGATGTGGTTTGGAACCGATAATGGTTTATTCCGATTTGACGGAATTAATTACGTGCGTTTTACGGTTGTTGAAGGATTAGCAACCAACAATGTTACCGCTTTGGGTTCAAATAAGGATGGAAGACTTTGGATTGGTCATGAGGATGGAGAAATCAGCATCTATAACGGAAACACCATCGAGAAATTCAATCCTGAGGAAGGGATGGGTACAAAAAAGATCACTGATATTGCCCTTGATTCAAGCGGGGTTATATGGTTTTCCACATCTGAGGAGGGTGTGTACCGTTATGACGGACGATATCTGACCAATGTGAATATTGACGACGGTCTTTCAGATAATCATGTTTATGATATTGAAGTAGCGCGAGATGGTACCTTATGGTTTGCAACTGATTATGGAATTACTCAGTACAGCAAAGGACAATGCAGTGTACTTTCAATGAAAGATGGATTGGCAGATAATATCGTCAGAGTGCTAAAAGCCTCACCTGACGGAAGGATATGGGCCGGTACTCAGGATATGGGACTGATAATTTTTGATCCGAAAAAAAATAGTTTTACTACCCTTGACGGCTGGGATTATGGTGCCATAACAGGGTTTGTCATGAGCCTGGAAGATAATATCTGGATCAGTACTGAAAGGCAGGGCATAGTGCAGCTCCAGCTTACCAAGGGCTTAGAAAAACCGTATTATAAAAAAATCACTCAAAAGCAAGGCTTGATCTCTGAAAGGATAAATGCCATAATAAAAGATAGTGAAGAAAACATCTGGGTGGGAGGTTATCAGGGAGTTGTACAGGCCCTTCCTGCTGTTTTCGAATTCCTTAACAAAGAAAACGGCAGTCCCTTTGAGATGGTTTATAGTATTGCAAGTACAAATGAAGGGAATTTATGGGTATGCAGCGAATCAGGTCTTTTCAGGGGCATACAGGATAATTCCGGTCAGTTTATATGGAGTAATATTCTAAACCTGACAGGTATTAATTTCATTTCTCTTTATTTCGATAAAAAAGGTTTCATATGGGCAGGCAGTTATGGAGACGGTGTGTACAGGATAAACCCTAAAAATCTCCAATATAAGAAATTCACCGTGGCAGAGGGTCTCAGTGATAATAATGTAAGTGCAATTTCAGGTAACGACAGTGTAATATGGCTCTCAACTTTTGGTGGCGGAGTCTCAAAATTTCTGATGAAATCATCCCGATTTGACAAAATTCAAAATGAAGAGATTGCTAAATCATACATTTATCAAACCCGGACTGACCTCAAAGGAAGGACATGGATAGCGGGTACATTGCGTTACCCCGCCTATTTTTTTTCCGACAGTTTACACTCTTTAGATACAGATGGTCAAAAATTTCCCCAACTCTATTCAATAGCAACCGACAGTTCAGGTATGGTCTGGTTTAATACCAAAGATGATGGTTTGCTGGTTTATAACGGAGACAGTATTGAGAAAATTGGTGAAAAAAAAGGTATTGCTTTCAAAGATATACAGTCAATCATCTTTGATAAATATAATAACCTGCTGGTTATTTCTGACTTCGGTTTTTTGTTTTACCAGTATCAAAAAGGCGTTATTCTTGAATTTGGTGAAAACACCGGACTTTCCTATCAGTATCCGATTTTAAATTCAGTATATTCGGATTCAGAAGGACAGATCTGGATAGGAACTCAATCGGGAATAATTAAATATAATCCGGCGTATCTCAAATTTATTAAGCAGTCGCCCAGAGTCTTTCTATCCGAAAAGAAATTATTCTCCACTCCTATTTCAAACAGCAAAAAACGGTTCAGGTATAATGAAAATAATTTCACCTTTGCATATACCGGGATTTGGTTCAGAAATCCTGAAGCTCTGACATACCGGTACATGCTGGAAGGTTTTGATTTAAAATGGAATTATTTCAATCAAAACCAGAGTCTTACCTACTCAAAATTGCCTGCAGGAGACTATACCTTTAAAGTCGAAGTTAGTCTGAACCAGAAAACCTGGTTCAGTTCTCCTGAGTCGAGCTTTTCATTCAAAGTTTCGCCTCCCTTCTGGATGCGCTGGTGGTTCATTCTGCTTATGGCTATAATGCTGGTAAGCGGAATATTTTTGTACATCAGAATCCGTCTGTATAATCTGAATAAAGCCAAAGAAGAGCTTGAAGTGGAAGTTTATAAAAGGACTGAAGAGATAAGAAATCAGAATGAAGAATTGGAGACACAAAAAGAAGAAATTGCAGCTCAGCGGGATATGGCTGAGGATCAGCGGGATAAGATAGAAGCACAAAAAGATGAGATACAGGCAAGTATCCGTTATGCTCACAGGCTTCAATCAGCAGCTCTTCCACCGAAAACCCAGCTCGATCTTGTTCTGGGAGATTATTTTATTCTTAATAAGCCGCGGGATATTGTAAGTGGTGATTTCTTCTGGGTTGCTAAAAATGAAACACATAAGTTTTTTGCAGTGGGAGACTGCACCGGTCATGGTGTGCCGGGTGCCTTTATGAGCATGCTGGGATTAAGTGCTCTGAACGATATTGTGAAGTCACTGGATCAGTGTACTTCTTCTCAGGTTCTGAATCTGCTTCGTAATAGAGTGCGTGAATCTTTGCACCAGGGAGGAGAAAGCGAGACGGTGGCAAACGATGGCATGGATATTTCCCTCTGTATTTATGAACCTGAAACCGGCACCCTGCAGTTTTCAGCTGCCCATAATCCACTGTATATTATCAGAAACGGAGAATTGATGGTGGTTGAAGCAGATAAAATGGAAATAGGCAGTTATCTGCTTGAAAAGCGGGAGTTTACCAATAACATCATTCAATGTCAGACAGGGGATATTATCTATCTTTTTTCAGATGGATTTGCAGATCAGTTTGGTGGAGAGTCGGGCAAGAAATATAAGTACAAACAGTTCAGGGATTTCATCCTCTCGATTCACAGCGAAAGCATGCAGAAGCAGAAATGGCTGCTTGACGAAGAAATTGAAGCCTGGAGAGGCTTATTACCTCAGGTTGATGATATTATGGTACTGGGCGTCAGGCTTGCTTAATCCTGTCCGGCCTGCTTTTCCGCATCCCAGCCGTAATCAATATATTTCCAGCTAACATTTTCTCCCTGAACATGCAGGAGCATAAAACCTTCCTGAAAACCTTTGTTGGGTCCCTGCCACCAAGCTGCGCTTACAGCTCCACCGGTAACAAAATGAATACCGTCGATAAAAATATCTTCAATAGTATGGAGGTGTCCCTGAAGAACCAGTTTCAGATTATATCCCTTAAAAAGCTCAAGTACTTCTTTCGAATTCGCAACAACCAGACTCGAATCGGCCCTCAGGGTAGATCCGTCATAACGCTGTGCATAGGCAGTTATAAAAGGAATATGTGTGGAAATAACAATCGGCATTTTCTTGTCGGTTGCAGATAATTCATCCTTAATCCATCTCATCTGTGTACTATCCACCCATCCTATGTATCCTGATTTATGGGTATCTTCGATGGAATTCACGATTATAAACTTCCATCCTTTGTGTTCAAATGCATAATAACTTTTTCCCATCCGGTTTTCAAACATTTTTTCGCCGTATTCAGGATTTTCCATATTCGATCCACTCTTTTTGTAGATGCCGTATATTTCATGGTTTCCCATGGTGTTATGAACGGGCATTTTAAGATTCTTAATTTCCTCCTGATATAGTTTATACAATGAGTCAGCCCTGCCATAAGACGCAGCCAGAGCATCCATAATCAGATCGCCTCCGGTAATTACAAAGTCAGGATTCAGGCTGTTTATGGTATCCATCGCCTGTTCAAATCCCTTTGTTGCATTTCTTTCAGGTTCCAGATGGATATCTGTCATAAAGACAAAATTGAAATCTTCTGAATCAGCAGTGGCAGTCTTATTTTTGCAGGAGGCAAGACTCAGAAAAATGAAAATTGCCATAAGGCTTGAGGATCCAAATAAATACTTCTTCATGATTCTAAATTTTTAATTATCTGACTAAATTCTTTTGCGCTAAAATATTATAGTTATTCCTTTCTGTGCCTTTCAACCAAAACAGATACCACATCGCGTATATCCTTGTCACGGGCTGAAAGCAGAACAAGAAGGTGATACATTAGATCTGCAGCCTCATTAAGCAAAAGATCATCATTTATATCCATGGCTTCAATAACGAGTTCAACAGCCTCCTCTCCCACCTTTTGGGCAATTTTGTTCATGCCTTTTTGAAACAGCTTTGTTGTATAGCTGTCAGGAGGCATATCCTGTTTCCTCTTATGAATCAGGTCCTGTAACTCAAGCAAAAATGAGACATTATCCGAATTATTCTCATTGAAGCAGGTATCGGCGCCTGTGTGGCACACCGGTCCTGTTGGTTCAGCTTTAATCAGAAGGGTATCATTATCGCAATCCGGAATGATTTCCTGAATCCTTAGAAAATTGCCGCTTTCTTCCCCTTTGGTCCATAGTCGCTTCCGTGTACGACTGTAAAATGTTACCAGACCTGTGTCCTTCGATTTCATATACGCTTCCTCATTCATGAAGCCCAGCATCAGTACCTTATTTGTCTTAACATCCTGAATTACAGCAGGTATAAGCCCCATATTCTTTTCAAAATCCAGTTTCATAAATTCATCCTTAGCGTACAACGATATTTTTTTTTCGAAGGTAATCTTTTAATACCGGAATCGGAATTTCATTAAAATGAAAAATACTTGCTGCCAAAGCGGCATCGGCCTTACCTTTGGTAAATACTTCGGCAAAATGGTCTTCTTTTCCTGCACCTCCCGAGGCTATTACAGGAATGGTAAGGTTTTCGGATAAATGAGCCAGAGCCTCACAGGCAAAGCCATTTTTAGTTCCATCATGATTCATGGAAGTAAATAGTATTTCCCCGGTTCCCCTATCCTGAGCTTCCATGGCCCATGAAAACAGTTCCTTATCCGTTCGTATTCTTCCTCCATTTACATAAACCCACCATTTACCGTCGGCTTCCAGTCTGGCATCAATAGCTGTAACAACAAACTGTGAGCCATATGCTTTTGCAATTTCTTCAATAAAAGCCGGATTTCTGACAGCTGAGGAATTTATGGAAATCTTGTCAGCACCGGCAGAAAGCAATCTCTCAGCATCCCTCAGCTCATTGATCCCACCTCCAACAGTAAATGGTATGTTAAGATGGAGAGCAATGCGTTTAACCAGATCTGAAAATAATTTGCGCTTTTCGTGGGTGGCAGTTATGTCGAGGTAAACAAGCTCATCGGCGCCCTCCCGTGCATATCTGGCTCCCAGCTCAACCGGATCTCCAACCTCCTTAATATCCAGGAAGTTAATACCTTTTACCGTTTGTCCGTCCCTGATGTCGAGGCAGGGAATAATTCTTTTAGCAATCATAAATTAGTGAATTTCATTCATTTTTCCGGCCAGAAAATCCCTTATTTCCTTTGGGCTGATTCTGTTTTCATAAATTGCTTTGCCAACAATAACGGAAGGAACAGCCGCTTTTTCAAGCTCAAGAATATCTTTCATTTTGCTGACGCCTCCACTTGCAACAAGGTGCAAACCAGGCCATTTTAACAATATACCTTTATACAGCTCCAGTGAGGGTCCCTGCAACATGCCATCCTTATCAATATCGGTGCAGATTACCTGTCTTATGCCTTTCTGAATATAATTTTCGAGGTAGGAAAAAAGACTGGTATTGCTCTCTTCAAGCCATCCTGATAGAGATATTTTCTCATTTTTATGATCGGCACCCAAAATAATTTTATCGGGTCCGAAGATATTAAGCCAGTTTAGAAAAACTTCCGGATTCTTATGAGCAATGCTTCCTCCGCTAACCATGGATGCGCCACATTCAAAGGCCAGTTCGATATCTTTGTCTGAACGTATTCCTCCCCCGAAATCAATAATAAGCTTTGTCCTGTTGCTTATCTTTTCCAATATCCCCAAATTGACCGGCCTTCCCTCCTTTGCTCCATCGAGATCCACCAGGTGTAAGTTTCGGATACCCCACGACTCAAAGGTTTTTGCCATTTCAAGCGGGTCTTCAGAATAGATTTTCTTGCTCGAATACTCCCCTTTTTCAAGCCTGACGCACTTTCCACCTATAATATCTATGGCCGGAACTATATTGATCATGATTACTAAATTGTTTTAAGCAGATGTTTCTTTCATTTTTCTTCAAGTGAACGGTCAAATTTATAATTCCAAAAAATTCTTTAGTACCTGCTGGCCTGCATCGCCGGACTTTTCAGGATGAAACTGAGTAGCATAGAAATTGTCCTTTTGAAGTGCAGCACTGAAGCGGGTAATATAATTGCAGGATGCTGATGTATAATCGTTTAGAGGAACATAATATGAATGCACAAAGTAAAAATACCTGTCAGGTCTAAGACCTGTAAACAGATCTCCTTTTTCGTCCTCAATATTATTCCAGCCCATATGAGGCACCTTACCTTCCGGAGGAAAGCGAAGAACCGGCACATCAAATATTCCGATGCAGGGAGTATCTCCCTCTTCCGAATGCATGCACATCAGTTGCTGACCAAGGCATATTCCCAGCACAGGCTGTTTTAAGTCGGAAAGGAGTTGATCAATTCCCCTTTCCTTTAAGTACTTCATGGTTGACCCTGCCTCTCCTACTCCGGGGAAGATAACTTTATCGGCCGCTCTGATTGAATCAAAATCATCGGTAATATTTGCCTTTACTCCCAGGCGTTCGAGAGCAAAGCCTACCGATTGAATGTTCCCTGCATTATATTTTATTACTGCTACGTTCATTCGTAAATCGTTTTATTTAGAGAACTCCCTTGGTAGTGGGCAGATCATTGCTCATCGCATCGCGGGTAACAGCCATTCTGATTGCCCTGCTGAATGCCTTGAAGATTGCTTCAATCTTATGATGTTCATTTTCTCCTTCGGCTTTAATATTCAGATTACAGCGGGCAGCATCGGAAAAAGACTTAAAAAAATGATAAAACAATTCAGTCGGAACATCCCCAACCTTTTCCCTCTTAAATGAAGCATCCCATACAATCCACGCTCTTCCGCCAAAATCTATGGCTACCTGTGCCAGACAGTCATCCATCGGTAGCAGAAAACCGTAACGCATCATTCCCTTTTTGTCGTCCAAGGCTTTCAGGAAGGCTTCACCCAGTGCGATGGCAGTATCTTCAACCGTATGGTGCTCATCTACATGCAAATCTCCAGATACCTTTATCCTGAGGTCGCAGCCGGCGTGTTTTCCAATCTGTTCGAGCATATGATCGAAAAAACCAAGCCCTGTGGATATTTCACATTCACCTTTTCCGTCAACCCTCAGGTCTATGCTTATATCTGTCTCTTTGGTTTTTCTTTTAATTAGGGCTCTTCTTTGCAGATTTGAAAGAAATATCCAGATATCATCCCAGTCAGTTGTTATTAACGCACAGGTGGAATTCAGTTTGGCTGATTTAACTTCTGCCGCAGCATTCCTTCCCCCAATAAGAATTCCTTTTGCTCCAAGGTTAGCGGCAAGCTGAAGATCGCTTATCCTGTCACCTATTACAAACGAATTTTCCAGGTCGTAATCTCCATCCAGATATTTTCCAAGCATCCCGGTGCCTGGCTTTCTCGATGGTGAGTTATCTTCTGGCTTACTTGGATCATAGAATACCTCATCAAATTCCACTCCTTCATTTTTAAAGGCTTTTAGAAATTTTTCGTTTGGCTTCTTAAAATTTTTGAAAGGAAATGACTTACTTCCCAAACCGTCCTGATTGCTGACAACTGCCAGTTCATAATCGAGATAATTTCTGATTTTATATAGGTTCCGAAACACACCGGGATAAAATTCCAGCTTTTCAAGACTATCAACCTGAAAGTCTTTGGGAGGCTCAACAATCAGCGTTCCGTCACGATCTATGAACAATACTTTTTTCATGTTTACGGACTTAAATTTTTATAGTGGATTTACAAATTATCATATTGTATCAACGCTTTAAGCAAAGTGTCATTTTCCGACTCTGTTCCTACTGTTATGCGAAGACAACCCTCAGAAAGACTGACAGCTGACCGGTCGCGAACTATTATTCCCTTATCCTTCAGAAAATTATAAATTCTTTTTGGGTCCTTTGTCTTTACCAGCAAAAAGTTTGCGTCGGAGGGATAAACTTCAAGCACAGCATCGATCTTCAGCAGCTCTTTTTCGAGGAATTTCCTGGCTTTAACAATTTCTTCCACCCACTTGTTTTTAAGCCCATTCTTTTTAATATGCTCCAGCATTATATCCTGACTCAGCTGGTTTACATTGTAAGGATATTTAATCCGGGTCAGTATTTCAATAATCTCTTTATCGGCAAAGGCCATACCCAGTCTTACTCCTGCCATACCCCATGCTTTTGAAAAGGTGCGGAGAACAACCAGGTTATTATTATTTTTTACCTCAGGAAGCATTCCCTCAAAACCCGAAAAGTCGATATATGCCTCATCCAGTACAACAATTCCTTTGAAATTTCTGACGATCTTCAAAATCGAATTTTTGTCAAGCAGGTTTGAACTGGGATTATTCGGAGAACAAAGAAATACAAGCCTGCTGTTTTCATCGGCAGCCGCAAGTATGGCATCGGCATCCAGACTAAAATCATTCCTGAGCAGTACTTTACGGAATTCTATATCATTAATGGCGGCACATACTTCATACATCCCATAGGATGGATCCATGGAGATGACATTACTTTTTCCGGGGATACAGAAAGCCCTGAAAAGTAAGTCAATTGCCTCATCGCTGCCATTTCCGAGAAAAATTCCTGAATCATCAATATTGTAAAGTCGGGAAATTTCCTTTTTCAGTATTCTCTGATGCGGATCGGGATAGCGGTTTAAAGGCGAATTGTAAGGATTTTCGTTTGCATCCATAAAACAACTTGCTTCCCCCTGAAACTCATCCCTGGCGGAAGAATAGGCTTTCATTGCCCGTATATTTTCGCGTGTGATTGCGTTTACATTAATATTAGCCATGGTTTTAATATTTCGGGGATTTGCTTAAACGAATGGATACAGCATTTTTGTGAGCCTGCAATTGTTCGGCTTCTGCAAGTGTTTCAATGGCAGAGCCTATTTCCTTAAGACCTTCATAACTTAATTCCTGGTAGCTGATCTTTTTCATAAAACTATCGAGATTCACCCCGCTGTAGGCTCTGGCATGACCGTTTGTCGGAAGAGTGTGATTTGTTCCTGAAGCATAATCACCGGCACTTTCAGGCGAATAGTTCCCAAGGAAGACCGAACCGGCATTCACAATCCTGTTTGCAAGTCGGGAATAATTTTCTGTCGCAATTATAAGATGTTCAGGTGCATATTCATTTATAATTTCTACCATGGCATCTTCGTCCCTCAGAAGAATCATCCTGCTGTTTTCGAGTGCCCTGGATGCAATAGCCTTTCTGGGGAGCTTAGCCAGCTGCAGTTGCAGTTCTTTCTCAACCTCATTAATCAGCTTTTCTGATTTTGTAACAAGAAGAACCTGGCTATCAACCCCATGCTCTGCCTGCGATAACAGGTCGGAGGCTATAAATGCCGGTACGGCAGAATCATCGGCCATTACGGCAAGTTCAGAAGGTCCGGCAGGCATATCAATGGCGGTATTCTCAATACTTACCTTTGCTTTTGCTGCCTGAACGTACTGATTTCCCGGTCCGAAAATCTTAAAAACGGCGGGTATCGTCTCTGTTCCATAGGCCATAGCTGCTATAGCCTGAGCTCCTCCAACCTTATAAATTTTATTTATTCCATTGAGATCTGCAGCATATAAAATTGCCGGGTGAATATTACCTTCCAGATTCGGGGGAGAACAAAGGATTACCTCCCTGCAACCAGCAATGGATGCGGGAATTGCCAGCATTAGCACAGTAGAAATCAGGGGTGCGGTTCCACCGGGAATATACAGGCCTACTTTTTCTATGGCAACACTTTTCTGCCAGCACCTTACTCCCGGTGAGGGTTGAGATTCCAAAGTAGTCTGTGCCTGTGCCTGGTGAAAGGTTTTAATGTTTGCAGATGCGATTTGTATTGCATTCTTCAATTCACCGCTGACGGCATTAGAAGCAGATATGATTTCTTCATGACTAACGGCTATTTCCTTTATCCTGACTTTGTCAAACTGCCATGAATAATCAATAACAGCTTTATCTCCCCTCTCCTTCACATCCATCAGAATCGCATCAACGGATTTATAAAGGGAGCTAAGGTCGAGAACAGGTCGACAGAGAATCTCCTTCCATTGGGATTTTTCAGGGTATTTAATAATTTGCATTTTTCTATAATTGAATGATGAAAATAGTATTATTCAGAGCTGTTTGCCTCAGACAATCATCTTTTCTATCGGTATGACCAGAATTCCCTGGGCTCCAAGGTCTTTAAGCTTGTCAATGATCTCCCAGAATTCATTTTCCTTTAGAACTGAATGTACCGAACTCCATCCGGGTTCTGCGAGGGGCATTACTGTCGGACTCTTCATTCCGGGGATTGTTGCAATGATACTGTCAAGATTTTCGTTGGGTGCATTAAGCAGAATGTATTTATTGCTTTTGGCAGCCTGAACAGCTTTAATTCTGAAGAGCAGTTTTTCAAGAATTTTCTTTTTTGCCGGAGTCATCTGATCGTTTGCAATGATCACTGCCTCAGAGCCGGCAACTACCTCAACCTCTTTCAATCCATTACTGATAAGCGTACTTCCTGAGCTCACAATGTCAAAAATAGCATCGGCAAGGCCAATTCCCGGGGCAATCTCAACAGAGCCGCTAATGACATGAATTTCCGCATCAATTGATTTTGAATCGAGGAACTTTTTCAGAATTCCCGGATAGGAAGTAGCTATTTTTTTCCCATTGAAATAGGAAGCAGATGCGTATTCCTCGGTTTTGGGAATCGCCAGTGAAAGCCTGCATTTACCAAATCCAAGCTTTAGTATGGTATCCACCGGATAGTCTTTCTCAAGAATTACATTTTCCCCAACAATTCCTATATCGGCGACGTTGTCAGCAACATACTGCGGAATATCGTCATCGCGAAGATAAAGGATTTCCAGAGGGAAATTGGAAGCCAGTGAAACCAGTCTTCTTTCGCCGTTTGTAAGAGATATACCGGCTTCCTTCAGAAGTCCTATGGACTGTTCACTAAGGCGACCTGATTTTTGAATTGCAACTTTTATTTTTTCCATAATTTAAAGTAAAAAAAAAAGGTTTGCAGAATATGCAAACCTTTTAATAATTGTTTTTATAGTGTTTACAGAACCTGCATAATCTAGCCATTCATACCATGATGATGGTGATGTCCAAATGCGTTGTATGCAGTCTTACTTGCCATTCTCTTTGTAATTATGCTGCAATATTAGGAATTAATTTTAAAATTTCAAAAAGCAGCCCTGTTTTTTTAAGAAATTAAACAGAGACACCCAAAATACTATCAATTTGAAAGTATTCATTCCATAATACAAAGAATTTAAAGGTCCTTCAATAATACATTAGAAGGCAATTTCTTCATGGAAACCATAAGTTCTTCAGTTATGCTTGAAAGCCTCAGCCAGTCTTCAGTTTCATTTACTGTAATCTGGTCGGTTCCAACTGCATCCAGACGATCCAACACCATCCTTATGTCAATAACCTGCAGATCCAATGCTGGCTGATATCCATTTTCCCTTGGTTCAAGGGTTACGGTTTCATTAATCAGCTTAGCCTGCTCAAGTTTGTAAAGCATGTCTCGTACAAGTCGCATTGGAATTCCAAGCTCCTGACTTAACTGGGAGCTTGTAAGAGGATCCTTTCCTTCCTGAAAATTTTTGATAATTTTTCTCATAAGGAAAAGAGAGATAAGCTTTTTATTATGGTTGGAGATATTCAGACTTCCTGCTTCAAATTCATAATTCTCAATATTCTGATATGCAAAGGAGATTTCTGCCCCCAATAATACTATGAGCCATGAAATCTGCAGCCATGCAAGAAACAAGGGCAATGCTGCAAAGGTACCATACAGGGTGCTGTACTTTGAAACCCCTACCTGGAAATGTATATATCCCCACTGGGTTACCTGAAAAACAGTTCCTGCAATAATTCCAGCAATTAGGGCGTACTTGAAATTCACCTTGGTATTCGGCATAATCATATATACCAGGGTAAATAAGATCCACATTATGGTATAGGGGAGAAAGCGAACCGAATACTCTACAAAAGTGGAAATTGTTTTAATAGCTTCAACGTTTTGAGCTACTGAGCCCAGCTGAGTTGATATATATACACTGGCACTTCCTGATAGTATGATCAGTAAGGGTGCAATCAGCATTATTGAAAGGTAATCGGAAAGCTTCCGGAAAAATGGTCGTGGTTTTTTAATCTGCCAGATGGCATTAAATGAGCTTTCGATGTTGGTTAAGACCTGCATTACCGACCAGACGAGTACCACCAGTCCGATTCCGGCCAGCAATCCACCTTTAACATCTTCCAGAACCGTGTAAGAAAGATTAATAATATAATTCATTACCTCTTCCTGACCTTTGAAATTGGCGATTATAAATTCTTCCATTTTGTCATCAAAACCAAATCCCTTTGCTACCCCAAAACCCATGGCTGCGATGGGAACAACTGATAATAAGGTGTAGAAAGTAAGGGCCGATGCGCGCATGCTTACGCGGTCTTCCATGAATCCACGGAAAGCCAGCAGAATGATTCGTATCTGCCGGATAAGAAATGAATATCGCTTTGATTTGTCATGAAGAGGGGTTTTCCATATCCCTTCCCTGATAAACAATATTGTTTTCTGAATCATATTACTTAAAATATTAAAGCTCATACAAATATAAAGGAATATTGGAGAAGTGAATATTTTGCAGGCGTTTTAATGGGTGGAATGGAGTATATTTGGGCGGTGGAAGGAATTGTTTCGGACGTTACGGCCATTACGTTACGGACGTTACGGTCGTTACGGACGTCACGAACGTTACGGTCGATCTGTTCCTAATGGATAAATGTAAAATCACGCAATCAACAAAATACCATGAATATCAGCATTCTTCAGATGATTGAGGGAGCCAGGGAGGCAAAGGGATTAACCGTGATAATTGATGTGTTCAGGGCCTTCTCGCTTGCATGTTATGCCTTTGACCGGGGAGCTGATAGAATCATTCCGGTTGGCGACATTAAGCTGGCTTATGCCTTGAAGGAAGCAAATCCGGACTATATATTAATCGGTGAACGAAATGAAAACAAAATGCCCGGCTTTGATTTTGGCAACTCCCCTACGCATATTCTGAATGAGGATTTCAGAGGAAAGACCCTTGTACATACCACCAGTGCGGGTACTCAGGGCCTAGTAAATGCAATAAATGCTTCTGAAATATTAACAGGCAGTTTTGTTAATGCCGGTGCCATAGTTAACTACATACGTTCTTCAAATCCCAATGAGGTTTCTCTGGTCTGCATGGGATATTCCGCACAAAGAGAAACAGAAGAAGATAATTTTTGTGCTGAATATATTAAAAATGAACTGGAAGACAGGGAAAACAATTTTGAATTTTCAAAACGAGTTATAAGAGAAACCAGCGGAAGACGGTTCTTTGAGGATGGAAAGCAGGAATTCTCTCCCTCGTCAGACTTTGAACTTTGCCTTGAACTTAGTCGATTTTCTTTTGTGATCAGAGCTGAAAAGAGTGAAAACGGTCTGATACTTAAGAAAGTTAATCAGAAATAAATTCAACAGCCTACAAAAGTTAAAACTTTTCAATATCACAATTTATGGAAAAAATAAAAAACTACTTCATTAAATATTTCAAAACCAAAAGCTGGTTTGGTATAACTACCGATATATTATTTTATGCACTGATACTTTCCCTGTTGATACCCGCGACCCGCACAAAGGTTACCAGCCTGATTATCCGCACTACCATGATTAGGCCAACAGTAATCGATTCTGCAAGAACTGAAAAGGTATCCGCCGCGGAAATGAATTTCTTATTAGAAGATATTGACGGGAATCAGGTAAATCTGTCCGATTTTACTGGCCAGACTATCCTGGTAAATTTCTGGACAACCTGGTGTCCTCCCTGCCGTGCAGAAATGCCCTCAATCCAGAAACTTCATGATACCTATGGAAACAGGCTTCCTATGTTTCTTATTACCAATGAATCCAGAACAAAAGTTTTGGATTATCTGAAGGAAAATGATTATAAGCTTCCTGTATATTTCCAGAAATCAGCAGGAACCGGCATTTTTAATGTGGGTACTTTTCCAACCAGTATCCTTATTTCAGGAAAAGGACAGATTCTGGTAAATAAAAAGGGTGCCGCAAACTGGAATTCAGGGAGTTTCCGGGATAAGCTGGATGAGGTGCTTGGGAGGGGTACGGAGTAACGGAGTAACGGGGTAACGAGGTAACGAGGTAACGGGGTAACGGGGTAACGGGGTAACGG
>JACJXF010000016.1 GCA_020636775.1 Bacteroidales bacterium
CTGTAAAATGAATAGTATTCCCTTAACATGGAAATCGTTTTCTCAGAAATGGGCACAACCCGGTCTTTGTTTCCTTTCGACTGGCGTATGATTAACAGTCCCCTGCGACTGTCAATATCATTCGGCTTCAGATTCAATAATTCACTTCTGCGCAAGCCACAGGCATAGATCAGACTCAACATTACCCTGTGCTTTAAATTAATGTGGGCCTTTAAGATTGCCGATATTTCATTTTTACTGAGCACATTGGGAAGCTTATGCTCAACCCTGGGCCTTTCAAACTTCTCAACATCAAAATGGCTCTTTTCGATCTCACGGTAAAATATCTTAACCGCATTAACTACATGGTTCTGGAAAGTGTAACTCAATTTTCTCCTAAGGATATATTCATTTACAAACCTGACCATGTCTTCATTATTTACTTCGTGCAAGGGCTTTGGACTTACAAAAAAGAAAAAGGCTTTCGCTGCTTCGTAATAACTTCTTATACTTGAATCACTGTATCGTTTATGTATCATCCAGGATTTTAATTTTTGAAGGGAATGTTCAACTTCTGGTGTAATTTGCCGTGATGCTGACATATTTTCTTCAAAACTGTTCCCGGATTCTCTTGCTGTCCTTTCCATATAAAGCTTTTCATTCTTTATAGCTCTAACCTTTTGTCTGTCAATTTTGCTGAAATCGATATATGCCAATCCCCTTAAACATTTAAATAATAATGAAAGGTCGTAATCAACTACAGGAATATACCATACCTGCTTTGATTGACTCCACTTAGCAATTCCTGTTTTTCGAAAGGCTTCTTTAACTGTGTACTCGTTTTGCGAATGAAGAAAAATTACTTCCTCTCCCTGATGAATTCCATGTTCCAGTTTTACATTTGATTTCATGATTGTGCATGTTTAGATTTAACTTTAAGTCACTATACTGCAGACAGATACAAACCCGGTCGGATTGCATACTGCTTTAACTCAAAAATAAAATGGGGTGGTTCGTTTTTGGAAATTCTTAACTCCGGCAATCTATTTAGGCGGATCCGAAAAATATTTTTCTGCAAACTGAATGAAATAAGGCCAATTGGGACCCGTAGTGTGCCCTCCGTTGTGCTGACGGAAAGCAATATCCCCGTCAATAAGTGTTGTCTCTTCAGCCGGAAAATCTTTAATACCATAGCCCTTTTTGCCAAGAATTTGATACACCGGTTCGGCATATAATCCCGCTAAAAACATTCCTTTCGCATCAACCCAGGTACCTTCAACAGAGGCCGAGCCTGCTGAGATGAATACAGGCCGGGGAGCACAAAGCGCTATAAGCTCATGGGCATCAACAGGTAAATCATTGGGCGTTAAAGGACCCGCGTATTTGATGAAATTTCCGGCAAACCAATGGTACTCACCCGAAGAAGCAAGGTTTTCCACCTGCTCTCCAAAATTCCTGCGCAGAATTTTGGCTCCCCCGGCACCGGATGACCCAATAAAACCGATAGCAATTCTGGGCTCATAGGCCATGGCAACGAGTGCTGCCTTTCCGTACCGCGACAATCCTTCAATTCCAATGCGTTTAGGGTCAACGTTTTTATCAGTTTCAAAATAATCAATGGCACAGCTGGCTCCCCATGCCCATGCACGAAGGGTGCCCCAGTCATCGGGTTTGCGCGGAGCCCCTTTGTTAGCAAGTCCGATGATTCCCTCCCTGAGCCCGGCACCATTATCTGCCTGAAAACTGGTTGGAACCAGAATTGCATATCCCCAGCCATGGCTTAACAATTGCTCCTGCCAGCCTGGTTCATTCGTGTTTTGTTGCGGCATCTTCCAGCCGGGAGGAAAATTAAAGCCAAACTCCATAATTACCGGTATGGGCGCTTTTATCATTCTGGGTATCGTAAGACTTAATTGTATCTCTACCTTAATGTCGGGAAAAGATGAATTATCAGCCTTACCAAGCAATTCTTTTACTAAAACCGGAATAGAATTAATAAGACTGTCCTTTATACTGACGATTTCCCATTTTACCGCAGGCAGGTTTTTCGGGATATAACCGTAAACCTCATGGCTGAAATCCTCAAGAATTTCAAGACGACGCTTTTGCCAATCGTCAGAATCCTGCACGGGTGTTCCGTTTTTGAAAACCAGCGGATCGGGTAGAGAGGTATAAGTGGTGGCTTTCGACTCATCGCTGTTTGCAGCATTTGCTGCAGCAGGATTTCCCGATGGACCCGGACGAAGGGAGTCTATCCTAAGCTGTTTCATCATTTGCAGATGATCGGAAGCACTTAACTTATTTAGGCTGTCCCATGACTGACGGGAAAATTGGGACATTAAGGGAGTGTGCATCAATGCTGCTACAAACAGACTCAGGATAATCTTTTTCATAAATAAAAATTGCAGGGAGATAAGATTTTCATTATCTCCCTGCAATATATATCAAATTCATGAACCGGGTGGTGGCAATCGCAATTTTTCAGACTTCGAAACTATTGTTTAATAGCCGGGAGCCTTCCCGATGTCCATGGCATTCCTTTGTCGCTCATCTGTTTCTGTAAGATTTCTATTTCACTTATAATGGAAGCCAGTCTGTCACGGAATTGTGGCACCTGCCTGTTAAGGATTTCAAGAGCATCCCGTTGCGATTTGGTTACCGGAGCCGTTGAAGAGAAGGACGACTCAGTAAGGAAGCCCATTCGTTGTTCGGCAGGAAGGAGTATGGGTGTTATTTCCTCCCAGCTGGCGGCAGGTTCCGGACCTGAAATTGTATATAGCAAATCGCGAAGTCCTGACTCAATTTTACGGGCTGAATTTTCCATTTCAGGAGTGGAAAGGTGCGATTGCAGCAGGGTTTGTCTGATTTTTTGCACATCTGACAGCCTTTCACCGGCTTCTCTGGTAATTCCTGTGAGAGATCCGGCAAGTGCGGCAACTTCTTTCTGGAATGCTAGCAAATCTGCCTTATTGGCCGCAGGAAGAGTGGAATTATTCAGGGAAACAGTTGAGAAGCTGACCGGTTTACCCAGGGGTTTCGACTCTCCCCGTACAATAAGTTCTGCTGTTACTTTATAATTTCCCGGTACGGCATATACACCAGACCGTGAAGGTGAAAGCGGACTGTATTTATTATCCTTCAGGTTCACAGGGTAGGTGCTTTCATACCGTAAATCCCAGTTAAGCCTGTTTATCCCTTTCTTAGGAGAACTGTTAATCTTCCTCACCAGATTTCCCTGTTCATCAAAAATTGAAAAAAGTATGTAAGGCGGCTCTTCGTTGTCTTCTGTATTCCTTTCCTCATAGCTTAGCTGAGGTATAGGTTTTTTGTTTTTGAAGAGTTCTTTTTCTTTTTCTTTCCGGATTTGTTTGAGGGTTTTTGGAGACTCATTCAGAAAATAAGTAAAACAGGCTCCAAAGGGTGGATTTGGAGCAGTAAACAAGGTTGCACCCTGACCATATTTTCCGCCGGTCTGCAAATAAAGAAGTGCATCGTGAATGGGAAAAGTGTAAGAGTCCATCTTTAAAATGTCGCGGTTTTCCGCGAGTATTCGTAAGGGGCTGTAATCATCAAGAATGAAAAATCCCCGGCCAAATGTTGCCAGCACCAGATCATTTTCTCTTTTCTGAATAGCAATATCACGAACGGGAATGGTAGGGATTCCTTCTGTAAGCTGGACCCACTGCACGCCACCATCAATGCTGAAAAATATACCGAATTCTGTTCCGGCGAAGAGGAGTGAAGGGCTTATGTAATCCTGTTCAAGCGTATGTACAGAGCCTCTTTCAGGCAGATTAGCAGATACAGACTTCCAGGTTTTACCTTTATCGGAACTTTGCAGCACATAGGGTTTGAAATCATCGCGCTGATGGTTGTCAAAACTAACATATACAATATTTTCATCGTGCCTGGATGGCAGAATATCGCTGATGTAGGTGTATTCAGGGATTCCCGGAAATGATTTTACCATTCTCCAGGTTTTTCCGCCATCGTCGGTAATGGAAAGCACACCATCATCGGTTCCGGCAAAAAGGAGGTTCTCATTTACCGGAGATTCAGCGAAGGAAACTGCCGTTCCCCACAATGAGGTGGAAACATCTTTTGCTACCGCATCAGAACTCCAGAAATGCCCCATTACGGGCCAGGTATTCCGGTCTGTTTGCGAGGTTATATCCCCCGAAATAACCTTCCAGCTTTCGCCACGGTCGTCGGAACGGAAAACCTTATTTGCAGCCATGTACAGCCGGGTATTGGAATGAGAACTCAGGACCATAGGTGTGTTCCAGTTCCATTTGTAGGTGAGTTCATTTTCTGCGGGCTGAGGTTTGATGTAAAGCTCTTCCCCGGATTTTTTATCGTAGCGGTAAACGTTTCCATATTGATATTCGCAGTATACAATATTTGGATCAGAGGGGTCAGGCTGGACCCAGAAACCGTCTCCCCCGAGAACAGGATGCCATTCTTCGCTTGAAACACCGGCATAACTGGTGTTTTGCGAGGGCCCCCCAAAGGTGTTGTTATCCTGAGTTCCCCCGTAAACATTATAAAAGGGGAGGTCATTATCAGTGCCTACGCGATAAAATTGGGTAACCGGCAGATTGCTTTTGAAAATAAATTTCTTTCCGCCATCGTAGGTTTCATAAAGTCCCCCGTCGCCTCCAATCAGGAAATGCCTGGTATTCGAGGGATCTATCCAAAGTATATGATCGTCAACGTGACGATTGTCGTTCCCAATGGGGTTCCATGTTTTACCGGCATCCATACTAACCTTACTAACCGTTTCGAGAGAGTACACCTTGTCAACGTCAAGTGGATCGCAATGCACATCGCCATAATACTGACCCGACGTATTGTAATCGCTCATCTTTTCCCATGATTCGCCACGGTCGGTTGATCGGAAAAATCCTCCCTGATTATCAGCCGCTTCAACAATCAGGTACATAATATTGTGATCTGCCGGGGATATATCCACACCTGTGCCGCCCATATCTGCTGAAGGCAGGCCTTTGGTGATCTTATTCCAGGTTTCTCCCTTGTCAATTGATTTGTAGAGGGCCGATTCTGGACCTCCCCCGATGTTCGTAAAATCATGGCGCCTTCTTTGTTCGCTGGTTGCGAAAATCACATTGTGATCAACCGGATCCATGATGATATTGTTTATGCCCGTTTCATTTGACACATTCAGCACCTTTTTCCAGTTTTTTCCTCCATCCGTCGTTTTGTATAGTCCGCGATCTTCACTGGAAGCCCAGAGTGAACCCTCTGCCGCAACATAAACTACTTCGGAATTGTCGGGATCAACAATTATAGCCCCGATCTGGCGAGTGTTTTTAAGTCCCATATTAAGCCATGATTTTCCTCCGTCGAGTGATTTGTAGATCCCATCCCCATAACCCATGGCACGCTGGTGGTGGTTTTCACCGGTCCCAATCCAGACCACATTGTGATTTTTCGGATCGATGGCAATACAGCCAATGGCATAAGAACCATAGTTGTCGAAAACTGGCTCAAAAGTGGTTCCTGAATTGGTTGTTTTCCAGACATTACCTGAGGCGGCACCCACATAATATTCGGTGGGATCAGAGGGGTTAACTGCCAAAGCACCGGTTCGTCCTGAAGTGAAGGCCGGACCAATACTTCGCAATTTTAATCCACTGAAGGTGCTGCTTTTTAGAGTATCGACAGGTAGTGTTGGCTTTTCTTTTGCAAATAAATCCGAAGAAATGGATGTGAAAAGAATAGGCAATGCAATAACAAGGAAGGATAGTGATCTTCTGTTTTTCATGATATCAGGTTTTTTTTTGGCGGCTTTAAATTAGGAATTGTTTTGTGATAATTCTGTAGTTAAAAGATGTTTTTAGTCAGTTGCCCTCACATTTCTAAAACACCCGGTAAATTGCAGAACCAGATTATGCTCGCCGGCATTATAACTTTCAGGCGGATTTGCTATACTTGCAATTCAAAAATCTGAAGCATGATAGAAGCTATAAAGAACCATAAATCGATTAGAAAATACAGGCCGGATGCTATTTCCGGAGAGGTTTTAGATTCAGTACTGAAGGCCGGAACGCGTGCATCAACCACAGGAAATATGCAGGTGTACTCCATGGTGGTTACCACCGACCCGGTTTTAAAAGAAAAACTTTGGGAGGCACATTTTCGTCAGGACATGGTTAAAACCGCCCCTGTACATATTACATTCTGTGCCGATTTTAACCGTTTTAATACATGGTGCAGACAGAGGGATGCAAAGCCGGGATACGATAATTTTCTGTCATTTTTTACCGCTGCCATTGATGCATTGCTGGCTTCTCAAAATGTTTGCCTGGAGGCTGAATCGCAGGGTCTGGGTATTTGTTACCTGGGAACGGCAACCTACAATGCCGACCTGATTTCCGACATACTGGAGCTTCCGGCTGGAGTGGTTCCTGTTGCTGCCATTGTAATGGGATACCCCGAGGGAGAGGTTCCTTTAACTGAAAGATTACCCATGGATGCTGTTGTGCATAAAGAGAAGTATAAAAATTTTAGCAGTGAGGATATCGACAGAATTTATAAGGAAAGGGAAGAATCTGCCCAGACTGCCGAGCTTCTGAAAATAAATGGTTTGGAGACACTCGCGCAAATCTTCACAGATAAACGTTATACCAAAAATGACAACGAATTTTTTTCTGAAAAATACCTGAACTTTATTCGTAAACAGGGATTTTTATAATGCCTGTCATCCCTTAGTGTAATTCCTTAAAATGTTATATTTGCATTCCCTTTGATTCGGAGAAAACGCGTTTTTATGAGCCGGAAAAAGGATGAACCTGATCTAAAAAGAATAAAATGTACAGTTACGAATACCTTCAGAAATTTACTGAGAATGTTTTTTCCAAAATGGGATGCAATGCTGAAGAGGCTGCCCTGTGTGCTGATCTGTTTTTATCGGCAGAGGTAAGGGGGATACCATCCCATGGAATAATCCGCATCCGCGATTATTATAAGCTATTTAAGGAGAAGAGAATTAATCCCGGTCCGGATATTCGGATCGTCCATGAAACGCCCAGTACTGCTGTTGTTGATGCCGACAGGGCCATAGGGATGATTGCTGCTCACTATTCCATGAAAGTTGCCATTGAAAAAGCCAGGCAATGTGGTTCGGGATGGGTGTCAACCCGCGCCTCCAACCATTACGGTATTGCCGGATATTATGCCATGATGGCCCTGGAACATGATATGATCGGAATAAGCATGACCAATGCCAATCCCCTGGTAGCCCCCCTGTTTTCCTTAAGCAAGATGCTGGGAACCAATCCAATTGCCGTTGCCATTCCGGCAGGTAAATATCCGCCATTTGTTGCCGATTTTGCTACTACGCCGGTTGCGAATGGTAAGCTTACGGTTGCTGCAAAAAGAGGAGATGATATACCTTTTGGACTTTTGCAGGATAAAGATGGAAATCCCTGTAACGATCCGGCAATACTGGGGCAGGGCGGATCCATGCTGCCTCTTGGAGGGGATTACGAGCACGGAAGTCACAAGGGATATTGCCTGAGTGCAATTGTAGATATATTTTCAGCTGTCCTCTCCGGGGCAAACTTTGGGCCTTTTGTACCACCCTTCGTTTCGAACCTGAAAGCAAATGAAAAGAGTGTTGGAGAGGGGACAGGCCATTTCTTCGGAGCCATGCGAATTGATGCTTTTCAACCGGCTTCTGAATTCAAAGCCAAGATGGATGAGTGGATCGAAACCTTCAAAAATGCCAGCACGACTCCCGGTCATGACAGCGTTTTAATCCCCGGTGAACCCGAACGTTTGAAGGAAATAGAAATACGCAGGGATGGGATAAGTCTGATCAACTCGGTGGCAGTTGAGATAAAGGGAATTGCAGACGAGCTGGGACTGGAGTTTGAGGTGAGGTGAATTTAGAAGGTAGAATTTGGAAGGTAGAAGGTATGAACGGCGCGCGTTACCCCGTTACCCCGTTACCTCGTTACCCCGTTACCCGTTCCGTTACCCCGTATTTTACTCCCTGAAAACAAGAGTCGCCGCCGCCTGAGCAGTAGGCATAATCACCAGATCATTAATGCAAACATGGGCAGGCCGGGAAACCGCAAACAGGATGGTTTCTGCGATATCCTGAGCGTAAAGTGGAGTAAGGCCTTTGTAAACATTGTCGGCTCTTTCTTTATCCCCCTTAAACCTAACCGTGGAAAATTCTGTGTCGACCATGCCGGGCGCAATATTGGTGACTTTGATATGGTATTTTAGAAGATCAATTCGCATGGTTTTGCTCAGGGAGTCAACCGCATGTTTGGTGGCACAATAGACATTGCCATATTCGTAGGCTTCCTTACCGGCAATGGATGAAATGTTGATTATGTGCCCGGATTTGCGTGCCGCCATGCCCGGACTTACTTCGCGAGTTACATAGAGAAGTCCTTTAATATTGGTGTCAATCATTCTTTCCCAGTCGTCAACAACACCTTCATCAATGTGGTTGAGGCCTACGGCGAGGCCTGCATTATTAACCAGTATGTCAATATTTTTCCAGTCAGTTTCGAGGGAGGATAAAGCAGTTTTAACTTCTGTGAGCTTTCTCACGTCAAAGCAAAGTTTTTTTACCCTGGATGTTGTTTGGCTGGTAATTTTCTTTTCCAGACTATCGAGGAGATCATTGCGGCGACCTGTAATGATAATATCAAAACTGTTTTCTGCGAGTATGAGGGCCGTAGCCTCTCCTATTCCTGATGTTGCTCCTGTGATAAGTGCTATTTTATTCATGTTGAATTAATATGGAGTTTTGCCTGATTATTGATGTTTAAGTATGTTTTTCTTTAATGTAGCTGCTGGCAGCTTGATAAAGGTAACGAAGTAACGCGCGCCGTCGGCAAGCCTTTGGCGGCCGATGGGGGTAACGTGGTAACGATAATAGGTAACGGTGTTTTTGGAATCATTTAAAGATTTAAAATATTTATTATTGAATGTGAGAATATGGCAACTTTTCGTTACATTTTAATAGCTCTTTTTTTTCTGAATTGATTTTTCGAAATATCATTATTACATATTAGATGGTTGAATTATGCTGTTCCGGTTGCCCTCGGTGTCAAGAAAGGAAACATAAAGACCAAAATTCGGGATTTCCATAGGTTCTCCCAAGACTTTTCCACCATTCTTGTTAATTGCTTCTATTGATGACTGAATGTTCCTTACACCAATTACAATGGAAGGATATTGTGCGGGCCAGTCAGCTTTAACAGGGAAAAAACCTCCGTTAATTGCTCCTGCAGGAAACCCGGGCTTTGCATCCGATTCGGCTGTTGTAGCCAGAATGTAATTACCCATATCTTCACCAAGTTGGGTCAATTTCCATCCAAATACATCCCGATAAAATTTCGAAATCCTTTCAGCAATTTCATATGGCAATTCAAAATGTACAACCGCATTCATCATTTCACGTTTTAGTTTATCCACCTACATCCCTCACTAACTTTCCAAAAAAAATTACCAACCCCGTAACCCCGTAACCCCGTAACCCCGTTACCTCGGTACCTCGTTACCTCATTTAACCCCGTTACCTCCAAAGCTAATTCCTTCTCCAACATTACAAATATAATTCTTATTTTTGCCCACCATAATAAATGCCTAAAGAATTGATCAAGCCTTATGAAAACCAGCCAGGAACCCGCAAGGAGCAGGTAACCCGGATGTTTAATGCCATTGCGGATAAGTATGATTTTCTGAACCATTTTCTTTCCTTCAACACCGATGTAAGATGGAGAAGAAAGCTTGTGAAAACTGTAAAGCGATTAAATGCTTCATCGGGAATTCCCATGACGGATGTGTCAATCCTCGACATGGCAACAGGTACAGGAGATATGGCATTTGCCCTTTCAGGACTTAATCCGGGAAGTATTACCGGAATTGATATTTCAGAAGAGATGCTTAAAGTGGCAGTAAGAAAGTCGGAGCAAAAAGCGAAGAGCAATATAGTTTTCCAGCTGGGTGATTCGGAGGCGATTAATTTTGAAGATGAGCATTTTGATTTTGTTACGGTTGCTTTTGGAGTCAGAAATTACGAAGACCTGGGGAAGGGTATTTCTGAAATGCACAGGGTTTTAAAGAAAGGAGGAAGTCTTTTAATTCTTGAATTCTCTCAGCCATCGGGCTTTATGGGATTTGCCTACAGTTTTTATTCGAAACGAATATTACCTCTCATGGCCAGGATTTTTTCTGCTGATCCACGGGCCTATCAGTATCTGCCCGAATCGATTTATGCCTTTCCTTTTGGAGAGAAGATGTGCCGGATTCTGCTTGATGCCGGTTTTAAAAGCTCCACCTATAAAAAACTGAGTGGGGGAATTGCCAGTCTTTACGTTTCTGAAAAATAAACAGACAACAAATGTTTGCCTTCATGAAAAAAGGATGTAATCATTAGTTTTATGAAGTGGATTCAATCTTAAAAAATTTGCGAAAGCTTTTAAAAATATACTATTTTAGCAGGCTGATCGTTATTTAAATCCTAAACACTGACCATTGAAGAGGTATTTACAAATATTTATTTTTTTATGTATTCCGGCAGCCCTCGTGGCTCAGGTTAAACGACCATGGAACTATCCGGATGTGGATAATAAAATTCTGCATTTTGGTTTTTCAGTTGGTGTAAATACTATGGATCTTGGTATTAAAAGAACCCTGAGCAATACCACCGGAACGGTTTTAATTCCCGATCTTAGCTCTACCCAGCCCGGTTTCCAGGTACAGATTGTTTCCAGTCTGAAACTCGCCGACAATGTGGATCTTAGATTTCTCCCCGGGATAAGTTTTGGTGCCCGCAGGATCAGCTTTTACGATGCAATTGATAAAAGCTTCGTTGGAAAGGTGGATATAGAATCCAGTTACCTTGACTTCCCTCTGGATATTAAATACCGTGCAAAACGCCTGAATAATTACCGCCCCTATATTTTAGGTGGAGTAAACTATCGTTACGATATGGCCTCTAAAAAGCAGGATGAACTCAGGTTTCGTCCCGGAGATATATATTATGAAATGGGTGTGGGTGCTGACTGGTATCTTCCCTTTTTCAAGCTGGCTACCGAAATTAAAGTAGGAGTTGGTTTATTGGATCTTTTGGTGCGTGATTCAAAGAGTAACCAGGATTATATTTCTTCCATCGACCGGATTAATTCCTACATCGTAGGCTTTTCCTTTCATTTCGAGTAAGATTCGCTCTTTCTGGATAATTCTGCCATTACAATTGCTGCTGCGGATGCCACATTTAGCGACTCTGAATGTTCCCTTGCAGCAGAGCTTGCAGGAATATGAATTTTGAATGCGAGCCTGGGAATAAGGACATCCGAGATTCCTTTCGATTCATTTCCTAATACAATCATTCCTTTTCCGGGAAGCTTTGATGTGAAAATATTTTCACCTTCCAGCAAGGTTCCAATTAAGGCGTAGTCCTCAATTTTTTCCATTTTAGTCAAAAGAGCCTCACGTTCCATATAATAAACCTTTACCGTGCATATGGCACCCATGGTGGATTGAATAACTTTTGGGTTGTAAACATCAACGCTTTCTGTACTGCAGAATATATGATGCATTCCAAACCAGTTGGCAGTTCGCATAATGGTACCCAGGTTTCCGGGATCCCGAATGTCGTCGAGGTATAATGAATATCCTTTTGAAATCGATACAAAATCGGGCTGATAATCAGGAATTTCGCATACCAGAATTGCTTTATTGGGAGTTTTAAGTGATGAGATCTTTTGCAATATTGCAGGGCTTGCCTCAGTAATTTCGGGCACAGATTTCAGACCGGATGCGGGTAATGAATTAAGGAAATCAGGGCTGGCAATAAGATTTTGTATCCTGAAAAGCTTTGAAGGTGAATGCAGAATATCATGGACAATTTTCTCTCCCTCCGCCAGGAATTTCTGATGGATATCTCTGTATTTTTTAGTTTTGAGAGAGGATAAGACTTTTATCTGATTGTTGGATAGCATGCTGATTTTTTTTCAGGACGATTTGCAAAAATATGTATTACTTGGATCAAGTTAAGTATATTTACGGTGAAATTATAAAATCCCTGTTTTCATTGGTGGAAAACCGAAAATCTGGTTTATGTATTAGCAGAGCTATTCTGCCGGTAATTTTTATTGCTGTGGGGATGTTATATTCGTGTGGAAGCACAAAATACGTTCCTAAGGATAAATATCTTTTAGACAAGTACCAGATAAAATCAGGCAACAGCAAGCTGGATGAGGAAGAGCTGGCCACCTATATTAAACAAAAGCCTAATAAAAAAATACTTGGACTTAAATTTCATCTTTCTGTTTATAATCTTTCACGGGAGGATAAAGATAACTGGTGGAATCGCTCATTAAGGACTATTGGAGAAGAACCCGTTATTCTGGATGTCTACCAGACAGAAAAGACCGCCAGTCAGCTTAATCTTTTCCTTAAAAATAAGGGCTATTATGATGCGGTCGTTACCGATACCATCCTCTATAAAAAGAAAAAGGCAAGAGTTACCTATAATCTTGTTTTGAACCAGCCCTATAAAATCAGTAGTATACAATATAAATTTGAGGATGAAAATCTGGCTCAGTATATTCTGCCAGACACTCTGAATTGCCTGCTTAAGCGAAATAATAATTTTGATGTGGATGTGCTTTCAGCAGAGCGTGAGAGACTGGAAAAACTATTAAAAAACCGAGGCTTCTACAATTTTTCAAAGGAATATATCTTTTATTTGGCCGACAGTACCCGTCAGAGTCATCGTGTAGATGTTACCCTGGGAATAAAGAAATTCCGCCAGTATTCTGTCGACGGGAGTTATGAAGATATTCCCCATCCGAAATATGAAATTAGCAGTGTTTCGATTTTTACAAATTATGATCCTCGACAGGCAATTATCAATAACTCGGAATATCTCGACAAGATCGATACCCTGGTAAGAGATAGTATTTCCATTATTTTTAATCAGAAGCTGAATGTCAAGCCTGGTGTTGTGCTGAGTTCAGACTTTGTACTTCCCGGGGAATTGTACAATCTGAACAATGTAAACCAGACATACAGGAATCTTTCTTCCCTGCAGCTTTTCCGACAGGTAAGCATTGATTTTACAGAACCGGTAAATCAGAACGATAATTCATTGCGTCAACTTGACTGCAATATTCAATTGTCTCCTTTTGTGCTGCAATCCTATAATATTGAACTGGAAGGAACCAACTCCTCAGGTAATATTGGGGGTGGAGGTAATATCGGTTATCAGCACAGGAATCTTTTCCATGGGGCTGAGAATTTTGATTTTCGCATTAAGGGAGCTATTGAATCTCTGAAAGAGACCAGCACCGGAAGCTATGGTAATATGGTCGAGCTTGGAGCAGAAGCGAGTCTGAATATTCCCAAATTCCTTCTTCCCTTCCGGACAGAGCAATTTATTAAGAAATTCAACCCTAAGACAACCCTGAAGCTTGCATACAACTTTCAGAAAAGGCCCGATTATACAAGAACTGTTGCCAATGCTTCCTTCGGATATATCTGGAAGGGCAATAAATATGTCACCCATATTGTAAATCCGATAGAACTGAATCTGGTGAAAATTCCTTATAAGTCGCAGGAATTTATTGACTGGCTGCAGGGTACTTACATTTTCTATTCTTATCAGCCTCATCTGGTTTCCGTTACCAGCTACAGCATGACCTTTACAAATCAGAATCTTCAGAAAACCCAGGATTTTGTTTATCTGAAGCTGAATGCTGAATCGGCGGGTAATATTTTGTATTCAATTTATAGCACAAGTGGGGCGGAAAAGGTTGGAGGCGCTTATGAATTGTTTAATACCAGTTTTGCGCAATATATAAGGGGAGATATTGATTACAGGTTTTATAATGTTCTCGACAAGAACAACAGTATTGTATATCGCTTTTTTGCGGGAGCCGGGCTGCCATACAATAATTCAACTGCACTGCCTTTCGAGAAAAAATATTTTTCCGGAGGTGCCAACAGTATACGTGCATGGCAGGTGAGGAGTCTGGGTCCGGGCTCATATAAAGAAACGGTAAAAGGTACCTACGCAAACCAGACAGCTGATATAAAGCTTGAAGCAAATTTGGAATACCGCTTCAAATTATTTTGGTTACTGGAGGGCGCTTTGTTTGTTGATGCAGGGAATATATGGGCCATAAATAAAAACGATGACAGGGCAGGGGCTCTTTTTGAGTGGAACCAGTTTTATAAGGATATAGCTGTTGGAACCGGTTTTGGAGCACGATTTGATTTCTCGTTTTTTATATTTCGCTTCGATTTGGGTATTAAAACACGCGATCCGGTTTATGAAAGCGGACAGAAATGGGTATTTGGCAACAGGAAGCTGGGGAGGGGGGATTTTGTGCTTAACCTTGGGATTGGTTATCCATTTTAAATTAGTAAACCTGTCAGGTCTTATAAACCTGTCAGGTTTACTAATTTTTTTATAAATTTGCATGTTTTACATTCGGAACATTTAACTCTAAATACAATCTTATGTCACAAAAAATTCTCGATGTCGTTAAACCCGGAGTTGTAACCGGAAGCGATCTGCAAAAGGTATTCAGCATTGCAAAAGCCAATGGTTTCGCCATTCCGGCAGTAAACGTTGTTAGCAGCAACTCCATAAATGCTGTAATTGAAGCAGCTAAAGTGGTTAACTCCCCTGTAATTATACAGTTTTCAAATGGCGGAGGAATATTTTACGCCGGAAAAGGATTATCCAACGAAAATCAGCAGGCTGCCATTGCCGGCTCTATATCTGGTGCCAAGCATGTTCATATGATGTCTGAATTATATGGCGTACCGGTTATTCTTCACACCGACCATTGCGCTAAGAAATTACTCCCATGGATCGACGGTTTGCTTGATTATGGCGAAAAACATTTCGTAAAGTATGGCAAACCCTTGTTCTCTTCTCATATGATCGATCTTTCCGAAGAACCTTTGAAAGAAAACATCGAGATTTGCAAAAAATATCTTACCCGCATGAGCAAGATGGGAATGACTCTGGAAATTGAACTGGGTGTTACCGGTGGTGAAGAAGACGGTGTTGACAACTCAGGAATTGATAACTCAATGTTATATACTCAGCCTGAAGATGTTGCATATGCATATGAAGAACTGGGTAAAATCTCTCCCAATTTTACAATTGCTGCATCCTTCGGAAATGTTCACGGTGTTTATAAACCCGGTAACGTAAAACTCACTCCAAAAATCCTACATAATTCACAGGAATACATTCAGAAGAAACACAATACTGCCGCTAAACCTGTTAATTTTGTATTTCATGGCGGCTCGGGATCAACCCGTGAAGAAATCCGTGAGGCAGTTTCTTATGGTGTTATTAAAATGAATATCGATACCGATACCCAGTGGGCATTCTGGGATGGGATCAGGGCCTTTGAAGCTAAAAATCATGATTATCTCCAGGGTCAAATCGGAAATCCTGAAGGTGCCGACAAGCCTAACAAGAAGAAATACGACCCCAGAGTGTGGTTAAGAGAAGGAGAACTGGCAGTAATTGAACGATTAAAAGTTGCTTTTACTGATCTCAATAATATTAATACACTGTAGAAGTACTTTTAATTTTTAAAAAACCTCCGGAAAACCCGGAGGTTTTTTTGTATTATGTAAAAAGTTTTACAAGATTTGCAGAGGCATTCACCTCAATCTCATAAGGCTATGGCAGGTATCAGCAATAAAATTGATCGTGACAGTTTCTCGGGAAAATTTGCAGTAATAGCAGCTACCGCCGGGTCAGCTGTCGGACTGGGTAATATCTGGAGGTTCCCATACGTGGCCGGCGAAAATGGAGGAGGAGCCTTCCTTTTTGTATACCTTATAATAATTCTTGCTATTGGTATTCCTGTAATGATGTCTGAATTTGTTATAGGAAGAGCTGCTCAGAAGAATCCCTATGGCGCCTTCAAAACCCTGGCTCCAAAAAAGCCCTGGTTTCTGATAGGACTTATGGGGGTGGTTGCAGCCTTTATGATTCTTGCTTTTTATACGGCTGTGTCGGGTTGGACACTTGAATACATTTACCAGTCGGCCAGCGGAAACCTCATTGGTAAAAACCATGAACAGCTTACCAATATGTTCGACACCTTCTTAACCGGTTCTGTAAGGCCTGTTCTGTGGTTTATGATTTTTATGTCCTTTACCGGTTTGATTGTTATGTCGGGTATTCGCGACGGAATCGAAAAATACACCCGCTTCCTTATGCCTATGCTTTTTGTTATACTCGCAGTACTTTGCATTCGGTCTGTTACTCTTCCCGGAGCCTCTAAGGGAATATATTTTCTTTTCCATCCCGATTTTTCCAAAATCAATTCCAAGGTTATCCTTGAAGCACTGGGACAGGCGTTTTTCTCGATGAGCATTGGAATGGGAACACTTATTACCTACGGATCATACTTTCCGAAAAATGATAATATGGCAAGCTCCGCCGGTTTTATTGCATTAACAGATACCCTGGTTGCCATAATTGCCGGACTTGCAATTTTCCCGGCAGTTTTTGCTTTTGGAGGTTCACCCGGATCTGGTGAAGGCCTGGTTTTTATTACTCTTCCGGGGATATTCCAGCAAATGCCCGGTGGTGTAATATTTTCGTTGCTTTTTTTCGTTTTGCTGGCTGTGGCCGCCCTGACTTCTACCATTTCAGTTCTGGAAGTAATTGTTGCTTATTTCACTGAAGAACTGGGGATGACCCGGAAACGAGCTACAGGAACAGCTACTATACTTGTCTCTGTGCTTGGCGTAGTAACCGTACTTTCATGGAGCAGTCTGGGTTTTCTCAAATTGTTCAATAAGAATATCTTTGAATTGCTCGAATTCTCTACCGCAAATGTCATGTTGCCAATTGGAGGATTTTTTATCGTAATTTTTATCGGATGGTTCTTCGGTAAAAAAAGAACTACCGCCGAATTAAGCAATGAAGGTGAGCTTAAGGTAAGGTATATGCCTCTTTACATGTTTATTGTCCGCTTCGTTGCACCCGTGGCTATCGCCATGGTATTTCTTTACGGACTTGGCTTTTTTAATCCCTCGGAAAAACAAGCAGCTAAAACCGACCCGACTGAGGTGGTAGATTCAGTTCAGGAAAATTCCTTACAGGCTGTGTTACCGGAAATTCAGGACGATAGCTTAAAATAATCAACTTTACTGGCTGATATTTTCCCTTTTCTTTCCATTAAGTATATGCGAAAGTTTCTCAGGGAATTTTTTAGTTTTTCAAGCTCCGAATACAGGGTGGTGCTGTTCCTGCTGTTTTTAATTCTTGTTGCAACAGGGGTGAGGATTTTTATTCCCCGGCCTTCTTTCCGATTAATCCTGAGTTCAGAAGATAGTCTGCGAATTGACAGTTTTATACAGTCACTTCAAACACTTGACGACAAAAAATTCAGTGAGATTGATCAAACCGCTGAGTTTTCAAAGAAATTTCAGCCAAGGAAGTTCATGCCCGATACTATAACAGTATTGCAGCTGGAAGAGATGGGCTTCCCGGTTTATGTAGCAAGAAATATTGTAGGCTACAGGAATGCAGGGGGAAATTTCCACAAGCCTGAGGATATTCAAAAAATCTATGGATTCTCAGACTCACTCTACAGGGTATGGGAAGATTATATTGAATTCCAAAAAGCCGATATACCTGATTCTTCCTCAAAGAGAATTAAAGAATTTAAAATACTTGACCTTAATATGGCCGATTCTGCAGAGTTTTTAAGTGTAAGGGGGATTGGGCCTTTTTATGCGGGTCAGATTATTCAATATCGGGAGCGATTGGGTGGTTTTTACTCCGCAGATCAGTTACTTGAATTATGGGGAATGGACACTGTAAAGCTGGCTTTGATAAAATCGCAGATAAGTATCGATACTTCAAAAATAAAAAGAATTAATCTGAACTCTGCTACATTAAAGGAAATGGAATCTCATCCATATTTAAACACGAGACAGGCAAAGGCAATAATTCAATACAGGACATTCACCGGAAAAATTGTTTCTGCAGATGAACTGCTTAAAAATAATTTATTAACAGAGGAAGAGTTTAGGAGGGTGGAAGGGTATTTTGGTTTTAAATAGAATAAACTGAGGCATTAGTATATAACCACGGAGGCACGGAGGGCACAGAGAAGCACGGAATTGAAAATTTGAGATTGATTCATTTTCTCTCTCTGTTTCTTTTTAAATCTAAAGCTTCTCTGTGTCCCTTCGTGCCCTCTGTGCCTCCGTGGTAAATATCCCCATTTAACTTAATTTGTTTTTCACCGGTCCAGGCAATTTCTTTTTCGTTAAAAATCCTTAATACTTTCACTTTTTTGACTGAAAAATGGACTATTGACTTATATTTTTTTACCTTAGTGAAATAATATGTTATCAGGTTGGTGATTGTAATTCCTTGTTTATTAATAATTTGTGATTCGCATACTCTTGAAAAAAAAAGCTTGATAAATTTTTGATTATGATGAATTGAATTGATAAATTTGCGGCTCACAAAAAAGTTAATAAAGAATATGATAGTTATTCCTATTAAAGAAGGCGAAAACATCGAAAGAGCGCTTAAGAAATTCAAAAGAAAATTTGAAAAAACTGGTGTTATCAAAGAATTACGTGGACGTCAGGCATTTGTAAAGCCTTCAGTTCAGGACAGACAGCAGAAATTACGCGCTATTTACGTACAGGGTTTGCAGCAAATGGAAGACTAATTATACAAGGATGAACAGGATACGGACAACCTTAATCTGTCCTGCCCATGTTGTATAAGGATGACTTTTTATCTTATCTGCGCTACGAAAAGCGCTATTCTTTGCATACCGTTGCCTCTTACGACAACGATCTTAAACAATACCAGACATTTTGCGAAGAGTCGGGTAGCTCCGGTCTGGAGATCGACTCAAAAATGATTCGAATGTGGATAGTATCCCTTCTCGAAAAGGGGATATCATCGCGAACCGTTAACCGGAAACTTTCCAGCCTTAAGTCCTTTTCACGATATCTGGTTCGAAAAGGAATTCTGGCAAGCAATCCTCTTAACAAAGTTCTTAAGCCAAAGATGAGTAAACGGATACCTTCATTCGTTGATGAAGATAAGCTTACGAGCTTTTTGGATAATTACGAGTTTGGGGAGGATTTTGCGGGAAAAAGGAATCAGCTCATCATTGAATTATTATACCAGACGGGTATGAGGCGCAGTGAACTGACAGGATTGAAATCCGGAAGCATTAACCTGGTAGAAAATCAGATACTGGTTCTTGGTAAGCGCAACAAAGAAAGACTAATTCCCATTAACAGGGATCTCGGACAAAGAATACGTGAATACCTGGAAATAAGAAATGAATTTTTTCCAAACCAAAAGTCAGAATATTTGTTATTAACAGCAAAGGGTTTGCCTGTTTATCCCAAACTGGTGTACCGATTAATTACAGAATTTCTATCGATGGTTACCACGCTTGAAAAAAAGAGTCCGCATGTACTAAGGCATACCTTTGCCACGCATCTTCTCAATCGTGGGGCTGACCTGAATGCAATTAAGGAGCTTCTGGGTCATGCAAACCTTTCTGCAACCCAGGTTTACACACATAATTCTTTTGAAAATCTCAAACAAATATATAAACAGGCTCATCCCAGAGCCAATTAAACCAAGGAGGTCGCTATGAACATTAAGATTCATTCCATTCACTTTGATGCTGACACGAAACTTCTAAACTTTATTGAGCAGAAAATTAAGAAGCTGCCTCAATATTATGATGACATTATAGGTGCAGAAGTTTTTCTTCGGCTTGAAAACGTTCAGGGCATGGAAAATAAGATTGCCGAAATCAAACTTTTTATTCCCGGAAACGATGTTTTTGCAAAGAAGCAAAGCAAGACATTTGAGGAAGCAACAGATGAGTGCGCCGAGGCCCTTGTAAAACAACTTAAGAAACATAAGGAAAAATTGAGAAGCTGACCATCAGGAATTCCTGAGCATTTCCTGATTGAAACCCCAGGAAATACAAAAGCATAAAATAAGAAAAACGAGTTGACCTGTTCAGGTCAGCTCGTTTTGTCTCAAAAAACCCATAAAAAGTTAAGCGCGGAATTGAAGTCAAAAAAACCTGCTTCTTTGGTACAGATTATCAGCTAAAAGCGCTTTTTACAAAAAGTTTTAAAAAACGAAAAAATTATTTTGTGATATAAGTAAAATATTTATACATTTGCAAACCGTTTTTGGAGGGTATTTCACTTCAACGATAATGTAAAGCCGATGTAGCTCAGTTGGTCAGAGCAGCTGATTTGTAATCAGCAGGTCGCGGGTTCGACTCCCTCCATCGGCTCGCTATGTGGGCCGGGAAATAGAAAGAGTCCCGGTTTTTTCTCCGGAAAAAATTGAGAAAAAGAGTTCTTATTGTATTGTTGGATCAGTCAATTAAAGGGTAGAAGTACCAGCATTTACTGATTATTCCGGGGAGATACCAAAGTGGCCAACTGGGGCAGACTGTAAATCTGTTGTCGTACGACTTCGGAGGTTCGAATCCTCCTCTCCCCACAAAAGGAAAAGTCCGGACTCGGAGATTTATGAGAAAGGTTGAGACTTTTCCGGTTTTAGGAATCCGTTCTGCCTCGATGGTAAAAAGGTGGGAGCAGGGAACCTTTTTCAATTGGCTGAAACACATACAGGTATAGTAATTATCTGTATAGAATGCGGGAATAGCTCAGTTGGTAGAGCACGACCCTTCCAAGGTCGGGGTCGCGAGTTCGAGTCTCGTTTCCCGCTCAGTTTAGCCGATGTAGCTCAGGGGTAGAGCGTTTCCTTGGTAAGGAAGAGGTCAGGGGTTCAATTCCCCTCATCGGCTCAGGAAAATATTTTGAATTGTAAATTGAGATAATAATAATTGTTTAATAAAATTTAATTAACTAACATTTGAGTTATGGCTAAAGAAAAATTTGATAGGTCCAAACCTCACGTAAACATTGGTACAATCGGCCACGTTGACCATGGGAAAACTACATTAACAGCTGCTATTACAACAGTACTGGCAAAAAAAGGATTATCTGAAATCAGATCCTTTGACTCTATCGATAATGCTCCTGAAGAAAAAGAGAGAGGTATTACAATCAATACTGCTCACGTTGAATATCAGACAGCCAATCGCCATTATGCTCACGTAGATTGCCCGGGTCACGCCGACTACGTTAAAAACATGGTAACAGGTGCTGCCCAGATGGACGGTGCTATTATTGTAGTTGCTGCAACAGACGGTCCTATGCCTCAGACCCGCGAACACATTCTGCTCGCACGTCAGGTAAACGTTCCTAAAATCGTTGTTTTCCTCAATAAAGTTGACATGGTTGATGATCCTGAACTTATTGAGCTCGTTGAAATGGAAGTACGTGAATTACTTAGCTTCTATGAATTCGATGGCGACAATGCTCCTGTAATTCAGGGTTCAGCATTAGGTGCTCTTAACGGCGAAGCAAAATGGGAAGATAAAGTTATGGAACTGATGGATGCAGTTGACAGCTATATTCCAATTCCTCCACGTGAAGTTGAAAAACCATTCCTTATGCCTGTTGAAGATGTATTTTCTATCACTGGTAGGGGTACCGTTGCAACCGGCAGAATTGAAACCGGAGTTATCAATACAGGAAACGAAGTTCAGATTATCGGACTGGGTCATACAGCTAAATCAGTTGTTACTGGTGTTGAAATGTTCCGTAAGATTCTTGATCGTGGTGAAGCTGGTGATAACGTTGGTCTGCTTCTCAGAGGTATTGACAAAGCTGACATCAAACGTGGTCAGGTTATTGCTGCTCCGGGAACCATTACTCCTCACACCAAATTTAAGGCTGAGGTTTATATCCTGAAGAAAGAAGAAGGTGGACGTCACACTCCATTCCATAATAACTATCGTCCTCAGTTCTACCTGAGAACACTTGATATTACCGGAGAGATTGAACTTCCTGCAGGAACAGAAATGGTAATGCCTGGTGATAACGTAACAATTACCGTTACTCTTATCTACCCTGTTGCTATCAACAAAGGACTCCGTTTCGCAATCCGCGAAGGTGGAAGAACTGTTGGTGCCGGTCAGGTAATTGAAATCGTAGAATAATACCTTATATAAATTGCGGTTCAGGCACCTTTGTGTCTGAACACGCAATTAATTTTTATTTAAGCGGGTGAAGTATTTTGATCACGACAAATAGTTGTGATTTGGTTTTGAGCCCTCAAACACGGGTGTAGCTCAGTTGGTAGAGCACTGGTCTCCAAAACCAGGTGTCGGGCGTTCGAGTCGCTCCTCCCGTGCAAACTTCATGAATATGAAAAAAATCGGTATCTATTTCGAAGAGGCTTTTAAAGAACTTATCTATAAAGTGACCTGGCCCAGCTGGAAGGAACTTCAGAATAGCGCAATCATTGTAATGACAGCTTCTGTTATAATTGCCATTGTGATTTTTGCAATGGACATCAGCTTTGAGAACCTGCTGAAACTATTGTACTAATAAATTTTATACGGGTAAATGAGCGATATTGAAAAGAAGTGGTACGTCATCAGAGCTATTGGCGGAAAAGAAAAAAAGGTAAAGGAGTCGATTGAAAGTGAAATATCCCGGCTTAACCTCCAGGATTATGTTTCCCAGGTTTTGATTCCTACCGAAAAAGTTTACCAGATTCGTAATGGTAAGAAGATTTCCAAGGAAAGAAATTACTTTCCCGGATATGTTCTTATTGAAGCTTCCCTTGTTGGTGAAATTCCTCATATTCTCAAAAACATTACCAATGTAATTGGTTTCCTTGGTTCAAAGGGTGAAGAAACCCCAACCCCTCTGCGTCTGAGTGAAGTCAACCGAATCCTCGGAAAAGTTGACGAACTGGCCGCAACCGATGAAGAATTGAACATTCCTTTCTTCGTTGGAGAATCCGTTAAGGTGGTTGATGGTCCGTTTAACAGTTTTACTGGGACCATTGAAGAAGTAAACGACGAAAAGAAAAAGCTTAAAGTGATGGTTAAAATCTTCGGACGTAAAACCCCGCTGGAATTAAGCTTTATGCAAGTTGAAAAAGAAGGATAAAAATATTATTAAAAATATTCATCATTTTTATTTACGTACATCCAATATAATGCTTCCTGTGCGGAATCAAAAACGATGAAAACCGGTAATCTAAAATAAATTAAGCAGATCATGGCAAAAGAAGTAGACGGCATGATAAAGTTGCAGATTCGTGGTGGGGCCGCAAACCCTTCACCTCCCGTTGGCCCCGCTTTGGGTTCAAAGGGTGTGAACATCATGGAATTTTGCAAACAGTTCAACGCCAAGACTCAAGACCAGGCAGGAAAGTTGCTGCCTGTGATCATAACGGTTTATTCCGATAAGTCGTTTGATTTTATTGTTAAGACTCCGCCGGTAGCAGTTCAATTGATGGAAATGACCAAGATAAAGAAGGGTTCTCAGGAACCTAATCGCGTGAAGGTTGCTTCGGTAACCTGGGACCAGGTAAAAACTATTGCCGAAGGCAAAATGCCCGATCTCAACGCCTTTACTATCAAATCTGCCATGAAAATGGTTGCCGGAACAGCCAGGAGCATGGGAATAACCGTTAGCGGACAATTCCCGTCAAACATTTAACAAAAATTCACAATGACCAGACTTACTAAAAATAGGAAGTTAGCTTTAGAGAAAATTGAAGTGGAAAAGGCCTACAAGCTCAGCGAGGCTGCTACACTGGTTAAGGAAATTACTTCGGCAAAATTCGACTCCTCCGTGGATCTCGATGTACGCCTTGGTGTTGACCCCAGGAAAGCAAACCAGATGGTGAGAGGTGTAGTAACCCTTCCTCATGGTACAGGAAAGCAGGTCAGGGTACTGGTTCTTTGCACTCCCGAAAAAGAAGAGGAAGCAAAAGAAGCCGGTGCTGATTACGTAGGGCTGGATGACTATGTTGAGAAAATCGAAAAAGGTTGGACCGACATTGACGTTATCATTACTATGCCCTCTGTAATGGGTAAAATCGGTAAGCTTGGAAGAGTGCTGGGTCCCAGAGGACTTATGCCCAACCCCAAAAGCGGAACCGTTACTATGGAAGTAGGAAAAGCTGTAAAAGAGGTGAAGATGGGTAAAATCGACTTTAAAGTCGATAAATTCGGAATCATCCACTCTTCAGTTGCGAAAGCTTCCTTTAACCCTGAACAAATAGCCGAAAATGCTAAGGAATTTATTTCTACCATTATTAAGCTTAAACCCTCATCTGCAAAAGGTACTTATATTAAAAGTATCTATATGTCCAGCACTATGAGCCCCGGAATCAAAATCGATTCTAAAGCTATTGACGAATAATTTAAACAGCGTAAAGATCTCTATATTATGAGAAGAGAAGAAAAGGACGTAATAATTGACGATCTCGCGCAACGGATCGCAAACGCAAAACATTTTTACCTGACGGATATCTCCAATCTGAATGCAGAACAGACATCCAACCTCAGAAGAAAATGCTTTGAGAAAGAAATCCAGTTGCTGGTTGTCAAAAACACCCTCCTTAGAAAAGCTCTCGAAAGATCAAATGTCGATTATGCACCATTATACGATGTATTGAAAGATTCTACATCCATTATGTTTACGGAAAGCAACAGCATGCCCGCCAAACTTATCAAAGAGTTTCGCAAAAAGCATGACAGGCCTATCCTTAAAGCTGCCTGGGTGGAAGAGTCAATTTATATCGGTGATACTCAACTCGATGCTCTTTCCAGCATAAAATCTAAGGAAGAACTTATAGGTGATGTTCTGATGTTACTGCAGTCTCCAATGAAGGGCTTGCTATCAGCAATCTCTGCACCAGGACGCAATCTTGCAGGAGCACTGAAGACATTATCGGAAAAAGAATAATTTTTAATAACATTTCTAAATTTAAAATAAGATGGCAGATATTAATGCACTCGCAGGTCAGTTAGTAGAACTGACAGTTAAAGAAGTTAACGAATTACTTACAGTTTTAAAAGATCAGTACGGTATTGAGCCCGCTGCTGCAGCTGTTGCTGTTGCAGGTCCTGCTGCCGGTGGTGAAGCTGCAGAAGTTGCTGAAAAATCAACTTTTGACGTTATCCTGAAAAGTGCTGGTCCCGCTAAACTTCAGATCGTGAAACTTGTTAAAGATTTAACAGGCCTTGGTCTTAAAGAAGCAAAAGCTGTTGTTGACGCTGCACCCGCACCTGTAAAAGAAGGTGTATCTAAAGACGAAGCTGAATCATTAAAAGCACAGTTAATAGAAGCAGGAGCTGAAGTTGAACTTAAATAGGGCAAAGGCTTATAACACTTTTAGGGTTTAGAATCCCAGACCGAAATCAGGCGGGAGGGATTCTAAGCCTTTTTGCTATTTTATTAGTTTAAGTTCAATATAATCCCAAACCATACATGTCAACTGTTAAAACAAATCAGAGGATTAGCTTTTCTTCCAACAAAAATCAACTCGATTATCCCGATTTTTTGGAAGTGCAATTGAAATCATTCAGGGATTTCTTTCAGCTCGAAACAACCCCTGAAAACAGAAAAAGAGAAGGTCTTTTCCAGGTATTCCAGGAAAACTTTCCTATTTCTGATACCCGCAATAATTTCGTTCTGGAATTTATTGATTATTTCGTTGATCCGCCAAGGTATTCCATCGACGAATGTATCGAGCGCGGGCTGACCTACAGCGTTCCGCTTAAGGCTAAACTCAAATTGTACTGTACCGATCCCGAACATGAGGATTTTGATACGGTTATACAGGATGTTTACCTGGGTACTGTTCCTTATATGACCGCCAGAGGAGTATTTATTGTTAATGGTGCTGAAAGGGTAGTGGTATCCCAGCTGCACAGATCTCCTGGTGTGTTCTTCGGACAAAGCCTCCATGCAAACGGAACCAAACTGTATTCCGCAAGAATTATTCCTTTTAAAGGATCCTGGATCGAATTTGCTACCGACATCAATAATGTCATGTATGCCTATATCGATCGTAAGAAAAAATTACCCGTAACCACACTGCTCAGAGCTATCGGTTACGAAAGCGATAAAGATATCCTTGAAATCTTTGACCTTGCCGATGAAATTAAGGTCTCAAAAACCGCCCTTAAAAAGCTTGTCGGACACCGTCTGGCTGCAAGGGTTCTGAAAACATGGACTGAAGACTTCGTTGATGAAGATACCGGTGAGGTAGTATCCATCGAAAGAAATGAAGTTATCATTGATCGCGAAACCGTTCTTGAAAATGAACATATTGATCAGATCGTGGATTCCGGCGCAAAAACTATTTTGCTGCATAAGGAAACTGCAAACATGGTCGATTTTGCCATTATATATAACACACTTCAGAAAGATCCCTGTAACTCGGAAAAAGAGGCTGTAATGCATATTTACCGACAGCTCAGGAACTCCGAACCGCCCGATGAGGCTACTGCAAGGGACGTTATCGATAAGCTGTTCTTTTCCGATAAACGTTATGATCTTGGAGAAGTAGGCCGTTACAGGATTAATAAGAAACTGAACCTCGATATCGCTAATGATACCAAGGTTCTTACCAAACAGGATATAATCGCCATCATTAAGTACCTAATCGAACTTATTAACTCCAAATCGGATGTTGATGATATCGATCACCTGTCGAACAGAAGGGTAAGAACCGTTGGTGAGCAGCTGATGAACCAGTTTAGCGTCGGACTTGCCAGGATGGCAAGAACCATTCGCGAAAGAATGAACGTAAGGGATAATGAAGTTTTTACTCCCATTGACCTTATCAATTCTAAAACCCTTTCATCGGTTATCAACTCATTCTTTGGTACCAACCAGCTTTCTCAGTTCATGGACCAGACCAACCCGCTTTCAGAAATGACGCACAAACGCCGTCTTTCTGCACTGGGACCAGGCGGTCTGTCAAGGGAAAGAGCCGGTTTTGAGGTGCGAGATGTGCACTATACCCATTATGGAAGACTTTGCCCGATTGAAACTCCTGAAGGACCAAACATCGGACTTATTTCTTCCCTTTGCGTATTTGCTAAAATTAATAACCTTGGTTTTATCGAAACTCCCTACCGTAAGGTTGAAACGGGAAAAATTGATCTTACCGAAGGTGGAGTTATCTACTTAAGTGCAGAAGAAGAGGAAGCCCAGGTAATTGCCCAGGCGAACGCTCCTTTCGATGATAAAGGTAACTTTAAAAATGCTAAGGTTAAGACCAGGTTTAACGGTGACTTCCCGCTTTCTGATAAAGAGGGTGTTAACCTCATGGACGTTGCTCCAAACCAGATAGCATCCATTGCTGCATCACTAATCCCATTCCTCGAGCACGATGATGCGAACAGGGCTCTTATGGGATCAAACATGATGCGCCAGGCTGTACCACTTATTCACCCTGAAGCTCCAATTGTGGGGACCGGGATTGAACATAATGTAGTACGCGATTCCCGCCTGCAGGTGCTTGCTGAAGGTGACGGAGTTGTTGAATTTGTAGATGCTAACGAAATCGTAATTCGTTATGCACGTTCGGAGGAAGACAGATTTATCAGTTTCGATGATGATATCGTAAGATACAGACTTCCTAAATTCAGGAAAACAAACCAGAGTACCTGTGTTAACCTCTCGCCAATAGTTCATAAAGGTCAGAAAGTTAAACTGGGAGATATTCTTACCGAAGGATACGCCACCGAAAATGGCGAACTGGCACTGGGTCGTAACCTTATGGTTGCATTCATGCCCTGGAAAGGATATAACTTTGAGGATGCCATCGTTCTTTCTGAGCGTCTGGTGCGTGAAGATGTGTTTACATCAATACACGTTGACGAATATTTGCTGGAAGTGCGTGATACAAAACGAGGACTTGAGGAACTTACTTCCGATATTCCCAACGTTTCTGAAGAAGCCACTAAAAACCTCGATGAGAACGGACTTATCCGTATCGGTGCCGAAGTTAAACCAGGCGATATTCTTATTGGAAAGATTACTCCAAAAGGAGAATCAGATCCTTCACCTGAAGAGAAACTGCTGAGAGCCATCTTCGGAGATAAAGCAGGTGATGTGAAAGATGCTTCCCTAAAGGCTGGTCCCTCACTGTTTGGAGTTGTAATCGACAAGAAACTTTTCTCCCGTTCCATGAAAGACAGAAAAGCCAAAGTCACTACAAAACCCATACTCGATAAAATTGATGAGGAATTTAACAGAAATATTGATGAGCTTCGCAATAAGCTGATTGATAAGCTTTTCATTCTTGTTAACGGAAAGACTTCACAGGGAGTAAAAGACTACTATGGCGTGGATATCATTGCCAAAGGAGTTAAATTTACCCAGAAGACACTCCAGGAAATCAATTTTAATGATGTCAATCCAAATAAGTGGACCACTGATAAGGATAAAAACGACACTATTAAAAACCTCCTCCACAATTACCTTATTAAATACAAGGAAATTGACGGAACCTATAAGAGAAAGAAATACAATATCACTATCGGCGACGAACTTCCCACCGGAATCATTCGGCTTGCCAAAGTATATGTTGCCAAAAAACGTAAGATTACTGTTGGGGATAAAATGGCAGGACGCCATGGTAACAAAGGTATTGTAGCAAAAATTGTACGTGACGAGGATATGCCTTTCCTTGAAGACGGTACCCCCGTGGATATCGTTCTCAACCCGCTTGGTGTGCCTTCCCGTATGAACCTTGGACAGATATACGAAACCGTTCTGGCATGGGCAGGTGTTAAACTGAACATGAAGTTTGCGACTCCCATTTTCGATGGAGCCAGCATTTCCGAAATTAATGATTATACCGAGAAAGCCGGAGTACCCAAGTATGGTAAAACATACCTGTACGACGGAGGAACCGGTGAGCGCTTCGATCAGCCCGCAACAGTAGGTATTATCTACATGCTGAAACTGGGCCATATGGTCGATGATAAGATGCACGCCCGTTCAATCGGACCATACTCACTTATTACCCAGCAACCACTGGGAGGTAAGGCACAGTTCGGAGGTCAGAGGTTTGGTGAAATGGAGGTTTGGGCTCTCGAAGCATTCGGAGCATCCAATATTCTCCAGGAAATCCTTACCATTAAGTCGGATGACGTTGTTGGTCGTGCAAAGGCTTATGAAGCCATTGTAAAAGGCGAGCCAATGCCTCCTGCAGGTATTCCTGAATCACTGAATGTTCTTCTTCATGAACTCAGGGGATTGGGACTGAGCGTAAACCTGATCTAATTTTACATATTCCGGACTCCGGAATATGGTATGTGTTTTGTTTTAAAAACTTTATAATTATCAACATATGTCATTCAGAAGGGATACTAAAGTAAAATCAAACTTTAATAAGATCTCAATAGGACTAGCATCTCCCGAAGAAATACTGGAACGTTCCAGCGGAGAAGTTCTGAAGCCTGAGACTATTAATTACCGTACTTACAAGCCTGAGAGGGACGGACTTTTTTGCGAAAGAATCTTCGGTCCCGTAAAAGACTTCGAATGCCATTGCGGAAAATACAAGCGTATCCGTTATAAGGGTATTGTTTGCGACCGTTGTGGTGTTGAGGTGACTGAGAAAAAGGTAAGGCGCGAAAGAATGGGCCATATCTCTCTTGTTGTTCCGGTTGCTCATATCTGGTACTTCCGTTCACTTCCGAATAAAATCGGATACCTGCTCGGACTTCCCACGAAAAAACTGGACGCAATCATTTATTACGAAAGGTACGTAGTTATTAATCCGGGTATTAAAGCCGCCGACGGAACCAATTACCTTGATTTCCTTACTGAAGAAGAATACCTCGATATCCTCGATACTCTTCCAAAGGAAAATCAGTACCTCGAAGATGAGCATCCTGACAAATTTGTTGCCGGAATGGGTGCAGAAGCACTCTATGAACTGCTCAGAAGACTCGATCTGGATAAATTATCATACGATCTCCGTCACAAAGCAGGAAACGAAACTTCTCAGCAGAGAAAAAATGAGGCCCTTAAGCGTCTTCAGGTTGTTGAGGCATTCCGTGAATCAAAAGGTATCAACCGTCCTGAATGGATGATTGTGAAAGTGGTTCCCGTTATTCCTCCTGAACTGCGCCCATTGGTACCTCTCGATGGCGGCCGTTTTGCCACATCCGACCTGAACGATTTGTACCGCAGGGTAATTATCCGTAACAACAGGCTTAAACGACTTATTGAGATTAAAGCTCCTGAAGTTATCCTCAGAAATGAGAAACGTATGCTTCAGGAATCAGTGGATTCTCTCTTCGATAACTCCCGTAAAGCCAATGCTGTTAAGACAGATGCCAACCGTCCGCTTAAATCCCTTTCCGATTCTCTGAAAGGTAAGCAGGGGAGGTTCCGTCAGAACCTTCTTGGTAAGAGGGTTGACTATTCAGCACGTTCGGTTATTGTCGTTGGACCGGAACTGCAGCTTCATGAGTGCGGTCTTCCAAAAGACATGGCTGCTGAGCTTTATAAGCCTTTTATTATCAGAAAGCTTATTGAAAGAGGAATTGTAAAAACCGTTAAATCGGCCAAGAAAATTGTTGACCGCAAGGATCCTGTAGTTTGGGATATTCTTGAAAACGTTTTGAAAGGTCACCCAGTTCTTCTGAACCGTGCCCCGACACTCCACCGTCTTGGTATACAGGCCTTCCAGCCTAAACTTATTGAAGGAAAGGCAATACAGCTTCACCCACTCGTTTGTACGGCTTTCAACGCCGACTTCGACGGTGACCAGATGGCTGTTCACCTTCCCCTTGGAAACCCTGCTGTACTTGAGGCTCAGATACTGATGCTCGCATCACATAATATTCTTAACCCGGCTAATGGTGCTCCTATTACCGTTCCTTCACAGGATATGGTTCTCGGACTGTATTATATCACCAAGGCCCGTAAGAGCACTCCGGATCATGTTGTTGCAGGTGAGGGACTTACTTTCTATTCAGCTGAAGAGGTTATTATAGCCTATAATGAAAAGAAAGTTCACCTTCATGCCATTATTAAGGTGCGTCATGAATCAGAAGTTGATGGAAAAACTGTTAGTGAAATTATTGAAACTACAGTAGGTCGGGTAATTTTCAACCAGTTTGTTCCCAAATCAATGGGGTATATCAATGAAATCCTTACCAAGAAATCCCTGAGGGATATTATCGGTAACGTATTAAAAAATGCCGGTACCGCTGCTACTTCCAGATTTCTTGATGATATCAAAAACCTCGGATTCCAGATGGCATTCCGTGGCGGACTTTCTTTTAACCTCGATGATGTAATTGTTCCGGCTGAAAAAGAAGTTCTGGTAAATGAAGGATATGAGCAAGTTGATGAAGTTCTGGCTAACTACAATGCCGGTTTCATAACCAATAACGAACGTTATAACCAGATTATTGATATCTGGACACATACCAATGCCAAACTCACTCAGACCTTAATGAAGCAGTTAAGCTCTGATAACCAGGGATTCAACCCTGTGTATATGATGCTTGATTCCGGCGCCCGTGGTTCGAAAGAACAGATTCGCCAGCTTTCAGGTATGCGTGGTCTTATGGCAAAACCGCAGAAATCAGGTTCTACCGGTTCTGAAATTATTGAAAACCCTATTCTTTCTAACTTTAAAGAAGGTCTTTCGGTTCTCGAATATTTTATCTCAACCCACGGTGCAAGGAAGGGTCTAGCCGATACAGCTCTTAAAACGGCTGATGCCGGTTACCTGACCCGTCGTCTTGTTGACGTTTCTCAGGATGTTATCATTACTGAGCACGATTGTGGAACACTTCGCGGACTGGTAGCAACCGCTATCAAGAAAAGCGAGGAAGTTGTGGAAACTCTGTATGAGCGTATTTTGGGCCGTACTGCTGTTCATGATGTTTACCATCCGCTTACAGGCAAGCTTGTTGTTGCATCCGGGGAGGAAATATCAGAAGATATAGCCAAAAATATCGAGGAATCACCGATCGAACAGGTGGAAATACGTTCTGTACTTACCTGTGAATCGAAAAAAGGTGTTTGCGGAAAATGCTATGGTCGCAGCCTTGCTACAGGTAACATGGTTCAGATTGGTGAAGCTGCAGGTGTTATCGCAGCCCAGTCGATCGGTGAACCTGGAACACAGCTTACACTTCGTACATTCCACGTTGGGGGTACTGCTTCAAACGTAACTTTTGAATCCAGTATTGTTTCAAAATATGACGGTATCGCCAATATTGACGAGGTCAGAACAGTAACCAAAGTGGATCCGGCTACCGGAGAAAAAGTGGATATTGTCATTGGTCGTCTGGCTGAATTGAGAATTACCGATAAGAATACAGGTATTGCTCTTACAACCCATAACATACCTTACGGTTCTAAACTTTTTATCAAGCCGGGAACGGAAGTTAAGAAGAAAGACCTGATTTGCGAATGGGATCCATGGAACGCCGTTATCATTACCGAGGTGGATGGAAAAATCTCCTTTGAGAATGTGATCGATGGTATTACTTTCCGTGAAGAATCTGATGAGCAGACAGGTTACCGTGAAAAGGTAATTATTGAAACCAGGGATAAAACTAAAAACCCTGGAATCAAAATTGTTGGAAAAGACAATGCTGTACTGAAATCCTATAACCTTCCTGTTGGAGCCCATATCTCAGTTAGTGAGGGAGATAAGGTTGTAGCGGGAGATGTACTTGTTAAAATACCTAGGGCTGTTGGAAAATCCGGTGACATCACCGGTGGTCTTCCAAGGGTAACCGAGCTATTCGAAGCCAGGAACCCATCCAACCCTGCTGTTGTTTCGGAAATTGATGGTGAAGTCAGCTTTGGAAAAGTAAAACGTGGTAATCGTGAAATCATTATCCAGTCGAAAGCTGGTGAACTCATGAAATACCTTGTTCCTCTTTCAAAACAGATACTTGTTCAGGAGAACGATTACGTTCGTGCCGGAATGCCTCTGTCTGATGGTGCTATTACTCCTTCCGACATTCTGGCCATCAAAGGACCAACTAAAGTTCAGGAATACATTGTCAATGAAGTTCAGGAAGTTTATCGCCTCCAGGGTGTGAAAATCAATGATAAGCACTTCGAAATTATCGTTCGTCAGATGATGCGTAAGGTTGAGATCGTTGACCAGGGAGATACCAAATTCCTCGAAAAACAGATCGTTGACAAATGGGAATTTATGGATGAGAACGATTGGATCTATGGTAAGAAAGTGGTAATTGATCCGGGAGATTCACAGAATCTTTATCCGGGACAGATTATTACTGCCAGGAAACTGAGGGACGAAAACTCCATGCTGCGCCGTAAGGATATGAAACTTATCGAAGCACGGGATGCCGTTCCTGCAACATCCAGCCAGATTTTACAGGGTATTACCAGGGCTTCTCTGCAGACCAAGAGCTGGTTCTCAGCTGCTTCATTCCAGGAAACCACTAAGGTTCTCAATGAGGCTGCTATTCATGGAAAGATTGACTACCTCGAGGGACTGAAGGAGAACGTAATCGTGGGTCACCTGATTCCTGCCGGAACCGGTATACCTTCCTGTCAGAACCTTGTTGTTGGTTCAAGGGAAGACTATGAAAAGATGAGAGCCGGAGTTGCTGCAAATACTGCTGTTAAGGCTGAAACTGAAGAATAAACTATCTGATTATGGAAGACGAAAAAACAAACAAAAACCAGATCAGTATTGAACTGAATGAGGAAACTGCACAGGGTGTGTATTCAAATCTTGCAATCATCACCCATTCCGCAGCTGAGTTTATCGTCGATTTCGTAAGGATTATGCCGGGGGTTCCAAAAGCCCAGGTAAAATCCAGGATTATTCTCACGCCTGAGCACGCAAAACGCTTAATGCTGGCACTTAAGGATAATATTGCAAAATATGAATCCGTTCACGGTACTATAAAGAATGTGGAAAATGCAGGAGGAACGGTGCTTCCAATGAACTTTGGAGGACCTACTGCGCAGGCCTGATTTTCGACCCGATTTTAATGCTTATTTAAACCCCGTATAAAAACGGGGTTTTTTTTCGAATATACTTTAGCGGGAGTTTTGCCTTTAACAATAATTGTTATATTTGTCGCCATCAAAAGATAAAAATCTATACTTTAATTCTATGAAGGGCTTAAAAATCATTGTTTTAGCCAAGCAGGTTCCCGACACCAGGAATGTTGGTAAAGATGCCATGAAAGCAGATGGAACCGTTAACAGGGCTGCACTAGAAGCTATTTTTAATCCGGAAGATCTGAATGCTCTCGAACAGGCATTGAGAGTAAAAGATATGGTGGATGGATCAACCATCACCATCCTCACCATGGGTCCCGGAAGAGCTGCTGAGGTTATCCGCGAAGGATTGTACAGGGGTGCTGACAATGGCTATCTTCTTACCGACAGGAAATTTGCAGGCTCGGATACACTGGCAACATCCTATGCCATATCCCAGGCAATTCGAAAAATGAAAAATTTTGATATCGTTTTTGCCGGTCGTCAGGCTATTGATGGGGATACAGCTCAGGTGGGACCACAGGTCGCGGAGAAACTCGGAATTCCCCAGGTTACCTATGCCGAAGAAGTGGTGGAAATAAAAGGCAAGGAAGTAATAATTAAAAGAAGACTTGAGAGGGGAGTGGAACTTGTTTCGGCTACCAGACCGGTTCTTATTACCGTACATAGCTCAGCTCCGGATTGCCGGCCCAGAAATGCGAAACTGGTTATGAAATATAAGCACGCCCGCACACTTACCGAACAGCAGGATGCATCTGAGGACTACCTCGATTTGTATCAGACACGTCCCTATCTTAAAATTGACGAATGGAGTACTGCTGATATCGAAGTCGATGATGAAGCACTCGGACTCTCAGGTTCACCAACCAAGGTTAAGAAAATTGAAAACGTTGTTTTCAAAGCCAAGGAGTCAAAAGTACTTTCCCCTTCAGAAATTGAAATAGATGAACTTATGAGAGAGCTCATCGAAAACCATACCATTGGTTAAGAAATAATCATGTCGAATTAAATAATTCCTACCGTGAATAATATTTTTGTTTATTGCGAGATTGAAGAAGCTGTGATTGCCGATGTGAGTCTGGAACTTCTTACAAAAGCCAGAAGTCTGGCAAACCAGCTGAAATGCAAACTCGAATGTGTGGTTCTTGGTTCAGGCCTTAAGGATGTGGAGAAACAACTCTTTCCTTACGGTGTGGATGTGGTGCATATTGGAGACGATAAACGTCTCAGCCCATACCTCACTTTGCCTCACAGCAATATACTTCAGCATGTTCTTAAAGAGGAAAAACCACAGATAGTGCTGTTCGGCGCAACCTCCCTCGGACGTGACCTTGCTCCCCGCATCGCTTCTGCTCTAAAGGTGGGACTTACAGCCGATTGTACCAGTCTGGAAATAGGAAGTCACAGCGATAAGAAAACCAATACGGAATATGAAAATCTTCTGTACCAGATCAGACCTGCCTTTGGAGGTAATATTGTTGCTACCATCATCAATCCTGATACAAGGCCTCAGCTTGCTACTGTTCGCGAAGGTGTTATGAAGAAGGAGATATTTAAAGATTCCTACAAAGGCGAGGTGAAAACAATAGATGTGGCCAAATACCTTAATGATGCTGATTTTGTAGTAAAAATCATCGAGCGTCATATGGAAAACCGGAAGGTGAATATTAAAAATGCCGGAATCATTGTTGCCGGAGGCTATGGAGTGGGTTCGAAAGCTAATTTCAAACTTCTTTATGATCTTGCTGATGTGCTGGGCGCTGAAGTTGGCGGATCAAGAGCTGCAGTGGATGCCGGCTTTGTAGAACATGAAAGACAAATCGGACAGACCGGTGTAACCGTTCGTCCCAAGCTCTATATTGCTGTCGGGATCTCAGGTCAGATCCAGCACAGGGCAGGTATGGCCGATTCGGCAATGGTGATATCTGTCAATACCGACCGCATGGCACCCATCAACCAGATTGCTGATTATGTGATCGTGGGAGATGCAGCAGATGTTCTGCCTAAAATGATAAAATATTACAAGAAAAATTCCAAGTAAACGGATTTTTAAACGATAAAACAGAAAGAAAATGGCTAATTTCTTCAATGATAATCAAGACCTTAAATTCCACCTCCATCATCCCCTGATGAAAAAAATCGTTGCATTAAAGGAAAACGATTTTGAGGACAAAGATACATTCGACTATGCCCCAGTAGATTTCGAGGATGCAATGGATTCTTATGAGAAAGCCCTTGAAATAATAGGTGAGATATCCGCCGATGTTATTGCTCCCAATGCTGAATCGGTTGATCATGATGGTCCTCAGCTTGTCGACAACCAGGTGGTTTATGCTAAGGGTACCGCTCAGAACCATGCAGTGCTGACCAAAGCAGGACTTATCGGTATGTCACTGCCACGAAAATATAAAGGATTGAATTTCCCAATTGTTCCCTATGTTATGGCTGCTGAAATTGTTTCAAGAGCCGATGCAGGTTTTGCCAACATCTGGGGATTGCAGGATTGTGCTGAAACTATACATGAATTTGCATCAGAAGAACTGAAAGCACAGTATCTTCCTCTTTTCAATGATGGAGCAACAGCTGCGATGGTACTAACCGAGCCGGATGCAGGTTCCGACCTGCAGGCTGTTCAGCTCAAAGGTCAGCCTATTACGGCTACCTACGATCCCGCCAAAGATACTTACTACTTAAACGGAGTGAAGCGTTTTATTACCAACGGAGATGCCGATATCGCGCTTGTTCTGGCACGAAGCGAAGACGGAACCGCCGATGCAAGGGGATTGTCCTTATTCCTTTACGACCGTAAAGACAGTGCCGTAAAAATCCGGAGGATAGAAAACAAACTTGGGATTAAAGGATCTCCAACCTGCGAAATGGTGTTTACCAATGCCCCTGCAAAGCTGATTGGTGATAGGAAAATGGGACTTATAAAATACGTGATGTCACTGATGAACTCTGCCCGCCTTGGAATCGGAGCACAGTCGGTGGGTCTTGCTGAAGCAGCCTACCGCGAATCTCTGAAGTATGCAAGCGAAAGAGTGCAGTTTGGTAAAGCCATCATCACTTTCCCTGCAGTTTACGAGCTGCTGAGAAATATGAAGGTTAAAACACAGGCAATGAGGTCGCTGCTCTATGAAACAGCTCGTTATGTAGATATGTATAAGGCATATATTTTCCTGGCTGAGAAGAGAAAGCTCGAAGCAGAAGAAAGGAATGAGATGAAGAAGTATCAGAAACTGGCCGATGTTTACACTCCCCTGTTAAAACTTTTCTCCAGTGAATACAGCAACCAGATAGCATACGACGGAATGCAGGTTCATGGTGGAGCGGGATTCATGAAAGATTTTCCCATTGAACGTATTTACAGGGATGCAAGGATTACCTCCATTTACGAAGGTACTTCTCAGCTTCAGGTGGTTGCTGCCATAAGAGGAGTTACTACCGGAGTTTTCCTGGGTCGCATTAAGGAGTATGAGGAAATATCTCTCAAACCAGAAATGGAATATCTGAAGAAAATGCTCATGGATCTTACCACTCAGTTTGAAAGTACAGTTAATCTGGTAAATTCAATGAATGATGCCGAATTCCTGGATTTCCATGCCAGAAGACTGGTTGAGATGGCCGGCAACATTATTATGGGCTATCTGCTTCTTTTTGATGCCATTAAAGATGAGGATTTCAAAAATTCAGCCGAGATATTTATTAAAAAGGCTAAATCAGATAACTCCGAGAAGCTTGAATATATTAAGAGTTCTGAGCTGAAAGATCTTGGGATTTTTAAATATTAATTATTCTTTTCCCCGAAAATCGAATTCGCTCAGTTTCCTGCGCGGATGAGGATTACCAATGTGTTATCCTGCTTAAAATTACTTTTAACAAGTTTTTAAGCAGGATAATATAATATTTCCAGTAATTTTGTGGTACGAATTTTGAAAGTATATATTCAAAATCAGCTCCCAAATGAATGATCTCATACATAAATTAATTTCTGTTCTGAAGGAGCACGTCAATCAGAATAACAAGGAGATTCAGTTCAACCAGAAAGAAATTGATAATCTCCTTTCTGAAATATCTGCGGCCACACGTAAAAAGGACCTGGATATCAAGTATTCCCTTAACCGTCAGCTTTTAAATGAGAATTCTGATTTCGTTAAGATGCAACTTGAGCTTACCGATTTTTTTGAAAAATACCGTCATCTTTTTCCTGATGTTTCTGAAGGCAGGGTATCTGTTTCTTCCGATGAAAATCAACTTAAGTCTGTTTTCCAGAAAACCATATCAGGCAGCCTGGAATTCAATCCCTCTCATCCACAATTCAATAATCCCGCTTTCTTCCGTGAACTTTTAAACTATTACGAGAGCAAGGAAGATTATGAAATGTGTGAGAGCCTTCTTAAAATGCGTAAAGCCTGATTGTTTTTTCTCTTTGCTTTTCCTGATTTCATTTTTACTTTTATAGGAATTACCGGCACAGACTTTTTTTTGCTAAATCTGTCCATGCATTTTTGCGCTGATTTAATTCTAAAAGACTCAAATGAAAACAAGAGGCAGTTTTGTCAGCATTGGAGCAGGAAATGTGGCAACACACATGGTCCCAGCCCTATGCAAATCGGGGTATATTCTGAAACAGGTTTTTAGCAGAACAGATTCCCATGCTATGGATCTGGCCGGAAAATTCCGGGTTCCCTGGACATGCTCACCCGAAGAATTGACAGGCAATGCGGATTTTTATATGCTTTCATTACCGGATTCGGCTATCACTGAGCTTGTGGCAAGAATTCAACACAGGGATATTTTAATTTTTCATACTGCAGGGAGCGTAGGAATGGATGTTTTTGCCAATCGCTTTCATAATTCCGGAGTTCTTTATCCCCTGCAGACTTTTAGCCGTGAGCTTGAGCCGGACATCTCAAAAATCCCGATTCTAATTGAAGCATCTGACTCTGCATCCCTTGAGAAACTAAAAGAAATTGCCGGAAGTATTGCAGAAACCGTTATTGAATGCAGCTCAGAAGACAGGAGATGGATTCACCTGGCAGGAGTTTTTGCCTGCAATTTTACAAATCACATGTATGCAGTAGCGAACGATATCCTCCGAAAACAAAATATCGACCCGGCTGTCCTTCGACCTCTGATTGAGGAAACTTTTAGAAAATCGTTGCATATGGATCCCGCTGAAGCACAGACAGGTCCTGCCGTCAGACGTGATACCAGTACCCTTAAGGCCCATATAAAAATGCTGGATAACCGGGAGCTTTTGCAAAAAATATATACATTTACAAGCCAGAGCATACAGGCTATAAAACCTCCGGTGAAAAATAAATCAGATGAGTAATTTTAAAGAAGATTTGGCAAAAGTTAAAGCTTTTGTTTTTGATGTGGATGGTGTATTTGCTACCTCCAAAGTTCTGCTGCACCCTTCAGGGGATCTGATGCGGACGATGAATATTAAAGACGGATATGCTGTTCATTATTCACTTCGCAAGAATTATATTATTTGCATTATATCCGGAGGTACCTCCGAAAGCGTACGAACCAGGTTTCAAAAACTCGGGGTCACTGATATATACCTGGGTTCCCACAATAAAATGGATGATTTCAGGGATTTTCTGTTTAAGTATGATCTGAAAGCAGAGGATGTTTTATACATGGGAGACGACCTGCCCGACTATGAGGTAATGCAAATTGCAGGTGTGCCAACCTGTCCGTCGGATGCTGTTGAAGAAATCAAATCCATTTCATCCTACATCTCTGACAAGCCCGGAGGGGAAGGATGCGTAAGAGATATTATTGAACAGGTTCTGCGTCTGCATGGCAAGTGGATGGACGGAGATGCATTCAGCTGGTGAGCATAAGACCTGTAAACAGGTTATATAACTGCTTGCAGAGGGAATCTTTTTTCACTAATTTTATCACTCATCAATATTTCCAATTGTGCTTGCGCTGCTAAGACTCATCCGTTTTCAAAACCTGCTTATAATTGCAGCCACGCAATATATAATGAGGTACTGCATCATTTACCCCTTTCTCAAAATCAATAAGTTTTCGCTTCAGCTGGATAATCTTCATTTCTTTTTACTCGTGCTTTCAACCGTTCTGATTGCAGCAGCCGGCTATGTAATTAATGATTATTTTGATACAGGAACCGATCGCCTGAACCGCCCGGATAAAGTGGTTATAGACCGGAGTGTTCACAGGCGACATGCCATGTTGTATCATTTTATTCTAAATTTTGCAGGAGTGGGTCTGGGTATTTACCTGTCATATTATATCGGAGTTACCGGACTGTCGTTGATTTTTGTTCTTGCGGCCGGATTGTTGTGGTTCTATTCAACCCATTATAAGAGGCAATTCCTGATCGGAAACCTGGTTGTAAGTACCATGACCGGAGTGGTGCCACTAATGGTTATACTTTATGAAATGCCGCTCCTGAACCGCGAGTATGGTTTATTAATGATCTCGTATCAGGCCAATTTTAATTATATCTTTTTCTGGGTGATGGCATTTTCATTTTTTGCTTTCCTTACCACACTCCTTCGTGAAATTATTAAGGATGCTGAAGATTTTGAAGGGGATAGCGCTTATGGAATGAATACCATGCCGATAATGATCGGGCAAAAAAGCACTAAAATAGTAATCGCCTCTCTGGTTGGTGTGAATCTGGTGCTGCTGGTGGGAATTTTCACTCGCTTCCTGTTATATCAGGGAAGTTCGATCGATTATATTTCTGCAGCTTATTTCTTTGTATTCCTTTTCAGCCCTTTTGTCTTTTTGCTGATTAAAATAATCAGGGCGAAAACCAAAAACGATTTCCATTTTGCCAGTCAGCTTACCAAATTTATCATGCTGACGGGTATGCTATATGCATTCGTAGTTCGATATATAGTGTTATATGTAATTAGCTAAACCTTATGCTAAAGGATAAACTCAGAAAACATGTGCTCGTTCTTGCCTCACGCTCACCCCGGAGGATGAAACTTTTGCAGGAAGCCGGTATTCCTTTCAGACTGGCCATTCCCCTTGATATTGAAGAGAAATTTCCAAAAGGACTTGACAAGTTCCAGATTGCGGTTTATCTGGCTGAACTTAAATCGGAAGCTTTTGGTGAAATTCCCGATAATGAGATTCTGCTTACCGCAGATACAATAGTGTGGTTTGAAAACGAGGTAATCAACAAACCGGCTAATCGCGAAAACGCTATCGAAATCCTTACGGCTCTGTCGGGAAAGATGCACGAAGTAATAACAGGCGTGTGCCTGAGAAAAAATTTCAAAACAAAAAGCTTTTATAGCCACAGTGAAGTTCATTTTGCAAAACTATCGACCGAAGAAATTACCCATTACGTAGATACCTGGAAACCTTTCGATAAGGCCGGTGGATATGGAATACAGGAATGGATTGGATATATAGGTATAGAAAAAATTAATGGTTCCTATTTTAATGTTATGGGATTACCCATTCAGAAACTTTACAGGGAGCTTGAAAAATTCATCGATTAGTATAACACTGAAACCTGATTTTATTTATTTCAATTTAAATTTTATGAAGATTAAGAGTTTTATTGCCGCCTTTTTTCTCTCCCTTGGATTATTTTCAGCCAAAGCTGAAGAGGGACTTTGGATTCCCATGCTGTTGCAGCATTACAACATAGATATAATGCAAAAAGAGGGACTCCGGTTGAGTGCTGAGGATATTTACAGTATAAATCAGGCTAGTCTGAAAGATGCAATTCTGATTTTTGGAACAGGATGTACAGGTGAAGTTATTTCAGGCGACGGACTCGTACTCACGAATCACCATTGCGGTTATAGTTCAATTCAGTCGCACAGCTCCGTCGATAACGACTATCTGACAAACGGTTTCTGGGCCATGAACCGTGATGAGGAACTCCCTAACCCCGGACTAAAGGTTACCTTCCTGATCCGTATTGAGGATGTCAGTCAGAATGTACTTGGTAAAATGGATGATAATATTTCGGAAGTTGAAAGGGACAGTATAATCAGGGAAAGAATAGCAGGACTGAAAAAGGAAAATGAAGACGGTAACGGATACAAGGCAGTAATTAAGCCATTCTATTATGGAAATGAATATTATATGTTCATTTACCAGGAGTATAACGATATCAGGCTGGTAGGTGCTCCTCCAAGCTCAATAGGAAATTATGGTGAGGACTGGGATAATTGGATCTGGCCGCGTCATACAGGCGATTTTAGCCTGTTTCGCATATATGCCGGAGCGGATAATAAACCGGCTTCCTATTCCCCCGAAAACACACCCTATAAAAGTAAAACACACCTTAAAATTTCAACTGCGGGAGTTAAGGAAGGTGATTTTACAATGATCATGGGATACCCGGGCACAACCACCGAATATATTATTTCCGACGAAATAAAATTTATGCTCGAAACCAGCCTTCCCAAAAAAGTCGCCATTCGCGACGCCCGGCTGAAAATCCTGGATAAGTACATGGCCAATAACGATACAATCCGAATCCAATATGCCTCAAAATACCGTTCTATCAGTAATGCCTGGAAGAAATGGGAGGGGGTTATAATTGGATTGGAAAAAACAAATGCCCTGGCGAGAAAAGCAGAAGCCGAAGAAAATTTCCGGGAATGGGCTATGTCAAATCCTGAAAGACAATCTGAATACGGTAATACGCTTCAGGCATTGCGGGATAAGAACAGGGAGTTGGTAAAATACAGTCTTGTTTACGATTATTCCAATGAAGCTGTGATGGCCGCTGAAATATTTGATTTTGCCCTCGATTGTAACTCCCTGGTATATAGCACATCTGAGATGAGTAAGGAGGATAAAAGAGCTGCCGTTGATAAGTTTAAGAAGAGGATGGATGCATTCTTTAAAGATTATAACAGAAAAGTAGATCAGGAGATTTTTCAAACCACTCTTGCATACTATTACAGGGATATAGCTCCGGAATTTCATCCTGACATATATAATGTCATCAACAAAAAATATAAAGGGGATATAAATAAATTTACAGCCGAAACATTCAATAAAACAATTTTCCTCCAAAAGGATAAGCTTTTGGAATTGCTGGACCAGATTCCTGAAAGTAAATTTAATATTTCACTCAGGTTCCAGAAGGACCCGGTTTTGGTGATTTTCAATTCCTTTGCTGCTGTTTATTCCAAAAAGGTTATACCTGCTTATGATAATCTTAAAATGGACATGCAGGTTTTGTATCGCAGTTATATGCGCGGACTCATGGAAATGCAGAAGGATAAAGTTTTTTACCCGGATGCAAATTTCACTATGCGCGTGGCATACGGAAAAGCTGAGGGTTATAAACCCGCTGACGGGATCGAATATCTCGAATATACAAGCCTGAGCGGAGCTATTGAAAAACATTATATGGATTCAGTTGTCTATTCCCTCCCTGAAAAACTCATTGAAATCTATAACAGCAAGGATTTTGGCCGATGGGTAAATGAAAAGGGAGAGGTCCCGGTTTGCTTTGTTGCTTCAAATCATACTTCCGGAGGAAATTCAGGTAGTCCCATTCTGAATGCTGACGGTTACCTTATTGGCCTTAATTTCGACCGGAACTGGGAAGGCACCATGTCGGACGTTTACTATGATGTCTCCATCTGCCGCAATATTTCGGTTGATATCCGCTATGTGCTTTTTATCATTGATAAGTTTGCCGGTGCAGGTTACCTGATCAATGAAATGGACCTGATCTGAGAAAAGGAATTTAAATTGTTAGGCGGGAACTTGAGGATAGGCTGAATCCTGGACCTCCCGTTCATCTTTCTGCTTCTTTCAACATACTCTCTTTTTCAACCCGGGGATAGTCTTCTTTGGAAAAAATCCTTATGTTTGTAACACAAATATTTAGAAAGTAACACGATTCCTGATGGTTTTTCCGGACCGGACAGGGAATAAAGACAGGCCAGCAGTATGATTGAACCCGGTAGTGAGCTAAAGCTGAAACTGAAAAATCTCAAGGATTGGATTTCCAAAGAAAAAGGTGTCATTGTAGCTTTTTCAGGAGGTATTGATTCCTCCCTCTTATTGTATGTGGCACGACTGGTTTTGGGAAAGGAAAAAACCATTGCGGTTGTATCCAAATCGGAAAGCCTGAAAGCACGTGATTTTGAAATTGCACAATCCTTCTGCAGACAATATGATATTCTTCTGGAAGTAATTCATACACAGGAGATGGAAGACTCTCGATACAATGAGAATCCCGTTAATCGATGCTATTTTTGTAAAGATCACTTATACAATGATCTCCTGACGGTAGTTAAAAAATTTCCGGATTTTAGGGTTTTAAATGGCACCAATCTGGATGATCATTCTGATTATCGTCCCGGCCTTCAGGCTGCCCTTGAATATCAGGTGCTTTCACCTCTTGCCGAATGTAAGTTTAACAAGCAGGACATACGCGATATTGCCCGCAATTACGAATTGCCAAACTGGGACAAACCAGCCAGCCCTTGTCTCAGCTCCAGGGTACCCTACACGCATAAAATAACGCGAAAGAAACTGGTGGAGATTGAAAATGCCGAAAATTTTCTTAATGATTCGGGCTTTATCGATGTCAGAGTCAGACACTACGGTGAATATGGAAGGATAGAAGTGAAGCCAGATGATTTGCCAAGGTTGATGGCCATGAAAGAAAGCCTTATACCGAAGATAAAGGAATTTGGTTTTAAAGAAATTGAAATCGATGAAGAAGGCCTGGTTAGCGGGAAATTGAATCGCGTCATTGCCTCGAAAAATGTAAATCCATAATCTATAACTTTGAAAAAGATTCTTTATTACGATTGTTTTGCGGGCATCAGTGGCGACATGAACCTGGGCGCCTTAATTGATCTGGGTGTTGACGCAGAGCATCTTAAAAACGAACTCAAAAAGCTGAACATTGATGGTTTTCATCTGGCCATAACTTCTGATAAGAGGAAGGGTATTGCGGGAACCAAGGCGAGTGTAATGATTCACCAGGTCGACAATCAAAAGCACAGACACCTGCATCATGTGGAAGAGATAATTAACAACAGCAGTTTGTCTGATAAGGTAAAGCATGATTCCCTTAAAATTTTCAGGCTGATAGCCGAAGCTGAAGCAAGGGTTCACAATATTGATATTCAGAAAGTTCATTTCCATGAAGTGGGTGCCCTGGATTCCATTGTAGATATTGTAGGTGCTGCTATTTGCCTTGATTATCTTAAGGTGGATGAAGTACTTTCTTCTCCCATTCAGCTTGGTGGAGGATTTGTGATGTGCGATCACGGGAAAATGCCGGTGCCTGCTCCTGCAACAGCTGAGATTGTAAAGAATATCCCGGTAAGAACCGGAGGGGTAAACCACGAAGCAACCACTCCTACAGGGGCTGCAATCCTTGCTGCCACTGTTACCCGTTTTGCAGAGAAAACAGATTTTACAATTACTAAGAGGGGACACGGGATCGGACATCGTGATACAGAGCTCCCCAACATACTCAGAGTATACCTGGCAGAATCGGAGGAAGCTGTATCAGGCGATATCCTTACTGAAGAGGCTGTCATGCTGGAATGTAATATTGACGATATGAACCCGGAGTGGTTCGAACATGTGTCAGCACTTTTGTTTGAAGCCGGCGCCAGTGAGGTATTTCTCACACCCGTAATCATGAAAAAATCACGTTCTGCGAATGTCTTATCTGTATTGTCCAAAAATAATCTGGCCGGGAAGCTGAAAGAAATAATTTTTACACATACTACCACCATTGGCCTGCGGGAAATAAAAGTCATGAAAAATTTCCTCAAAAGAGAAGAATTTGTTGTGGAAACCTCCCTTGGTAAAGTCCGGTTTAAAAGAAGCTTTTTAAATGGAAAGCAGGTTAATATTAAGCCTGAGTACGATGATCTGCGGAGTTTGGCGCTTGCCAATAATATGTCGGTTCAGGAGGTTTCCCGTGAGGTTATGAAAAGTGTATAATTATGGATTTAAAAACGTTGCTGGAGCAATATAAAGCCGGAAAGCTTTCAGTTGATGAGACCCTTCAGGCACTTTCATCAAGTGGAATGGATGAACTGGGTTTTGCGAAAATCGATCTCAGCCGGGAGGAGAGAACAGGTATTCCTGAAGTAATATATGCTGCAGGGAAAACGGCTGAACAGGTAGAGAAAATAGCCCTTCGCATGAAGGATCAAAAGAAGGATGTTCTTGCTACCCGCCTTACGGAGGATGTATATAATCAAATAAAAAGCAAACTGCCGGGAGCGGTTTATAATCCTCTTTCAAAAACCATGGTTTATCAGACAGAGAAAAAAATTATTAATCAGGGAACAATATGCATTGTGACGGCCGGTACATCCGATATCCCTGTGGCTGAAGAAGCTGCAGTAACCGCCGGGTTCCTGGGAAATAATGTTTTTACCATTTACGATGTGGGTGTTGCTGGAATTCACAGGTTGTTTCATCGTATTAAGGCAATCCGGGAGGCCAGGGTTATAATTGTTGTAGCCGGAATGGAAGGGGCCCTGGCAAGCGTGGTAGGAGGGCTGGTCGATAAACCAGTTATTGCTGTCCCCACCAGTATTGGATATGGAGCTAATTTCGGAGGCTTATCCGCATTACTTTCTATGCTGAATTCATGTGCCAGCGGAGTAAGTGTGGTAAATATCGACAATGGATTCGGGGCAGCATGTCAGGCACATCTTATCAATAAACTCTAAAAAATAAGGCTATGGCAATTAAACGTTTTGGGGTTTCACTGGAGTCGGACTTACTTGATGAACTCGATGAGATGGTGAATCAGAAAAGGTTTACAAACCGTTCTCAGGCAATTCGTTTTCTTATCAAGAAAAATCTGGTGGAAGAGAAGTGGGATAATGACATGGAAGTTACCGGAGCCATTGTTATTAATTACGACCACCATATTGCCGAGCTTCATGCCAAAGTAAACCGGCTGCAGCATGAGTACCACTGTCTAATCCTTTCAGGTCAGCATATTCATATCGACGATCATTCCTGTATTGAAGTTATTGCTGTTAAAGGCAATGCGGGCAAAATCATAAAGCTTTCCAATAAATTTAAGGCTCTGAAAGGAATTAAGCATGGGGAGCTCGTGATGAGCGGAAGCAATTAAATTGCCCGGGAATACTGTCCGGGCAATTTATTTCTTCAGATTGCTGTTTCACTGTAATGCGAAATTTATAGGAATAGTAAAGGCTACCGCAACAGCTTTTCCATCCTGCATCCCGACTTTTTCAAATTTTGGAAGTGAAGAAATCACTCTTACTGCCTCTTTTTTAAGAAGCTCAACATAAGGTTCAGTATTTTCAACCGGACTGTTTTCTGCAGGTTTGTAGGCTGCAACAACAACATTTCCAATGGTGGATGATTCCTTCTTGCTTTCATCGTAAATAGTGTATTCTTCATCACCAGTGACAATATTACCGTCTTTGTCTACAACAAACTGTACAAATACTCTTCCGGATACGCCATGGTCTCTGGCTTCCTTGGGGTAAACCAGGTTTTTGGCGATCTCATGCCTCAGGGCATCAAATCCTCCCGGAAATTCAGGCATTTGTTCAACCTGGAAATAGGCTGTTTTTGAGTCAGATTTATCAGGGGCGTTATTATCCATGCCTGTGGTACTTTTCTCAGTGCATGAAAATGCAAAGGCAATTATTAAACTGACCGGAATCAGCATCATCGCCTTCCATAGATTCTTTCTTACATTTTTTCCTTTGTTCATCATGGCAATTCGGTTTTTAATAAGTGAATAATTGAAATTGTTGGTTATTGAGAGAGAAGCGCTTCCGATTAAATGTTCCAATAGAGTTATTTGATATTCTTTCCGGTCGAAGCCATTTTCCAAAGCTCCCTGGTCGGCCAGATATTCATGTACGTTTTTAATTTCGTTCCTGTACCACCACATCAGCGGATTGAACCAGAACAAGGCAGTCAGAAATTCGGCAATCAGTACGTCAACGGAATGCAGCTGACGGGCATGGATTTTCTCATGGGCAATGATTCGTTCCATCTCAGCCTTGTTGGCGGTCTGACCAATAAAAATGTTCCTGAAAAAGGAATAGCTGATATTCTTATCTTTAATTAGATAAAGATTTATGTCTTCAGTTTTCTCCGGCTCAATTTTTTGAGATTTCCACAGAACAAGAGCCATGTTTATAAGGATTCGAGTAAATAGAATTCCTGCAACTGCGAAATAGATTAACTGTATCATTTTTCCCAGTGGAAATATAGAAGTGTCGCGGATCAGTCTGATGCCATTTCCATACACCACGATTTCATCAAGAACAACTGTTGGAATAGTATATCCGGTTTTGGAGAAACTGTAATTAAAGAAGGGGAGGATCATGGCAAGTAATATGGACGACAAAAGATACAATCGGCGCATAGGGAAATTCCCTTCCTTTCCCAGCAACATTCTGTAAACCAGGGCGAAAAGCCCAAGGGCTGCGATCGACTTTAGTGCATAAAATAAAAAATCATTCATGGTTGTTATCTTTTAGTTCCTGCAGTTGTTTTATGATTTCATCTACTTCTTTCACATCCATTTTCCGGTTCCGGGCAAAAAAGGAGACAACCTGACTGGCAGAATTCTCAAAATAATTCATAACCATCTCATTCATTCTTACCTTAGAGTAGTCCTTCTTTTGGATCAGGGGAAAATAACGATGCGATTTTCCAAACTCTTCATGACCCACAAAACCTTTCGATTCCAGAATTCTAACGATGGTGGAAATTGTATTGTAGGCAGGTTTGGGAGATTCTATTCTTTCTATAATATCTTTTACGAAACCATTCTGAATATCCCATAATATCTGCATTACCTGCTCTTCTGCCCTGGTTAATTCTTTCATTTCTTTCATATTTGATTCGAATTAGTAATACAAATATAAACTAAATATTTAGTTAAAACTAATAAATTAGTTAAAAAACTAATATTTTAGTTAAAAAGTTTCCTTTTAGGAAATCTTCAACAGGAACTATTTAATAATCATAGATTTGTTTCCGATACGAGTCTGGTAGATGTGATTAGTTGTATCGGTTTGTCAATTTGAGTAAGATGGGATTTCAGAGAAATTTCAAATCAGAACGAAACAATTAAGATTAATTGAAATACTTTTAGCAAATTACCTACACACGGTTTTCCAATATTGTCTGCTGTGCATTGTGCTTTTAATGATCTTATTTCCTAGTCTGTTTTCAAGGGCGGTCCCACAACTTTCATATCGTGGTCATCGAAAACCTTTGCAATTTCTTCTTTCGAAGGTGTAGTTGTCCATTTGTCAGTAACTGCAAAGAACTCTTCCATTTTACCTGCGGGAAAATATGAAACAATCATTTTACCTATCTCGGTAAGTTGAACAAATGCATGTTGAACTTTTCGTGGAAGAAAAATTGTGTCGCCTGATTTCATTTGATATTTATCTTCACCAACCTGGAACAAATATTCTCCATCGATCACATAGAACCATTCATCCTGGTATGGATGAATATGCAAAGGAGGTCCGCCATTTGGACTGAGGCCGGTTTGTTCAAATACAGCCAGACCATTTTCAGTGTCATTCCCAGATATCTTGATGTCTAAAATGTTTTGGGTAACACCTTTCATTTTGTAGTGTTTGCCGAATCTGGCTTCGCCGGCATTTATTTTAAATCCTGTTTTTGTTCTCATTGGAATTAATGATTCAGTTTTAGCAAATACAAGTGCAGGTAGTATCGCAAATGCTGATATAACAAAATTTCTTCTTTTCATTTTCATTTATTAAACAAGCTCATTATTTTCATAAGAAGCTTAGGTGGTGGTTTCATTCCAAGTTGTTCCATGAGAGCCAACTTATCCGGCACTCCCCAGTGTTCTATTAGTTTTCCTTTTTCAAAGCGCATAATATCAATTACGGTAATCTCAAATTTTTTACCTGTTGGAAACATAGGTCCAAATTTGTTTTTATGAGTCCCACGGCCTGTCATTCGACCCCAAACCCTGGAGTCGTCCGCAATCATATCTTCTATGGTTAATGAAAAATCCGGAAATGCATAGTGCAGATTATTTATCGCCTTCTTAACTCCTTCAATATTGGGAGGGAAAAATCCATATTGATGTTCTACAAAATCTGTTGATGAATAGGTATCAAAAACAGATATATCGCCTTTACTGAATCCTTCCAAAATTAAAATTTTGAAAACATCCTCATTCGTTTTCATATCCATAATTTGTTAATGTCTGCCTTCTTAAATAATCTTAAGATTTAGGCTTATTCTATAACAAAGGACTAAGATTAAAGTTAAACAAGAGTATCATTATCTGCACTAGAATGACGCACAATTGCTTTTTGAATGATTAATTACTGTAAAAAATCACCCTGAGAGGAGTTGTGTTTCAAAATATAAATTCTGGAATGAATATACCACGAAGCTTGTATTTCTTTTTCCTTTTTTTATCCGTAATATTATGATCAAATCAATTTCCGAATGAAAAGAAGTGATTTAATCGAATCCCTTGAAAAAAACCAGGATGAGATCCGGGACATTATTGTAATTGGTGGTGGAGCAACAGGCCTGGGCATCGCCTTCGATGCAGCTTCAAGAGGCTATAGAACCCTCCTTCTGGAACAATCCGACTTTGCCAAGGCAACCTCCTCCCGAAGCACCAAACTGGTTCATGGCGGTGTACGATACCTTGCTCAGGGTGATCTATTATTGGTAAGGGAAGCACTGCGCGAAAGAGGGATAATCCTTAAAAATGCTCCCCACCTCTGCCAGAACCAGGAGTTTGTAATACCCCTGTATTCTCTTTGGGATATTTTTCTGTACTGGTTCGGTCTTAAGTTTTATGACATCCTCTCGGGTCGGTTGAGTCTTGGAAAGTCTTATTTTATATCTGTGAAAGAAGCCGTCGAGCGTTTACCCGTCCTGAATCAAAAAGGTCTAAAAGGGGGAATAGTTTATCATGATGGTCAGTTTGATGATGCACGCATGGCCCTTGATCTGGCGAAAGGCTGTAATGGTAAGGGGGGAATTGCACTGAACTACTTCAGGGTAATCGGCCTGAATAAAGACTCAAAGGGAAAAATATCTTCTGTTACCGCGAAAGATATGGTTTCAGAGAAGAAATATACTTTTAAATCCAGATTGGTAATCAATGCAACAGGAGTTTTCGCCGATGAAATCGAAAAACTGGATAATCCGGACGCCAGGCAAACCATACGTCCAAGTCAGGGAGTTCATATTGTACTTGATGCTTCATTTCTGAAAAGCAAATCTGCCATAATGATCCCCAAAACTAGCGATGGCCGCGTATTATTTGCTATTCCATGGTTTGGCCACGTGGTAATTGGTACTACCGATACCCCGGTGGATGAGATAAGTCTTGAACCACTGCCCTTTGACAGGGAAATAGACTTTATTCTTGAAACAGCTTCCAGATTTCTGACCCGGGCTCCAAAACGGGAAGATGTATTAAGTGTTTTTGCAGGTCTTCGTCCTCTGGCTGCCAATCCCGATAAACCTCAGTCGACCAAGGAAGTGTCGAGACGGCACAAAATTATTTTAAGTGCATCCGGATTGCTTACCATCATTGGTGGTAAGTGGACCACATACAGACTCATGGCGGAAGAAACCATTAACCGGGCCATTAAGGCAGGAATACTGGAAAAGAAAAAATGCCTTACAAAAAATCTAAGTTTAAGCAGTCATTCAGCAAATTCTGTAAATCCGGAATTTCTGAAATATGGAGCAGGAGAGAAAGAGATAGCAAAATTGATCCGGGCAGATCAGGAATTGTCAGCAGTTTTGCATCCGGAACTTTCTTTCACCCGGGCTGAAATCATCTGGATTTGCCGCAATGAATTACCTGTAAATATTGAGGATATCCTGGCACGACGCACACGCTCCCTGTTTCTCAATGCAAGAGCTAGTGTAGAGGCAGCCCCATTAATTGCAGATATAATGACTGAAGAAATGGGTTTTGATAAAAAATGGAAAGCAGATCAGATTGCGTCCTACAAGGATCTGGTAAAAAACTATTTGTAAACTTCAATTATAAGGACATGAAAGAATTCATTTTGGCGCTCGATCAGGGAACTACCAGTTGCAGAGCACTGATAATAGATCAGAAAGGAAATATTGCAGCAGTCTCACAGAAGGAGTTTAAGCAAATCTATCCAAAACCGGGATGGGTGGAGCATGATCCTGAGGAAATCTGGACTAAACAGCTCGGGGTAGCTCTGGATGCCATAAAAAAAGCCGGTATTGAAAGTTCTGCTCTGGCAGGAACAGGTATTACCAACCAGAGGGAAACTACGGTTGTGTGGGACAGAAAAACAGGTAAACCTATTTATAATGCAATAGTATGGCAGGACAGGCGTACGGCTGAATTTTGCGATAAGCTTAAAATACAGGGGCACAGCAAAAAAATTCTGGAGAAAACCGGACTGATAATCGATGCGTATTTCTCAGCCACCAAGATAAGATGGATTTTAGAAAATGTTGAAGGAGCCGGAAAAATGGCTGAGGAAGGAAGGCTGGCGTTTGGTACAATAGACTCCTGGCTTATGTGGAAGCTTTCAGGGGAAAAGTTGCATGTAACGGATGTTACCAATGCTTCCAGAACCATGCTTTTCAATATTCATACTCTTGAATGGGACAAGGAATTGCTGAAAATATTTGATATTCCTGCAAGTATGCTCCCTGAGGTAAGATCTTCGAGTGAAGTGTATGGAACCACGGCCGGACAATTCCCGGCTGGTGTGCCTCTTGCCGGTATTGCCGGAGATCAGCAGTCGGCCCTTTTCGGACAGATGTGCATTGAGAAGGGAATGGTTAAAAATACATACGGAACCGGCTGTTTCATGGTAATGAATATAGGCAACAAAGCCATTGAGTCGAAAAGTAAACTGCTTACAACGATTGCCTGGAAAATTGGCAACAACACTCAATATGCCCTTGAGGGAAGCATTTTCATTGCTGGCGCTGTGGTTCAATGGCTTCGGGATGAGCTTGGTATCATTAAGAGTTCAGCAGATATAGAAAAGCTTGCGGGCAGTGTGAAGCATAGCGACGGTGTTTATTTTGTCCCTGCATTTGCCGGACTTGGCGCGCCGCACTGGAATCAGCATGCCCGTGGTACCATGTTCGGAATAACCCGGGGAACCAAAGCAGCACATATTGCCCGTGCAGCTCTGGATAGCATTGCCTTTCAGACTCTGGATGTGCTGCAGGCTATGCAAAACGATTCAGGAATACATATCAGTGAACTACGCGTCGATGGCGGTGCAACGGTAAATAATCAGCTTATGCAATTTCAGTCAGATTTATTGCAGGCAAAGGTTGTCCGACCAAAAATTACTGAAACCACTGCCTTTGGTGCAGCATACCTTGCAGGTCTCGCAGTGAACTTCTGGAGCAGTATTGACGAAATAAAAAAACAATGGCAGGTTGAACATGTTTTTTCACCGGAAATAAAACCGGAAGAGACTGATCTTCTCGTAAAAGAATGGCATCGTGCTGTCAATGCCGCCAAAATTTGGGCAGGTAATTAATTAATAAACAGACTTTTACTATGCATGCATTTATTGCTGAATTTATCGGAACAGCCATGATACTGCTGCTTGGTGGCGGAGTTGTTGCAAATGTATTACTTAAGCAGACAAAAGGAAATAACGGAGGATGGATTGTCATAACATTTGGTTGGGCAATAGCAGTATTTACAGGGGTTTTAATTGCAGCACCATATAGTGGTGCTCATCTGAATCCGGCAGTAACCATAGGCCTTGTTCTGGCTAATAAATTTTCACCTTCCCTGATTCCCATGTATATAACAGCTCAGGTCCTGGGAGCCATGTTTGGCTCTTTACTGGTTTGGCTGGCTTATAAGAAACATTTTGATATCAGCGAAGATTCCGGCGCCATTCTGGCCATATTTTGTACCTCGCCAAGCATCAGGAGTTATGGTTACAATATTCTTACAGAAGCCATTGGAACTTTTTGTCTTGTGCTGGCTGTTTTGTTTATGGCAAAGCCGGATGTTGGTTTAGGGGCATTGAACGCCCTTCCGGTTTCACTTGTAGTATTGGGTATTGGCCTGTCACTGGGGGGGCCAACGGGCTATGCTATTAACCCCGCTCGTGATTTCGGTCCCCGGCTTTTACATTATATCCTTCCACTGAAATATAAAGGTACAAGCGACTGGAAGTATTCATGGGTACCAATTGTGGGGCCCGTTCTCGGGGGAGCCATTGCTGCCCTGGGATATTCGATAATTATCAATGTTAAGTTCTGAAAATCCAATCTGCCTGCTGCCTGGCTATACCTTAATTCCTCCAGAATTGCGGAGTGAAAATTACAAATATTGAAAACAGCTCCAGTCGGCCAAGCATCATCATTATCATGAGTACATCTTTTCCAAATATGGGAATGGCAGCGTAGTTGCCAACCGGTCCCACTTCCGCCAGTCCCGGACCTATTCCTCCCATGCATGATATCACCCCGCCTATGGAAGTATGAAAATCGACTCCAACCGCAATAAGCAGTAAACTTCCTACAATAAAGGTGGAGAGATAAATGGCAATAAAGCTAAGAACATTGTGCACTATGCGTGAATCAACAGGCTGGTTATTTATTTTTATAGGGATAACAGCTGTCCCATGAATAATCTGCTTGAAGGAAGCCTTAATTTTTTTAAATAAAAACACATGTCTGATAACCTTTATTCCTCCCCCGGTACTTCCAGCACTGGCACCCACAAACATCAGCAGAAATATTAAAAAGAGCGAGAGATTCGGCCAAAGCATATAATCGTCGGTTGCAAAACCGGTGGCAGTAATTATCGAGGAAACCTGAAACAATGCCCGGCGAAAAGCCTCTTCATAATGGGCATGATAGTGAGATATCAGCTCGGTGGCTATCACGACTGTAAAGACTGCAATAATGAGCAGATAATATTTTAATTCTTCATTCTGAAATACTTTTCTGAACTGCCTCTTTAGCCCAAAATAATGCATTGTAAAATTGATCCCTGATAAAATCATGAATACCGAAATTACATACTGTGCATAAGGGGAATAGCCGGCAATGCTGGAATTCCGGGTTGAAAATCCTCCGGTTGCTATGGTACCGAACGAATGACAGACCGCATCAAAGAGATTCATATCACCGGCCCACAAAAGCAGAGTTTCTGCCAGAGTGAGTCCGGCATAAATTATCCACAAACGTTTTGCAACGCTTCCAATGCGGGGAGAAAGTTTTTCCTGCATGATTCCGGATGATTCATTATTGAATAACATCACACCTTCAATTTTCAGGAAAGGTAAAAGAGCTACCGCCAGCACAACAATTCCCATTCCTCCAATCCAGTGAGTGAGGCTGCGCCAGAATAAGATCCCGTAAGGCAGGGATTCAATGTCATTTAATATGGAAGCCCCCGTGGTGGTGAATCCGGAAACAGATTCAAATAAGGCGTTGGTGAAGCCGGGAATACTACGACTGATAAGGTAGGGGAGAGTGCCGAAAAGAGAAAGCAGAAACCAGGCAAGGCTCACAATTATAAAGGATTCTCTTATTCCGAACGATTTGCTCCTGTGACTATCCGTAAGTTTCCAGCATAGAAGGCCGAAAAGTATTAGAATAGTGGTAGAAATTAAAAATGGCCTCTCAGGCTCTCCATAAATGAGTGAAATGATAATGCAGGTCGACATAAATACACCTTCGAGCATCAGGATGATTCCCAGGATGTGAACGATTCCCCGAAAGTTGATATGTGCCTGTCTCCCCATTAGGAAATTTTAACCGGCAAATGTATAACTTTTTCAAACAAATATCCCTTAATAAGTGCATAAAGTGCTGCGATTCAGCAGGCAGCTTTTCAATATTCTCAAGGAACTTATTTAGAATTATTTTATTTTGTTGTTATCTTAATAACAATGTTATTTTAATAACAAAGTTGTTTCTATCTTTGTACTGTAAAACCGGAATGAACAGGGAAAATGGACGATTGTGGAAGAATTTTCCGGAATCATTAAAGCGGTCTTACTGGAATCAGGTGAAAAAAATAAGAGAAATTTCGGAGATTATAGAGGGAAAGGTACTATGTTGCCAGAATATGCTTGATCATAATATCGAGCATGCGTTTGCATCTGACCTTATGAGTGATGTTCTTACGGTGGAAAAGAGCAATCTGCTTCTTATTACCGGCCTTGCCAATACTCAAACCATACGAACAGCAGAAATGTCTGATATCTCTTGTATTATTTTCGCCCGTAATAAAAAAGTCGGAAGTGAAATAGTTTCCTTAGCCGAAGAAACCGGAATCATAATTATGGAAAGTTCTTTTTCCGTTTTCAGGATCTCCGGAGAGTTATATAAGGCAGGTATAAAACCTGTGTTTTAGCCTATGCAGTTTAAATATAAGCTAGAAGGCGGGGATTTTACAAATGCAGGGAATGCTTCTAGTGCAGTAAAAAAAATCCTGAGACAACTGAATGTGGATTCTGCAATTATTAAGCGAATAGTGGTTGCCTTATATGAAGCTGAAGTAAACATCGTAGCTCATGCCTATTCAGGAATTATTGATGTTAACATAGACGAAAATAAGTTGTATATCTGTCTTGAAGATAAGGGTCCGGGAATACCGGATATTGAAAAAGCCATGGAGGAGGGTTATTCAACAGCTTCAAGTAAGGTAAGGGAAATGGGGTTCGGTGCAGGTATGGGCCTTGCCAATATAAAAAGAAATGCAGACAGATTCCTGATTTCTTCAGAAACAGGAAAAGGTACTAAAGTTGAATTATTTCACAATCTGAAACAGAATGCAGAATAAATACAGCGATACAGATTTTCATCATGCACTAAAAGTGCTTGATGAGGTATGTATAGGATGTACCCATTGCATGTCTGCTTGCCCTACTCAGGCCATAAGAGTCAGGGATGGTAAGGCGCGGATTATTGACAACCGCTGCGTGGACTGCGGTGAATGCTACAAAGCCTGCCCTGTTTCAGCCATCATAGTCGAACAGGACGATCTTGAAATGATATATAACTACCCTGTTCGCGCCTTGCTGCTCCCCAGTGTCCTGATTGGCCAGTTTCCGGAAAAAATAAGAACGTCAAAAATTTATGCTGCATTAAAAGAAATTGGATTCACCCATATTTTCGAAGTTGAAAATTCAGTGGATATGGTCCTGGAAGCTTATGAAAGCTATAAAATGCAGAATGCTAACCGTCCGCTTATTTCTTCTTTCTGCCCGGCAATCATACGTTTGATACAGGTGAGGTTTCCTTCACTGGCAGACAACATTCTATGCGCAAAACCTCCGATCGACATTTCAGCACAGTATTATAAAAAACGCCTCATGGCTGAAGGCTT
>JACJXF010000017.1 GCA_020636775.1 Bacteroidales bacterium
AAAAGCAATTCATTCCGGGTTTTTCTGAAATGGTAATAGCGATAGGCAATAAAAAATATTAACGACCAGATGATTGGCAATAAATCAATAAGCCATAGTAAAGATGATTTGCCGTGAAAACCAGCCAGATTCGAAAAAGTGAAGGCTGCATCCTGGACATGAAAAAGCACGAAATAAAACAGGATTGAAAAAACCAGTCCTGTAAAAAAGCCGGCTATTGAACTTGTCAGATAATTCTCTCTCTGTATTGTCAGATTCATCAGTTGAAAATAAACATTCTAAAATTAAGGATTTTTCATCAATCTGCTATTATTTGTATAAATCATCTTCTTTTGCATGATCAGATGACTGCTTCCCAAATTGTCCGTATCTTATCTAAACAAATATTGCACCTTTCTAATCAAAACCCTGTAAATTGTCCATTCCATTCTGAAATTGACTTATATTTCAGAAATCATTACTCTTACCAACGTTTTTTTGTATATTTGCGGCCTAAATTATCGATTCTAAATGAGAAAATTGAAGATACTGATTGTTGATGATATATTTACCAATCGATTGTTGCTTTCTGAATTAATTAAGACTATCGGACATGACTCGGTTCAGGCTGAAAATGGAAAACAGGCGATTGAATTGTTAGAAAAGGAAGATTATGATCTGATTCTTATGGATATCGAAATGCCGGTAATGAATGGCCTCGAAACCACCGAAATGATTCGTACAAAGCTTCCCTCTCCTAAAAATGTTACCAGGATAGTAGCCCTTACTGCTCATAACCCAAGTCTTTTCTTTGAAGATTTTAATGACGCCGGCTTCGATGAACTTGTTACAAAGCCATACTCCCTCGATAAAATTGTTGAACTGATCAATAATATCCTGTAATTCTTTATTATGTTTTCAGCAGAATTTTTACAGAGCGACACTTTCGCTTATGTTGTCTTACCCTTAATAATTTTCTTCGCCCGTATTTCTGACGTTACACTGGGAACGCTCCGTATAATTTTTGTATCGCGGGGAAATAAAACTATTGCACCCTTTCTTGGCTTTTTTGAAGTCCTTATTTGGGTTATCGCTATCAGTAATATTATTCAGCACCTGGATAATGTTTATTGCTACCTGGCCTGGGCCAGCGGATTCGCGACGGGTAACTTTATCGGGATGAAAATTGAAGAAAGGCTCGCTCTGGGTGTCAACCTGGTTCGGATAATTACAAAAAAAGAGGCTAACGTTCTGATTTCAGAACTGCACCAGCATGGATATGGAGCCACAATTGTAGATGCAAAGGGGAGGGATGGAGATGTGCATGTAATTTACACCGTTGTAAAGAGAAAGGAAATCCAGGAACTTGTCGATTTAATTAAAGCTCATAATCCAAATGCCTTTTATGTAGTGGAGGATGTGCGCTTCGTCAGTCATGATGAGGTATCCTTCGGAAAATCCATTTCAGGCTCCAGGAGGAATCTGTTTGGTGGAGTCAGAAAGGGGAAATAATTAAGCCCTTTTGTGATGCGCCAAGTTTTCAGGCAAAACGATGCTCATCTCAATGAATCCGTCAAAAATCCCCTTACAGAATACAGGTTTTTGTATGATAATCTTTCTGACCTTATTCTTTTCTATTGTATAAATATTTTCCTTCTGCGATTTCAACATCTTTTCCAGAATATTTCGGGATTCTCCAGGGTGGCAATCAAGTAAATTTGAGCCGATCAGGTCTTTACCGCCATCCTTCTCAAAACTCTTTACCGATTTATCATTCATATAAACAATAATCCCATCCTTATCACAAACGGTAATTGCAGCCTCCAATTCATCAAACCATTCTTTCTTCATTTGACATATATTAGCGAAACAATTTTTTCAAGCTCCTGAGCATCTTCAGAATTAAAATTAGCCTTCTCCTTGCTGTCAACATCCAATACACCTGCAATTTTACCCTTCGTGTCGAAAACAGGAATGGCTATCTCTGATTTTGAACGCGAATCGCAGGCAATATGGCCCGGGAAAAGCTCCACATCTTCAACAACTACGGACTTTCCTGAATTAATAGCCGCCCAGCATACTCCTTTATCCTTTTCAAGGATCTGGCATGCTACAGGACCCTGATAGGGGCCAACTCGTAAATCCCCGTCCTCCAACAGGTAAAATCCTGTCCAGAAAAAACCATCCATCTTGTGATGAAGAACGGCATTCACAGTAGCCATCCTAGAGACAGGATTATTTGTTTTAGTTAAAAGATCCTGAAGCTGTCTGAATATTCTGTGGTAGCGAGCAATTTTTTTTGAATCTGACATATTTGAATCTATCTTCTGATAAAGCTGACTTTTAAGCACAGCAAATATAAAGCTATTGTTTCAATTTGATTTGAACTTCCAAATATCTATTTTTGAAAACTTATTAAACAGGCAGTATTTAATGCTGTTCACGTTAAAACTAATTATTATATCAAAATGTCAAAAAGAGGATTTGCAAGTGATAACAATGCAGGAGTACATCCTGAAATAATGAATGCACTTAATAAGGTTAATACTGGGCACGCAATCGCTTATGGTGATGATCCAGTAAGTCTTGAGGCTATAGCAAATCTTCAAAAAGTATTTGGTACTGAGAGTTCAGCGTTTCTTGTTTTTAACGGGACAGCTGCAAATGTTCTTGGACTGGATGCTTTAACTCAGCCTTACAATTCAGTTCTGTGTGCCGAAACCGCACACATAAATGTTGATGAATGCGGAGCACCTGAAAAATTTACGGGCTGCAAGCTGATTAGTGTTCCCACTCAAAATGGCAAACTTTATCCTGCCTTACTGGAAAAACATATGCATGGCTTTGGTTTCGAGCATCATTCCCAACCCGGCATTATTTCTATATCGCAGTCAACAGAAATGGGAACCGTTTATACCCGCGATGAAATAATAGCCCTTTCTGAATTTGCACACAAATACAATATGAAGCTTCATATGGATGGGGCAAGAATAAGCAATGCTGCTGTTTCTCTTGGTATGGGATTCAAAGAATTTACTGCCGATGCGGGCGTTGATATTCTTTCCTTTGGGGGAACAAAAAACGGTATGATGTATGGTGAAGCCGTTATTTTTTTCAATAAGGAACTTTCCAAAGATTTTAAATACCGCCGCAAACAGGGTATGCAGCTGGCATCGAAAATGAGATTTATATCCGCCCAGTTTAACGCATTTCTGGAAAACGATCTCTGGAAGAAGAATGCTGAACATGCCAATAAAATGGCTCAGTTATTATATAACAAGGTGAAGGATATCCCTGAAATTTCAGTGACCCAGAAGGTTGAAGCAAACGGTGTATTTGTAATACTGCCATCCGGTATTGTCGAAAAACTTCAAAAGGAATACTTCTTTTATCCCTGGGACGAAGAGCGGTCGGAATATCGCTGGATGACCTCATTCGACACCAGTGAAGAAGATATTAATAACTTCACTTCCAGACTTCTGGAACTCCTGAAAAAGTAATTGTCATACTTGTAATTTTTACCTGTTTCAGCTTCTTGGTTTTAGTCTATCAGGGAATCAGTAAGGAGCTGTCTCCATAACTCAAAAATCGATAATTATTCTTTAGAGCATGGTCGTATACTTTTTTCCAGTCCTCACCAATAAATGCCGAAATAAGTAAAAGCAAAGTACTTGAGGGTTGGTGGAAATTGGTAATTATACCATCGGCCATTCTGAATGTATAGCCGGGACTTATCATGATTCTTGTCGTTAACTTAAGGGTATCGGTATTTTTTAAATCCATAAATGATAGGATTGTTTCCAATGCTTCATCGCGGGAAATATCCGGTTCAATTTCATAGGCGTCCCATTGGTCAAGAAATAGTTCCTTATATCCGCGGTATCCTGATTTAAGTTTACAGGCAATATAATACAGACTTTCCAGGGTTCTGACTGAGGTGGTGCCCACTGCTATAATTTTTTTATCGGTATGGAGTAAACTGGAAATGCTTTGCCGGTTAATATAAATGTGTTCCATATGCATTTCATGATCGCGCGCATTTTCAACCTTAACCGGTACAAAGGTTCCGGCGCCAACGTGAAGGGTTAAATGAGTTTGCTTTACTCCTGATTGACTCAGTTTTTCAAGAACTTCATCACTGAAATGAAGCCCTGCGGTGGGAGCTGCAACAGATCCTTCGTAATTTGAATAAATTGTTTGATAACGTAAATTATCGGATTCCTCTGCCTCACGGTTAAGATAAGGAGGAATAGGAGTGAGACCGCTTATTTCCAGAATTTCCGAAAAGCAGAGATTCTTATTGTTCCATGTAAACCTGATAATAAAATAATTTTCCTCCCGGTTAATTTTTTCGGCCTGAAGTAAAGCTGCTTCAGTTGCTGAAAATATTTTCTTTTCAAGGATTTCATCTTTCCATTTTTTAGCATTACCGACCAGACATTTCCAGCTGCACTGACTGCTGGAACCAAAAGATAACTGGTAATCAGCCGGAGTGAAGGGTTCGAGTAAAAATATCTCAATCCCGGAACCAGAGGCTTTATTAAATTGTATTCTGGCCTGAATTACCCTGGTGTCGTTGAAAACAAGCTGGTAATTTCCGGATAAAATTGCAGGGAGTTCATGGAAAACATGATCCCTGATGCTGCCATGATTAAAATATAACAATTTGGAATGGTCTCTTTGCTCAAGCGGATACTTAGCTATCCTATCCTCGGGTAAATCATAGAAATATTCTGAAATATCAATAAATTCGGGAATTCTCATGTATGTCTCTCTTCAATTAATGTTTCAACTAATATTCTTTAATTCGGGTTTGAAGCTTATACTGAAGCTCAAAAGTAGTATTTTTGACCAAAATAATCTGAGATGAATTTAAAGACAGGGGACAGGGTAAAATTTTTGAATGATAGCGGTGGAGGCAGGATTTCATCCTTTTTGGACAACAAAACCGCCATGGTAACAACATCTGACGGATTTGATATCCCTGTAAAAATTGCTGAACTGATTAAAGACAGCGGGGATTTTATGCAAAATGACAGTCAGCCCGAAATTGCAAAGCCTCCCATGGTAAAGGAAAAAGAAATTCCTCTTGCCAAAGCTGAAGATGCAGAAAATACAGTATACGATGAGGTCATACTCTTGGCTGTTCTTCCTGGAAAGAGCGGATCAGACTTATTCGCACACCTTATTAATAATTCAAGCTATAACTTTCACTATGTAATTACAAAAGGACTGGGAAATTCATTACAGATTTTTGATCATGGAGCAATGGACGCCGGGACTCAGATGAAGATTGTAAAATTCCTTCCCGAAAATCTTAACGATATTATTCGTCTTGATCTGCAGCTCATTTTTTTCAAGACGGGCTTCTTTACTCCCCGCGATCCTGTTAATACAGCAGTATTTCTAAACCCATCGGAAATTTATAATGGTAAAGCCCTGCTTGAAAATGATTATTTCGATCAGAAAGCTCTGATTTTTGAAATTGCTGACTTTAAAAAGAAGACCGGCTTTTCAACAAAAGGGGGACTGGATGTATTGGAAGACTTAATGGAAAAGAATTTGAGTTCCACCTCCAAAAAAACAAACCCGTCTCCAAAAAAAAGTTCCAACGAGCCTGAAGAGGTTGATTTGCATATTGAAGCTATCACCGATAACTATTCCGGTCTGTCGAATTCAGAAATACTCGAAATACAGATGGCACGCTTTAAAATAACACTTGATACTGCCATAATACATAAAACACGTCGAATAGTATTCATCCATGGTGTGGGTAATGGAAAATTGAAATTCAGCCTGAGAAAGGCACTGGACGACAAATATCCCGATTTGCAATACCAGGACGCCAGCTTTAAGGAATATGGCTATGGAGCCACTATGGTAATCATTCCTTAAGTTTTCTTACCTTTGCACCACAGCAGGTCGTTCTATCGCTCTTCTTGCGGAAACGCAAGGAGGGAGGAAAGTCCGGGCAACAAAGAGCACCGTACTGCCGAAAGCGCAGATGTCCGTGAGGGTATAGTACTGGAACAGAAAATAACCGTCCGCCTTTGGCGGACAAGGGTGAAAAGGCAGGGTAAGAGCCTACCGGTGTATGTGGCGACATATACAGCCGTTCAGCTTGCGGGTTGCAAGACCAAATATACCGGGCAATGAGAGTTGCTCGCTTTCATCTGTGAAAGTTTGAGTTTCGGCTCAATATTTTACAGGGTACCCGGGGGGTAGGTCGCTTAGATAAATGATAGAAATTCCGCTCTGCGGGATACAGAACCTGGCTTACAGACCGGCTGCCATATTAAAAAAGAGGGACCATACGGCTCCCTCTTTTTTTAGATTCAAAATTCATGTTCCCATTGGAGGAACCATCAATAATTATTCTTTTGGCTTAGGCGCAGGCATTTCAAAAATGCTATCCTGAATGTCTGAGGCCTTTTTAATTTCATAACTGGTAAAGTTCAGTGTTCCCATCGACTGCCCCATCATTTCAGTTTCCATGGTGAAAGGAACCATAAATCCGTTTATATCATGATAGTCTGAAAGGTAGCGGGTGGCCTCAATCTGGTTTCCCTGAACAGTTGTCTTCGCGTCTACCTTATAAACAAGATTGGTTTTTGAATTTATAAAGTAGGTTTCCTCATCACCTAAAGGAGTTATTACCTTAACTTTATATAAGGGAACACTATCGCCTTCTTCCGTACCTTCAAAACTAAGCTTATATTTCTTTTTCTTCCAGTTATATAATCGGCCTTCCTTTTCTGACATCGCTTTAAGGTTCTTAACTTCACTTTTTCCCATTTCAATCGGGTCGGGCCCTACCATGGGATTTATACTCCATCCCTTTTCTCCGTTAAATGCCTGAACAATTTCCATATTCTGAAAAGATGATTCGAAACGCACCTTATCAGGACTTTTCTGAGTAATAATAAAAGGCATTTCCATTCCCATCTGACTGATAGTGCCATTTATTATTATAGCTTCGGCATCAAGAATGTTCTTTTGGCCTGTTGCTTCATAATTACCTTTTAAAACCGACTTTAAGCTTTGAGCATTTAATGGAATGAACAACAGCAATAAAAGCCCCGGGATTATTGAAAACAATTTTTTCATATTTATTAATTTAAGAAAATACTGAAAATAACCATAATTATAATGAATCCTGCTAAAGCAAGCCATGAGTAGGGATTACCAAAATTAACCGTCCATCCCGTCATGGGATAAATCTTGGGAACCATAATACGGTAGTCCTTTCGGTTAAAATAAAATACCCCATGCCAGTTTCCCGGATCTCTGGCCATGGTATCCAAAATTTCCTTGCTTGGTTTAATCGACATGACTATAAATTTAATTTAAATAAACTAAATTACTAATTATTATTTTAAAGATTCGGTAACTGCACGAATTTTAGACAGATTATACAACAGCTTTTCGAGGCGGTCAAGATGTAACATATTTGCTCCGTCTGATTTGGCGTTTGCCGGATCGGGATGAGTTTCAAGGAATATTCCATCCACACCGGTTGCTATTCCAGCCCTTGCGATGGTTTCAATAAGCTCAGGTTTGCCACCGGTTACACCACTTGATTGGTTGGGTTGTTGAAGGGAATGTGTAATATCCAGAACTAGCGGAACACCGAATTTCTTCATTTCCGGTATTCCCCTGAAATCAACAACAATATCCTGATACCCAAACATGGTCCCACGATCTGTTAAAATTATATTCTCATTTCCCGAATCTTTTATTTTATTTACTGCGAAAATCATAGATGCGGGAGATACAAATTGTCCCTTTTTAATATTGATCCATTTACCTGTTTTAGCTGCTGCAATAAGAATATCTGTCTGCCTGCAGAGAAATGCAGGAATCTGAAGAACATCAACATATTCAGCTGCCATGGAAGCCTCCTCGGCGGAGTGAATATCGGTCACGACGGGTACCTTAAAAGTATTCCGGATTTCAGCCAGTATCTTCAATGCCTTTTCATCGCCTATACCTGAGAAGGAATCAATCCGTGAACGGTTTGCTTTTCGGTAACTGCCTTTGAAAATGTATGGAATTTTTAAGCTTTCTGTCAAAGTGATTATTTTTTCAGCAATGCTCATGGCTATATCGCGACCTTCAATTGCACATGGGCCTGCGAGCAGAAAGAAGTTCCCGCTGTCGCAGTGGTTTATTCCGGGAATTGAGCTGATTTTGTTCATCTGATTTGTTTATTATTATAAGGCTTGCAAAAAATCACTAAATTCTCAGGATTGCTTAAGCCTTAACATTATTTTCTTTGGTTTATTTGAATCTGTCTTTCCACAAGCCCTTGAGTCTTTCCTTCATTTCCTTTTCCCTGGCATTATCCCCCGGGAAATAAAACCTGTTTTCCTTTAGCTCTTCAGGAAAATAGTTTTCCTCCACAAAGTGTTCATCGTATGAATGGGCATATTTATATTCTTTTCCATATCCCAATTGCTTCATAAGCCTGGTAGGGGCATTCCTGAGGTGAAGAGGCACACTGAGGTTTCCGGATTTTCTTACTTCGGCCAGGGCACTGTCTATCGCCGAATAGGCCGAGTTTGATTTTGGAGAGGAAGCCAGGTAAATAGTAGTTTCCGATAATATGATCCTTGCTTCAGGCATGCCAATAACATGAATGGCCTGGAAACAATTATTGGCCATTAACAGAGCGTTTGGATTTGCAAGTCCGATATCTTCTGCAGCCAGAATCAACAGCCTTCTTGCTATAAATTTAATATCCTCGCCACCTTCCAGCATTCGGGCAAGCCAGTATACAGCCGCATCAGGATCGCTGCCTCTTATAGTTTTGATAAAAGCCGAGATGATATCATAATGCATCTCCCCGTTTTTATCATAAATGGCCATATTTTCCTGTATAAGCCTTTTAACTGTCTCATTTGTAATGATAACAGCTTTCTTTTTGGTATCACTTTCCGAAAGGCTTGCATTCACAACTAATTCAAGTGCATTATATAATTTTCTCGCATCACCCCCTGAATATTGTAACAGGGCCTCATTTTCTTCAATCTTAATATCGATTTTTTTAAGATATGTATCCTGATGTAAGGCCTTTTCCAGGAGCTTTTCAAGTTCCTTCCTTTCCAGTCCCTGTAAAATATAAACCTGGCAGCGGGAAAGCAGGGGTGATATTACCTCAAATGATGGATTCTCTGTTGTAGCTCCGATAAGAGTAATTATTCCCTGTTCCACAGCTCCCAGAAGACTGTCCTGCTGCGATTTATTGAAGCGATGAATTTCATCGATAAACAGAATGGGGGAGGGCTGACCAAAAAAGCTGGTCTTCCTTGCCTTATCAATTGTTTCCCTTACATCTTTAACTCCGGATGTGACAGCACTTAAGGTGTAAAAAGGCCTTTCAAGTAATAAGGAAATTACTTTTGCAAGGGTCGTTTTCCCAACTCCCGGGGGACCCCAGAGGATAAAGGAAGAAATATTGCCGCTTTCAATCATCCTTCGGATAACCCCGTTCTTACCTACCAGATGTTCCTGTCCTGCATAATCATCCAGGTTTCCCGGTCTCATTCGATCCGCAAGGGGTTGATTGGGTGTCATAAATTTAATTTTCTCCTCGATTCAAATTTAATCTAAAAAATTCAGGATTTTATGATTGAACGCTGCCAATTTATTAAATCGAAAAACCTGATATACAAGCAATGAAATTATTAAAAAAACAAAGACCTGTTTTTAGTGCAGCAAATCAAAGAATTATTACATGCAACTTAAAACCTGAATTTACTGTCTGTTTATTAAAGAATGTTAAAATCTAAAAGCAATTTTATTTTCAATTAATTGTATATTAGTGACCATAAAATCAAAATCCTTTAATCATGAAAAACATACGCAGCTTATTCTTAATCCTTTCACTGGCGCTTGGTTTGCAATCGACAGTATTTTCGCAGCTTTCGGACGTCAGCTTCCTTAAGGGCGGACCAGCTGATGCTCAGGCATTATTTCAGGAATACCTGACTCCTTATGCCAATATCTTTGGAGCCGACCTGAATGCAGGTTGGTACAATTCGGGTAAAGTACATAAGCTGGGAGGTTTCGACCTTACACTTACTGTTAACACAGCATGGGCTCCTCCTTCTGCAAGAACTTTTGATGCTTCTCTTCTCAATCTGAGCCCGGAAGCACAGCTATCCGGTGGTTCAATTGCACCAACCATTGCCGGAAAGCGCGATGTAACTCCTCCTACCTTACAATACTTTGGTGATTTTGGCGGCACATCTGTAAAAATAGCTGAGTTTGACCTTCCTAAAGGAACCGGTGTCAATATGATTCCACTCCCAATGGCTCAGCTTACCGTTGGCGGTCCCTGGGGCACCGATGTATCTTTCAGGTATCTTCCTTCTATTCCTCTCGGAAAAGCGGGCACAATAGGCCTGTGGGGTATTGGCGGACGTCATAGCATTTTGCAGCATATCCCGGCATTAAAAAAATTACCAGTTCTCGATATTACTGCTCAGGGAGGTTATACTAAATTAACCACTTATGCCAATATTAATTATGATCCATCTTCCATTGGCACACAGGTTCAGGATTATACCACCAATACAAATCAATGGGCCGATCAAAAGCTTGAAATGGTTGCAGGTGCATGGACAGTAAACCTCATAGTATCGGAAACACTTCCGGTAATTTCTTTCTACCAGGCTATTGGATACAGCAGCTCAACCGTTAACCTAGGTCTTAATGGTAATTATCCTTTCCCACGACTTGCAACTTCCGGTCCTCATGCAGGTGAAGTTGTTGTGGAAGATGCTGATATTGTTAAGGATCCTCTGCAGTTTGAAATGCAGAATAATAAAGACCTTCGGCTCAATGCCGGCTTCCGCTTAAAGCTGGGAGTTGTAACCATTCAATTCGATTATACCAAAGCCAATTACTCGGTGTTTACTACCGGCCTTGGCATTTCTTTCAGATAATATTATTGAGGAAAGCGGGTCCTGTTTAATTAATGGGGCCCGCTTTTATTTTTGTATTCCTCCCAGATACTGAAAATCTCCTTTACTACCTGAATTTCAGTACAGTGAAAATCACACAGTATGTTAAGATTCAGGTAAATCAAAAACTTATCCAGCTCCTCATCAGCAAGTCCTGTTAAATTACCTATTGTATTTCTGTTATATACTGACTCAAATCTTTTAATGAGCTCAGCATTACTTTCAATTTCCATAACCTTTCTTATGGACTTTTCTTTTTTGCTTAAATTGTAATACAGAAAATCAACCGGATTGGTATAGGCAAAAAGTGGATTGCTCAGTACTTCAGGGTTTCTGAAATTTGAAACCGGATTTCCACTTTGCTGAGGAAGACCTAGTTTTTCAGCAATATTCTCAGTAACCGGCATGCTTTTCATCTTTGCCTTCATATCTGCGTAACTGCTGCCCCAGGTATAAATTCTAAGCTCTTTAATAGCAAAATATCTGTCAGTCAGGCGTATGGTATCGCCTGAGTTAATATTTTCAGCTGACTGTATTGTTTCTTCATATGACAGATTTCTGAATAAAATACTGTCCCTGCTGAATGCTCTGATTTTGAATCTGCCTGAACTATCGCTTGCCATACCTCTGCCGGTTCTCAGGTTAATTACATGTGTATAGGGAACAGGTATATTTTCGGAAGAGACAATAGTCCCGCTAATGTACCGTAAAGAGTCAATTTCCTGACCACTACAGGGCATGAAAGAATAAAGTAGTAAAATCATGGAAGGGAAAAATATTTTTGACATAACTAAAATTCAGACTAATTCATGGTTAATTTGACTTTAATTAACATTTATTAATTGTTGATGCTGAATTTTAGATTTTAATAACACTTGATTTAAGGCTTAATTTCTCTTATAATCCTGGAACTCTATAAAATCAATTAGACAGACTAAAAAATGTTCGTTATCGGACGATGTAAGTTCATATACGTTCAATTCTTTACTCCAAAATATTTTTATTTTTATATGCAATAAACTGAAATTTAATAATATACCTTATTTGGTATAATTTCTGAATGAATTATTTTCTAAATTAATTTCTGAAATTATGTTGGGAAAGCTTTTTAAGCACAGCTTCAGGGCACTAAATCGAAATAAATCATATGTTTTTCTTAATATAACCGGCTTGTCTATCGGATTGGCATGTAGCCTGTTAATTGCAAGTTTTATAATTGAGGAATTATCTTATGATAAATTCTACAAAAATTCAAAAGAGATTTACAGAGTTATTCTTGATGGCAAAATTGGAGAACAACAGATTTTGTCAGCATATACATGTGCGCCACTTGGTCCGACATTAATTAATGAACTTCCCGAAGTAGCTGATTTTTGCAGAATAGAATTCTGGAGTGAAGTAATAATAAAGAATAATGAGAAAAGCTTTGCGGTAAGCCGTTTTATGGAAGCCGATTCTTCATTTTTTAATATATTTTCTATTAAGCTCATTAATGGTGATAAAAACAGAGTCCTATCCGAACCGCATACGCTTGTTCTTACACAATCCGAAGCACATAGAATTTTTGGGGATGAGGATCCCGTGAACAGTTTATTGAAGGTAGGTCGTGATTCCACTCTGTATCGTGTAACAGGAATAATGGAGGATTTTCCGGAAAACTCGCATATTCAGGCTGATATGATTGGCTCGTTCATGACTAATCCCCGTTCAAATGATCCTACCTGGCTGTCAAACAGCTTCTTTACCTATGTATTGCTTAAACCTCATTCAAACATTGAGGATAGCAATCAAAAACTCAATTCAATATTGAGAAAATATATAGCACCTGAAGTGCACAGATACATTGGAGTCTCTCTGGAAGATTTTTATGAAAAAGGTAACCGATATTCCATGTTTCTTCAGCCTCTGTTAAAAATTCACGTGGAGCCTGAAATTGAAGGAGGCCAAAAATCACCAGTAAATACAAAGTATTTATGGATATTCGGCTGTGTGGCAATGCTTATAATAATAATTGCTTCGATAAATTTCATGAATTTATCCACAGCCCAGGCAAGTCAAAGAGCAAAGGAGGTTGGAATTAAAAAGGTTTCCGGCTCATCAAAATCTCTCCTTGTAACACAATTTATTCTGGAATCGGTTATACTTTCATTTATTTCCTTAATTATTTCCCTTGTCCTGGTTTATTTACTTCTGCCTTATTTCAATGAACTTCTTGCAACACACCTTCAATTTATAATTTTTAAAGCCTGGTGGATTATTCCTGCCTTATTTATTCTAACTATCCTGGTTGGATTTATTTCGGGCAGTTATCCGGCATTTTTCCTTTCTTCATTTCAGGTTGTAAATGTCTTAAAGGGTAAGATTCGAAATAACAACAAAACCGGCCGTTTAAGAAGCGTACTGGTTGTGTTGCAATTTTCAATCTCAATGATTCTTATTATTGCAACCTTAATAATGTATCGGCAAATGAATTTTATGTTAAATAAGGATCTTGGATTTGATAAAGAAAATTTGATGATTATTGAGAGGGGAGGGAGCATAGGAAACCATGTAAATGCTTTTAAATCTGATATACTTGATATAAATGGAGTGCTTTCCGTTGCGTCTTCCACGGCTATTCCGGGTCATAACAATAACAATAATGGTTACATGATTAAAGGAAGAACGGAAGAAAGCTTTCTGATGCAAACAAACTGGGTCGATTATGATTATTTTAAAACCTATGGCATCAAGCTCAATTCAGGCAGGTTTTTTTCACCTGATTTCTCTTTAGATAAAGATGCATGTATTATTAATTTATCAGCCGTAAAACAGTTTGGATTATCAAACCCTCTTTCTGAGATTGTACTGCCTCCAACGGATTCAGTTGTGCCAATCGAATCTAATATTATTGGAGTAGCTGATGACTTTAACTTTGAGTCTCTACACAGTGCTATTGGACCTTATATATTTCGTTTTAAAAATGATTCAATAAACTGGGGATATTTCAGTCTGCGTCTGAAACCTGTACACCTGAAATCCACAATCGAAGAAATCGAAAAGACCTGGAAAAGCTATTCAGATAATGAGCCCATGAAATACTACTTTATGGATGAAGATTTTAACCGGATGTATTATCAGGAAAAACAAAGCTCACGACTTTCAATGGTTTTTTCAGTACTGGCAGTTATTATTGCTTCTCTGGGCCTCTTTGGATTAACATCATATACTATCAACCAAAGAACCAAAGAAATAGGAATCAGAAAAACCATGGGCTCCAGTACTATGGAAATATTTATTCTTATTTCAAGAGAAATCATTTTTCTGGTTTTTATATCAGCACTTATTGCCTGGCCAGTAACATATTACGCAGGAGATAAGTGGATACAGAGTTTTTATTACAGGATCAACATTAGTATCTGGGATTTTCTGGCAGGATTGATTATTGCCCTTATCATCGCTGTTGCTACAATTACATATCAGGCTCTGTCTATCGCAGGGACAAACCCGGCTAACTCTCTTCGCTATGAATAAGGAACTGCTTACTTAAGAAAACGTTTGGAGATTATCGTGGGATTGACAGGTATGGCTTATTCCCGTATCCAATTCAATAAAGTATTCCGGCAAAAAGATTATTGTAATTATATGCATTATTGGCTCAGAAGAGGAAAATCAAATCATCTATTATGTTAAAGGTAATGGAAGTGGTTTTGATATGAAATATGCCAAAAAACTATTTGGTGTGTTTCAGCGATTGCGCAAATCCTCCGAATTTGAAGGCGTTGGAATTGGGCTTGCAAACATATCCCGCATAATTTCCCGACATGGTGGAAAATGCCGGGCAAAAGCTGAACCTGGAGTGGGAGCGGAATTTTATTTTAGCCTGCCGAAACCTAATAACTACAGTAAAAAGAGGTCAAGAGTCGCATTAAAAGAAAATATTCCTGCTACCCGGTAATTTTTCTTTGCAGGTTCTTTTTACTGAACTTCGCATAATTTAAATCCTTCCTAATTTTTTATCTTAAAAAGGAATTCTAATTTTGAACAAATACCCGACTTTTACCTTAAAGTATGCTATAAGGTGCCATTTGGAAGTATATTATGAAGAAACCGTCAACAATATTAGAAAAAGAAATAGTATCAGCTTATCAGCAACTTATAAGGGAATGTAAAGCATTGTCTTCGCCTGAAGAAATGAAAAGCATCAGGGAAGCTTTTGAGATTGCCAATCAGAAATGCATGTCAAGTCCCAAAAAAGCCGGATCAATTGCCATTCTTAATTCCTTATCCGTTGCAAGAATTGTTGCCAGGGAAATAGGACTCGGAGGAACCAGCGTAATCGCTGCTCTTATTGCTGATTTCGTTAACGAGAAGGATTTTACCCTGAAGGAAATTTCTGAAAAATTCGGTGACAAAGTCACGGAAATTTCAACGGGACTTTACAGAATTTCCAATATAAAAACGGAGAAAACCTCCTCCCAGGCTGAAAATCTGAGGAATCTGATTCTCACACTGGCTTCCGATGTTCGCGTAATCCTGATCAAACTGGCCGAACGTTTGCACCATATGCGCAGCCTGGAAAATCTGCCTGATGAAGAACGCATTTCTTTGGCTTCTGAAACCCGATACATTTATTCTCCTCTTGCACATAGGCTCGGACTCTACAATATTATGTCGGAAATGGAAGATATTTCCATGAAATATCTGGAACCTGAACCCTATTCTGAAATCTTTGGGAAATTAAAGGCATCCAATGCTCAAAGGACCAAATTTATAGCTGAATTTATAGCCCCTATTGAGGCTGAGTTAAAAAAACAGGGGATAAAAGCAGAGATCAAAGGACGTCAGAAAGCCATTTCCTCCATCTGGAAAAAAATGAAATCGCAAAAAGTGGAGTTCGAGGAGATCTATGACAAATTTGCCATCCGTATAATTATCGATACCCCGCAGAAAAATGAGAAGGCCGATTGCTGGAAGGTCTTTTCTATCATAACTGATTTCTATACTCCCAATACAGAAAGGATGCGCGACTGGATATCGGTCCCTCGAAGTAATGGTTATGAATCCCTGCATGCTACGGTGGTAGTACCGGGTGGAAACTGGGTAGAGGTGCAGATTAGAAGTCAGCGAATGGATGAAATAGCAGAAAAAGGATTTGCAGCACACTGGAAATACAAAGGAATAAAAGGAGAAAAAGGCGTTGATGAATGGTTGGCAAAAGTGCGTGAATTGCTGGAGAACCCAGATATGGATGCCGCTAACCTCATCGACGATTTTAAGCTAAACCTCTATGCAAAGGAAATTTTTGTTTTTACTCCCAACGGCGACCTGAAAAAATTCCCGGAGGGTGCTACGGTCCTCGATTTTGCTTTTGAAGTTCATACAGCTGTTGGAGCCAGCTGTGTGGGAGCCAAAGTGAATGGGAAAAATGTTCCCATCCGCTATCCCATGAAAAATGGCGACCGGGTTGAAATAATTCGTTCAAAAACTCAGAAGCCAAAGCAGGATTGGACCAATTTTGTTGTTACCTCCAAAGCCAAGTCAAAAATAAAGTTGGCACTTAAGGAAGAAAAACTGAAAGAGGCTGAAAACGGTAAAGAAATTTTAAAGAGAAGATTCAAGAACTGGAAGCTGGAATTCAATGATCCGAATATCCGGAAACTTATACAGCATTATAAATACAACGATTCAGTGGATATGTATTATGACATAGCTACTGAAAAACTGGATCTTCTGGAAATAAAACTGATTCTTTCCGAGCAGGAGAAAACATCGGAAGCAAAGCCTGTACCTATAGAGGAAGGAGCCCTTGAAAAGCTTATTAAAAATACTCAGGCCGAATCAGATGATTACCTTGTTATTGACAACCGGCTTTCCAATGTTGATTACCATTTGGGAAAATGCTGCAATCCAATATTGGGAGATAGCATTTTTGGCTTCGTAACAATAGGATCTGGCATAACCATTCATCGGCTTAATTGCCCCAATGCCGGTCAGCTTATTTCAAAATATGGATATCGCGTTGTTAAGGCAAGATGGAGGCAAACCGAGGGAAGCAAGACCTTCCTCGCCAGTATCAGACTTACCGGTGTTGATGATATTGGAATTGTGAGTAATATTTCAGACGTGATTGCAAAGGACCTGAAAGTTAATATGCGCTCCATTTCTATCGATAGCAATGATGGGATGTTTGAAGGCACTCTTTCTGTTTTTGTAAGCGACACAAGTCACCTGGATGCACTCATAAAAAAAATATCCAGGGTAAAAGGAGTGATGTCGGTAAAGAGAATTGAATAAAGAGATACAATTGTAGCTGATGCCAAAAATTCTGATTCTTTTTCTTTTAAATTTATTTCCCGCTCTAACACTTCTTTCACAGATTAATGGCCGGATAGTGGACATAAACACTAATTCCGGATTAGAGGGAGCAAATATTGTTTCAGAAAACGGAGAAGCCACAAGCAGCGGCAAAGACGGCTATTTTCAAATTTCAGGAACCGGACTTCAAAAAAAGCTCACAATTTCATTCATTGGTTACGAAACCAGGAGCTTTGAATTTTCAGAATCTGACAGTATACTTCTGTTTGCTCTTCGTCCACTTACCCAAAATATTGATGAAGTCTTAATAACGGCAACCGGATTTCCCACGGAAATGCTGAGATCAACCGCATCCATTACCGCAATAACGGGAGATAAATTCGACTCTCACGCTAATATCGTGCTTAACGATCTGATAAATCAGGTTCCCGGAGTTTATATGTCGGGTGGGACATACAGCACAAACAGAATTACAATAAGGGGAATTGGTTCCCGCAGTCCCTATGCCAGCAATCGTATTCGTGCAAGTTTTGATGATATTCCTCTTACCACAGGGGATGGCTCAACCAGTATTGAGGATATCGATATGAGTTTTATCGGAAGGGCAGAAGTGCTGAAAGGACCTTCATCAGCTGTTTACGGATCCGGGATGGGAGGTTCCATCCGCATGTACCCGGTAAATCCTGAAAAAAAAGGATTGTCAATGCAGGCCGGACTTGAAACGGCCTCATTCGGCTCAAACCGTTTTTTCGCCCGGGCAGGATATAAAAATGATAAAGAAGAAATTCTGTTGTCATTCGCACGTGCACATAGTGAGGGCTACCGTCAAAATAATACCTACAACCGAAATTCATTGTTTGTTAAAGGTTCTGAATATTTCAGGAAATCAACTCTGTCCTTTACATTACTGTATACAGGTCTGGAAGCTGGAATTCCCAGCTCTCTCTCCAAAGCTGATTATGTGAATACTCCGGCAATTGCAGCTCCAACATGGCTGGCAGTTAAAGGATTTGAACAATATCAAAAAATTGTATCAGGAGTAAATTATGAATTCCGTTTAAACAAAAAGATGAGTTCCAAAACCCTGCTATTTGGAGTTTATAATGATCCTTTCGAATCACGACCCTTCAATATTCTGGATGAATCATCCTTTTCCTCCGGAATACGCGAACAATTTCAATTTTCTTTTAAATACCTTAAAATAATTGCCGGGGGAGAAGTTTTCAATGAAAAATATTCAAGCAAAATTTTCCGGACTCTAATGGGAATTCAGGATAGCCTGCAGGCTTATAACAGGGAATCAAGATTTTACTTCAATACCTTTGCCCTGGGAAAGGCAGTACTCTTTGAGCGCCTGACAATAGAAGCCGGCTTAAACGCCAACCACCTGAGTTATTCATTAAGAGATGTATTCAATGCCGATACAACAGACTATTCAGGTTCTCATACTTATAAATTGGTTGTCTCTCCGCGACTTGCCCTGAATTATTCTCTGTCACCCGGTCTGAATATCCATGCCAGTGCAGGACATGGCTTCTCGGCTCCATCTGCAGAAGAGACTCTATTACCTGACGGGCAGGTTAATAAAAACTTAAAACCTGAAACAGGTATAAATTATGAAGCCGGTTTAAGAGGGATTTTGTTGAAAAAATATGTCGAATTCGATTTGTCCTTATATCATATCGACTTACGAAACCTTCTGGTAACAAAGAGAATATCTGATGAGATATTTTATGGGGTAAATGCCGGCAGAACTTCCCACAGCGGTATTGAACTGCTTCTGAAAATTAATGCCCTGCCTTATACAAAAAAAGAAATTGCAGAAGTATCTTTTACTACTGGCATTTTCACTTCATTAAACAGATTCAGGGATTTTACCGATAATGGAGTTAATTACACAGGAAACAAGCTGCCCGGAATCCCCGCTTCCTCAGTTAATGCTGAATTCAGGGCTGTTAAATCTCAAAAGCTGGAGATGATTCTGACTTATCAATACACCGGACGACAATTTCTTGATGATGCCAACTCAGGTATTTACAATGGCTGGCAGACACTAAATATTTACAGCAGCTATTCAATTAAAAGCCTCCACGGGAAACTGAATGCTAAGATTTATGGAGGAGTGAGAAATATTTTTAATGAAAAATACGCAGGCATGATCCTGGTAAATGCAAGCAGTTTTGGTGCCAGCCTTCCACGTTACTATTACCCAGGGCTTCCCAGAAATTTCTATGCAGGCCTGAGTCTTGAATTTTAATAAATCTGAGCGCAAAAAAATCACAGCAGGAATGCATGCCCTGCTGTGATTATTAGTTTAGACAGAAATTAGTTTTTCTCTTTTTTCTCCAGCAAATGTGAGATCACAAGAGCAAGCCCTCCGAACAGAAAAATCATTGAAAAATAGGCAACCTCAGGAATTAGTACTGTTGTGGCAACGATGATACTCCCGGCCAGAATGCCTATTCCTACACCGATAAATAATAAACCAAATTTTAAAGCAGAGAAGGAGGGGAGGTCCATTTTTATTTCAGGAGAGCTGCCTCCTTTTTCAATCAGCATAATTCTCTCTTTTCTGTGAACTAAAAGCCGTATTACAGAATAAATACCTGCAAATACAATGGCTGTGATAAATACTTCGCTAATGTGTTCCATAATCTGATTGTTAAGTTTTTTATTTGCTTTTCTGAATCTTTGACGACAGTATTTCAGAATCGGTTACAAATATTTTTTATGATATAGATTTGGTTTCTAAATAAATTCAGGATGAATATCCGGTTTCAAACAACTTTTTTAAGATAGTTGTAACTTTATCCCGAAAGCCGGCGTCTAAAATTTGCACATGCATGACGACAGGTATTATATAAAGCAGATATTGAACGGGGATTCCTCTGGCTTTGCTGTGCTTGTTGACAGGCATAAAAAAGCGATGTATTCTTTTGCATTAAAAATGGTTAAAGTACCTGAAGATGCAGAAGAAATTGCCCATGATGCATTTGTGAAGGCTTATCAGTCGCTTGGTAAATTCAGACAGGAAAGTAAGTTTTCTACCTGGCTGTTCCGGATTGTATTTAATGAATGTGTGTCGAGATTACGAAAGAAGAAAGTTGAAAGTATTTCTTTCCAGGATCCGAAATTTCAATTCCACGAAGCTGAAGAGCCGGTAAATTTTTTAAAGGAACTGGAAGCCAATGAACAAAAGGAGATGGTTCTCAATGCACTTGAGGTGTTGCCTTACGATGAAAGAAGCCTGATAAGCCTGTTTTATATGCAGGACTGCTCCGTTAAGGAAATAGCTGAGATTACAGGATATTCGGAATCAAATATAAAAGTTAAACTTTTCAGGGCAAGAAAACGTTTGTGGGAAAAACTCAGATATTCAATGAGTGAAAAAACAAGTATTTATGGTACATAACGACAAAAAACTGGATGAACTCACCCATGAGATTTTAAGTAATCTGGATCGTGATGAGCCTTCTGAGCAGTTCACTGCAAGAGTAATGGATTCAGTGCATTCGCTTGATTTGCAGTCAGATAAAAACAGGTTCAGAACCATTTATTGGTTTATACCCGTATTACCTGTCTTGTTTGCTATTTTTTGGGGAATATTGCGTATCCCCGGAATAAAGGAGCTTATCCTGAAAAATCTGGATTACATAAATCAGTCGTTTGGATTAATTGGCTTATTTGTCAGAAATCTTATTAAGCCATTTACCACAATGTCTGTTTCACCCCTCATGCTGATAATCTGTCTTTCCGTTTTTCTCTTCTTCTTATCCGAACTTTATTTAACGTACCGCAGGCAGCATCACTAAGTCCCGTTAATCAGTACCTGGGATCGGCTATCACACCGAGCTTTGCCATTTTCTCAACCTCGATACTGGGAAATCCGAATTCTTCCACTATTTTTCCGAGTATCAGGTAAACTCCGTAGCCTTTGTAAGGATACTTTTTCAGCGTATCAGGAAAATTTACCACATCGAAAAATTCGCCATCAGGATCGAGAAATGCCCCGAAATGCATCCATTCTTTTTTTATGGTAATCACGTTTTTCAGGGATACCAGATTGCCCACCATCCTGACTCTTTTCCCTAGGTGCTTCATCATATCCCTTGCCCGTATTTCACCCCTGAATCCGGTCTGCAGCATATCAAAACGGTTAAGGCTGACAGGAAATCCCAAAAGTTCAATCTCATCATAGGCATCTTCAATAATGCTTTGCTCAAGATCAGGAAGCACAAATTTCTTTGGCTTTGACTCAAAAAGGACTTCCCCGGGTGTTGTTGTTTTACTCACACCTAATAGCATATGAGCTTCCCACAGCAACTGCTTTTTAGTTTTTCCGGTAAAGCGGAAGGCATCGGTTCGGATAAGGATGACGATCTGTTCCTTTCCGATTTTTACTCTTTTTGTGAAGTCGGCAAGCTCCCTGTAAGGACCATTCTGTTCCCTCTCGCTAACTATAGAGAGGATAAGCCTTTCTTCCAGGTTCTGAATGTGCACAAATCCCAGATAGATATCCCTGTCTTTAATGCATGTGAGATGTTCGCTGTTATTTACACAGGGGAGTAAAATATTGGCTCCGCAGCGCCTGGCTTCATTGATATACACCCAGCTTCGGTAAAATCCCCCGAAATTATTTATTACCGCAACCATGAACTCCAGCGGAAAGTGAGCCTTGAGATACAGACTCTGAAAACTTTCAACTGCATAGGAGGCCGAATGGGCTTTTGAAAAGGAGTAGCCTGCAAAGGAACTGATCTGTCGCCATACTTCATTGGTAATTTCATCAGGATAGCCACGTTCCCGGCAGTTATCGTGAAACCGTTGTGCAATCCTTTCGAATTCCTTTCCGGATCTGAATTTGCCGCTCATGGCTCTTCGAAGGACATCGGCGTCGGCCAGGTCAAGTCCTGCAAAATGATGACAAACCTTTATCACATCCTCCTGGTATACCATTACCCCGTAGGTTTCACTCAACTGCTCTTTCATAACGGGATGGAGGTACTCAAATCCCTCAGGATTATGGAATCGCCGGATATATTCCTTCATCATACCCGAACGTGCCACACCCGGACGAATGATGGAACTTGCTGCCACCAGACTGATGTAATTGTCACAACGCAGCTTTTTTAGCAGTCCTCTCATGGCCGGACTCTCAATATAAAAGCATCCATTTGTCTCTCCATCCCTGAGCTGGCGGAGTACCTGCGGATCAGTTTTAAAATCGCTGACTTTATGAGCATCCACATCAACGCCCCGGTTCGCAGCAATAATCTCAACCGCATCGTGGATATGACCTATCCCGCGCTGACTTAGAATATCCAGTTTCTCAAAACCGATTTCCTCAGCCACGTACATATCCCATTGGGTGGTAGGAAGACCTTTCGGTGGCATATCCAGGGCAGTGTACATGCACAGGGGTTCCTCGGAGATGAGTACACCCCCTGCATGTATGCTGCGCATATTTGGAAAATCGGCAATCATGCTGCCAATACGAAATATCTCCCCGGTAATCATATTTTGATTCATGGGATTGCCGGGCTCATCAACCAGGCGATCTATCTCATCTTTGGGCAGCCCGTATACTTTACCCAGCTCGCGAAATATAGACCGACCCCGGAAAGTGGAAATGGTGCCTATGAGGGCGGTATGCTTCTTCCCGTAACGTTTAAAAACATAATCGAGCACATCGTCCCTTTCCCTCCATGAATAATCAATATCAAAGTCGGGCGGACTGCTGCGTTTCGGATTGATGAACCTCTCGAAGTAAAGATCCAGCTCAATAGGATCAACATTGGTTATCTTAAGGCAGTAAGCCACTACCGAGTTGGCACCGCTTCCCCGGCCAACATGGTAATATCCACGGCTCATGGAATATCGTATCATATCCCATGTTATAAGAAAATAAGCGGAAAAACCCAGCCTGTCGATGATTTCGAGTTCATGTTTAACGCGCTTCTGAGCCTCTTTGTTATGTTTTCCGTAGCGGTATATCATACCTTCCCCCGCCAGCTTCTCCAGTAAAATTTTATCGTCGTAGCGGCTGCTGGTAAAACACTTTTTGTTTTTAATGGATTGGAAGTCAAAGGAGATATGGCAGTCTGCCACAAGATTTTCAGTGTTACGGATAATCCCGGGATAATCCTCATAAGCGATAAGCAGCAGGTCGAAGGGAACCATAATTTCCCGTTCGGATGCGAGGTTAATAGGGCTTAGTTTGCTGAGCAGTGTATTATGATCAATGGCCCTGAGATGCCTGTGTATCTCGTATTCACTGATTCCGGCAAAACTTACCGGATGCCACACAATCAGCTTGTGTTGAGAATAGCGCAGGGGTGAGGAGTGGAGTTTGTTTATATCGCCCGCTTTTATTCCAATAAGTTCATTTTCTCTCAGCGTTCCCGGCTTGTTTTCCCAGGAATATACAAACCATACATCTTCCAGCCGGGGTGCACGCAGGGGTAAATCTTCCTTTTTCTCATTGCAGAGCGACAGAAATTCATTCATCAAACGGAAACCATTGTTATTCCTGGCTAAACCGGTATACAGGTACTGGTCGCCATTACGGAATTCAATGCCTGCTATGGGATAAATTCCCTTTTCCAGGCAGAGTTTCACAAAGTCCATCATCCCCATGGTATTGTTGATATCGGTGAGTGCCATGGCAGTTACTCCATTCTCCAATGCCTTCTCAATGAGCTTTTCTATTTCCATAGTGCCATACCTCAGGCTGTAATATGAGTGGTTATTCAGGTACATTTATTACATAAGCTTAATTTGTGAAACTCTTTATGCATACAATAAGGCTGAGGCAGCCAATCAGCCGGGAGATTGTTCGGCTTTTATATCTGAGGAAGAAATCCCTATAGCCCTTCCTATGGCATCCTTTCCATAGCGGTTACGCATTCGGTCGACCGCCAGGTAAAGGTTTATCATCTCAGGAGTATCTTCAAACATATTGAGCTGCTGCACTCCCTGAACCAGATGGCTGAACTTCACACCTACCAGGCGTATCAGCATCCTTCTCTGGTAAATTTTTTCAAAAAGCTCTTTGGCTGCAGGGATAAGCACATGATCAAAAGAGGTGTAGGGTATCCGCTTCTGCAGGGTGTGGGTATCGAAATTTGAATACCGTATCTTAACAGTGATACAGGAGGTGAGCCGCTGTTTGCTGCGCAGCTCATAGCACAATTTCTCAACCATCACAGCCATCAGCTCTCTCATGCGCACTATGTCGGTGCTGTCTTTCTCAAAGGTACGCTCGGTGCTTATCGACTTTCGTTCGGAGTACTGCTGTACGGGGGTGGGGTCGATTCCATTGGCTTTTTTCCATATCACAGCTCCATTTTTGCCCAGGAGCTTCTCCATCATTTCCTGGGGAATCTCACTGAGGGTCCCAATGGTAACAATACCCATTGAGCGCAGGAGATGAAAAGTCTGCTGGCCGATCATTGGTATTTTACGGATCGACAGAGGGGAGAGGAAGGGTTTTACCAGCTGGCTGTCGACATTCCTCTCTCCGTTGGGCTTGGCCTCTCCCGTAGCAATCTTGGAAACCGTTTTGTTTACCGAAAGCCCGCAGGAAATCGGCAGCCCTGTTTCACGAATAATCTTCTGACGCAACTCATGCGTCCATTTCTGTGAACCGAAAAAGCGATCCATTCCGGTAATATCAAGGTAATGCTCATCAACCGAAGCCTTTTCATAAACCGGGGCACTATCGGCAATAATATCGGTAACCAGATCAGAATACTTGCTGTAAAGCTCCATGTCTCCCCGTATTATCACCGCCTGACTACACAGTGTTCTTGCCATTTTCATAGGCATGGCCGAACGCACACCAAACGAGCGGGCCTCATAACTGCAGCTGGCAACCACACCACGATCGGAAGTACCGCCGATAATCACAGGAAGTCCTGTCAGTTTGCTGTTTTGCAGCCTCTCCACCGACACGAAAAAGGTGTCAAGATCCATGTGTACTATGTTTCGGTCCATTTCTGAAGTTAGAAGTTAGAATTTAGAAGGTAGAAGGTAGAATTTGGAATCGGGCCAGCCTTTGCCGGGTGAGCTTCGCAGCCTCATCCAAATCCCATCTTCGGAATTCTGATTCGTAAAGAATTTTTAAAATAATTTGCTTTTTAGTTTTCCCTGTTTTATATTTGATTATTATTTAATCATTTTTACGATTATAAATTAATCATAATTTTGAAAAACGCAAAAAAAAAGGTAGAAGTTAGAAGGCAGAAGGTAGAATTATAGCTCATGATCCTAATTTGTAAACTATTGAATTCTGGTACAATTCTACCTTCTAAATTCTACCTTCTAAATTCAAAACCCATGTATTTCAACACAAACCTCAAACTCCTCCGCAAGCGACGCGGAAAAACCCAGGAAGACCTGGCCGCTGCCCTCGGCATGAAACGCCCTACTCTTGGTGGATATGAAAACAATGTCGCCCGGCCTGGCATAGATGAACTAATGAAATTCTCGGCATACTTCAGGATAGCCATCGACACCCTTATAAAAGTAGATTTATCAAAACTCACCGGCAACCAGTTGTACCAGCTTGAAAACGGGCAGGATGTGTTTATTAACGGGAATAGCATCCGGATTCTGGCAACCACCGTTACCGCGGAAAATAAGGAAAACATTGAACTCGTCCCGGAAAAAGCGAAAGCTGGCTACACCAATGGCTTTTCCGATCCTGAGTATATTTCCGAATTGCCGGTTTTTCATCTCCCTTTTCTGTCTGAAAATAAGAAATACCGGACTTTTCAGCTAAACGGTGATTCCATGCTTCCCATTCCCGACAAATCGTGGGTAACCGGGGAGTTTGTTCAGGACTGGAATAATATCCTCAGCGGCGACGCCTATATAATACTCACCTTAAATGAAGGCATTGTTTTTAAAATTGCTGATAATCACATCCGGGAAGACGGTCTGTTAACCTTATATTCATTGAATACCATATATGAACCCTTCCATGTACACGTGCATGATATCAGGGAAGTCTGGAAATTTGTTCATTATATCTCAGCGGAAATACCCGATCCTGTAATGCCAAAAGATGAACTATTCAGAACAGTTGCCGGATTAAAACAGGATATGGAAGCCCTTAAAACCAGGGTTGGTTTAAAAGATTGATTTTTTGAGTAATCAGTAAAATTGAAATGAGAGGGTTACTGGATGTAGTAAGACTTAGCCTCAGCTATGTAATTATTAAAGTAAATAGAAACTGAGTATTAATTCAGGAAATAGTCGTTCTTCAGTAAGTTTTCCTGTTCCCTTAGTTTACTCAGGTATTGAAGCTGAGCAATCAGGAAAAGCTCCTGTTTGGGTTGATTATTCAGACTGATAAATTTGAATTTATCTTCCGATGACAGATTAAGGGCACGGGCAACATCCGTAATCAAAATGGAATTCCCTTTGACATTCTTCAGAAACTCAGGGTCCATAGTATCGGTGTAATGAATTAATATTTTCATCAGCTCAGCGTTCTTTACTTCCTGATCAATATCCAGCAATGCTATCCTTCCTCCCGAATATAACTTATCCGGCATAGGATCCTGAAGGCTCAGAATTTCGAAGATTGCAATTCCTTCCACAACAATAACCATTTCACCATTTGAGTTTGTTGCAACAACCTGTTTGAGTTTACATTCCACACCAAAATCCTGTACTTTTCCATCCTTGCTGTAAGGTATCCCGAAACTTATCTCATTTTCTTCACACTCCTTAATAAGCTGCTTATACCGCGGTTCAAATATCCTTAAAGGAATATCTTCTCCCGGCAATAAACTTATGTTCAGCGGAAAATAGGGTAGTACTTTTTCTTTCACACTCATTTATTTGTAAATTGTAGCTTGTTATCAAATATTGAAACAAGGAATAACTTTAAATGTTTAGCTATTGTTAAAGATTTATAAAAGCTTTTATTATTTCCGGAATCAGGATAACTAAAAATATTTTTTTTTGTTCCTTCAAGGAACAATAAAGCACTATTTCTAAAATCAGATTTTTATTCAAATGTGTTATTTTGTTGAACATAATATACAGCGAAAAGAGCTTGAAAAGCGCTTTAATGTTAAATTCCCGGAAGATCCCAGGTACACTCCCGCATTCTTTAATTCTGCATTTACCAGGCCCTATATGCCTGCGATTGCCTCGGATCAGCCCGACAGGATTCAATTGTTTCAGTGGGGATTAATACCTCACTGGACGCGCGATGAAAAGGAGGCAGCCAAAATAAGCCTTACCACCGGTAATGCAAGGTCTGAGTCAGTCTGGGAAAAACCAAGCTATAAAAAAGCTGCACAATCAGGTCGTTGCCTGATATCCGCTCATGGCTTTTTTGAATATCAGACAACAGGCAAAATTAAGACACCTTATTATATCAGGTTAAAGAATGACGAAATTTTTGCCTTTGCCGGAATTTACGATACATGGACAAACCCTCAAACCGGTGAGATTTTCAGAACCTTTTCCATTTTGACTACTGCGGCCAACCCGCTCATGGAAAAGATCCACAATCTAAAGAAAAGAATGCCGGTAATTTTAAACAGGGATGCCGAAAAGCTTTGGATCTCAATTGGAATAGGGAAGGAGTTGCTATCAGATATTATCGTTCCATATCCTGAAAAGGAAATGGAAGCCTATACAGTATCCCGGAAAATTTCCCAAAAAAACCCTGATATTTTCGATCCTTCATTAATTGAAAAAAATGATTATCTGCAAAATGGAAGTTTATTTTAATTTGTGGCAAATACAATGAAAATATTTTTAGGTTTTAACTAAACAATTTATTTTATCCGTTGTTCCTTACATTGAATCAGGATTATAACCCATTGTTTTAGGTTTAGTTATTTTTGGTTATTAGGTTCTTTTTCAGGCAAGCATCTGTGAAGATGCATTCGGGTAACCTGATTCAATTTAAACCCACTCAAGCTGTTATGCAGTAAGAGTGGGTTTTCTTTTTATATTTCCTTTGGTTTTATCAAGCCTTTATGGCCTGTTATTTATCCTTCCTGACTGAAATATTTCTTTTAATTCTTGCTCTGAATAGGGTTTTATCCTGAAATTTTGCCCGATTCCCAGAATTTATTTTGTTAATAAGCTTTATGTGAAAACACTTTTATCTCACCTTAGCACTATGAATATTGAAAATATGGATATTAACATTTTGTTAATAAATCGTGTCGATATATTGTTAAGACATTCAGGCAAATAAATTTGCAAAATGCTCTTGTCCGAAATATATTTGTTAAACCAAGTAAGCGATAAAAGGTCGCTCTGAAAGGCGGGGATCAGAAGATGGCAAGCTTCGGTTTGGCATGAACTACCCGGAAGAACAATCGCAAGAGGAAGCTTCAACGTCTCAAGGGCTAAAATGAGCAAGATACTTCGAGTAGTGCTCAACCAACGCCGGAATTTTCGCAAGATGTTCATTGAGTGGTTGGCCTGAAAGGCAGAAAACAGGAAAGAAACCTTAATTGGTTTCCGGAATTTTTCACAGCAGCCAGAAGAGGATCGTAAGACCCAAATCTGCCTGGTGGTCTGACAGGAGCATTTCAGAATCGGGGAAACCCGAAACATGAAATCGCCAGGGTTCCTCCCTGAACCAGGCTGGAAAGCCCGGGAATGACGAACCGGCCATAATAACAGTAGCTTGGCATTGTTTAGATGCTACGGTATCTAAATAATGAAATGGGAACTTAATCTAACGATTTAGTTCCCATTTTTGTTTTTACAGCTTTTTAACACAACCCCAACTCTCTTTTGATCAATAGCCTGAAAGCTTGGATAAGCAACCTGATACTTTCCTACTAAATTCCTTTTTTGTAATGCGAATATACTTTTTTTTAGTCGTTTAGGCAACCATTCGCAATTCCGATCGTCCTTCTGAAACCCACTGATTAATGATATTTCAGAGATATTGTTAATATCCTTCAATATTGTTGAAATCAATTCCAGGTCCCGTCTCAGGAATTAGCTTACTTTTGCAGCGAAATATTTAAAGTCTTCCTTTTTTAATCATTTTAGCTTACATCTTAAGATGTAATTCTGAATGATCAGGAAGCCAGTATTCACCTGATTGATATTTATGAAATTATTTTTACAATACAGAAAGTACATTTTAGTTGTTTCCTTAGTCATTGTTTTTTTCTTCCTTGAAACGGCTTTGAGTTTTTCAGTTAAGAAACAGGATAACCTTTTTACTCCCGAGGATGAACTGTCCTTCGCAATGCGAATTAAAAACAATGATTCAGATTTTCCGGAAACTGAAGGCATTGACCTCCTTGTTAAGAACTTCCTGGAAAAAAATCATATTATGGGGGCATCCGTTGCCATTACCAGCAAAGAAAAACTTGTTTATGCCAAAGGTTTTGGCATCGCCAATGATGAGACCGGCGAAATGGTTCAGCCCGGACATCTTTTCAGAATTGCCAGCGTATCCAAGTTAATTACTGCCGTAGCAATCATGCAATTATATGAACAGGGCAAAATTTCTTTAACAGATACAGTCTTCGGTCCCAACGGAATATTGAATGAACCTGAATTTCAAAATATTTATGATCCGCGGACAAAACTGATAACCCTTACAAACCTTCTTAATCATACAGCTGGATGGGGGAAACGACAAGGAGATGCCATTTTTAATTCCCGCTATATTGCCAGAAAGATGAAATCTGAAAATCCTTCAGATCTTAATATGATTATTGAATACACACTTAGCCAAAAATTAAGCTACAATCCTGGACAACGATATTCCTATTCTAATTTTGGCTATGCATTACTTGGCAAAATTGTCGAGAAAATCACCGGAATGAAATATGAAGATTATGTAGTAATGAATATACTGCGTCCTGCAGGTATTTACGATATGCATATAGGTCGCAATCTGTATAATGAAAAATTTCCCAATGAGGTAAAGTATTTTGAACCAGCGGGATCTGCCTATTGTCCGGCTGTGGATGGTTCCGATAAGATGGTGCCAAAATCCTACGGAGGTAATGACTTTAATTTACTGGGTGCGGCAGGAGGGTGGGTAGCCTCGGCGCCGGAATTGGCTAAATTATTGACGTTAATTGACGGCTTCGATTACCAGAAAGATATATTAAAAAAGGAAACCATTCTTATGATGTCAGATCCGGGAGTCGCAGGCAGAGGATTATTCGGCTGGAGGGGATCTGACAACCGTGGAACATGGTGGAGAACCGGAACCTTATCAGGAACAACAGCCCTGGTTATGCGACAGGAAAACGGAATAAACTGGGTAATTCTTCTTAACACTTCCGGCTATAAAAGAAGCCGGCTTCACAGTAAAATGTCCCGCACCATGTTCGCATCCGTATACAGGATTAAAAACTGGCCCGATATTAATCTTTTTGAAACTCCCTCTGTTTCAGAAAAATCAAATATGACATCAATCCCTGCCCTGAATCCCCAGCTATAATCCAACTGGGATAAAATTTGTCCTTTCAGATTAATATACTATTTTTACCGGCACCTATTGAGAACCTGATACATGGAATTTCTAAGTGCCCGGCAGATTCTTCCTGCAAATCTTGAGGAAGTAAATTATGACCTCTTTATACTGGCTTCAGGATATGAAGCCAGAAGCATATTCCTCCCCCGAAATTTTAAAATTCAAGCAGACAAAAAAATTGCCTTTGGCTTTGAAGAAAAGACATCTGAGCTTAACCGGAAGAGTAATAACCAATACTTGATTTCTGAAGGTTTTGAAATGGTAAACTGTTCTGGAGAGGAGGCTTTAGACCTCGAACCCATAATAAGCAACATTCTCTCAGAAAAAGCTAATGAACATTTGAATATTCTGGTTGATTATTCCAGTATGACAAAAGTCTGGTATTCCGGAATTATCAATTATTTGATTCAGCTTTCAAAAGGCGAGAAAGTTACTATTCATTTTTCCTATACCCCAGCCAGTTATAATGAACCCAAAAAATCTGCACCGGTAAAAGTTAATAAAGTAGTGTCTTACCCATTTAAAAAATCAACAAATACAGGCAAACCTACTGCCCTTATACTTGGACTGGGACTTGATAAAAACAGGGCGGAGTTTATATATAAGACTTTAAAACCAGACAAGACCTTTTTGTTATATGCCGATCCTGCAATGGACCTGAAATACGTGGAGAGGGTCTTTAAGTACAACCAGGATCTTATCGAAGAAATTGAAGTCAGAAATCTTGTCCCTTATCCTCTGCAGGATCTTGATAAACTGGATGAAATACTGACCAACCTCTGCCTGAACCTTCGGCTTAAATATAATATAGTAATCGTTCCCCTTGGTCCTAAGGTGTCTTCGCTTATATCATTGCTGATAGCTTCACGTTTTCCCGATATAAATGTTATCCGTCTGAGTCCCGGACCGAAAGCACCTGTATTTGAAAGAATCCCACAGGGGAATCCACTTATTTATGAGGTTGAATTTGTTTCTGACGATTCCGATTATTAATTCAAAATCAGCCTGAATTCATCATTTTCTAAACATTTTTACCCCTTTGTTGTTAGTAAACAGTGGATTTTTGCTGTCTAATTCTTATATTAGAATTCTGTAAATTATTTATTTAGAATTAGTACAAATAAATTCTCTTTTTACTATTTTTGCATCCCTAAAGAAAAAATTAAAATGGCACAGTTTGAAGTTATAATGCCCAAGATGGGAGAGAGTATCGAAGAAGCTACTATTACCAAATGGTTTGTAAAGGTTGGTGATAAGGTAGTTGAAGATGATGTTCTGCTGGAAATTGCAACAGATAAAGTCGATTCTGAAATACCCAGCCCTGTTGAAGGAGTTATTGCAAAATTATTATATCAGCAGGATGAAGTTGTTCCTGTTGGCTCAGTGATAGCAATTATTAATCTGGATGGTGAAGCAGTTGAAACTCCGGCTAAAGAAACTCCGGCAGCCAAAACTGAACCTGAGCCTGTGGCAGAAGAAAAGCCTCATGTTGAAGAATCGGTGAGTCCTGCACCTGCTGCTCCCGTGAGCTCTTCAGGAAGATTTTATTCACCTTTGGTACGAAAAATTGCAAGTGAAGAAAAGATAAGTCAGTCGGAACTCGATGCCATTCCGGGAAGTGGAAAAGATGGCAGGGTGCAGAAACAGGATATTCTCGCATATCTCGAAACTAAAAAGACATCAAAACAGTCCGTTACTGCAACCCCCGCCACACCTCAGGTTCAGTCATCTGCCCCGGCTTCTCAACCGGCCGAAAAACCTGCTCCGCCTATGTCAGTCAGCGGTGGTGATGAAATTGTGCAGATGGACAGGATGCGTAAGATTATCGCTGAACATATGATCAAGTCAAAGCAGGTATCAGCTCATGTTACCAACATGCTTGAAGCGGATGTCACTGATGTGGTCAACTGGAGAAATAAAATAAAAGATGAATTTCAAAAGCGCGAGGGAGAGAAAATCACCTTCCTTCCCATTTTCCTTGAAGCTATTATAAAAGCACTTAAGGATTACCCAATGATAAATTCATCCGTAGATGGTGATAAAATTATTATCAAGAAAAGAATTAACCTCGGAATTGCCGTTGCTCTTCCGGGCTTCAATTTAATAGTGCCGGTTATTAAAAATGCCGATAATCTCAATCTTGCCGGTTTAACCCGGGAGCTTAACCGTCTTGCAAACGCAGCCCGTTCCAATAAATTAAAACCTGACGAAATTCAGGATGGTACATTTACCATTACAAATTTTGGATCCTTCGGAAATACTATTGGTACACCTATTATAAATCAGCCCCAGGTCGCCATTATCGCCATCGGGAGCATTGAGAAAAAGCCTGCTGTACTTGAAACACCACAGGGAGACGTAATTGCCATACGGCACAAGATGTTCCTGTCAATTACATATGATCACCGTATCATCGACGGATCACTTGGAGGAATGTTCCTCAGGAAAGTGGCTGATTATATTGAGGCTTTTGATACCAGCAGAACAATCTGAAATCCTAAAATCTAAAATATCAATTCAAATGCGTAAGGATAAAAAATATTCGATTAAAAAAACAGATAAAGAAACCCTGAGAAAATGGTATAGCCTGATGACGGTTGGAAGGGCACTCGATGACAGGGCCCCGAATTACCTCAAACAGGCAATTGGATGGTCATACCATGCCCCTTATGCCGGGCATGATGGTATACAGCTCGCCATCGGTCAGGTCTTTGACAAAGAGCATGATCATTTGTTCCCATATTACAGGGACATGCTTACTGCACTTTCATCCGGACTTACTGCAAATGAAATTGTTCTTAATGGTATTTCCAAAGCTACAGATGTGGCTGGCGGTGGACGTCATATGTCGAACCACTTTGCAAAGCCTGCCTGGAATATACATAACTCATCCTCATGCACCGGTAACCATCCTCTCCAGGGCGTTGGGACCGCAAGGGCTATAAAACGTTATGGAGTAAAGGGTGTTGTAATTACTTCTCAGGGTGAATCATCTGTTTCAGAAGGTTATGTTTATGAAGCTATAAATGGAGCCACGAATGAAAAATTGCCGGTTCTTTTTGTCTTTCAGGATAATGGATACGGGATTTCAGTTCCCAAAAAGGACCAGACAGCAAATCGTAAGGTGGCAAATAATTTTACCGGATTTAAAAATCTGAAAATAATCCACTGCAACGGTAAAGATGTATTCGATTCAATGAATGCCATGACCGAAGCCAAGGAGTTTATAGAAACTCACGGATACCCAGTAATAGTGCATGCAAACTGTGTAAGGATTCATTCGCATTCAAATTCCGACCGTCACGAATTGTATCGCGATGATTATGAAATGAATTATGTGCAGGAATACGACCCCCTTGCTAAATACCGCAGACTTCTCATACGCTACAATCGTTTTACGGAAGAAGAATTACAGGAGATCGAACAGCAAACAAAGGATATCGTTAAGGAGGCACACAAAGTCGGACTGGCAGCACCGGATCCCGATCCAAAATCTATTTTCGATTTTGTTATTCCTGAAGCATACGTTTCTGAAAAGTATCCTGAAGGCCTGCATAATTATGAAGGTGAACCAAAAAAGCTTATTGAAGGACTCAATGAGACTTTGAAGGCGGAATTCCGTCATAACCCCGACACTTTCATATGGGGACAGGATATGGCGAACAAGGACAAGGGCGGAATCTTTAATGTAAGTAAAGGTATGCAGCAGGAATTTGGACCTGAACGCGTCTTCAATGCACCCATTGCTGAAGATTTCATTTTGGGAACCGCTAACGGAATGTCGCGATTTTCTCAAAAACTAAGGATAGTTGTGGAAGGGGCAGAGTTTGCCGATTATTTCTGGCCTGCCATGGAACAATTAGTTGATACCAGTCATGATTACTGGAGGTCAAATGGGCAATTTTCTCCAAACATTACTGTTCGTCTTGCTTCCGGAGGTTATATTGGAGGAGGTTTGTACCACTCGCAAACAATTGAGGGTACACTGACCACTTTCCCTGGAATCAGAGTTGTTTATCCATCCTACGCAGATGATGCTGCCGGCTTATTAAGAACTTCTATGAGATCCAAAGGACTTACCCTGTTCCTTGAACCAAAAGCCCTTTACAACAGTCCTAAAGCTGCTGCACCAATACCTGATGACTTTGAAGTCCCTTTCGGAAAAGCAAGGATAAGAAAAGAAGGATCAGATATGACAATCATCACATATGGCAACACTACCCATATGTGCGTTGAAACTGCTGATAAAATTGAAAAAGAAGAAGGCTACAGTATTGAGGTTATTGACCTGAGATCCTTAAGTCCTCTCGATGAAGATGCCATACTGAAAAGTGTTAAGAAAACCGGTAAAGTGCTTATCGTTCATGAGGATAAGATTTTTGGCGGATTTGGCGGAGAACTGGCAGCCCTGATAACTGAAAAAGCTTTCGAGTTCCTCGACGCTCCTGTTAAGAGAGTGGGTTCTACCTATACTCCTGTTGGATTTAATCGTATTCTTGAAAAAGCTATACTGCCCAATACGGGGAAAATAACAGAAGCTGCAGTTGAACTGATGAAATATTAAAGAATCTTACAATGAAAAAAACAGCTATTCTATATGGCTTTAATGCGATTAAAACCGCAAAAATTGCTGAAAAAGTTAAAGAAGCATTTGGATCTGATGATGTTGAAATGGTTAATGTGGAAACCATCACCACTGAACAGTACTCTTCTTTCGATAATATGGTTCTGGGTGTTCCTACCTGGTTTGATGGTGAACTTCCGAATTACTGGGATGAATTTATTCCTGATATGGAAGATATTGATATGAAAGGAAAAAAAATAGCCATATTCGGACTCGGTGATCAGAAAAATTACGGCGAAAATTTTGTTGACGGGATAGGGCTCATGGCAGAAATTGTTGAAGAATGTGGAGCTACTCTTGTAGGATTCACATCCACCGAAGGCTATTCTTTTGAATCTTCCAAAGCTCAAAGAGGAAACCAGTTTGCCGGACTTGCAATTGACTATGAGAATCAGGGAACAAAGAACAAAGAGAGAGTCAGTGCCTGGGTGGAGCAACTGAAAAAGGAATTCGATTAATATCAATGTGAGCATATCTAATAAAAAATTCTTGTTCAGGAATATTTTATAAGCTTTATTTTTTCGTCTATTCTTTCAATTTGTTACAAAACGAATGAATTTCTGTCTCCTTTCTTACAGATTGTAAGTAAACCTGTATTTCGTTTGTAAAAAGTTTGACCTTAATATGGTTTATTTTAAATATTATTGTTTGTTTTGTAGCATATTTGAATTACCGGATAGTCATTTTTGAATCTATCCGGTTATTATTTTAAAATATTAATGCCATGGCAAAAGACAGAGTTTATGTTTTTGATACCACCTTACGGGATGGAGAACAGGTTCCGGGATGTCAGCTGAATACCGTAGAAAAAATTGAAGTAGCCAAAGCACTGGAGGCATTGGGTGTGGATATTATAGAAGCAGGTTTCCCGATTTCCAGCCCGGGTGATTTTAACTCTGTTGTGGAGATATCAAAGGCAGTAACCAACCCGGTTATTTGTGCCTTAACGCGTGCCGTTAAAAAAGATATAGAGGTAGCTGCCGAAGCCCTTAAATATGCCAAAAGAGGCAGGATTCATACAGGAATCGGAACTTCCCACTACCACATCTATCAAAAGCTTATGAGCACACCTGAGGCTATTATTGAACGTGCTGTTGAAGCTGTGAAATATGCCCGTAACTTTGTGGATGATGTGGAATTCTATGCTGAGGATGCAGGCAGAACCGATAATAAATTCCTTGCAACTGTAGTGCAGGAAGTAATTCGTGCAGGAGCAACCGTAATTAATATTCCCGATACTACAGGATATACTCTCCCCGATGAGTTCGGTAAAAAAATCAAATACCTTAAAGATAATGTTGAAGGCATTGACGATGTGATTATCGCCACTCATTGCCATAATGATCTTGGAATGGCTACAGCCAACACAATTTCAGGCGTAATTAACGGAGCCAGACAGGTTGAAGTTACCATTAATGGAATCGGTGAGCGGGCAGGTAACACTTCACTGGAAGAAGTAGTGATGATTCTGAAAAGCAGGAAGCATCTTGGATTATCAACAAACATCAATACAAAGAGGATTTTTAAAACGAGTCGCCTGGTATCAACCCTCATGAGAATGCCTATTCAGCCTAACAAAGCTATTGTTGGCAGAAATGCTTTTGCGCATTCATCAGGTATTCACCAGGATGGAGTATTGAAAAACCGTGAAAACTACGAAATCATAGATCCTAAGTCTGTTGGAGTTAATGAATCCGGAATCCTTTTAACTGCCAGAAGCGGAAGAGCCGCTCTGAAACACCGTCTTGAACGACTGGGATATAAATTCACAAAGGAAAAACTCGACCATGTCTATGATCAGTTTATAACTCTTGCCGATCGGAAGAAGGATATTACAGATGATGATCTGCAAATCCTTGCCGGTAAAGAAGTAAAAGCCGGCGATCGCCCAATGTCACTTGTTGCTCTGCAGGTATTGTCTGGTAAAGGTACCGTTCCAATGGCTACAGTCACTCTTAACATTCTTGGTGTAGAGCATACTGCCACCACTGCAGGGAATGGACCGATCGACGCTGCATTTTCAGCCATAAAGCAAATCTATACCAAGAAAGTGAGACTGGAAGAATTTCTTATTCAGGCAATTACCAGAGGAAGCGATGATCTTGGAAAGGTTCATGTACAGGTTGATCATAAAGGAACCATGTACTATGGATTTTCAGCATCCACCGATATTATAACTGCTTCAGCCGAAGCTTTTATTGATGCTCTGAGCCAGATCCCATAATCTCAGCACTTAAGTTTTTATAAATTCCGGTTTGCCATAGCAGGCATATAATTAAATATATGTTAATAAATCTGCTGTGCTAAACCTTTTTTTTTCTTCTGTGTTGAATAAACAGTCTTTATTCATTGTCTAAAAACGGAAAAATTACTCTGGATTAATTCAATCCATTTTTTTTCACAAAAGAATGCGGGATTAACAACAAAAAATAGAAAAAATTATGTCATTTTTGCACGCTAAAAATATAAGTAAGATCATGGGAAGAAAGATTCTTTTATTATTTGCAATCATTTCAATATTCGCCACCAATATAGTTGCACAACCGGCTCCGCCGGAATATTCCGGACTTGAAAATCCAAAGAAAGGTACTATTACAGGTAAGGTTTACGATGAAAATCTTAAGAAACCTATGGAATACACCAGTATTGCGGTGTATAGTGCTGCCGATTCAAGCCTTATAACGGGAACAATTTCTGATGGTGAAGGGAATTTTATACTTAAGAATATACCCTATGGAAGGTATTACATTATGGCTAATTTTATGGGATATGAAAAGAGTTTTCTGGAAGATATCAGTTTGAGCAGCGATCAACCTGTAAAAAATATCGGCGTTATTAACCTGAAAGCCGCAAGCCAGAAACTGGAAGAGGTAGAAGTGGTGGGAACCCAGAACAGAATTGAATATAAAATCGACCGCAAAGTTATAAATGTCGCCCAGGATCTTAATGCAACAGGTGGATCAGCTGTTGACGTACTTCAGAATACACCCTCCGTAACCGTTGATATTGACGGTAATGTTAGTCTGCGTGGAAGTACCAACTTCACTGTTTTAATTGATGGACGACCATCCCCGCTTGCAGGAAATGAAGCGCTTCAACAGATCCCTGCATCTGCCATTCAGAATATCGAATTAATTACAAATCCATCTGCAAAATATGATCCGGATGGAATGGCAGGTATAATCAATATTGTTATGAAAAAAAACTCTCTCCAGGGACTTTCAGGTATATTTAATACCTCAGTTGGAACCGGAAGTAAATATTCAGGAGATTTTTTGCTGAGTTACAAAACTAAAAAGTACAATGTTTTTGGAGGATTAAACTATCAGGATAACCTTTATGGCGGATCTGTAAAATCTTTCCGGCAAATGTACCCCAACCAGCCGGTTACGGATCTGGTAAACATTGAAGGTAGTCGCGACCGTTCAAGAGAAGGTCTCGAATTTAAATCGGGTATTGATTTTTATCTGAGTGAAAATTCAACACTTTCTTTAGGTGGTTCGGTGGGAAACCATGCATCCAATTCCACCATGAGAACACACATGCGATCCTATACATATCCGGCTTCTTATGATAGCTTTGATATTTCAGAAGGACTGGGTTCACGAAGCGGGGATTATTATAATCTGAATCTTGATTATACAAAGAAATTTGATCAGCCTCAGCACCAGTTAATGCTTTCTCTTAGCTATCAGGGAGAAAATGGAGATGATATTGACGAGGAAAATGAATATCCAGCCGATAGTCTGTATAACATTCTTGCATCTATAGCACCTTCAAGGGTTCGGTCAAATGAATATGGCGATGAGCTGGAATTTAGGGCAAATCTGGATTACACCCGACCCGTTTTAAGCAATGGTTTAATTGAAACCGGATATCAGATGAGACTGGATAAAAGGGATGAATATTACCTGTTTGAAAACTTTGATCCGGATCTGAACGATTGGTTGAACAATCCATTATATAGCAGTGGAGACTACTTTAATAGAAATATCCAGTCAGCTTACGGAACATTTTCTGAAAAGCTTGGCAAATTTGAATTTAAAGCGGGCTTACGGGGGGAATATACAAACCGGAAGATAAGATCGGATGTAAATGGTGAACCTACCACTCTAAACCGAATTGATTTCTTCCCCAGTTTTCACCTGAGCAGGAAGCTGGCGGCAGAACAACAAATTCTTGCATCCTACAGCAGAAGAATAAACCGTCCGGATGGATGGCAGCTTGAACCCCACCGTTCATACATGAATTCATATACCCTCAGAGAAGGAAATCCGGCCCTTAAGCCTGAATATGTTAATTCATTTGAATTAAGCTACCAGAAGAATTTTGGAAAATCATTCTTTGTGGTTGAATCCTATTACAGGAACACACAGAATCTCATGACCCGTGTGGTTTACCAGGATAGCAGTCTTACCAATGTACTGGTAATGACAACAACCAACATTAATGATGATAATTCGGCAGGAGCTGAGTTCATGCTGAACCTGTCCGTTAAAAAATGGTTAACGCTGAATTCCAGCATGAATCTTTACAGATACTGGTTAAATGGGAGTCTCAATGGCGAAGACATTAGTGCTAAATCAAATAACTGGGATCTCCGACTCAATGCCTCATTTTTCATAAATTCAAAGTCGCGTTTTCAGACAATGTTTATGTATAATGGGCCATCTGTAACAGCGCAGGGAAGCAGAAAAGCCTTTTATTTTGCAAACATTGCATACCGCCAGGATTTCCTCGACAGAAAATTATCTGCAACTTTATCACTTCAGGATGTTTTTGGTTCTATGAGGCATGAATTTTCAACCTATACTCCGGACCTCATCAATACAGTGCGCTTCGAACGTGAGCACCAGGTAATCATGCTAACCTTAAGCTATAAATTGAATAATTTTAAAAACCAGGCTAAAAGATCCGATGATTCACAAAATATGATGGATGATAGTGGAGTTATTTAAAATAAATTCGAAATTAATCGCATAATTAAGATTCAAATAGTAATTTTCTGTATCCGTATTCTCCTTTATTTTGTCTTCATTTTATGATAAGGAATTTATTCTTTACTGTCTTATTATTTTTTATTTCGATTCATGTTTCCGCATCAGGAATTGATGATCCGCCTGTATCTTACAGTATTTCAGGACATGTATCAGATGCAGCTACAGGAGAAGTTCTTATTGCGGCAAATGTATATATAAGAGAACTGGGTAGTGGTTCCGTTACCAATGCATATGGATATTATTCAATTACCCTTGCCAGTGGCAGCTACTCTATCGGTGTTTCCTATGTTGGATATCAGAGCTTTGAGAAAAAGATTCTGCTTACTGAAAATCAGGTCCTTAACATTGAATTATTGCCAAAAAGCAGTGAAATCGATGAGGTAACAGTCAGCAGTGTCAAGAAAAATCAAAACGTCAGTTCGCTCGAGATGGGGACTACCCAATTGCCTATACAATCAATTCGCAGAATTCCTGCTTTTATGGGCGAGGTTGATGTTATAAAGGCCATTCAGCTATTGCCTGGCGTTACATCAACGTCAGAGGGCTCATCAGGTTTTAGCGTCAGGGGAGGTGCCAGTGATCAAAATCTTATTCTGCTCGACGAAGCCACTCTGTATAATGCCTCTCATATGCTGGGTTTCTTTTCCATATTTAATAACGATGCCATAAAGGATGCCAAATTATACAAAGGAGATATTCCAGCCAGTAGTGGAGGGAGGTTATCTTCTCTTCTTGAAGTCAGGATGAAGGATGGAAATACCAAACAATTTTCCGGAACCGGGGGGATTGGCACCATATCCAGCAGGCTAACTCTTGAAGGCCCGGTTTTCAATGAAAAAACCTCCTTCCTGCTGGCAGGCAGAAGAACCTATGCAGATGTTTTCCTTCCCCTGGCAAAAAATAAGGATATCAGAGATAACAAGCTGTATTTTTATGATCTGAATGCAAAGATAAATCATACTTTCAATGATAATAACCGACTTTATATTTCAAGTTATTTTGGAAGAGATGTTTTTAAAAACCAGTTTGCAGGTCTCGATTTTGGAAATAATACAATAACCATACGTTGGAACCACCTTTTCAGCTCAAGGTTATTCAGCAATTTCAGCCTTATTCACTCCGATTACGATTACCTGATTGCCACGCCTGAAGGTGAACCCAATGCCTTTGAATGGAATTCAAACCTTAAGGACCACAGCCTTAAAGCCGACTTTAGCTATTATGCCAATCCGGTAAATGTTATAAAATTTGGATTTGTTTCTACCTATCATCATTTCCTCCCCGGAAATGCCAGAGGCACAGGATCTGAATCATTGTTTACAGAATTACTTCTTCCGGATAATTATGCACTGGAGCATGGGATTTATATCTCTTCGGAAAATAAATTCGGAAGAAGCCTATCGGTTAAATACGGACTCAGGTTATCTGGATTTCAAAATGTAGGAAAGGCGACGGTATATAATTTTGATGCAAATTATAATAAAATAGATTCGACTGTTTATGCTCCCGGCGATTTTTATAATTCTTACTGGGGGCTGGAACCCAGACTGGGCATGAGCTACATGTTTAGTCAGACTACTTCAGTAAAAGCATCCTATGCCCGCACAAGGCAGTATGTTCAGCTTGCCCAGAATTCTACTGCAGGAACACCTCTGGATATATGGTTTTCAGCTGGAAAAAATATAAAACCGCAGATATCCGACCAGGTTTCCCTGGGATTGTTCAGAAACTTTATAAGCGATAAAATTGAAACTTCAGTCGAGGTATATTACAAAAAAATGTCAAATACCATCGATTTTAAAGATCATGCCTTTTTATTACTAAACCCGGAACTGGAGGGCGAAACCAGGATTGGAAAATCATGGTCGGCCGGAATTGAATTTCTTATAAAACTAAATCTTGAAAAACTCAATGGCTGGATAGCCTATACGTATTCACGAACCGAACGTACCATAAAAGGTATTAATAATGACCAGCCATATGCAGCACCATACGACAAGCCTAATAACGTATCTGTGGTATTAAATTATCCCTTTACCGATAATATTCAGTTAGGTTTAAACTGGTTATATTCTACCGGAAATCCTGTAACATTTCCAACCGGTCGCTTTGATTTAATGGGATCTGTATTACCTATTTACAGCAAGAGAAATGAATACCGCATGCCTGATTATCACAGACTTGACCTGTCGCTTACCTGGTCCATTCCACCTAAACAGGGGAAAAAATGGCAAAGCGAATTTAATTTTTCCATTTACAATGCATACGGCAGACATAATGCATGGGCAATCAACTTTGTCCCAGATGAAACAGACCCCACCAAAACCAAAGCAGAGCTGACATATCTGTTTTCATATATTCCTTCAATTACTTACAATTTTAAATTTTAGGGATATGTTCATAAAACTAATCAGGACACTCATTATTACCGGCACAATATTTTTAGCTCACTCCTGCACTGAACCATACGATGTTGTTCTCGACAGCAGCTATACCAGGCTTATTGTTTATGGTGAAATTACTTCGGACACCTGCGTTCAGAAAATCGCACTGAGTAAATCTGCAGATTATTTTTATAATCTTCCGGCTCAGCCGGTTACAGCTGCCGATGTGACAATCACCACGGGCGATTCAGTTATCAGTTTGCTTGAAAATCCTCAGATTCCGGGGACGTATGAGACTCCGGCCGGATTTTACGGACTGGAAGGGCAAGTCTATAGTTTAAGAATTTCAAATGTTGACATTAATAATGATGGCAATCCGGAAGAATATTCAGCCAGTGCAAAAATGCCATTTGTAGTGCAACCTGATTCTATTGGTTTGAATTATGCTGTTTATCCCTTTTTTAAGGGTACTGAAATATTACTTTATGCCAGAGACCCGGCCGAAACAATGGATTTTTATGCCTTCAGGGTGTTACGCAATGGAGTACTTTTGACCGATTCCCTGCCTGAAATTAATGTTCAGAGTGATTTATTGTTTAACGGGAATTATACCTATGGTATACAGGCTGCATTTCTTGATGATGAGAAGGAGGGAGAAAAAGTTCTGGGAGGAGATACCATTTGTTTTGAAATGCAGGGTATTAGCGAAGAATACTATAAGTTTATTATTGAAGCGCAAACCGAACTTTTCGGATCTAATCCATTATTTAGCGGTCCGCCGGCAAATATTTCCACCAACATCAGTAACGGAGCCCTGGGTTTTTTCACTGCCATAAGCATAAAGAGATCCTATGCAATTGCTCCTCCCAGGATAAATTGAAGACAGACTTTTAAATAAGGCCTTAGATTTGATTACCTGCCTTCAGATTACGATATTTGTTTGTTACTTACATAAAACAAAAAATACATATGCAGGCTACTACTCCTCACCTGATTGTGATTTTTGGTGCTTCAGGTGATCTGACAAGAAGAAAACTTATTCCGGCCTTATTTAATCTGAAAAGGCAGGCTTTGCTTCCGGATAATTTCGCAGTACTGGGTGTTGGCCGGACACCCATGGATGATGAAAGTTTCAGAGACGATATGAAAGCGGCCATTGCAAGTTTCTCCAACATCTCAAAAGCAGGCGATAAGGCAATTATCGAATCCTTTATATCTCTTCTTCATTATGCATCCATAGATACCTTTGATGCAGATTCCTATTCAATTCTGAAAGATAAAATTGTAGATCTTGATAAAAAGTTTAAACTGGAGGATAATATTATTTTTTATCTGGCAACTCCACCAATTCTTTATGATAAAATTCCCGTGTTTCTTGCAAAACAAAAGCTGAACAGGGAAAGTCATAAATTAATCATTGAAAAGCCCTTCGGTATAAACCTCGAATCTGCAAGGAATTTGAACAAGGATTTATTGAAATACTATTCTGAGGATCAGATATACAGAATTGACCATTATCTGGGTAAGGAAACCGTTCAGAATATTCTGGTTACCCGGTTTTCAAATCAGATCTTTGAACCCTTGTGGAACCGCAATTATATTCATCATGTTGAAATTACCAGTGCTGAATCCATTGGTGTTGAAAAGAGGGGAGGATATTATGACAATTCAGGAGCATTGCGTGATATGGTTCAGAATCACTTACTGCAACTGGTCGGGCTTGTTGCCATGGAACCACCAATCCTGGCCGATTCAACCAATATCAGGAATGAAACACTAAAAGTTTTTAAGGCGCTGAGACATATTAGTATGGATAAAATCAGGAGGGATGTAATCCGCGGACAATACCTCGATGCCACAATAAATAGAACTAAAGTGTCGGCCTACAGAAATGAAGAGGGAGTAAGACCTGATTCAAAAACTGAGACCTTTGCGGCTATGAAATTCTACATTGATAACTGGAGATGGAGTGGTGTTCCCTTTTATATCAGAACAGGAAAAAGACTGCCAATCAGAGTTTCGGAGGTAGTGATTCACTTTAAGGAAACACCACATCATTTGTTCTGTAACGACAGCGGTGAGCCTAATGCATCAAATCAGCTGGTTATCAGAATTCAACCCGATGAGGGATTGTTGATGAAATTTGGTATGAAGGTACCCGGAGCAGGATTTACAGTTCAGAATGTAAATATGGATTTCCACTACTCTTCACTATCAGAGAAGGAAATTCCCGAAGCTTATGAGCGTCTGCTTCTGGATTGCATGCTCAACGATTCTACCCTTTACGCCAGGGGAGATGCTGTGGAAACAACCTGGGAATTTATTAATCCGATTCTCGAACTTTGGAAGAATGAGCCTGAAATTCCTCTTTATGGCTATCCTTCCGGAACCTGGGGGCCTGATGTGGCAGACTCTCTCATCGAGGAACCCTGGCTTACCTGGAGATACCCCTGTAAAAACTTAAGTAATGATGGAATCTATTGTGAACTCTGAAAATCATCCGGGTGTTACGATCTTTCGCGATCTTGATGAAATGTCGGTTGCTTTTTTTGACTTTCTGGATGATGAATTTCATAAAGCCATAGTCGCTGGCAGGAGTTACCATCTTGTATTGTCAGGTGGAAGCACACCATTGTGGCTGTTTCAGAAACTGGCCTCCCTGAAGCACCTTAAAATGAACTGGGATTTTCTCCATCTTTATTGGGGTGATGAACGTTGTGTACCTCCTGAAGACCCGCAAAGTAATTTTGGAAATATTTGGTCGGCAATTATCCGCTACATCGATATTCCTGAAGAAAATGTTCATCGCATCATGGGTGAAAATGATCCCGATACTGAAGCTTCCCGATATGCCGGAATTCTAAAGAAATACCCGGTGCAGGAAAATGGAATGCCCAGATTTGATCTTGTCTTATTGGGAGTAGGTGAGGACGGGCATACTGCCTCAATCTTCCCGGATGCTTTGCATATGCTTGAAACAGATGAAATTTGCTATACAGCAATACATCCTGAAAGCGGTCAAAAGCGAATATCTGTTTCCATGAAGGTAATAAATAATGCCAAAATCATAATTGTTCTGGCTGCTGGTTCATCGAAGGCGGAAATCCTGAGAAAAGTAATTCAAAAAAATAAAAAACCGGAAAATCTGCCTGCCTCCTTTATTAATCCTTCCAATGGTACTCTAAAATGGTTCGTGGATAAAAAAGCCGGGAAAAAACTTAAGCACGGAATGTCCTTCTTTTGATTCCAAAAAAATAAGGGGACGTTTTGCGTCCCCTTTTGTATTGAAATTCGGTAAATAATCATCCCATAATATCAGAAGTAGGTTTCCACCTGGCTTTTTCTTTTAATAAGCATTTCAGGTTTTCCGTCCCACATACTTACCAGTCCGGTAACCACTAAATTCCTGTTTGTAAAGTACCTCTCCGGGCGGTAGCTGAACCTTCTTGCATCATTCCCCGAAAGTATTACCGTGAAGTCCTGATATGGATAGGGTGCTCCAAAGTAGAGATAGTAATTATCACTCTGTCTTTCGTACCAGACTTCATCAACTCTGCCATATATTCTGGCTACATCACCGATGAAGCGATCGGCATCGTAAGCTGAAATTGTACGGATACTGTAACCATAAGGATAATACCAGTAATCGAAGTTTGGATATAAGTACCTGTAATCATTGTACATCCTGGCATTCCAGATAATCTCAACGTGTCTGGGCTCCTTGTAGGGATAGTAAGTTCTCCTGTACTCAACAGGATGATAGACATAGCTGGTATTTGTGTTAACAATTCTTACACTGCGGTTAGGCTGTGGTGTTCTGTAACTCTGGCGTTTCTCAACATATACCTGCTCTGTTCTGGGAACATATACTCTGTTACTTTCAACATTTACCTCCCTTGAAGAACCAGAGTTTCTGACAACACTGCCATTATTACCACCGGCTGTACTTCTGGAAGTCGAAGTAGTTCCTCCAACTTTTCTTTCAGTATTTGGATTCCTGTTAACATCAGAACTGCTTCGGTTAGTATTACTGTTGCCAGTGCTTCGCTGTGTAGTTGTATTTGAACTGCTGCGGGTGGTTGTATTGCTTCGTGTTTCAGTATTTCCGGCACTGCGCTGTGGTGCAGGACTTGATTCAACCTTCCTGGTAGCCGTTGTAGTTCTAACAGCAGGATTTTCGCGATTCCTGCTTTCGTTATAGGATGGAGTTGCTTTTACAGCACTGCTGCTGCGAGTTGTCGAAGTAGCAGGGGTAGTTTTCTTCTCTGTATCAGAGCTGCGGGTTGTGGTCGTAGTGCTTGTCGCCCTTGTCCTGCTGCTCCTGTCAGTGGTCTGTGCCTGTAAGCTCAGCGCTAAAACTGACATTACGGTTATGATTATGTACCTTTTCATGACTTTAAGGTTTTAATGAATAATATACTTGATAAGACTAATCCAAAATTCAGGCCAAAACTATTATAAGCTCAATTAATATTTTTACCTTGTTTCTAAAACACTGATTATCTGATAATAATAAACTGAAATAATTTTATAGAAGTATCCTTTTTAATTTTTCGGAATAAAAATTTCTAATTATTAAGGGATATTAAATACTTGCTTTCTAATTCTTATTTACCGGCAGCAAATCTTAGAAACAAGATATTTTTTGATACTGTCTGAATTATAGTAAATTTATGCAGATTTGAACACCAACAATAACTGCTGTGGAGAATAACAGTCATAATGCGGTTGATCTTTCAGACAGCATTCGGTACGCCAGCAAAATCCAATCAGCCCTTTTACCGGAGAGGGAATATTTTAAAAAAATTCTACCCTATAGTTTTATTCTTTATTTACCCAAGGATGTTGTTAGCGGCGATTTTTACTGGATTAAAAAGCGGGAAAATCGTATTGGTCTGGCAGCAGCCGATTGCACCGGGCATGGGGTTCCTGGAGCATTTATGAGCATAATGGGCATTAATTTTCTTAACCAGATTTCATCTGTCTGTTTAGGCCTTTCCAATATTATACTTAATCAACTAAGAGAATATGTAATGAAGGCCCTGAACCAAAAGGGCGAAAACGAAGATCAGAAAGATGGGATGGATATTGCCTGCTGTGTTATTGACACCGAAAAAAGGCAGCTTGAATTTTCAGGGGCAAATAATCCCCTGATCTACTTTAAGGATAAGGAGATGAAAATTGTAAAAGCCGACAGAATGCCAATTGGAGTGGGCCCCGTAGAAGAAGAATCCTTCAGAAAAAACATTATTCCCTTTGATGCTATCGACAAATTCTATATATTTTCCGATGGTTATGCTGACCAGTTTGGAGGAGAGGGGAACAAGAAGCTTAAACTTAAAGGTTTTTACCAGATTCTCAATGAAATACAGGAATATCCATTTGAGCAGCATGAAGAACTTCTTCATAACAGAATAAAAACCTGGATGGGGGATAATGAACAGGTGGATGATATACTTCTGATTGGAATTGATATGAAAAAAATATACAATGAGACTTGAAGCATTCAGAATAAAAAACTATCGCTCAATAGTTGATACAGGCTGGGTTAACGTATCTCCCGATAATATCACTACCATTATCGGACAGAATGAGTCAGGTAAGACATCCATTCTGGAGGCCCTGTATAGTTTTTTCAACGGAAAGATTCATGAAGATATCCTTAGATCGGATATGAAATATCCTGAAATATCATGTGCCTTCCTTGCTGAAAAAGACTTTCTGGGAAAGCGTATTCCCACGGATCGTCTTTCTCCACATCTCGTGACATCCTTTAAACAACGGCCACTATTATATTTAAGCCGGATATGGAAAAACAGTCATCACTCTTACCTGATATACGGAAATGATGAAATCCTGGAGGCAAGCAGGGAAAATGAACAAAAGGAATTAGAAATCGAAGAGTTGTTGCTTGTAAAAATTGAAAAGCTTTTAAATGAAACATCCAGACTTACTGAGATTGCAGATACAGCCGAAAGGGATTTAAGAAAGTACAGATCTGAACTGGATGGACTGGAAACAAAATACAATAAGCTCATAAGGTCTATTGAAAGGGCTTCAATGGCAAAAAGAGAAGGATTGAAACATGAAGCCGAAAGTTGTGAGAAAAAAATAAACGAGATTAAAAAACTTTATACCTTATCCGAAAACAACTTCAATAATCACAATGAAAAACTGAGCCAGTTAATCATTAAATCGGGATATGCAGGGAAATATAAACTGGCTCTGGAAAACGTTAAAAAGTCAGAAGTAGGCTTAAAAGAGATTACTAACCTGATAGAGAAACTGAAGTTTGAGATTCAGATAAACCCTTCCAGAAGAAGATCTGCAAAAGTCCTGAGAAATCTGAAAGAAAGTGAAGAAAGGAAAAAGCAAATAAAATCAGAGGTGTTCAGATTCAGGGAAATGCTGAGGTATGCAAAGGAATGTATTCAGCTGGCACTGCAGAATACCCGCCCTGAAGATATCGAGGTGAAAGCTCGTGAAAACTATGAAAAGAAAGAAGAACAGCTCGACCTGGAAGAACTGGCATTGCTCATTTTTCCTTTTGTTCCTGAATTTGCCCTTTTCGAAGATTTCAGCAGTCTGTTGCCCAACCGGATTGACCTTGAGGATATGTTATTGCAGAATGAAAACACCGAGGGTTTTAATGCAGTAAAGAATTTCCTGATAGTTTCCGGACTTGATTCCAGCTTTTTTAACGAGGTGAATACGAGGATTCTTAAATCGAAAATCGAAAACCTTAATGGTGAAATCAGTCTTCATTTTCAGGATTACTGGCGACAAAACCTGGGCCGGTCCAATAAAATTAAAATTAACTTCGAACTGGAGCATTACGACCTGTCTGATCCTGAAAAGAAGGGTAAACCTTATCTTGAATTCTGGATAAAGGATGAAAAAGAAAGGCTGTATCCAAAACAAAGAAGCAGGGGAGTGCGCTGGTTTCTTTCATTCTTCCTTGAACTTAAGGCTACCGCTCAGGAAGAAAGCAGCCGGAAGAAGATTCTCCTTATTGATGAACCCGGACTAAGTTTGCATGCCAGGGCACAGGAAGATGTTTTGAAGGTATTCGAAGACCTGAAAAGTGAAATGCAAATAATCTATACCACCCATTCTCCCCATTTAGTAAATACGGAAAAGCTTCACAGGCTGCTGGCAGTGCAGCGGGCCGATGAATTCAATGATCATTCGGAAACTCTGGTTTTTGATCCTCAAAAACTCAGTCAGGCCTCAGGAGATACCCTCTCTCCAATTTACACCCTTATGGGAACCCGGCTTTCTGAAAGTAATTTTATACAGGAAAGAAATAATATTATTGTTGAAGACACTCACGTATTTTACTACCTGAAAAACATTTTTGATATCTTTTCCAAAAATGAAAAAATATACTTCCTTCCTTCAACAGGAGCAAGGAATATCCCGCTCCTCGTTAATATGATGATAGGATGGAAACTTCATTATGCAGTTTTTCTCTGCGATCACAAGGAATCAAGGGAAATATATGATCAGATGAAGGAATTACTTTTCAGGGGTAATGATGAGGAATGCTCGCAAAAGGTTCTGCTGATGAAAGGGGTGGAGGGAATTGAAAACCTCTTTTCTACCATCGATTTCAAGAAGCATGTTTTAAATAAGAGGGTAGGTATTACAGAATCCAACCTCGAATACATTGCCGATAATAATCTGAGCAAATCGGATCTTGCATCGGCTTTTGCCATGCGCTGCCATAACCTTTCTCTTAAGCAGGAGGACTTTGACGAAGAAACCCGGGAAAATTTCAGAAAATTGACTGCAATGATTGCCAGCTCTGTTAAGAATTAAATCTTATCACGAGAACTTGGGCCATTCAGTACTAAAGCATATGGATATAATTTGCAGGCAACACAAAATCCAAAAACCGATTCCAGAAAACTGAAGAAACCAAGAATCATTATTGTGGTAATGGCTGCGTTGTGAAAACCAGGAACTGCAAATATCAGTGCTGAGCTGCTCAGAAGTAATCCAATTCGGGCTGCAAAAATCTTAGGACCTGCATTTATAAAAGCTTTGGAGATATTGAAGTTATCCAGCAGGAATGAATTAAACTTAATCAGTGGATTGAGCTTACCTTCGGCAATTAACCTGAATGAAAAATCAATTATCACAATCGATAAAACAATATAACTACCTGTTAATAAGAAACTAACAGACATAAGGAAAGTAAAAAACGCATTTAAACGACTTACATTCTCATTAATTTTCCTTTCGGATATAGGACATATTTTAACCATGCTTATTCTATATTAAAAGACAAATATATCCTAAATTCCTAAAATACCCTCAAAAAGAGAGAGATTTACATGTTATTTAACACGAAAGGGTTGCGATAAATTTCGCAACCCTTTCATTAATAAAGTTTTACTTAAGGATAACTATCCTACTTTTAAATCCTTTGGTTTCTTGCCTTCTCTCCAGTGCTCTTCAATCTTTTCGAGGGTAACATTTTTGGTTTCGGGGATATAAAAATAGCCCCAGATCAAGCCTGCGATTCCTACCAGGGCATATAAGTAGAACGCACCTGCCGGATTACCAAGGTCTTCACCTTTCAGATTTATTTCAGTTCCGGCAAGGGTTAATCCTTTAACTATTTTGAAGAAAGTAAAAGCTACAACTCCGTTAAACAGCCAGTTTGACAAGGCTCCGATACTGGATCCAATTCCCCTGACTTTTAGCGGGAAAACCTCTGAGATAATCAACCAGCCCAGTGGGCCAAGGCTGATGGCAAAGAAAGCAATATATACCCATACCAATGAAATCGTAATCCACTTAATAGAATCGCCCAATGTGGATTGCAACGCAAAACAGCTGCCCATTGCAATCAGGGCAACTACAATTCCGGTTAAACCGATAAAATATAATTTTCTCCGACCCAGTCTGTCTATCATAAATAATGATAAAATAGTAAATGCCACATTTACCACACCTACGCTCACCGAAGCCCAAACAGCAGCCTGCGCATCAGCAAAGCCTGACATCAGGAATATTTTAGGACTATAGTATATAATAGTATTAATCCCGGTAAACTGCTGCACAAACATGATTCCTATCGCAATAAACAGGGGCACACGCAGCCATTTTTTAAATATCAGGTTCCATGTAACTTTATTATGCTTATCGGCTTCAATATCAGCCTTCATTTTACTGATAACTTCTTCTACCAGTTCGGGCTCTTCTACCTTTTGCAGTACATCCCTGCATTTATCCTCATGTCCCTTGCTTATCAGCCAGCGAGGGGTTTCAGGAAGAAATATCATTCCAACAAACATAATTATTGCCGGAATCACACCTACATAAAACATAGGCCTCCAGCACTCAGTATATGCCGGATCTCCATCAGGTACAGC
>JACJXF010000018.1 GCA_020636775.1 Bacteroidales bacterium
GCCTGTGATTCCTTTTCGAGCTGGTATGAGTTAAATGAATAAAACACGTTGCGAAGAATTACTGCCTCCCCTTTTTCAATAGGACTCAAAGGAACATCCTTTATAAAAGGATCGTTTAGTTTATAAACCCCGCCAAATGAAAAGTTGTCGGAATAGAAAAGATATCCGGGTCGTGAGACATTCAGTGCGTAATTTCGCCCTGCCGGAAGAGATACCAGAAAATTACCATCTCCGGGTGAAGAGGAAGATTCAGTTACGATTTCGCCGGTCTGAAGATCTATTAATTGAAAAACAGCATCAATTCCCTTCCAAGTTTTAGCGTCGTATACCCTTCCCTTCATGTAGGAAACAGGTACCGGCCTTACTTCCGGATACAAGGGGAATTCGTAAATATCGAGACCTCTGTCTGCTATCCTGTCGCTCGCATAATAGGCCATTTCCCCTGCCGCATTAATAAAAAGTCCCACTTCATTATTCCATGTATTAATCGGATAACCCAGATTAATTGCAGCTGACCATACATTATTTGAATCAAGTCGGGAAATGAAGATATCTCCCTTCCCCATATTCATGTGTCCTGCTGAGGAAAAATACAAACTTCTGTTATCAGGATGAATGAACGGGGATTGATCATCACCATGTGTATTAATATTTTCTCCCAGGTTTTCGGGAAGTGACCAAAATCCATTTGCCTGTTTATGGCTGACCCAGATATCCAGGCCGCCAAAGCTTCCCGGCCGGTCGCTTGCAAAATACAGGGTACGTCCATCGGCCGATGAGCTCGGATGTTTTTCGGAAAAGGCTGTATTAATGGGATATCCCATATTGACCGGCGTTGTCCATTTACCTTCTTTATTTTCAGAAATATAAATATCACATTTGCCCATCCCGTCAGAACGATTACAGGCGGTAAAAAACAGGTAGCGGCCATCCGCTGATAATGTCTGGGCACCTTCGTTATCGGGAGTATTTATAGGAGGACCAAGGTTTTTTCGTTTACTCCAGCTTCCATCAGGCTCCTTGTAGGATATATAAAAATCTTCCTGGACTTTTGAACCTCTGGCGGTAGATGCAGGATCGGCCGGATCAAGAACGGTAATTATCAGTTTTGACTCATCAAGACTCAAGGAAGGCCAGTATTCATTCCTGTCGGAATTTACTGAATCGCCCAGATTTTTGGGTACAAAGGGAACCGGATGGTTAAATTTATCAAGGGCAAAACGGCAATTTTCAATGAAATGTTCGGCCTCAGGCCTGCTTATTTTTTTAAAATCGCCCAGTTCAAGGAACCTTTCTGCATGGCTGAGTGCTCCGGCGTATAATCCCTGACTCATTTCAACATCAGCAAGTACAAGGAATCCCGGAGGATTGAACTTCGGGTTAATATTCAAAGCTTTTTCATAATTATTTATCGCCTGGGGAAAGTCTTTGCGATCTTTATATATCTGCGACATCATCATAAAAGCCTCAATAAATTCAGGATCGGATTTTACAGCCTTTTTCAGGTATTTCAATGCATCATCATCCTTATGATTATCGAAATACGTCAGAGCTTTCTCATAACTTTTTGCAGCAGATTTAGAAGAAGTATGGTAGTTTCCCTGGGCAAAAACGGGAAGACTAAAAAGACTGAGAAGAAAAAAGGCTAATAATATTTTCATTCCTGATGATTGTGGTTATGGGATAAACGTATTCATAACATGTAAATGTAGGAAATAATGACATATTAAAGCAGGAAGAGCATCAGGGAATTCTCATAAACTTATGCGTCTGCAAAGAGACTCTCCACTTTGGGTTTTCTTTCACAAAATCAACAATTAAGTCGGAAACATTTCTGAACACAGACCATTCCGGCTGCAGGTACAGCAGACATTTATCATCAACTTTTTTTGAGTTCTCCACTGCCCATTCCAGATCATCCTTATTGGCAATAACCATCTTCAGTTCATTTGCCAAACGGAAAATTTCCGGCAATGGCTCTTTATAGGTTTTAGGACTAAGGCAAATCCAGTCCCACTTACCACTTAAAGGATAAGCCCCCGAAGTTTCCAGGGAGGTCTGAATTCCTGCATCCTTAAGACCCGTGCAAAGGGGGTCAAGTTGGTACATCAGGGGTTCTCCTCCGGTAATAACAACCCTGAGAGCAGAAAATTCAGCAGCATTTTTAACCAGTTTTTTAACTTCCACCCATCTGTGTCTTCCTGCATCCCATGAAACCTTTGTATCACACCATGGGCATCCTACATCGCAGCCGGCAATACGAATGAAGTATGCAGCCTGCCCACTGAAATAGCCTTCACCCTGTAGGGTGTAGAATTCTTCAACGATGGGATAGCTGTCAGGTTTAGAAATCATAATCCAAGAAGCTTTTTCATTTTATCAAAAATCGAAGTATTTTCATAAATACCTCCGAAATTTTCTGCACCCGGACCGAAAGCATAAACAGGCACCATTATACCTGTGTGACCTTTTGTTGAAAAAGTCAGTTCTACTGAATGCAATTCTTCATTGCCGCCAGTAATGCTGATACCTCCTGTCTCGTGGTCAGCCGTAACAATAACCAGTGTATGACCATCTTTTTCAGCAAAATCGAGAGCTTTTCCAATGGCTTTATCAAAATCGAGAGTTTCCTGTATGGTATTTAGCTGGTCATTTGCATGTCCGCCCCAATCTATCTGTGAGCCTTCTATCATAAGGAAAAAACCCGCGGGGTTTTTGGAAAGAATATCTATGGCTTTCTCTGAAGATTTTGAGAGCATATCTCCCCTGCCTTTACTTTGATAAGGATTATGTACTGAGGCCGTCAGGCCGGCAATTTTAGACGCAGAGGAAGAAAGAACGGCATCCAGAGTGGTATCCACCTCATATCCTCTTGCTATCAGGCTATCCCAAAGATTTAGTCCGTCAGAACGATTGAAAAAATGGTCAATTCCGCCTCCAATAAAAATATCAATATCCGTTTTCAGAAAATCCAGAGCAATTTCCTCATAATTATATCTGCTGTTATTATGTGATATAAATGAAGCGGGAGTTGCATGTGTAACAGAAGATGTGGACACAATCCCGGTGGAAAGTCCGTTATCCTCAGCAAGTTCAAGAATGGACCTGAAATTGTTTCCGGATGTATTCTGTCCCAGTACTCCGTTTTTAGTTTTCACTCCCGAAGAAAGTGCTATTCCGCCTGCTGCAGAATCGGTTATATAATCGGTCAAAGACTGAGTCCTTGAAAAACCAATGAAATTAAAGCGTTCAAAATTCAGAGGTTCTGATGAAACAGTTAGAGCGGCTGAAACATTAGCCAGGCCCATTCCGTCGCCGATTAATAGAATGATATTCTTAATCTCCGGGGATGTATCAGATTTCTTAACGGAAGAAGTGCAGGCAAAGAGAGAAAAAATTATTGAAAGGGTAATACTGTATAAAACTGATTTTTTCATTTTTATTTAATTTGAAACAAACTTAATGATTGTAAATACTGATCCTGTTTTGATTTTCCTGTCCTGGAATTTTCACAGATCTGCAAATGTACTTATAGATGTGATAATTCTCATAACGAATGAAAGAAAACAAATAAATCCATTGCTTATATTTCCCTATTAAGGGTTTTAAGATTTACCACATCTGAGATTAAAATGTACTTTTGCCAAGAATTCAATTTTTTACGGAATCTTCATTAAAAAAATGACCGACTGGCAATTTGTAACCCACTATTTTCTTCATCTTATATTTCCCTTTATAATAGCCTGGATTTTTTTCAGAAAAAACTGGTTAAAAGCAGGAATTATTATGGCATTGACCATGCTGGTGGATTTGGATCATCTGCTGGCAACTCCGGTTTTTGATCCGAATCGTTGCAGTATTAATTTTCATCCATTGCACAGCTATTGGGCGATAGCTATATACGGAGCAGGCTTATTTTTTAAGCAGACCCGCATCATAGCTCTGGGACTGGTAATACACATGTCAACTGATTTAATTGATTGCATATGGACTTTTTCCCATTGCCACGAATGCTTTCTTAATTCACCACTTCATAAACTTTTCCAATCCCTTTAGAAAAAAAAGAGTTAACAGGATAGTAAACTTCGGCAAATTGGATTTCTGATAAATCTATTTTTCGAATTCCTTAATTTTAATACTCCTGAAACTTACCAGAAAACCATGATCCTGCAGCAGCAGATGGCCTTTTTCTGCCTCCCCGAAATTTTCATAATGGGCATATTTACTTTCAGCAACCAGCTTCCTGAATTCCGGACTCCCCCGCTCATATTCAAGTACTTTAAATCCGTTAAGCCAGTGTTCAACATGCGTACCCCTCGAGATAAGGCGCAAATTGTTCCATTCGCCCATAGCATTTTCTCTTTTGTTGTTAGCAGCAATAAGATCATAAAGTGATGCAAGTGTTCTGCTTCCCTCATGATTGCCAAGTTTAGCATCAGGATGCAGTTTATCGTCAAGTATCTGGTATTCAAGGCCGATTGCACTGCCCGGGTTATTTTTTTCCTTCTCTGTAACAAAATACTTTACACCGCTGTTAGCGCCCGGAGTAATTTTGAACTGCAGGTCAAGTTCAAAATTGGAATATTCATCTAATGTGACGATATCTCCGCCATTCTGAGACTCTCCTCCCCCGGAGGCAAGTACGGTTAATTCCCCGTTTTCAATTTTCCATCCTTGGGAGGGAAAACTATCGGCATAAGCCTTTCTCCAGCCATTGGATGTTTTTCCATCGAAAAGCAATTTCCAGCCATCATCAATTTCCTCATCAGTAAGGGTATTTAACAGGTATGATTTCACCCTGGCAGGTGATACAGTGGCAAACTTAATCGGGTTTTCCGTTATTATCCTGATATTTTTCCACATTATCTGTTCTCCAGCTTTACTTGTGTCACTGCCAATAGAATGAACCTGGAGAGCAATAAATCCACTGGCTGTGATATCAGCGTAAAGGTTTGCAACCGGAATACCGTTTACCCAGGTCTTTATTGAGTTTCCTATGGCTTCAACACGAAATTTGTTCCATTCTCCATTTTTAAATGCTGTTCTTGCTTGTGCATTTTCATCATCATTTAAGGGGTAAAGCCAACCGGTTCTCCCCTCATCATAAATACCTCCCGTCCAGGCTCTCTCAGAAGGATCAATTTCTATCTGGTAACCATGTACCCGGCCGTTCTGGTACTCCGGAAGGCTGAGGGAGCGAATCTGCACCCCGCTGTTCATTTCAGGGTTTACCTTAAATTCGAGTTCCAGGATAAAATCACCGTAATTTTGTTCGGTGCACAGGAAGGAATTTGGTGAATTTACAACTGTGGTTCCAACAATTACAGAATCCATAACCGTGTAAGGAGCTTCACCATTCATTTGAACCCACCCATCAAGATTGTTGCCATTAAAAAGATACTTCCAGTCTGGCTTGTCAGTTTTGCCAAGGGTACATGAAGTCATAACAGATGATAATACTATCAGTAAAACGGGGATGAAATACTTTTTAATCATAGTAATTAATGTTGATAATTAGATTTTTAAAAGAATAATCCGGAATATTAAAAGATTCATAAGGCACACAAATTAGCAATAATTTTTTAAACAGGAAGCCTTAGTTTGGGCATAATTTTCCAAATCTGAATCTTTCAGATTTAATGATTATTGAATTATCAGGGAATTGAAAAAAGAGGCGGATTTTTTGAATTAAGCAAATGAATTTAATATCAAATGAATTCGGCAAAATGACAATAGAAAAGTTATTTTGGATCAGCCATCCGGTCATCTATCATGCGGTTTATATATTGCTGAATATAGGCCTTCAGAAATAACTCCATGCTGTCTATTTCTGTCTGGTAAGCTCCGGGACCTGGATCATTCACATTATATGTACTTGTAATTTGTCGGAATATCGTGGTTTCCTTACCATCAGAAATCAATAATTTATCGTCCATGAAGAGCCTGTAGGTCTCATTAAGCTGGGTAAAGGCGAAGTTCTTTTGAGCAGGGTCGAAAAGATCCTTTCCAAAAGCAACATATTTTCCTTTGTAACCCAAATAATTTAACACCGTTGGCATAATATCAATCTGCTGGGCATTACTAACAGTATCCATTCCAGCCAGCTGGCCTCCGGGTTTGTAAAAAATAATGGGGACAGCAAAATACCCGACATCATTTTTGAATTCATCCCGCTGGTTAGCCGACACATGGTCAGCAGTTATAATGAATAGCGTATTATTGAACCACGTCATCCGGGATGCTTTTTCGAAAAATCTTCTTATGGCATAATCGGTATATTCAATACAGCGTTCCTGGGGTAAATCGCCCTTTACAAAGCGGGTTTTATATTTATCAGGTATTACAAAGGGATGGTGGGATGTTAGTGTAAAAACGGCTGAAATAAAGGGAGTTGAAAATGTATCTATTGTACTTGCAAAATATTGCAGGAAATCCTCGTCCCATATACCCCAGGACCCGTCAAAATTTTCAGGATTATTATATTCAGTCATACCGTAATATTCATCAAATCCAATGATGTGGGTAAAAGCCTTGAAACCAAAGGATTCTTCAGGTGCGCCATGAAAAAAAGCGGATTTATATCCCATTTCCTTAAGCAATCCTGGCAAAGAGTTTAGCTTATTTTTGTAATAGGGAGTTCTAAGGACAAAAGGTATTCCCATCCTGGGGATACTGCAAAAAACAGAAGGCGGAAAATCTATTGATTTTCTGCCATTCGCATATGAATGGCGAAATACCCTACTTACTCCCACCAATGAATCAAGGAAGGGAGTAAATCCTTCATAGCTTCCACCTTCCAGACCGGGGTTCAGTGCTCCTACAAATTCGCGGTTCAGACTTTCAACAATGATTAAAACTACATTTTCTTTTTTGACGGAATCTCCGGTTGCATCATGAACAGGGCTATAAATAGCCGAAAGATCATCTTCGGTATCAAAATATTTTACCCGATCGAAACTACGTTTATCCAGAGAATGCATAAGCGTAAAAGGGGTATTCAGAACTACTGCAGCATGTCCGGGTTGCTTTACATAAGCCCATGCATTATTCATGTTGATTGGCTGAGCAAATTCCTTATATCCTCCCCTTGCGCCTCCAATCAGCAAAACCCCTCCAAGGGCGAACATAACAAGTCCTGAAAAGAAGTATTTCAAACCGGATTTTATGACCGGGGGACTTATTCTGAATTTTCTGTAAAAATAAAACAGTGCAGTCATTGCCGCTACCCAGAAAAGGCTTATGTACCAGTAATCCAGAATAAAACGGACAGACAACAGACCCATATTTTCCTCATGTTTAAACTGATCGAAGACATCCATGGTGGTTCTCTGCAGCACAAATTCATAATAGGCTACATCCGCCAGATTTGAAATCATGGCAATTCCATTGGTAATCAGAAAAATTACCATCAAAACATTGTCGAAAGTTCTTTTATGCCTGAATTTAAAGGGCAAAAGAAAGAGGACAATAAAAAGGAAATTGGTATAAACTATTGCTGATGCATCAAATAAAAGTCCTGCCGTAAAGACACTTACGAGTTCCTTGCCTCTGAGTTCAGGGAAAAATGAGATATTATACCAGAAGAAAATCAGACGACAAAAACTGTATAAAACAAATACAAGCAAGATTCGAAATGTAAGGATAAGGTAGATGTTTCCTTTTAGAAAGTTTACAATCCTTTTCATTTGAATGGCAGATATATTTATGTTAGAAGGTAATAGTTAAAAAAAATTCTTTCCCTAAAAGTGGCATTCTGTAATTTTGTTGAAGGTAAACAGCTTAATTTAAGCTGGCCGACTGAATATTTTGAATTTTGCAAACCCGAGTTTTTGCAGGAGATATGAAAATGAAGTTTTTAAAACACCCAGTCCATAAATAGAACTTCTTTTAAAATTTATGGAGGAAGCATCATCAAAATACTTTGTCGGACAGGTTATCTCAGCAATTTCAAAGCCGGCATAAAAAATCTGAGCAATCATCTGATTATCAAAAACAAAATCGTCAGAATTCTCATTATAAGAAATCGATTTTAAAACATTAGCGGAAAAAGCACGGAAGCCTGTATGATATTCAGAAAGTTTCTGATTCATTAGGATATTCTGAGAAAGCGTCAACAGGCGATTTGCAACATATTTATAAAAAGGCATCCCACCTTTTAAGGCACCTTTACCAAGAATACGCGAGCCAAAAACCACCTCATAAACGTCATTCGCAATCAGGTAACACATAGAGTGGATTAATCTGGGTGTGTACTGGTAATCGGGATGAAGCATTACAACAATATCAGATTTTAACTCAAGGGATTTATTGTAACAGGATTTCTGGTTTCCCCCATATCCAAGATTTCTATCGTGCTGAATAATGTGTTTAATTCCCAGTTTCCGGGCCACTTCCACGGTATCATCTTTCGATTTATCATCAACCAGCACCACCTCATCCACTATATCGAAGGGAATCTCGCGGTAGGTTATTTCAAGAGTTCTGGCAGCGTTATACGCAGGCAGAACAACCGTGACTTTTTTATTGTTTATCATGGATTCGGTTTAAGAGTTCCAAAGATATATTTTTAAAAGGAAAATGGCATACCATAAAGGGAGATTTTGGGCAGGAAAGACCTATAAGACCTCCAAAATTAATCTTTGGGTGATTCACCTGCAGACAGATCCGGAGGATCGCGGCGGGCAAAAACAAAGCCGTTCTTAATTGACAACACTTTAAATTCAGGATGTTCTTCCAGGTATTTCTCCATCCTGTTTATTTTAAAAACAATGTAAACCGGCTTATCAATATTTCCATAAATAAGCCATCCGCGCTGGTAAACAAGCTTATTTTCCGGAGGCTTAACCTCTCCATAGAAAAATTGGGCATAGGATTTAAAACCCAAAGTGGTTATGTAAGCATCCTCATCTTTTACCAGCTGGTAAAAATCAATAGCTGCCCTTTGGGAATAAGATTCAACTCTTGGAACAACAAATCCCATAAGAAGAAAACCAAAAACCATGGTACTAAGAAATATACCCCGAATTGACAGCTGAATATGGCGTTTGAAAATGGAAATAAAAACCAGTGTAGAAATAATAAAAAAGAGACCAATAAATGCTTCGAACCATCCCCATTTACCAAAAGCCTGAAGGTTTCCAATGGCAAATTCATCGTGTATCCAGCTTTGATCGATAATCCATCCCTTGTATCTGTCAATCTGTGAAGCTGCAATCACAAGTGAGCCATAGAGCAAAGGGAAGAGAGCCAGGAAAAATTTCATGACAGGCCCTGCTTTCAACTCCCCCTTAACTATTTTATAAAGAGTAATTGCCGCAATAAAGCTTAGCGGGAAATAACACATGGAACTGTAATGCACTATTTTGGTCTTAACGATGGTAAATAGTATCAGTACCACAAAGAACAGTATCTGCATCCATAAACTGAATCCGCTTCTACCCTCCCTGTCCGGTTCTTTTTTAAAAAACGACCGAAAGGCAAAAAGGGAGGCCGGAAATACACCCAGAAGAAGAACCACAAAATGATAGAGAAGAAAGCCTCCATGGCCTGCGTCCTTCGTGGAAAACAGTCTGATCTGGTAAACAATAAAATCCCTGATAATATTGAGATTCCCGGAAGCTATCTGAAGGATGAACCAGAATCCTCCTGTTACGGACAAAACGAATATAAATAGCAAAACATGCGAAAATTTCGTTTGTATTCGAAATCGCACAATTAGCATGTAAACGGTAAAACTCAAAAGAAATATCAGCAAGGCAACCGGACCCTTGGTAAGCACGGCCAGTCCGAGAAAAAAAGCTGAAAGGACCAGCCTTTTAAGACGCAGATGTTTCTCTTCCAGGTAATAAATGAATTGAATAATCCCAATGAAAATAAATAAGTTAAACCACGGATCAATTATTCCTGATTTAAAATACATGAAAGGTAAGAGCGAACCGCAAAAGCTTAATACCCATAACCATCCAAAACTTTCATCCCTGAACTTTTTACCGGTATAAAATAAGACAAGAAGACTGAAAATTCCTGCCATTGCATTTGGGAAACGTGCTGCAAATTCATTTATTCCAAATATTTTCATGGAGGCTACCTGCATCCAGATAAACAAAGGGGGCTTTTCCCAGAATGGAAGGTAATTAATCTGAACGGTCAGGTAGTCACCACTAACTATCATTTCTCTGGCCGATTCAGCAAAATTTATCTCATCCCAGTCAAAAAGATGGCCCGTTCCAAGGAATGGAATAAAAAGCAACAATCCAATGAGAATAATATACAGTGCGTTTCTGTCAAAATGGATTTTATGCATTTCTCCTTCTGATAAAGCTAATTAAACCATGGCTTGCCCATTCTGCACCGATTCGGGAGAAAATCGTCTCAAAAACAATGGCGGAAACAATTCCAAGCAGCGAACCGGCAATAATATCTCCTAAAAAATGCTGTGAGAGATATACTCTTGAATATGCAGTAATTACAGCTAAAAATAGAAAAAATAATTTTAAGACCTGATTTTTAACCATAAATGCCAGACCGAAGAACAGGGCAAAAGCAGTGGTTGAATGGCCTGAGGGGAAACTGAAGGAAGAATGGTAAACAATTCCATCCACTTTGTAAATTTCTGTTCCCAATTTATGAAACCAGGCAAGGGGTCTCAGTTGTTCCGGAAAAACAAGATGCTTAAGAAGCTGGGCTGCAAGAGCGGAAGCCAGAAAGGAAGAAAGGATTATCAATCCTGACCTGATTCTTCTAAATAAAAGTAACACACCGGCAAATACCATGAAAAGACCATTACCCATGAAAGTTATCAGTTTCATTATGGTGTCGAGCCAGCCGGTATGAAATCCGCTCAATACCAGATGACTTTCTTTTTTACCCTGCCAAAGAAGGAAAGCGAAAAAAAACAGGGCAATAAGCAGATAGGCTGCAAATAAAAGCTTGTTTTCTCTCACAATATTTTTCATACCGGGCTGCTATTTTCGAAAAGCCTTCAAATATAGCTAAAAGACAAATAATCTGGTTTATTTAGAATTGTTTTGAACAAATATTTCATTATTTTAGGCCGTCAAAAAATGCATATAACAATGAATATACAGGAACTAAGCGATCTTTTCTGCAAGAAATTTAATACTGAAAAAAAAGGGATTTCTTCTTTTTTTTCACCCGGAAGGGTTAACCTCATAGGAGAACACACAGATTATAACGGTGGATATGTGTTTCCATGTGCCCTGAATTTTGGAACTACTCTGCTGGTAAAGGAAAATAATAAGGGAATGTTTCGCTTCGCAACAACCAATTTTGAAAAAACGGGTGAAGTGAGCATAAAGCCTCCATTTGAAAAGACAGGAAGTGACTGGTATTATTACCCTTTGGGAGTAATTGATCAATTCAGCAAGCTTGGAGTAAGCTTTACGGGACTGGATTTTCTTTTTTCGGGAGATATACCCAATGGTGCCGGGCTCTCTTCTTCGGCCTCCATTGAAATGGTTACCGCGGCCTGCATTAATGAGTTGTTTTCGGTTGGGATAAATATGGTATCTCTGGTAAAATTATCTCAGAAAGCTGAAAACCAATTTATCGGAGTGAATTGCGGTATTATGGACCAGTTTGCCGTGGGAATGGGAGCAAAGAACAAAGCTATTTTCCTGAATTGTGACACACTTGACTATGAACTTGTACCGCTTGAAATATCGGGGTATAAACTGGTAATAAGCAATACAAACAAAAGAAGAGGCCTTGCTGATTCAAAATATAATGAAAGAAGGGCAGAGTGCGATACTGCTGTAGAAAACCTGAGCCAGGTCAGGAAAATCCGCAACCTAAGTGAATTATCCTATTCCGATTTTCTGGCTCTTCAGGATAAAATTTCAAATCCGGTGGTAAGGCAGCGTACCAAGCATGTTATAAGTGAAAATCAAAGAGTTCTTGAGGCAATTGAAGCTTTAAAATCTTCTGATCTGATTCGTTTTGGTAAACTAATGAATGAGTCGCACGACTCACTAAGGTACGATTACGAGGTTACCGGGATTGAACTGGATACACTGGTTGAATTAGCCAGAAAAGTCCCGGGTGTTCTGGGATCACGCATGACCGGTGCAGGCTTCGGTGGATGTACTGTAAGCCTGGTAAAAGAAAGCTCTGTTGATGATTTTATAAAGAACGTGGGAAAAGCATACCAGGAAAAAACCGGTTTACAAGCCGATTTTTATGTGGCTGAAGTTGGAAATGGCACAATAAAACTTAGCTGAGCCGGAAGAATTACTGTAATTCCTCAGGGGGTATAAACTACTGCCAGAACCCTTGCCGGTTTGTTATTTGCAGAATGTACATGATGCGGGGTCAGGGATTCGTAATATATGCTGTCCCCTGCCGAAATAATATACTGATCGCCACCGTAACTGAGTTCCACATCCCCTGATAAAACATAAATAAACTCCTCCCCTTCATGGGTATTCATTGAATATTGTTTATCGCCGGAGGGTTTTATTTCTATTATAAAAGGCTCCATATGCCGGTCTGCCTTATCGTTGGCCAGGGGAAAAAAATTAAGGTCAAATGTACTTTGCCTCTCCAGATGATGAAGACTTATACCCGATTTCCTGGATTCGCTTCTGGCTATTACTGGTCCGGTCTCATTTGATTCATCAAGAAAGGTTCCCATCCTGACGCCAAGCGTCCTTGCGATTCGAATCAGGGGAGCCAGAAAAGGCAGATCCTTACTCGATTCAATCCTGGATATTAATTCCTTACTAAGTTTTGACCTGTCAGCCAGTTCATCCTGCGTCAGGTTTTTGGATTCCCTGATGCTGCGAACCTTCTCTCCAACATTCTTTACGTATGACATCTCATTTAAGAATTATTATACTTCAAAATTACGGCATTAAGCAATAGTTTTCATAATTTTTCCTGAATAATTACTGGGTTTTTTATATGCTTTACAAATGAAAAATTATCAGCCGCGTTATTTGATCAACTGCCTGTTAAGCCTAATCTGATGACCGGAAAGCCTTTCTAATTTGCTATTCGGATGGACTTGACAATATCAGAATTATAAAATACCTTTAATCATTGCTTAGATAAGTCAAAGTATCAACTATTAATCTATTTCCGATGTCCAAGGTAAAAGCCAAGTCCAAAGAAGAAAAGCATCATAAAGCTAAAACTTCAAAAACTGAAAAATCAACAGTTTCAGCCTCTCCGGGTGACCTGATCCCCAAATATAAAAAGCCTCTTGACAAAGAATTTTATGAAAAAGAACTTGCACGACTGCAGCTTGAACTTGTAAAAATGCACGAATGGATCAAGGAAAAAAAACTTAAAGTAATTGTTCTCTTTGAAGGGCGGGATGCTGCCGGAAAGGGAGGCGTAATTACCAGGATCACCCAAAGTCTGAATCCAAGGATCTGTAGGGTTACTGCCCTAGGTGTTCCCACTGAAAAGGAAAAAACACAATGGTATTTTCAGCGCTATATTGCTAATTTTCCATCCGGAGGAGAAATGGTGCTTTTCGACAGAAGCTGGTATAATCGCGCCGGAGTGGAAAGGGTAATGGGATTCTGCAGTGATGAGGATTACTGGGAGTTCCTTAGAAGCTGCCCAAGCTTTGAACGCATGTTGATACGTTCAGGTATTATCCTCATTAAATATTGGTTTTCTGTAAGTGATCATGAACAGGAAAAACGCTTTGCCGGACGTCTGCATGACCCGGCCAAAAGGTGGAAACTTAGCCCCATGGACCTTGCCAGTCGCGAAAAGTGGGAAGATTATTCACGTGCCAAGGATGAGATGTTCGCATACACCGATACCAAGGAGAACCCCTGGTATGTTGTGGAAGCGGATGATAAAAAAAGAGCCAGATTGAATTGCATTCATCATCTTTTAAGCATGATTCCCTATGAAGATCTTACTCCTGAACCTATTGAATTACCTAAACGACGTGAGACAAAAGGATATGTGAGACCCCCGATGGACGCACAGACTTTTGTTCCGGAGATTTATTAGGAATTGCTATTTTTCTGGTTTTTACATCTCGGTTTTATGCTTGTCCTTTAATTATCCCCTGATGTTTTTCAAATAAAAAATCCCGGATTGCACTGCCATCCGGGATTTTTTTTAATGTTCAATTTAACTATACAAAAAAATGTCAAAGTCATTTTTTTACTTGCTTTCCTTAGCATTTGAAGGCATGGGCTTACCAGGTTTTCCCTTTCTTTCAGAATTTGATCGCTGCTGCTCAGCCTCAGTTTGCTTCATGGTTTTGTAATTTTCATACTTTGCAAGCTGTTCCTTGCTCAGCAAAGCCTTAAAAGAATCTTCCTTCTCCTGTCCCAGCTTTTTTCTTCCGGTTTTGAAGGCTTCCATATCATCCCCCGAATCCATCTTAAGTTTTCTCACATCCTGCCCGAATTTATCTTCAAGAGCATAGGCTTTAGCTTTTTGATCAGCATTTAAGCCTACTGCTTCGGAAATTTCGTCCACTCTTTCATGTCCCCGCAGGGCAGGGTCATGCGATTTGTCGCTGCGGGTTTGGGTCTGGGCCATTGTTGGAGCGGCGAAAAGACACACTATCAGGATTGAAAGGATCAATTTACCTGATACAAAATTTAAATGTTTCATTATCTCCTTGTTTAAGTTAATGGATATAAATCCTATTATGAGCAGTAATAACGACAGTTAGACAAGTCAAGTATCCTGATTATTTTTAATTTGATTAAAATTTTACTGATTTAACAAATTTTAATACTTCAGAAATATTTTTGTAAAGAAACAGTAAAGGTTTTCAAAAATGCAGTAGCCTGAATTCCTGTGAAAGAAAATCCCGTTAATCAGGTCAGCCTTAAATAATTGAAAATACTTTTATAGCTATCGGGGGAGATAAGGCAGCTTTCAAATTTTATTGTTTTACGATCTTTTCGGTGTAGGTATTTCCATCTTCGGTGATGTTGAGAAGGTAAATTCCCGAATTAAGTCCTGTTAAATCAAGTCTGATTGATCCTGCAGCACTTGTCTGATTAATGATCATCCGGCCATTTAAATCCGAAAGCCGTATTTCCCTGGTCTTTGAGCTGGTCCGGAAAGCAATGTTCAGTTCATCTTTAACCGGATTCGGGTTTGCACTGAAGACCTTGCTGACATCGGCATATTTAAAAAGATTGGAAATCATCAGTATATCGGCATTGGGGTCTATCTGCACGCTGCTTACTTCATCGTTGACATTAAACCTGAAAACCTCGGAAGATTTATCGAATAATACCTTATAATTTTGTGTCTCACCCGATTGGTATTTGATTTTAAACTCAAGGTGAGTCCTGAAGAACATTTTATCACCGGCGGAAGATGTCTGCTGAATCGCAAGAATAAGACTGTCGCCTGTCTGCCTCCAGCTGCATACAAAAACCGGAAATCCTTTACCATAATACCACTGATTGAAAAACCAGCCATAATCCTGTCCTGATACCTCTTCCACGACCTTTCTGAAATCCTCTCCTGTTGGATTGCCGTATCTGAATTCCTTCAGGTATTGCTTTAAAATATTGAAAAATACTGAGTCATTGTTTATTTCATACCGTAACATATGAAGTATTGATCCTCCCTTCTTATAGGTCAGTCCATAATTGAAAATTCGTGACACATTGGTAGCTTCCAGTGGGGTAAGGTAAACTCCCTGATAGGGATAGTTCAAAGCGTAATTATGAGCCTCAACAAGCCATCCCTTGGCAGCCTCATCCGATTGAAGCTTTTTCAGGGCAAGGTATTCGGCATAAGAGGCGAAACCTTCATTAATCCATATATCCTGCCATGTTCCACAGGTAAGGTAATCTCCAAACCACATATGGGCAAGTTCATGTGAAACCAGACCGAAATCAAAACTTGTGATTGTTGTCATGGTCTGATGCTCCATTCCCCCACCAATCGGAGCCATACAATGGCCGTATTTTTCAGCAATAAATGGATAGGGCCCAAAATCTTCAGTATAAAGTCTGAGAAAGTCAGCCGTCCGGTCGATATCAGTTTTCAGACTATCAAGAATTCCGGGAGAATTATATATAAAATTCTGGACAAGAATTGAATCCTTCTCATTTATCCTGGCATAGAAACTATAATCAATATAATCTGCCACAGAGAAGGAAATAAGGTAATAGGCAATTGGATAACTGGATTTCCATTCATATCGCTTCCGGTTTCCTTCCAGCTGAGTCACATCCTTTAGTAATCCATTGGAGCCGGCCATCAGGCTGGAATCTACGGTAATAAATACCCATGAAGAGTCGGCCTTATCCCGCAAATTCTGCTTAACCGCAAAGAAATCCTTGGCCAGAAACGGCTCCGCCAGCGTATAGGTCACCCTCTGATTCCAGTCAAAACTTGTACTGCTGGAAAGTCCGGAGAAAAAACCGCCTGAGCCTGCATTTCCATGGTAATAGATTTTAAGGCTGATATCCTTATTAGCTTTTTCTCCCTCATTTAAGGGAAGTTTGATAAGGTCAGCTGTCCTGACCATATCATTTCTTCTTTTTTGAAACAGAAAAACAGAATCCACACTGAGTTTTGAAGAAAGTTCCACTACAAAGGTATCCAGACTGGAAACCAGAGATTTCGCAGTAAGACCTGAGGATCCCTTAATAAAATTGGATTTATTGCTTACTTCCAGATCAATAAAATAAAAGCTTACATCATATTCTTCTTCCAGAGGAGAATAACCGGGGGCGGTTGCTGAAGGATAAGGAACAACCGGTAAGCTCAGAGCAATTTTGTTTTGAGCAACAAGCGGCAATAATCCTATGGATAATGCAAAAAAAACTGAATTTACCTTTTTTAACCAATTCATATTACCCCCTTACTGCCTTATTCCGAAACGGTAAATTGTTGTTGACCGGTATACTTCCCCCGGATGAAGAATGGTGGGAGGAAAACTATTCTTATTGGGAGAATCCGGGAAATGCTGCGTTTCCAGACAGAAAGCTGAGTGCATCCCGTAAATTTTACCTTCCTTTCCTTTAATCTCATCCCTGGAGTTGGTGGTATATAGCTGGACACCGGGCTCGCTCGTATCGACCTCCATGGTTCTTCCGGATAACGGATCAGAAATTTTCGCAATATTTCTTACATGACCATCATAGCCTTTAACAACGAAGTTATGATCATAGCCCGGAGAAATCGATTCAATGTCTTTTCCTATTGGTTTAGGTGTTAGAAAATCGAAGGGACCACCCGAAACCGGCATTAACTCGCCCGTTGGAATCTGAGTATCATCTACCTTGGTTATTGTTTCGGCATTGATCTGCAAAACATGATCATAAATTTTTCCCTGGCAGGCATTAAGGTTAAAATAAGAATGATTTGTCAGGTTTATGTGTGTGGATTTATCAGTCTGAGCCGAATAATTAATAACCAGTTCATTCTGATTATTAAGAATATATTCTGTTTCTACCAAAAGGTTTCCGGGGTATCCTTCATCACCGTCTTCTGATTCCAGGCCAAGCTTGAGACTTACAAACTCCGTACTAAAATTTTTTACAGCAAGCCAGACTTTTTTATCAAATCCCTTTAGCCCCCCATGAAGGTGATTTGGTCCTTTATTCGCAGCAAGCCTATACACTTTTCCATCAATACTAAAGCTGGCTTTTCCAATTCTGTTGGCATATCTACCAATAATAGCTCCAAAATAAGGATGAGGCGCGAGGTAATTGGCGAGATTATCAAAACCCAGCACTATATCACCTGAATTCCCATGCTTATCAAGGGTGCAAATACTTCTCACTATCCCCCCATAATTTATTATTGATACAGAAGCACCAAAATCATTTTTTAGCTCGAAGGAGCTTATCTTTTGCCCATCCGGTAAAGTACCGAAATCTATAACGTTTATATCCATTAGTCTTATATCGAATTCAAATGTAATAAATATTAATTTGAAATTTTGCCAAATCCCTTTTGTTTAATTTACACAGAGTAATTTCATGCGGCTCCTCAGGAAACAACTGAAGAAACTATTTGTCCCCTCTGGATAACTTATATTCAAATCCGGAAATTATTTCGATACTGGTTTTAACAAACGATAGTCAATCACTTAAGAATTGCTTTAGTTTTTGTAAATTTAGACCTTAGCGGTTTTGGAAATCCAGATATGAATGATCCTTACCTGATAAAGGCTAATTTTTTCAGAATATGAATCAAAGTTTTATTGATGCCATAATGCAATTTTTGTCACTGGTATTCCTGCCGTTTCCAGGGGGGAATTTTACCGGGCAAAAACAAAAACTGCATGAATACGTTGAGAAAGCGGGTATTGAAATCGACCCTGAAGAATGTCTGAAGATTTGCCAGAATTATACTGAAAAGTACAGTCAGCAGTTGAAAATTGATCTCGACGGGCAAAAGGAAATCCCGGGCCTCCTCTACCGCCAGATACTTGCCGATGCGGGAAGAAAAGCACAACAAAACCTATTCCTGAAAGAAAGATTTCTGATCATTCTTGCCTTGCTGGAATTTTCAGAGATGTTTTTCCCATCGAATCCTGAATATAAGGAAGAAATTGCAAGATTAGCAAGGAACCTGAATCTGGATGACGAAGATTACGAGGAAGCAATAAGTTTCATTTCAAAGACTTACGATAAAAAAAGTCCTGATTTGCTGATTCTTGAAGCCGACCAGAATCAGGAAGATACACTGGAAGGAAAATGGATAGAAGGTCATGAAAATGAAACAGGTGAAGAGGAAAGCCGTGACATTTTTCAACGAATTCACGGTCGTATAATTTTCAGGTTTTTCACGAAATTCAACCTGCTTGCGTTCAAATACGAAGGAAACCGAAAGCTTTTTCTTAACCAGAAAATAGTATTTCCCGCATTCTTTTATTCTCTCAATTATCAGGACCAGTTATGTTTTGAGGGTTTGGCCCCAATTCAATCCAGCGAGATAGCAAGACATTTTAAAATATCAGGAAATTCTCAAAAAATAAGCCTTAAGGCTGTAGATCTTGAATTCAGCTATGGTAAAAAACAAAGCTCGGTAAAACCTTTTTCCATTTATGAAGAGTCCGGAAACTTTATCGGTATCATTGGCAATAATGGAGTTGGAAAATCAACTATATTGAAGCTTATCGCCGGGCATCTCCTGCCAACCAGAGGCAAAATTTATATTAACGATACCGACCTGATAAAAGATAATTTCAGGATTCAATCGGTAATTGGTTTTGTTTCACAGGAGGATATGATATTTCCTGAATTAAGTATTTATGAAAATCTCCTGTTTCAGGCCAGACTAAGTCTGGGAAACCTTTCTTCGAAATTAATTAAAGAAAGGGTTGAAAATATAATAAGAAAATTTGATCTTCAGGAAATCAGAAATTTCAGGGTTCAGGAACTGAACAACAGGAATCTTACGGAATATATGCGAAAGTGCATTAATCTGGGAATAGAAATGCTTCGGAATCCAATGATATTGTGTCTGGACGAAGCTCTGACCGGTCTCCCATATTCCGATGCAAAGCGCCTGATGAGCCTGCTCAAGGAAGAGGTGTTTGCCGGTACTCTGGTAATCATGACTGTCAACCTCCCCACTCTTGAAATTTTCAGATTCTTCGACAGTATATGGCTTATCGACCATGATGGTTATATGATATATTCCGGGGAGCCAAAAAGCACTTATTCATATCTGAATGAAACCGGTCTTATTCCCTTTCATCTCAGGGAAAAGCATCCGGACGAAATTAGTCCGGAGGAAATTATTAACCTGATTGAAACCCGTAAAATTGATCCCGATGGTAAAATTGGCGAAGAAAGATTAATCAAGCCTGAAATCTGGTACCAGGCCTATCGAAAAAAGCTTAATGCTGAAAATATACCGGTGACTAAAAAGCAGAAAGCTGCTCCGGTTTCTGTTTCGGGTATACCCGGTATTGAAAGGCAAATCCTGATATACTTTCATCGTAACCTCTTGCAATTCTTTTCGGGATGGAGGAATTCTCTCATTTTTCTGGTCGGAATGCCGCTAATTGGGATTTTGCTGTCAGTGGTTCTGAGAAATGTTTCCGCTCCATATTTTTTGCCGGGTGAAAACCAGTTTCTTCCTCTGTATCTTTTCTTCCTCGTAAATTATATGATGTTCGCTGGTATGCTTACAGCTGCAGAAGCTATCTACAGGGAAAGAAAAAACCTTTTCCGCGATTACCAGGATAACCTGAGTCACTTTAGCTATATCACATCAAAAGTTCTTTTTATTTTAATTCTGTCGCTTATACAGATACTGTTGATAAATCTAAGCAGTAATGCCATACTTGAAATTAAGGGATTGGAGTTAAAATATATTGCAGTTCTGTTTGCTGTCTCTTCATTTGCTGTATTACTTTCTCTTAATTTATCCTCAGCAGTCAGAAACCTTTCGTCCCTGTATCTACTGATACCATTTATCCTGATACCCTGTATGACACTAACAGGTTATCTTATTCCCTTTGACAATTATAATAAATTCAGACCTGCAGATAAAAAAATCCCACTGGTTGCTGATTTAATCCCAACACGCTGGGCATATGAGGCACTTGTGGTGAGTCATTTTAAAGATAATCCATTCAACAGGAATTATTTCAGGATTGAATTTGCGGAATATCAGAATAAATTTAACCGGGAAAAACTACTGCCCTTGCTTGAAAAGGTTCTTGAAGAGAGCAGATCACTTATTGGAGAGGCAGATTCAGTTCCTGTTTTAAACAGAAAACTCAGACTACTTTCGAATGAGTTCAGATTATTGGCGGAAAGGGACGAAATAGCACCCTTTGAGTATATCACTGCTTTAAATTCTAGGGATTTTGATGATGATATCTACGAGAATGCTTTTGGTTATCTTACCTATATAAATTTTCAGATCGAAAGTTCAGACATAGAAATTGAGAACATGAGAAACAGGGTGACACAACGAATCATCGATTCGCTTCAGAATGAAAAAATTGAAAATTTTAAAAATCAAAATCATAGCGAGGTAATTGAAAAGCTTGTATACGGTAAATATCCTGAAGGACAAGTAAAAATTTACGGAGATCATGTTATAAAGTCAGGGAGTCCGGTCTTTTTATGGCCCGAATCAAAAACCGGGAGAAGTGCTTTTTTCTCAGCATATAAAAGATTTGGAGACGAGATATATGATACCCTTCAGTTTAATACAGGTGTAATCTGGATTCTTACTTTTCTGTTGTATCTTTTCCTGGTAACCGATTCTTCGAGGGAGGTTTTCAATATTTTCCGAAGAAACAAGCTCAAAAAAGATTAGGCGGTTTGATGGAGCCTTTAGGTAAATCCAGATAATTAAAGACCTAAATATGATTGCAGACGAATACTCGAATATAAAACCCGGAGAAATGTTACCCAATTTTTCATGGAAAGATAAAAAGGGAAATATACATGGATCGTCTGTTTTTCTGGGGAAACCCCTTATTCTTGTTTTTTTTGCATCTTCGTGCAAATATTGCAAATTCAACTTCAGTTTTCTTTCACGACAGGTAATATCAGACTATAAAGGTGAAATTGAAGTAGTTGGAATAGGCAGAGGGTGCTCTGAAGTGGAGGTAGAATTGTATCACTCTGATAATGATCTCAACTTTCCTCTGATTGCGGATCCTACCAAAGAAATTTACTCTATGTTCGCCTCAAAAATAGTTCCGAGAAATTATCTGTTTAACGCATCCGGGGCTCTTACTTTTTCCATACGCGGTTATAAACCGGAGCAAATCCTACTGATGAAGAAAAGGATCTGAATCGCTACTTTCCATCCTGAAAAGACATGCCGGCAAAACTTTGGGAAAACAAATCTTATTACTATCATTGTTCTTCAAAATAAAAAACATGAAATATCAGGCTTCAGACAAGCGATATAAAGATATGGTTTACCGGCGATCAGGAAAAAGCGGAATCCTGATACCCGCAATTTCACTGGGCCTTTGGCATAACTTTGGAGGCATTGACGATTTCGAAAATGGCAGAGCCATTATCCGACAAGCATTTGATTCGGGGATTACACATTTTGACCTGGCCAATAATTATGGTCCTCCTCCCGGATCAGCCGAAATAAACTTCGGAAAGATTCTTGACCTGGACTTCAGAGCTTACCGCGATGAAATGTTGATTTCTACCAAAGCCGGTTATCTTATGTGGGATGGACCCTATGGAGAATGGGGATCGAGAAAATATCTCATTTCCAGCCTCGATCAGAGTCTGAAACGAATGAAGCTGGATTATGTTGATATTTTTTATTCCCACCGTCCCGACCCTAATACCCCCATGGAAGAAACCATGATGGCGCTTGATCAGGTTGTAAGACAGGGAAAAGCGTTGTACGCCGGAATTTCCAATTATTCTGCCCAGCAAACCATTGAAGCAACTGAAATTCTTTCATCCCTTGGGACCCCCTGCCTGATTCACCAGCCCAAGTATTCGATGTTTGAAAGATGGGTTGAAGGTGGACTTTTGGATGTTCTGCATGAAAAAGGAGTTGGTTGCATCCCCTTCTCTCCTCTTGCTCAGGGAATGCTTACAGATAGATATTTAAAAGGAATACCGGAGGGATCACGGGCCAGCAGGGGAGAATTTCTTAAAAAGGAACAAATCACACCGGCTTATCTCTCGAAAATAACAGAGCTAAATAAACTGGCAATGGAAAGGGGACAAAAACTGGCTCAGATGGCGCTTGCATGGCTGCTTAAGGATGAGAGAATAAGCTCTGTTCTCATTGGCGCCAGCAGTGTAAAGCAACTCGAAGATAACCTTCTGAGTTTAAAAAACCTGGAATTCTCAAACGAGGAATTAAACAGGATTGAAGAAATCTTAAAATAATATGAGGCGGATAAAATGGGGAGTTCTTGCTCCCGGTCGCATAGCAAGAGGATTTGTAAACGGACTTAAAGTTCTTGAGAACGCTGAATTGTACGCAGTCGGGTCACGTGATTATAACCGGGCCGTAAGTTTTGCACAAGAATTTGGTTTTCAGAAGGCATACGGAAGTTATGAAGAACTTGCAAAAGATCCTGATGTGGATGTGATTTATGTTGCCAGCCCTCATCACCTGCATTTTGAAAATACCCTAATGTGTCTTGAAAATGATAAAGCTGTTCTTTGTGAAAAGCCTTTTACCATAAATTCACGACAACTTGAAATTCTGGTGCGCACGGCAAGGGAAAAACGCATTTTTTTAATGGAAGCTTTATGGTCGCGCTTTCTTCCCGGTTTACAGGAAGCAAAGAGACTGATTGATTCGGGTGCCATTGGAAAAGTGAAAATTCTGAATGCCGACTTTGGTTTTAAAGCGCCCTATGATCCGAATTCACGACTGTTTAACCCGGTTCTTGGTGGCGGCAGCCTTCTGGATATTGGTATTTATCCAGTATTTCTCAGCCTCTATTTTTTAGGCTATCCGGATGAAATCAAAGCGCAGGCCATCAAAGCGCCAACAGGAGTGGACGAATCGATAAGTATCTCCTTTTTATACAATTCCGGGGCTCTTGCAAATATTCACTCCACTTTTGCCGCAAATACCAATACCGATGCCAATATATACGGGGATAAGGGGAAGATACATATACAAAGACAATGGTTCAGACCAAGCACTGTTTTGTTAAGTCAGGAGAATGAGACTGTTCAGAAACTGGAATTCCCTGCCAGGGCAAATGGTTACGAGTATGAAGCTGAAGAGGTAATGAGATGCCTTGATGAAGGCAAAGAGGAATCGGATGCGATGAGTCTGGATATGAGCCTTCAGTTAATGAAATTATTGGACGCAATCAGGAGCATGTGCTCTATTGTTTATACTGACTATGACTAAATGAGAAAACTGATTTTAATATTTCTGGTTTTAAGTGTGACACACGCACTCAATGCCCAGACAAAAGACGTTCAGCTTTGGGCAGGTCCAAGCTTAAAATATAATATCCTTAAAAAACTCCGTCTGGATTTTGAACAGCAAGTGCGATTCAATCAGAATATCAGTAATTATGAATTCACCTATTCTGAGTTTTCATTAAAGTATGAGGTTTTTAAGTATCTGGATGTTAAAACCTCTTTCCGTCAAAGCTTCATGCCAGCAGGAACTCTCAATGGCACTGCTCTTTCCGATAATGATCGTTCACGTTTTTCACTTGACGCATCAACTTCAGACAAGGTTTTTAAGACCGGAATAAAGGTGGGCTACAGGATACGTTACCAGAATTCATGGGAGAATAATAGTAATGTTTCGAGCAATTACATACGAAATAAATTAGAACTGGAATATAATCTCAGCAAGCTGGTTGATCCTTATTTCAATTATGAAAGTTTTTACAGGCTGAATAAACTTAATCAGTTCAGGCAGGACCGTTACACTCTTGGACTTACCTGGCGGGTTAATAAAAAAATAGATATAGACAGTTTCTATCGTTTTCAGAAAGAAAAGAATGTGAAGCATCCGGAAACTGATTATATAATAGGGATTGGAGTGAGTTACGAGTTTAATTAATCCCCGAAATCCTGTCTGCAAAATCCTTTGAAATGTAATTTTCAAAGCTCATGCATGCATTTGCAGCGAAGGCAGTTCCATTTTGCAGAATCTTTTCAATAATTTTTATGTGCAGGTGTTCCATGTCTTTTTTACTCACCTCCTGTTCTGCCAGTGTCCATATAAGCCCGGCATTAAAATTATCTCCCGCCCCAATAGTACTTACCGGCTGGATAACCGGAGCAGGAATTCTGAGCTTATTATCCTGGGTCATCATATAAACATCGTTCTTTCCTGTGGTATAAATCAAATTACCACAACCATAATCCATCAATAGCTCAAAGGATTCCTCCGCTGTATTGGTACCAAAAATAAGGTTGAAATCCTGGTCAGAACCCCTTACAATATCAGCCATTGATAAATTTTCCTGTATGAACGGCTTCAGCTTTTCAAGTTCATTCATATGAGCTTTTCTGAAATTAGGATCGTAAATCAAAATGCATCCATTTTCCTTGGCATCCATCAAATAATGCATCATTGTTTCACGAACTCCCTCTGTAACAGAGAAGAAACTTCCAAATAACACTAAATCACCTTCTTCAAAATGCGGGTGTATTGAAGAAAGTCTTTTCGCGGGATAATCTTTATAAAAGGTATAGCTGGCTTCGTTTGAATCATCAAGAAAAGCAAGGGCAATGGCAGTTTTATATCCGGGATATTGTTCAATAAACTGAGTATTTACGCCATTATCAGCAAGAAAGCGGAGAATATTGCTTCCCAGCTGATCATTTCCCAACTCAGAAATAAAACTGACATCGATCCCCAACCGGCCCAGACTAACGGATGTATTCAGCGCGGAACCTCCTGCCCTGGCATCTTTAATATTCCCGTTTTTGAAAATTATATCATAAACTGTTTCTCCAAGGGCAAAAATCTTCATGACAGCTAAATTTGTTATTATTCTTTAAAATAACGGATACCTCCCTCATTTAATGAAAAGCTTATTCAGGGCATGGCTACTTTATCAATTTGGAAATAGCCCTGAAGGTATCCGTACCACTTAATCGCAACAGTTCAAACAAAACCGACTCAAGGCTTGAAATGACAGCTCCCTCCTGCCGCATTCTATTGATGGCAATAATTTTATCAGACATTTTCCGGGACGAAACACAATCCTCTATAACAACAGGCGTATAGCCCAATTGCAACAGATCGACAGTGGTCTGAAGAATGCAAACATGAGTCTCAATTCCGGCAATAATCACCTGCTTTTTATTCTGTGAGTTGAGCTTCTTCATAAACCCCGGATCGTCACAACAGGAAAAACTCATCTTTTCGGTGAATTCAGATTTCTCAACAAAGGGTTTAAGAGACGGGATTGTGGGTCCCAGTCCTTTTGAATACTGCTCGGTCACAAGAAGTGGTATTTTTAAGATATTGAGCCCTGCAGACAATTTCAGAAGATTTTGTTCAAGCAAATCCCTTTCCTCCATCACGGGAAACAGTCGCTCCTGAATGTCAATAAAAAGACCTGTGCAATTTTCTGCTAATATTCTCATTTTTGATTTGCAGCAATTCTGGATTTATGACCCAGGTACCCTCCATGATGACGTTTTGCATAATCAGCATGAGAGAATCCAATTTTTTTCATTTCAAGTACCACGAGAATATCACCTATTACCGTCATGGCAGTGGTGGAGGTGGTTGGTGTAAGTCCAAGAGCACAAACCTCCGCAGGATTACCGGTAAAAATACTTACCTCCGCAATTTTGGGCAATTCTCCTTCAGGATTACCGGTAATTACAATCAGGGGAATATTATTATAAAGATTATGCGTCAGCTCAACCAATTCAAGTATTTCGCGGGTTTTTCCCGAATTCGAAAGAACCAGAAGAAGGTCGTTCTGACGGATCACACCCAGATCGCCATGCTGTGCCTCGCTTGGGTGAAGGAAAACAGCAGGTGTACCCGTAGAACTAAGTGTGGTCGCAATATTTTCAGCAATCTGCCCTGCTTTTCCCATTCCACTCGCTATCACTTTTCCTCCTTCGAGGTGAACTTTTTTATGAATGAGCTCAACAGCCTTTTCAAAACTATCAGAAAGAGGAATATTTATAATGGCCTCTGATTCCTTTTTCAAAAGTTCAGAAACTTGTTCTTTAATATTTATTGTGTCTGACATTTAAGCTTAAAGTTTAGCGGCTATAAATTTCTCAAGTTTTAAAAGGTCTTCGGTAAATTTGCGGATGCCTTCAGAGAGCTTTTCCACTGCCATAGCATCTTCGTTATGCATCCATCGAAATGATTTTTCATCCAGACTAATTTCCTGCATAACAATTTTCATGGCTGTTCCCGGATCAAGTTTTCTTACGAGTTCGCCCTTGCCTGATTCGAGTTCGGAGAGCAGTGCGGGTGATATCGTTAGGAGATCGCAACCGGCAAGCTCTATAATTTCACCTATATTTCTGAAGCTGGCTCCCATGACTTCCGTTGCAAATCCAAATTTTTTGTAATAGTTGTATATAAAGTGAACCGAAAGAACCCCGGGATCTTCAACTGCAGGAATATAATCCACTCCCAGATTCTTTTTATGCCAGTCGTAAATCCGGCCCACAAAGGGAGAAATAAGCTGTACTCTGGCCTGACCGCATGCTATAGCCTGTGCCTTCGAGAACAAAAGTGTAAGGTTGCAGTGAATTCCTTCCTTCTCTAGTTCTTCAGCAGCCTGTATACCTTCCCAGGTACTGGCGAGTTTTATGAGAATCTTATCCCTTGAGATTCCTTTATCTTCATAAGATTTGATTATTTTTCTTGCTTTGGCAAGACTTCCTTCAATATCAAATGACAGCCTCGCATCCACTTCTGTAGAAACCCTTCGGGGAACAATCTTTAAAATTTCCATTCCAAAATTCACCGCAAGCATATCCAGGCTTTCAGTCAGCCTTGATTCAAAACTGTTTCCCTTCTTTCTTCCATATTCAACGGCTGCATCGACAAGGTGCAGATACTCTTTCTTCTGAGAAGCAGCATAAATTAGAGAAGGATTGGTAGTGGCATCTACGGGTTTATAACGGGCGATGCTCTCAAAGTCGCCGGTATCAGCAACAACCTGGGTAAATTGTTTCAGTTGTTCAAGGAGATTCATATTCAAAAAGATTAATTATAAACAAATGTACAGAATATTAAATTATTTGCCACAAAGCTAAGGCATATCTTAGGAACTCATTTTTAGCAGGAAAAGTATATTAGGGAAGCTGTCTGGAAATATTAAATCAGGGGAGTTGAAACCAGACAATCCTTAACTTCTGACAGCTTATTAGCATTCATTAAGACGGCTCGCAATTGAGCTGCCCCTGAAAAGCCTGAGAGGTAAATCTTAAAAAAGCGTTTCATCTGAGCAAAGTTTTTCCCTGATCCCCAGGTATGATCATATAATTCAGCGTGTTTCAGCAAAACATCAATCTTTTCAGCCTGAGACTTTTCATCTGTATTGTTTGAAAACAACCAGGGATTTGCAAAAATCCCCCTTCCAATCATTACCCCATCCACCCCGAAAATGCGGACCTTGTTTTCTGCTTCCTCAATATTCATTACGTCGCCATTCCCAAGAATCAGCGTGGAACATTTCTTCTCATCCCGCAGGCGGACAGATTTTGAAATTTCATTCCAATCGGCAGAGCCTTCCGATTGCATCTTCCGTGTTCTTCCATGTATGCAAATGGCGGAAGCTTGTGAATCGAGAAGATTATCGATCCATGCGAGCGTGTCCACAGTATCAAAACCAATACGTGTCTTTACACTCACAGGAAGACCAGAACCCTCCGATGCAGCCTGAATAATCTCTCTGGCCAGCTGAGGCTGGAGAATGAGAGCTGAACATGCCCCCTGTTTCACAATTTTCTTCACCGGGCATCCCATGTTAATATCAATCCCATCGAAATTGTATTCCTCTGATATAAGCTTTGACGCCCTGTAGAATTTTTCCGGCGATGATCCCCAGAGCTGGGCAACTATTCTGACATTTTTCTCTTTGAGGAGGTCTCTTTCCCCAGTGTTAATTCTGAGTCTCTGGCTCACTACGTCCCTCCCTTTGGGATGGTTCATCCCATCAACTGAGGTGAATTCAGTAAAAAGCACATGCAGTTTATCGGGCGAAGAAAGAGAAAGCACGATCTCACGAAATACCGTATCCGTAACATCTTCCATTGGAGCCAGTGCAAACACAGGCCTGTTTAATTCTTTCCAGAAATTCAAACTCAATTCTTTAAATCTTTTTCAGTTTTGTTTTACCTGCTTTTTATGATGCCGGTTAAATATTTTGCTTTCAGCATACCTTGAATGATTATGGATGCGAAGGCTTTCCCTCTCCTGCGCCGGCAGCTGAATTACCCTGTTGCAATCCTCAGAGCAGCAGCCCTGGTATTCAGTCCGGCATTCATCGCATTGTATAAACAAAAGGTGGCAATCGTCGTTGGTACAATTGGTATGAGTATCGCAGGATTTCCCGCATTGGTGGCAATGACTGATAACCTGATCGGTAACTCTTTCACCGAGCCGGTTGTCAAAAACGAAGTTTTTTCCAATGAATCTGGATTCCAGTCCGGCTATTTTAATTTGCCTGGCATATTCAATAATTCCGCCATGGAGCTGATTCACATCACTGAAGCCCTGATGTCGGAGATAAGCACTGGCTTTTTCACAACGTATTCCGCCCGTGCAATAAAGAAGAATCTTTGCAGTTTCTTTACCGGCAAGCAGGTTTCGGCTTAATTCAAGTTCTTCACGAAAAGTATCGGCATCAGGACAAATAGCATTTTGAAAATGGCCTATCTCACTTTCATAATGGTTTCGCATGTCTACGACAAGTACGTCAGGCTGACCAAGCAGTTCATGAAATTCAAGAGCTGAGAGATGGGTCCCGACATTGCTTACATCATAATCATCCTCAGAAAGTCCATCGGCAACAATTTTTGGGCGTTGCTTTATACTTAGCTTAAAAAATGATTTTCCATCATCTTCCAGGGCTATTCGAACCTGAATATCTTTAAGGTATTCGTGAGTCCTGAGTTTAGTGAGAAACAAATCCAGCTTTTCCTCCGGAACACTCATCTGGGCATTAATACCCTCACGTGCAATATAGATCCTGCCGAAAGCATTCAGTTCGGTCCATTCAATATATAAACGATCCCTGAATCCTTTGGGATCATCAATTTTAACATATCGGTAGAATGAAAGAGTAGTTCTCTTAAAATCCTCCTCCATTAACTGCTGTTTTAAAATCTCAGAATTTATGCGGTTGTGCAGTATCATAACTAAGTTTTAGCCCGCAAATTTACATGCTTATCCTTTCAAATCCAATGATTTTCAGCTGTTTATAATAATTTCGGATAAAATGATCCTATTTTATTAATTTATAAGGACTTAGCATAGTTTTTAATTAAACAGAATATCCGGAATATGAAGCTTTGGAAATTAAATACCGGGATTATTCCTAATAAAGGCTGTATTACTCAATTATGAAGGGACAGAAAGTTCAATATATAAGGAGATTAAAATCATTTCATTTAATTATAAAATATTGGGGGCAAAAGAAATATATTGTTATTATTTTATTGTTACCCCTCTCTTTAATGGGGGTCAAACTAATTTTTTACATCTTTTTTAAATTTTGACCCTAATTTTTTTGGGGGTAATAAAAATATATTTACTTTTGCCATGAAACAAATTGTTAAACCCTTTAATTTTTTAAGAAATGAAAACAAAACTATTTACTGTATCCATGTTGATACTATTCATGATGGTTATCTCTTTCTCCAGTCTTAGTGCACAGGAAGAAGAAAAAGAATCTCCCTTCAGTGTAGGAGCTGACATTGTAAGTTCCTATGTATGGCGTGGATCCAAAATCGGTAATGGTCCGAATATCCAGCCTGCCCTGAGTTTTTCATCCGGCGGGTTTACAATTGGTTCATGGGGATCCTACAGTTTTCTGGATTTTGGTGATGTTTCTGAAACTGACCTATATGCTTCCTATGGTTTTGATTTTGGATTGAGCCTTGGTTTAACCGATTATTATTATCAGGGATCCAAATTCTTTGATTATACTGATTCAACCGGCAGTCACGCATTCGAAATTAATCTCGGCTATGCGCTGAATGATCTTTCCATTTCTGCAAACTACATATTAAACGATGCTTCACAGGGTGGTCCGGCCAATAAGCCCGGTGGTGGTGATATGTATTTTGAGCTGGGTTACTCCTTCACGAATTTTGATGTTTTTCTGGGAGCAGGAAACGGATGGCATACCACTTATGATGCGAATGGTGATGATGTTTTTGCCGTATGTAATATAGGTATCAAAACCAGCAAAGAAATTAAGTTCAGCGACAGCTTCTCATTACCTGTAAGTGGAGCTCTTTCAGTAAATCCCGACAAAGAAGAACTTAACCTCGTTGTTGGATTCAGTTTCTAAATATGCCTTTTTAAAATAATCCCATATACTATGAAAAAAATTGAAGCAATTATTCGCAAAACCAAATTCGATGAGGTAAAAGAAGCCTTGAACGATGCTGGTATAGAATTCTTCACCTTCTGGGAAGTGAGAGGAATCGGAAAAGCACATGAATCACGTGTTTATCGTGGAATAGCTTATGACACCAGTACTATTGAACGTATGTTGATTTCCATATACTGCCGTGAAAAATTCCTGAAACCGGCTGTGGATGCCATTATGAATGCTGCTAAAACAGGCGAAATCGGAGACGGAAAGATTTTCGTTTCTGAAATCAGCGATGCATTTCGCATTCGCACAGGAGAAGAGGGTGATAAGGCCTTATATGTTGAAGGAGGCGAGTAATAACTTAAAAATATGGAAATCATGACAGATACTTTATTATTAGCCGATAAGATTGGCACGTTTGAGACAGCACTGGCAGATTATGCTTTCTCAATTGACACTGTATGGGTATTAATTACCGCCGCTCTTGTATTTTTTATGCAGGCAGGATTCGCCCTGGTTGAGGCCGGCTTTACACGTTCAAAGAACACTACTAATATTCTCTTTAAAAACCTTATGGATTTTGTAATCGGTACCCTTGGATTCTGGATTCTTGGATTTGGTTTAATGTTTGGTGAAAGCAACGGGTTTATAGGAAAGGTTGATTTTTTCAGTATGAACTCATACGACAAAGGCGTTCCTGATATGGCCTTCCTGATATTCCAGACTGTTTTTGCTGCTACGGCTGCAACCATCGTTTCAGGAGCCATGGCTGAAAGAACAAAATTCAATGCATATCTTATTTTCAGTGCTGTTATTTCGCTTATTATTTACCCGGTTTCAGGTCACTGGACATGGGGCGGTGGATGGTTAAGCCAGATGGCAGTTCCATTTCACGATTTTGCAGGTTCATCCGTTGTACACATGGTCGGTGGAATTGCCGCTCTTATTGGTGCAGCAGTTTTAGGCCCGCGTATTGGTAAATATGGGAAAAATGGCGAAGTCAAAGCTATTCCGGGTCACAGTATAACCCTCGCGACTCTGGGTGTATTTATACTTTGGATTGGCTGGTTTGGATTTAACCCGGGTTCTCAGCTTGCCGCTGCTGGCGTCGGAAATGCCACTGCAATCTCTTTGATATTTGTAACCACGAACATAGCTGCCGCTGCCGGAGCTCTTTCAACCATGCTTTATATGTGGATGAAGTACAAGAGGCCCCCTCTCAGTATGACTCTGAACGGTGCTCTGGCCGGACTCGTTGCCATAACAGCTGGTTGTGACGCTGTTTCGCCTGTTGGCGCAGCCGCAATTGGAGTATTAGCCGGTATCCTGGTTGTACTCTCCGTTGAATTCTTCGACCGCATAGTGAAAATTGATGACCCCGTAGGAGCAATTTCTGTGCATGGTGTATGCGGAGCATTCGGTACCCTTATGGTTGGATTCTTTTCCACAAGTGAAGGCATTTTATATGGCCATGGAGCAGGATTATTAAAATCTCAGGCTATTGGAGTTGTTTCAATAGCAGCCTGGGTTGCTGTTACAGCATCAATTCTGTTCATTGGACTAAAATATACGAATGGTCTCAGGGTTGAAAAGCGAATTGAAGAAGAAGGACTTGATATTTATGAGCACGGTGAAAGTGCATATAACATTTAATCCAGAATATTACCCTATAAATATAAAACGCCCCGGAAAATTCCGGGGCGTTTTTTTTGTTGCTCACATTACACTAGAATTAAAATAAAAATCAAACTTAAATAAATAAGCCTGTCTGCAGATCAGATTACTAAACCAACTGTTGCAGTTCCTTCACACTTTCCGCAATTTCCGCGTCAGTAACCTCATGATCTTCAAGTTTACCTTCGAAATATTTATCATAAGCTGCTAGATCAATAATTCCATGACCTGAAAAGTTAAACAGGATAGTTTTAGCCTTTCCTTCCTTTTTAGCCTGCTCGGCTTCCCTTATTACTGCGGCAATCGCGTGACTGGTTTCAGGAGCCGGAATAATTCCTTCTGTTTTCGCAAAGATCATCCCTGCCTTAAAGGTTTCATTTTGTTTTACAGACATGGCTTCTATGAGATTATCCTTCAGCAGCTGGCTTACAATGGCTCCTGCGCCATGGTAACGGAGTCCACCGGCATGGATGGAAGCAGGTACAAAATTATGGCCCAGGGTGTACATAGGAAGCAAGGGTGTAAGACCTACCGTATCACCGAAATCATAATGAAACTGACCTCTGGTAAGTTTGGGACAGGATGCAGGCTCTACTGCAACCACGCGGGTTTTATTTCCATTTCGGAAATTTTCCCCAAGGAATGGAAATGAAATTCCGCCGAAGTTACTTCCTCCGCCAAAACAACCAAAAACCACATCAGGGTAGGCATCGGCCATTTCCATCTGTTTAAGGGCTTCCAGTCCAATAATTGTCTGATGAAGAAGGACATGGTTGAGAACACTTCCCAATGAATAATTGGTACCCGGGTCTTTGGCAGCCATTTCAACAGCCTCTGAAATAGCTATTCCAAGACTTCCCGGTGAATCCGGACTTTTTGCCAGAATGGCTCTTCCCGAATCTGTAAGATTACTCGGAGAAGGCACTACCTCAGCTCCCCACAGATTCATCATAGACTTTCTATAAGGCTTCTGGTTGTATGAAATTTTAACCATAAATACCTTAAGGTCAATATTAAAATGCTGAGTTGCAAAGGCAAGCGCTGATCCCCATTGTCCGGCACCGGTCTCTGTGGTCATTTTTTTAACACCAGCCTTGTAATTGTAATAAGCCTGAGGAACAGCCGTATTAGGTTTATGCGATCCTGCGGGGCTTACACTTTCGTTCTTGTAATAGATTTTAGCGGGAGTATCGAGGTATTTTTCAAGGTTGTATGCCCTTACAAGGGGGGTAGGCCTCCATATTTTATATATTTCAAGAACCTCTTCAGGAATATCAATATACCTGTCGGTAGCAACCTCCTGTTTTATTAATTCCATTGGGAAAATAGCCGCAAGATCTTCAGGACCAATAGGTTGTTTGGTTCCCGGATGAAGCGGAGGAAGCGGTTTGTTAGGCATATCCGCCATAATATTATACCATTGCCTGGGCATCTGGCTTTCGGTAAGGTTAAATCGTCTTGTCTTTGTCATAGTTTATTGTTTTTAGGTAAAATTTGCGAATAAAAAAAGGCAGGATGTAAACAACCTGCCTATTAAATATATTTATTCCATATACTTTACACGTTGTCCGGGAGCTCCTCAACAGGGAAGCGCCACAACCAATAACGTGCAGATATGGATATTTGATTTATCATACAGAATTCAAAAATAGTTATAATACTTAAATCTCCAAATCCATGACTGAAAATTATGACTGAGAAGAAAGAAAGTTATTTATTTCTCTGGCTGCTGACCGGCCCGAAAAAATAGCCCTTACAACCAGGCTGGCACCCAGAACGGTATCCCCTGCTGCAAAAACCTTTGGAACTGTGGTCTGGTAATCGCCTGAAATTTTCACATTATTTCTGTCCGTATAAGCCAGTTTTAAATCATTTAACAGACCTTCATGTTCGGGCTGCACAAAGCCCATGGCAAGCAATACAAGATCTGCCTGAATAAATTCGGAAGAATCCGGTACTGGTCTCATTTCCGGTCTGGACAATCCGTTTTTCAACCATTCCACGCTCGAGACCTCAGCCTTTTCAACCTTTGTATCCCCATGAAACCTTAGTGTTGAAAGGTTCCATCTTCTTTCACAACCTTCCTGATGTGAAGTACTGGTTTTAAGTGTGTAACCGTAATATGGCCAGGGATTATTATCCTCTCTTTTTTCAGGAGGTTTGGGCAATATCTCGATCTGTGTTACTTTTTTTGCCCCCTGACGGATGGATGTTCCCACACAGTCGGAGCCTGTATCGCCTCCCCCGATAACCAATACATGCTTGTCTTTGGCAGAGATTCTGTCTTCGGGTGAAACCGTTTCGCCCTTGTTTATTTTGTTTTGCTGGGTAAGAAACTCCATTGCAAAATGAACACCGCTAAGCTGGCGCCCTTCCACCGGCAGATCCCTTGGTTTGGTTGCCCCAACCGTGAGGCAAATCGCATCATACGAATCGAGAAGCTCTCCGGCTGACAGGTCTTTTCCAACTTCAATACCGGTTTTAAAAATTATCCCTTCCTGCTGGAGGATATCCAGTCTTCTGTCGATTACGACCTTGCTAAGTTTAAAATCAGGAATTCCATAACGCAGCAAACCTCCGATTGCATCAGCTCTTTCAAAAACAGTTACCAGATGACCTGCCTTATTCAGCTGGTCGGCTGCTGCAAGACCGGCAGGTCCTGAACCAATAACAGCCACTTTTTTTCCACTTCTTATTTTCGGAGGCTGGGGTTTAATATAACCTTCTGAGAACGCATATTCCGCAATGGCAGCCTCATTTTCCCTTATGGTTACGGGATTATTCTCAATATTAAGAACACAGGCATGTTCGCAGGGCGCCGGGCAAATCCTACCGGTAAATTCGGGAAAGTTATTGGTTGCATGCATCAGGTCGATGGCACGCTTCCATTCTCCCTTATATACCGCATCATTCCATTCAGGGATTATATTCTCTACCGGACAACCCCAGTGACAGAAGGGAATTCCGCAATCCATACATCTTGAAGCCTGGAGTTTCCTGTCTTCAGTATTCAATGTCTGTTCAACCTCACTGAAATCATATATTCGCTCAGGAATCGGTCGGTTTCCGGCCTCTTTCCGTTGTATCTTGATAAAACCTTTAGGATCACCCATAATCAGAAATATTTTTACTTTTTGGCTTTAGTTTTTCAATCTAATAAAATTGTTGGTCAATTAACCGGCTGACTCTCAACATCTCTCTCCATTTCGGCAATTTTCAACTTAATCGCTTCCAGTTTTTCCTCTTCAAGGACCTTTTTGTATTCAAATGGAATCACCTTAATGAATTTTGGAAGGTAATCAGTCCAGTTATCCAGGATTTTTGCTGCAAGCGGAGACTCTGTGAAATGCAGGTGCTTGCTTATCAGCTCTTTCAGTTCCTTCACGTCCGAAGGGTCCTCAACGAGTGAAAGCTCTACCATGCCCATGTTACAGAAGTAATCGAAATTTCCTTTCACATTAAGCACGTAGGCTACCCCACCGCTCATCCCTGCAGCAAAGTTTCTGCCGGTTGTTCCCAGAACCACGGTTCTCCCTCCGGTCATATATTCGCAGCAATGATCCCCAACACCCTCAATAACGGCAGTAGCTCCGGAATTCCTTACGCAAAAGCGCTCGCCTGCAACACCGTTAATATAGACTTCACCGGATGTTGCGCCGTACATGACTGTATTTCCGATAATTATATTTTCCTCAGGCGCAAATTTGCTTCCCTCAGGCGGGACCACAATGATTCTTCCTCCCGACAGTCCTTTTCCAAGATAATCGTTGGAATCGCCGTACAACTTAAACTGAACTCCCTGTGCAAGGAAGGCTCCAAAGCTTTGTCCGGCCGAACCTTTGAATTCAGCAGAAATTGTTGCATCAGGAAGACCTGCAGCCCCATATTTTGTTGAAATTTCTCCAGACAGCATGGCTCCTACCGTACGGTCTGTATTTCGTATCTGATGACTTATCACAACTTTCTCCCCTTTGTCAAGACCTGGTCTGGAAAGTTCAATCAGGTGATAATCGAGAACTCCTTTAATTTTATGCTCCTGAGGGGTGGTGTAACGCCTTTCAAATTTTGATGCTTCGGCAGGAACATGAAGGAATCCGGAGAGATCAAGGTTTTCCGTTTTCCAGTGATGAATATCATCGCGCTTTTCAAGTAAGTCGGCCCGGCCTACTATGTCTGAAAAGTTTTTATACCCGAGTTCAGCCAGAATTTCCCTGACTTCTTCAGCAATAAAGCTGAAAAAATTAACCAGAGAATCTGCTTTTCCTGAGAATTTCGTTCTAAGGTAAGCATCCTGGGTAGCTACTCCCACCGGGCAGGTATTCAAATGGCACTTACGCATCATCACACAACCCAGGGTAATGAGGGCTGATGTAGCAAATCCAAATTCCTCGGCTCCAAGCAATGCGGAAATGACAACATCTTTTCCTGTTTTAAGCTGACCATCGGTTTGAAGCACAACGTTTTTCCTGAGGTTATTTAAAACAAGTGTTTGCTGAGCTTCGGCCAATCCGAGTTCTAAGGGCAGTCCCGCGTGCTTTATACTACTGCTGGGGCTTGCACCTGTACCTCCCTCGGTACCACTAATGGTTATCAGGTCGGCTTTGGCTTTTGCAACACCGGCTGCAATGGTTCCAACTCCGGCTTCAGAAACCAGTTTAACGGAAATTTTTGCCCTGGGATTAACGTTCTTCAAATCGAAAATCAACTGTGCAAGGTCCTCAATTGAATAAATATCATGATGAGGCGGGGGAGATATCAGTGTGATACCCGGTATAGAATACCTGGTTTTAGCGATTATCTTATCCACCTTATGACCGGGCAGCTGTCCTCCCTCACCTGGCTTGGCCCCCTGTGCTATTTTAATCTGGATTTCATCTGCGTTGACCAGATAATGACTGGTAACTCCAAACCTCCCTGAGGCAACCTGCTTGATAGCGGATCTTGCTGACTCGCCATTTTCGCGGGGGATAAATCTTTCAGGATCCTCACCTCCTTCACCTGTATTACTACGACCGCCGATACGGTTCATGGCGATCGCCAGGGTTTCGTGCGCTTCACGGCTGATGGAACCATACGACATTGCCCCTGTAACAAAGCGCTTCATAATTTCTGAGGCCGGTTCAACCTCTGAAATATCGATTGGATTTGATTTCCGCAGCTTCAGAAATCCCCTAATAAACCCGGGATTGGAATTCTGCTCATCCACAAGTCTGCTGAATTCCTTGAATTTACTGTAATCACCGGTTTTTGTACTCCATTGCAAAAGTGCTATGGTTTCGGGATTCCATGCATGATGTTCTCCATATTTCCTGAAATTATAAACCCCGTCGATTCCGTTTGGAATATTCTGAGCTGGAGCAAAGGCCAGTGCGTGAGGAATTAGTGCTTCCCTTGCTATATCTGCGATCCCCATCCCCCCTATTCTGGAGACGGTCCCGTCAAAATACTTGTTAATCACAGTTGGATGAATCCCTACTGCTTCAAAGATTTGTGCAGCGCGATAGGAACGAAGAGTGGAAATACCCATTTTAGAAAGAACCTTTAACAGTCCTTTATTAACCGCCTTCACATAGTTTTGCTCAGCCTTGGCATAATCCTGCTGAATAGCTTTTTTATCCACGAGTTTCTTAACAACCGCAAAGCTGAGGTAGGGATTTATTACGCTTGCACCATATCCAAAAAGCAGCGCAAAATGATGAACTTCTCTGGCGTCGGCTGTTTCCACAACAATATCAATCTGCATCCGCTTTCTCTTGTTTATTAGATGGTGGTGAACCGCGGAAACGGCCAGAAGAGCGGGAATAGGAGCCAATTCCTTGGTGACTCCCCTGTCGGACAGAATTATATAATTTTTATCTTCATCAACAGCATTCTCAGCATCGATGCAAAGCTTATCCATTGCCTTTTCAAGACCTTCAGGGCCATCCGATGCCTTAAAAAGCATTGGCAGTACCCTGGTTGAAAAGCCTTTATACTGCAGATTTTTTAGTACCTGAAACTCCGTATTGGTTATTACGGGTGTTTTAAACTTAACCATATGGCAGTGGTCAGGCATCTCATCGAGCAGGTTTTTTTGCAAAGAACCTATGTAACCGGTAAGACTCATTACCAGCTCTTCCCGGATCGGGTCAATCGAGGGATTGGTAACCTGAGCGAAAAGCTGCTTAAAATAACTGAAGAGCCTCTGTGGTTTTTTTGACAGCACTGCCGACGGGGTATCATTACCCATTGAGCTTACAGGTTCCTGTCCGCCTTCGGCCATGGGCCTGATAATGGTATCAATATCCTCATTGGAATATCCAAAGGCTTTAATGTAGATATCGTGGTCTTCTTTCAGTTCAGGAGAAACTGTCTGTCCGAATTGCACATCCTTAAAATCGACCATATTCTGGCTGAGCCATTCCCTGTATGGTTTTCTATGTGCCAGCTCGGATTTTAATTCTTCATCATAGATAATTTTCCCTTCCTCTGTATCCACCAAAAGCATTTTTCCCGGCTTCAGCTTGCCTTTTTCCTTTACTTCTGCAGGATTGAAACTCTGAACTCCGGCTTCTGAACCCATTACCATAAGATCATTCTCGGTAATCAGGTAACGGGATGGACGAAGACCATTCCGGTCGAGCATTCCGCCCACATACCTGCCATCAGAAAACAGAAGAGAGGCCGGACCGTCCCAGGGTTCCATGATAGTTGAATAGTATTCATAAAAAGCTCTGAGTTCGGGGGATATTGGGTTTTTCTGATTCCATGACTCGGGTATCATCATGGATAATGCATGTGGAAGTGATTTTCCGCTCATCACCAGAAATTCCAGAACATTATCCAGAGAAGCAGAATCTGATTTATCGGGCTGAATAATCGGATAAATCTCATTAAGATCGCCCAGTGCGGCCGATTTAAGAATGGATTCGCGCGCCTGCATCCAGAAGCGGTTTCCTTTAACGGTGTTAATTTCCCCATTATGTGCCAGCATCCTGAAAGGCTGAGCCAGATCCCATGTCGGGAAAGTATTGGTACTGAAGCGTGAATGCACCAGTGCAATGGCCGAATGAAGTCTTGGATCACTCAGGTCAAGGAAATATTCCCTTAACTGCTCTGAGGTAAACATACCTTTATAAATCAGTACTTTAGAAGATAATGAAGGTATGGAGAAGAAGTGTTTTTGACGGATATCAGAATTCCGGATGGCATTTTCAGTTTTTTTCCGGATGATGTATAATTTTCTTTCAAGACTCAGCTGATCGGTATCCGAAGCAAGCAGTATCTGGCGAATTGTGGGCTCAGTTGACCGGGCCACTGCTCCTAGAGTAGAATTATCCCTTGGGACCTCACGAAATCCAATCACCTCAATTTTTTCCTTTGCGATAAAATTGATCAGTATCTCTTCACATTTTCTTGCATCCGCTGAATCCTGGGGAAGAAAAATGAGTCCGGTTCCGAATTTACCTTCCGGTGGAAGGGCATATCCCTGAATCAGGTAGAAATCCCGTGGTATCTGAATTAAAACTCCTGCACCATCACCGGTTCCACTATCGGCACCTTCTGCACCACGGTGAGTCATGTTTTCAAGTACTTCCAGTCCTTTGTGAATGATATCGTGTGATTTCCTGCCTTTAATGTGGGCCACAAATCCAATCCCGCAATTGTCGTGTTCAAACTCGGTCCGGTATAAACCTTCATTTTGTTGTCGATACTTTGCCATTTGATGCTCTCCTGTTATTCATTTGAAGGCTCATCCGATAAAACCCCCAATATTGTTTATATTTTCGATTCGCTTATTTCTGAAACACAAAAAAAACCGCTCTCTTTTTATGAGAACGGTTATACAGAATTTTACCCCTGACATGCCATTCTCAAATAAACCCTAAATGTTTATTTAAATGAGTAAGTATGCACATATGCCTTTTCATCTCCATTATTTCTATTTAAGGGCAAATATAGTTATAAATATTTCAATTTGATATATTTTGACCTATTTATATATTAAATTATAATAAAATAACCGGTATAAGTTTAAAAATCAACTAAATGAAAAATGATACTATTGTCAGGAAATTTCAGAAAATCCGGACAGGAAAGGTATAATTATTCAAATCAATTTGCAAAGCATATTAATTTACCGGGGGGAGACTGAATATTTTTTAAAATTTCAGGATAATGATTTATTACCGCCTGATCGTTTTACAGATATGATAATGAGGATGTTAAATCCTGATCTTTTCAAACTGCCAAGGCTGCCATTGTTATATAACAAATAACTAGTCGGTATTCATCGGAACTTCAAGCAGAAGAAGGAAAGAATCCTTTTTAGCAGTGATTTTCACATCCTCAGCATTCCAGATTCCAAGGGCATCCCTCCTCTTCAGGCTATATCCGGTACTCTCCACCTCTCCCTCTATAATAAAAATATATAATCCATTATTTTCTTTTTTCGGCTGATACATCAGCTCAAAATTTTCCGAAGGCTTTGATAAAGAAATCCAGGCTTGCTGGTTGATCCAGAGTTTATCTTTATGTTTTTCAGGTGCCACGTAATTAACAATGCTGTTAACCAGACTCTTTTCATCATAGCGCAACTGTCCGTAGCGGGGAGTGATGTCTCTGATTTCCGGAAATATCCATATTTGTAAAATATTTGTCTCTGAGTCGGGTCTGGGATTAAATTCAGAATGTGTAATTCCGGCACCAGCCGACATATTTTGAATTTCACCGGTTGATATAAGAGATCCGTTTCCCATGCTGTCTTTATGTTCAAGACTGCCGTGAAGTGGTATTGTAATAATTTCCATATTATCATGCGGATGGGTACCAAAGCCTTCTCCCGCACCAATAATATCATCGTTCAAAACTCGTAACATACCGAAATGAACCTTATCCCTGTCGAAATAATTCGCAAAACTAAAGGAGTGTGCCGCCTTGAGCCAGCCATGGTTTGCAAAGCCTCTTTCTGATGCCGGGTGAAATATTGTTTTCATCTTTATTTTTATTACTAATGGTTACTTTGAAATACTTTTTGAATAAACACTTTAACTTCCTCCTGGTTCACATTTATTTTTTGCTTTATTTCAAATAAAGTATATTGGTAAAAATTTAAATAATATTCCAATGAAGAAACTTTTTTACTTTTTGCTGTTTTGTGCTGTTGGCCTGCAATTTTCATATCAGGCATACTCACAGTCTGATGAGGCCGAAAAACAAAATGAAAAACTTGGCCGGGGGGTAAATATTATTGGATATGATCGTGAACTGTGGTTGGATCATACCAAGGGACGGTTTAAACAGGAATATTTCAAAATGATAAAAGATGCCGGTTTCACAAACGTCCGTATAAATCTGCATCCTTTCTCTCATATGGATGCATCCTATACCATTGCTCCTGAATGGTTTGAAACTCTCGACTGGGCTGTAAAAAATGCGTTGGATGCAAAACTTATGGTCATCCTTGACATGCATGAATATAATGCCATGGCCGATAATCCTGAAGCAAAAAAAGAAATGCTTTTTTCTGTCTGGCGGCAACTGGCTCCCAGATACAAAGATACTCCTGACGATGTTGTGTTTGAGCTGCTTAATGAGCCCAACCGAAAACTTACAACAGATCTGTGGAATGAATATCTGGTTGAGATTATTAAAATAATAAGGGAAACCAATCCTGACAGGACACTTATAATTGGTCCGGGAAACTGGAATGGCATTGAAAGTCTCTCCAGCCTTAAGCTTCCGGAGAACGACAGAAATATTATTGTTACAGTACACTTTTACCACCCAATGAATTTCACACATCAGGGAGCTCCATGGTCGCAGGAAAATAAGGATTTAAAAGGTATAAAATGGAATGGAACAGAAGCAGAAAAAGCGCTGATCGTGGATAAGCTTAGAGTCGCTGCTGACTGGTCAAAAGCAAATGACAGGCCCATTTTCCTTGGTGAATTTGGGGCTTATGATAAGGGGGATATGGATTCAAGAGCCCGTTACACTGCCTTCGTGGCACGTACCGCAGAGTCATTTGGTTTTAGCTGGGCATACTGGCAGTTCGACAGCGACTTCATCGTTTACGACGTAAATAAAGACAAGTGGGTAAAACCCATACTGAATGCATTGGTAGACAAGCAGTAAACTTTACCTGAGAAAATCTGCAGAGAGTGAGAACACTCTCAGAAAAGCCTCGTCAATTCTGGAAGTATATTCCTTCAGATTTAATGGGAAGGGATTTTCATGAATTGCCGGAAACTTAAAATCCATTATCCGGATAAATTTTTTGCTGCAGGCAGTTGCTGATAAAAGTTCAACAGAGGGTTCGGCAGGAATAACCTTATCACCGGCAAGGGGCAGACACAAGACCCTGTTTCTGTATTTTTTAAGAGCTTTTTCGCGAAAATTCCTCAACCTGTCTATAGCAACCATTGAACGAAATGCTTTTCCCATCCGGTTATCCTTTAGCACATTTCTCATGGAGGGGTTTTTCCGGATATCTTCGTCCATTTCTTTCATGTGGTAATGATATACACGCCTAAACGCCTCGCTGTCCATGATGTATTTTGAAATTCCATTCATTTCCTGAAAAAGAGCTCCCCCGGCAAAAAAAACAAATCTGGAGTTATCAAAAATATTGGAGGGATTTGCGATCATCATGCATTCAGCCAGAAAAACTCCGATTGAGTAGGCAAAGACATCAAAATGACTATTCTTTTCAAATAAAATATGCTTACCGGAATTAATATCTTTCAACAAGGCAATAAGGTCCAGTGCTGATTGATAGCCTGAAAGAAAAAATCTTTGTGGGACCTCCGTAAGCCGATTGCTCAGTGTGAGATTTATAAAACTCGATTCCTTAAGGTCAGCATATTGAAGTTGTCGTTCCTTTAAGCCCAGAGCAAGTTCATTTCGGTCGGTCCACGCAGGATGACTTCTGTTCATATGAAAAGAAATGGGGAACATAATTACAGGTTTACCTGTGTTCTCACAAAGATATCTTGCCCAGGCAAGGTGCTTAAACCAGCTTCTTTCATTCAAACCGTGGAGAAGGATTATAAAGGATGAATATTTCCGGTTCTTTTGGGGTACAAAAACCGGGTATTTAAAGTTCCGGTTCTCCAGAATAGCGCCATCTTCACGGGAGGGAAATCCGGGAAGTCCGGTAGTAGTATCATAAATGCCCAAAGGACAGGAGAAATCCAGATTTAAAATAGTAGTTGAAGAACCGGGTAAATCAATACATTCCGAGTCCGGATTAAACACTTCTTTTAGCAGATAAAATTCTTCACTCAGCTTCATACCTTCTGTTTTTATGCAAAATAATTCCATTTTAGGTCGCAGGGCAAATAAAAGGGATTTGCAACTGCTTTGCGGGGTAAAAAGATAATAGATGGGGTGAAATACAGTATACAGGGGTGAAATTATAATGTTGATTTTTACTAATATAAACCTATGTATCCGATTTTTTGGATATTTTTGTTTTGTAAGCTTTTATACTATGCTGATCTGGGAAAAAAATATACCTGCCTATCTTACCAGTAAGACCAATATTGTCCGTTTTGTTCTTTTCACGGCTGTATTTGCCCTGATTTTCATAAATATCTATGCGCCCTTTGGAGTTGAAACCTGGTATGATGTTACTGAGGTGCAATTATTCCTTTACAGCAGCCTGCTCATTTTACTCGGTATGCTTGTGATTGTTGCAAGCCGGTTTTTAATGCTGCTATTCAGCAAAAGGAAACCCATCCGTTACAGCGATTATGCAGCCTGGATTTTTGCTGAAATAGTTTCCATGGCGCTGGTATATGCACTCATTCAGCTTTTCTTCCTGCACGATAACAAAGATTTTTTTAGTTCATTTAAAAAGTCTGTTCAGATTACTGCCCTGGTAATCCTTTTACCCTATGCCATTCTTTGGCTTTACCTTTCACTCCAGGAAAAGAGCAGACAGTTGGAGAAACTTTCATCTGAACCCCGTACCGAGCCAACTCCCTTTGGTATGATTCCTTTTCAGGATGAGAAGAAAGTTTTGCGATTTTCCGTAAAAAGTGAAGACCTGCTTTATCTGGAGTCGGCCGACAATTATATTTACATCCATTATCTTGACCATGACAAGGTCTCCAGATATATGGTCCGCAACAGTCTGAAGAATCTTGAACCCCAGATGAGCAATATGGGACTAATGCGTTGTCACCGCTCCTTTATGGTTAATTTTGAAAAAGTGAAATTAATTAAGAAGGAGGCGGATGGGTTAAAACTGGAATTGGATATACCTGCCAAATTATCTCTTCCCGTATCAAAGACTTATATTGAGCAAATCATCATGAAGTTTTCTGACAATCAGAATTATTAAGTAAAATCATTTTTTCATACATAAAAATACAAAAATGAATAAACGCCCTTTCAGCAGGAGAATCAATGCATATATTGGATTATTTATGCTTACAGCCCTGTTAATCCTTCAGTCATGTTCCAGCTATTATTTTGAAAACCCGCAGCCGGCAGGACTGGAAAATCTACAATCCTTCCCAAAAAAAATTACCGGGACCTATCTTGATCCTGAGAAAGGCGACACTATTGGAACCATATTTTCAGATGGAATTTCGCTGGAAGTAAATAAAAATAATGTGAAACTCCCTTTAAATGAGAAGTTCATATTGCGGAAATATAAATCCTATTACTTCTTAAATTTAAAGCAGGAACAGGATCAACTATGGGCAGTATATATACTTAAGCCAGGTCCAAAGAAAAGCCTTGATATTTATGCTATTTCTTCAGATGCAGCAGATATAAATATTCTAAAGGGGATAACAGAGGTGAAAACCAAAGAGAATAAAGGAGAAGATAATGATATTTATATTCTGAATCCGAGTTATGAAGAGATGCTGAAAATTTTCGATTCCGGCTTGCTGAAATCAGTTCAAAAAATGAAAAAGTAATTCAACCTTTTAATGGAATCAAGTTCTCTTTTTGAATACAGGTTTCGGGTTAGTGATGATCTGCTGGATGGATACGGACATGTAAACAATGCACGTTATCTCGACCTTTTTGAAAGAGCCCGTTGGGATATTCTGGCCAAAAGCGGGAAAGGAGAAAGCTGGGTCCATGAAAACAGAATAGGTCCCATTATTATTGAAATCACGATTCGTTATAGTCAGGAGCTTCTTCCGGGTGAAGAAATAAAAATAATTTCCGAATGCCGGAGAAAGAATGAGCTCATATTTCTTTTTGAGCAGAAAATGATAAACCCTCAGGGGAAAACGGCATGCAGGGCGGTTTTCACTTCCTCCCTGTTCGATCTGGATAAAAGAAAAATGGTTAAGGCAGATTCAGAATGGTTGTCAGCACTGGGATTCTGAAAGTATGCCTGGTATTTTTTTACTTTAAGCATCAGTTTTTTATTCATCAAATTCATATTGGAAAATCATGCAATTCCTATTACTTTTGAAGCAAGGCTGTTATTAATCTTAACATACTTTAATTCCATGAGCGACAAACTTAGTCCGGGTAAAGCCAATTTTGGAACCCTCCCCGTTTATTTAACCGCAATCTCAACCATACTGGGTGCCATTCTTTTTTTACGTTTTGGATTTGCTGTAGGAAGTGTGGGATTTATGGGAACCCTTCTCATTATTTTGATAGGGCATATGGTTACTGTACCCACAGCAATGGCCTTGGCTGAGATAGCAACCAATCAGAAGGTTGAAGGGGGAGGCGAATATTTTATCATTTCCCGTTCCTTTGGTATTAATATCGGAGGAGCAATCGGGCTTTCACTTTATCTTTCCCAGGCCATCAGCGTCGCCTTTTATGTTATCGCCTTTGCAGAAACATTTGAAGTTCTTAAACCCTGGATTGGCACCCATCTGGGAATTGAAATATACGACAACCGGCTTTTCAGCGTTCCTGCCCTGCTGCTGATTATATGGCTAATGGTATCAAAAGGCGCCAGTATGGGGATGAAAGCTCTTTATGTGGTTGTCGCCATCCTGGCACTTTCACTGATTTTCTTTTTCCTGGGAAAGACTCCCTATCATGAGGTGTTCGACAGCTCGAAGCTTTTCAGTCATGTAGCATCGGATAAAGGATTCTTCTACGTATTCGCAATTATTTTCCCTGCATTTACAGGTATGACTGCCGGAGTAGGGCTTTCAGGGGATCTCAGGGATCCCAAGAAATCAATACCTCTTGGAACCATTGCTGCGACCCTTACAGGCATGGTCATTTATATTTTTATTGCCTATAAACTTTCCTCCTCAGCATCACCGGAAGATCTTATAAATGATCAGTTTATAATGAGCAAGATTTCATTATGGGGACCAATTGTACCGCTTGGACTTGCGGCAGCCACTATTTCATCTGCCCTTGGTTCTTTCATGGTGGCTCCCCGCACATTGCAGGCAATAGGTGGTGATAATGTCCTTCCAAACCGGTTTCTGAACCGCTGGCTGGCCAGAGGAACAGGAAACATTAATGAGCCCAGAAATACAACAATTGTAACAGCTGCAATCGCTCTGGTATTTGTACTCATGGGTGATGTTAACGCTGTAGCTGAGATTATAACCATGTTCTTTCTGGTAACCTATGGTTCGTTGAGTCTGATTTCCTTCCTGCAGCATTTTGCAGCGGACCCCTCCTATCGCCCCACTTTTAAATCGAAATGGTATCTTTCCCTACTTGGAGCTACCATGTGCATTTACCTGATGTTTAAGATAAATGCCGCATACGCACTGGGCGCACTGATTCTGATGGTTCTCATCTATTTTTACATTACCATGAACAGTGACACCAAAAAAGGAATGGCAACAATTTTCCAGGGCGTTATCTACCAGTTTAGTCGCACCATGCAGGTATTTCTTCAGAAATCTGAAAAAGATCACAAGGAGGATGACTGGAGACCTGCCGTTTTATGTCTGTCACAGGCCAGTTTTGAAAGATACTCTGCACTGGAAATGATGAAATGGATATCCCACCGCTATGGATTCGGTACCTATATTCATTTCGAAAAAGCCTATTTTTCAAAGGAATCTAAAACCATTGCCGAAGAAAAACTCCAGAAACTTATTAAAATTGCCGGAGTAAGCAAATCGAATGTATTCCTTGAAACTCTTATATCACCATCCAATACCGCGGCTATTATTCAGGCAATTCAACAACCGGGAATATCCGGCAAGCCAAATAATATGATGCTTTTCGAATATAAAAAAGGGGAGCAGGAATGGCTTAATGATATTGTTGACAATCTGAGCGTTTTACAGACAGCCGGATACGACCTTTGCATTCTGGGAACTTCGGATAAGAACTTCGGCTATAAAAAGGATATTCATATCTGGATTGGCAAAGATGATTATGAGAATGCCAACCTGATGATACTATTATCCTATATTTTGCTCGGGCACCCCGACTGGAGACATGGTGAAATAAAGATATTTGCAACCTATGCAAAGGATAATCTTGAAAAAGAAGAGGAGAATCTTATCAATCTGACATCAAGCGGTCGACTTCCAATTTCAGCGAACAATATACGTGTTCTCTCGCTTTCGGAAGGAAAGAATAAAAAAGAGCTTATCAATCAGTTTAGCGCGGATGCCGACCTGACCCTGATAGGATTTCACCAGGCTATGATTAAACCAAATATCGGTACTGAAATTTTTGAAGGATATGATGGCATTGGTAATGT
>JACJXF010000019.1 GCA_020636775.1 Bacteroidales bacterium
CTTCTGTTTTCAGCACCATCATGTTGTACCATTCCCTTGAATATTTAATGGTAATAAAATAAATGCAGGGTATCAGGATAAAGAATGCTGCCCGGGAGATGGAGAAAAAATTGAATATATTTATTTCCATAGTCCTTTCCGGAAATATTAATGGACTTAAAATATATTGAGTTTTAAATTGTTCCAATAATCCGCTTACAAAGAGTAAAATAAGAAACCAAATCCCGAACCTCCAGAGTTTATTTCTCAGCAGGTATTTTGGTATCAGCCAATAAGCAGTCAGATACGTGATCAGAAAAATAATGGGCAGGCTTAAAATATAATCGGTCAAAAACTCAAAAAATCTTCCAGACTGATTATCCACGCTGTAAAGCAAAGAGTTTCCAACAATAAATACCTGCCAGGCCAGCAGGTGTCTCTCAAATCGGTTTTGAGGCATGAAAATGGAAAAAAATCTGCTTACCTTCATTAATTACATTTTTGCCGTGAATTCTTACGAAAATTAGGAAATTATTGCAATTCTGGCATTTATTTCTGTAAAATGCATCAAACAGATTGAATTCAGCAATTATCTGTCTGTAAACATTCACCTGTAACCCCAGCGATTTGCCTTTAAAAAACCTACCATTACCATAAACCCACTTATCATACAGATAATGTTTTCTTTTGGCAGTTTGCTGTGAGAATTCTTATTTTCTTACCTATTCTATTTCGTCGCTTTAGTATTAAATACCCGCCTGCCGGTTTGGTTTGACTTTCAGGAAAATTTATTACATAACGTTTTTACAATATCCCCGGTGTAAACGCATTAAGTTATTTCTGCCTGCGAACTCCGGTTATTCGTCTGTTTACGACAAGTTTTTCAAATTAACTGCCTTTCGGATACAGAAGTGAGCTTTGTACCGGCGTCTTTTGGTTATTAGTTGAATTATTATAAATCACTTCAGTATTGCACATAATTTTAAGCTTACAGTTTGATAAACAGGGATTGACAAATAAGTAACTGACAATGTCATTCACTGAATCTGGATAACATTTACCAGTTGAAATTTGCAAATATCAATTCTGGAACTGACATGAAAAAAAAAGAAGTTCAACTAAAAACCCTAATCTATGAGAAAACATGTTATTTTAATTTACATTCTGTTATTATGCAGCATTCAGTTTATGAATGGTCAATCGCGCATAATTACAGGTACAGTTACAACTTCAGAGGATAATCAGCCATTACCAGGAGTCAATGTAACTGAGAAAGGAACGATTAATGGCACGATCACTGATCTTTCCGGGAAATACAGTCTTTCCGTCACAGGAGATTCGCCTGCACTGGTATTTAGCTTCGTTGGAATGAAATCGCAGGAAGTTCCAATCGGAGATAAAACAATTATCAATGCAAGTCTTCAACAGGAATTCCTGGGTATCGAAGAAATTATCGTGACCGCCATTGGCATCAAACGTAATTCGCGTGATCTGTCATATTCGGTTCAAAAAGTTGGAGGGGACGCTGTTGAAAACAAAATGGAGTCGGATGTTATGCGAGCACTAAGTGGTAGAATTGCAGGTGTATTTGTTTCCAGTTCAGGGGGAGCTGCGGGTTCTTCTTCAAACATTGTGATTCGCGGTAATTCCTCAGCTCTTGGAAATAACCAGCCCTTGTTTGTTGTAGATGGAATACCCTATGATAACTCTACCTATGCAACCCAAAACAATACCGTTTATGGTTCAACCTATTCAAACAGGGCTTTGGATATTGATCCAAATGATATTGAATCGATTACCGTTTTAAAGAGTGGTGCTTCTGCTGCTCTTTACGGCTCAAGGGCTGCAAATGGGGTAATTGTAATAACAACCAAATCCGGAGGAAAATCAGGGAGTAAGAAATTTGACGTAAGTTTTACCTCAACCTATGCAATGGAAGAGCCAACCAAGCTTCCAAAGTATCAGAATGAATACGGACAGGGAGCCAATTTCCAGTTTAACTCAGGCTATTTTGGAACCTGGGGTCCGCGTTTTGATGCACCCGATCTGGATGGAAATGGCGATGGTCTTGGAGGTAGCAGCTTACTATTTGATAACAACGGAGTAATTTCCTATACAAACCATCTGGGAGAAGTTGTTCCCTATAAAGCCTATCCAAACAATGTATCGGATTTCTTTAAGAAGGGCAGTGTAATTGAGAATTCACTGAATATTTCCGGAGGGGACGCGAACACTAATTTTGTGCTTGCAGTGAATGCAAATAATGAGGATGGTTTCATTCCTTATACCAGTCTGGATAAATACTCACTTAAAATTGCTGGAAATCAAAAGTTAGGTGATAAATTCAAGATTGGGGGATCCATGACCTATTCGTCGGTTGATCAATTGGGTGTGCCTACCGGAGGATTTGGTGTTACCAACACCAATATTTTTGGTCAGCTTTGGATCATGCCACGCAGTTATGATTTGTCGGGTTTTCCTTATGAAGATCCGGTTACTAAAACCAATATTCATTACAGATCCGATCGCGACAATCCTTATTATATCGCAAAATATAATACCTATTCCAGCAAGGTTGATCGTACCATGGGTTTTGCGGATATGTCGTATACAATTGCTCCCTGGTTAAATGCAAGTTATAAAATAGGAGTTAATACCTATACCGACCGCAGACAGCAGGTATATGCCAAATCCACCCAGTTTAATGATGGTTTGGGAAGCATAATTGATGATGATATCACCTTTAATGAGATGGAATCGAACCTGCTGCTGACAGCACATAAAACCACCGGCAAAATTGATGTGACAGCAATTGCCGGATGGAATGTCAACCAAAGGACACAGGACAGACAATCTTTTCAGGGCAATGAAATAATAGTTGCCGGAATAAACGATCTGGATAATACAAAAACTGTTTTGCCAAATGGAGGAATTTATTCAAAACGCAGAATTATTGGTTTGTTTGGAGATGTTTCTGTTGGATATGGAAACTGGGCGTTCCTGAACATTACAGGAAGAAATGATTTTTCATCTACCCTCCCTGTTGCCAATAACTCCTACTTTTATCCCTCGGTAACGGCTTCTGCTATTTTAACCGACGCGATTCCTTCTCTGAAAGGAAACGTCCTCAGTTATCTGAAACTTTATGGAGGAATTTCCAAAATCGGGAATGATGCTGATGTATATCTCACCACAACAACATATAGTGTTAACCCAACTTTTGGAAACAATCTCGGCAATATTCTGATGCCTTTTAATGGTGTGGCAGGATTGGAAAATGGCAATACTCTGGGCAATAATTCGCTTAAGCCGGAATTTACAACCGAGCATGAGATTGGAACGGATGTACAGTTTTTCAACAATCGGTTTGGGATTGATTTCACCTATTACGACAGGGTTTCTACTGACCAGATTTTCAGTGTACAAATGCCTGCATCTTCAGGTTATATAAGCAAGGTTTTAAATGCAGGAGAAATAACAAACAAAGGAATTGAAATGGCCATAAATGCTATTCCTGTCTCGCAATTAAACGGTTTAAGGTGGAATATAGCATTGAACTTCAGTAAGAATAATTCCAAGGTTGTTTCTCTGTTTGAAGATGTAGATCAAATTGATATAGGCACCAACTTTACCAATTTTGGAAGTGTAAATAAAGTAGGCTATCCCTATGGTGTAGTTCAGGGTACTGTATTCAGGAGGGATGATGAAGGAAATCTCCTGATCAACCCGGCTACCGGATATGCAATGGCTGCCAATGAACTGGGTATTATTGCTGACCCCAATCCTGATTTTCTTACAGGCCTTTCTAATTCATTTTCTTATAAGGGAATTAATTTGAGTTTCATGTTTGAATTCAGAAAAGGTGGAGAACTCTATTCGAACACCATCAATGAACTGAGGAGCAGGGGTGTGGTTGCTGAGACAGCAATAGACAGGGAAGCAGGGCGCGTCATCAAGGGTGTACTTGCTGATCCAAATAATCCTTCTGTTCCATTGCTTGATGTCAATGGCAATAAAATCCCCAACAATATCGAGATTACCACAAACAACTATTTTTTCAGAGGGTTCCCGGCTGCTGAAGCTGATGTTTATGATGCAACCATACTAAGGTTCCGGGAGCTGGTTGTGGGATATTCACTGCCGGAAAAGTGGACTTCTTCCTTGAAGATAAAAGATGTGAATATCTCCTTAATTGGCAGGAATCTTTGGTTCTATGCTCCAAATGTTCCTCATATCGATCCTGAAACAAGCGGGTATGAAGCTGGTAACAGACAGGGTATTGATTATTATTACATCCCAAATGCCCGCAAATATGCAGTGAGTCTGAGATTAAAATTCTAATTAAAAAATACGAGATATGAAATCCAAAATTATAATTCTTATGCTTGCTTTGATCCTGGGTACTTTTACTTCATGTGAAAAGTTCCTGGATATAAACAAGGACCCGAACAACCCAACCGACGCAACAATTGTGAACCTGCTGCCAACAGCGCAGATAGGTGTTGCGTTTGCTTTTTCAAATGTTCCCTGCCGTGTTTCAGAAGATGCAGTCCAGCACCTTGTAATTGGTCGCTATGATGGCTGGGCTGTCGACGGCAGTGACCTCTCCAACGAATGGCGGTTTAGTTTATATGCCGGTGCTCTTAAAGATATTGAAGATATCATCGATAAAGGAGTTGCTTCCGATAACTACTATTATGTGGGAATAGCAAAATTATTAAAGGCATATTCCTACAGTCTGATGGTGGATATATGGGATGATATCCCCTACAGTCAGGCATGCAGTACTTACGAATATCCGGAATTTGACGATGCCGCTGCTATATATGATAATATTTTTCTGCTGATAGATGATGCCATTCTTGATCTGGGTAAGGAAAACAGCGTTTCACTGCAGGGGGTAGACCTTATCTACAACGGCGATGTTGCTGCCTGGATACGAATGGGAAATACTCTCAAATTAAAGTTATATAATCAAATTCGTCTCGTAGATCCCAACAAGGCAAAGCTTGGTATTGAAGCACTTGTTGCGGATGAAGCAAATCATCCGGGAGAAGTCCTTATCACAAGCGAGGATCAGGATTTTAAATTTAAATATGTTAATAATGCCAATCCTGAAAACCGCCATCCCGGATTCCAAAGCGATTATATGGTTAAAGGCGAATCATACATAAGTAACTATTTTTACAACCTGCTGACGGGTTTGAATGATCCCAGAGTCCCTTACTACTTCTATTTGCAGGATGGTACTTTTTCCGGTCGTGATTATGGCGACCCGACTCCAATTGCAAATGATGGTGACATTAGATCAGTCCAGGGCATTTATCCCGTTGGAGGAAAATATGATGATGGTTCAGCCCAGACAGTGAGCGGTTCATCAGCAAGTGGAGCGGGTGAATTGAGAATGATTACCAATTTTATGCGACTCTATATTGAGGCGGAAGCGGCACTCACACTTAATGCTGCAGTCTCCGGAACTGCTGAAGAACTTTTTGAAAGTGCAGTTAGGGCTTCCTTCCAGGAGGTAAACCTGTTGGATGCTCCAGATATACCTGAGTTTGATATTGAGGATTATATCCAGAACAGATTAATTGATTATAATGATTCAACAACTACCGAATCGAAACTTGATCTGATAATTCAGCAGAAATGGATCGCGTTATTTGGAAATGGGCTTGAAGCTTATAACGACTACAGGAGAACCGGTTTTCCATTAATTCCGCCTCCAATTCAGACCAATGAGCTCCCATTGTTGCGTTTTCCATATCCGAATGATGAGCTGGACGCTAATTCCAATGCGCCTGCCCAGCCAAACAGAAATGTTCCTGTTTTTTGGGATATTAATTAATCTGCGATCATTAAAACTTAAAACATTTAGATATGAAAAAATATATTATAATTCTGTTCTGCTTCCTGGCTGCACTTAACAGTTGCACCAAAGATGAAGACAAGTGGTCCGATGTTATGAAGGATTCGGATGTCGGATCCGCTACTCCTTATGTATATTTCTCCAGTCCCAAAATCTTTGATATAGCAAATCTGGAAGCAACACAAATATCTTTTAAACTTAATGTCGATGCTACCGGAAAGGCTAAAGACTTCAATAAACTTATCCTCATGAAGTCATTTAATGGAGGAGATTTCATTCAGCATGCTGAATACCTTCCCTCGCAACTGCCTGCTGAAGTAAATATTTCGGTTGAGGATGCCCTGCTCGGCATCGATGGGGTCACAAAAGCAGACCTTAAAGGAGGGGATTACTTCGACTGGCAGTTTATAATGGATACTCCAGATACAGTAGTGTATTCTCCGGAACTGGCAGCAACCTTCCCTGATTTCCGTTCATATTTTGCTTCTGCTCCAACAGGATTTACCATTGAGGGCTCTTACACAATGAATATCCTTATAGATGATATTGAAACAGCTGATCCTCAGAAAGAAGGTTATGTAATCAGCCTTGTTCCGGGAACCGGTAAATCTCAATATATTTTACAGGATATTTCAGGAACGGCACTGGCAAATCTCTGGGATGTGGAGGTAGCTTACAGGCTGTTTTATATAGGGAATAATAAGTTTGTTTTGAACTCTGGCTCCGAAGGATATCCAACCCAGATAAGGCTTACAGGGACTGTTGAAAGGGATGGCGCTACAGGGGTTATTACTGTAGTTGCCGAATATGCAAATTCATGCTGCGGCTTAAACGGGGTTCGTATCAGCTTCACGCTAACTCCCGAATAGCTCTGTTGGATTGATTAACAATAAATTTAACAAAAAAGGCGGCCGATAATGGCCGCCTTTTTAAGTTACTGGTATTGAACTATCAGTTAAGTTTAAAATTAATTTCCAGATTACTGATTTCTGAGGGATTAAAAGGACTCAGATTGTTAATTCTGGCTTCAACCCCGTCATAGCTTGTGCCCGGTGAAGTTCCTCCCTGAACGAAACCATACTTGTTGAAATATCCCGGTGCACCGGCATTGTATAAATAGCCGTTTACAAGATTCTGGCTTATCCATGGCCACACAGCATATATCTGATCTGTGAATACATTTTTAATGGAAAAGTCCTTTAACAAAATCTCACGTGATGTCTGGTTCAGATCTGATGGGGGCAGACCTACCTCAGCTACAGCAACATCAGCCTTCTCATCAGCACTGGCTACGAAAGCCCAGTTAAATCCCGACTGGCTGCTAAAAAACCTGGCATTCGGATGATTCGAATTTCCATAAACATCTATCAGGTCTCCCTTTTTTGCAGCTTTCATTTTTAATGTGCTCATACAGAATGGATCTACGAGAGGATTCAGTAAGGGTAATCCTGCTATGGAAACAAGCATCTCAGCATCATATCCGTTCTCACCTGCCTCACTGTAATCAATTCTGAATACTGCATTGTCAAGAAATTCAATTTCATTCCTGTTTACATTATAAGGCTTTAATATTGCTATCCCTTCAATGGGATAAGTATTCCAGAAAATCTGAAGTCCGAGTCCTCCATCATCATTTCCTTCCGACTCAGCATCGGAAATATTCATCTGGAAATCCCAAACGCGATCTTCAAAGCTGGCTTCTTTAAATACCACCAGGTTTTTCGCACGGCCATCTTCATCCGATTCATAAGTCATGGAAAGAGGCTTGTTGATGTGATAATACCGTATACCCCTGATGATACCTTCAACAATTTCGCCGGCACCGTCGCCAACTGCAATAAAGGTTCCCAGATGTTGGTAAATATCAGACCCGCGTAAAGTATCCTGTGCTGAGTAAGCTTTTTTCCCTTCTGAACTTTCGGAAATTGATGCGGGTACCTTAACGGAAAACCTGGCTGGAAGAATATCGTCAGAAACATTTGGGTTTATAGCTTCCTTCTGACATGAGGAGAATGCAAGCGCAAAAACAAAAGCGCCGATTACCGGAAAAAATTTCATTGTTTTCATAATTTCAATTTTTAGTGATTTTTATTGTTATGGTTTGCTTTGTAATTTTCAAACTCATAACTATCACACGAAACTCCCGTTTTACCCTGGGGATTTTTCTAAAAATTTTAATTATTTATTGCAAGTATCATAAAAACAATGAGTTAGGCCTATATTATTTTATGCAAAACTGCAATTTTTTATACTATTTATTCAGATAAACTGTATCCATTACTAAAGAAGCACCCGCAAAAAAGCCAAAACCTGAATTTGTAAAATTCCCTTTGGGGGTTCCTGCCTGAACATCAAATAATCCTCCACGCCAGTCAGTCTCAGAAAGAACTGCACGAATAAATGATTCGTATTCAGGGTTTAATGAATATTTTCGTCGTACTATCCGGCTTCCCTCAGCAAAGCTTTTGCTATCCTTTGCCGGACTAAAAATCTGTTGGACATCGTAACTGCTTAAATAATATTCCCTGAGCTCGGTCGTAATGCTGTCTTTTCCTTCACTGTCAAATTCAGTGATACTGTACCGAAGCATTGAAGGATCGGAATTTTCTGCTGAGGATATGTAGAAATTCCCTGGCTTTGAATTGTCTTCATAAATGTTCAGGGAATTCATAGGAGTCACAGGTAGAAGATAACTGACAGCACTATCTCTGAAATCTTCAAATACAATAAAAAGTTTATACACCCTGTTAATCACAGCCCGGAATCCGGGTTCAGGGTAATAATTTCCCGGGATCAGAATGTCTTCTGTAAAAGGAATGGAATCGTAACCTTCTGTCAAAAAAACCTTTGCCCCGCTGATCGCCTCAGGAGAATAGCCGGGATGGCTGAATTCCCTGGTTATTTTTACATAGGATTCCATAGGCTGATTGGTAATAATGGCCTCAATGGCGGGTCGTTGATCTGCCTGATTTGTAAATTCCCTGTCTATGCTTTCCTCACAGGATGCAAGCAGAAGTATCAAAACAAGGCTGTAAAAATATTTACGAATCATTGCTAAAAACTTATTGAATAAGAAAATGATGGCACCACCCTGAAAAGGTATCTCATGGTAAAAACCGGATCGGGCAGGCTGCTGTGATCTGTCGGATTTTTATATATGTTTGGATCAGAGGCAATTTTATTGTAATTAATTGCAAACGGATTTTTATGTCCATAGGCATTGAAAAGTGAGAATTTCAGGATGTGCTCAAGCTTACGGCTTTCTTTCGAAAGGATAAACTCGCTGGAAACATCCAGCCTGTGGTATACCGGCAATTTGGCATTATTCTTTTCTTCGTATATGGGCAGGAGGTAATTGTCGTAGGTATAAAAACCGGTAGGGGAAGAATACCTTCCTCCCGACATAATAATCCAGTTACCCGAAATCTGCCACCTGGGCTTTATCTGGTATTGCATAACAATACTCAGGTCGTTGGGCCTGTCGTAACTGGCCCTGTAGGGACGTCCCTGATTAAGATCCGGAAAGTCCATAAAGGTTGATGATAATGTATATGCCAACCATCCCTGCAGTGGGCCTGCTGTTTTGCTAAACATTAGCTCTATCCCCTGAGACCGGGTCGTACCAAATCTCAGCTCTGCCTCAATGAAGGGATTAAAGAGCATTTTTGCATGATCGATATAATCAATCTGATTCTGCATTTTTTTATAAAAGGCTTCTGCAGTCAAACTGCAATGAATATTTTCAAAATTTTGCTGAAAAGAAATAACAAACTGATCCGATATCTGGGGTTTGATATTGGTGGAGGCAGGAAGCCAAACCTCAAGACTGGTAAATGGGCTTATGGAATTACTCAGTAGATTTTCGAACTGGGAAGTGTGGGAAAATGAGGTTTTGAAACTTGAGTTTTTTCTAAGCCAGAATCGAAAGGAAATACGAGGCTCTGGTATAAGGAAGCGATTGTAAGTATTCCCTTTTGGAAAATACGCCGTGTCGAAGGGAACATGATTCCTGTATAAAATTTCATAGGCCTCGCCAACATTGGCCCATCCCGAAAACCGAAATCCAATTCTGAGTGATATTTTTTCGTTTATTTCCTGCTCGCTGCTAATGTAAAGAGCCTGCTCTCTCGTATTTCGTGGGGATACTCTGGGTAGTCCGGGATCAGCGTTTATGCCTGATTGGAAATTTCCCGGGTTGTAATAATGATTTCCAAGTAAGACACCGAATTTCAGTGTGCTCGAAGGACTTTGATAAAAGCTGAAATCAGACTTCAGATTAAAATTGGATATATGACTGTTCCACATTTCGGCCCTCTCACTTGAAGTAATAAAATCATAGTCATACCGGCTGCCGGTGAAACTGGTATTGGAAAATAATCGTTCGTTGAAAATATGGTTCCACCTGAGTGTCCCGGCTACATTTTCCCATTGAATTCCGTTTGTATTGCCGTTTCCCTGATTCAGATATTTATCCTTTCCGGCATAAGTAGAGAAGAATATCCTGTTGTTGTCATTTAGCCGGAAATTGAATTTGAAATTCAGATCTGAAAAATATAAGTCCTTTAAATCGGGAGCCGAATTTCTTAAAATCCATTTTAGCTGCGATCTCCTGACGGAAAAGAAATAGGAACTTTTGTTCTTTGCTATCGGACCTTCGGCGCTGATACTCGTAGCAAACAAACCTGTATTGGCCTGTAAATGAATATCTTTAAGGTTTCCTTCACGGGTCTTAATATCCACCAGAGATGACAAGCGTCCGCCATATTCTGCAGGAATATCTCCCTTGTAAACTTTAACAGAGTTTATGGCTCCCGGACTCAGGGATGAGAAGAGTCCCAGCAGGTGCGAAGGATTATACAAAACTGCTTCATCAACCAGGATAAGGTTCTGATCACGATTTCCTCCTCTTACATAAAAAAGGGTTGAGCCTTCACCATAGAATTTTATTCCGGGAATGGTTTGCAATGATTTTATAACGTCGGTTTCTCCCATGAATTCAGGCATACGCCGTATAGACTTCGCCCTGAGATTTGATTGTGAGGTCTGGGTGGCAGCAGTTGCCTCATCTTCAATGGTGGAAATGATTTTTACTTCCTCAATATCACGGGCTTTAGTTTTCAGCTCAACACTTATTCTGTAATCGCTTTGCAGCACGATGGTTTGAATTAATGGCTGATAACCCAGGTAAGAGTATAGTATTTCATATTCACCTTCCGGGAGTTGCATGGAATAAAAACCATATTCGTTACTTGTGCATCCGGTTGGCATTCCGGGAAGCGATACACTTCCCCCGATAAGGACTTCTCCGCTCGATTGATCTTTCATGAATCCGCTAAGGGTAAAAAGTCTTTTTTCGGAAACCTCCTGTGTTTGACCGGATTTATTGCGTGACTTCTTAAGTACAATTTTGCCTTCAACCACCAGATATTCCAGGTCCATTTCCGGTAAAATCCGGTTAAGGATTTCCTGAAGACTCATGTCATGGGCGCTGATGGTAATTAATTTGAGACTGTCAATTCGGTCGGGATTATAGGAAAAGCTGGCTCCGGTTTTCAGGGATAATTCCTGCAGAGCTTCGGGAAGAGAAACTTCTTTAAGACTGATATTGATTTTTTTCTGAAGCTTAGCATCCTGCCCGTATATTCCGGCAGTTAAAATGAAAGACAAAAGGAAGAAAAATATTTTGAATCTGAGTTTCCCCATGGATACAATCCCCTTCATTAACAACCCTGTCCGCTTACTTCAATTGTTTCACCAGAAATTTTAAAATGAATATCCAGGGTTGCCTCCAGAACCTTGAGTGCAGATTCTAATCCCTGATTTTCAAAATTTGCTGTCAGTCTGCAATTTTTTATATTTTCAGATGTGATGATAAATTTCTTATGATAGGCAGAAGAAAATACGGATAATACTTCAGTCAGCGTACTTTCCTTGAAATCCATTTTACCAGTTCTCCATGCAAGGTAATTTGGATTATTATTTTTGGCAGTCTCAATTTTTCCAAGCTTTGAGAAATAGATGGCTTTTTCTCCAACACTGATTTGTTTTTCATTTTTACGGTCGGAACCTTTGTACAAAGCCACAGTTCCGGTATTTACCGTAACCTCGATGTCCGGTGAATCCTTTTCTGCCTTAACATTAAAAGAGGTGCCAAGAACGCGGATGCTTAAATCCTTTGTCCGGATAATAAACGGATGATCCGGATCTTTTTTCACATGGAAGAATCCCTCCCCGCTAAATTCCACCAGACGACTGCCGGAGGAAAATTTTCCGGGATATCGGATTTCTGCTCCAGCATTAAGAATAACACTTGTCCCATCGGGGAGTCGCACTTCCTGTCCGGCTGTTTCTGCAAAATAACTTTGTGTTGAGAATCTGTTGCTAAAGAAATATATGCTATAACCGGCCAAAAGTCCGAATAAAACTACAGCAGCCATGCGATAGAAACTTGTAAAGAACTTCGGGCCGGCAAGAAAGTTTTTGAAGAGATTGTTTTTTTCTTCTTCCTGTACTTTTTGATTAAATGTATTCCATTCATCGTCGATGTTCAGAAAAGGTTTTCCCTGCAAAACACCCGTTTTCTCCCATAATTTGAGGTAATCGGAATATAATTGCTCATTTTCCTTACTGGATTCAACCCAATTTTCAAGAGCAGTCATCTCCTCGCTGGTAGCTTCACCTGCCAGACACCTGCTGATAAGGTCAATTGGAATATTATTTTTTGCTTCGTCAATCATTTTATTATTCCTTCAAGCTTAACACACATTCAAAGCCATTTACCCTGGTATTTTTAGGTTAAATCGATTTAAAAATTTCTACCATCAAGATAATCAGTATTTTAATATAATCACTCAATTTTATTCTGAGAAATTTAAGAGCATCCGACATCCGGGATTCAACCGTCTTTATTGAAATATTCAGAACAGAGGCAATCTCCCTGTATTTCATATTCTCAAAGCGGCTCATTTGAAAGATTTCTTTTGTCTTATCCGGAAGCTCTTCGATGGCAGCGTATATTCTTTCTTCCATTTCCTGCTGTTCGAGGATGTCGCTGCTTTGATTATCAGGGAGAGGTTCTAAATTCTCTTCGCCTGTAAATTTTTTATGATCCCTGATATAATTAAGTGAGCGGTTATATACCGATGTATAGAGGTAAGGTTTAATGGGTCGGCTTGAATCGATTTCTTCCCCCTTTTCCCAAAGTCTCACAAATACAGAATGCACTACTTCCTTTGCTGTATCCAGATCTCCCACGTATTTCATGCTAAACCATACCAGAGGAGTGAAATAATCCCTGAACAGTTTTTCAAATTGTGAATGAAAGGAAGAGGGGGATTGGCTCATCGTTTTTCGGTGATTTACAAATCCATTTCCTTAATAAAATAATGAAAAATATTCCGAAGCATTTTTTTATTGGAGGATTCGTATTTTTTATAATCACTGATCATCTGTTCAGCCGACATGATGTATTTACCATCTTCCGTAAGTTCTGATCTGCAGAAATGTGCAAGATCCTCAATGGATGATTTCAGCATTTCGGGATGAAACTGCAGGGCAAGAACATTGGATTCATAAAGGAAACCCTGATTTTCAGTAGCCTCAGATCGGTATAGCTGCACTGCATTTTTCGGAATATCAAAGGTTTCTCCATGCCAGTGAAAAACGGTTGCAATATCGGGCAAAAAGTGAAGAGGAGGATTCCCATCACCCGGATTTATTCGACTTACAGGATACCAGCCAATTTCTTTTTCGGCATTCTTATAAACTCTGGCTCCCAGAGCGTCAGCGATCAACTGGGCTCCAAGGCAAAATCCAAAAACTACTTTATCGCTTTTAATCGCCTGATCAATGGCTCTTTTTTCAGCAACCAGCCAGGGATATTCCGATTCTTCATAGATATTCATCGGACCGCCCATAATTATGAGCATATCGTAATCGGTTGCAGGCATGGGCAATTCACCCTCGTCAAAACGACAAATATGGATGTCATTCCCTGATGCTTCGATTATTTCTTCAATATAAGCAGGTCCTTCATAAGAGACATGCTGGAAAATCTGGATTATCATTTGAACAGCTTAAAGGGCTAAAAATACAAATAAATCCTAATTCTCCATTTGTTTTTTGAAATAGCGCAAAATTCGAACAGAATACGAAGGGATATGGAATCAGTAAACAGCTGTTTAGTTCATGGATGCAATCTTATTTTCTGCTGAGATCAAACATATAGGAAATGCTTATTCCAAACCAGGCAAGGGGATCAATTTTGGGTTCATTTCCCAAAGCCCTGGGAAAGTCAATATACATCCCGGCCTCCAGATCGAAATTTTTGACCGATAAGGTTAAGGGCAATGCAATTTCTGTATTCATCAGCCCGAAAATGTCTGTCTGCGCAGTGAAAAGATCATACCACCGGGTTCCGGAAAGTACTCCAAACTGACCATAAATGACTGTCTGGTTTCCAAAATAAACGGATAGCTCCGGTTCAAAAATCACCTTATTGGAAAGTCCAAATTTCAGAAGTTTAAAACTTCCCCAGCTACTCAGGTTTAACTGGGTGCTGAAATCATCTCCAAAAAGAAAAGAAACATCAGCCGAACTTCCGAAATGTTTCCTTGTGTATGAAGTCCCCAGATTCAGGCTGGAATTGAAAGAGCTGAGTTCAACAGAATCAACCGGTTCAAAGAAATAGCGGGAATAGGAAGTGCGGATACTTACTGGCGGAGCTTTCTTAAATTTGTGGAAATACCCTGCAGTAAGCACAGTGGTATTATATTTTGGATTAAACTGACTATAAGCCACTCCCGATATACCGATATTAAATCCGGATGAATGAAAATAATGAATCTGTCCGCTGAGATCAAACTGATCAGGGCCGACTTGTCTTCCGGCGTATAAACTCTTACTGTTAAAATTCAGTCCGGTGTACAGGTATTGATAGCTGCTTTCCTGGTAAAGCAGGGCAAGCAGATCGTCATCCTCAAACAAAATGGCATCGAGAATTGAGTCGAGACTTGATTCCTGCTCCTGGCAGAAAACATTTATACCACTGAATATGAATAGTGTTATGATAATAATTTGAAACTTCTTCACACTTTTATTTTTTTTGTTTGTATGGGGATACAATTCTATTTACAATTTGCTGCTTTGAAATTCAAATGATGTTGATGTACTTATTTATCTGCGACGCCATTTTGGTAACCTGCGCATACCCGGATGCGCGCTTGTGTTATTGGTTCTGTAGATATAAGCTCTCCTAATCATCTGTTTTTGCTGATATGTTAACGAACTTCTGAACTGTTGTCTCTGCATCATTCTCAGCTGACGGTTCTGATTCAGCAATTGCTTCTGTTCGGCATTTAGTGAAGATTTTAATCCTTCTCTTTTCTGGTCGATGCTAAGACTATTATCCTTCAGCATCCGGAGCTGATCGGCAGTCAGGCTGGCTTTAAAGGCTTCACGCGTTTCGGTAATCGATGATCGGTTAGCCTCAAGCAGTGCCTTTTGCTCAGCTGTGAGGTTAGCACTTAGCCTGTCCCGGCCCGGATTTTCCTTTTGCCCGTAGGAAGCCGATGTTCCAAGGAACAGAAGCATTAAAAGGAAAAAGATGACTGGAATGGTTTTCTTATGGTTCATTGTAATGTCTTTTATTTACTGCTTTGACGCATACAAAATTCAAAGGTTTAATCGATTGCTAAAATTATTCTCTTTTCTGCTGTTTATGCAAATATAGGAAGTAAATTTTCTGCAGAGAAAAAATATCAAATTGTTTCATTTTTAAACACTTCCGAAATAAAATCAAATATTTTCTTTTTTTGTTGATTTTCCTTAGTTTTAGTGAAATACTTTATACCTGAATCATGAAAAAAATCCTCTTCCTGTTTTCTTCTGTTTGCATTTTTATAATATTGGCAACTTCCTGCGTACCAAAAGCCGAAACTGCTGATAAACAAATTCAATCCTTATTAATACCAGCTGAAAACTTCGATACAATAGTCGATGGAGAACCTATTGAATTATTTACTCTGAAAAATCCGGGAGGGATTGCGGTTCAATTAACAAACTATGGGGCTACGATAGTTTCTGTAATTACTCCGGATTCGAATGGCAAATATGCCGATATTGTTCTTGGCTATAAAGAGATAAGCTCGTATCTTACTGATAATATGTATCTTGGATGTATTGTCGGACCTTTTGCAAACCGCATAGCCAAAGGAAAATTTGAACTTGAAGGGCAGGAATATCATCTTGATATAAACAATGGTGAAAACACCCTGCACTCAGGGAAAAATACCTTTGCTAAAAAAATCTGGAAGGCTCATCAAAACAATAATTCTGTAAGCATGACCTACGAGGCAAAGGATCTGGAAGCAGGCTTCCCGGGAAATGTTACGGCTACTGCGATTTATACACTTAAACCCGATAACAGCCTAGAGCTGAAAATTACTGCTGTTTCGGATAAAAAGACAGTTATAAACCTGACCAATCATGCATATTTTAATCTTGAGGGAGAGGGGAGTGGATCGATTCTGAACGAGATAATCCGTATTAATGCTGATGCCATTACTCCTGTTGATTCTGCATTAATTCCCACCGGTGAGTTAATGCCTGTAGAGGGGACACCCTTTGATTTTAGAAAGGATACTGCTATTGCTGCCGGGATTAATAATGCGGATAATCTGCAAATTAAATTTGGAAAAGGATATGACCATAACTGGGTACTTAACGGAAATCCCGGTGAGCTTAAGCTTGCAGTAAAATTAGTTGACCCTGAAAGTAAACGATATCTGGAATTATACACAAATCAGCCCGGTTTGCAATTCTATTCCGGTAATTTTATGGATGGAAGTGTAACAGGCAAGTCAGGCAAAAAATACAACTTCCGCAATGCATTAGCTCTTGAACCACAGTTTTTTCCGGATTCGCCAAATCAGCCGGGATTTCCATCAACCCTGCTTGAGCCTGGCATGAGTTATGAGCATCTTACTGTGTATTCCTTTGGAGTTGAAAAGTAAATTTATGCCGGTGAGAAAAACTCTTTTTTAAATTTTGTGTTTTTTAATTGGATACTGCAAGTCGGTAAATAAATAGTATTTTCCTTTAAAATTAAATTCATCCTGACAATGAAAAGTTTCATTCTATGCTTCGTAATCCTGGGCTTTTTTGGATTTTCCAATCTCTCAGCAAGTGATATTTCTGATTTTAATGCTTTACCTGATTCAATTAAAAAGGCTCCTGATAACTGGTTTAACCTCGACCCATGGAAGGATGGCATCCTTGGAGTTAGCACAGAACGAGCCTATTCAGAACTATTAAAGGATAAAAAATCCACAAGGGTGGTTGTGGCTATTATCGATTCAGGCATTGAAACCGATCATGAAGACCTGAAGAATTCTATCTGGGTTAATAAAGATGAGATACCAGCCAATGGAATAGATGATGATAATAATGGCTATGTCGACGATATAAACGGATGGGATTTTATTGGTGGGCCCGATAGTACCTATGTTGAGTTTGATACATGGGAGTTAACACGGGAATACGCCAAATATTCAAAGGAATATACTCTCGAAGAAGGGGAGTCGCTTATAAATAAGGACCTTACAAATTATGATTATTATCTGAAGCTTAAGGAAGATTACGATAAGCAGCTGCAGGAAAATAAGGATATTTATTCTTCTCTGATAAATTTTAAAAATAAAATTGAACATTCAGAGAAAGTACTTAAAGACTTTCTCAAAACCGACAGCCTAACTCTGAGCGATATTCAGTCCATAACTCCCGGAATTGACAGTATTGACGAAGCCTCTTTTTTCATGCAGCGGGTGCTTATTCAGAAACTTAGTATGGCAAATCTGGAAGATGGAATTAAGATTTATGATCAAAATCTCAAATATAAGCTTAATCCTGATTTTGACCCCAGAGGCATAGTTGGGGATGTTTATACTGATTTTTCTGTAAGGAATTATGGAAATAATCTTGTTGAAGGTCCTGATGCATTTCATGGGACGCATGTTGCGGGAATTGTTTGTGCCGACAGGTCAAATAACCTGGGAATAAAAGGCATTGCCACTGATGTCGAACTCATGGTTCTCCGGGTGGTTCCCTCCGGCGATGAACGTGATAAAGATGTTGCCAACGCCATATATTATGCTGTGGATAATGGAGCAAGAATTATTAATATGAGCTTTGGGAAAGATTATTCTCCTTATAAAGCTTATGTTGATGATGCATTTCGTTATGCAGATGCACACGGTGTGCTTGTAATTCATGCTGCCGGAAACGACTCGAAAAATATTGATGTGGAATCCAACTTTCCTTCAAAAAAATACCTTGATGGAAAAACCCGGAGCAAAAACTGGATTGAAGTAGGAGCCACTCACTGGAAAGATGGCAGCGATATGGCCGGAGGTTTTTCCAACTACGGAAAAAAGACTGTGGATATTTTTGCACCCGGAGTTGAACTTAAAAGTACCGTTCCGGGACAGGGATACAAGATTGCCTCGGGTACAAGTATGTCTGCACCTGTTGTTACAGGAGTAGCGGCCCTTGTTTTATCTTATCACCCGGATCTGACTGCTGCGCAATTAAAAAAGATTTTATTACGATCAGCTATCCCTTATAAAAAGCAGATGGTAAAAACACCCGGCAATCCTGATGAGATGATCAGGTTTGCCAGGCTTAGTCTTACAGGAGGAGTTGTTAATGCGTATACCGCCCTTAAAAAGGCAGAGAAATATTAAATAAGACCTCTTTTCCTGAGGAGAGCATCTGTGTTGGGCTCTTTATCTCTGAACTGAAGATATAGCTTCATTGGATCGACTGTGCCTCCTGGTTCAAGTATGTTCTTTCTGAAGGCTTCCGCAGTTTTGGGATCGAATATATTTCCCGTTTCCAGAAAAGCTTCAAAAGCATCCGAATCAAGCACTTCCGCCCATATATAAGCATAGTAACCAGCTGAATAACCTCCTGAAAAAATATGATTGAAATAGGTACTGCGGTATCTTACAATTATTTCGGGAATAAGACCGATATCATTCATCGCTTTGTTTTCGAATGCGGCAGCATCCAGCGAATCCGGTTGGGTGAGCGTGTGGTAGTCCATGTCGAGAAGACTCGCAGCCAGGTATTCAACTGTTACAAATCCCTGGTTAAAGTATTTGCTCTTATCCATTTTTTTAAGGAGGGATTCAGGAATTACTTCGCCGGTATCATAACGCTTGGCGAATGATTTGAGAACTTCCGGTTGGGCAGCCCAGTTTTCCATTACCTGGGAGCAGAGTTCTACAAAATCCCTGGGAACTGAAGTTCCTGAAAGGCTGGGATAGTGGCATTTTGTGAGTAAACCCTGAAGGGCATGTCCGAATTCGTGAAACAGGGTTTCAACTTCTTCATAGCTTATAAGAGCAGGTTTATCACCCGTAGGTTTTGAAAAATTGAAGTTGGTGGTTACTATCGGTCTGATATCTTTACCGTCTTTAATCTGCTGTGACCTGTATTCACTCATCCAGGCACCCGAACGTTTGCTTGCTCTGGGATAAAAATCCATATAAAGCACACCCAGGTGACTGCCATCCTTATCCTTTACTTCAAAAGCCTGAACATCTTCCTGATATACCGGTATATCCTTTCTCTCGATAAACTGAATCCCATATAGCTTATTGGCTACCTCGAATGCACCGTTTCTTACATTTTCAAGTTTGAAGTAGGGGCGCATTTCTTCTTCATCGATATCATATTTTGCCTTTCTTAATTTCTCCGAATAATACCACCAATCCCAGGGCTCCAGTTTAAAACTGTTGCCTTCTTCATTAATTAATTTCTGGAGATTTTCAGCTTCCCTGCCTGCAACTGGTAAGGCTTTAGACCAGAGGTCATTCAAAAAGCTCATAACTTTTTCAGGAGTTTTGGCCATATTTCTTTCAAGCACAAATGCAGCATGACTCGGGTAATCAAGAAGGTGAGCCTTCTCTATTCTGAGATTTACTATTTTGGACAGAATTTCCTTATTATCGAATTCATTATTATTATCTCCCAGCTTTGTATAGGCTTTAAAAAGTTTTTCTCTCAGTTCCCTCTTATCAGAGTATGTGATAAACGGAATGAGGCTGGGCTTTTGAACAGTAAATACCCACTTGCCTGAATCACCTTTCTCTATGGCTGTTTCTGCTGCCTGTGCAATAACAGCTTCGGGCAGTCCACTTAAATCGGCCGGGTCATCAATCAGTAATTTGAAGTTATTTATTTCTGACAAAACATTCTGACCGAATTTCAAACTCAGAAGAGAAAGACTTTCATTTATGCTCTTTAATTTTTCTTTGTTTTCAGGACTCAGGTTTGCTCCACCGCGAACAAAATATTTGTAGGTATTCTCCAGAAGCATGGAATCTTCGCCCTTAAGCTTGCTGTTTTCCCTCTTGTTATATACTTCCTGAACTCTTTTAAAAAGTTTTTCATTCATTCTGATAGCATCAGAATGAGCTGACAGAGCAGGAGATAGCTCCTCAGCAATTTTCTGCATATCCTCACTGGTCAGAGAGCTGTTCAGATTATCGAATACACTTTCAACCTTATTCAGCAAAGAGCCGCTTTCCTCAAGGGCCACAATAGTGTTTGCAAAATCAGGAGCTTCCTTATTATTGATAATATCCTCGATTTCAGCTTCCTGTACTTTAATACCTTCTCTTATGGCAGGGGCAAAATCCTCAAGTTTTATCTCAGCAAAGGGAGGAACTTCAAATGGAGTGTTAAAGGCATTCAACAAAGGGTTCTTCATATTTGAAATTTTATCATTCTGTTTACACGAACCGGCCAACAGAGCCAGTCCAGCAATAAGGAATACTGATTTTCTCACGTTATTAAATTTAGTTATGGTTCATTATTAGGCCCTGCGAAAATAATAAAACTGCTTAAAATAATACCTGTTTAAAAAACTGTTTTTTAAAGGAAAGTGATCTTGATATTTCAACAGTTTTGTTTGAAAATAAAATGCATGCTATTTAGGTTTTCATGGGTGAAAGAAAAAATCTAAATTTGCAGCAGAAATCATGATTATGAAAAACACTACATACCGGGTTGCACTTACACAGCTTGAACTGAATTCAAAGCCGGAAAGGAACCTTAAGAAATGCAAGGAATGGGTCAGGAAAGCTGCCAGGCAGGGAGCAAATGTGGTTTGCCTGCCGGAACTATACAGTTCATTTTACTTTTGCCAGACGGAGAACTCCGGTCATTTTGATCTTGCAGAACCCCTGCATGGAGTGTCTTTCAGCGAATTTTCCGCTTTGGCTGCTGAATTGAAAGTTGTGATAATAGTACCTTTCTTTGAGAAACGGGCTGCCGGCATTTACCATAATTCTGCCTATATAATAAATTCAGATGGCAAGGAAGCGGGATTATACCGAAAAATGCATATTCCCGATGATCCGGCCTTTTATGAGAAGTACTATTTTACTCCCGGAGATTTAGGTTTCCAGGCCTTTGATACTTCAGTGGGGAAACTTGGAACTCTGATTTGCTGGGATCAGTGGTTTCCTGAAGGAGCAAGGCTTACGGCCATGCAGGGAGCTGAAATCCTCTTTTACCCTACAGCAATCGGATGGCATCCGGCAGAAATTGAACGATATGGAAAAACGCAATACGAAGCCTGGCTGACAGTTCAGCGCGGACATGCAGTAGCAAACGGAATTTACCTCGCTGCCTGCAACCGTGTGGGTCTTGAGAAACCTTCGGAAGATGCTGCCGGTATTCAATTCTGGGGAGCATCATTTATTGCAGGTCCGCAGGGCGAAATACTGGCCTCCGCTTCACACGATAAAGAGGAAATTATTATGGCTGAAATCGATCCCTCTCTGATTGAAACGGTCCGCCGTAACTGGCCTTTCTTCCGCGACAGACGGATAGATGCGTATGATGGAATTGTTCGAAGGACGGGGGAGTGAATTAGGAATTTAGAATTCAGAATTTAGAATTCAGAAATACTCCGTTACCCCGTTACCCCGTTACCCCGTTACCTCGTTACCTCGTTACCCAAACCCACTAACCCACTAACCCACTAACCCATTCACCCATTCACCCATTCACCCACCATGCAAACCATCCACCCCAACACACTCCCCGCCGAATGGGAAAAACATCAGTTCACCCTCCTCGCTTTTCCTTATGAAGGTCGTGACTGGCCTGGCAAATTTCATGCAGTCAAATGGGCTTTTGTAGAAATCATCCGAAAGGTGAGTACTCATGAGGATGTTTTGTTGCTCGTCAGATCAGCTCTGCATCAGGAGAAAGTAAAAGGGATGCTAGTTCAGGCTCATGTTGACCTGAAAAAAGTGAAATTTCTGATCCAGGATACAAACCGGGGATGGATGCGCGACTCGGGACCTATAATAGTTAAGGATGCGAAGGGTGGCAGAACGGCGCTTCAGTTTGGATTCAATGGCTGGGCCAAGTATGGGAATTACAGGAAGGATTTATACACCCCTCAAACGGTTGCGGAAAGTTTAAAAATACCCCTGAGGAAAGTTATTTATAAGGATCGAGACGTTGTTCTTGAGGGTGGAGCCATTGATTCGAACGGACAGGGTACTCTCATTACCACAGCAGAATGCCTCCTGCATCCTTCCATTCAGGTAAGAAATCCTGGATTTTCAAAGCTGGATTATGAGGAAATTTTTGCTTCATACCTTGGGATTAAAAAGACAATCTGGCTGGGCGCAGGTATTGAAGGCGACGATACACATGGTCATGTGGATGATATCTGCCGGTTTGTTAATGTAAACACTGTGGTCGCCTGTCGTGAGATTAACCCAAAGGATAAAAATCATAAAATTCTGGAAGCAAATCTGGAGCAGCTTCGTTCTGAAACAATTCAAAACGGAGAAAAACTAAACGTGATAGAAATACCTATGCCTTCGAGGCTTGATTTTGAAGACCTGAGGCTCCCCGCCAGTTATGTTAATTTTCTGATCACAAATGCTTCCGTACTGGTCCCTACCTTTAATGATAAAAATGATTATAAGGCTTTGAGGATTTTAAGAGAAGTTTTTCCTGATCGCGATGTAATAGGGATTTCGGCCATTGATCTGATCTGGGGACTCGGAACCCTTCACTGTCTGAGTCACGAAATACCTCACTGATTCATTATACTCAATTACCCAGCGCTTCTCCAATAGCCCAGATTAAATCATCGGGATTTTCGATTCCAATAGACAGGCGAACAAGTTTTTCGCTTACACCAAACATGGCTTTATCTTCAGGACTCATATCGCTGTGGGTCATGGTGAATGGATGCTGGGCAAGACTTTCAGTGCTTCCCAGACTGACCGCAAGCTTGAAAAGTTTTAATTTATTAAGAAATTCGAAGGCTTCTTTTTCTCCCCCTTTAATGTCGAATGCAATCATAGCTCCATTAGAGCTGTATTGTTTTTTTAGGATACTATATTGCCAGGGATCGTTTTCAGGGGTCAGGAAACCCAGGTAATATACTTTTTCAACTCTCGGATGTTTAACCAGGAAATTGGCAACCTTTTCGGCTCCCTTTGCCTGGGCTTCCATTCTGATTTTCAGGGTTTCAAGGCTTCGCATCAGCAGCCATCCGGTATATGGACTGGCCATGTTTCCCAAAAAAGTACGCAGGGTTCTGACTCTTTTCATCAATTCGCGGGGACCCAGACACGCTCCGGCAATAAGATCGGAATGTCCCCCGATATATTTAGTTGCTGAATAAACCACCAGGTCTGCACCATGATCCAGAGGATGCGACCATAAGGGTCCCATATAGGTATTATCTACCACCACAGGGACTTTGCGTCCAATGGTACTGTACTTTTCAGCGATTTCTTTACACCCGGCAATATCAATGAGTGCGTTGGTCGGATTAGCTGGTGTTTCCATGTAAACCATGGCCAGATTCTCCGCCATGCCTGAATTTTCTAATATATTTTGGATTTCCTCCTTTGGCCTTCCTGCCGGGAACCCAAGGATTTTTATTCCAAACGACGGTATTATATGCCTGATAAAATGATCTGTGCCACCATACACCGGTGAACTGAATAATAATAAATCACCCGGTCTCAGGAATTCAAGCATAACTGTTGAAATGGCCGACATACCGCTTTCAAAAACCGTGCAATCATCGGCTTTATCCCATAAGCAGAGCCGGTTTTCAAGTATTTCAAGGTCAGGATTGTTCAAACGGCTATAGATAAGACCCAGTTCCTCTGAAGGGCCCTGATCACGAAGTCCATAGGCAATCTCAAAAAAGGCCTTGCCTTCTTCGGCTGTTTTAAAAACAAATGTGGAAGTCTGAAAAATCGGACATTTAATTGCTCCCTCAGACAGGGAAGGCTTGTATCCGTGCGACATCATTAAGGTTTCCGGGCTGAATTTCTTAGGCTCCATAGGATAGTAATGTTTAAAGGAAATGGAAATGCATCAAAACAAATCTAATGCAATGGAATGAGGGTTCGACTGCTTTTAAACAGTATAGCGGAATGTTTTATAAAATCCTGAAATTATTCAAAGTGATATACAGAATTCAAAAAATTAATTATCACCCTCAGGATTCAGCTGAGTTTAATCCTTCTCGCTGGTAATATTCTTAATAAAATCTACTTCTTCCACATCATATGGGCTGCCGTCTTTATGGAAAATATCGTGAAACCATGGCTGTGGTTCGGGAGCATTAATTGGTGATCCCCATGGATAAATTGTATTGGTTTTGCCGCTTACAAGCCCCCAGTTAATAGCTCCAACCTTGTATTTCTTAAATCTGGGCAGGTGAGTCTGAAAGCGGCTGTTTTGTTGTCGGGCCATATATTCAGTACAAATAACAGGTCTGTCGGATTTTTTAAAGCGCAGGATTAAATTTTCAAGATCATCTGCCGGACCATAGTGATGAAAGCTAATAATGTCAGAATTTGCTTCAATAAAATCATTTATCTCCTTGTATTCTTCGCTCCAGTTCCACATTCCGGAGGTTATTGGCTGAGATGGATTGACTTCTCTCGCCCATTCAAAGGATTTTTTTAGCAGGGGAAGGGAGATGTTGAAGTAACCTGAATTTCCGGCCTCATTATATAAATCCCAGCAAAATATCCTGCTGTCATCCTTATGAGTGATCATTATATCCTGCTGATAGGCCTTTAAAACCTTCCATAAAGCTGTGTCGGCATTTAGTCCTGGTCCGCCCGGACATTGAACCCAGCCCGAATTATGCACCCCCGGTACAGGGTCGGGCTGTTTTCCGAGACTGGGATTCTGATTCCAGCAGTCGTCATAAAAGACAAACATTACTTTAAAGCCATGCCTGGAAGTAATCTCAAGGAAATTTTCAAGTCGCTGTTTGAAGGTTTCCGGATTTCTGACCCATACCAGGTAATGAAAATTCACCCTCAGAGTGTTAAAACCTATATTTTCCGCCCATGAAAGTTCCCTGTCAATTGTACTTGAATCATAACTCCCGGCATCCCACATTTCAATTGTATTAATTGCAGTGCTGGGTGTAAAATTGCAACCTACCGGCCAGGCCTCATTTTCATACCATTTATTGGCTTGCTCCGGTGTCCAGACCTTATTTGCATTCTCTTTTGGAACCTGACATGAAAAGGCAGCGATAAATATAGTTAAGAAGACTAATTTGATTTTCATTCCGGGAGATTTAGATTTTAGTATATGAGATATATCAGAGATATGGTAACAATAGAAAAGATTAATGCTTTTCCGCTTAAGTCAAAGTACATCGTGCAATTATGACCAATTCCGGAAAACATTAGCTGCATGCTGCAGACTGAATCTATCTTCTCCTTCTGCCTGATTTTCCGCCTAAGAAGCCCCATCCTCCACTTCCAAGAATAAATCCGAAGGCATACCAGGCACCGTTGTTATTTTGAGCATATACTGTAATATCATCACGGAACAGGGATATCACCAGATCAACCGGCGCAATTATGCCGTGCCATAGTCCGCCCCAAAATCCAAAAGTTTTGCCATTCAGACAGGCAGCAGTGTTTTCGGCGTTTGTGCAGGATGAGATCAGTATGATAATTGACAGGATCAAAAGAAAGGGGATAACTTTATTCTTCATAGCTGGTGAATATTTTAGTTTATATCATACTAAAGTACAATATTTACCCCAAAATAAACAATCATATACCAGGCTGAAGAGTAAAAAAAAAGACAGCTAAAAGCTGTCTGAGAATGAATTAAAATCCGAAACCGTCGGAATCATCATAAAAGCCCCCTGAACCACCAGGCTCATCATAATCATCGTCGAATGAATCATCAACAATTCCAAGGCCCTTTAAGTCGTCAGCACTAAAATTTTCATTTTCATCAAAAGAATTTTCTTCCTCCTCATAAATTTCATACTTCTCACCCAGCTTTTCAACAGCTTCATCTGAAAATGCAAATTCATCATGCATGTCTTCAAGCTTCTCCATAATATTGTCGGTAAAGCAGAAGACAGGGTTTTCAAGAATACAGGTTTCAATGTACTCAGGGTCCTTCATAAAAACATCTTTCAAGGGCTGACCCTTGTATTCTCCGAAATCCAGCTTTGTGTTTAAACTATATAATTTCATGATCTAATGAATATTAATATTCTATTCTCGTTTCCTTCATTTGCTTCATTAGCATACAGCAAATATATTTTTTTTACTTTTTAAAAAAACCAAAGAATTACAAAAAATTCAAAAAAAAATTAAAAAACTAACAAAGCCTTATAATACAACAATATAGAATGCCGGTAAAATTGAAAAACAGAGCTTTTCAAGGCACTAAACAGGAATAATTGAATTTTTAACAGTCCAATTTGACTCATTTGGCATCAGCTTTTGGCCAAACTTTATGAAGTTATGGTATTTAGTGTTCCACAACCACCACAATTTTGCCTCTGGCTCTTTCTGTTTCACTATAGCTATGCGCTTCTGCCATTTTCTCAAGCGGGAATGTCTTGTCAATTATGACTTTTATCTTTTTTGTGGCGATCATATTCATTACTTCTCTCAGATCATCCATATCCGGGTGTAACATAAATCCCTTTGACTTTCTTCCCGGATTTAGTCGTGTTATCATAGAAGTAATATATAATGGAAAGGAGGGGCTGATATTTACATAAATCCCTCTTTTCTTTAAGACCCTGTATGTTTGCCAGAAACTCCGGTAACCAACAGCATCAAAAACGATATTGTATTTTTTAGGCAGCCTGGTGAAATCCGTTTCCTTATAATCAATGATAACATCTGCACCCAGACTCTTCACAAGATCGAAATTTCTGGCACTGCAGACTGCCGTAACTTTAGCTCCTAAAACTTTGGCAATCTGAACCGCATATGTTCCTACTCCCCCGGAAGCCCCGTTAACAATAACATCCATTCCGGCTTTAATTTTTCCTTTGTTCCTGAGTCCCTGAAGGGCAGTCATTCCAGCTACAGCCATTGTGGAAGCTTCCTCGAAACTAATATTATCAGGCAGAACAACGGTTCTGGATTCATCTGCAACGGCATATTCGGCATAGCCTCCACCTTCATATCCTTTTCCTGCGAAAACCCTTTGTCCCTTTTTCAAATTCTTTACATCAGCACCGGTTTCCTCAATAACTCCCGAGAACTCAATCCCAAGAATTTTCGGGAACTTTTTATTGAGCAGCATTTTCAGATTTCCTTTCCGGATTTTCCAATCGACCGGGTTAATAGATACAGCGTGAATCTTAATTAAAACCTCCTTTGGTCCTGGAACAGGTCTGGGTATGTCGGCAATAGTAATTACTTCAGGACCTCCATACTTTTTTATTATGGCTGCTTTCATATGATTAATGCTTAAAAAGTGAGATTAGGATTAATAAAAATACATAATAATCCAAACAGCTAAAAATAATAAGACTTAAAATTGTTGCCTCCGGGTACAAGCTGTCAGAACCAGTTTAATTTTCTGAATAATAAGGTTATCCCTACCGTGATACCGGCTGCAATGAGAACAGCAATGCTGAAGCCGTAACGGTTTGTTTCAAGAAAATTTATCAGATTCATGCCAAAAAAACTGGATACCAGAGTAGGCAGGGCAACAACAATGGTTATGGACGTTAGTCGTTTCATAATAACGTTTAGATTGTTGGAGATAATTGAAGAATAGGCATTCATCATACTCTTTTGAATATCGCTGTAAATATTTGCCATCTCAATTGCCTGTTTGTTCTCAATGATCACATCCTCCAGGTCATCTTCATCAACGGTATTCAGGATTGGATATCTGGAAGATCTGATTTTTGCCAGCAATAACTCATTCGATTTAAGTGAGGTAATAAAATATACCAGGCACTTTTCCATTCCAAGCACCTTATGCAGCACCTCATTTTTCGCGAGTTTACTCAGGTCTTTTTCAATCTGGTTCGACGTTATGCTTATTTGCTTGAGATTCTTCAGGTAGGAGGTAGCCGATCTCAGGAACAGATGCATGATAAAATCATCCTTATCATTCAGATTTATTTTCTGGCTATAGGGATAACGGGTTAACTCCCTTATAACGTCGCAATCCTGCGCACATAAGGTCATCATGAAATTACTGGAAAGCAACACTCCCAAGGGAACCGTATAAAAGGGCTGGGTGGTACTGCTGGGATCATGGATGGGAATCCTGATGATAATGAGTAACCATTTTCCTTCCACCTCAAGCCTGGAACGTTCATCAGTATCCAGCACATCAGTTACTATTTCTTCTGGAACCTTAAATTTATTGATTAACATGGAAACCTCGGAAGGAGTGGGGTTTACTACATTCATCCAGCAATCTTTTTCAAACTGCCGGATTTGCACCAAACCATTTTGGTTTTTCCAGTATGTGATCATAACAACCTCCTTAAGCATTTAGTCTTCAGGAGGCGTCAGTGCAAATGAAGTTCCTCCCTAAAACTGGGTTAATAAATCGTTTAAACGGTATAACGGAACCTCGTCCATATGCGAATTGGTATTGATTTGCGCTGCAAATGTACAATTTGAAAAAAGAAATAAAAACTCTTTCCGGTATTTTTTTTATAAAATTTCAGATAAAAATATTAATCTTCCCTGATTAAATTTACCAGGGATTCCATATGTTATAACTGTTCTAGTCTACAAGAAATTCGCTTCCTGTTACCTCAAAGCCTGATTTCAGTACCTTACCTGAATCAATTGCCTTTACAGATGGCTGACATCCCCCTACAAATATTTCAAATAATCCGGGTACTACAACTCTCTGATTATTGTCATTTATAAGGGATAAGTCGCGCGGTGAAAGCACAAATTCCACAGTTTTACCTTCTCCTGCTTTCAGGTTTATCCTCTTAAATGATTTCAATGCATGAATTGGTGAAGGAAATTTTGGATTAACTATTTTCAGATACAGTTCCACTACTTCATCGCCATCCATCTTACCTGAATTCAAGACATCTACGCTAACCTTAAGTGACTGATCCGAACTTATTGTTTGCGATGCATTAAGATTCGAATAGCTGAAGGTAGTGTAGGACAATCCATAACCAAATTCATACAGGGGAACACCTGAAAAATAGCGGTAAGTCCTGTTTGTCATGTTATAATCTTCAAAGGGAGGCAAATCCTTAACCGATTTATAAAAGGTCAGAGGAAGTCTGCCGGCAGGATTATAATCTCCGAAAAGTACATCTGCAATGGCGTTTCCTCCTTCTTCTCCGGGATACCAGGCTTCAACTATGGCCGGAATATTTTCATTCGCCCAGTTCACAGATAATGCACTCCCGTTTAACAGTACGAGAACTACCGGTTTTCCGCTTTCTTTAAGTGCTTTGAGAATATTAAGCTGAATAGCAGGAAGATCCAGGGATGTCCGGTCTCCGCCTTTAAATCCGTCGATATCAACCGACATTTCTTCACCTTCAAGTCCCGCAGATATCCCTCCAACATAAATTATGGCATCTGCCTGCATGGCTGCATTTACAACAGGTGCCATGGGATCTTTATCAACTTTACCATAAAGCAGACTTGCCACGGCACCGCCTCTTCCCTGAAAGTATTCAGTTACCATCTTATATTTCTGTCCGGCATTAAGATGCATTTTAAAATATTTTCGAGTGGGGGCATGGGTTGTCCAGAGCTCAAGCATAAGCTTGCCATCAATAAAAATTCTGTATCCGTCGTCTCCGTTGAATCCAATCATATAATCGCCATCATCCTTTACTGTCAAATCACCTGTCCATCGTACAGAAAAATCATCGCTAAGTCCTGTTTGAGGGGGATTTTGAGTGTAATTGAAATCTACTGTTTTATCTATCCTGCTTAAAACGGGTTGTCCTTCCAGAGAAATATTATTGAAATATTCGGCTTTTAAACCGGCACCATCAGGATTTGAAAGTAAATCCTCAGGCATAACAGCCATTTGAGGAGCTTCATCGGTAAGACTGCTTCCTGCAGCAAAAATGACATTACAGTCCTTCCCAAGTTTATTTTTAATTCCCTGAAGCGGGGTAACGGGATTCGACGAAACACCATTGTAATTCCCATAGAGAACATCTGCCATGTCAGCATTGGGGCCAATTACGGCAATGGTTTTAAGATTTTTCTTAAGGGGAAGGGTATTATTTTCATTTTTAAGCAATACAATGGATTGATGTGCTGCTTTCAGTGCAAGGGCCCTGTGTTCCTTTGAATCATTCTCAGTAATAGGAATCTGTGCATATTTTACTTCTGAAGGAGGGTCAAACAATCCAAGCTTAAACCGCGCTGTAAACAGCCTTTTAACACTTACGTCTATATCAGACTCCTTTAACAGGCCTTGTTCAACAGCTTCTTTCAGACTGCTGTATGTATCTCCGCATTCCAGATCACAGCCGGCAAGTACTCCCAGCGCTGCTGCTTTCTCGGGAGAATCAACATATTTGTGATTTGCATATATATCTCTTATAGCGCCACAATCGGAAACCACATAACCCTGGAAACCCCATTTATCGCGCAGAACATCTTTAAGCAGGTAGTCACTTGCACAGCAGGGAACTCCAAGATATCTCTGATACGCTCCCATTATGGAATAGGCTTTTCCTTCAGTTATGCATGCATAAAAGGCTGGAGTATAGGTGTCAGCAAAATCACGATAGTCGCACACGGCATCAAAATGATGGCGCAGAGGCTCAGGTCCGCTGTGAACGGCATAATGTTTTGGAGTGGATATTACTTTAAAATATTTGGGATCATCACCCTGCAAACCTTTTACAAATGCAACTCCGATCCGGGCCGTCAGATAGGGATCTTCGCCATAGGTTTCCTGACCTCTTCCCCATCGGGGGTCACGGAATATATTGATATTTGGGGACCAGACGGTAAGCCCCTTGAAAATGCCATGGTCACCCTTTGACTGAAAATCATTAAACTTTGCCCGGAATTCGGTTGAAATAACATCGGCTACTTCCTGAATTAGACTATCATTCCAGGTAGCACCCAAGGCAATAGCCTGGGGAAAAACGGTTGCGACTCCTGCTGCAGCCACTCCATGAAGGCCTTCACTCCACCAGTTGTAATCGGGAATTCCAAGTCTGGGAATCGAATCAGCCTGGTTCATCATCTGGGAAATCTTCTCTTCAAGGGTCATTCTGGAAACCAGATCGTTTACGCGTTCTTCTATGCTTAAAGCAGGATTCTGAAATGGGAACTCGTATTTTTTTCCACACGATGTTAAAAGTAAAATGCCGAAAAGCAAACTCAGATAGAATGAAAATTTCGAAGTGTTCATAGCAGCAGTTTTATAGTTATTCAATAAATATTACAAAATGAAGGATGCAGGCCCTTAACAAATAATTAACGTAATGAAAACGAACTCATGTTTAGTCGGATTGTTTGGGCTTTGAGTTTTGTGGTGAGCAAAACAAAAAATAAAATCATACTAATATAAAAATTATATCTATGAAAATTGCAAAATTGATTGCTACTTATGTCTTAGCTCTGCCATTTTTAGTTTTTGGCCTGAATTTCTTTTTTCACTTTATACCAATGCCGGCTATGAATGAACAGGCGACTGCCTATATCGGTATACTGGTTTCCAGTGGTTTTTTTGCGCTTCTAAAAGTTATTGAGATCCTTTTAAGCATTTTAATGATGATAAACTTCCGTCGTGTGCTTGCCTATGTTATTATTGCTCCAATCTCGCTCAATATTATGCTTTTTGAGATTTTTATAGCAAAACAACCGGGAATTGGAGTATTGCTTGTTGCATTAAACCTCTTTTTACTCATTGCAAATTATTCAAAGTACAAAGCCTTTGTGACAGCTTAATCTTAATTTAAAAGATTTATTATAAATGGATGAGGGAGAAAAGCAGATTATTTTTTGGGTTAAGAGGATAGGAACGTAGAATTAAGTCAATTGCAATAAAATGCAAGTGTATTAGTTCTATAAGAGTCTGCTTTTTTCCCGATTCCATTTTATTAGATTATACCAAAATAGTTATATAATGAACTTTTCAGATTTATTTAAAAGTAAAAAAAATCCATCAACTGAAGTCCCAAATGATTTCTATAGCCTTAGTGCTAAAGATATTGACGGGAAGGATTTCAGTTTTGCCAGTTTGAAAGGTAAGAAAATATTGCTGGTAAATGTGGCTTCAAAATGTGGATTCACTCCTCAATATGCTGAATTAGAGAAACTATATAAGGAATTTGGGGGAGAGCGATTTGAAATTATTGGATTCCCTTCCAATGATTTTCTGAAACAGGAGAGTGGAACTGAAAAGGAAATAAAGGAATTTTGCCAGTTGAATTATGGCGTAAGTTTTCCAATGATGAGTAAGATAAAGGTTAGGGGTAATTCTAAACATCCTGTTTACCAATGGCTTACTTCAAAGAAAAAAAACGGATATAAGGATTCCAGAGTGAAATGGAATTTCCAGAAATATCTCATTAGCCCCGGTGGTGAAATTATTGATATTTTAGCTCCTTCAGAAAGTCCTTACTCAGAGAAAATACTCAAATTTATTCAGAACTGATTATCAGTAAAATTGATCCTTAATTTTACACCAGGTCTGAGTCGTAGACCAGTACTCTTTTCCACATATGGGCCGACTTTTCAATAAAGAGCTTGTGTAGCGGGTGGTCCTGATAAATGTCGTGTTCCTGCCGGTTTTTAAAACCCAGGTTGAGACTAAACTGATAGCTGTTTTCAACAACTTCCCGCTTTGTACTTGCGGCAGTTCCAATAAATACATCTTCAATATTATCCATCCCGTTAATAAATTCCTTAAGATTTTTCAGGAATTGTTTTCTTTGAGTTGAGTCTTCCGGCTCATTAAGCCAGAAATATACAACATGTCTGAAAGTTATTTTCTTATCTGTATCCACAGCTTTAAGTTTTAGAAAGGGGAAACTGCCAATTGCAACCAGCAATCCAAAGCTTTTTACAAAAAATCTTCTTTGCATAGATTTAATATTACAATTGTTCGAACGACCTTAAAAATTACTATGCAAGATAAAATATTTAAATGATATTTGCTTTGTCCTTGTTATTGCATTCCAGGAATGGCTCCCACCTTATAGGCGTACCAAATAATCGGGGTAATCAGCAGTAAGGCTATTGCAAGGGCTGTCCAGACCGATTGTTTCATAAACCGGAAATCTTTCCCCAACACTCTTTTCCAAAAAAGCTGATCTATCAGAAATGCACCAATAAGATTAAGGAATAGTGAAAGGTAAGGCGACTGTGTTCCAAGAAGGCTGAAAATAACTGCTGAAAGGAGAGTAAATATAATTGAAAATCCCAATACTTTGAGAGCTTCATTTCTTTTTGAAATTCTGTTAAAATTTACAGCCATCAGTATACCTCCGGCAATAACTGAAAACAACACGGAAAATACAGAGATTGACCGCATGGAATATAGCGAAGGCGACTCCTCTTTAGTAATTGTTTTTACAGCAGAGACTTCCATTTGAACAAGATCTTCCAGGAAAACAGTTTTTTCCTCAATCTTTTTTTCAAGCATCTTTTCTTCGGGCAGAGAAGGCCTGCGTTTTCTCAGTTCCCAAATTGCAGCAAGAACCGCCTCCTCATGAAAATCATCAGGTTTTTCTATATACTCCCTTAATCTTTCCTCAGGAAGCCTGCTGATTCCCTCTGAATATTCATTAGTTTTATTCGGCAATACCATAATGTGTTAAAAATCGGTTTATTGTAACAGTTTACTGAAGCAATATGATGTCATTGTTTCAAAATAATATATTATTTCACATATTCCCTGAATTCTCCCCTCTGTCTGGCTTTCTCAAGCTTTTCCAGCTGGTTATAGGGTTTAACATGATTATCAGGGTTAAGACAGTAATCAAGCAGAATTTCAAGAGATCGGTATTTCAATTCTTTCCGATCGCCGGCTAATTCTTTGTGTTCGAGTACGTTTTTAGTAAGGGCAGCTAAAAAAATTGCAAGAAGATCTTTATTCGAATGCGTGAAATAATAAATATTCTCATCCACATAAAAAACATAATCCGGAGTGCCGTCCATCCACATGCCCAGATAATTCAAGGCTTTTTCCCTTTCAGGTTTTGATTCGTCCAGAGCTGTATTGAGCAGAAAATTTGCCGATTCAAGTGCTTTTGGTTCAGCAGATTTATAATCCGTTTTATCATCAGGATTTGCTGTTTCAAAGCCCAGAAGGTCCTGTGAACAGACTGATTGAACAGTTAGGAAGCCCAGGAAAATGCTTAACAAAATAATCTTCATCCTTCAGAAAATATTTACTGATCAAAGGTAAGAAATTATATTCATTCAGGGACAAATGAAATACCCGGCAATAAAAGGATCTTATCCTGTTATTGTTATCAGTGTTTATCTTCCATCTCAAAATTTTAAATCTGTTATTAGATTTTAATGATGGATGATATGATAATCTGAGAATATTCTGTCCGGTTAATAATTAATCTCTTCAAGCTCAAAATAAGCCTTTGGATGCTGGCAGGCGGGGCAATTCTCCAGGGCCTTATCGCCTTCATGCACATATCCGCAATTTGAGCATACCCAGCGTACTTTTTCCTTTTTCTGAAATACGGTTCCTTCTTCTAGGTTTTTTAGCAGCTTGAGGTATCTTTTTTCATGCTCGGCTTCAACTTTGGCAATCATTTTGAAGGCAACTGCCACCTCCGGAAATCCTTCTTCCTTTGCTATTTCAGCGAATTCCGGGTATAATTTCGTCCATTCCTCATTTTCACCCATGGCAGCAGCCTTGAGGTTTTCGGCAGTTGTACCTGTTTTACCAGCCGGATAACTTGCAGTAATTTCAACATCTCCACCTTCAAGAAATTTAAAGAATCTTTTTCCATGTTCCTTTTCCTGATTTGCGGTTTTTTGAAATATGTTGGATATCTGAATATATCCTTCCTGCCTGGCTACTTTGGCTGCAAACTCATAACGATTACGGGCTTGTGATTCACCGGCAAATGCTTTTAGTAAATTCTGTTCTGTGCGACTTCCTTTCAGACTTTTTTCCATGATATAAGGTTTTTAAATTATTGTGGCTGTTTAAGGTTTTCTATTTTACTTTTACAAAATCAGACTTCTCGGTTCCGCATGTGGGGCAAACCCAATCGTCCGGAATATCTTCAAACCGGGTCCCGGGCGCAATGCCTCCATCCGGATCTCCAACAGCCGGATCATATACATATCCGCAGGCCGGACAATAGTATTTATCGGACCCGCTGTCTTTCTTTTGCTTACTCTCATCAATGTAAGTAGGAGCATTTTTGGGAGCCTTTCCTTTCTTCACATCCCTGTAAAAGGCATAGGTAAGAGGTTCTTTGTCGGGCATTAATAATTCATAATCAATCAGCTCGGCAATGAACAGCATATGGCTTCCAACATCATAACTATCAATGAGTTTGCACTCAAACCATGCAACAGTATTGTTAAGCAGGATGGGAGCTCCTGTTTTTCCGGTTTTGAAATTTACATTTTTGAATTTGTCAGTATCCTTTCCGGAACGATAGCCAAAACTTCCAATTATATCCGGACCCGTGTCTTTTTCAAGGACGGAAATTGAAAATGCCTTATGCCCGGCGATTAATCCCAGGGTGAAATTATCCTTGCTACAGGAAATGGCAAATCGGGGAGGTTCTGATGTTACCTGAAATACAGTATTTGAGATGTAACCATTATATTTATTTTTGGTTCCTGCGCAAACTGCGTATAATCCATAGCTTATCTTAAAAAACGCTTCGAAATTCATTGTCTGGCTTATCTGTTTTTTTCAATAACAAGATAAGGTGAAACAGAGAAATTTAATATGATTAGCAGCAGCTTTTTTGATTCCAATGCCTATTTATAATGCATATAAAATGTATAAATCATTTTGAGAAAGAATTTTATCAGGCAATGAAATCCTTAACCAAAAGGGATGGACGAATCAAAATCAGGCAAATAATTTTCCGGACTTTCAATTTCCTGCAACCAGCCATTTTCCATTCCGAGTAGTTCCATTTCCTTTGTTATTTCCTTGTATTCGTAAATTGTTATTTTTCGGTTAAGGGGAGGGAATAGCACTTTCCCTTCGATGGGGTAATATTGAGACATCAGGGAAACATTCATACGCGGTGAAATTTCCCTGGCAATATAGCGCAGTATTTCCTTACTGTTTTCAGGCTTTCCCGGGAGAATGAGATGGCGTATCACTATGCCATTTTCTGCAATTCCCCGTTCATTTAAACGTAAGACGTTTCCTTTTTGTCTGTACATTTCCTGAATAGCTTTGCCGGCAACCTCCGGATAATCCTCAGAATCCGAATATTGCAGGGATAATGAAGAGTCCATATATTTAAAATCAGGCAGATACACGTCTACATAATTTTCCAGATCCCTGAGAGTTTCTACTTTGTCGTATGCATTCGTGTTATATACCACTATTGGTTTATATCCCTTTTTGTTTACTGCATCAATAATGGCTTTCATCTGAAGCACCATATGCGAAGGAGAAACAAATCCAAGGCTTTCAGCTCCTTTATCAAGTATTGCAATGATTTCATCGACAATAGTATCCAGTGTTTTGATTTTGGGTTTTAGATGTGAATTTTTGCAGGAAATCAGGAAATTCTGACAATAGACACATTGCAAATTGCAGTGGTAAAAGAAAACATTGCATATCCCGTTTTCTCCACCAATAACAGGCTCTTCACCCTTATGGAGAGTAATGGATGCTATTTCAAATCCCGGACCGGAACTGCAATATCCATGCTTGCCGGCATTCCTTTTTGCACGACAGTTTCTTGGACATATGGTACATGAATCAAATTCGGGATACTGCATTGATTATGTTTACAGGAATAGAAAACTTCTTTACAAAGGAATAAAAATATTGCACAGAAACAGGAATGGAGAATAGGGATTTTTTGAAATTTTAATTGCAGATTCTGTCTTCAGCTGTAAAGGAATTACAAAACAATTATTTTTTGTAATAGCTCGATGAATTTCATTGTGTTCCCTTATTTTTAACTTGATTCCGGTTGTCCGGAAATTTTCCTGTATACCTCACAGCTTCTTCTGCTCCTGAAGCCAAGGTATTTTTGCAACTCATCTTCTTTCATTCCTCCGGATACCATGTGACTGGCAAAACTATGTCTTAATGTTCTGGGGCTGACCTGATTTGTCTGACTGGATTTTGAGAAATATTTTTTCACGACTTTTTGAATACTTCTCTCACTGTAATTTTTCCCCTTACGTCCCTCAAATAAATAGTTCAGTGGATTAAAGCAAGTGATGTATTCTTCAATTTGATTTATCAATTCCGCAGGAACAGGAATCCGGCGATCGGCTTTGTACTTGCCTCCTGAAATGAATATTTCATGTGTTTGAGGGAGAATATCCTTGACCTGCAGCCTGATGGTTTCACTGACGCTTATTCCGCTATAAAACATGGTTTTCAAAAGTGTTCTGTGCTTAATATTCGCTATGGATCGGCTCACCTGCTCTATTTCTTTTCGACTAAGAACAACAGGCAGAGAATTTTCTTTTACCGGCTTTTTAATTTCAAGATTCTCCATTGAAGGCCCGGTTATGAATTTTCGGTAGGCTTTTAAAGAACTTATTAGCTGAGTATAGTAGGTTCTGGAATATGATTTCCGCATTTGCACCTCATTGAGAAAATTACTGATATCCTGGTTTGAAATAGTCATCTCACTTTTTCTAAATGCGATGTATTTTTTGACGTTATAGGCGTATTGTTTAATACTACGCTCACTATATGCTTTTTTCCTGAGCCATGATTTGAATTTTTCTTCGTTTCTGAAATGATGGTTCACAGTAATTTCCATTTGAATACTAAAGTTGTTTTTTCTCAGCTCTGAAATAAACGGGTCATAATGTTCGAGCGGGATATTCAGCCGGCAATTACTATCACTCTTCCTTTTTGCATGAATACCCTGAGCTGATGCAATTTTAATTACTTCCGGAAGATGTCCTGACCGAATAAAAATTCTCTGATTTTTGTAATTCGTCCTAATCAGAATTTTCTTATCCTGCAGAATTTCATCTACCTTAAGATCATGATAATTTCTACTTATATCATAAAACCTGAACTCTCTGGGAAATACACAATTGAAATATGCAACATGATTTGGAAATACAGGCAGAATCCACGAATGCAGGTGCCGGCTCCACATACTGCCGGGTAATCTTCCTGCAATTGCATCAAAATTGCTTTGACCTTCTTCAGCAATTAGCCGGATGCGAGACTCATTATTATATAGTATCCTTTGGGTTTTTATTATTCCCATGACATTTTCTTCCTTTATGTCATGAAATTTAAAATCTAGTACACCGGGATAAGTTTTTTACTGATTATGGGATTTTTTTTTGGGAAGCACATAATATAATAATCAAAAAGGTCCGGGATAATTGCTAAGGTCTGAAAAAGAAAGCGTGAAATCCGGAACCGGAAATTTTCGTAAGGTAAATGTGAGGCCAGATAGGAGATATAGTTGTTTCCTGATAATAAGAAATTACCCTCTTGCGGCAATTTCCTTAAGTACATCCATTTTAGGAATGGTGATTCTTCTACCATCAATTACTATAATTCCGTCTTTTTCCAGTTCTTTTAAAATACGAATGGCACTGTCTTTCGAGAGGGCTGTCATGTCGGCCAGATCCTGTCTGGAAATTGAGAGCTCAAAATCATCACTGTGATAAATATCCTCTGCAAAATACAATAAGGCATCAGCAATTTTTCCATGCATTTGTTTCTGGGTGAGGCTGATAAGTTTATCATACATCATGGACCTTTTGGCACTCATGTGCTCAAAAAACCTGGTGTTAAAGGCCATATTCATTTTTAACACCTTTTTGAAGTTCTCTACATTAATGAAACAAACAGTGCAAGGTTCAAGTGCAGTAACTGAAAAATGAAATCGCTGGTCCATAAATATACCGGGACCTTCAAGGATAGAGTAGGGGCCGGCAAGTTTTAATAACAGGTTCCGGTCGTTAATGCCTTCAATGTAAACTTTGGCATATCCACTGGTCAGGTTGATTATATGAGTGAGATTGGTTCCCTGCTTTGCAATATTTTCCCCTGCTTTAAATTGCACTTCATATCGGTCTTCATTTAAAATGATTGTCTCTTCCGGTGTTAATAACCTGAAAAATTCGGATTTTTGATTACAGTCTTCGCAATTCTTACAGTGTACCGATTTCTTGAAAAGCGTCATAAAGGAATAGCATTAATAGTTTAGGTTTATCTGATTTCAAAGATAAATTAAATAATGAATTATATATTCTTTTTTATCGCTAAAAGTCATTTTACTTTATGTTTTATATCGTTCACGGATTTGATATGTATCGTGCATAGTCCACGCATATTTTGATTAATATTGCACTTTGAGGCATTCAAATAATTTTAACTTTGACAAATACACAAATAATGAATATGAGACATAATCCAAGTAATTTCCGGATACTAAAAACTATGGCATTTGGCCTGGTTTTTCTTGTGGTAATGATAGCTGGATGTGAAAAATATGTTATTCCGGGTCCGAATATTGATCCGGGTGTTGAACTGCTTTTCTCAACCGATATTTTACCAATTTTCACAAAAAATAATTGTGCTGCCTGTCACCCCGCATTGCACCAGCCTGATTTTGCTCCGGCAAATGCGTATACCTCTTTAACTTCCGGTGGATATATTAATACTGACAACCCGGAGTCGAGTAAATTGTATGATCATCTTAAAAATGCATCCTCCCACAAATCAAAGGCAAGCGAAGAAGAGAAACTCAAAATACTTACCTGGATTCAGCAGGGTGCAAAAAACAACTAATTAAAATTTACAAAAATCCCTAAAAATAAAATCATGAAAACTATACTTTCGATATTATTGTTATTTGTTCCGGTATTCGCAATTATGGCTCAGGACGATGCTGCTCTTGCAGATCCTGCTTTCGAAGCTCCAATGTTAATTGATAACCCGACGGTTGTTAATCCTTATAAAGGCGGATTGGAATTTGTAATTCAGCACCGATTTGGTACAGTAAAAAATGGAATTACCGACATTTTTGGCATCTATGCTCCCTCTAATATCCGTATGGGATTCCGATATGGGATTTCCGATAAATTAATGATTGGTGTTGGATCCACCAAAGACTATAAATTACAGGATGTAAACTGGAAATATTCCTTACTGCAGCAGACTGCTTCAGGAAAAATGCCGGTTTCTCTTAGTTATTATGGCAATGTGGTTCTCGATGCAAGGGCAAATGATGCTTTCGGACCCTCAGAGCAATACCGCGATATTCATCGTTTCTCCTATTTTACTGAGTTAATTGTTGCCCGCAGATTCAATGACAAATTTTCATTCCAGGTAGCTCCGGGATTTTTCTATGTGAATGCAGTTGAAGAAGGACTTAAAAATGCCAACTTTTCAATTCATGCAGGTGGTCGCGCTAAAATCATCGGATACAATTCCCTGGTTTTTGAATATGATCAGTTACTTACCAAGCAGGATATTGCCACTCAACCTAAACCAAACTTAAGTCTTGGATATGAGATTGGTACAGGCACACATGCCTTCCAGGTTTTTGTAGCCAATTATTCAGGTCTGATCGGACAGAGAAATCTGCTGTACAATACCAATGATTTTTCAAAGGGTGAATTTTTGGTTGGATTTAATATTACCGTTAGATTTTAGAAACCTGACATAAATCAATTTTTCAATGAGATCTAAGTTTGCAAGTTTACTTTTTATATTCTTTTTTATTCTTTTTGGTCTGGTTTCTCAAAACGGAAACTGCAAAACACCAAAAACACCTGTTCAAAGTGCAAATAATCCGGAGGACTCACCCTCGTATGAAGACAATCAATTTTGTCTGCGTTGCCACGCTTCCGGATATTTTGTGCTGACCAGCGAGATATCAGGGAAACAGAAAAAACAGGCTATGCCTGATAATTTCCGTATCTTCCCTGAGAAATTTTATAATGGCGTTCACTGGCAGTTTGGATGTACCGACTGCCATTCAAGCGAATATCATACTTTTCCGCACGCTGCTGAGTTGCGGTTTGATGTGCCATTTGCATGTATCGATTGTCACGGCGGGGATGAGGCCACAGCTAAATATCATTTTGAGGAAATTCAGGTCGAATACGAAAAAAGTGTTCATGCCAAATTGCCAAATGATGAATTTAACTGCTGGAAATGCCACGATCCGCATTCATATGCTCCCCTGGCAAGAAGAGATACCCTAACCACTGATTTCGTTGTCAGTTCCAACCAGATGTGTCTTAAGTGCCATGGAAATTTTGATGTTTTTCAGCTTTTGTCGGAAAAAAAGGAATTAACTGAAGTGGTAAAGAATCACTCATGGCTTCCAAACCAGGCATTGCACTTCCGATCTGTAAGGTGTCTTGAGTGTCACTCCGCACAAAATCAGGACATTCTCATTTCACACAACATCATGCCAAAAGATAGTGCTGTGCATGATTGCGTAAGATGTCACTCAGGTAATTCACTCCTGATGGGTACACTTTATAAATTCCGGACAGTTGAAAGCAGGAAATCCTATGGCTTTGTAAATGCTGCAATAATTGACAACAATTCCTATGTAATTGGTGCCAATCACAGCCGGTTTATGAACATTTCCGGAATTATTATAATTATCATGACTCTGCTGGCAATAGCAATTCATACAATTTTCAGAATCAGAAAATCGAAAAATTAATTCAATGAGCGAGAATATTTATTTTTATCCCCTTTGGACACGTATATGGCATGGTTTCAATGCAGTCTTTTGCCTTCTTTTAATATTTTCAGGTTTTAGTCTGCAGTATTCAAATCCTGAATTTTCTTTTATTAATTTCCGTCTTGCTGTGTCCATGCATAATTTTTCGGGGATCGCACTTACAATTTCTTACCTGCTTTTTTTTACAGGAAATATATTTACGGAAAACGGCAAGTATTATCGTTTAAAGTTTAAAGGACTTAGAATGCGTTTATGGAAGCAATTGAGATATTATGCATATGGCTTTTTTCTTAATGAGAAATCTCCATTCCCGGTATCTAAAACAAACAAATTTAATCCCTTGCAGCAAATATCCTATATTGTTGCCACCTACCTTGCTCTTCCTTTATTATTTGTTACCGGATGGGCATTGATGTTTCCGGAATTCATTCTCAAACAATTCCTTGGAATCAGTGGTATCTTTCTTACGGCACAGCTGCATGTGGTAATGGCATTTCTTATCACCTTGTTTCTGATTATTCATTTGTATGTAAGTACCATGGGGAAAAGCCCCTTAAGTAATTTTAAAAGTATCATCACAGGCTGGCAAAAAGTACATTGATTTCCTGTTATAAAAGGATATAGAAATCAGAGTTAACAGGCAGAATAGTATTTTGCTTTTTATTCCGCAGGAAAGTGAATCGAAATTGGAAGGGCATTAGTTAAACGGAACCGAACAAAAAATAATATTTATGCTGCGTATATACTTCGTCTCAAAGAGGTTTATTCTTATTATCATCTTATCTGCATTTTCTTTATTATATGGGTTTTCGCAATCAAATGATGATTGCTATATGTGCCATGAAGACCCGGGATTCACAGTTGAAAGAAGCGGAAAGACCTATTCTCTTTTTGTTCCGGCCAAAATATTTAACACTTCCGTCCATAAGGATCTGGATTGTATATCCTGCCACGAAGATGCTGCAGTGGAAGAATTTCCCCATCCCGAAGGTTTACAGCCTGTTAATTGCAGTAATTGCCACTCAGAAGAAGAAGCTCAGTTTGATGCCGGGGTTCATGGTCAGGCTAAAAGACTTAAGTCATTATATGCCCCGGAATGCAAGGAATGTCATGGTACTCATGATATTTTATTCAGTAGTAATCCAAAATCCAGAACCTATAAAATGAACATTCCCATACTATGTGGGAAGTGTCACAGGGAGGGTGCTCCGGTTGCCCGTGTTTATAACATTTCAGAACACAATATCCTTGAAAATTACAGTCTCGACGTCCACGGAATTGGTTTGTATAAAAAAGGACTGATCGTATCAGCAACCTGTAACGATTGTCACGGTAATCATCTTATCCTTCCTCACACCAGTCCAAACTCCTCCATATCTGCAAAAAACATTGCAAAAACCTGTATGAAGTGTCATGCAAGAATAGAGGAGGTACATGTTAAAATCATTAAGGGCGCTTTATGGGAAGAAAAACCGGGAGCCGTTCCTGTTTGTACATCCTGTCATATTCCTCATAAAGTTACCAGTCAGAATATCGTATCTAGTATTTCCGACAGACAGTGTATCTCATGTCATGAGAAAGAAGGAGTTCATAAGATGCAGGGAGATTCAGTAATTTCCATGCTGGTTTCGAAAAAGGATCTGTCTAACTCAGTTCATAAAAATATAGCCTGTGTTAAATGTCACTCAGATGTTTCTTCAAACAGGCATCGCCCCTGCGAAACAGCCGGGAGAGTAGATTGTTCTGCCTGTCATGCCGAAGTATCTTCGCTTTACGCCAGCAGCGGTCATGGTGAGGCATATATGCGTAAAGATAAAAATGCTCCCTATTGTACCGACTGCCACGGAAGTCATGCCGTTCAGTCCAGGTATGATGATACCTCTCCTTCCTACAGAGCTAATATTCCAAAACTCTGTGGTGAATGCCACAGGAACGATGGTAAGGCAAATGAAAATACCAATCTCCACCAGAAAAACACTCTTGTCGATTATTCCTCAAGTATTCATGGAAAAGGGCTTTCAGAGAAAGGTCTTACCGTTACAGCTGTTTGCACAGATTGTCACTCTACCCACAATATCCTCAAAGAAAGCGATCCCTTATCGACCATTTTTGCGAAAAATATCCCTTCCACCTGCGCTAGTTGCCACAAAGGGATTTATGATCAGTATATCAAATCGGATCATGCCATTACAAATGATACCGGTAAAAAGAAATATCCTACCTGCGTGGATTGCCATACATCGCATGGAATCGGTTCCACGGAAAAGGACCAGTTTATGAATGAAGTCACCCAGCAATGTGGGAAATGCCACAAGGAAACTGCTGAAACCTATTTGCTGACATACCATGGTAAAAGACATGAACTGGGGGATAATAAGACTGCTAAATGTTCCGATTGCCATGGATCTCACGACATTCTGAATGTTAATAATCCTAATTCATCAGTTGGAAGTCTGAATATTGTTAAGACATGCCAGAAATGTCATGCAGATGCTAATTTGAGATTTACCGGTTATCTGACTCATGCAACCCATCATAATAAAGAAAAATACAGCATTCTTTATTATACCTTCTGGGCCATGACCAGTTTGCTTATCGGGGTGTTCCTGTTTTTTGGTATTCACCTGATTTTGTGGTTCCCGCGTTCTTTTAAGAGTCTGAAGGAAAAAAGGCAACACAAGGCTTCCCTGGCTGATAAATATTATGTAAGAAGGTTCTCACTCAGCCAGCGTCTGACCCATATATTCATTATTCTTAGCTTCCTGATGCTGGCCTTCACCGGTATGCTGCTGAAGTTCTCGAATATGGAATGGGCAAATTATGCAGCTAATTTAATTGGAGGTGCCCGCGTTGCAGGAATCATACACAGGTTTGGGGCAATAATTACCTTTGGGTACTTCTCATTCCACCTTGTATCCCTGATAATTACTAAAATCAATCGGAGAATTCCATTTAAACGTTTTGTTTTCGGAAAGAATTCGCTAATGTTTAACTGGCAGGATATTAAGGATTTTGGCGCTACCATTAAATGGTTTATTGGTAAAGGTCCAAAACCCAATTATGGAAGATGGACCTATTGGGAGAAGTTTGATTATATGGCCGTATTCTGGGGGATTGCTGTTATCGGATTCTCCGGATTAATCCTCTGGTTCCCTGAATATTTCACAAAAATTTTCCCCGGATGGCTGATAAATGTTGCACAAATCATCCATTCCGATGAGGCATTGCTGGCTGTTGGATTCATCTTCACTATTCACTTTTTCAATACTCACCTTCGTCCCGATGCATTCCCGATGGATACTGTAATTTTCACCGGGCTCGTATCACTCGAAGATTTTAAACACGATCGGCCAAGGGAATACAGTGAACTGAAGGAATCGGGACGGCTTAAAAAGGTAATGGTCAAGCGTGATGCTATGCCCTGGTATTACCGTACTATCCGGGTCTTCGGATTCCTGTTTGTCGGATTTGGACTCCTCCTTGTTGGCTTTATTATTTATTCTATGCTATTTGGGTATAAATAAGAATTGTCAATAAAAGTGCCTGATAAGTATTGTGCAAAATCCATGGATTTTAATCTGGATTTGAGGCTGTTTAGCAAAATCCTTCAGATAACCTGATTTTATTCGCTTTTTTGCAAATTCAACCGGCTTTCTTTTCACGGTATTTTAACAAATTTTATGATTTTAAATTGGATTATTCTCTTAATTTTGCAGCATTAAAATTCAACCAAAATAATTGATATGAAGAAACTTATACTTATTACAGCAGCTTTATTTACTCTGCTA
>JACJXF010000002.1 GCA_020636775.1 Bacteroidales bacterium
GTTCCTTCGTTACCCAAACAACACCTTAGGCAATTGCTGTACCTTCGAAACAAAAGTAATTTCCATTTTATACCTGTCAAAATCTATACCTTTTTTACTGTACTGAGAAACTACCATTCTTTTAAAACCTAGTTTTTCGGCTTCAGAAATTCTCTGTTCAAGCCTGTTAACAGGTCTGATTTCACCTGAAAGGCTTATCTCACCTGCGAAGCAAAACTGGTTGTCAACGGCTATATCGACCGATGAAGAAAGGATGGCAGCGATAATTCCGAGATCTGTGGCGGGATCGTCGACACGGATTCCTCCGGCAATATTCAGAAATACGTCCTTTGAAATCAGTTTAAAGTTTGCCCTCTTCTCTAATACTGCCAGCAGCATGTTGAGTCGCCTCAGGTCGAAGCCTGTTGCCGATCGCTGCGGAGTACCGTATGCAGCTGTACTCACCAGAGCCTGCACTTCAATCAGCAATGGGCGGATTCCTTCCATGGTGGCCGCCACCGAGACACCGCTGAGATTTTCGAGGTTTCTGCCGATAAAGATTTCAGAGGGATTGGATATTTCTTTTAGTCCGTTGCCCAGCATTTCATAGACACCAATTTCCCAAGTTGAACCAAACCTGTTTTTCATAGCCCTCAGTATGCGGAACATATGATGCGTATCGCCTTCAAATTGAAGCACCGTGTCAACAATATGTTCGAGAACCTTGGGTCCGGCTATGCTTCCGTCCTTTGTAATATGTCCGATAAGAATAACCGGAGTGTTTGATTCCTTGGCATATTTCAGCAGGCTGGCGGCGCATTCCCTTACCTGGGAAACACTTCCCTGGGAAGACTCGATAATTTCAGAACTGAGGGTCTGTATGGAATCGATAATTACAAGTTCCGGTTTTTCATGATTGGCAAGGGAAAGTATATTCTGAAGATTGGTTTCAGTATAAACAAGGGTCTCACCCATAGCCTTTCCCTCACCAAGTCTTTCTGCGCGCATCCGCAGCTGCTGACTGCTTTCCTCCCCCGAAACATAAAGAACTTTAATATGGGAAAGCTTCAAAGCCAGCTGAAGGACAAGGGTGGATTTTCCTATACCCGGTTCTCCGCCAAGCAGAATGAGCGATCCGGACACAATACCACCTCCCAGAACCCGGTTGAACTCTGCATCTCCGGTATCGATTCGCCGGGTGGTCTGTACGCTGATATTTTTTAATTTCTCCACCCTGGCAGGCTCTCCCAGAGATGTAAAAGACAGGGAACCGGATTTTTTGGTCAGGATTTCTTCCACATAGGTATTCCATTGACCGCACGACTGGCATTTACCAACCCACTTTGGGGAATCGGCGCCGCAGTTCTGACATACGTATACAGTTTTTGTTTTTGCCATGGAATATTTTTTTAGGAGGAGGAGAGAAAAAACTGAAGCGGATGTTCCGTCAGCGGATTTTGAAATGCATCCCCGTCCTTTTCATGCGATAAAATGCAAATCCAATATACTACAAAGTTTCAGAATTATGTCTGAAGCTTCCAAAAATCTAGCCCTTCATTTTATTTACGATGGAGGTGGTTGAATAGCCTTCAACAAAATTAATGGTAATCACCTGGCCATGATTTTTTGTAACCGTATCGTAGCCAACAATTTCACTGGCTTTATAATCACCTCCCTTTACCAGAATATCCGGAAGAATGAGCTGAATAAGCTCCAGAGGCGTTTCCTGGGGGAAAAGCACAACCAGATCGACAAAGGAAAAACCGGCCATAACCAGTGAACGGGACAGTTCGTCCTGCAAAGGTCGGCCTTCGCCTTTCAGATTTCTGACGGATGAATCGGAATTTAATCCGATAATCAGTTTATTCCCGAGATCTGATGCCTTCGAAAGGAGCTCCATATGTCCCCTGTGGATAATATCAAAGCATCCGTTGGTAAAAACGATTTTATTTCCAGCCTTTTTCCACTGTTCAATAATCCGGGGTAATTGATTCCAGTCGGTAATAATTTTGGTTTTTATGATATCCAGGGAGTTCATTTCAGGGAGTTTTTTGACTTTCGGGGAGTCTTTGGAGCTATAGGTTTTCCGGTTTCCTTTCTTGATATCAAAAGAAAAAATGATATTGATCCAAACAGAATGGCAAACAGGGCCTGAGATTCATGTGCAATAGTTGCATAAACCAGTCCGTCTTCAAGAGTGATAAAGGCATAAACACTGGCCAGACCCCTGGATACTATCCAGTGGAATGCGCCAATTCCTCCCTGCACCGGTGCCGACATTCCCAGACCGCCAATAATAAGAATAAACAGACCGTCAACGAGCTTAAGTCCTGAGGTAGCAGGAAGGGAAAAGACCACAACCCAGGTCATCATTAAATACAGGAACCAGATAAGGACCGAATAGAAAATAAATTCCCAGCGACGCTTCATCTTGTAGACTGTCTTTAAACCCGACAATACTCCTTTCACCATATTTTTCACCTTATTTACCACGGCAATTTTTGCCAGTTGCTGACGGAAAATAAAATATAGGGCAATAAAGGCCAGGGGAGTTCCGGCAATAACGACCCAGATGAACCAGGAGAAGTTCAAAGTACTTGAAATTTTTTCTGAAAGGGGTTCAAACACACTGTCGCCCAGGAAAGATCCAAAGGTGTCGATCCGTATTATCAGCAGAAAAATCAGCAAAATAAACAGCGACAGCAGATCAACGGCCCTCTCAACGATAACCGTACCAATGAGTTTATCGACCGGAATTTTTTCTTTTTTTGCCAGAGAGGCGCAGCGGGTTATTTCACCTATTCTTGGAAATGCAAAATTTGCAAGATATCCTACCATAAGGGAATAAAGGGTAGAGGTGAAGGGAGGTTTATAATTCAGGGGTTCAATCAGGATATTCCAGCGATAGGCCCTGGCTATATAGGCCAGGAAGGCAAATAAGAGGGATAAGAGGACCCACCAGTAATTTACATTCTTCAGGTCTTCCATTATTTTTTCAAAACTTATGCCTTTAAAGGCAAAGTACATCAAGAGTATACCAAACGACAGGAAGCCGAGGAACTTTAGAGCTTTGATTATGAAATTTTTCAAGGGAGGATCAAATTAATTTATTGGTTGCGGTATCGGGAAAAATAACCCAGGGCTTAAATGTCTTTGCTTCTTCAAAGTCCATAGTGGCGTAGGAAATAATTATAATAATATCGCCAACTGCGACTCTGCGGGCGGCAGGACCATTCAGACATATTTGCCCGCTGTCGGGTGTGCCCACAATTACATATGTATCAAATCTTTCCCCGTTATTGATATTTACTACCTGGACTTTCTCACCGGCTACGAGGTTTGCCGCTTTAATAAGTATGGGATCAATGGTAATGCTTCCAACATAATTCAGATTGGACTCAGTAACGGTAACCCTGTGAATTTTTGATTTCAGTATTTCGATTTGCATCGGGATTAGTTTTGCACTATAAGTAATAAGAACGGGTAAGAGTAAGAAAAATTTTAAAGATGCTGGCTCTTATCAATTGCAAATTTAATCAAAATTTATATTATCGATCAGTCTTATTTTTCCAAGTTTTACGGCAACGCAGGCCTGCTTTTTACACGGAGAATCCCAGCTATCAGCAGGCAGAAGGGTCTGGCTGTCAACAATCTGAAAATATTCCACCTGGATAAGCGGGTCGGAATTTAATTCCTTAACAGCCCAATCGCAAAGTTTTTCCGGGTCCATTGAGGCAGCAAGTTCCCGGGCACGAAACAGGGTTTTGGAAATCTGTGCTGCATGCTTCCTTTCTTCAGGATTAAGCAACTGGTTCCGTGAGCTCATGGCAAGCCCGTCGTCTTCCCGGATTATCGGGCAGGTTATTATTTCAATGGGATACTTCATTTTCCTTACCAATTCGCGAATAACGGCAAGCTGCTGAAAATCTTTTTGTCCAAAAAAGGCCATGTTTGGCCGGGTTATATCAAAGAGTCTGCTTACCACCTGAGCAACTCCGTTAAAATGGCCCGGACGGTGAGCCCCCTCCATGACCTTATCCAGCTGGCCAAAATCAAAGACTCTTGTGTCGGGTTCAGGATATATTTCTTTCTCCCCCGGAGCAAAAACAATGTCGGTCATTCCCTGAGCAGCAAGCAGCTCCAGATCTTTTTCCAGGTTCCTGGGATAATTGCGAAGGTCATTCGGATCGTTAAACTGAGTGGGGTTTACAAATATGGTTACCATCACCCGTTCACATAGTCCTGCGGCCGTTTCAATAAGTGAAAGATGACCTTTGTGAAGGGCTCCCATAGTTGGAACAAGTCCGATCAACTTTTCACCGAAACCTTCAGATTTCATATATGTGAAGAGATCAGCTTTGGTTTGTATCAGCTCCATAAATTTTTGAAATATGCGCAAAAATAGAGATTATTCGCAGTAAAATTCAAAAAACATCAATTCAATTCTGTAAGGAGAGGCCTCCATGCCATTATTTTCCTGTTTAAGGTCTCAATAATTTTCGTATCTTTGTCTGTTTTTAAAAACCAATCAAGGTTATAATGGAAAACATTAAAGTTTTATTTATTTCACAGGAAATTACGCCATACCTTCCCGAGTCGGAAATGTCATTAATAGGCAGAAATCTTCCTCAGGGTATACAGGAGAAGGGCAAGGAAATCAGAACTTTTATGCCTCGGTTTGGTAACATCAACGAGAGACGCAACCAGCTTCATGAAGTAATTCGTCTTTCCGGAATGAATCTTATCATCGACGACACCGATCACCCCCTGATTATTAAGGTTGCTTCCATTCAGTCAGCCCGTATGCAGGTGTACTTTATTGACAATGATGATTATTTCCATCGCAAATTTGTTTTAAAGGATTCCAAGGGAAAGCATTATAAGGACAATGATGAAAGGATGATATTTTTTGCCCGGGGAGTTATTGAAACTGTAAAAAAACTTAGATGGTCTCCGGACATTATTCACTGTCATGGCTGGTTCACAAGCCTGGTGCCCCTTTACATTAAAAAATCATATAGTGAGGATCCTCTTTTTATGAATTCCAAACTGGTTTTCTCAGCTTATAACGACAGCTATAACGAGGTGCTGGATTCAAACTTCATTAAGAAAATTAAATTTGACGGTATTGATGCTGAGGTTGAGGCTGAATTAAAAGAGCCCACATTTGAAAGTCTTGCCAGAATAGCCTTCAAATATTCCGATGGTATAATCATGGGTAGTAAGAACTTAGCTGCCGGAATTGAAAAAATTATTAAGGAATCAGGTAACAAGGTGTTAAATTATCAGGACCCTGAAGACTATATTGACGCATATTCCGTTTTCTACGATAAAATATTAACCGAAGCGAAGTGATGAGTATTATTGGAACGCGTTTAAAAGGCAGGACAAATATCAATATTGGATTCATATTTACCTCCACCCTGATTTTTCTTTTTATTTTACTTTCAAATTCCTGTAAGAAGGATGCTGACTTTCTAGGCCGGAACCTACTGCCGTCTTCTGATAATCTGAACCTGGTGGTTGACTCCAGTACTCTGGTAAGAGCTTATACCTCCACAGGAGTAAGGCGCCCAACCTCCACAAACGATTTATATCTTCTGGGAAGTCTTAAGGACAGTGTTTTTGGTACTTCCTCAGCCTCCATCCTCACTCAGTTTTATCCACTGGTACTAAAATCGGTTGATTCAACAAGAACGGTTGACTCCCTCGTAATCTACCTTGCCTCCGCCGGATATTACGGAGATTCAGCTAGTCAGATGAACCTGAAAATCTACGAACTCAATGAAAAACTGCGTCTGGACACTACCTATTTTTCAGATTTAAACCCGGCAGACTATTCTGATATGGCAACTGAAATTGCCAGCACATCATATGTTGTGGGCGACACACTCGTTCATTTCTCAGTTACCGATCCTGATTTTATTGCGAAATTTGCTACTCTTCCTGATTCTGTTTTTCAGGATGTGGTTGATTTCCAGAATGAGTTCAAGGGTTTGTACATTAGAGTTGATCCTGTAAGCCAAAAGGGAGGGTTTTCATATTTTGATATGACTCTTTTCAGAAGTTCCGGGATGGTGTTGTATGCCAACGGTGATTCAGTTGGATATGAAATGGCCTTTTCCAGTTTTGCTGCCAAGGCAAATGCCTTTACACACGATTACAGCGGCTCGCCGGTTTCTGTTAATCTTGATAAACCCGAGGCAGGTGATTCTCTGATTTTTCTTGAGGGACTTGCAGGAACCAACAGCATCATCAGTTTTCCTGAACTTGAAAAATGGAAGGAAAAAGGAAATATTTCAATCAATAAGGCAGAGCTGATAATTCCGGTCGATTCTTTGGAATACCCGGGTCTCACAAGGGATAATTATCCTCCCATTTTATCCCTCTTTACCCTCGATGATGATAGTTCGTACCATTTCATGTACGATTACAGGGTAGATCTTACCGGAAAATATTTTGACGGAACATTCGACGGAGCAATATATTCTTACGTATTTAATATTGGTTTACATCTTCAATCGTATTTGCGAGGCGATATTGAAAATTCCAGGCTTTTGCTTTTGCCTACCGCAACCAATACTTCCGCTAACAGGGTTATTGTGAGAAACGGGAATGTATCGTCAAAACCGATGAAATTAAAGGTAGTTTATACAGAATTGTATTAATATGTGTGGGATCGTTGGATATATTGGATACAGAAATGCCTATCCGATTCTAATAAATGGCTTGAAAAGGCTTGAATACCGGGGATATGATTCAGCCGGCATAGCACTTTTAAATGGTGAAACAACCATTTACAAGCGAAAGGGTAAAGTTTCAGACCTGGAGAAATTTGTTGAATCAGGCGACATTAGCGGAACCCTGGGAATTGGTCACACGCGTTGGGCAACTCATGGCGAACCCAACGATATAAATGCTCATCCTCACCTTTCCATGAATGGAATTTTTACCATTATTCACAATGGTATAATTGAAAATTACACTTCATTAAAATCCCGCCTTACTGATCGTGGTTATGTTTTTAAATCCGAAACGGATACTGAAATTCTTGCCAATCTTATTGAGTATATTTATTTAAAGGGAAACGTAAGTGCTGAACTGGCCGTTAGGCTTGCCTTAACTAAGGTGGTTGGTGCCTACGGACTTGTGGTTTTATGCAACCGCGAACCCGATAAAATGATTGCTGCGCGCAAGAGCAGCCCCCTCGTGCTTGGTATTGGTGAAGGTGAGTATTTTGTTGCATCCGATGCCACACCCATTATTGAATATACCGATAGGGTTATTTATCTCAATAACGAAGATGTTGCCGTTATAAGCCGCGATGAACTCGTTTTAAAAACCATTAAGAACGATAAACTCATTCCTAACATTCAGAAGGTTGACCTAGGAATCAGCGAAATTGAAAAGAATGGTTACGATCATTTTATGCTGAAGGAAATTTTTGAACAGCCCCGTTCTATCCTTGATACTTTCAGGGGAAGAGTTTCACATGATAAAGCTTCCATACATCTGGGCGGACTTTTTAGTGTTGAAGAAAGGCTTGTACATGCAAAGCGTATTGTTATCATTGGTTGCGGCACATCCTGGCATGCAGGGATGGTCGGTGAATACCTCTTTGAGGATATTGCCCGGATATCCGTTGAGGTTGAATATGCTTCTGAATTCCGCTACCGCAACCCGTTGATCGACAAAGACGATATTGTAATTGCCATAAGTCAGAGCGGAGAAACAGCTGATACCCTTGCAGCCATTCAGCTTGCCAAAGATCGTGGTGCACTTGTTCTGGGTATCTGCAATGTGGTTGGCTCAAGTATTTCAAGAGAAACCCATGCCGGGGTTTATATGCATGCCGGCCCTGAAATTGGTGTTGCCTCTACAAAAGCATTCACGGCTCAGGTTACGGTTCTGGCCATGATGGCGATTCTTACCGGTTATAAAAAGGGGGTGCTCGAAGAATCAAGGTACCGGAGATTGATTGAGGAGTTATCAGGAATACCTGAAAAGATTGAGAGAATACTTACTCATGATGCAAAATATAAGGCCATTGCTGAGGAATACCAGAATGCCGGTAATTTCCTTTATCTGGGAAGAGGATACTCATTTCCGGTGGCTCTGGAAGGTGCACTGAAGTTAAAAGAGATTTCTTACATACATGCCGAAGGCTATCCCGCTGCTGAAATGAAGCACGGACCCATAGCCCTGATCGACAGAAATATGCCGGTGGTTGTAATTGCCACCAATGATAAGTCGTACGAAAAAATAGTAAGCAACATCCAGGAAGTTAAAGCAAGAAATGGAATTGTAATTGCAATTGTTTCGGAAGGGGATACCATAATCCGGAACATGGCCGATCATGTGCTGGAAATTCCTGAAGCAATGGAAGAACTCACCTCACTATTGTCGGTTATACCTCTGCAGCTTATTGCCTATCACATTGCTGTTCTGCGGGGATGTAATGTTGACCAGCCAAGAAATCTTGCGAAATCCGTAACCGTAGAATAGGAATTAAGGCCAGCTACCTTTTAATATACTGCTTTTCGTAGTATTTCTCGTAGTCACCTGTCATAACATTGTTCATCCAGGCTTCGTTTTCCAGATACCAATCTACTGTTTTTGCCAGTCCTTCCTCAAACTGCAGCGATGGTGCCCAGCTAAGCTCTTTCTGAAGTTTTGATGAATCGATGGCATACCGAAGGTCGTGTCCGGCCCGGTCTTTCACAAAACTGATGAGAGAAGCCGAAGTTCCGGGATTTCTTTTCAGCTTTTCGTCCATGATTTTACAAAGCAGCTGTATAAGGTCGATATTTTTCCACTCGTTGATGCCACCAATGTTGTATGTCTCACCCGCTTTTCCCCTGTGAAATATCTGATCAATAGCCCTGGCATGATCTTCCACAAACAGCCAGTCACGAATATTCTCCCCTTTCCCGTAAACAGGAACCTGCTTCATGTTTTTAATATTGTTTATGGCAAGTGGAATCAGTTTTTCCGGGAACTGGTTGGGGCCATAGTTATTGGAACAGTTTGAAAGCACTACCGGCAGCTTAAATGTATGATACCAGGCCCTTACCAGATGGTCGGAGCTGGCTTTGGATGCCGAATACGGACTGCGGGGATCGTAAGGGCTGCTCTCCGTGAATAGTCCCTCCTCACCCAGACTGCCATATACTTCATCGGTTGAAATATGGTAGAATAATTTATCGTTGAAATTTTCTGACCATTTGGCTCTTGCTGCATTCAGCAGGTTTACCGTACCGATAATATTCGTAAAGATAAACTCTGTTGGATTGGATATAGAGCGGTCAACATGCGATTCGGCTGCCAGATGAATAACTCCCGAAAAATTATACTTTTTAAAAAGCTCAGATACAAAGGCTTCGTCAACAATGTCTCCCTTTACAAATTCATAATTCGGTTTTTTTTCAATGTCCCTGATATTTTCAAGATTACCGGCGTAGGTAAGCTTATCCAGATTAATGATTTTGTAATCAGGATACTTATTTACAAAGAGTCTGACTACATGCGATCCGATAAATCCGGCTCCACCGGTAATAAGTATTGTTTTCATTTAGCTTGATTTTTGTTTTTTCTAAGCTGTTTTTCCCATTTCCAGGCAGAAAGCAGCGTTTCCTCGAGACCTGTCCCGGCCTTCCATCCCAGCTCAGTATTTGCCAGCTGAGTATCGGCATAAACTTTCTCCACATCGCCCTCTCTGCGACCGACAATTTTATATTTCAGCTTTTCGCCGCTGGCTTTTTCAAAGGCTTTAATCACCTCAAGCACAGAAAAACCATTGCCTGTACCCAGGTTAAATGTCTCGAGCTTTTTCCTGTTTTTATTTTCAAGCAGTCGCTTAATGGCTGTTACATGTGCCTTTGAAAGGTCGACAACATTTATATAATCGCGGATGGCCGAACCGTCGGGTGTATTGTAATCAACTCCGAAAACCTTAAGTTCCTCTCTCAGACCAATGGCAGTTTGAGTAATAAAAGGTACAAGGTTATTAGGAATACCAAGGGGCAATTCACCAATGAGCGCTGAGGGATGGGCCCCGATGGGATTAAAATATCGCAGGGAGATTATTTTGAGATTATCATTTGCAGCAGAAGTATCTCTTAATATTTCTTCACAAACCTGCTTGGTATTTCCATAGGGTGAACTGGCCGGTTTGATTGCTGATGATTCTGTTACAGGGAGGGTGTCGGGTTCGCCGTAAACCGTACAGGATGAGCTAAATACAAGATTTTGAATCCCTTTTTCCTCCATATTTTTCAAAAGGAGCATGAGGGAGTTAAGATTATTGTAATAATATTTCAGGGGGATGGAAACGGATTCGCCTACAGCCTTATAGGCTGCGAAATGTATAATGGCGGAAATTCCGGGATATTTTTCAAAGAGTTTTTGGGTCTGGATTGCATCCGACAAATCCGTTTTTTCAAATAAGGGCCTGGTTCCGGTAATTTTTTCTATGCCATCCAGAACTGAAATATCTGAGTTTGAAAGATTGTCGGCAATAAGGACTTCAAAGCCTTCATTGATGAGCTCAACAGAAGTATGTGAGCCAATATATCCGGTACCACCGGTAACAAGAATCATTTTTTTCATTTCTTTCTGCTTACAATAATTAAAGACTCCAGTATACCAGATGTTTTATTTTATCCCTGTAAATACCCTTGAGGTCAGCTATAATGGCGGGCTCATGAACGATTCCCCTGAAATATTTTTCATCCTTAGTCAGGAACTCATCATGGCTTACGGCAGCTACAATGGCATCATAACGGGGATTAACCGTGGACGAGAGTTCAAGTCCATATTCTTCCTTAACCTCATCGGGTGAAGCATGTGGGTCGATAACATCAACCTGAAGTCCGAAACCCTTCAGCTCCTTTATAACATCCACAACCTTGGAATTTCTGATATCACTTACATTTTCCTTAAAAGTAATTCCCATAACCAGTACACGCGAATGTTTCAGTTCTTTTCCCACGGAAACAAGTTTCTGAACAATTTCACGGGCAACGTGCTCTCCCATACCGTCATTTATGGAACGGCCGGCATTGATGATCTGGGCATGGTGACCGTAACGGGCCGATTTATAAGTAAGATAATAGGGGTCAACACCAATACAGTGACCTCCCACCAGTCCGGGATAAAATTTAAGGAAATTCCATTTGGTGCCGGCAGCCTCCAGTACTTCATAGGTATTGATACCCATTTTGGTGAAAATCATGGACAGCTCATTCATGAAGGCAATATTGATGTCTCTCTGGGTATTTTCAATAATTTTTGCCGCCTCTGCCACTTTAATGGAGCTTGCCCTGTGAACTCCGGCGGTAATGATCAGTTCGTAGGTTTTGGCAATTTCTTCGGCCGACTCGGCATCGCAACCCGAAGTGACTTTCATGATTTTTGTCAGAGTATGATTTTTGTCCCCAGGGTTTATGCGTTCCGGCGAAAATCCAACCTTAAAATCCTTCATATAGCTCAGTCCCGATTCCTTTTCGAGAATAGGGATACAGTCTTCCTCCGTGCAACCGGGATAAACAGTCGATTCATACACTACATAGTCACCTTTCTTCAGGGCCTTTCCAACTGTGGCAGTTGCGCTTAGAAGAGGAAAGAGATCAGGTTTTTTATGTTCATCGATGGGTGTGGGAACAGCAACAACAAAAAAATTAGCATCGTGCAGCTCGTCCTTATTAGCCGTAAAATGTATGTTACAGTTTTCAAAATCTTCGGATTGAAGCTCGTTACTTGGGTCAATCTTTCTTTTCATCAGGTCAATGCGGGATGGTTTAATATCAAAACCAATAACCTGAATTTTCCTTGCAAATTCAAGAGCAATCGGGAGACCTACATATCCCAGTCCGATTACTGCAAGTTTATTTTTTCCTTCTATTAATTCGGTATACATTCTTTAGAGTTTTAAAGCTTTTGCCATGGGGTGAACTTCACCTTTTAGTCCTGTTGCTGTTGCGTTACGGATATTGTAAACGGTTTCAATGGATGTCCGGGCATCCTCAAGCCCATAACCTTTTCCGGCGAGAATCGCCTGATATGTCTGAGTATGTAAATCCGTAAAACCACCGCTGAACTCAAGTTCATCGCCATCAACCGTTATCGAACGAAATGTGCGTTGTCCTTTTTCCTGATATTCTTTTGGTACATCATTGTAATCGATGCTCATGAACCAGCGTACCCTTGCTTTTTCCAGTTCAAGGTAACCGGCAGCTTTATCCTTCTGCAGAAGCTGAACGGTGTTGGTTTTAACTCCCCCGAAAATCCAGGTAAGCATGTCGAAAAAGTGAACACCTATGTTGGTTGCTATTCCTCCTGACTTCTGAATATCTCCTTTCCATGAGAAATGGTACCAGTTTCCGCGGCTGGTAATATAGGATAGATCGATTTCATGTATTTTATCTGCCGGGCTTTCCTCGATACGTTTCTTCAGAGCCAAAATTGAAGGGTGAAGGCGAAGTTGCAGGATATTGTAAACCCTGCGGCCGGTTTCCTTTTCAAAATTCTGAAGGGCATCAATATTCCAGGGATTCAGAACCATGGGTTTCTCGCAAATAGCATCCGCATCATTCCTGAGGGCGAAACGAATATGGGAATCGTGGAGATAATTGGGCGAGCATATGCTTACATAATCCACTTTCTTGCCGCACCTTTTAAGTTTATCAATATGCCGGTCGAAGCGCTCAAATTCAACGAAAAAATCAGCGTCGGGAAAATAACTGTCAATAAAGCCAACACTGTCGAAATTATCCAGCGCTGCAAGAAGAACATTATTTGTTTCTTTTATGGCTTTGAGATGGCGAACTGCTATATATCCTGCAACGCCAATTATCGCAAAGTTTTTTTTGGTTTCCAATGCTTTGATTTATTTGGGTAATTTTTTAACAATCATATTATCGAGTAAATATTTTTCCTTGCTTTCCGGGCAAATGGCAATTCCTTCTCCATCGAAATTCAGACGATGGCCATATTCGCTCATCCACCCAACGTGGCGGGCCGGATTACCGATGGTAAGCGAGTGGTCGGGAACATCCCGGGTTACAACGGCTCCTGCACCAATAAAAGCATAACGGCCAATGGTGTTTCCACAGATAATGGTTGCATTTGCACCTATGCTGGCACCTTCCTTTACCAGGGTTTCCTCGTAGCGGTCTTTCCGAACAACCGAACTTCTTGGATTGCTTACATTTGTAAACACCATTGATGGACCCAGAAACACATTATCCTCGCAGATAACCCCGGTATAAATGGAAACGTTGTTCTGTACCTTAACATTGTTTCCAAGTTTTACACCGGGAGATACCACTACATTCTGACCTATATTGCAATTTTCTCCAATGGAACAATCTGTCATGATGTGGCAGAAATGCCAGATTTTCGTTCCCTTTCCAATCCGGCATCCTTCATCGATATAGGATGATTCGTGTACAAAATAATCAACGGGTTTATTCATTTCTTCTCTGTTACTATCTTAAGGGAGATATTTCCAGACTGCTAATTTACAAATTCAATTATTCTTTCTGTGATAAAATGCTGCTGTTCTTCATCAAGCTCGGTATGCATGGGAAGGGAAAGCACCTCCCCGCAGGCTTTTTCAGCCACAGGGAAATCACCTTTTTTATAAGCCAGGTCTGCATAAGCTTTTTGAAGGTGAAGAGGGAGGGGATAATAAATCATGCAGGGAACCGATGCTTTTTCAAGCGCGGTTTTCAAGGCATCTCTCTGTCCCTGCTTAACCCTGAGAGTATATTGATGAAAGATATGATCGCTGTATTTCATGCGCACAGGAATGGAAATATTATGCAATCCCATGAGGGCATTATCATAAAAATCTGCTGCAGTCCTTCGGGCCGTGTTAAACTCATCGAGATATTTTAATTTAACGCTGAGTATGGCCGCCTGAAGTGTGTCAAGCCTGGAATTTACCCCCACATAATCGTAGTGATATCTCTTAATCATTCCGTGGTTCACCACTGCAGATAATTTTTCGGCTATCGCAAGGTCATTGGTAAAAAGTGCACCGCCATCCCCAAATGCTCCAAGGTTTTTGGATGGGAAGAAAGAGGTGCAGCCTATGGTTCCCATGGTTCCTGATTTCCTGCGATGAGAATCGGCAAATATATAGTCTGCCCCAAGGCTCTGTGCGGCATCTTCAATCACATATAGGCCATGCTTTTTGGCAAGACTTAGAATCTTTTCCATATTGGAACACTGACCAAAAAGATGGACGGGCACAATGGCTTTTGTTTTTGGGGTAATGGCCGATTCCAGTTTTTCTGTATCCATATTGAACGACCCGGCCTCAATATCAACAAAGACGGGTTTCAGTCCCAATAATTTCACAACCTCCACGGTTGCAACGAAAGTAAATGGAGTGGTAATAATTTCATCACCCGGTTTCAGCTCAAGTGCCATAAGAGCTATCTGCAGGGCATCAGTTCCATTGGCACATGAAATAACCCTGGCTGCACCAAGATAATTGCTGAGAGCATTTTCAAAAGATTTCACCTCTGGGCCCTTAATGAATGCGGTGGTTTCAATCACATTTTGAAGAGCCTTGTCAATTTCTTCTTTTATCCTGCTGTATTGGCCGTAAAGATCGACCATCTTTATTTCCTTCATTCACAGTTTGGTTTTGGAGGAACACAAAGGTAATTAATAACAATCACATGAAATAATTCAATTTGGCAAAATCGTTAGTAACTTTGTCCTTTTCATAAAGAGGGTGAAGGCCTTTTTTTATAAATTTGTTAAAAATTTCGAAATTGGCTCTGATAGAATACATTAAGGATCAATTGCTTTTCAATGAAAGCCTGACGCTTCCAGGACTGGGTTCATTTGAAATCCGAAAAAAATCGTCCAGGATTAAGGGGAATAAAATTTCTCCTCCATCTGCGACGGTGTTTTTCAACCAGGAAAACAGTCTGGACGACGGAAAGCTTGCAAAGGCACTCGCCAATGCGGAAGAGATATCACAGGATGAGGCCGCTCAGAAAGTACTTGAATTTATCGATGAGATTCTTTTTGCACTGAATAAAGGTGAAAAGTTCCCTCTTGAAGGTTTTGGAACCCTGTTCAGGGATGAGGAAAATGTTTTAAGGTTTGAGAAGGATCCATCTTTTAATGTGGGTGTTGAATCTTTCGGACTCGAATCCTTTGAAATTGATCCTATTGAAGAGTCGACGGAGGATATCGCCCCTGTTGAAGAATTTACAAAAAAGGAAGAGCTTCATGCTTCTGCTGAGGTGAAGGAAGAAAAACCGAGTAAGATTAAGCATGAGTCAGGTGCAATAATACCTCCTCCGCAAATTGATCCCCCCTCACCAAAAGAGCTTAAAAGTTCGCGTAGTTTATTCTGGATACTAACCGGTGCTATAATTGTCATTTTGATATCTTTTGTTCTGGTAAAGATGACTACCAACCTCCTCGACGGACCTGGTATGTCCATCTTCAGCCACGGACAGGATGATAAAACCGGCCTGTTTCCGGAAGATGAGAACTGGGATCTGGAATCGAGTCTGAACAGTGATCTGGGGGATGCGATCGACTCAATGACCATGCAGGAAAATGCCCTGTCAATAAAGGAAACAAAGGCTCCTGAAGAAAAAATTGTGGTACTTGAGCCTAAGACAGTTAATCCTTCCGAATATAAAGAATTTCACATCATTGCAGGCAGTTTCAAGGACAAGGTGAACGCTGGAATCCTTCAACAGGAACTTACTGAGAAAGGTTATCCTGCTGTTGTAATTCAGCAGGGAGATAAACTCTACAGGGTAAGCGCCATGTCGTTCAGTGATAAAAATGCAGGATTGCAGGAACTTCAAAAGTTTAAGCAAAAAACAAAAAATAACGCCGCCTGGCTGCTAAGTCTGAAAAATGAGTGAGGATACCTTCTTTCAAAGAACCAAACGAAAAACAATCACTTTTTTTAAGCGTTTATTGTTGATTCTTGTTCTTGCCCTTCTGGCATTTCTTGCCTTTGCCTACTGGGGAACCGTTGAATCAGGGGTGATAGCCGGAAGGGTTTTAAAAATAAGTGAGAAAGGATTGTTATTTAAAACATACGAAGGGAGGCTAAGCCTGGAATCCTCAAACAGGGCAGGCAGTCTTTCTGAAACATTTGATTTCTCAGTTGCCGGAAAAGACAGCCTTGTAATTCATACGCTGCAGGAAGCCGCCCTGAATAGTGAGCGCGTGAACCTGCACTACAGCAAACACTATATGAAGTTTTTCTGGAGAGGCGAAAGCAAGTATTTTGCTACTCAGGCAGAGTTTAACACAGACTGAGACAGCATTTATTTTACCATACTGCCGTTCACAGCCTCGGGCCTTGGTTCAACAAAGAATAGTTTTCCGTCAGCATTTTCCGAAAGAAGTATCATTCCCTGCGATTGTATACCTTTTATTTCCCTTGGCTCAAGATTAAGGAGGATACATACCTTCTGCCCCACAAGATTTTCAGGTTCAAAAAATTCGGCAATCCCTGAAACCACGGTTCTTTTATCAATACCTGTATCTACCAGTAATTTCATAAGCTTCTTCGTCTTGGCAACTTTTTCTGCTGAAAGTATGGTAGCAACCCTTATATCCATTTTTCCAAAATCATCGAAACTGACAGCAGACTTTGATGGCTCACTGACAAGGGCTTTGTTTTCGTTATCCAGTTTATTATTTTTTAGTTTCTGAAGCTGAGCTTCTATTACCTCGTCTTCAATTCTTTCAAACAACAACTCAGGCTGGTTGAGTAAATGATTTACTTCCAGCAGGTCCTTTCGTCCCCCGTCAGCCCAGCTGAAATTTTTAAGATCAATCATCTTTCTGAGTCTGGATGATGTATCCGGAAGAAAGGGGTCGAACAAAATGCTCAGATTGGCAGTAAGCTGAAGTGAAATATTCAGAATGGTCCTGACGCGCTCCGGATCTGTTTTAAATATTTTCCAGGGTTCGGTATCCGCAAGGTACTTGTTGCCAAGTCGGGCAAGATCCATTGCCTCCTTAAGAGCTTCGCGGAAGCGGAAGGTATCAAGGCTCTTTTCAATAGCCTGTTTTGACTTTTCGAACTGTTCCAGGACCTCATGGTCGAAATCAGAAAGCTCTGCCTGGGCAGGAACCTTTCCCCCGAAATATTTATGAGTGAGAACCATGGTACGGTTAACGAAATTTCCGAAAATGGCAAGCAGTTCATTATTGTTCCTTGCCTGGAAATCCTTCCATGTAAAGTCATTATCCTTGGTTTCCGGTGCATTGGCACAAAGCACATAACGCAGAACGTCCTGCTTTCCGGGGAATTCATCGAGGTACTCGTGCAGCCATACGGCCCAGTTACGGGATGTGGAGAGCTTGTCACCCTCGAGATTCAGAAACTCGTTTGCGGGAACATTCTCAGGAAGAATATAGCTTCCTTCAGCATTCAACATGGCGGGGAATACAATGCAATGAAAGACGATATTGTCTTTTCCGATAAAATGTATCAGGCGGGTATCCTCACTTTTCCAGTATTTCTCCCAGTCTGGCGTCAGCTCGCGGGTTGCAGAAATATAGCCTATGGGCGCATCAAACCAGACATACAGAACTTTGCCTTCTGCACCCTTAACCGGAACAGGTATTCCCCAATCCAGATCGCGGCTAACCGCACGTGGCTGAAGACCACCGTCGAGCCAGGATTTACACTGTCCGTAAACATTCGGCTTCCAGTGTTTATTGTCTTCCAAAATCCATTTTTTGAGAAAAGCCTCATATTTATCCAGGGGAAGAAACCAGTGATTCGTCTCTTTCAGAACCGGAACAGCTCCGGAGATCATGGATTGAGGATTGATAAGATCCGTGGCATTTAAGGATGATCCGCAATTTTCACACTGGTCACCGTAGGCGTTCTCGTTTCCGCAACGCGGACAGGTACCGGTTATGTACCGGTCGGCCAGGAACTGCTCCGCCTCCGGATCATAATATTGTTCGGTTGTCTTTTCTATAAATTCACCTTTATTGTAAAGGGTTTTGAAAAATTCTGTAGCGGTTTCATAGTGAACCGGGGAGGTGGTGCGGGAATAAATATCAAAACTTATTCCCAGTCTTTCGAACGATTCCTTGTTGAGGGAATGATATTTATCAACCACATCCTGTGGACTTACACCTTCATTTTTAGCCTTTATGGTTATAGGAACCCCGTGCTCATCCGATCCGCAGACAAATATGATATCCAGGGATTTTCCGCGCAGATAACGGGCAAAAATATCGGCGGGAATATAGACGCCGGCCAGGTGACCAAAATGTATTGGGCCATTGGCATAGGGCAGGGCAGCCGTAAGGGTGTATCTTTTATACTCTTTCATGAAGGTGTTGATGATTCTTAAAATAAACCGCAAAGATAATAAAAATGGATATGGGATGGAGGAATATGTTGGAATTTGGAAAAGCAGGTGACGGTCGTTACGATCGTTACGGACGTAACGTTCGTTACCTGCTTTCAAATATTTCCCAAATTTTTCCTAATTTGCACCCTCATGAACGCACCCTCATGAACGCACTCCCTTGAACACACACCCATGAACACCCCCCCATACCTTAAACCCGGAGACCATGTTGGCATCATCGCTCCTGCCCGGAAAATTAAAATGGCAGAAATTGAAGCCTTTCTGGCTCTGCTTGAAAAATGGGGATTGAGATATAAACTGGGGAAGAATCTTTTTGCTGAAGAAAACCAGTATTCCGGCAGTGATTCCCAGAGGGCTGATGATTTCAATGACATGCTTCAGGATACTGATGTAAGGGCTATATTTGCTGCCCGTGGGGGTTATGGCTCGATACGGATTTTACGGCAGCTCGATTTTTCAGGCTTTGAGAAGGATCCGAAATGGATTGGCGGATTTTCCGACATTACGGTTTTTCACTCCTATCTGAGTAGTTTTTTAAATACCGAGAGTCTGCATTGCATGATGCCCTTCAACTATAAACCCGGGGATGAGGAAAGTGAAGAATCAGCTGAAAGTCTTCGTAAAGCTCTTTTCGGGGAAAAGCTGGAATACAGTTTTCCTTCCTTTTCGGCCAACAGGATCGGGAATGCATCAGGAGAGATTGCAGGGGGAAATTTATCTATATTGTATAGTTTAAACGGGACGGGATTTTTGCCGGATCTGCGAACCAAAATATTATTTATTGAAGATATTGACGAGTACCTTTATCATATCGACCGTATGATGCTGAACCTTTCCCTGAGCGGATCACTCACAAATATCCGGGGTCTTGTAGTGGGAGGCTTCACCGACCTGAAGGATAATGCAGTCCCCTTTGGAAAAGATTATCCTGAAATAATACGGGAAGCATGCGAAAAATATGATTTCCCCATTTCTTTTCTTTTTCCTGCAGGTCATCAAAACAGAAATCTGACGCTGATTTTTGGCAGACAAGTGCAATTAAGTATTGAAGAGGATCATTGCAGAATGATTTTCAGCGAGAAATAATTCACTTAATCCTGGTACTATGGCTCAGCATAACGACAGGGGCCGTGAAGCCGAGGATCTGGCAGCAGAATACCTGGCTTCTGATGGCTACAGAATCCTTCATCGCAACTGGCGTTCGTATCATAAAGAAATTGATATTGTTGCAGAGAAGGATAATCATCTTATTATTATTGAAGTGAAAAGCTGGAGCGGAGCGAATGTGGTGAGGGCCGACGAATTACTTTCAGGCGGAAAGCAGCGATTCATTGTTGATGCAGCGGAAGCCTACATAAACAAGTACAAATCAGAGCTTGAGACGCGCTTTGATCTGGTAATAGTCAGCTTTTCCGGCAAGGGACCGGAAATTGAGCATATCAAAGGAGCATTTATTCCGGGGGTAAACTGGTAAACCCCGATGGTGAAACACGCATTAATCTAAAGTGTGATTCCGGGCGGGCCATTGAATTGAGGGAGGAATTTTTGGCCTCCTAATTATCACTTTCTTTGACAATTTTGTGTATGGAATTTATATTTTTTATGCCAATAGCAAATAAAAGAAGCCATATTTCCCGTGATAAAATATATAATTTCTCGGCTAGTCCGGCATAAGGAAGTCTTAATGAATTAACCACAAATAGAGAAATTAAAAATACAACACAAAGTATTGTTAATAGATTGGCTGATTTGAATATATTGTCCCATTCGGGTTCTTTTTTGATTCTTTTTGTTAGAAGTATTGCACCGATAATGAAGAAAAACCAACCTGCAATAGCTGAACCCATATGAATTTTACCTGAAATTGTGGTCGGAAAACTTCCAGGGGCTAAAATATCAGTTGGGAAAATTGCGGTAAGTAAATACGTGATCCCAAATAGAATGAGAAGAATTCCTCCGGTCTTGTAACCAGTACTTTTCTTCACCTTAGCTATCATTAAAATGTAAAGGGAAATGGTTCCCAGGGCAGTAATTATGTATGCAATAGTGTATATAATCCCACTCCTGCCAACAGCATAATCACTAATATAATTCTTAAAAAAAGTATAATCCGGTCGTAAAAAATGAACTGCAATTGCTGCAAGAATATAGTAAAGTGGCGCAAATACAGAAAGGTAGAAGGTTACTCTTAAAAGCCATGAATTCTCCGAGTTTGAAATAAGACTTTTCATATTCTTTTTTTTAGTTAAACATTTTTTAAACAACTGAATTTTAAAAACGTTTGTTAAAAAAAGTTAAAGATTCGTTTCTAAAAAAATGTTAAAAATTATTTGTTAATCTGAACATTTGAATATTTGAACTTGTTTTTGGAAAATCATTTCAACTATTATATTTCCGTATAAGCAATTTATCAAAAGATTATTTAATTGATATTTGTATGAAGAAATTAATACTGGCCTGGTCTGGTTACCTTTCAAAGATGCCGTTTCTATTCTTCCTGATGTTTATTTACACTCAGGATAATTTTTCCCAAATAATCCTGTATTACAACGGAAATATTTTCACATCGGATTCTAATAAACCATTTATTGGATATTTCATTTCAGAAGATGGAATAATTTCAGAAACAGGTGATACTATAGCAAGCCAACGAATTTCGCAATTTGAAAACAAAGTTGACTTACAAGCCAAAACAATTATTCCCGGAATTGTTGACAGCCACATTCACTTTATTGATGGATCTTTGGGTTTATTGCAAATTAGCTTGAGTGATATTGCCAATTCCGACGAATTAAGAGACAAAATAAAATCCACATCAAGCCAGTTGCTCGACGGATTTTACGTGGCAAGGGACCTTGGATTTTCAGCACTTTCCGGAGTTGACTCTCCACGTGAATTTCTGGACGCTCTTTTACCAGATTCCCCTGCAATTATCTTTTTAAAGAGTGGTCATGCAGCAGTAGCTAACACGGCTGGATTACGAAAACTGGGTTTTACCGAACGTACCAAAATTCCAGATGGTACCATTGGAACAGGGAAAGACGGAAATCTGAATGGATGGTTGCTCGAAGCAGCAGCAATGGAGGGATTAAAAAGAGTGGGGTCAAAATATTCAGAAGAAACAATTCAAAAAGCCATTCAAATTGGACAGGAACTGGCATTATCCTATGGAATTACCACCCTTGGCGATAATACCTTCTCGCCCTATAATATGAAAATTTACCAATTCCTGCAGCGCAAGGGAGACCTCAATCTGCGAATGTGGACGAGAAGTTATGGCCGTATACCGCAAACCACAAGCCTAATGAAACCTATGGGAATTAAGAAACTTGGGTTTATCGGTCCTGAGAATGATTTTGACCGTGTTCATTATCACCTCATTAAGTTGTTTGAAGATATGTCACTTTCCGTTCCTCCAGGCATGACCGGGAACATTGAACCTGGCGGGACCGTCTATCTGGATAAAAATGAAATAAAGAAATATCTGCTGCTTCATCCGGATGATAAATTTGCTTTTCATGTTCAGGGCGAAAAAGGACTTCAAAATATTATTGATGCCCTTGATGAACTTGGCACAAGAAACAACAACCGGAGACATGTGATTGATCATGCCGGATATTGCACTGAAAAGCAGTTGGAGGAGCTGAAGAATTTAGGGGAGTCAGTTACAATTTTGGCTTCCCAAACCTTTGATTATCCAACTTTATTAAGGGAATACAGTAGTTCGAATAGTAAACTCAGAGAAGATGAACTGCTTGATGCCCGTTTGAAATATAACGTGATCCACGGCGCATTGTCGAGCGATTTCCCTTATGGAATGGATACCAGTTTCATTAAGTACAAATTTGTTGATGGATTGAATCCATTCCCTAATATGGCAATTAACGTCTCAGGCAAAATGCCTGATGGCATAGCTCTTAAAGATTTTGATAATAAAACACTTAGTATTCAGGAAGCTGTGAAATCCTATACTGCAAACGGAGCCTATGTTTTAAGCCAGGAAAATCTGTTGGGGAAGATTTCTCCCGGTTATGTTGCCGATTTCGCTGTTCTCGACCGCAATATCTTTGACCAAAGCCCAATGGATTTGTACAATTGTAAAATCGAACAGACTTATTCAGGAGGGAAAAAAGTTTATGACAGGAATGAAAAATTGTCCTCAGAAGACTTTTCGGCAAAGGAGAAGATAAATCCATATGATTATACAATCAGCCCGGTTTTCGGTTACGATCCTTCAACAGGATTTGTATTTGGCGCTGCAGGTTTTATCTATCCTCTAACCACTCCTGCAAGTTATGGAGATGTTCAGGTAATGGCAACAATCCCAGGAAAAATTCAGATTCAGTCAAGCTATATGCGTTACGGAATATTTAAGAACACAGATTTTAAAGTACCCATTACGTTTAACACCTTTCCGCAATATTATTTTGGTGAAAACGATACAACTTCCGGAGAAAATTACATCGAACTATTTTCGAACCGTTATTTAGCGCGGCCTGAATTTATATACAGCTTACCCAATCATTTAAAAGCTGCTGTTTTTGCTGATTTCCGAGCCAGAAAAGAAACATCGGTTCAGGATAAGAATGGTGAACTTTTAAATCAAAGACTTTTTCCTGATGAGCAGAATCTCGGATTGGGACTGAGTTTAATTTATGATACGCGTGACAATCCGGGTTCCACAAAACTAGGGTTCTATGGTTCTGCTTATTACGAAAATGTTTCAGGCCTCAATACGTCTACCACAGGTAATGCAGGGCTTTTAGGGGCTGATATAAGGTATTTCCATTATATATATACCTCGAAATATGTATTTGCTGCCCGCTTTTCAGGAGGCACCAGTTTTGGAAGACCGTCCTATTTATACCGATATTCTCTGGGTGGGCCGGAAAGACTAAGGGGATACTATTCCAATCGCTTCAGGGGAAACAATTTCTACTCGGTTCAGACGGAATTTAGGTTCCCTGTATATAAAAAGTTTTCGGGCGTATGCTTTGTTGACGAAGGGGATGTGAGTGACGGGAAACTGGATAAGGTGCTTTTTAGTTACGGAGGAGGGATTCGTTTTTCTATAAACGATAATGTAGCCCTGAGACTTGATTACGGAAGAGGAAAAGATCAAAATGGCGTATTCTTTACTTTTGGGGAAGCGTTCTAAATATTCTTTCCCATAAGAAGAATTAAAAAATATCAAATTATGAAAGAAGACAACGCTAATATCGCAATCGTAAAACAATTGTATAACGCTTTTATGAAAAAAGAGATTAATACAATTTTAGGATTATTAAGCCAGGATGTAGAATGGGGAGAACCTGAAAATCCTTTTAACCCCGCGGGTGGAACAAGAACAGGTCATGCCGGATTTTTGGAATGGATAAATATTGGGAAAGAAGCAGAAGATATTTTAGTACTTGAACCCAAACAGTTTCTCACCAATGACAATTTCGTAGCAGTTAGCGGTTATATGAAATGTCTCGCAAAACCAACCGGTAAAGTTTATGAATCAGATTTTGTTCATCTTGTAAAAATTAAGGATAATAAAATTCAAAAGTTTCAGGAATTCTTTGATACTTATATTGCCGGTGAAGCTTTTCGTGTGAATTAAAACTACTTATTATGGGTCATATTATAAAGCTAAATACCGTATTATTTATTATAATTATGCTAGGTATGGAAGCAAATGCACAAAACAAAATAGTAAGAAATGAGCTGTTGGATGCTCAATTTGAGGAAAGAACCGTTTCAAAGGTTAAGGTAGTTGAAATTGAATTTCCAGCCGGGCAAAAAGCCCCCCTTCATAAACATCCATGCCCTGTTATTGGGTCAATAGTTGAAGGGGAATGTCTTGTGCAGGTTGAAGGAGAACCGGCTAAAGTTTTAAAGGCAGGTGACGCCTTCTATGAACCAGCCGACACGCCAATCATTCATTTCGATAATTATTCGGAAAAAGAGCCCATGAAATTTATTGCATACTATCTGCTGAAAGATGAAAAAGATTTAATTGAGCTATTGCCGAAACGTTAGGAGAATCATGTTCAGAAATATTAAATCAAAAACAACGTCTTTTAAAACCAGCGAAGTCAAAAGGATTTATCTTAAAAATTTCAGACTATGTTTATAATTCATGTAAACTACATAAAACCGCTCAGCGAAGTTGACAAATACATCGCAGACCACGCTAAATTTCTTGATAAGCAATATGCGAATAACAATTTCATTGTTTCCGGGCGAAAGAATCCCAGGACCGGAGGCATTATTCTAACATCCATTTCTGAAAGGGAAGAGCTTGAACATATTGTTTCCCTGGATCCTTTTTTTGTAAATAAAATTGCAGAATATGAGATTATTGAATTTGTCCCAACTAAGTATGATGAGGGGTTTAAGAAATTCATAAAGGAATAATTTATAACGCGGTGAAAGCAATTGTATTCAATAGCACAGGAGATTTTGATAAGGTATTGAATCTAACTGAAGTGCCAATTCCGGAACCTGCAGAAAATGAGGTTAGAATAAAAGTCCAGGCAAGCCCGATAAATCCGGCGGATATCCTTTTTATAAATGGAAAATACCGTCTAAAACCTGTTCTCCCTCAAATTGCAGGATTGGAGGGGGCTGGTATTATTGATAAATTGGGCGAAAAAGTAAATATGAAGATTGGATCTCTCGTTGCATTTCGTGACAAAAATATTTGGGCCGAATATGTTGTCGTACCTGCTAATAAGCTTGTTGTTTTACCTCCTGATTTTCCTGTTGAAAAAGCATGTCAGTTTTCCTTAAATCCGATTACGGCTTATGCATTATTGGATGAAGCAAATGTCAGAACTGAAGATGAGTGGATATTACTTACTGCAGGCAATTCTTCTGTCTCAAAGCTGATTATTCAATTTGCGAAACTGAATAATATTAAAACAATAGCAGTTGCACGCAATAGCGACAATTTTTCTGAACTAGATTCTTTAGGGGCAACGGCAATAATTACTGATGATTTTGCAAATATCGAGCATAGGGTAAATGAAATTACAAAGGGAAAAGGCGTAAAATGTGTATTGGATGCAGTTGGTGGTGAATTGATAAGCAAGCTTATAAAAACAATTTCTCCATTTGGCAAACTTATCTCATATGGACTTATCAGTAATGAAAATGTGACCTACCATAATTCATCTATTATTTTCAGGAATATTACCATTAAAGGGTTTGGAATAGATAATTGGTTAAATGAAACTACGAAAAACAATTATAAGGATACCATTGATGTATTGATTTCAATTCTAATAAATCCAGGTTTTATAATGCCTGTTGCAGCAAAATATCCGCTTACTGAATATAAAAAGGCATTTGAGAAATATATTCATACTAGAAATGGAAAAATATTACTGATAGCTAGCTTTGATAAATAAAATAGAATTCTCCCGGATAACTTTGCCATAAAAATCGATTTCCTAATAATAACAGTAAAATTGAATATGAAAACTTTATTTGCACTCTCATTTTTAATATGTCAATTTCTTTCAGGGATAGCGCAGACTAGTAAAAGTGAGGTATTAATTATCAGTACCATTCACGGAGCACATAAAATCAACCCAAATTATTCGTATGATTCACTTTTTACTTTTGTTGAAAAGTTTAACCCGGATATTATCGGGGTTGAAATACGAAATGAAGATATTGACAGCTCTGTTTCTTATCTAAAAGATAATTACCCTTTTGAAATGTATACCAGTGTTTCAAAGTTTTCTACAAAAAAGGTCATAGGTTTTGACTGGTTAGGTGCAGAATTAGCAGGTCATGCTATACCCCAAAACTATTGGAAAGAAAAAAGCACCATTAAAAAATTACAACAGAAATTGTCTACAGACAGTACAATGCTCAAAAGTCTTTCGGTTTTAGACATAATTAACGACGAAAAGAACAAACTGGTTTTGAGTGCTACAATTCAGGAATTGAATGATGGCAGATACGATTTGATTAATCGAATTTATTATGAGCAGTTGGAACTGCTTCTAAAAGACACACAATACAATTTATTGTCTGATTTTTATAAAGAAAGAGATGAAATCATTGCTCGAAATATTCTGGAAATAATTAAAAACAATGATGGCAAGAAAATGATTTTTTTGTTAGGTGCTGATCACAGAGATTTTATTCTTAGAAATGTTTCGGAGGAATTTAAAGATACTATAATATTAAATGATTTTGCAATTAGAAAACATATTCCTTTTGAATTGAAAGAATAGAAACGTTTACAAACTGCATGTAATTTGCAATAGTGGGTGAAATTGTAAATCAAAGTTCAATACTTCTTATTTATAATGGGATATACGGACAGGAAATTGCTTCATATTGTTTCATTTAAGTTTGACAGAATGAAAAATGATAGGAATATCAAGTCAGGCAGACCTGGAATTCTTTATGGGATTAAGGGTTTTGTAATTTTGTTTCTTGTCTATCATCTTCCCGAATTTCTGCAGAACAATTATAAAAAACCATTGATTCTGGTCCTCGAACTAGGTATGCTTTTATTTGCTCTTATCTCTTTTTATATAGGCAGACGATGGCACCACAATGGATTAAGAATTTACGGATTTTATTCTTTCAGGAAAAATTGGGGAAATTTAATCCTGGGATTAATCATCGGGATTTTTCTAGCCGGTTCGGCAAATTTGTTTCCGGTTTTATTTGGGTGGAGCCGATTTTCTCTTCAATTGAACCTGGGACAAATTCTTTTACAAACACTTATCTTCTCTATTGGCACACTCTTGCCTTCATTAGGGGAAGATATTCTAACCCGAGGTTATTTACGGGTATTCTGGCCAGAAAACCTGAACATTAAATGGCTGATTCTGATATCTGCAGCAGTTTATGTGTTGAACCACATTTTCAGGTTAACAAAACCTGATGTAATGCTTTACCTTTTAATTCTTGGTTATTTGCTCATGTGGTGCTATGTTAAAACAGGTACTTTATGGCTTACTCTGGGAATTCATTGGGGAACCAACATTGCCTACCAGTGTTTCACAAATCTCGTAAGCTTCAATCCAATTAAAGAAACAGGGATGGAAAATTATATTTTAGCTGCGAGTTATAGTTTAGGTATTCTGCTGGTCATAATATTGCAAAAAATGAATTTATTTACCCTGGAAGCTAATAATGCAAATTAAACTACTTTAGAATAACAGATTAAATCTTGTCTAAACTTTCAATTTAATGAAAAAAAGCCATGAATAAATTTACTTTAATTGCACTTTTTCTTTTAATTATATCTTTAAACTTAAATGTTAATGCGATGAATATAAAAGCTGATTCTACTGCAAAATGTTATGCATCCTCAGAAATCATAATAAACGCATCTAATCAACATGTTTTTGAAATTCTTTCAAACATTAAAAAGTGGCCGGAATGGCAAAGCAGTGTAATAAAAGTTGAGATAGATGGAAATGCTGAAGTTGATAAAACGTTTAAATGGAAAGCAGGTGGTTTAAATATAAAATCAAAACTACATACTGTCAATCCAGATTCTGAGATTGGCTGGACTGGAAGAATCTGGTGGATAAAAGCAGTTCATAATTGGTATTTAACCGAAGAAGGCGGACAAACAAAAGTAATTGTTAAGGAATCTTTGAAAGGATTAGGGTCATCAATGATGCGCAAATCACTGGAGGAGGGCATGAAAAAGAATCTTGATGAATTGAAAATTCAGGCTGAAAAGAGCTGACACGGGATTCCAATTCTTAATTAATATTAATGGAAACAGAATGGTAAAAATTAACTGTAAAATTTATGCAGTTCCATCAATATAAAAATGTAAAAATTTTATTTCCCATAATTCCATCCTTAGGCATAAAATACCGTTTTTATTGCGGTTTAAAAACATATAAGCTATGTGCTATTCATTATTTTTAATAATTTTAGGGTTTTGTTTTTATCATTATGTAAGCGGATAAAGCTTATTTCTAAGTATAGATTTTTTTAAGATGCAATCCGTTATTACTATCTCAAGGATTCATTCATAAGCAATTAAATTGTGAATCAAGAAGAGATCCGAGATTATTGTTTAAAAAAACAAGGCGTAACCGAGAGTTTGCCTTTCAATGACACAGCCCTTGTCTTTAAGGTTGGAGGAAAAATGTTTGCCTTATTGGATCTTTCTGAAGACAGCAGGGGAATAACTTTGAAGTGTGACCCCTTTTTGGCAATTGAACTGCGTGAGCATCACCCAGAGATTACTCCGGCTTGGCACTTTAACAAGAAACACTGGAACACAGTTTTCATGGACGGCAGCCTGAAGAAGGAAATGGTACTATCCCTGATCGATCATTCTTATGAAATCATTGTGGAGAGCCTCCCAAAATCAAAGAAGGAAGAACTTAAAAGAAAGAAATAATATGAAAAAGATTATTGGTTATTTTTTCCAGGGATTATTATATGTTGCTCCCCTGGGCCTTACGTTTTATGCAATATTTTTACTTTTTAACCTGGTAGACGGATTAATACAACGTTATCTGGAGGCATGGATCAAGGTTCATATCCCCGGTCTGGGAATAGTTATTATCTTTCTGTTCATATCATTCCTTGGCCTGATTGGCGGTACCATCATCGCCTCCCCCATAAAAAGAGCCATTGATAAAGTCCTTGAAAGAGCCCCTCTGTTCAAACTAATTTATTCTTCGGTTCGGGATCTGTTATCGGCTTTTGTGGGGAAGGAAAAGAAATTCACCCAGCCGGTGCTTGTTAAAGTAAATACTATTTCAGAACTGGAAAAAGTCGGATTTCTGACGCAGGAAGATCTTAACAGTATTGGCATTAAGGATAAGGTGGCCGTATATTTTCCCCACTCTTATAATTTTTCGGGGGAGATGTTTATCGTCCCCAGTGAACATGTACGCCCCCTCGATATGGCTCCAACAGATGCCATGAAATTTGTGGTTTCGGGAGGTGTTGCCTTATCCTGAAAATAAATATGCTATGTAATTATTATTGTTTTTTGTTTCGTTTAGTTAATGTACTTTTAATCTTTAAAATCCTGCATTAATTCCTGAAATTCCAAAATTCAATGAGCCTCAATTCTTTCTTTCAGAAGCTGGTCCCGACAGACCTCAAGTTTTATCCCATGTTTGAAAATATGGCAGAACTGATTGTCAAAGCATCTTCCTCACAGCTATTAATATTTGAACACGATGATCCTGTAAAGCAAAAAGACCTTTTCAAACTCATTAAAGAACTTGAAAACAAAGCTGATGAAGTTGTCCAGACTATCTTCGATGAACTGGATAAATCTTTTGTACCCCCTTTTGATCGTGAGGATATGAATGTACTTACAACTTCACTTGATGAAGTAATTAACGGAATTAACGGTGTAGCTCAGAGGGTCAGGCTTTACCGTCCAAAAGAAATCCCTTCCGAATTTAAGGATTTCGCCAAATTGATTTCCAAAGGTTGCGAGCAGATAAATATTTCTGTTAAGGAACTGCACGACTTAAAAAAGCCTGCAAAAATTCTTAAGGCCTGCAAAAAGATAAATGATCTTGAAAAAGAAGCCGATGAATTATACCATTCCACCATTTCCACTATTTTTAAGAAAGAAAAAGATGCCATAGAGCTGATTAAGCAAAAGGAAATGCTTGAAAATCTGGAAAAAACGGCAGATCGTATAAAATCGGTTTCCAATATCCTCAAGATTATTATTCTTAAGATGTCTTAATCAGCCGGTATGAACACAGTAATTGTAATAAGTATTATAATCGCCCTATTGTTTAATTTCTTAAATGGGATGAATGATGCGGCAAACTCAATTGCCACAATTGTTTCCACCAAAGTCCTCTCCCCGGTTATGGCTGTATTGTGGGCTGCCTTTTTTAATTTTGTGGCGGTTTTTTTCTTTGGTGTCCACATTGCAACTACCATTGGAAAGGACATTGTTGATCCCTCCATCGTTAATGAATACATTATTCTCGGTTGTCTTCTCGGTTCAATTATATGGGTTTATGCCTGTACCTACCTGGGGATGCCAATAAGCGTTTCCCATGCATTAATTGGCGGATTAATGGGCCCGGCGCTGGTTGTGGGAGGAACTTCTGCAATTCTATCCAATGGATTGACCAAGGTGGTTTTATTTATTTTCCTTTCCCCCCTGATTGGTATAATCCTTTCTTATTTTATAATGCTGTTGACAATGGTGTTTTTTAAAAATACCCATCCGCGTAAAGTAGACAGATTATTCAGGGTATTACAGCTCTTATCGTCGGCCATCTTTAGTCTGGGTCACGGTTCAAACGACGCCCAGAAAACCATGGGAATCATAACCATCCTTTTATTCAGTACAGGGAAACTGGGTCCTGAATTTTATGTGCCTAACTGGGTACTTTTCACATGTTACATTACAATGGCTTTGGGAACGCTGGCCGGAGGAAAAAATGTTATCAGAACACTGGGAAGCGGACTTACAAAACTGAAACCCGTGCAGGGATTCAGTGCTGAAACAGCAGGTGCTATTGCCATAATTGGAAGCACCCTTGGAGGAATTCCTGTCAGCACAACACACACTATTACAGGGGCTATCATGGGCGTTGGTCTTACGAAACGGGTTTCTTCAATCCGCTGGGGCATTGCCAGCAATATTATTTATGCCTGGATTTTTACAATTCCCGGGACCATGCTGTTGAGCGGCGGGATCTATTATATTATTTCCCTTTTCCTTCACGGGAAATAAGGAAAGGAAGCGAGCCCGGACAATCTGTGTGCTATTCGACCATTAAATTACATCCCCTGATATCGGAATTATCTGTCCGGCCAAGTACCTCAAAACTTCCGTCATGTCTCATTCTGCCCATATCCGAAGCGGCGATAAATGAGCAGGAGTAAAAATTTGCCAGATCAATAATATTGATGTTCCCGGTATTTCCGTCTGTTACCATTTGAAAAGGATCATAGCTGTCTCTGATCATCACCTTCATCCAGGGTACGCAACGGTAAATGCCATCGCCGCTGGAATATGCCTGCGACAATAATTCGGTCATGCCGTATTCAGAATGGATATCTTTTACATGAAACCTTTCTTTCAGGAAATTATGAAGATCCTCCCTTACCATCTCTTTCCTTCGGCCTTTCATGCCGCCGGTTTCCATAATGATTATTCCATCCAGATCCACGTCAAACTTTTCTGCAAGCTCAATTAACGCAAAGCTAACACCCAGGAGAAGGGTCTTTTGTCCTTTTTTCTTTAGCTCCTTTAAAACCGAAAGAAGTTTATCGTGATCACTCAGGTAAAAACCGCTTTCAGCATGTTCTGACGCTGATATCAGCTTTTCCGCCATATAAACCAGGGATGAGCCGGAACGCTCAAGGTAGGAAGGAAGCAGAGCAAGTATGCAGATATCCGCAGGATCACCGTAAAACTTTTTAAATCCCTTTAGAAAACTCTCTTCATAAATCCCTTTGTCAGCAACAAAATGCCTGGCCGGGACACTACCGGTAGTTGTGCTGGATTCAAAAATGATTTCGGGTTTTTTGCCTGCGGCAATTATTTCACGGGATTTGAAAAGCTCAACCGGAATAAATGGAATATCTTGGTAATTAGTGATTTTGGAGGGATCAATATTCAGGTGAGAAATAAATTCTTTATAAACCGCGACATTTTCAGACTGGTAATGGAAGATATCCAAAGCCAGTTTTTGAAATTGCAACTCGTTTTGAATAGAGAATATATCCCTGATGAAATTCATGATCCTGCCTTCCCTTAGAATGAAAAACCTCTGTGTAATCTGATATTTTTATTACACAGAGGTTTATACAGCACAAAATTTATTTTTATCCCCTGATTGCCTTGATTCCGGGGAGTTCTTTACCTTCTATGTATTCGAGCATGGCTCCACCTCCGGTTGAAACATAACTTACTTTTTCTGCAAGTCCGAATTTGTTTACGGCTGCAACAGAATCGCCTCCTCCAACAAGACTATAGGCTCCTTTGGCCGTTACGCGGGTTATTGCTTCAGCTACAGAGACAGTCCCTTTCTGGAAATTTTTCATTTCAAACACACCCATCGGGCCATTCCACAGTAGGGTTTTTGAACCCTCAATAACATCGCTGAGGAGTTTTATCGTCTTTGGACCTATATCAAGACCCATCATTCCGGCTTCTCCTTTATCGATATCAGCAATTTTTGTATTGGCCTCATTATCGAACTTGTCCGCCAGAATCTGATCGATCGGGAGAATCAGCTTTACTCCTTTAGCTTCAGCCTTTTTTATCAGCTCCAGAGCCAGATCCAGTTTATCTTCCTCGCACAGGGAGTTACCAATTATACCGCCTTTGGCTTTAATGAAAGTATAGGTCATACCACCTCCGATAATCAGATTGTCGACCTTATCCAGCAGGTTTTCAATTACCAGAATCTTATCGGATACTTTGGCTCCGCCCATTATGGCTGTGAAAGGTTTTTCGGGAGAATGAAGAACCTTATCCATGGCATGAAGTTCTTTACCAATCAGGTAGCCAAACATACTGTTACCGGGGAAATGAGCAGCAATTAATGCTGTGGAAGCATGAGCCCTGTGGGCAGTACCAAAAGCATCGTTGACGTAACAATCGGCCAGCTTCGACAGATTCTTCACGAATTCTTTCTGACTTTCTTTTACACTTGCCTTACCGGCTTTTTTTTCTTCTTCCGTAGCATCTTTTCCCAGGTGGTAGGGTTTGCCTTCTTCCTCTTCGTAGAAACGAAGATTCTCCAGCAACATTACTTCTCCGGCTTTGAGTCCGGCTGCCATTGACTCCACCTTGTCACCAACACAGTCACCTGCAAATTTCACGGGTTTTCCCAGAGCTTTTTCAACGGCAGGAACAACATGCTTTAAGGAATATTTTTCTACTACTTTCCCATCGGGTCGGCCCAGGTGAGACATAAGGATGGCTGAACCGCCATCGCTGAGAATTTTATTAATGGTAGGGAGTGCCGCCCTGATGCGGTTATCATCAGTTACTTCAAAACTACTGTTGAGGGGAACATTAAAATCCACCCTTACAATAGCTTTTTTTCCTGAAAAATTGAAATTGTCAACAGTCAACATAATTTTGTGCTTTTAGGTTATTTTTGTGTTCTTTCGAAAACATCCTCAAAGGTAAAAAAAGTATTTTTATATTTGGATTTACTGCCAGTCATTTGGCATGAATTCCTTTATATTTGCAGAATGCGTTTTCAAGAGATTCCCGGCCAGAAAGAAATTAAAGAAAGTCTTATCCGTACAGCAAAGGAAGGAAGGATCAGTCACGCCCAGTTATTTTACGGACCCGAAGGCTCAGGCAAGCTGGCTCTGGCCATTGCATATGCACAATACATTTCCTGCACCGGCAGGCTGGAGGAAGACTCCTGCGGGACCTGTCCCTCCTGCGTAAAATATGCCAAACTGGTGCATCCCGACCTGCATTTTGTTTTCCCTGCCACGGCTGCTTCTTCAACTAAATCGGATGAGACACCTGTTGAAAAAGCTTTGGAGAGATGGAGAGAAATGATCATTGAGAATCCCTATTTTGATCAGTACCAGTGGTATGATAAAATCGGAATAGAAAATAAGCAGGGTCTCATTGGGGTTAAGGAAAGTGTGGATATAATCCGGAAACTGAACCTCAAATCATTTGAATCGGATTTCAAGATACTGATTATGTGGTTGCCCGAAAGGATGAATGCAACCGCTGCGAACAAGCTGCTGAAGATGGTTGAGGAGCCTCCCCCGGGAACCGTTTTTCTGCTGGTTTCAGAAGTTCCCGGTGAAGTATTGCCAACGATTCTTTCCAGAGCACAAATGATCAAGATACCAAGACTTGAAGATGAAGATATCCGCAAGTCATTAAAAGAGAGGGTAGAGGTATCAGACGAAGCTGTTGAAGATGCCGTAAACATGGCCGACGGGAATTTCAACAAGGCATTCAGCGCGCTCAGGGAGGAAGGCTTCAACCGCGAAAATTTCGATCAGTTTGTCAGCTTTATGAGAATATGTTTTGCCTACAGTATGGTTGATCTTACCGAATGGGTCGATGAAATGGCCAAATCAGGCAGGGAAAAGCAGAAAATGTTTCTTTCGTACGGACTCAGGATTATTCGCGAGAATTTTCTGGTGAATACAGGTCATTCGGGCATTTCCCATATGACGAAGTATGAGAGGGACTGGTCTCTGAAATTTTCAAAATTTGTGAACGGGAAAAATGTCTACGATATTTATGAAGAGCTCAACCTGGCTTACAATCATATTTCAGCGAATGCCAATGCAAAAATTGTGCTGCTCGATGCCGGCTTAAAAATAGGCAGGATGCTGAAAAGGTAATTTATTGTGACGGTAATCCTCCACAAATCCCTTCAGAGAGAATACGAAATGCTTTATTTGGATTATAAAATTTAAGCGCTGTCCCGCTTCGCGGAAACGCTAAGACGCAATTGGGAAACGCAATTGATTTTTAATAAATCTTATTCAAGAATCCAACAATATTTCCAACTAAGCATATATAATATTTTTTCTTACTTTTGTCTTTAACCTCAAGGGGTTAAATTAATACTTTAGATAATGATTCACAGAGGTTGTTGTAAGGGAGGCTGCACGGAGAACCTTAATGACAATCAGGATAAGATATCAAACTATTTCAGTGGTTGTGCCAAGCTTGATGATTTTGACTGGTTACGGGATTTACCACCCAGTATCAATCAATTTGATGCAGTGGAAATCCGGTTTAAGAATACACGAAAAGCCTTTTACAGAAATACAAATGATTTGCGGTTAAAACGCGGGGACATGGTTGCTGTTGAAGCTTCCCCGGGTCACGATATAGGCGTGGTTTCCCTGACCGGGGATATTGTTGCCCGCCAGATGATTAAATATGGTCTTAATCCGCATGCCGACGATTTGCGGAAAGTATACCGGAAGGCCAAGCAGGCTGACATTGACAAGTGGAAGGAAGCCATCGAGCTGGAAACCAAAACCATGCTCAGGTCTCGAAAAATCTCGGAAGACCTGAAACTGAACATGAAGATTGGTGATGTGGAATTTCAGGGAGATAAAACAAAAGCAATCTTTTATTATATAGCCGACGAAAGGGTTGATTTCCGGGAGCTTATTAAACTGATGGCCGATGAATTCCGGATCCGGATCGAAATGCGCCAGATTGGAGCAAGGCAGGAAGCCGGAAGGATTGGAGGAATTGGTTCCTGCGGACGTGAACTCTGCTGTTCCTCATGGATTACAAATTTTGTTTCTGTAACCACAGCTGCCGCACGATACCAGGAAGTTTCACTGAATCCTCAGAAACTCGCAGGGCAATGTGGAAAACTCAAATGCTGCCTGAATTATGAGGTCAGCTCTTACCTCGATGCACAAAAGGATTTTCCGGCAAAGGATGTTAACCTTAAAACCCGTGAGGGTGAGGCTTATTACATGAAAAGCGATATTCACAGGGGGATTTACTGGTATGCTCTAAACAGGGAAACGGGTTCAAGCATTATTCCTGTGCCTGTTGAAAGGGTTACTGAAATTATTGAAATCAACAAAAAGGGTGAAGTACCGGAAAACCTTGTTCTGGCAAGCGAAACAGTAAGTGTTGATATATCCTATCAAAATGATGTTGGTCAGGACAGCCTTACCCGGTTCGATGAAAAGAAAAGTCAGCACAGAAGAAAGAAAAAAAGGAAAAACCGGAATCCCAGAAATTGATATGAAAACAACTTTCGCCCTTTTGTTTATTTTTTTATTCCTGTCATCATGCGACCCCAACAGGGTCTATGATGAATATCAAAAGACTGAAAACGGAATGTGGAAATGGTCTGATAAAAAGACTTTCAATGTGGAGATGAAGGATAGCATTTCCCTTTTTAACATTGATATTAATATCAGACACACCACTAATTACCCCAAGAGCAATCTCTTTATTTTTGTTACTACCACTGCCCCCACAGGGGCTTCACGCCGTGATACGGTAGAAATAATAATTGCCGATGAACATGGCAAATGGGAAGGGAACGGATTTGGGGATATTAAACTGGTATCCAGGGTTTTCAGAAAGGCGGTACGCTTTGTTAATACGGGCAACTATAAGTTTGAAATTGAACAGGGGATGAGAATGCCGGAAATTCCGGTAACTGATGTCGGACTGCGGGTTGAGGAATTCGTCGACATACGGTAACATCTATTATTTTCGAGGGCTGGGATTTAAAATGCCTTATCCGAAAAATACTTAATAATAAAACAATTTACTTTGGGCAAAGATAAACTCAGGCGTTTCGCCGAGCTTGGACAATTTGACCGTGTATTTCAACCGGGAATGGATGAAATTAACGGTAAGGAATATTTTTTAAAGGGAAGGTGGAAGCAGGAAGTTTTTCACAACACAAATCCACTGGTGCTGGAACTTGGATGTGGCAAGGGGGAATATACTATTGGAATGGCTCAGCATTTTCCGGATAAAAATTTCATTGGAGTGGATATTAAGGGAGCCAGAATGTGGAAGGGAGCCAGGACATCTCATGAAGAAAAAATTATGAATGCTGCCTTCCTCCGTACGCGAATTGAAATGATTTCCTCCTTTTTTGCGGAGAATGAAGTCGACGAAATATGGATTACCTTCCCCGATCCCCAGCCTACAGAGCGAAGGAAAAAGAAGAGGCTTAGCGGTACAATTTTCCTGAAACTTTATCGCAATTTCCTGGTTAATAACGGAATTGTTCACCTCAAAACCGACAGCGATCTTCTTTACAACTATACACTTAACCTCCTGAAATTGAATAATCAAAAAATCCTGTTTAATACTTCCAACCTTTATTCCAGTGATATTGTTGATGAGATATTGGGAATAAAAACATTTTATGAGAAGAAATTTCTGGAAGCCGGTTCGAATATCAATTACCTGAAATTCAGCCTGAATAAAAATTCAGAATTAAATGAGCTCCCGGAAGAGTCATGATGACGGTTTTTTTAGCCGGGTTTACGAAGTATGCCGGCTTATTCCCTATGGGAGGGTAACCAGCTATGGAGCCATTGCCCGTTATCTCGGTACAGCCGGATCATCCCGAATGGTTGGCTGGGCCATGAACAATTCGCACAGCCTGCCTGATTTTGTGCCGGCTCACAAAGTCGTAAACAGAAAAGGTATGCTGACCGGTAAACACCATTTTCCGGGAAATAATATGATGCAGGAATTGCTGGAGAGCGAAGGCATTCCTGTCGTAGATGATGTAATTGTTGATTTTGAAAAATACTTCTGGGATCCGGTCAGAGAACTGGAATGAGGGATGTCTTTTGGTATTCAGGTTTTTTCAATTTGATTTTTTAAAAAATTAAGCGCGGACCCACAGGGTGGGACGCTAAAACGCAATTTGTTTATCGCAATAATAATCTTCTCCCAATAGAATATTAGAGATTATTGACCAGCCTTTTAATATTACCTGATAAATCATAACAATTAAAATTCACTAGCAGTCCCAGTTTAATATCAGTAATTTTCAGATAGGTTAATAATTGCATTTTATGGACTGGTGCTAATAGTTCAATTGCTTTAACCTCAATAATGATTTTGTTTTCGACAATTATATCAGCCCGAAAACCCAATTCAAGTTTGATATTCTCGTAAATAAGTGGGACTGGTTTTTGGCGAATAAATTGAAGATTTTGTTTTTCGAGCTCATAACATAGTATTTCTTCATATACTGATTCCAGTAATCCCGGTCCGGGATTTTTATGTATTTTGAAGCAAGCTGACACAATGACCCTGGAAAGGCTGTTTTCGATTTTTTCCATGACTATGATTTTAATCCTTTATGTAATAAATCATAAAAAATCAGTCTTTAATACAAAATATTTTATACTGCGTTGAAGTTGCGGGTTTTGCGTTCCTGCATAACAGGTCTGCGCTTAATTATTTTTGGATGTTTCTTCCAATAGACCCGACGTACGTTATTCTAAAATATTTTGGTAATTTTACAGGCACTGAATTATTTATGGGAACTGCAATTTAAAAATCGAATGAAATATACAGCTGAAAGTGTGTTGCAAAGCCTCAGGCAGGTTGTGCATCCTGAAAAAGGGAAAGATATTGTTGAACTGGGAATGATTCAGAATCTGGTTGCAGGAGAAGGTAAAATCAGCTTCGAAATACAATCTCCCAAAGCTAATGACCCTCTTTTATCGTCAATAAAAAAAGCATCTTCCATTGCCCTGAGAAACAGCTTTGGAGGCGAGGTGGAGAACGTTCTTAGCATTAAAGTAAATACACCTGTAGTTACCCCCGCTCCTTTGCGGACAGGTCCCTTACCCGGAGTTAAAAACATTATTGCCATTGCCTCTGGTAAAGGAGGCGTAGGAAAGTCAACTGTTGCAGTAAACCTGGCCGTAGCGCTTGCTAAAACCGGAGCATTGGTAGGACTGCTCGATGCCGATGTTTACGGTCCATCCATTCCCAAAATGTTTGCACTTGAAGGCGAAAGGCCGGAAATAAAAAATATTAATAATAAGGAGATGATGATCCCGATTGAAAAGTACGGGGTTAAGCTTCTTTCACTCGGCTTTTTTGTAAATCCCGATGATGCTGTAGTCTGGAGAGGACCCATGGCAACCAATGCACTTAAACAGCTTATTACCCTTGGTGACTGGGGAGAACTCGATTACCTTCTTATTGACCTTCCTCCGGGAACGGGTGATATTCACCTTACCATGGTTCAGGAAGTTGCCGTTACAGGTGCGGTTATTGTAAGTACGCCCCAGCAGGTTGCGCTTGCAGATGTAATTAAGGGAATTGCCATGTTTGCCGGCGAGAAAATTAATGTGCCTGTTTTGGGACTGGTTGAAAACATGTCGTGGTTTACTCCTGCAGAATTGCCGGAAAATAAATATTTCATTTTTGGAAAGGAAGGCTGCAAACAGCTTGCCCAAAACCTGGGCCTTGATCTGCTTGCTCAGATTCCTTTGGTTCAGAGCATATGTGAAAATGGAGACTCCGGAACCCCCGCTGTTCTGAATTCAGGCGATCCTGCCGGGATAGCCTTTAGCACTCTGGCCGCTAACCTGATTTCAAAAATAGAAAAGCGAAATCTCGAAATGAATCCCACAAAAAAAGTAGAGATTACAAATACCGATGGATGTGATGTGGTAAAACCAAAATAAAATGCCCCCATGGAAAAAAAGGATATTATTGAGAAAGTAAATTTGGCGCTTGGGAAAATCCGTCCCTATCTGAATGCCGATGGCGGAGATGTAAGCCTGATTGAAGTAAGCGATGACATGGTTGTAAAAGTTAAGTTTTCCGGGGCATGCGACGGATGTCCGTATTCTGTTATGACCCTCAAGGCAGGGGTGGAAGAGGCTATCAGAAAAGAACTTCCTGAGGTTAAGGATGTTATTGCAGAAGCGTAAAATCCCTGCAATCAGTCTTCCTGATAAAAATATCAATATCCGGATAGCTCATTCAACGATCTTCCTGTTTAACATAAAATCTTTAAGCCTTTGCCAGGATTACTTCCTTGAAATGCCTAAAGAAAATAACATAATCAATTCTCCAAATAATATTATCTTAAATAATCAGTTATTACCTTTACACCTTAGACACCGGGTTTTTTGATTAAAATTCTGAAATACAAATACTATCTGCTGTTTGCTCTTTTGCTGACAGCCTGCTCGACTTCGAAAAACACCTTCGTAAGCCGAACCTATCATAACACCATTTCTCATTACAACATTTTTTTTAACGGGAATGAGAGTTTTAAAAAGGGAATTGCAAGAGCTGAGGCAGCCCAGGCAGATAATTATTCAAAAATTCTTCCTGTATTTTACTATTCAAATCCAGAAATTATTCAAAGTGTAGCCGGAGACATGGACAGGGCAATTAAAAAAGCTACCAAGGTTCTCACACTTCATTCCATAACAGCCAAGCCTGAACTAAAAAAGGGTCCGCAGTCTCCCAAACAAAAAGAATTCTACAACCAGAAAGAATTCAATAAATGGATTGATGATAATTATCTTTTACTCGGGAAAGCATATGTTTATCAAAATAAGCTGAGTCTTGCGCAGGAAACATTCAAACACATTATTGTTAACTTTCCGGATAAACCCATCCGCTATGCAGCCTTTATATGGCTGGCAAGAGCTTACACGGAAGACGGAGAATACAGGGAAGCTGAGAAAATTCTCAACAGTCTTAAGTCGGATGATAAAATGCCCTCCCGCTACAGGGAAGATTTTTATACCACCTTCGCTGATCTGTATTTAAGGGAAAAATCATATCCCCAGGCTGCAGATATGCTGGAAAAAGCCATTAAACTGGTAAGAAAAAAACATTACCGCATCCGGTATACCTATATCCTGGCACAGGTGTATCAGGAATCCGGACAGGCTGAGAAAGCATTAAAAGCCTATAAAAAGGTTATTAAGCTCAAGCCTCCATATGAAATGACCTTTAATGCAAAAATCAATATGGCAGGAGCCTTTCAGGCTGGTTCAGACGAGGGAAGGGAAATCCGAAATCTCCTGAACAAAATGCAAAAGGATGAAAAAAACAAGGACTTTCAGGACCAGATTTATTACGCTCTGGCCAATATTGCCATGAAAGAGGGAAAAAAAGACGAGGCTATTGAATTATACAAACAGAGTGTCAGCAAAAGTGTAAGCAATACCAATCAAAAGGGACTCTCCTATCTGGCTCTGGCCGATATTTATTATGCCATCCCGAAATATGCACTGGCCCAGGCTTATTACGACAGTACGGTTCAGAATATTGATAATACCTATTTTGACTATCAGGACCTTACCACCAAAACCAATTCCCTTACTCACCTTGTCGAAAACCTTAATGTTTATGAACTGGAAGACAGTGTGCAGAATCTGGCTAAAATGCCTGAGGGAGAAAGACTCGCAATAATTGATAAACTGATTGAGGAAGTTGTTGCAAAGGAGCAGGAAGAACAGAAAAGAAAAGCCGAAGAAGCACTGAATATTCAATATGGCATGATGAATCAGAATTCACCCACAACCGACAGATCAGGAAATAATGAGGGGGGAAGCTGGTATTTTTACAATATGAATTTGAAAAGCTTTGGTCAGCCCGACTTTCGTATGAGATGGGGTAACAGAAAGCTTGAGGATAACTGGAGACGAAAGAATAAGCAGAGTGTTGAAAATTTTGATATTGCTGATGCTCAGGTTCAGTCCGATTCAACTTCAAATGAAAAGAAAGCAGTTATTCTGAGCAATAAGACCAGGGAATATTACCTCCAGAATATACCCTTCACCGATTCCGCCCTGGCTAAATCGAATGAGCGACTGGTAGCGGCATTATTTGGCATGGGAGAAGTTTACGAAAATGAGCTGAAAGATAACAGGAATGCCATAGCAAGCTATAAAGAGCTTATAAAAAGGTATCCCTCCGACAGCCACGTTCTGCCAAGTTATATTAACCTCTACGAAATCTATAATGAAATGGGGGATGCGGCTAACAAAGAGCTGTATAAAAATCTTATCATTTCTAAATTCCCGGACAGCCCGAAAGCTAAAATGCTTTCTAACCCCGATTATGTAAAAGAACTGGAGGCTGAGATGAATAAGGTCAGTAAATTCTATGAAGATACTTACCAGAATTACAAATCCGGAAATTATAATGCCTGCATTCAGAATGCAAACTATGCCATTAGTAAATACAAGGATGATGACCTGATTCCAAGGTTTATGTTATTACGGGCACTTTCGCTGGGACAGTTACAAGGTAAGGAAAAGCTAAAAATTGAGCTCGACACCCTTGTTAAGACCTACCCAAAACATGAGGTAAGTGCTTACGCCAAAGACCTTATTGAATACATTTATTCAATGTCGCCTGAAATCAAAACCGCCGACGTCACCGCCAAAGCTGAAGAAATCTATAGCTATAAACCTGCTGAGACCCATTATCTGATCATAGCCGCTACCCCTAAATCGAATATGAACCAGCTGAATTTTAATCTGGTTAATTTCAATCTGGATAACTTCGACCAGCTGAATCTGGGCATCCTTAAAGCAGAAATTCCCGACAGGAAGCTTCTTGTGGTTCAGTCATTCAGCGATCTTGAAAATGCACAAAGATACTTAAGCAGTCTGAAAAGCAAAAAAGCGGATATTATATCAGGAAACAATGCTGAAGATATAACCTTCTATATTATTTCCGCTTCCAATTATGAGAAACTTCTTCTGGATAAGTCTGTAGAAAAGTACCGGCTGTTCTATGAAAAGTATTATTTGAGCGGGGGGAATTGAAAACATGGATAAAGTAATCAAAATACTGTGGGTTGATGATGAGATTGATCTGCTTAAACCCTACATCCTTTTTTTAAAGGGTAAGGGGTTTCTGGTGGAGACGGCCCATAACGGAGATGATGGTATTTCAATGGTTGAAGAACAGGACTTCGATCTTATTTTCCTCGACGAGAACATGCCTGGTCTGAGCGGCCTAGAAACCCTTTCAAGGATAAAGATGATCCGCTCTGCGGTTCCCGTGGTTATGATTACCAAGAGCGAAGCAGAAGATATCATGGAGGAAGCTATCGGATCAAAAATTGCCGATTACCTGATTAAGCCCGTGAATCCGAATCAGATTCTGCTTTCCATTAAAAAGAATATTGACACGAAGAGGTTGGTGAGTGAAAAGACAACCAGCGTTTATCAGACTCAGTTCTCACAGATATCTGTGAAGATTAATTCTGCCCGGACATACGAAGACTGGGTTGAAATATACCGACTACTCTGTTATTGGGAGCTGGAGCTTGATCAGTCGTCGCACGACGGCATGGATGAAGTCCTTCTCATGCAGAAATCTGAGGCAAACCTTGGCTGGGCAAGATTTATAAAAGCCAATTACAAATCATGGTTTGACCCGAAAAACGAAGAAAAGCCGCTGTTATCTCCAAATGTTCTGACTACCAAGGTTTTTCCCTTACTTGACAAAGGGGAGAAAGTGTTTTTCCTGCTTATCGACAACCTGAGGTTCGACCAGTGGAAAATAATTGAAAGCAGTCTTAGTGATTTACTGAAAGTAGAATCTGAAGAGTTGTATTGCAGTATTCTTCCCACCGCAACCCAGTATTCCAGAAATGCCATGTTTGCAGGACTGATGCCTCTTGAAATCAACAATATTTATAATGATGTATGGCTGTTTGATGAGGATGAAGGAGGCAAAAATCTGAAAGAAAAGGAACTCCTTGAAAAGCAATTAGCCAGGATGGGTAAGAATTATAAAATACGGTATGAGAAGGTTAATAATCTGAAAGCAGGAAAAAAACTTCTGGATTCTGTTTCTGATTTGCTGGAGTATGATCTCAACGTAATAGTGTACAACTTTGTGGATATGCTTTCCCATGCACGTACAGAAATGGAAATGATCAGGGAACTTGCCAACAATGAATCAGCCTATCGCTCACTTACTTCTTCCTGGTTCAGACATTCACATCTTCTTGAGGTAATCCGGCTTTTATCAAAGCAGAACATAAAAGTTATCATTACCACCGATCATGGCGCCATACGGGTTAATAATGCTGTAAGGGTACTGGGCGACAGGCAGACATCCACCAACTTAAGGTATAAGCTGGGCAGAAACATGGATTATAACCCCAAAGAGGTTTATGAAATTAAGGTTCCTGAAGAGATTCATCTTCCCAAACCTAATATCAGTTCTAAATTCATTTTTGCAACAAACGACGATTTTCTGGTATATCCGAATAACTTTAATCACTTTGCAAATTATTACCGGAATACCTTCCAGCATGGAGGAATCTCCCTCGAAGAAATGCTGATCCCAATTGTTACCCTCAGCACGCTGAACTATGAATGAGTTGATCCTTGCATCCCCGGATAAACTGGCCCCTGCCGCAAAAAAATTCCTGGAATTACTTGGAAACAGGAAAGTAGTAGCCTTCTTTGGTGAGATGGGTGCCGGGAAGACCACTTTTATCAAAGCTATTTGCAATGAACTGGGTGTTGACGACGGAGTTAGCAGCCCGACATTTGCTCTGGTTTATGAATACCACACCAGTGACAGGCAACTGGTGTATCATTTCGATTTTTACAGGATTAACAAAGCCTCCGAACTTTTTGACCTTGGATACGAAGATTATTTCTACAGCGGACAATACTGTTTTATTGAATGGCCTGAGAAAGCAAGCCATCTGATCCCTCCAGATGCCCTTAAGGTACATTTTAATGTTTTGCCCGATGGTAAAAGATTGCTTAAAATTGAGGAATAGCAGATAATTCTTGACACGCAAATGTATTTGTAGTATTTTAGTTCGCCCTTGGTACTAAGCAATATCTTAAAATGACTCCAACCAATAAACCAGAATCGAGATACTCTTTCCCAAACGGAGGACTCCTCCCGCGTGAAGAAACTCTCGAAGTTGCCAAAAAACCTAAAAATCTTAGTATAGGTCTCCCCATGGATGACCAGAACCAGGAGAGCAGGGTGTGCCTTACTCCTGAGGCAGTTGAAATTCTTGTAAACCACGGGCATGAGGTAAGAATAGAAAATAATGCAGGTAAAGCAAGCAACTATTCCAATACCGATTACAGCGAGAAAGGTGCTCAGATAATGGATAAGAAAGAAGAAATTTTTGCTTCTGATATTCTACTTAAGATAGCCCCGCCAAGTCTTCAGGAGTTAAAATTATTAAAACCTCATCAGATCCTTTTCTCCTCCCTGCATCTGAATTCTCAAAACAAAGAATTCATGCAGGAACTGATAACACGAAAGGTTACTGCCATTGCCTTTGAGAAGATAAAAGACGAAAATAATTCATATCCCGTAACCTCCTCCATGAGTGCTATTGCCGGTAATACAGCCGTTCTGATAGCAGCTGAATACCTCAGTAATCTCAGGGGAGGAAAAGGGGTCATGCTGGGAGGCATAACCGGCATCACACCTACCGAAGTGGTAATCCTGGGCGCAGGTACAGCAGCGGAATATGCAGTAAGGGCTGCCATGGGCCTGGGAGCCTTCGTGAAAGTGTTTGATCAGTCGGTTCCCCGTTTGCGCCGGCTACAGAATAATGTTGGAATTCGTCTGCATACTTCGGTATTTCATCCCCGGGTTATTAAAAACGCTCTGAAATCGGCCGATGTTCTTATCGGTGCAATACACATGATAGAGAAGGGTCCCCGTTATTATATTACCGAAGATATGGTAAAGGTGATGAAGAAGGGTTCTGTAATTGTTGATATCAGCATTGACCAGGGCGGATGCGTGGAAACATCAGAATGCAGAAATCAGCACGATCCTGTCTTTACCCGCCACGGAGTTGTCCATTATTGCGTACCCAATATTCCCAGCAGTGTGGCACGTACAGCTTCCATTGCTGTTAGTAATGTTCTATTACCTATTCTTATTGAAATGGGTGAAGCAGGAGGGCTTAATAAGAAACTTAAGGATGATAAGGGCCTCAGACACGGGGTATATGTTTATAACGGGATACTTACCAATGAATTTATCGGCAAGCTTTTTGACCTCCCGTCAAAAGATATCGATCTCTTTATGGCCGCTTTTTAAAATCCCTGTAATGACAATTCGTAACCCCTTTTTTAAATTCCGGCTGTCAGGATTTTCAGCTTTTTCAGGAAAAACATATCTGCTGTTGTTACTATTTGCAATTCTTCTTCCGGCCTGTAAGAAGGAAAATACCAAACCTGCCAATACCAGTCAGATAACTCTTAGCTCTGAAACTTTAGGCAGTTTGCCCTACTATTCACTTGGGTATTCATTTGAAAAGCAAAAGTTCCTCGAGCGACTCAACTCTTCCTCCGATATCGACATATATCTGAACGAGATCGTACAACCCAGCGGCGTTCCTGTTGGCGTGCAGTTTTCTACCAACAGTGTTTCCGAATCCTATGGTTTTTATCTGAACGCAGGTTTTGATAATCTGAACGATGCTGAAGATTATTACAGGAACTATATAAAAGCCTACTACCCTTCATTTACAACCCTTACCGATACTGTTAAAACCTACCAGGTTTATACTTTTCAAACCTGGAAGCTGAACTATGTAAAATTTCTTGTCAGGGATATCAGGGCAATAAGCAAGAATGATATTGCCGATTATTTTGAGGTCGACATTGAATATTTCATACAGCGTGACGGCAGCGATAATCTTTCCGAATAAAAATGATAAAAACAGCCTTCTTCTTTTTTATTTTCTGGATTGGCCTGATGATCAGTCTTATTCTCCTGCTGATATTTTACATAATCTCTCTGTCTGGATTTAAAAAAGCAGCCAAAAAATATGCCCATTTAATTACAAGCCGCTGGGCCCGTTTCACCCTTTTCACAGCTGGAATTAAAGTAGATGTAAGCGGTCTGGAAAACATCCCGCTCAACGAATCAGGATTTGTAATCGTGTCGAACCATCAGGGTAATTTTGATATTCCCGTTTATATCTCATGTCTGCCTGTATCACCCGGATTTATTGCCAAAAAGGAATTAATGAAGCTGCCATTTCTTAGCAACTGGATGAAAGTGATTGACTGTCTGCCTATTGACCGTAAAAACGCAAGAAATTCGAGGCAGCTTATCACGGAAAGGATAAAGGAAAAGGACAAGAATCCTATTTTTCTTTTTCCCGAGGGAACCCGAAGCCAGGGAAGGGAAATGGGACCTTTCAGGACAGGAACCCTCAAGATGCTTTTTCTGGACCGGGTAAAATTTTTACCTGCCACCATTAATAATTCATACAGTTGCTTCGAAAAATCCGGGCATGTTACCGGAGCCCGGGTAAGTGTTGATTATCATCCCATGCTCAATTCAAATAAATTCTCTGAAAAGGAGTTTGGGCTTTTTGAGGATGAACTTAAAAGGATTATTCAGTTAGGTCTTGAAAAGCATGTTTAAATGTCAAATAGATCATTATTTTTGCACTCAAAATCAGAATAATTTCAATTACAAACAGCTCATCGGAATATTGAGGGAGCAGCAGGTCTCAGCCAATAAAGCATGCGAATATTATACAAAATCGGAATACAGCTTTACTTTTTCTTAATCATCCTCCTTGCTCCATTTAATGTCAAAGCCAGGCGATGGCTGAAAGGAAGGCGGGGAATATGGAAGAAGATACGGCTCAACATTAAGCCCGGGGATAAGGTGGTCTGGGTTCACTGTGCCTCTCTTGGTGAGTTTGAGCAGGGCCGGCCCATCATTGAGGAGATTAAGAAAACCATGCCTGAGAAAAAAATACTTCTTACTTTTTTCTCACCCTCAGGATATGAACTCCGGAAGAATTACGAAGGCGCTGATTGTGTCACCTATATGCCCCTGGATACGCGTTTTAATGCCTGGCTGTTTATGAATCTGGTAAAGCCGGAGATGGCCTTTTTTATCAAATATGATTACTGGTATTATTTTCTCAGAACCCTGAAAAAGAAACATATCCCGGCATACCTCGTGTCAGGCAAATTCAGAAGAGAACAGGTGTTTTTTAAATGGTACGGGAGCTGGTACAGGAGTGTTTTGAAGTTCTTCAATATCCTGTACGTTCAGAATGAAGAGTCGAGAAGACTTTTAGCAGTTATCGGGATTAAAAATGTTGAGGTTACCGGTGATACACGATTCGACCGGGTTTTTGCTATCTCCAGGCGGTCCGTTGAGTATCCCTGGCTGGAACCTTTCGCCAGAGGAAAGAAGGTCATTGTTGCCGGAAGCACATGGGAAAAAGATGAACAATTACTAATTGAGTTCATAAATTATTCCGGTCCGGAAATACGATTTATTTTAGCCCCGCATGAAATCAGCGAGCGAAAGCTGATACGGATCATTGAGCTTATTGAACATCCCTGTGTTCGGTTTACCGATAACGATAAATCAAGCTATGTGAATGCCAAGGTCCTTATTGTTGACACCATCGGAAATCTTTCTTCTCTTTACAGGTATGGTCAGATAGCCTATATCGGAGGCGGTTTTGGCAAAGGAATTCATAATATTCTGGAGGCCGCAACCTATGGACTTCCGGTTGTATTTGGACCCAGATATGGTAAATTTCTTGAGGCCGTGGAAATGATTGAACGCAAGGCTGCCTTCTCAATAACTAATTACGAAGGACTGAAGGATATTCTCGAAAAGCTTTGTGACGATGAATTACTTCTTGCCGAAAAGTCGAAACTGGCCAAAACGTATATTGAATCGAAACTTGGAGCCACCCAATCTATCGTAAATGCGGCCTTCAGTTCAACAATTGTCCGATAAGCCTTTTCCTCATTGCTTTGCAAAGGGCTTGCATTTTAAGGACTCAGATTGTTTCACAAAATATTTTACTGGCTAACAGAGAATTAATTTATCAAATGGGAGAGAAATCTGTTTTTTAAACAAGGCCGGTTTCAAACTATTTAAAACTTGTTGAAAAGTCCCTTGCTTTTTCCTCGCCGTTTTTTTCTTTTTGAGCTAATTTAAGCTTCTCGAAATTTTTTCTAAATAATATCCTGAGAAAAGAACAGAAAATTACAGGCATTGTGTTAACAATATCACAATAAAAGACCTGTAACTCTTAAATTATTCCGGGAATTTTACAAACTGTTAATAATAACATACAGAATATCAGCGACTTATTAGCATACGTTGAAAAGTAAATGGGATTGTTAATAAATACAGATTTAAAAAACTTGGTGGGAGGGGGTGGTATTTATAAATTGCGATACCTGATTTGTCAGGAATAAATTCCCCTAAAGATTTGGAAACTAACTCTAAAAAAGAAAAGATTGCGATGGATGAATTGGCTGCCATAAAAAAAACTGAGCTATTGTTCGAACAAACTGAAGAAAAAACTGGAGAAAACCAGTTAAAAAGTAATTCCCAGGAAAAAACATACACTCATGATGAAGCCTTTCAGGAATCTCTCCGCTATTTTAAAGGAGATGAACTTGCAGCCAAAGTCTGGGTGAATAAATATGCCCTGAAGGATTCATATGGTGCACTGTATGAAAAATCACCCGATGACATGCACCACCGCATCGCCAATGAAATTGCAAGAATAGAAGCCCGCTATCCCAACCCGCTCCCGGCAAATGAAATTTACGCACTGCTTAAGGATTTTAAATATATAGTTCCTCAGGGTTCTCCTATGACAGGGATTGGTAATAATTTCCAGATTGCTTCCCTTTCAAACTGCTTTGTCATTGGTCATGATGGTCCATCTGATTCCTATGGCGGCATCATGAAGATCGATCAGGAGCAGGTGCAGCTTATGAAAAGACGCGGGGGTGTCGGACATGACCTCTCCCATATTCGTCCTTCCGGAAGTCCGGTTCTTAATTCAGCCCTTACATCAACGGGTGTGGTTCCTTTTATGGAGCGTTACTCCAATTCAACCCGTGAGGTAGCCCAGGATGGTCGCCGTGGAGCACTCATGCTTAGTATTTCTGTAAAACATCCTGATGCAGAACATTTTATTGATGCAAAACTGGAATCGGGAAAAGTAACAGGCGCCAATGTATCAGTTCGCATCAGCGACGAATTTATGGAGGCAGTTGTTAACAACACCAGCTTTATCCAGAAATACCCGATCGACTCCGATAAACCGGTTTTTACCAAGGAAATTGATGCCAGGAAACTCTGGAATAAAATCGTACATAATGCCTGGAAATCAGCTGAACCGGGAATACTTTTCTGGGATACGATTTCACGCGAATCGGTCGCCGATTGCTATGCTGACCTGGGATATAAAACTGTTTCAACCAATCCATGCGGAGAGATTCCCCTTTGTCCCTACGATAGTTGCAGACTGCTGGCAATTAACCTGTACAGCTACGTTGAAAATCCTTTTACACCTCAGGCCCGCTTCGATTTCAGCCTTTTCAAAAAGCACGTGGGAATCGCTCAGAGAATGATGGATGATATCATTGATCTGGAAATTGAAAAAATTGATGCCATTATTGCAAAAATCGACAATGATCCCGAAGACATGGAGATCAAAGGCGTGGAGAAACGTCTCTGGGATAAAATTAAAATAAAGGCTACTGAAGGCAGAAGAACCGGTGTAGGTATTACTGCTGAAGGTGATATGCTTGCCGCTCTTGGATTAATTTACGGCAGCGACAACGCCATAGATTTCTCTGTTGAAATTCATAAGACTATCGCTCTCGAAGCCTATCGTTCTTCAACAACCATGGCAAAGGAAAGAGGCGCGTTTGCCATATTCAATGCCCAGAGGGAGCAGGAAAATCCCTTTATCAACCGACTGAAGCAGGAAGACGAAGGTCTGTATGAGGATATGATGAAATACGGGAGAAGGAATATTTCCCTTCTTACCATTGCCCCAACCGGTACCACAAGTCTGATGACGCAGACTACCTCCGGTATTGAACCCGTTTTCCTTCCCTATTACCAGAGGAGAAGAAAGGTGAATCCAAATGATAAGGATACCAATATAAGTTTTGTGGACGAGGTTGGCGACAGCTGGGAGCAATATAACGTACTCCATCACAAATTCATTACCTGGCTGGAAGTTAATGGCTATGATCCGAAAGAGGTTATGTCGTGGGAAGATGAGAAAGTACAGGAAGTAGTTGCAAAATCCCCCTATTACAAAGCCACTTCAAATGATGTCGACTGGATGGCAAAAGTTAACATGCAAGGCCAGATTCAGAAATGGGTGGATCATTCCATATCTGTAACTATTAACCTGCCTAACGATGTAAAAGAAGAGCTGGTTGATGAGCTGTATGTAAAAGCCTGGAGAAGCGGTTGCAAAGGAGTTACTGTTTATCGCGATGGCTCACGTTCCGGAGTGCTTATCTCCAACGATGAAAAGAAAAAGAAGACTGATGCCAGCGAAGAGAATGTTGAAAACGTTCGTCCAAAAAGGCCAAAAGAACTTGACGCAGAAATTATCCGTTTCACCCACAATAACGAGAAGTGGATAGCCTTTATCGGTATCAAGGATGACAGACCTTATGAGATTTTTACCGGACGTCAGGATGATGAAATGTTCCCCATCCCTAAAAGTATTACCAAAGGCAAAATTATTAAGAATGTTGGTGAGGATAAGAAACCCCGCTATGACTTTGAGTATACCGACAAATTCGGATACAGAAATACAAACGGAGGTCTTTCTCACCAGTTTAACAAGGAATACTGGAATTACGCCAAACTAATCTCAGGAGTGCTCCGCCATGGAATGCCTATTGCTGATGTGGTGGACCTGATCGGATCTCTCCGTCTCGATAATGATGCCATTAATACCTGGACTGCCGGTGTGGAAAGAGCACTGCGCAAATATATTCCCAACGGAACAAAGGTAAAAGGCGTGCATAAATGCAGCGATTGTAATTCACAATCCCTTATTTACCAGGAGGGTTGCCTGATATGTACATCCTGCGGATCTTCCAAATGTGGATGATATCAGAGAGGGGATAAAATAAAATGCCTGCGGTTTATAATAATCGCAGGCTTTTTTTTGTGAGCGAAAAGAGTTCAACTTCGCTGAAGCTTCGTTGAACAGAGCTCAACTTCGCTAAAGCTTCGTTGAACGGGGCTCAACTTCGCTGAAGCTTCGTTGAACGGGGCTCAACTTCGCTGAAGCTTCGTTGAACAGAGCTCAACTTCGCTGAAGCTTCGTTGAACAGAGTATCGGCAGGAAACAGCCTTTCTATTCATCTCACAGACTTGGCATATTAAACTCTTTCCATTATATTTACCCTCAGACTAAAACCTATTTCATACCCGCATGTCGGGATGATGTAAATTCCTTCTAACTAATGAAAATCCAAAGAAACGCACACCTTCTCTTCCTGTTATTTTTTCTTTCATTTTCTCTCCAGAAAATATCCGCTCAATGTTATGAGCTGGTTTGGTCTGAAGAATTTGAATATACGGGTTATCCCGATCCTGCCGTATGGAATATGGAAGTGGGAAATAATAACGGGGCCAATTCAGAAGCGCAGTACTATACCAAAAATGATTCTGATAATTGCTATGTCAGCGACGGACGACTCCTTATCACAGCCCTCAAAGAAAACCTAGGGGGACAGGCATACACTTCCGCCCGCATCAATACAAAGGGCCGTTTTGATGTTCAATATGGGAAAGTTGAAGGGAGAATGAAACTTCCCTACGGACAAGGAATCTGGCCTGCATTCTGGATGCTCGGAGCAAATATCAGTCAGGTAAGCTGGCCTGCATGCGGGGAAATCGATATTATGGAATTAATCGGGGGAACCGGCTATAATGACAGAACCACCTACGGTACACCACATTTTTCCAATGCCAGCGGGGCACACGGACAGGGAGGTTCACATATTTCCCTGCCTAGCGGGCGATTTGCTGATGATTATCATGTTTTTTCCATTGAATGGACACCGCAAAAAATCGTTTGGTTCCTTGATGGTACCCAGTTCTATTCATTCGGTATCACACCAAGCTATTTAAGCGAATTTCACCAGAAATTCTTTATCATTTTAAACCTTGCTGTCGGGGGCACCTGGCCCGGATATCCTGATGCATCCACAGTCTTTCCGCAGAAATTTGAAGTCGATTATGTAAGGGTATACAAACAGGTAGATACTGAGACAATAAGCGGCAAGGAAAAGGTTTTATCCCGGGAGAAAGAACTTTCCTACAGCCTGAGTTCGGCTGAGGGCAGACAATTTCTCTGGTCCGTTCCCGATGGAGCCACCATCCTGAGCAGGGCTGATTCCAATGCTGTTGTTGTAAACTGGGGTTGTGATCCCGGTGAAATCGTTTGCGATATTACCACAAGTTGCGGAACCTCTGTTAAAATGACAAAGGCTGTCAGTGTTGCTGAGCCTGTTATTGAAGGACCGGTATTTTTCGATAAGGCTGCCGGTAACCTGATTTTTTCCGTTCCCGCGATGGACGAAACTACCTATAAATGGGAAATACCTGAAGGGGCTTCCTTTGTCACAGGCGACACAGCTGCCAGTGCCGAGGTGGTATGGGGAGATGCTCCAGGAACCGTGAAGCTTTCGATTGACAACAATTGCGGAATTACCAGTCTGGAGAAAAAAATATATAAATACGGTCAGTACCCATACCCTGACCCGGATTCTCCGCACATAATTCCGGGAACCATCAATTCCACCGACTTTGATTACGGAGGTGAAGGAGTGGCCTACCACGACAATGACGTTGCCAATCAGGGAACAGGACCCAGAAAGGATGAAAGGGTGGATACGGAAAATCAGCCGACTTTTTCAAATGTTGGCTGGGTGACAAATGGCGAATGGCTCAGCTATACCATAAAGGTACCCACAGCCGGATTTTATAAGATTGAGGTTCAGACAGCCTCCAATAATACCGCCAATATTGGTCCTTTGCGCATTCTCGTAAATGGCGAAAGTAGGGTGGCAGATATCCCAGTTCCCCCTACAGCCTCATGGTCAAAATTTGTAACCATATCCCAGCGATTGCTGGAGTTACATGAGACAGATACAGTACTAAGCCTGATGGCAGTTAATGGAGGTTTTAATATTGGTCCCATCACCCTGAGTCCGGATAATACCGTTTCAGTTAAGGAATACCGGGCAGGCAGCGGGAAGATATCAGCCTTTCCAAACCCTGTTGCCGATGAATTGCATCTGAGGTTTTATCTTTCTGAACCGGATGATATCAAAATATATCTCATGGATATTTCGGGTAAGCAATTATTTTCTTTTCTTTATGAAAATATACAATCAGGGGGGCAGGAGCTCAGCTTACCAGGCGATATTGCCGGTCTGAAATCAGGAATGTACTTTATTAAAATTGAAGCTGGCGGAGAAACTAATTTTTGCAGATTTATTAAAGAATAACCTCTCATACTAAACTAACATGAAAACCAGTAAACTGTATTCAATCGTCATTTCACTTATTGTTGCCCTGGGTGGATTTCTTCTGGGGTTTGACAGTGCAGTAATTTCAGGAGCCACCCCGTTTTATAAAGTTTCTTTTAATCTGGATACGGGTTCCTGGCTGATTGGCTTTTCCGTAGGTTCCATAATTCTGGGAGCAATTCTGGGTAATATTATTGCCGGAAAACTGGCCGACCGCTACGGCAGGAAGAAAATTCTAATCTTTACTGCTGCATTATTTGCCTATTGTGCTGCAGGAACAGCCTTGTCGCACAATGTAATTTTCTTTATTTCTGCCAGAATCGTTGGTGGTGTGGGAGTTGGAATGGCTATTCTTATTGCGCCAATGTACATTGCTGAGATTGCTCCCAGGAAACTTCGCGGAACACTGGTTACCTTTAACCAGTTGAATATCGTACTGGGTATATCCATTGCCTATTTCTCCAATTATTTCATACAGCAAAACATTATTGATCCTGACTTGAAATGGAGATGGATGCTTGGAGTAGGACTTATTCCGGCTGTCCTCTATTTTGTTACCCTTTTCTTTGTGCCAAGAAGTCCACGCTGGCTGATGCAAAAAGCTCTCATCGATGAGGCTCTTGTGGTTCTTAAAAAGGTAAATGGTGAAGAGGTTGCCCAACAGGAATTTAAGGAAATAAAAGCCAGTCTTAACAAGGATATAAATTCTGAAAAAGCAAGCTTCAGGGAAGTTCTGTCGAAGAAAATGAAAACAGTTCTTATCATTGGACTTGGAATTGCATTTTTCCAGCAAATAACAGGTATAAACGCCATCTTTTATTATGCTCCCATGATTTTCGAAATGGCCGGGGGAGGCAAAGATGCTGCCTTTATGCAGGCAATTATTATTGGTCTTACCAATGTGGTAATGACCATTGTGGCCATGTTTCTTATCGACAGACTTGGACGTAAGCCCCTGCTTATCATTGGCGCTATCGGGATTACATTTTCACTTTTTATTACAGGTTTCTCTTTTGGGAATGCAAAATATACTCTTGATGATAAGGCCCTGGAGCAGATCAAAACCGAAATCGGAACCACCATTCATCCTGATAAAGCCCAGACTGTTTACGATGATCTTGGCAAACTCAAAGGAAAGGTCTACAAAGGTGAAGTCATCTTTTTTGAAGAGGTAAAGGCCGAAATCGGTCAGGAAAATTATAATCTCTACAAGGAACTTATTCTCAAATACAGTATTAATATTAAATCAATCTGGGTATTGGTTGGACTTATCATGTATGTTGCCTCCTTTGCGATCTCCCTGGGACCAGTTATGTGGGCGCTGCTTTCTGAAATCTTCCCGAACAAACTGCGGGGTCTGGCTATTTCCATTGTGGGATTCTGGAATTCAATAGTAAGCTTTTCTGTGGCATCTGTTTTCCCAATGGAGCTGGAGCACCTGGGCTCAGCCACCACCTTTTACCTGTTTGCAGGATTCGGATTCCTAACCCTGCTGTTTGTGTTGAAATTTGTTCCGGAGACAAAAGGAAAATCCCTGGAGGAAATTGAAAGTCTTCTGGTTGGGAAATAAGCGGAATTATACAATACAGAGGTGAAAAGCAGGATAATTTCTGTTGAAACTAATAAGTAAATATTAATATAACTCAAATATTTTCGAATGAAATTTAAAATAACATCAGTTCTGATCATTGCAGGAATATTCATTACTTCCTGTACTATGCAATCTGAAAAATCAAAATTGAACTCAGTTTCGAAAGTTGAGCTTAAGACTATCGATGGAAAGAGTCGCTTATACGTGAACGGTCAGGAGTTTTTTGTGAAGGGGGGAGGTCTTGAATTTGGAGACATTGAATCACTGGCCAGTCATGGAGCAAATGCCATGCGCACATGGAGGGTAGATAACGGACAAAGATCGGCTAAGGAAATACTGGATGAAGCTCAGAAAAACGGGCTCATGGTTATGATGGGACTTGATCTTGGCCGTGAAAGGCAGGGATTCGATTACAACGATTCTTTGCTGGTTGCACAGCAATTCGAAACAATTAAGACGGATGTTATTGCTCTGAAAGATCACCCGGCTCTCTTAGGCTGGGGAATTGGAAATGAGCTCAACCTCAGGGCTACCAACAAGAAAGTCTGGGACGCCGTGCAGGGAGTTGCAGCCATGATTCATGAAGTGGACGGAAATCATCCCGCCACAACCATGCTCTCCGGGATTAATAAATCGGATGTGGATTACATTAAAGAGAATTGTCCGGATCTGGATTTTCTCTGTGTGCAGATGTACGGAGATATTGTAAACCTTCCGCAGCGATTAAGCGATGCAGGTTATAAGGGTCCTTATCTTGTTACAGAATGGGGTGCCACAGGTCATTGGGAAGTGGCTAAGACCAGCTGGGATGCTCCGATTGAACAAACTTCAACAGAAAAAGCTGCTGCTATTGCTGAAAGGTATGAAAAGGCTATTTTGGCCGACACAAATAATTGCATGGGTTCTTTTGTATTCCTCTGGGGACAAAAGCAGGAAAGAACACCTACCTGGTATGGACTGTTTACCGAGAACAACGAAGAAACTGAAGCGGTTGATCAGATGCATTATTTCTGGAAGGGAACCTGGCCTGTTAATCGCTGTCCGACCATTATATCAGCCAGCATGAACGGGAAAACACGTTTCGATAATATTACGCTTATACCAGGAAATGAGTATGTATCCGTTATCCAGGCACTGGATCCCGACAACGACAGTCTTTATGTTCGCACAGAGATCCTGCATGAAAGTACAGACCTTAAGGATGGAGGTGATTTTGAAACCCGTCCCGAAGCCCTGAACGAACTGGTAAAGGAAGCCAGCAGCAGCAGAGTAGTGTTCAATGCTCCTGAGAAGAAAGGACCCTACCGCTTGTTTATCTATATACTTGATGGCAAAAACCACGCTGCAACAGTTAACTTTCCCTTTATGGTCAGGTAGAAATTGCTCATCATTTTCATTTCTGCCGTCGGGGACTGAGGATTTATTAATTGATTAAATTTGAATTGTCAGAATGGAAAAAGCCCAAATATTTCTAGGCAAAACAGCTATGAAAGAAGCCTCCGGCGAAATCTCTCCGGAGATTGTAAGGCTGTGGGATGAAGATTTTTATTGCATCCGTAATTTCGACCGGATGCCTCCCTTTTTCATGAGCATAGTGAGTAATTCTGACCATTGGATGTATATTTCCAGTCGCGGTGGGCTTACGGCCGGCCGCATTAATCCTGATAATGCTCTCTTCCCGTATTATACCGATGATAAAATTCACGATTCATCAGAGAACACGGGCAGCAGAACCCTCGTCTTGTGTGCCGGAAAAGAAGACCGACACTATTTGTGGGAGCCTTTTTCTTCAACATATAAAGGAGTCTACAGCCTGAGTCGTAATCTTTATAAAAACATTCCGGGGAATAAAATAATTTTTGAAGAAATAAATCATGATCTGAACCTGAGTTTTCGGTATGCATGGATGAACTCCGACAAGTATGGATGGGTCAGGAAATCCGAAATAATAAACAACTCGGAGGAGAATCAGCATGTTCAGGTTCTCGATGGATTGTTAAACATGCTTCCCTATGGCATTCTGCGCCAGACCCAGGCCAATTTTTCCACATTAATGGATGCCTATAAAAAGTCAGAGCTTGTAAAGGAGTCTGGTCTTGCGCTGTTACGAATGTCCTCCATTCCAGTGGACCGTGCAGAACCCAGTGAAGCACTGCGGGCCACTTCGGTCTTTACCCTTGGTCTTAAAAATCCTGCAATACTGCTTAGTTCATCACAGATCGATGATTTCCGTGAGGGAAAAACCCTGATGGAAGAAACCTCCAAAAGGGGTATACGGTGCGATTTCCTCCTTAATTTTAAACTTGATCTCACCAAGGGCAAAAACGCTGAATGGATTATAGTAGCTGAGACTAGGCAGGATGCATCTGATATCCGCAGCCTTATCAAAGAACTTAAGAATCCTGAAAAAGTATATCGGGACATTCTCGAAGATGTCGAGAGAGGTAGTGAAAACCTGCGGGAAATTGTCTCCAAAGGTGATGGCCTGCAGGAATGTGCCGATAGGCTGGTAAGCGGGAGACATTTTTCCAATGTGCTTTTCAATATCATGAGGGGAGGATTTTTCAGCGAGGCTTACAGTATTGACGTTTCCGATTTTCATCTCCACATGCTTCAATGGAATACCGAACAGGCAAAAAAACATGAAGGATGGATAAAGTCTTTAGGCGAAAAGACCGATTACCAGGTATTGCTTCAGAAAGCCAAGGAGAGCGGTGATGAAAACCTGCAACGTCTGGTTCTTGAATATCTTCCGATATCATTCAGCCGGCGCCATGGTGATCCCAGCCGCCCATGGAATATTTTTTCGATAAATCTCAAGAATCAGGATGGCAGTCCTGCCCTTTACTACCAGGGAAACTGGAGAGATATTTTCCAGAACTGGGAGGCCCTTGCCATGTCCTATCCCCTTTTTGTAAAAAGCTTCATTACCAAATTCCTTAATGCATCCACTGCCGATGGATATAACCCATATCGTATCAGCAGGGAAGGCATCGACTGGGAAGTACATGACCCTTCCGATCCCTGGTCAAACATTGGCTACTGGGGCGATCACCAGATAATCTATTTGCTTAAATTACTCGAGCTTTCTGAAAAATTCTTCCCGGGAGAACTGAAGAAATGGTTCAATGATGAAATTTTTGTGTATGCCAATGTCCCCTATCGTATCAAAGCTTTCGAACAGGTTCTTAAAAATCCGCAGGACAGCATAATCTTTGATGAAGAACTTCACGCAAAACTCCTTGAAAAGGCAAAAAGCCTGGGGGCAGACGGGAAACTACTTTGCCTTGATAATGGTAATTTGTACAGGGTAAACCTGGTCGAAAAGCTGTTTGCCAGTATCCTCTCCAAACTCAGCAACTTTATACCCGGAGGAGGCATATGGATGAACACCCAGAGACCCGACTGGAACGATGCAAACAACGCCCTTACCGGTTTTGGAATTTCAATGGTAAGCCTGTACCATCTGCGCCGGCATCTTGAATTCCTGCTGAAACTGTTTGCGACTGAAAAGAATACAGAATATGCAGTTTCTGCAGAAATGAATGATTTCTTAAAGGAAATAAATACATGTTTTGTAAACTTCAGCAAACATCTAGGTGGAGGAATTGATGACAGCAGGAGAAAAGAAATTACCTATCAGCTGGGAACGGCAGGGAGTCTTTTCAGGGAAAAGGTTTACAAGGGACTCTCAAGCAGGAAATCTCCACTTAAAAATTCAGAAATCCTTGATTTCCTGAAATTATCCCTTGAATTCATTGATGATACCATTACATCCAATAAAAGAAGCGACGGATTATTCCATTCCTATAATCTCCTGAGTGTTAAGGAGGATAAAATTGTAATCCGAAATTTATATGAGATGCTCGAGGGACAGGTATCCTGTCTGGGTTCCGGATATCTCAGTCCGGAAAAATCACTTGATTTGCTGGATGCTCTGAGAAAAAGTAAAATGTACAGGAAGGATCAGAATAGCTATACTTTGTACCCCGATCGCGAACTTCCGTTGTTCCTGGAGAAAAATAATATACCGGAAGCCCGGCTCAGGAATACCCCGGCTTTGAAGAAATTACTGGATAAAAATATCACTGAAATTGTTCAGAAAGATATAGACGGAAATATCCATTTCAATGCAGGTTTCAATAATGCCTCCGTCCTGAAATCTGCACTGATCAGCATAAAATCCAAATCCGGACTGAACGATAAGGAAGAGCAGGAGATTCTGGATTTGTATGAGGAGGTATTCGACCATCAGACTTTTACCGGTCGTTCCGGAACTTTTTATAAATACGAGGGATTGGGCTGCATTTACTGGCATATGGTGTCCAAACTGCTGCTCAGCACCGGAGAAGTAATACAAAAGGCGATTAGCGGCGGAGCCAAAGAATCCACCATCAAAAAACTTAAGGAGCATTACCTTGAAATAAACAAGGGAATTGGCCTTCACAAGAACCCCAAGGATTACGGGGCATTTACAACCGATCCCTATTCTCATACGCCCTCCATGATGGGTGTGCAGCAACCTGGAATGACCGGACAGGTTAAGGAGGATATCCTGAGTCGCTGGATTGAACTGGGATTATGGATTGATGAAGGGAAAGTGAGAATACAGCCTGCTTTGCTCAGAAAAGACGAATTCATTAATCCTGCCGAAAAGGGCAAGGGTCTTCCCAGTTTAAAATTCAGCTTTTGCGGTACAGCCTTTGAGTACCTGCTAACTGAAAAGGACGAAGTAATAATACAGTATAAAAACGGGAAAACGGAAAGTTCTTCGGGACTGGAGATTGGTTCTGAGGATTTAAGGAATATTGCTGCACGTAATAAGATTATTTCTGGCGTGCAGGTTGGCATTTCCGCCAAACATTTTGACAGGGTTTAAAAATGATTTAAAAGCCTGCCTGAAAATTTTACTTTTGCTTCAATTCAAAACCATGAAAAGAAAATATTTTTTTCTCTTACTGATGATTTCCGGACTACTGTTTGCCTCATGCAGTAAGCCTGCCGGGGAATTTAAGACGATTAGCTCTGATCAGCTCAGGGATAAAATTTTAGGGGGCTGGGCCGGTAAAATGATTGGTGTTACCTACGGAGCCCCTACGGAATTTCATGCCCTTAACAAAACTTTTGACGACTCCATCAAATGGAAACCTTCCGATTCCTGGCAAAGTATGTGGCAGGATGACATTTATGTGCAGCTTACCTTTTTGGAAACCATGGATCAGTATGGGATTGATGCTCCAGCGAAATTATTTCAGGAAAAGTTTGCCAGGGCGGGTTACCAACTGTGGCATGCCAATATGCAGACCCGTAAAAACTATTACGACAGCATTTTCCCTCCGGAATCGGGCAGTCCTGAATACAGCATGCATTCGGATGATATAGATTTCCAGATAGAGGCCGATTATATCGGATTCATGTGCCCCGGAATGCCGCAGACCATTGCTGAAATTTCGGAAAAGATCGGGCATATCATGAATTACGGGGATGGTGTGTACGGAGGTATTTTTGTCGGAGCCCTCTATGCCGAAGCCTATTTTGAAAGCGATATAATGAAAGTTATTCAGAAGGCCCTGCTTTCTTTGCCGGCTAAATGCGATTACTATAAGATTGTGAAGGATGTAATCCTGCTGCATGAACATTATCCCGCAGACTGGAGATCTGCCTGGAAAGAACTGAATGATAAGTGGGGACAGGAGGATATTTGTGGTGTCGGCTCCGATTTTAATATTGATGCCAAGTTAAACGGAGCTTTTATTGTAATGGGATTACTTTACGGTAACGGAGATCCTCTGACTACTCTGGAAATAACTGCCCGCTGCGGACAGGATTCCGACTGTAATCCGTCAAATGCAATGGCATTGCTCGGGGTGATAAAGGGTTTTAGTGCTTTGCCCAAAGACATGCAGGACGGAGTTATGTCGGCCAGCGATTCCACATTTGTATTTACTTCCTATAATTTAAACAGCGCTGTAGCCAGTACTTACAAGTATGCTACTGAACTTATCGTCAAAAACGGGGGAAAAGCAGAAGGGGACGAAATAACTGTCAAAATCCAGGAACCTCAGGCTCCGGCACTGGAGGTTTCATACCCCGACCTGGTTTTGGATAAGGTCATAACAGTATTCGATAAGGGGGGCTTTAGCTTTAAGGGTGACTGGAATCCCATTGAAAAGCTAATGTGGCCTGAAAATGTTTTCGGAAAGCAGGCATTGTTTTCGGGCAAGGCCGGGGATGAGATGGAACTTGAGTTTGAAGGAACGGGTATATCGCTTGAAGGCAACTGGGTTAAAGATGGGGGAAAAGCAGATGTATATGTTGACGGTGTTTTGAATCGCAGTATCGACACTTACTATTTTTACGCCCAGCAGGAGCACATTACAAGCATCTGGCATGTTCTGAATCTGGAACCCGGAATCCATCATTTGCGGCTTGTTGTGAAAGGCGAAAAAAGACCTGAATCAGAGGGAAGCAATGTATATCTGGCAAAAGCCTATATTTTTAAGACCGCTCCGAAGAAAAGTGCCGGCTATAAATTCTCTTTTCAGGAATCATGAAGATATCATTAGTTAAACCAAATATTAACATTTAATTTTTAAAGACATGTTTATTCCTCAAACCTACTCTCTGGCAATTATATTATGTGTTGTTACAATGCTTTGCTGGGGATCCTGGGGGAACACCCAGAAGCTTGCCGGAAAATCCTGGCGTTTTGAATTATTCTATTGGGATTATGTAATAGGTATACTACTCTTCTCAGTGTTGCTCGGATTTACCCTTGGAAGTTCAGGTGAGCATGGAAGGGGATTTTTGGCTGATATCCGCCAGGCTGAGACGGGCAATATCGTGAATGCCATTATTGGAGGAGTCATATTTAATGCCTCCAATATTCTGCTGGTCGCAGCCATGGCCATTGCCGGAATGGCCGTAGCTTTCCCGGTGGGAGTAGGTATCGCGCTGGCCCTGGGTGTTATTGTTAACTATGTCTTTGCCCCCCAGGGAAATGCCACATGGCTTTTCGGGGGAGTTGCCCTTATCGTCGCCGCTATTATTATTGATGCCATTGCTTATAAAAAGCACAGCGCATCTCAGAAAAAAGTGTCGGGCAAAGGAATACTTTTATCCGTTGGTGCCGGAATCCTTATGTCATTATTTTATCGCTTTGTAGCCAGCTCTATGTCCGGCAATTTCGAAGTTCCGGAAGCCGGTAAACTGACTCCATACTCAGCAATTTTCTTTTTCGCTATCGGGGTGCTGGTCAGCAATTTCCTTTTTAATTATATCATTATGAAGAAACCTTTCGAAGGAGGACCGGTTTCTTTCAGCGACTATGCAAAAGGAAGTCTGGGAGTTCATTTAACAGGTATCCTGGGAGGAGTAATCTGGAATCTTGGAATGTCGATGAGTATTATTGCATCCGGCAAAGCGGGATTTGCCATCTCTTACGGTTTAGGTCAGGGAGCAACACTCATTGCTGCACTCTGGGGAGTTTTTATCTGGAAGGAATTTAAAGGAGCATCCAGATCAGTGAACATGCTGATCTTTTATATGTTTATGGCTTATCTTGCCGGCCTGGCACTGCTTGTTTATGCGGGAGCATAGATAATAAGAGGAAAGGAACGGAAAAGAAAACTGCTTCATTTGAGCCTTTTGTGTTTCAAATGGAGCAGGTCATTTTATGGCATTATTCTAAGTGACTTCCCGCCATGAAAGGAGATTACTGTTTTTCAGGGCTGTTGAATTTGCCTCCCCCGAAACCATAAAACAAGCATTTTTGGTTTTGCCATGATGTCATTAAATCCTACTTTTACAGATTCTCAGTGATAATAAAATATTTCTCAATGAAAAAATTCTGGATTATAAGTTTGCTTGCAACGGTTTCTTTCTTTGGCTTCTCACAAAACAAAGCCACACATCATGTTATAAATGTTCAGGTCAATCCCTCCACCTCTCATATTACTGTGACAGATTCCATTTTTACATCCGGAAAGTCAGAATTGGTTATGAGTCTGAATGCCTCATTTAAGGTTACTTCTTTTTCAAAAAATGCAAAGGCTGAAAAGATTTCCGGAACCATAAATGCAAAAGATGTTGGTATGGACAGGGACGAAAACAGCGGGGAGGTGAAACTCAATAAGTGGAAGATAAAGCTGAAAAAATCTGCAGATTTTTTTGTTGTTAAGTACGAAGGAGATATAGTGTCCGGCTTCTCAACAAGTGAGGAGGACTATGCGCGTGGCTTCAGTGAAACAGCCGGCATAATAAGCGACTCAGGAGTATATCTTGCCGGATCAAGTCACTGGATTCCTGTATTTGATGAAGAGCCCCTAAGCTTTTCACTGACAAGCTCATTACCGGAAGGCTGGAAAACAGTGTCACAGGGTAAACGAACCTCTGAATTTGTTTCCGGAGGAAAACATTTTGATACCTGGATTTGTGATACCCCGCAGGAAGAAGCCTTTCTTATAGCCGCCCGGTTCACTGAATACTCATTCAAAATGAATTCCGGCATTGATGCCATGGCTTTTCTGCGGACCCCCGATGAAGGTCTGGCAAATAAATATCTGGAGGTGACCGAGCAATACATGGACATGTACCAGAAAATGATAGGTCCTTATCCCTATACAAAATTTGCACTGGTCGAAAACTTCTGGGAAACCGGTTATGGCATGCCTTCATTTACTTTACTGGGAGAGAAGATTATCCGTTTCCCATTCATTTTACACTCCTCATATCCGCATGAATTGCTTCATAACTGGTGGGGAAACAGCGTATATGTTGATTTTGATAAAGGAAACTGGTGCGAAGGGATTACTGCTTATGAAGCCGATCATCTGATCAGTGAGCAACGCGGACAGGGGGAGGAATACCGCCGGTCAACCTTGCAGAAATTTACAGATGTCGTTACTGAAGCCAATGATTTTCCGCTTAGCAGCTTTATCTCGCGGACAAATGCAGAAAGTGAAGCAATTGGTTATGGAAAATCCATGATGATGTGGCATATGCTCCGGAGAAAACTCGGAGATGAGAATTTCAAAAAAGGCTTCTCACTGTTTTATGAAAATTTCAAATTCAAAAAAGCTTCCTTTGATGATATACGCTCATCCATGGAAAAGGCTTCCGGTACTGACCTTCAGACTTTTTTTAATCAGTGGGTTATGAGGACCGGAGCTCCGGAAATTGAAATCAAAGATGTAAAAACTGAAAAAACTCAGGAGGGTTATAAATTACTGCTGACTCTTGCTCAGATTCAGTCATCTGAGGCATTTGATGTTGATATACCCCTGGTGGTTTCAAGCGGGAAAGGACTCAGGAATTTTGTGGTGAACATGAATAAAAAAACACAGGAATTCAGCTTAAGTCTTAGCGATGAACCATTAAAGCTTGAAGTTGATCCTCAGTATGATGTTTTCAGAAAGCTCGATCCAATGGAGGTGCCTCCGGGTTGGACCAAAATCCTGGCAAGTGAAGAGAACCTGGTGATTTTGCCGTCAAAAGCTGATGCAGCAACAAAGGAACTTTATACTGAGTTTTTCGAACAGTGGAAAGCGGTTGACAAGGACCATTTTGATATTGTTTTTGATAATGAGGTATCCCGGATACCCGCAGATAAAACTGTTTGGATTATTGGTTTTGAAAATAAATTCGTTCCTCAGCTTAATGAGTCTCTGATAAATTATCAGTCTTCCATATCAAAGGATTCGGTAATCTTTCAAAACAATGCCACGGCAAAAGAAAATCACAGCTTCGTTTTCACTCTTTTTAATCCGGGAAACAGTAACTACAGCATGGCTTTCATCGCCTTTGACAATAAAAATGCCATTGATGGACTGATCAGGAAACTTCCTCATTACGGCAAATACAGTTACCTCGGTTTCGAGGGAGATGAACCTGTAAATGTTGATAAAGGTCAATGGCCGGTATTCAACTCTCCTCTGGTGAAAGTTTTGAGTGACAAAAAGATTATTGATGCAAGTCCCGAAAAGAGAGAAGCCCTTGCCATGTTAGCTCCTGTTTTTTCAGAGCAAAGAATGATGGCACACATAACTTATCTTGCATCAGATGAACTGAAGGGACGCGGATTAGGAACTCCTGAACTGGATTCTGCGGCAGATTACATTGCAGGAAAGTTTAAGGAATATGGTCTGGAAACAATGGGAGACTCCTATTTTCAGAGTTTTACTCATACCTTTCCTGATAAGGGAGAGATGCAATTAAAAAACGTCGTGGCAATTATCCCCGGAAGTGATTCGAATCTAAAGGATTCACCCGTAGTTATATCTGCACATTACGACCATCTGGGACTTGGCTGGCCCGATGTACATAAAGGGGAGGAAGGAAAGATTCATCATGGTGCCGACGACAATGCAAGCGGTGTGGCGGTAATGCTTGAGGTTGCAAAGTCAATGGCTGCGACGGTAAAACCTAAAAGGACAATAATATTTGTTGCTTTTACCGGAGAAGAGGCCGGATTAATCGGATCTCGCTACTTTATAAGCCAGATTAAAAAGTACTATTCAGGAGAGATTCTGGCTGATGTGAACCTTGATACAGATGGCAGTCTGTTCGACAAAAAACTGCTGGTTCTGAATGGAAATTCTGCCAAAGAATGGAAATTCGTTTTCATGGGAACCGATTATACCACCGGTGTTAAAAGCGAAGTGGTGCAGCAGGAACTCGATGCCAGTGATCAGGTAGCCTTTATTGAGAAAGGAATACCGGCAGTACAATTGTTTACTGGTGCAACTGAAAATTATCACCGTCCTTCCGACAGCTTTGATAAAATTGATGGAAAAGGACTGGTAAAAGTGGCTACTGTGGCTAAGGAAGTTATGGTTTACCTTGGCGATCGCGATACACCTTTCGAATTTACCGGTAGCACCACAAAAACAAGTCCTGAAGATCCGAATAAGCCAAAAGCCAGCCGGAAGGCTTCAACCGGCTCTGTCCCGGATTTTGCATATACCGGAACCGGGGTTAGGATAGCTTCGGTTGTTGCCGGTTCAGTCGGTGAGAAGGCAGGTTTGCTCGAAAACGATATCATTACTGAAGTGAATGGAAAGGATGTGCCTACCTTGATGGACTATTCGAATGAGCTAAAGACCTTTCAGCCCGGAGATGTGGTGAAATTGAAAATATTGAGGGACGGAAAGGAAAAGATCATTTCCATCACACTGGGTGAGAGATAGCCCGGAACCGTATTTTTTTATCGGGTAAGAAGGCTTAACAATGCCCATCGAAAATTTCAGGATTCAATTTAAGCCGGTTCTTCCATTAAATAACCTTTAGCTCTTTACCCACTTTGGTGAATGCTGCTATGGCCTTATTCAGGTGTTCACGGGTATGGGCAGCCGAGAGCTGAACCCTTATTCGGGCCTGTCCCTTGGGCACAACAGGGAAATAGAAACCGATTACGTAAATGCCTTCCTTGAGCAGACTTGCCGCGAAATCCTGGGAGAGTTTGGCATCATACAACATCACTGCGCAGATGGCTGATTTGGTTGGTTTTATGTCGAATCCCGCTTTTTGCATGGCCGCAACAAAATATTCGGTATTTTCATGAAGACGATCCTGCAATTCCGCAGTCTCATTCATCATGTCGAACATTTTAATTCCTGCATTCACCACCACGGGAGGGATGGAATTTGAAAACAGGTATGGGCGTGAGCGCTGACGCAGCAATTCAATAATTTCTTTCCTTCCGGTTGTGAACCCGCCAATGGCTCCGCCGAAGGCTTTTCCCAGGGTACCCGTAATGATATCCACCTTTCCCCTGATATTATAAAGTTCTGTTACTCCACGACCTGTTTTTCCTACAACCCCTGCAGAATGACATTCATCAACCATCACCATGGCATCGTATTTTTCGGCCAGCTTCACAATCTCATCAACGGGTGGCACATGTCCATCCATTGAAAATACTCCATCGGTTACAATTAACCGAAAGCGCTGATCCTGAGCAAGCTTCAACTGGGCTTCAAGATCCTCCATATTGGCGGTTTTATAACGGTATCTCTGTGCCTTGCAGAGTCTCACTCCATCGATAATGGAAGCGTGGTTAAGCTCGTCGGAAATAATGGCGTCATTTTCATTTAACAGGGGTTCGAATACCCCACCGTTTGCATCAAAACAGGCGGCATACAAAATAGTGTCTTCTGTACCGAAGAAATCGGCAATTTTCTTTTCCAGGGTTTTGTGCAGATCCTGAGTGCCACAGATAAATCGAACCGACGACATGCCATAGCCATGTGAATCAAGGGCATCCTTTGCAGCTTCAACCAGGGCGGGGTGATTGGAAAGCCCAAGGTAGTTGTTGGCACAAAAATTCAACACATGCTGACCCGTATTCAATGTGATTTCAGCATCCTGGGCTGAAGCAATGATGCGTTCATTTTTATACAAGCCGGCTTCTTTGATGCTTGCAAGTTCCTGCTGCAGATGTTCCTTTATTTTTCCGTACATGGTTTATGTTTTTGTAATGCAGAATGCTAATAATGAATTAATTTAATGGAATTCTAAAATATCCTTGTCAAAGACTTATTTAGTATTTAGCTTTTTTCTGATCTCATCAAGCATAATTTTTGTCATGCTCTCCATACCGTACTTCATTTTAAATCCCCAATCCCGGCGTGCAATACTGTCATCAATGCTTTGCGGCCAGCTATCTGCAATTGCCTGTCTGAAGTCGGGTTTATATGTAACATTGAAATCAGGGATATGTTTCTTTATTTCAGCCGACAATTCCCGGGGAGTGATGCTGAATCCCCCCAGATTATAAGAGCTGTGAAGTGACAGTTTATCATGATCAGCTTCCATTAACTCAATGGTTCCCCTGATGGCATCTGGCATAAAAAGCATGGGAAGGGCTGTGTCTTCAGACAAGAAGCATTCGTAATTACCTTTTCGTATGGCTTCATAGAATATTTCAACAGAGTAGTCGGTAGTACCTCCACCGGCTTCCGTTTTATAGCTGATAAGTCCGGGATAACGGATACTTCTTACATCCAGTCCGTATTTGTTGTAATAATAATCGCACCAGCGTTCGCCGGCAAGTTTTGAGATACCATAAACCGTAATGGGTTCCATGGTGGTAAGCTGGGGAGTATTCTGCCTTGGTGTTGAGGGTCCGAAAACGGCAATGGAACTGGGCCAGAACACCTTTTTCACATCCTCACATATCCTCGAAATTTCGAGCACATTCATCAGGCTGTTCATGTTTATATGCCATGCAGGAATGGGAAGTTTCTCGGCGTTTCCGGAGAGTACTGCAGCCAGATGGTAAATCTGGGTAATGCGATGACGGATGATAAAATGGATAAGCTGTTTGTCGTCCATCACATCAAGCACCTGAAAGGGACCACCTTCCATAATGTCAGGGCTGGCAGGTTTTATGTCGCTTGCAAAAACATGCTCATTTCCATATTGTTTTCTCAGTTCAAGAACCAGTTCTGAACCAATTTGTCCTGCAGCACCAATAACAAGAATTCTCTCCATAAAAAGGCTTTTAAAATGTAGGGCGAAATTAGGATAATCTTTCGGGGCAAAAAATGATTTTAAACATGAATAAATGCAGCTCAGATCTGAATAGAAGAAGCCAACGAGTGGTTTCTAAATATTTAGATTATGGTAAAAAGCAGCATAAATGCTAAGGATTTAAGCGCAATCTCGCCTGAAGTCTGACGCAAAATCCGCAGCCGGAAAACGCAATTTCTTTTTCAGTAATTCTCTTTTTTCAAAATAACTTAATTGCGTGTTCGCGTTCCCGCAAAGAGGGATCATCGTTTAAACCTGAATATGTTTTTCCTGAAAATCCCTCTCTCCTCTCTTTTTTATATCTTTGAGCAAAATTAAAATTTATGCCGACCCGACCCGTACGCGTGCGCTTTGCTCCAAGTCCCACAGGACCTTTACATATTGGTGGATTACGAACTGCTCTTTTCAATTATCTGCTTGCCCGGAAGAACAAGGGTACATTTATTCTTCGTATTGAAGATACCGATCAGAACCGCTATGTTCCCGGGGCGGAGGAATACATCATTGAATCGCTGAAATGGGCCGGCATTGTTCCTGATGAGGGTGTTTCCTTTGGCGGGGATTACGGGCCATATCGTCAGTCGGACCGTAAATCCATTTATAAAAAATACGCCGACCAGCTTGTTGAATCCGGAAACGCCTATTATTGTTTTGATACACCGGAGGAGCTTGACAAGCTCAGGAAAGATTATGAAAGCCGCAAAGAGACTTTTGTTTACGGATCGGCGGTGAGGGAGGGTTTAAATAATTCCTTGTCCATGAGCCGGGAAGAGCTGGACCAAAAATTATCCTCGGGAACCGCCTATGTGGTGCGCTTCAGGTTTGATCCCGCTGAAGAAATTATTATGAATGATCTAATCCGGGGTGAAGTAAAAGTTCAGGCATCCACCCTCGATGACAAAGTTCTGTTTAAGTCGGACGGAATGCCAACATACCACCTTGCCAACGTGACCGACGATTACCTGATGAAAATTTCCCATGTTATCAGGGGTGAGGAATGGCTGCCTTCACTCCCCCTGCACGTGGCGCTATATAAGGCTTTTGGATGGGAAGAGAGCATGCCCCAATTTGCGCACCTTCCCCTGATTTTAAAGCCCGACGGTAAAGGAAAACTGAGCAAGAGGGATGGGGATAAGGGCGGATTTCCAGTGTTCCCGCTGGAATGGAAAGATCCTGAAAGTGGCGATATCTCATCGGGTTACAGGGAGGCGGGTTATTTCCCTGAAGCCTGTGTGAATATTCTTGCTTTCCTTGGATGGAATCCGGGCAGCGAGCAGGAATTATTCAGCCTTGCAGAATTATCGGAGGCCTTCTCGCTGGAAAAAGTTGGCAAATCCGGTTCTAAATTCGATCCCGATAAAGCACGCTGGTATAATCACCAATACCTGCAAATGAAGCCGGATGCGGAACTGGTGAAGCCTTTATCCGACATACTTTCAAAAAAGGGAATAACAGCCCTATCGTCCCGGAATATGGAAAAAATTATCAGCCTTGTTAAGGAAAGATCCGATTTTGTCAATGATCTATGGACGCAGAGCGAATTCTTTTTTATTCGTCCCGAACAATACGATCCGGAAGTTGTCAAAAAGAGATGGAATAATCAGGTATACCTGCAGCTGAAAGAAACTTTGGTTTTTCTGGAGGAACAGGCTGACTTTACTTCATCGATTCTGGAACCATCGCTTAAATCATTTATCGAAAAAAAAGAATTTTCCCCTGGTCCTCTTATGAACGCACTTCGACTTTGCCTTGTCGGAGCTTCCAAAGGACCGGGAATTTTTGATATCGCAGAGATTCTTGGCAAGGATGAGGTTTTGCTGAGAATTGAAAATGCACTTCACAAGTTAAAAATTGCCTGATACGCGAAAATGAAACTGTTCCCTTCAGAAGATGACTTTATTGATATTCATTCCCACCATTCTGAGAAGGAAGCCAATGTTTTTCGCATTCTGAACGTTTTTACCTCCGATTTTCCCGACATCCCCATCGATGGTCCGGTAAGCATTGGTTTGCACCCCTGGCAGATAACTGAAAAAGACAATGGGGAAGTATCCGAAGTGTTTTCAAAGCTTTCGGGTCTTGAGAACCTTATGGCCATTGGTGAGGCCGGACTGGACAGAGCTATAAAATATTCGTTTAATATTCAGGAAGAGGTTTTCAGAAAGCAGATTGAAATCAGTATACAGTTTAATAAGCCGATGATTATTCATTGTGTGAAAGCATTTCCGGAACTGATTCGAATCCGGAGAGAATATCCCCGCGCGACCCCATGGATTATTCATGGCTTTAATTCAAGTCAAAGGGTAGCCGCAGACTGCATACAAAACGGCATGTATATTTCCCTGAGTCACAGGTTATTCAGGAATGAAGAAAAAGCAGAAGAAATCTGTAAGGCTGTTCCTCCGGATAAAATTTTTGCTGAAACAGATGATGATCCGGAACCGATTACCCGAATCTATGAGCAAACTGCCCGTTTATATAAAACGAATGTCTCAGAAATAAAAAAAGAAATCTATAATAACTTTTGCAGGGTATTCAGATGACTCCCGAAGAGCAGTAATTTTAGTCCTTGATTATGATAATGGATTTGTTGTAGTGAACCCTGTCGCCATTCCTTAGCTTCTTTCGTCTTTGTTTTTCGATTTGTTCGTTGACTTTTACCTCTCCCATATCGATCCTGACATTTGCTTCACCGCCGGTACCAACCATATTCAGTACCTTCAATAGTTTATTCAGCTCGATGTATTCCTTACCTTTCAGTTCAAATGTGCGCATAGCCTGACTGGATGTTTAGCCGTTAAAAAATATCAGCAACAACTGAATGTCCTCTGATTAATCTGATTTTAAAATTATGTATTTTTTTAAATCGGAAATCAGGATGTCGTCAAGTTCTTTTTCACAATTCATTTCAGTTTCAGCGAAGAAGTAGCCAAAGAAGGGAAAAGCAGTTATATCCACTTTCCGAATGTTTAATATCTTTTTAAAATCCGATCGCAACAATGAATAGTTGAATTCCCTGATTTCCCCGGCTGTATATCCGGAGTTATTGTTTAGTATAACAATACTATAAATTTTGCCCTGTTTTTTCCTGCAAATCTCATCCCAATCCGGTTTCCTGTTTTGCATAAAATAATCGTAGGTATTGATTCCGTATGCGTACCAGCTAATATCGGCAGTTGTGCACCATCCTCCGAATCGTGCAGGATTCAGTTCAATTGGAGATATTTTTCCTCTTTCATCAATTCTTACTTCCAGATGGCCCGGAAAATTTCTAAGTCCGGTTTTTGCTCCCAGTAAATTGAGAAAATCCTCAAGTTGGGATTTCCAGCGGCTAATAATTTCTCCTGAAGTAGAATAAATACGGTCGCTCACATCTGTTTCGGAAGAAAACCTGTGATGATGTATCCCAAGGATAACAGCCTCACCCTCAGTGTTGAAATAAAAATCGATGGCGAATTCTTCTCCCCCGATATATTCCTCAATAATAAAATTCCCTGAGTCGATCACCTCTTTTGGATACAAGCCATCATATGAAATCTCCCTGAATTCTTTTATTGCAGATTCCCAGTCCTCAATGTTTCGGATGATTTTCACTCCCAGGCTGAAAAAGCCAACTGCAGGCTTGATAACGAAAGGGAATTTTAATTCCTGAGCATTGAGTTTCTGAATTTCGGGATAAGCTATTTCTGAGAACAAAAAATCCGGATACAGTTCTTTTAATAGCTGTCTGAATTTTACTTTGTCTTTGAAAAGAGGAATGAATTTCGCCAGTGGTGAAAAGGGAAGATTTTCATTGATCCACCTTACTGAGTTTTCAGAATTAAGGTATATCCTTGTTTCCGGTTTGTTCATAAGGACAGAGACAGCCTCTTTTTCTGAAATCCAGTTCAGGTTGTCATCGGGGATAAGTTCCAGAGCTTCAGGGCTTGCGATTATCTGATACTTTCCCTCTTTAATGGTGTTTACAAGAAAATCAGAAACAAAGGGCTTGTCGATCAGAAACATCATTAATTATTGCTGTGTTTACTCAGATGATCTGAGCTTATCTTTTACTTCCAGGTATAAATCTTCCACTTTCTTTCTGGCCCACTGGGTGGTACGCAGAAATTTCAGACTGGAGCTTATACTCGGATCCTTGTTAAAACTTTTAATATTTATTTTGTACCCCAGTTGCTCCCAGCCGTAGAAATCGACCAGTTGCCTGAGGATGGTATCAAGCCTTATTCCGTGCAGGGGATTGTTTTTCTGTTCCAATGCGGTTTTTTAAGATTACTCCAGATATGTATATCCATAAAGTCCGGAGCGGTAGTTGGAAAGAAATTCCTTTCCTTCTTCGGTGGTAATTATACCGGATTTTACCGAAGATGTCACCCAGGTTTCTACGGTTCGCACCAGTTTTTTTGGATTATACTGAACGTATTCCAGCACCTCTGCCACAGTTTCTCCATCGATGATCTGGTCGATACTGTACCCATGTTTGTCAACTGATACATGCACGGCATTGGTGTCGCCAAAAAGATTATGCAGATCACCAAGGATTTCCTGATAGGCTCCCACGAGGAAAACACCAATATAGTAAGGTTCTTTATGCCTTAATGAATGAACAGGCAGGTAGTAGGAGAGGTTTCGGGTTGATATAAAGTTGTCAATCTTTCCGTCCGAATCGCAGGTAATATCCTGCAAGGTGGCTGATCTGTCGGGTTTTTCCTCCAATCGCTGAATTGGAATTATGGGGAAAATCTGGTCGATTGCCCAGGAATCGGGTAATGACTGGAAAAGTGAGAAATTACAAAAATATTTATCAGATAGAAGCTTTGGCAGATGGAGCAGTTCTTCAGGTACATGCTTGAGTTCACTGGTCATCTGTTGTACTTCACGGGCGATGGACCAGAACAGTCGCTCAATCTGAGCCCTGGTTTTCAGGTCGAGAAGTCCGAGGCTGAAACGGTCGAGCGCTTCTTCACGAATCTGCTGTGCATCGTGCCAGGTTTCCAGCATTCGGGGCTGGTTAAGAGTATCCCAGAGGGAATACAATTCCTTAACTAGCTCGTGGTCATTTTCCGATAGCTCTTCCTCTTCTTCCCATCTTGGCAGGGTGGCTGATTCGAGTACTTCAAAGATGAGCACCGAATGGTGAGCGGCAAGGGAACGTCCCGACTCGGTAATGATATTGGGATGTGGGATTTTGTTTTTATCACTGACATCGGTCATGGTAAAAACAGCATCGTTAACATATTCCTGAATGCTGTAATTCACGCTGCTCTCTGAGTTGGAAGAGCGGGTACCATCGTAATCAACTCCAAGGCCTCCGCCAATGTCGACCAGCTCCACTCCAAAACCTCTTAAGTACAGTTGGGCATAAAACTGTGAGGCTTCGCGCAATGCAATTTTGATTCTGCGGATTTTGTTTACCTGGCTGCCAATATGAAAATGCAACAACTTCAGGCAGTCTTTCATTTTGTTTTTTTCAAGGAAATCAAGAGCTTCCAGCAATTCACTGGAGGTAAGACCAAATTTGCTCACATCTCCCCCGGAATCTTCCCATTTCCCGCTTCCTGCACTGGCAAGCTTTATACGGATTCCAATGTTGGGTTTTACTTTTAGTCGTCGTGCAACTCTGGTTATGAGCTTCAGTTCGTTAAGCTTTTCAACAACCACATAGATTCTTTTTCCCATTTTCTGGGCGAGAAGTGCCAGTTCAATATAGTCTTCATCTTTGTATCCGTTGCAGATAATCAGAGAATCATTGTCGGTGTTAATGGCAATTACAGCGTGCAACTCAGGTTTTGATCCCGCTTCCAGACCAATGTTGAATTTTTTCCCATGGGTAACGATTTCTTCAACCACGGGGCGCATCTGGTTGACTTTGATAGGATATACAATAAAATTGTTAGCCTTGAAATTGTATTCTTCTGCCGCGATCTTAAAACAGCTGGCCATTTTTTCGATCCTGCTGTCAAGGATATCGGGAAACCTTACCAGAAGAGGTGTAGAAACATCACGTAACTGTAATTCTTCCACAAGTTCTTTAAGGTCAACCTTAATTCCATCCTTCCTGGGTGTAACAACAACATGACCTTTGTCGCTTATTGAAAAATAGTTGATTCCCCAGCCATTAATATTATAAAGTTCTGCAGAATCCTCAATACGCCATTTTCTCATCAGGTAACTATTAAAAATTATTCAACAAATCAAATTTTACAGGGAGGACTCTTTTATAAAGGAGGGCCGGATTCCCCAAACATGAAATTTACGCACTTTAAATAAAAAAACCGCAAATATTCATATTGCGCAAAAATAAATATTTAATCGACCTGATAAAGATAAATTCCTCTTTTATTTGCAATAAGAGATTTTATCAGTCACAGATTTAAATTGTTTTAACATCCGGAATTTATGGAAACATGCACCAGTAAAAGAGCAGTTTGATTAAAAAAAGGTTTTTTTCTTTTACATTTGAGAAATAATTGGATACCGGCAATGGTTTTACAATAACCGGTTTTCAGTATGATTTCAGAAAATATGCCGAAACAGAAGCCCATTCTTTCAGTTGTTTCACCGGTTTATGGTTGTGCCGGCACCGTAATTGAACTTTACCTGAGACTCAAAAAGCTCTGCGAGACAGAAAACCTGAGTTTCGAACTGTTGCTGGTCGATGACGGTAGTCCTGACAATTCCTGGCCCTCCATTGAAGAGCTGTCGATGAAGGACGAAAGGGTTAAGGGGATTCTTTTATCCAGGAATTTCGGACAGCACAATGCAATAGCTGCCGGTCTTGAGCATTCCTGCGGGGAATGGGTGGTGGTTATGGATTGTGATCTGCAGGACCAGCCCGAGGAAATTATTAAATTGTACAAAAAAGCCCTGGAGGGATATGATATTGTTTTGGGAAAGAGGCAGGAAAGAAAGGACCGCTTTATTAAAAAGTTTTTATCGAAGACATTTTACCGGGTCCTGAGCTATCTCACACAAACCGAGCAGGACAGTACAATCGGGAATTTCGGGATTTATCGCGACAGTGTTATAAAAGCAGTCTGCAGTCTTGGTGATCAACAACGCTTTTTCCCAACCATGGTAAAATGGGTTGGCTTCAGACAGACCTCCATTACAATTGAACACTCACGCCGTAACATTGGTAAGACCAGCTACTCATTCCGCAAGACGCTGAATCTTGCACTGGATGTTATGCTTGCCTTCTCCGACAGACCATTGAAACTCATTGTTAAGTTTGGAGTGTATGTTTCCCTTTTTTCTCTGGTTTATACCACCATCACCCTCATTCGGTATATGGCCGGAGGAATAAAAGTTATGGGCTATACCAGTTTGATTATTTCCGTCTGGTTTTTCTCGGGGATAATCATTGTGATACTTGGAATTGTAGGTCTGTACATAGGAAAAACCTACGAAAAGGTTAAAAGCCGTCCTAACTATATTATCAAATCGATAAAAAATATTGAGACTAAGTGATGTTAAAAGCACTTGAATGGGATACCGGCTTCTTCGGGGTAAAAACCGGAAAACTTGATCTTAACGGTCTGGATATTTTGGAAGCTGAAAAAGAGCTTGGGAAACTAAGTAAGAGCGCTTACCGGCTGGTTTATGTTTTTGCGGGGCATGATGATGATGGGATCAGGAAAGTAATCAATGCAGCGGGCGGACAACTAAGGGATGAGAAGGTGACCTTTAGCATGGATATTAGTCAGATATCAGCCTTATCTTCCGGTTTCATTCATTCCTGCATGGGCATGGAGATGGATAATGATCTTGAGCAACTTTCCCTTGAAAGTGGAAAATACAGCCGGTTCAAAACAGATCCGAATATTCCCTATGATAAATTTGTGGAGCTTTACCGACTTTGGATGATAAATTCCCTTAATGGAAGTTTTGCAAAAGAAGTTTTTGCTTACAGCGATTCAGGAAGAAAACTGGGAATGGTTAGCGTCAATATAAAACAGGGGGAAGGATGGATTGGAATTATTGCAGTTAATGAAGAGTTCAGAGGCAGATCCATAGGGAAATACCTGATGCATGCCGCTATTGGGTTTTGCAGGGAGAATGGAGTCAGAATTTTAAATGTTCAGACTCAGCTGGAAAACAAGGTGTCCTGTGCCTTTTATGAGCGACTGGGATTCAGAATCCGTGAAATTGAAGATGTATACCATTTTTGGATATAAAATGAAAAAAATGAATTTGAAAATTCCTTATAACAAGCCATACCTGACAGGTAAGGAGACAAAATATATACGCAAGGCAATTAAGGCAGGAAAGATTTCCGGGAATGGGAAATATACCGCACTGTGCCATACTTTTTTCAAAAAACGATTTGGGTTTCCTGATGTCCTTCTGACCACGAGCTGCACACATGCTCTGGAGATGGCAGCCATACTCATTGATATTAAACCAGGAGATGAGGTAATAATGCCGTCCTATACCTTCGTTTCAACTGCCAATGCATTTATTTTAAGGGGAGCAAAGATTGTCTTTGCCGATAGCACGGAATTTCACCCAAACATGGCAACAGAGGGTCTGGAAGAGCTGATTACCGAAAAGACCAGGGCCATCGTTCCTGTTCATTATGCGGGTATGGCATGCGATATGGGCGAGATTATGCGAATCGCAAATAAACACAATCTCTTCGTGGTGGAAGATGCAGCACAGGCCATTGATTCGTATTACATGGGCAAGCCACTGGGAAGCTTCGGGCATTTGTCGGCATTTTCATTTCATGAAACGAAGAACATTAATGCCGGTGAAGGGGGTATGCTGGTTATCAATGATGGTCAGTTTAAGAAAAGGGCAGAAATAATCTGGGAGAAAGGTACTAACAGGGCAGAGTTTTTCAGGGGAGAGGTCAATAAATATGGCTGGGTTGACCTTGGTTCTTCATGGCTTCCTTCGGAGGTAACGGCAGCATTTTTATATGCACAGTTAAATTGTCTTGACGACATCCAGTCCCGCAGAAAAGAGCATTGGGATCTGTATTACAAAGAGCTACGGGAGCTTGAGTCTAAGTACGATATTAAGTTGCCAAAGATACCTAAAGACGCCACCAATAACGGGCATATATTTTATCTTATTCTCTCAAATGCTGAGCAAAGAAACAAACTTATTAAAGTACTGAAAGACAATGGAGTTCTCTCGGTTTTTCATTACCTCTCCTTACACAATTCGCCGTATTACAAGGATAAGCACGACGGGAGGCCATTACCCTGGAGTGATTATTATTCCGATTGTCTTGTGCGGCTGCCTCTTTACTATGAATTGAAAAGTTCAGAGATCAAAAAAATTACCAGGATTATCCGGGAGTTTTTTGAGAAATGATTTCAATTGAAATAAGTAGATTTTTAATTATTTAAAATTAAGCACTAAGCCGCAATCTGAAAACGCAGTTTTTTGAATTATTCTCTTTATTCGGGGAAACTCAAACCGTTTTAAACTGGTAATTTGCGTCTTCCACGGCGGGGTAGTGTAAAAAAGTTTAATGTATAAAGGGAGAGCGCCCCTGATAAATGGTGGTATGTTGTAAATCCACCACCTTTCCAGTGTATGAGAAGTTTCCCGGGAAATCAGAATTCACTCTTGCATCACCTGTACCGTCGGCAGCAATAAACAGGAAGATATCCCCTGTACTCATGCTTCCTCGCATCTTAATGGTTACCGACAGGGTTTTCTTTTTATCATTCCTTTTAACCTGATACTGGGTTATCCTGCCTTGCAGATTATTACGATTCCCGGCCTGGATTTCAGCATATCCTGAATCCACTGCAATGAACAGCTCATCAGAGCTTTGAAAAAATTCGGACTCGAACACAAACTGCTGATTCTTTATAAGACTGTCAATTTTTTCAAAATTTTTCAAATCCTCTTTGGTCCAGCCACCCTTTGTTTTTTTTTCGGATCCGCTTATATCCTGACCCAAGCTGGAAATAACCGGAATAAAACTTAGCAGCATTGCCAAAACCGTTAAACTTAATACCTGATTTTTCATGATTTTAAAATTAAGAAGTACTAAACTGTTGCCCCAAGAATCATACCGGAAAGCATAGGAATCAGCCAGATTATCCATACTATAAAACTGAACTTATGAAAGCTGAGTATCATACTTTCATTTTTCCTGTACAGAACAATGCTGGCCCATACTGCATGAAAAAGCATCAGAATTATTGCAAGTAATCCTGTGATGCCGTGAAAGGTAAGCTGAAACAGTGAACCAGAAAGCATCCCCATAGCTCCCGTTCCGATGGTATCGGCAGAGAGTCCTGCCCAGAAAACAATGGCGTGCCAAAGCTTTAAGCGGCCCTGAATTTTTTCGGCCCACACACCGAGTGAATATAAAATGCAGGCCAGGAATATGAAGCTGATTGCAATTGCTAACATTGGATTAAATTTTTAGAGGGGAGATTATTTATTTTGTGTTTTCAATAAACTGATTCTTTGGACTTCCTTTAAAAGAAGGGGGAAAGCCGGCTCTGTCATTCCATGGTCATATCCCTGTAACTCATACAGGCGTGTATCCTTATGTCCGGCAACCTTCATCATTCTGGCCAGATACGCATTCTCTTCATATCTCCCCAGCATTTCAAGCTCCCTGTCGCCTGTTATTAAAAGCAATGGCGGAGCATCGGGGCGGACATAGAAAAGCGGTGCAAGGCTGTCAACGACAGGCTGGGTTTCAGGGATGCCTCTTTCATTTCTTACCGTAAAGTGAGTAATGGTATGCCCGCTGAAGGGTATTAGTCCGGCAATATTGTTGGCGTCCACACCAAAATTTTTCAGCCAGGATTTATCGAGGCCAAGCATCAGGGCAAGGTAGCCTCCCGCCGAGTGGCCGGAAACAAAGATCAGGGAAGTATCACCGCCATACCTTCCAATATTTTTAAATACCCAGCTCAGGGCAGCTGCTGCATCCTCAATATAAACAGGGGCTTTGACCCTGGGTGAGAGTCTGTAGTTGGCAGCTACCACGCATACCCCTTTATTTTTAAGGGCTTCCGGTATTTCCTTATTTCCTGAAGTTAACCCTCCCCCGTGAAACCATACAATAGTCGCAAAATTTTTAGTGTTTGAAGGGTAATATACATCCAATACACAACGCTCATTAATATAGTCATCGGAGGCGTTTTTTTCCTTCCCGTAATAATGAATGTTTGTAATTAAGGTATAATCAGACTTCTGGGCATTCAGGCATAAACCGGAAAACAGAAGGAGTATGGAAAGAATAATTTTCATGAATTAAATTCTACAGTTTCATTATTTATCAAAATAACATATTTAAAATTTATTCCGGGCCATATTTATGCATTGATTTTTTTGGCAATTGAAACCTCCGGATTACTTTTTGATTTTTTTCGGTTTTGGTTCGGGAAGGACCTTAACGGTAATTCTGATAAGCTGACTCAACCACTCATGATCATCCAGTTTCTCTTCAATCAGAAAATAGTTCTTTGCACCCGGATAGGGAGGAGATTCGACAGGGTCACCGATAAACTTTCTTCCTTCCCCGGTGGGCTTAATAAAAAATTTATCATCGCAGATCAGTGCGAAAATCTTATTCCCGGAATAAATCCCGTATTCACCGAACATCCTTTTATAGCTAATGGTCCCGGCATTTTCAATCTGGTCGAGTACGAATTCAAGAAATTCCTTAGTTGATGCCATTTTGAATGAATAAAATTAGAATAATGTCAGCTTATTATTTTAAAGTGAGTTAAGATATGATTTTCAGAATTTCACTTCTATTAATTTTAAGCGCCATCACGCTTTGCGTGACGCAATCATGCATGCATGACGCAAAGGGAGATACGCAGTTTTTAACAGTATCATAAACCAGGTTTTTACATTCGCGTCAATTGTGCTGAGCCCTGGATATTTGGCCTGGCTGCCCTGCCTGTCCGGAAGTCAGGCGGCGACAGGGACTTACTCTGCAATAATTGTTGCATACCGAATCTGATGTTATGTCGGATACAAGTTATTTAAAAAACTCAAGTTATAGATATTCTTATTATCTTCAAAAATCTTATTTAAATCAGTTTATGGAGGAAAAGGATAAGCCTGTAATCGCCGGTCTGCGGTCCATTAAGCTCGAAATGGAGCCGGGGATATATGAGTGGTGCACCTGCGGAAGGAGTGCTGAACAACCTTTCTGCGACGGCTCGCACGAAGGAACCTCATTTGAGCCACTCTATGTAAAGATTTCAGAAAAAAAACTGGTTAAATGGTGTAGCTGCAAGCATACCAAAACCCCTCCTTTCTGTGATCATGCGCACAGGGAATTGCCTGGCTATAGTCCAAAAGAAGAATAATCTCAATATTTACTCGTATCGCATACTTTCAACGGGATTCATTCCTGCCACCCTGTTCGCCTGGAGAATGACAGTAAGGATGGCAACCATATAAATAAATGCTGCCGGAAGAACAAACATCCACCATTGCAGTGATATTCGCAATGGAAAGCTCATTAGCCAGTGTCTTGCGATTATCACAGACAGGGGAATTCCGATAAGCACAGAGACAAGTGCAATTCCGTTGATATCTTTGAGAAGCCAGGAAAGGATATTCAGTTTGCCCGCACCATTGACTTTTCTGATCCCAATTTCCTTCGTTTTTGTTTCGTAAATTATTCCTGTTATGCCCCATAAGCCTGTCATGGAAAGCAGAATAGCAAGAATTCCAAGTAATGTGCTGAGCGATTGAAGCCGAAATTCGTTACTGTAAATTTTATAATAGAGATCCTCCACATAGCTGTACTGCATAGGGAATCCGGGGAAGAATTTTTCAAAGTCGGCTTTCACAAAATTGAAAGCCTGTTGCGTCTGACTTGTATCAAATTTTATCTGAACAGATTCCATCCAGAAGGATTTCTGGAAGAAGACGTAGGGTTTAATTTCGTTTTTCATCGACGACATTTGAAAATCTTTCACCACCCCGGAAATTCTACCTCCTTTAAATAAATTCTTCCCATCATAATCGAAAACCAGGGTAAAAGGCCTGTCAATTGCGTCTTCAGGTTTCCAGCCCAGAAGGTCACATGCTTTTTTGTTGAGGATATAGGTTTCCGGAATGGTATCATTTCCATAATAGGGAGGAAATCCTGTTCCTGCAAGAAAACGGATATTATAAAAGCTGAAAATGTTATCATCGGCAGGGTAAACAAATAGCATTTTATTTTTGATATCATCAGATACGTTTGGAGTCTCAAAAGGCATCATATCCATATTTTCGTCGGCAGGATTTTCAAAGCTGCAGGTTACATCCTGAATCACAGGATTTTTGAGCAGTTCTGCCTTAAAGGGCTGGTAATTGTTTAAAACCTGAACCGGGATATTCCGGATGCAGAGAATACGGCCCATATTATTTCCAAGGCGGTTCTGCATAAAGTAATCCAGTTGCTGATTAACCACAAATACGATACTGATAAGGATAATACTGGCAGCAAACTGTAATGCAATATAAATCCTCGTAAGCCTGTATTTTCCTTTTGAAACAACGGGCCGGAAGTAATCCTGCTTTCCGGGTTCTGCCTTAATTTTTCTCCGTATACCTGAAATTATAAAGGGGTACATACCGGCCAGGAGAGAAAGCAAAAACAATAACATTACCAGCAGGTAAAATAATCCGGACGACCAGATTTCGCTTATTTTGTAGTCCTTTGCAGTGAGAAGGTTAAATGAATTAAGAAAGAGGGAAACAATCAGAACTGCAATCAGGATAGCAAGAAAACTCAGGATAAAGGATTCGATAAACTGAAAGGAGAACAGAGCTTTACGGCTGGCCCCGAAAATTCTCATAACAGAGAGATCTTTCTGACTTCGTATCAGGCTTACCTGTCGGACATTGATAAAGTTGAATAAAGAAACAAAAAGCACAAAGGCTGATAAACCAATAAACAACCAGATATTTCTGCTTTCACCGTTTATTTCTATTTCGCGGTCCTTTGCGGATTTCAGGTGAATATCTGTCAGGGGCTGAAGCTCAGGACTTAGATTATCAATGTAGTCTTCACCAACATATCCGACAGCAAAATCCTTAAACTTTGAGAGTACAGATGCTGGGGAAACGCCTTTATCAAGCAGGACGTAATAGTAAGCCCAGTCTGAGAAAGATTCAGGATTCTCTATGCCGCCAATCATATCGAAATGAAAATGCGAATTGGGCGGAAAGTCACTTACCACAGCTGAAACCGAATATTGTTTTTTCTCCTCACAACGGTCGCAGTAGATTTCAACATTTTGTCCTACAGCCGTACCATCTCCAAAATATTTACGGGCTGTGGATTCGGAAAGAATTACAGAGAATGGTTTTTCGAGTGCCGTTGCGGCAGTTCCCTCCAGAAAATTGAAGTGAAATACATTGAAAACTCCCGGATCTGAAAAAATTATATCGGCACGGAAAGTTTCCTCTGTCGAAGTCCTGATAATTTGATTCTTTTTGAAATTGAGCCGGGCAATTTCATCTATCCCAGGAATTTTGTCCTTTATCTCATACAGCCATGGATAATAGCTTCGTGCAAAGTGCGAATGATATCCGGCTTCATTGTCATCCACTTTTATGGTAAGACGGTATATATTTTTATAATTGGGATGAAACGTATCATAGGATAATTCATTCCTGATCCAAAGGGAAACAAAAAGAACGGTAACGAAGCCGGCAGAAAGGCAAAGAATATTTATTAAGGCAAGAACCGGGCTTCTCAGAATTTTTCTAATTACCAGACTCAGATTGGTTACAAACATACCTTGATGTAAGGATTATTTATGCAATCTAGGAATTTTAAAGGAATTGCCGGTAAAGGGATTTCTTAAAAAAGCTTAAATTAAGAGCAGACCTCAGAAAATAAAAAAAAGCTGTCCACCCGGACAGCTTTTTCAGATTGGGATTTCAGGTCTTTATTTAATTACAAATTCCTGATTTAAAATTGAATTTTCAGAATATAGCCTGATGACATAGATACCGCTTGCCATGGATGACAGGTCAATACTTCTGCGGTTCTGGTTGTCCAGTTTGTTTTTATATACCACTTTTCCCTGTGAATTGATAACCTCAAATTTAGCATTCTGGAAATTCTTTGCCGGAACATCCAGAGTAAACTGACCGTTATTTGGATTTGGGTAAACATTTACTTCTGATGTCAGTGCCTTTGAAGAAATTCCTAATGGATATTGGGCGATGGGAGCAGATTTTGCATTTAGTTTATCAAGTATTTCATATTCGCCAAGAGCTCTCTTATACACTTCAACCTGATCAATGCTTCCACTGAAATAAGTAGTTCCGGATTTTCCTAAGGTAGCCTGCTGATCAACTTTCAAATCGCCTGTCAGTGGCAGGGAGGCTTTCAAAACTCCATTCAGGTAAATCATTGCATTTGTGCCATCATAAACTCCGGTAAGGTAAATCCATTCCCCAACTGTCAGAGCCGATTCGGGTATTCCGGGACGGGCAGCTCCATCGGCAGTTGTAGCTTTAAAGCGAAGCTCAGCATTACCCCTGTCTTCATAAATAACATACTGGTCATTCTCTGAGTCAAAAATAGGACCAAATGGGCCTGAGAGTTCTGTTGGAAGGTAATCGAGTTTTACCCAAACCGAAATGGTAACCTGATCACCGATAATGTTGAAGGATTCTGATGGTGAGAAACTCACATAATTATCGAATCCGTTAAAAGTAAGGCAGTTACCAATTACTCCGGGCGTAAGTGCAATGGGTCCGTTAACAACAAGGCCATCATTTTTGTTGGGAGTCCCGTCGATAACATATTTTTCAAAATTGGCTTCCACCAGGGTATCCAGATTATAGGCAGCTATAGTCCCATCAGCGTATGGCTTATGATGAAAAGTTACATTTACCGGATCAATGGTTGTGGTAGCCGCATAATCCTTAACATTTTGAATGGTAAGCACATAATCCTGATCAAGAAGTGCTGAAGTGGTCAGGATAACTGATTTCTGATCATATGCCAATAAGGCACGTGTTATGGTTGCTCCGTTATTCAGGCTATAGTTTGCAAGATCCTCAGCACTTGTCTGGTCAAGACTTGCACTAAATTCAACAACAACGGTGTTTGGATTTCCCTTTGAGGTAATATAACTAACTGTTAATGCTACCCCCGGGCCGGCAAAGGATATCAGGCTTTGTGATAAAAAAAGTCCGATTAAAATTAATAGTAGGTAGAAGTTTTTTTTCATAGTATTTGGTTTTAATGTGAATTCCACGGTTTCATTCAGATGTTGGAATTAAATCCCGTTATATTTTGAATAGCCCCACGGATTTGTTATGGGTTTGTTAGTAATATGTTTTAATTAGTAAATCCTTTTTCAGCATTTTCAGTGGTTAGATATCTTAACTCTTCCAAATAATCTTATGTTAAGTTATCGTCAATATTTCAAAAATAGTTTATTGTCTCAAGGTTTTCAATCGCACTTTCGTGGTATTTTATTTGGATGTTTTTTGTTGTTTTACCTGAAAATACAGGCTTTTTCCTATTGAAGTATCAGCTGGCTTTCCCGAATACCGGAAGAGGTGAATATTCTTGCAATATATAATCCCGCCTCAAATGTATCGAGCCGGATCAGATGTTTTCCGGCTGCGTTAATATTCCTTGAGATAACAATTTTTCCTGTGGAATTAATTATTTCAAGACGGAGATATGAACTCGTGCCATTCTTAAGTTCAATTGTAAATTCTCCCTGGCTTGGGTTTGGGTATATAGAGAAATCATCAGAATTCTGAATATCTTCAATTCCCAAAGGGAAGCTGGCCAGAGGGGGTATTCTTGCTTCGTATTTTGCCAGGATTTCCTCCTGACTGAGGGCACGGTTATAGACTTCTACCTGGTCCATATTCCCGCTGAAAAATGTACTCCCGGATTTTCCCAGTGTTGCTTCCTGTCCGGGTTTCACAGTTCCTGATAAGGGATGGCTGTCTTTTTGCACCCCATTTAAATAAATTTTTGCAGTACTGCCGTCATATACTCCGGTAACATAAATCCATTCTCCGGTTTTAAGATCCGCATTCGGGATTCCGGGCCGTTCTGCTCCGGATGATGTAGTGACTTTAAACCGCAGTTCTGCATTGCTTTTATCTTCATATAAGACATACTGATCCGTTTCTGAATCATATATGGGTCCGAATGGACCTGAAAGTTCTGCAGGCAAATAATTTAGCTTCACCCACAAGGAAACGGAAACTGCGTTAGTATTTATGTCGAGAGACGAAGATGCGTTGAATTGTACATAATCATCCAGACCATCAAAGCCAAGAGAATTTCCCAGCACTCCCTCTGTAAGGCTTACTCCTCCTATAAGTTTGCCGTTATTAGAATTGGCTGTGGCGTCTGCCACGATCTGATCAGGTGCAGAATAAATCAAAGTATCGAGATTATAAAATGCCACAATGCCCGGACTAAAATCCTTATGTACAAATACAAGACTGGAGGCAACTATGGTATTTGAAAGAGCCGACTGGTCCATGATATTTTTCACGGAAAGGGAATAGGAATCATCAGACATTGGACTTGTTGTGAGAATTACCGATTTTTGGTCGATGGCCAGTCTGGAGTTTAATACTTCAATGCCTTTGTTAATGGAGAAATTTTCTTTGGTTTCTGCCGACAGCCGGTTAATTCGCTCGGAGAAGCCAACATACACTATTGAATTTTTACCATCAGAACTGATATAGCTCACTTCGGGAGGAAGCATATCATTTTCGGTGGTAACTTCCAGTTCGTTAGAGTAATTCTGACTTTTTACACCTGTGAGGTTTACAGCTTTAAGCCTGTAATAATATGTTTTTAATTCATTATTTGTCTGATCGGAGTATTCGGTTATGTTTTCTGTTTTTACCAGGAGTGTTGTTGCGGAGGGAGTTTCATCGCGATATATTTCATAGCCTGAAATACCTGTTTCAGGTGCCTGTGCGGGTTCCCATTTCAGGTTTACCACGCTGCCCTGTGCAGTGGCTGAAGAAAGAACAACATCTGTAGGGGGATCCACATTTATCAGGGCGAACATTACCGGTGGGTTATCTGTGGTAATTCCATCAGCACCCATAGCCAGGACAGGAATCATCTGGCTTGCGGTATTGAGGGTCCAGGCATTGTATTTAATTCCGAGTGAATGTGCATAATCTATAACTTCCTGGGTATAGTTTCCGCCGCTTCCTACCCACTCTCCGTTTATGGCAGCAACCTGATCGATGTTAGTCTTTGTGATGGTGCTGAAGAGCTGAACCTTTATTCCCGGATCAAGAGCTTTGACCTGTGTAATCTGACTCAATCTGAAGCCTGAAACAATTACCCGGCTCTCCATGCCCATTTCCTGGATCAGTGCGACTACTTTAGGGGCCAGGGTTTCCTCGGCCGACTTAATTTCGACAACAACTCCTGTATTCCCGCTGCTTTTTGCAACCTGCAGAGACTCTCTGAGTGTAGGAAGTTTCTCTCCGGCAAACTGAGGCCCAAACCAGGATCCGGCATCGAGCAGGCGCAGCTGCTCATAACTCATGGCTGCAAGGGCTCCGGTACCGTTGGTTGTTCTGTCGACCGTTGCATCGTGCAAAATCATCAATGAATCGTCGCTGGATAACTGTACATCCAGTTCAAAATAATCAGCATTGAGACTAACTGCATTTGAAAAGGCAGCAAGAGTGTTCTCAGGAGCCAGTGATGAACCCCCACGGTGAGCAATTACGGCTGGTTTTTGAGCCATGGAAACCCCGCTGAGGAACACTAATAAATAAACGATTCGTCTCATAACATCTGTATTTTTTCTGATTTTACGTCAAAAAAGACGTAAAATATTGAGTTAATTTTCTGATTTAAAAAGATTCTCGGTGAAAGCTTTTGATACAACCGCTGCCTTTGTATTTACCTCCAGTTTCTTATAAATATTTTTAATATGGGTATTTACAGTATGAAAGCTAAGAAAGAGCTCATCGGCAATTTGCTGCTTTGTCTCCCCCTTCACTATATGCTGAAGGATTTCCGTTTCGCGTTCCGTAAGCCCGTAATTTGTCTTTTTTATCTTGAGTTTTGAAAAGAGCTGAAGAACTTTTTGGGCAATACGCATATTAAGGGGTGCTCCTCCTGCAAGAACCTCACGAATTGAATCAACGATTTTATCCTGAGTTGAATCTTTTAGCAGATAGCCTGAAGCCCCTTCACAGAGAGCATCAAATACTGTGTCGTTATCTTCATAGATTGTCAGTATAACAATATGGATAGTTGGATCAAAGGATTTAAACTTTTGTATTCCTTTGATTCCGCTCATCCCGGGTAAACCTATATCCAGGAGTATAACATCGGGGAAAGTCTCAGTTTCCATTGCCAAAAATGCGTCTTCACAATTTGAGAACGACATAGTGCTTTGCATTCCCGGGGTATTATTGATAACGGAGGCCAGACTTTTCCTGTATCTGGAATTGTCTTCTACCATCCATATATTAATGGGAGATGATTCAGAGGGTTCTATGGTTTTCATATTTTCCAATTAGTAAAGATACGAATTTGAAGGGCCAAGGATAATAGCATGTTCGTGTCATTTTTCAGGCCGGATAAACGGAACGGGAATAATTTCAGGGTTTCAGAGGGAGTCTGAGAATAAGGCTGGTTCCTTTTCCCTGCTCGCTTTCCAGTTGAATTTCCGCATGGATTTTTTTGGCCCTGAAATAAATGTTTTCCAGTCCACCGTATTTCATGGTGTTTGCCGTATCAAAACCAGAGCCGTCATCAGAAATGCTCATGATAAATTCATTACCCTGTTTCTTTAGCTGAATGCTGCAGTTTTTGGCCTTGGAGTGCCTGACAACATTGGTAAGTGTCTCTTTGTAAATAAGAAAGATATTACGACGTATTTCCAGTTTAAAAGAATCGAGACGCAAATCGTCTGATATATCAAATGACCAGTTCAGACCGGCAAGCTGGGTCGCCGCCTTCTCTTTCATTTTAAAAACGATATTTTCCCTCCCGTCATTTTTTGGGTTAATAAACCAGATGATATCACGAATAGAGTCGATCGTTTCATTGGTAGTCTTGTAAATATCGGATGCCAGCTCAAAACTTTCCGGATCTGAGGATCCTGACCGCATTAACTGCTGACTGTCGACACTTATACTACTGAGGTTACTGCCCATCTCATCATGCAGATCACTGGCAATATTTAAGCGGATTCTTTCAATTTCAAGCAACTGCCAAAACCGGATACGGATTACGATAAACACAATTCCAATGATAATTAAAAGGCTCAGGACTTTTATCCACCATGTATTCCACCATGCCGGGAGAATAGTTATAGAGAGGGAGGTGGGTTCGCTCCAGACATTGTCTGCATTTGAAGCTTTCACCTGAAACAGGAAAGAGCCATGGCGGATATCGGTGTAAAATGCTGTTGACCTCGAATCAGAGTATACCCAGTCAGGGTCGATTCCCTCCAGTTTGTATGCATATTTATGCTTTTCATTCGGAGTCATATCCAGGGCTGTAAACTCAATAGAAAAAAAGTTCTGTTTGTGTTCCAGCTTAATTTTTTTGGTTTCAGGAATAAACTGGTTAAAACTTTTTTTACCGCTGTAGACTTTAAATGATGTAATTGTAACCAGGGGAGGTTCATTATCAATTTTTACAGAATCGGGATGGAAAGAAACAAATCCATTTATACCTCCAAAATACATTACTCCCGAAGAATTTTTAAAACTTGCCCTCCAGTTAAACTGGTTATTAACAAGGCCGTCCAGTTCGTCGTACACTCTGGTATAGCCTGTTTCCGGGTTAAACTTAACCAATCCCTTCATCGTGCTAAGCCAAAGATTCTTATGGGTGTCTTCAAGAATTCCAAATACCACATCGTTAGGCAAACTGTTTTCAGTGGTATACCTTACAAAACGACCAGTGGAATAATCAAATTTGTTAATACCTCCGCTGTGGGTGCCGAGCCAGATATTTCCCCCGGAATCTTCATAAATGCAGGTTATTTTGTTACTGCTGATGCTGGAAGTATCTGCTTCGGATGGTAAAAACTGAAATATTTTTTTCGCTGCAGGTTCATATCGGTACAGTCCGTCGAGCCAGGTACCCACCCAGATATTTTTTCGACTGTCCTCAAATAGTGCGTTTACTGAGATTGTTTTTGGAAAGGGGATTTGTCCGGCCTGCAGGGCTGGTTCAAAAAAAGAGAATTTCTCATTTCTCGTATCAAATTGATCCAGACCACTATTAGTAGCAACCAGAAACAGATTATCGCTTGTCTCCAGAACCTGATGAATCCAGTTTGAGCTTAGAGAATTTGTATCACCGGGAACGGATTTATAAATTTTGAATCTTTCGGTTACCGGATTAAATCTGTTCAGACCGCCATTCATGGTGCAAATCCATACTATCCCGTCTTTGTCCCTGTAAACCGAAGAAACGTCATTATCACTTAGAGAATTTTTGTTGTAAGGGGAATTAATAAAATGCTTTTTTGAATTGGTTCTGAGATTAATCTTTTCAAATCCGCCTCCCCCGAAACCAATCCATAAAACAGAATCGGGATCTTCAATTATACTACTTACCACCCTCCCGTCAAGACTATTGGGGCGAAGAGGGAGATGGCGGAATTGCCGGAAAGGCTGATAGGCGGGCAACTTATTAAGACCGTTCTCAGTTCCTATCCAGATATTACTTTTTTTATCCTCATAAATCCAGCGAATGCGGTCAAAAGAAATGGATTGCGAATTATCATCTTCCCTGAGGAATTGCCTGAGTATTTCTTTTCCGGAAGCATCCCTTTCCTGCAGGAACAAACCCTGATAATCATAGCTGCCAATCCATAAACGGCCCTTTTTATCCCTGAGAGCCTGCCGGATGATAGCTGTAGCAATAATACTGTAATTGCTGTTTTTTGGAGAATCAGTAATTTTCTCTTCCAGGCTTGAAAAACTTTTAATTCCGGAAAAGCTCGACAGGATCAATTGATTCTCACCATTTTCAATAATATTCCATACCCCGTTTCCATCAACAGTATTTTTGTTTTCGGGCTCATACAGAAATTGCCGGCATTTACCGTTACCCGGGTTAAATTTTATCATTCCGGCATCCCAGGTGCCAATCCAAAGTCTGAATGAATCATCTTCAAGAATGCAGGTAATATTATTGGTCAGAACTTTGCCACCATTATTTTGAATTAAAGGGAAGTGAAAAATATCTCCTGAAGAAGGGTCAATTTTGAACAGACCGCCTGTGGTTGTCCCGAACCAGATTTTTCCTGAGTGGTCCTCGCTAATGCATTGAATATAATCGTCCAGAAATCCCTTTTTTCGGGTTGGATAAAAGCGTTCGTTAATTCTGTCATAACGACACAAGCCACCTCCCCAGGTACCAACCCACAAAGTGCTGTCGCGGCCTTCAAAGAGTGACATAACATAATTCTCCGGTAATGAAAGCGAGTCGGAGGAGTTGTTTTTAAATACTTTAAACCCCTGGCCATCGTATCGGTTGAGTCCGTCCTTTGTAGCGACCCAAAGAAAGCCGTCACTTGTCTGTAAAATACAGTTTATGGAATTGTTAGAAAGTCCGTCCTCCAGATTAAACCGCTCAAAGAGAAAGTTATCCTGGGAATAGCCGGAAATTAGGAAAGACAGGAACAAAGGCAGGATAATCCCTTTTCTTGCAGCAGTTTTTAATAAATTGAGGAATCCATTCATAACATTCTCCAGGGATATAGAACCGGAGAATAAAGGAATGAAAAAACGGGCTGAAATGCCAATAAAAGCTAAAATTACTGATGTACAACATCAGGATGCTGCTCAGTTTTTACGATAATGCAATTGCACCAGTCCTTTATCAAAATGTTTTACATCAATCAATTTCAGGGAGGTTTGAGGACGTCCGGGACTGAAAAGCATAATTCCGTCACCCAGCAATACCGGAATTATTGAAATAATTAACTCATCAATAAGATTAAGCCTTAGTAATTCATTGGCGATTTCCGCTCCCCCGTCAACAAAAATATTTTCGCCTTTCTTTTTCTTTAAATTATGGACAAGTTCTGAAAGATCTCCGCTGAATATCTTTGCTTTCCCCTTGGCTGATTTCAGGCTTCGGGAAATAACATAGCATTCTTTATCTGCATGTGGCACTTCTACTCCCAGCGATATAACCTTTTCGTAGGTTTTTCGGCCTATGATTACCGTATCGACAGAATCAATAAATGCCTGATATCCATAATCTTCTCCTTCCTGTTCGACCCGGGAAAGGAAGTCCAGTCCATCATTTTGATCAGCGATATAGCCGTCGAGGCTCATGGCGATATACAGGATTACATTTCTCATTTTTATCCTTCCGGTTTATTTTTTCTTTGCATAGACTTCTCTTAACTGTTCTGAGTCCCAGGAATGGTCAACTCCTCCCTTATCGGGGTAAAGTTCTTTTTTAAGCAATTCCTCCTGTAATTTAAATGTTTCCCGGGCTTTGATAACATATTGCTGCATGTCGTGCCTGTGTTCGGCCATTTCCAGAAGGGTCTCTTCATCATAACTGATAAACTTCTGTCCCTGGCGGGTGGCTGTATAATTCCTGTAACCAAGTTTTACAAGTACATCAACTGCGAGTTTCACGGAAGTATGCAGGCTTTCCCTGTATATATTCTTCACTCCCATATCAATGAGATCGTAGGCATAAACCCTGTTTTTTGCCCTCGCCATTATCTGTAGTTCAGGAAAGTGTTTCTGGACAGTTGCAATTAGCTCCTGGTTGGCTGATGGGGTATCTATGGCTGCAATCAGAATTTTTGCACTTTCAGCGCCGGCGGCCTTTAGCAGGTCGAGGCGGGTAGCATCGCCGTAATAAACCTTAAATCCCATTTTCCGCAAAACCTGAACCCGGTCGGAGTCATGGTCCAGAATGGTCGATTCAATTCCATTTGCACGCAGAAATCGCCCGATTGTGCTGCCGAAATGACCGAATCCCGCAATTATAACCGGATGTTTTTCACCAATGGCATCCGCTTCCTGTTCAGAGGGATTAACTTTAACCCCGAATCGCGGGTCAATGTAACGTTCGTTCAGCAGCAACAAAAGGGGAGTTATGGTCATTGTAATGGCTGTTACCGCCATAAGAATATCCATCCATTCCCTGCTGAGAATGCTAAGCTTGTTGGTAAAGGAAAGCAGTACAAATGCAAATTCACCGACCTGTGAAAGGGCGAAGGCAAAGAGAAGATTCTGATCACTGGTGACCCGGAAGATTTTTCCGGTAATGAACAAAACAATAAACTTGATGCTCATTACACCCATCACTAATCCACCTATCAGCAATGGTTTTGATCCGATAAGTTCAAAATTTATGGAAGCTCCCACACCTATAAAAAACAGGCCCAGCAGCAATCCCTTGAAAGGTTCCAGATCGCTTTCCAGTTCGTGCTTGTATTCCGAGTTTGCCAGTACCACTCCTGCCAGGAATGTGCCAAGGGCCGGGCTAAGCCCGATACTTTGCATAAGAAGAGCAACAGATACAACCAAAAGCAGGCTTGAGGCGGTAAACATTTCCCGTAGCCCTGTTTTTGCAACAATCCGTAAAACAGGAACGAAAAGGTACCTTCCGGCCAAATAAATAAGGGCAACTGCTCCAAAGTAGGAAAGACCCTGCAGCCATCCCGGGAAATGGCCAATCAGGGATGACTGGATTTCGGAGTTTTGGGATAATCCTTTCGCTGCGAGTAAAGGCAGAATCGCAAGAATGGGGATAACCATTATATCCTGGAAAAGGAGTACTGAGAAGGATGATTGTCCGGCTGTACTCTGGGCAAGTCCTTTTTCTTTAATGGTTTGCAAAACAATGGCCGTCGAGGACATGGCAAATGCAAGAGACACTGCCAATGCCATCTGCCAGGAGAGGCCGAGGAAAATCATCAGGGCAAAAACCAGCAGGGATGTAAGCACGAGTTGTATAGAACCCATTCCTACAATGGATTTTCTCATTTTCCAGAATTGTGAGGGTTCCAGTTCGAGACCGATAAGGAAGAGCATCATAACCACTCCGAACTCAGCAAAATGCATGATATCCTCACCTTCCTGTCCGATAAAACCCATCACAAACGGGCCGATAAGCATACCGGCAAGAAGATATCCGAGAACCGAACCCATTCCCAGTCGTTTTGCCACAGGAACGCAAACAACTGCCGCAGCCAGGTAAATAAGTGCTTGTACGAGGAAACTCATATGTTTAATTTTTCAGGTTTTCAATCCAGTCATTGATATAAGCGAAATTCTTCATTTCTTCAATATTGTAATCATCGTTTACCAGTTTCAGAATAAGGCTTTTGTAGGTCTCTGCATAGCCGGAAATCTCTTCAGCAGACAGACGGTGCGTACCATGAATGGCAAAGGGAGGGAGGTAAATCATTTTGCATAGAACGGCCGTCTGATCAAAGGGAGACAAAAGTTCCCTCACCGTAAAACGGTTGTGTCCTTCTCTGCTGTAGGCAGTTCTTGGTCCCCCTGACGTAATGGAATTAAAAACAATTTTCCCCTGCAGTGCATTTCCGCCCGGACCATAGGCCCAGCCGAATTCGAGTACAAGGTCTATCCATTGTTTCAGAAGCGGGGGGCAACTGTACCAGTAAAAGGGATGCTGCCAGATTATTATATTGTGATCACTGAGCAGTTTCTTTTCCTGTTCAATATCAACATTAAAATCAGGGTAGGCTTCATATAAATCATGAAGTTTCACTCCGGGAATATTCCGGATAGTTTTCAGGATGTGTGAATTATTTATCGAATTTTCATAGCGCGGATGCGCAAAAATGATCAGAACTTTATTAGCCATATATCCTTATTTACACTGGTATAAACAATTAAAACCTCCGTGGGTTCGGTCCGGACAAACCCATCTTAATTTAAGACAAATTCTTCAGATTTTAATGGAAAATCCGTAGTATCCGGAGTCCTTAAATTCTTTTTTTCGGAATTTATTTATTAACTGATCCGGAAGTGTGCATGTAGGTTGCTTTTCTATAACCTGCCTAGATTCTGGAGCGGTAAAATAATAGTGAATTTTAGCATTGTAGTTTAATATTTAATACCTTGCCATAAAGGGTTAGCAACAAAAGAATCAGGTCATGAAAAAGCTTCACTCATTGTTTTTACTTTTTTTATTTCTGTCTGTATCTCAGTTCCTTTTTTCCCAGCAGATTGCCGATACAACATTCTCTCCCCCGGGGGTAAAACCCGAATACAAAACAGGTAAGGGACCACTGATTTTAATAGATGAAGGTCATCATAATTTTCACACAGCAGAAGGTCGTTATCTTCCCTTCGCAAGGCTCCTGCGAAAGGATGGGTACCAGGTGGGTTCCTATGAAGGCCGGTTTGAGACTGACAAGCTCAAAGGAGTGAAAATCCTTGTAATATCAAATGCACTCAACGAAGTAAATATTGAAAACTGGTATTTGCCTACACCTTCAGCTTTCAATAAAAAGGAAATACAGATAATAAAGTCGTGGGTAAAAAAGGGTGGCTCGCTTTTTCTTATCGCTGACCATATGCCCATGGGCGGTGCGGCAGCAGATCTGGCTGCAGCATTTGGTTTTTCATTTACCAATGGCTTCGCTGTTGATACTATCAAACCCGGACCCGCATTTTTCAACCGTTCTGATTTTACTTTGTCAGACAATGCAATTACCAATGGAAGGAACCAGGATGAGGTGGTTAAAAAAGTCGTAAGCTTTACCGGACAGGCATTCAGGATCCCTAAGGACGCACGTTCCATCCTTACCTTCGACGACAGGTTTACTCTGCTGGAATCAGATACCGCATGGGTATTCGATAATAAAACGAGGTACACACCAATTAACGGCTGGTCGCAGGGAGCCTATATGAAATACGGTAAGGGCCGGCTGGTATTCTTTGGGGAGGCGGCCATGTTCAGCGCGCAGCTTGCAGGTCCCAGGTCCGTTAAGATTGGAATGAATTCGGAGTATGCTGAGGAAAATTACCGGCTTTTACTGAATATTATCCACTGGCTGGATGGTTTGTATGATTAAGTTTAATCGGATTGGAAATTTTAAGCTCCGATCACGCTCTGCATGAACACAAAGACGCAGATAGTAAACGCAATTTATTTTTTGTGATATCTTATTTATTAAAATTTTGTAAGCTGTCTGTTATAAACAGACTATAAAGAATTATTAAAGTTTTAAAAACAAAATATACAGCGCCGCGTTGGTATTGCGAAATTTTCCTTCCGCTACGCCGGGTTGGACTTAATTAAAAACACTCATATGATAAAGTATCTTAATTTACTCTTATTTGCCGGAATGATCTATATGAATTACCTGGCAAACGCTCTTCCCCTGAATCATAAAACAACAGGTCAGCTTTCTGATTCTTATCCTAATCTGTTTGTACCCTCCGGAATAACCTTTTCTATCTGGGGAGCCATATACATTCTGCTGGCAGTGTATTGCATCATTCAGTTCAGGCTTGGTGTATCATTACCCGAAACCAGGATAGGATGGATTTTTGCCATTACCTGTGTTCTGAATGCCTTATGGATTGTATGCTGGCACTACGAAAAGCTGGGTCTGTCGATCCTGATAATGTTTTCATTACTCGTTTCCCTGATTTTCATCGCCATTACGATTAAGGATTTGCCCTTTGGCTCCACCAAAGCAGCCTTTGGCATCTATCTGGGCTGGATATGTATTGCCAGTATTGCCAACATTACGGCTTTGCTGGTTTATAAAGAATGGAATGGCTTTGGTATTTCTCAGGAAAGCTGGACCATTATAATGATTTTTACCGGGGCTCTGATTGCCGCCTTTAGTATTTATAAATTTAAAAATCCTTTTATTGGAGTTGCGGTAATCTGGGCTTTTGCCGGGATTATTTTAAAGCGATATACCGACCACAGGCTTATCGCTATGATGGCAGGACTTGCCTTACTTATACTAGCTGCTGTAACTGTGTCAGGATTTATTACAATGGGTCAGAAAAGCGCAGGATAATAAATTACAGTAGAATATTTAGTCGTTCGAAATTCCCGGCTTTTGATGGATAAAAAGATTCTTCTCAATGCAATCGAGCATGAGATGAGCAACTGCATTTCTGCTGATTTTTGATTTTATAAATCCTTCACCATTAATGTTGTGGAGAATTGAAAGGTTGTTGTTTTCGTCAGACAGGTACACAGGCCGAACTACAGTCCAGTCAAGACCTGAATCTTCAAGTACTTTCTCCTGCCTGTCGTGATCGGCGTAGGCATATTTAATATTACTTATTTTCATAAGGAACTTAAAGAACCAGGGAATCTGGTTTGCCGAATCACCCACTCCAAGCGCTGTCATTAAAATGATTCTTTTAATTCCCTTCTCTTTCATGAGAGAAACGGTGTTTTTCATGGCAACCGACATTCCGTCGAGAGGAGAAGTTATTTTGCCGAATATACCTTGGCTGGCCGGGAAAATATTCAGGGTACTTATAACGGCATCGCAACCCTCGATGGCTTTCTTAACGGTTTCGAAATCATAGGGAGTCCCTTTGGTTATATCAACATCTTTGAGGTTGATTTTGGAAGGATCCCGTGCAATACCCGAAACCTTGTAACCTCTTTTCAGGGCTTCTTCTGCGACGAGCAAGCCTGTACGACCTGTTATTCCAAGAATAAGAATTTTCATTTACAATGTCTTAAATATTTATTGCGGCAAGTTAGCGAACAATATTGAAATTAAAGGGCCCATGGGGTAATACTCCCCACAGCCGGACCCAGATAAGCAGCACTGATTCGCTGGCTCTGGCACCGGTTATATCCCCCAGATCAATCAGATTTTCTTTCCTCCAGCCAAACTCCTGCAATAATTCAATAACTTTTTCCTTTGCAGTCGCATCATTTCCTGCAAGGTAATTCAGGTGGTTTCCTCCGCCAATCAGAGCCGGATTAACCATTAAGCCGCACCACATTGTGTTTAAGGTTTTTACCACCCGGGTTTCAGGAAATGTTTTCTGGATTTCTTCTCCGAGCGACCATGTATTGCTTAGTTGGGGTATTAGCGAGGGAGGCATCCCTTTACTGAAATCAAGCGGGTTTGCAATATCTATGAGGATTTTACCTTTCAGATTTGACGCTCCGGCCATTTTGAGGGCATCCAGTGAGCTCCCTCCGTGAACGGCATTTATCACAATCTCCCCGAAAGAAGCTGCATTGGGGAAGGTATCCAGTTTAACCTTACTGTAGGCTTTGTGCCAGTCTGCAAAAGGAGGGTTTCCACTGGCGTCTTTGTCGACCTCGGCCAGTTTTTTAGAAACATCCCGGGTTCCGATTATTACCTCATGACCCAGATCTGCCAGGCTTGCGGCAAGCGTCTGACCAACATTTCCTGTTCCAATGATTGATATTTTCATGATGTTTGATTTAAGTGAAAAGTTAGCGACCTTAACTTCCGGATTTTGTATTTCCGATAGGATAGTATATACTAAACCTGTTTTTTTTGAAAATGTTCAGGCTAAGATGTATTTATCAGGAAGTCAAATCAGTTAAATCAGGATATAGCCCCAGGGATCAGTGTTTGTGGTTAAAGAGATAACTCACCAGGTTTTCTGCCGCTTTTCTGTTTTCAAAACCTGCCGGAAGTCTGTCATTGTCGATATATTCATTATAAAGCCATGGATCTCCAATAGCGAGTACGAATCCTTTTCCATATTTGCTTTCTGCAATATAGCAATTGCCTGCATCCATCAGGATTTTTTTTGCGTTTCCGGAGGTTGAAATGGATGATACCTCTTTCATATAAATCTTTTTTACCCCAATAAAAAGAGGGTGTTCAGGAAGGTTGGTTTCAGCGCCCATCTCATAATCCTTCCCGGTTACCAGGTTAAGGCTAACCGGATTAAAATGGATTCCAAATTTTCCTGCAAGCATGTTTAAATGAGTGAACTCACAATTAGGCCCATCATTGGCCATTAAAAGTAAAACTCCACCTTTTTTAACCCATTTCGAAATGACTTCGGCATCGGATTTTGAGATGTAATTCGGATTCGGATTCTCTGAAAGCGTGTCGGGATCTACAATGATATATACCTGAACATCAGACAGCATTTTCTTATCAGGAGCTGTTCCGAGGGTAGAAATTTTTGCGCCGCCAGAGACAAAAACCTCCCCAAGTCGTGAGAAACCACTGTTTTCAGTATCTGTCCAGATATAGTGATAGGGCTTACCGGTTTTGGAATTGGTTTCCCTGTTGTACCAGTTGTCAAGTGCCACATTTACCTGCGAAAATGAGCTTAAAGCTGTAGAGAGAAGTAAGAGACTAATAAGTGTTTTCATAATTCTTCACATTTAATTAGTAGCATGCCTGTCAGAAGGCATTTATTTGTAAAATTCTGCATTCATAGCCACTCTGGCCTGATTTAAAAACTGAGGAACCAGCACAAAGGGATCATAAGGTCTTCCTTTCATAACCAGGGTTTCAATGGGAATATATCCCCGATAACCACTTCGCTTTATGATCTGAAAAAACCTTGGCAGGTCAATTTTTATGTCGGAATTGTTTCCGTAAACGCTTTCCTTCAGCTGAAAATTGATGGTATAAGGAATCACCTTTTCGATATCAGCATAAGGATCTTCCACCTTGAAATTTCCTGTATCCAGGATCAGGCCTACCCATTCGGAGTTGACCGCTTCAATTAGCTTTATGCATTGATCGGCAGTCTGGAGCATATCTCCGTGATTTTGTATTCCAATCATAACCCCGTATTTTTTCCCATATTCAGCACATTCCCTGTAGCAATCTACCATCCAGCCGGCCACTTCATCCCATTTATCCTCGTAACCCGCGGGTATAGGTCCGGCGAATAAACGGATCACGGGAGCACCGAGTTTTGAAGCTACCACAATCCATTTTTTGGCCAGTTCAACATCGGCTGCCCTTACAGCCGGATCGGGAGATGCAAAGTTATTTCGGATACCGGTGCCGCTGATTTCAATCCCCAATAAAAAAGCCTTTCTTTTAAATGCATAAATATATTCATCGGCAGGGACTTCGGGATAGCCCGGAAAGTAATAGCCGGTAGGATCAAGGGCAGGGATGTTATTTGCAGCACAAAAGTCAAGCAGGTCCATCAGGCTGAATTGCTTTCCGGTTTCTCTGGAAGAGCTTGTAAGGGCATCATTGAATGAATAGGCGTTCAGTGATAGTTTTACCGATGTCTCACCTGTCCTCTGGAGTTTCGCCTGAGCAAATATTCCGTTTGAGAAAAGACAAAGGATTAAAAAGATAAGGCCTTTTGAACATCTGGGAAAGTTCATATTTATTGCTTTTTAGCTACTTAATAATCTTGTTAAGATATAAAATCTGCAGGCAAAACAAAAAGTCAATTCTGCAAACCGGCCACCCGGGGCTCAAAAAAGATAAATATTCCTGTCAGAAAATCTATTCCGTTGTCAGTTCTTTATATATGGATTCTTCCTTCAGTGCATTTCTGGCGAACAGGTAAGTAAGGGCCCTGCCAACAAGTAATAGCGCAACAAACATAATAAATATCAGGAGAACCGATACCCCGGTTTTTCCTGCAAGGGATGGGAAAGTTGCGATTATGGCGCTGACAAATCCAATGCCGATACCTATCCTGAGGAGTATCATAAATTCAGATACAATCAGTTTACGGATCATGATCCCCGGTATTCCTACTGCCTTCATGATGGCAATTTCCTTCCTTCTCTCGAGAATGCTTCTGAAAAGCACAATACCCAGCCCCACTGTACCCAGCAGCAATCCCAGTGCTCCAAGTACCATGAATATGGACAGATAGGTATTGGTTACCGAGTTAAATTCGGCAAGCCTTGCTGCAGACAGGCTGATATCCCATCCGTAATCCCTCATGGCAGCTTTTGTTTCAGCTTTTATAAATCCGGAATCCTCCATAACTCCGTTTATCAGAAACACTGATGATCCGCTATGCTCAGGGAATGCATGAAGGAAATTCTTTTTGGAAATCAGTACACGCCCCTGGAATATGGATGGAGAGAGTCCCCCGATAAGTATTACCTTCAGATCAGCTCCGGCAGAATTTTTATAAACGAGAGTATCTCCGTCTTTTAAACCCAATCCCCATTTAATAACCGTTTCATCGGCAATCCCGGGAATAATACCTTCCTTGTAAGAAGTGTCGAGAGAAGCCCATGGATTGCTTTCATTCAGCAGGGAGGTTTTTGATTCAAAACTGAAGCATCCTTCCAATTCAGAGGGGTCCACACCCAGAATAGCCGGGTTTGATATTTTATTGAGATTGAGGCAGCTGGCATCGTCACCTGCCGACAAGGGAAACTGAAGGAACTGATAATCCTGTGAGAGCCCCATTTCATATCGTACACTGCTGTCGTTGAGGTTATGTAAAAAGGGAAGTGTTGACTCAGCATAAAACAGAAATCCACCGGTTCCGCTTGATTTACTGGCTGAATTGCTGAACAGGTTCTTCCGGTTGCTTCCTGTTGACACAACCAGAAAAGATCCAAGTGCAAAAAGGATTACAATACTCAGACTTCTGGAAGGGTTTCTAAAGATATAACTCCAGCTTAATTGCGGGAGATTAAAGGCTTGACCGGAGGCGCGCTGTGTGTATTTTAAATAGTAATAGAAGAGCGAGAGTCCGGAAAACAGAATAAGTCCTCCCGCAGCGAAGAACAGTGATTCACCACCATTGCCCTTATTGAGAATTTCTCCAGCGATCATTCCCATTCCTGAGAGACCTGCAATCACAGATACTGCCAATGCGATATTTGCACCGCTTCCGGATCTGTTAACAGTTTTTCCCTGTTTTAGTGTCAAAAACTGCTTTTTCAGAAAACGGCCGAGGGGTAAATTAATTGAGGCCCAGGCAAGCAGGATGCTGATAAGAAATCCGAGCAGAAGACTTTCCACCCTGATATCCACCAGCATTACATCTGTTCTTACAATATCGGACCAGATGGTATTCAGTGCAGCGAAAATCAGCCGATTGTATAAAACAGCAAGAAAGATTCCTGTTACTGAACCGGCAAGTGCCACCATCATTCCTTCTGCCAATAGCATTCTCTTAATTTTTTTCAGGGGAATTCCCAGGGAGGAGAGGTCAAGAATCTGATCCTTACGACTGTCAAGATTTAACAGAAACAGCAGAATGGATAATATTATTCCTCCCAGAAGAAGAAAGAAACTGAGACCGGCAAAGAGCTGACTGAAGTCCACCCCGTTTTTGGCTGCATTTTCGGCTTCAATGCGATTATTGCCAATTGTAAGACCCTGTTTTAAAGGATCTAAGCCTGCAAGAATTTCACGGGATACATCCTTAAAATCTGATGAGTCACCCGAAAACCTGAATGAAGTATAGCTTCCAAATCGGTTTGCCCACAAATTTTTAGCTGTTTCAATTGAAACGAAAGCCTTTGGGGTTCCCCTGAATTTTTTCCAGTATTCCTCGTCTTTATCCCGTATCTCATCCAGTTTTATTGGGATTCCTGTTTCCCAGTCCCGGCAGTTTCCGGCATCCGACAGACCCGGCAGATCCGGCATCAGGCTTTGGTCGCCGAAATATCCTTTCTGTTCGGTAATGCTTTTTATGACAAAGGATTTCTCTTCCACCTTAAGTTCACGAAGGGGTCCGACCACAAAATATTGCATTTGCAGACTGTCTCCCGGCCTGGCATGCAGATCATCGGCCAGCCATCGGTTTATGATTATTTCCTTGTCTTTTAGATCCGAAAACGGATAGCTTGATACAAAGGAATATGGAGTTTTATATTTTCCGGAGCTGATGGAATTAACAAAATAGGTCAAAACCGGATACTCAAGTCCCTTGGTTTTGAGGAGAGCCTCAGCAGCAATATCGTCAATGAATACTCTGTCGCTTGTCAGATTTATTTCTTTGTTATCTGCACTTAGCTTAAGTTTCATGCCTGCATCCTCCAGGCTCCAGTTTTTTTTGAGCGAGGCCTGTATTTCCGGAATTCGTATTTCAGGTGCAGCAAGGAAAATGAGATTGGCCTTCCCTTCGAAATCCATGAGGCCACAAAGTTCTTCATAGGAAACAAAGGCATTCAAAGCTGCAGACTGAGAGTTCTTCAGATTGAAGCGTCCCAGTTCCTTTGTGCCGGCAATACCGACCACTTTTAATCCTGCCGAAACAATATTTCCCTTGTCGGAGACAAAGGGAGCATTCAGGGGTATCAGGCTGGTGCGGCTTATTCTGAAAAGCAATCTGTCACCCGGCTTTGCATTCAATCGTTCTGCCAGATCCTGACTCAGGATAACCTCATCGCCTGAGAGGCTGCTGTAAAAGTATTTGAGTCCGGCCATTGCATCAAAATTCTGATCCACACCCAGAATCTGGATGTTTCCAATACGGATAGCTCCGCCATCATTCACGGCAACACCGGAGGTCATCAGGGCTGTGGAGGATGGAATGTTTAGATCAGCAGATAGACTATCGGAGAGTGAAGAGCTAAAAAAGCGGTCGCCGAATTTTATTACATGGGTAATCTTACCCAGTCGCTGTCCGACGATGCTTTCAAGACTGTGACGAACCGAATCCCCAACGATGAGCGATCCGGTTATAACCGCTGTACTTATGGCAATTCCCAGAGCCAGAGAAAGGTTTTTTTTCCGGAAGTACAGTAGATTTCGCTTTATAAATTGCAGGGGATTCATGATGCTGTATCCGGTTCGAGTTTGCCGTCAATAAGCTGATAGATTTTACCCATTCGTTCAGCCAGATCTTGTGAATGTGTAACCAGGAGAATGCTAAGTCCGTCGCTTTCATTTAATTCATTAAGCAGGTCGGCAATATTCCCGGCATTTTTTTTGTCCAGCGCTCCGCTAGGCTCATCGGCAAGAAGGAGAGAGGGCTTATTTATTATGGCCCGCACCAGGGCTGCACGCTGACATTCTCCTCCCGACATTTTTCCGGGTATTTTGTCCCTGTGTTCCCAGATACCCATTCTTTTAAGAAGTTCTTCCGCCCGGTTCAGTATTGCAAGCTTTTCGTCCTTATCTTTTACAAGCAGGGAAGGAAGAAGAACATTTTCCAGCAGGGTACACTGGGGAAGCAGGTGGTGTTGCTGAAATACAAAGCCTATTTCCTTATTTCTGAAGTTTTCCAGCTCGGAATTGCTGTAGGTTCTGAGATTTTTATCCCGGAATAAAAGCTCCCCGGCATCCGGAAAATCCAGGCTGCCAATGATATTCAGCAGGCTTGTTTTTCCTGAGCCTGAGGGTCCGAGGATTGCAATGCTTTCTCCTTTTTCCATGTGAAACGACAAATTATCAAGGACCAGGCGATAATTGATTTCACCGGGGGTTCCAAAACTTTTTGAGACAGAATTCAGTGTAAGCATTTCGGAGATTTTTATGACTTATTTAATACCGATTGGTATATTTTGATCATTTTCTTTACCTGGCCATTAAGATGAAAATGCTCTTCCAGACCTTTTCGGGCCTGAAGTGCAAGCCGGTCGAGACTTTCTGAGTCAGACAATAATTCAGCAAGGGATTGAGAGAGTACGGAGGGTTCATTGGGTTCATAAATTTTACCACCTCCTGAAGAATTAACAATCTCCGGAAAAGCGCCGAGGGCCGGCTGAACAACGGGTATGCCCGAAGCCATTGATTCGAGGAGGTAAATTCCAAAAGCTTCCCCCTTGCGAACAGGGACGGAGATCACGGAAACCTTTTTAAAAAATTCCCGCAATCCTTCCTCCTCGAAATCCTCATGAAACTCAAGGTATTTTTCAAGTCCGTTCTGAGCGATGCGTTTCCCAACATTTTTCAGAAATTTTTTGTCATCTCCGGTGGATCCGCCTGTCAATATAAGTTTAACGTCCTCAAAACCCGGTTTCTTTTTAAGATCGATAAAGGCATCGACCAGAATATCCATGCCGTTTTCCTCGCACATACGGGATACAAAACCAATGTTTCTGGGTTTGGAAGAGGGAAGCGAAAATTCATAATCCTCAGGAAATACCCCAATATGCACCACCTCCAGTTTTTCTTCGGGTATATGCATTTTTGTTTTCATCTCCCTGAAATAGTAGTCGCTGACGGAAATAAAACTTTTTATATGCTCAGAACCCTGTTCCATAAGTTTCCAGACTCTTTCACGGGCCCTTGGCTTCATAACATCCACCCAGACATCTTCGTCCTGCAGGGAACAAACTACAGGCACATTCATCCTTTTGGTCAGTCGCTCGGCAAGGCCTAATAGCAGGGCGTTTGAAAGATGGATAATATCAGGTTTACAGTTTTCTGCTATCCATTCCACCATTCTTTCAAGCTCATCCTTTTGTTGTCCGTGTTCACCCAGGAGCATTGAGACGGTCATTTCCTCAAGTCCTTTTGCCCTGGTGGAACCTGCGTAATGCGAGGCTATCTTAAGCATGGCTTTTGAATTCAACATTCTGTCGAACCATTCAGGAGCATGCCTGAATACCGGAAAGACCTGTTTTAAATAAATGCTTACGGCTCCGTAAAACACAGGGATATCGCCGGAAAGATCATGTTCATCTGCAAAAAGAGGGAGGTACATGGGTAATTTCACCACCTGATGATCCGATTGTCTTAAGGCCTCAACGAATTTACTGTCGCGCAGGCAATTCCCGCAATAAAAACTCCCTCCCGAGCCTGGTATGATATGCAAAATCTTCATCTTCCAAATTTACGTATTTCCAAAACAATACACCCTGCCATCCTGGGCAGCAACAAAAATCAATTTATCAATTACTGCCGGGTTACCTCCCATCGGACTTCCGAGCTCATACGTCCAGATTGATTTGCCATCCGACGCATTCATAAACATCAGATCGCCTCTCATGTTTGCAACCAGGAGAACATCGCCCAATAAAACTGGTGAGGCATCCAGGCTTCCTCCGGTATTCACCTTCCAATAAAGTTTTCCGTTTTTCTTATCGAAACAGTACATATACTTATCCCGGTTCCCGATAAATACGCGGGAGGAGGAAAGCGACGGGGAGGCAATAAATGCCTGTTTTGAGGCCGGATCTTCAAAACTCCATAATACTTTCATGCTGTTCAGGTCAAGACAGGAGAATTTCCCGTCGTAATCCCCCAGATAGGCTTTTCCATCGTCCACGGAAACAGACCCTGCGATATAGCTGGCCAGGGTAAGCCTTTTTACAAGTTTTCCATTTGTGGCATTCACCATGTGCAGCATCCCGTCGCATCCCCCGAAAACAGCCATTCCCTTGTAAACAGACGGTGTCCCGTTTATATAATTATTAGCTTCATATTTCCAGAGTCCTTTTCCTGTTTTTGCGTCTACTCCATGAAGACAGTAATCATAGCTGCCGACAATTATTACTGAAAGATTGCCAGTGCTGTAATAATTCGGGGAACCCATAATCTGATTCTCCGATTTGTAGGTCCAGAGAATTTTACCGGTTTCAAGTTCAATGGCAAATAATTCACCGTTCAGATTGCCGACATACACGATCTCATTAACAATTAGTGCGGGGGATTCGATTCCGTTGCCTGTATTTATTTTCCATTTCAGATTTCCATCGAGCGTGAGACCGTACACATTACCATCGGTTGAACCTATTACCAGAGTGTTTTTACAAATAACAGGGGAGGTTTTAAAGCTATCATCTGCCTTAAAGCTCCAGAGAAGGGAAGGGCTTTTGGGAAGAACAGCTGTGCTGATGCCTGTGAGCTGGGAGTTTCCACGATAGTTTGGCCAGCAGGTATTGGTTTGGGAGAAAGCGGGGAGGGAGAATGCAAAATGGAAAATGAAAAATAGTAAATTCAAATTGAATGGAGCGAAGGGAAATTTTGCCTTGCGGGAATGCAGGAATCGAAATATCTTCCTATGAGCTGGAAAAATATCCTTTTGTGGAAGGCTTGCTTCCCTTTTATGACTCGTATTGTTCATCCTTGTTTTTTTCAGAGAGAGCACCCGTGGGACATGCGCCGGCTGCCAGCAAGGCTGCTTTTTTAAGTCCCTCCTGCAGATCATTGGTAAACGGGATTCCTATTTCCACATCAAATCCCCTGCCAATAAACGTCATCCCAAGTTCTTCCTTGTATTCTGCTGCAATATCCACGCAAATACCGCATTTAATGCACTTTCCGGGTTCGTAGACCAGCTCTTTGTGCTGGAAATACTTTTTAATTATCCTTCTTTCTTCCGAATGGTATCTTTTCTGATCTGCCTTATAAAGGTCGGAATAAATTCGGAGCCTGCAAGTATCAATATCCCTGCAGTCGCAATGCATACATCGGGCAGCTTCCTGAATTACCTCCTCCCTTGAAAATCCTTTACTGATATTTTCAGGTATCAGTCTTCCTGTATCAATGGATTCTTTCATGTACTCCGACAGTTCTTCGGCAGCCAGTTTTCCAAAACGGGAGTTGAACATAAAATATTCTCCGACTACCTTTTTCCCCTGGAGAAACTGGTCGATGCTGAAGGCTGCTTCCTTTCCCTGGCCAAGTGCTTTGATGGCCATTTTGGCCGGTTTCAGGGCGCTGCCGGCAATGAAAATATTGCTGTTTTCCAGCCGGAAGGTTTTTGGATCGGCAGATCGGTCGGGTAATCCCCATTTATCCATACCACTTTTACCGCTCCCGCTGCAAATTAGAATCGCATGGGAAGATTTTTGGATTTTAGCAAAAAGCTCCTCATTTACTTCGGTATTCATGCTGAATTTTACGCCGAGTTTTCTGATCACATCGGTTTCCTTTTCCAGAATCTCTGCAGGAAGTATCCCTTTCTCCACCTCAAGCCTCATGCTACCGCCCGGAATCGCATTTCTGTCGATGAGATCAATCTCGTATCCCCTGAGTCGCAGATACCAGGCAGCCGAGAGTCCGGCGGGACCTGCACCGATTATACTGACTTTCTTGTTTTTTTCAGTATCAATCGCCGGCAGGAATGTCTCTTCTTTTTCGGGATATTCATCTCCGGCGGCTCTTTTCAGCAGGCAGATCGATACCGGTTCATCCACCGATTTGCGGTAGCAGGCACCCTCGCAGGGAGCGGAACAGATGCGGCCAAAGACAGATGGAAGGGCAATATCTTTTTTTACAACTTTCAGTGCATTCTCAAAATCTCCCTTTGCCAGATACCGGTTCATAAGGGGAATGTTCATGTGGGCAGGGCAGGTGAGCTGACAAGGTGCCGTGCAATCGCCCACATGCTCTGACAGCAAGAGGTCGAGGGCTGTCTTTCGCGCTTCACGAATCTCATCATCCATGCTTATGATTTCCATCCCCTCACTCACTGCGACGGAGCATGATGGAAAAAGCCTGCCGCTGCCGGCATCCTTCACCAGGCAAATCATGCAGGAGGTAATGTGATTTTTCCCCTCCCTCCAGCACATGGAAGGTATCTCCACACCCGCCTCCGCCGCTGCCTGTATAACCGGAATTCCAACTTTTACTTCCAGTGAACGATTATCTATCTTAATTTTCACCATTTCTATTTAGCCAATTCAGCTAGCTTTTTTACTGCGTTTTAAAACTGCGTTTTCGCGTTCCCGCAAAGCGGGATCAGCGCTTAATTTTCATCTCGTCACGATAGCATCCTCCGGACAAACCTGCCTGCAACCATCACACTTAATACAAAGCTCTTGGTTAATTTCATGTTTTTCATGAGGTCTGAAAGGAATGGCATCTACCGGACAATCCTGAACACAGAGTGTACAACCAATGCAATCATCGGTGATTATGTACTGAATCATTTCCTTGCATTTTCCCGACGGGCAAACACCCCTGATATGGGCCTCATATTCATCTCTGAAAAATTTCAGGGTTGATAAAACCGGATTCGGAGCTGTTTTACCTAATCCGCAAAGACTTCCTTTTTTGGTCCATTCGGCCAGTTTTTCCAGTTCCTCCAGATCTTTTTCCTCACCCTTTCCGGAGGTGATTTTAATAAGTATTTCGTACATTCTTTTGGTTCCCACCCGGCAGAAGGTGCATTTACCACAGGATTCATTCTGGGTGAAGGACAGAAAGTAGCGGGCAATATCCACCATGCAATCGGTATCATCGAGAACTACCATTCCCCCTGAACCCATCATGGCTCCTGCCTCAACAAGCGATTCGTAATCGATTGAGATGTCGGCCATACTGGCGGGGATACAACCTCCCGAAGGTCCGCCTATCTGCACTGCCTTAAACTTTCTTCCCCCTGCAACGCCACCACCGATTTCCTCGATCACCTCCCGAATGCTGATTCCCATGGGAACTTCAATGAGTCCCCCCCTGTTGATTTTTCCTGCAAGGGCAAAAACTTTTGATCCCGTGGATTTTTCAGTCCCAATGGCATTAAAGACTCCGGCACCATGTCGTAAAATGAACGGGATCTGTGCAAAGGTTTCAGTATTGTTAACCAGAGTAGGGTATCCCCATAATCCTTCAACAGCGGGATAAGGAGGGCGGATATGTGGAAATCCCCTGTCGCCCTCAATGGAAGCGATAAGTGCTGTTTCCTCTCCACACACAAAAGCACCGGCGCCCTTGAATACGGAAAGTTCAAAATCGAAGCTGCTTCCCCGGATATTTTTTCCCAGATACCCTTCCTCATAACAAATTTCCAGGGCTTCCTGAACGCGTTGGACAGCCAGGGGGTATTCGGCGCGAATATAGAAAATCCCCTCATGGCATCCTGTTGCATAGGCGGCCATTATCATGCCCTCAATAACCCTGTAGGGATACGATTCGAGAAGCATACGGTCCATAAAGGCTCCCGGATCGCCTTCATCGCCATTGCATATAATGTATTTCTTTTCAGCTCTTTGTTCAGACACGATCTTCCATTTCCTGCCGGTTGGGAATCCTCCGCCGCCACGACCTCTGATTCCTGATTTTAATATTTCATCAATAATACTGTCGGGACTTTTTTCCCCGAGGCATATATCCAGTGCCCTGAATCCCTCCCGGGAAATATATTCGTTTATGTCAACAGGGTTGATGATCCCCCTGAATTCAGTGGCTATAGGTTTTTGCCGGCCCAGGAAAGAGGAAACATGCTTTTCCCTCATATCGAGTGAGTACCTTTCAACCCCAGACCAGCGGCCTTCGTCCACCACGTTTTCCATCAGGTTCAGCATTTTATTGCCTATTCTGTTAAAAAAGCCTGCGGGTTGAAAATGCTCCTGAATGATCTGTTCCACATCCACTGCTTTGACCTTGGAATACAGAATGCTTTCTCCCTGCAGGGGAACAATTTCCATGAGGGGTACCTGGTGACACATCCCAACGCAACCTACATGTTTGAGTTTTACGTTCAGTCCTTTGTTCTCGATGGTTTCCTTAACGGCATCACGGATCTCGCTGCTGCCACTGGCAACGCAGCATGAACCAAGGCCGATTCGGATCTCACCCTGTATCTCCTCTCCGGATGCCTTACGGAAACGTTTTCCTGATTTGGTGTCCTTAAGTTTTTCAAAGTCCTGAAGGACGTCTCCTATTTTTCCTGAATGGACATGCCCGTATGTGATCTGATCAATCTGAACTACTGGTGCCAGGGTGCAGCAACCTAGACAGTTTACTTTTTCAATGGTATATTTTCCGGATGAACTTGTGTCTTCATCTTCATTTAATTGGAATTCCCTTTTAAAAGCGTCGTAGACCTGCTCTGCACCTTTCACATGGCAGGCGGTGCCCACGCATACTTTTATTATATGTTCCCCGGCTGGCTTAAAACGAAACTGTGAATAGAAGCTGGCAACGGAAATAATCCGGGCAGGAGTAATGCTGGTTTTTTCGCAGACTCTTTCAAGAGCTTCCTGAGGGAGGTAGTTAAAATGATTCTGTATAGACTGCAGGATTGGTATTACCGATTGCTTCCCGCTCCCGAGTCTTTCAATAAATTCATCTACAATGTGTATATCCTCGCTCATTTCTTCTTTTTCACATTTTACCTGCCTATACAAAACAAGGAATTCTTTCCCCTGATATAAATTCTTCCCTCGGCAAAAACAGGGAGTGCAAATCCCGGCTCTCCCAGTTTGGGTTCACTCACTATGGTTCCGCTTTTATCAGCCTTCAGGATATGCATTATTCCGTCCATATCGATTATGTAAACCTTATTTTCAGCAATCATCGGGGATGAATAAAATCCCTTGTCGAATTGTTTTTCCCATATATTTTCCCCGCTCTGCGCATCATAACATACCAGCACCCCATAGCTGGTTGCCAGGAAAAGCAATCCGTTATAGGCAACGGGGCTTGATACTTCAGAAAGGTATTCATCGCTTTGCCATACCAGAGCCCCGTTTTTGGCTGCATCCAGAGCTACTGTTTTTGCATATTCGTTTGTGGCAAATACCAGTCCGTTCCAGGTAGCAGCGGAGGGAGCTACCTCTCCCGAAAGCACATCGGCCTTCCACAACTCTTTTCCAGTTTCCGGATCATAGGCTGCCACAGAGGGATCAGCGGTCGTAATAATCTGCATTTTTCCATTCAGATCCAGAAGCATGGGTGATGACCATGAAATTTTGTTTGTCCGGGCAATATCCCAGACTGTATTTCCTGTTCCCGCATCCAGAGCGAGCATCCGTCCTCCTTTTGAAGTATCGTACTGAACAATCACCTTTCCCTTCCAGTAAATAAGAGAAGAGGAATGGCCGTAGTGGTTTACCGGAACACCCAGGTTTTTGGCCCAAACCCGGTTGCCATCGAGATCAAAGGCAATAATATCACCGGTGGCAAAAATTGCATAAACATTAGTTCCGTCGATTGCCATGGTAGGAGCTGAAAGGCCTGTATCGTCGGTTACTTTAGGGGGAGCAGCGGGAGAGCCAGGGATGTTATCCGCCTCCTTTTCCCATAACAGACGGCCTGTATTTCTGTCGTAGCAGCTTACGAGTCGCGACACCTTATCTCCCCCGGCAATAAAAATTTTATCTCCCCAAATTACGGGTGAGTTATAGCCGGGTTTACTTACAGCGACTTTCCATTTTATATTTTTACCACTTGCACCGTCCCAGTCGGTCGGGATATTTTTATGGTAAGATATTCCCTGACCCAGATATCCCCGAAAGGAACTTTCGTTGTTTTTAAAATCAGCAGCAGTTGTTTTTTTTGCTGCCTGGCTGGCTGCGAGAGTTGATACCTCCTTCGGGTTATTTTTTGAAGTATCAGTTTTAGCTGTGTCAGCCTCCAAAACAGCTGAGCTGTCGACAATACTGATAAGCTGTATTTCTTCAGACTTCTCACCCGCCGGCGCGTCAGAGAGTAAGCCCGGGTGATAATTTTTCAGAAAATCCTTCGTCAGGTATGATGATAGCAAAGCTAAAGCGAACACTGTAACACCACTTATCAGAAGCCAGCGGTGAGAAATAATTCTGTTTTTAAGGGGATTTTCAGGAGCATTTTCCGGAAGAGCGATGGTAGCCTCTATATCGGTTTTCATCTTCAATGCAATAGCCAGGACGATCCCTCCAAAAAGCAACAAATAGGTTCCCGTTTTAATCTGCCATTCTGAAGTGAAATAGGCTTTCCGGGCCAAAAGGTCGAAATCACGGATTTCTTCTCTGAGTTCTTCATTCTTTGGATCATCGGCCAGCCTTTGTACCAGGGCTTCAATACTTTTGCTTTCCAGGGGCTTATGACTTTTTATCTGCCAGAAATTAAAGACAAGCAGGAAGGCCACCAGGATGCAGAAGGCTGATGAGATGACAATTATCTGTCGGAGTAGTTTTAGTTTTGTTTCCTGATCCATATTATTTCAGTTTTTCTACCGGACAATAACTCATGCAACGTCCGCAGCTAAAGCAATCGCCTTTGTGTGGTTCGTAAATTTCCTTCTTCCGGAAAAGGAACTGGTTCATAACCATAATTCCGATTACCAGGCCCAGGAATCCCCCGAGGTACCAGCCTCCGATCCGGAATTTTGTGCGTATCACTGCAGCATTTTCAACCAGCTGATCAAATGTTTTGCCTGATTCCCGGAATGCTTTTATGTCAATATTTTTAGTATCGTTTTTCATTTCAGGGTGGGCGATAAGCAATTCTGACAGGTATACATCGGGGTGGGCCCTTGATAAAAGTACATGGGAGCTTGAAATTGCATATCCCCCTATAAAAACCCATACAGGAATCAGCAGCGCAAAAAGGCTGAATCGTTTCAGATTTTCTCTCAGTGTTTTTGGTGTTCTGATCTTTTCATCTTCCGGAATCTCAATGGCGTCGAAAGGACATGAGTTTTCGCACAGTTTGCAGGAGATGCATTCCGCGGGAGTTATGCTCATGTGATGTTTTGAAAATTTCGACATCCAGCTGAGCAGTACCCCGTATGGGCAAAATACACGGCAATAGGGACGGGCAAAAAACAGTCCCAGGATGAGCAGGGCGATGCCAATCACAATCATAATATAGGGTGCATCCATCCTGAAGAAACCCACAAAGGGATCGTACCTGCAAATGATAAAGTCGGTACCTGTGGCTGCATATAGGATGGCAAATCCCAGGTAGACATAAGGAATAAAACTCAGGGTTTTCCTTACCCAGACAGGCAGGGAAACCGGTTTGATAATGATCAGATCCTGTATGGCCCCAAGAGGGCAGGCAGCTGCGCAAAAGGTCCGGCCAAAAAACAATGCGAAAACGAGAGGAAGCAGGAAAAAGAGAAGTACGGTTATGGATACTTTATATACCGGGTCGAAAAGGGCAAGGGTAATATTCTGAAGGGAGCCGACAGAGCATATGCAGCCCTCCCGGTAAAATCCAAAATAAAGCAGGCTGAATATGGAGAGCCAGAGTATGCCACGACGGGAACGTTTTTTAATCACCAGCCAGGAAGCGAGGGAGAGGGCAGCCAGCAGAACCAGAACATCCGTATATTCAAGAGCTGTAGAGCGGGGTTCGGGTGTTGTAGGACTGGGCTGCACATATCCGGTTTCAAATTCAGGCTTTGGAAAGCGTTGCTGGGCATTTGCCTGGAACAGAGTGAGTGCAAAAATAAGGCTAAGAAAGATCCGGCTTATGTTTTTCATTTCTTATCCCTTAAGTGGTTTGATAAATTCTCCCTTTATAAGATAGGGTTGGGAAGCAGGAACTCTTTTTATGGCATCGGATGGACAGGACCTTGCAATACTGCATTCGTTGCAGTTATCGCATCTATCATGACGGATCTGAAGGTGAAGAGATCCATTTCCAAATGAAGAGCATCCTTTTACGCATTTGGCACAGCCGATACAGAGATCTTCATTTATAACATATTCAAAATATGGTTCTTCAATGTATTTTCTCTGGATAGCCGCAGTTGGACAAAGCTGATTTTCGGCTCCGGTCTCGAGTTGTTTAACACCGGGCTTAAAATATCCGCCACAGAGGTCGCAATAGCCACAGAGGTCATAGGCATGTATGCATTTTACAGCAGAAGGACTTTTAACGCATTCTGTAGCACATCGTCCGCACTGCGTGCATTTTGCAGGGTCGATCTGCCATACCCATTTTTCAGCTGTGCTTTTTCTGCCGGCTGCCACTGCAACACCTGCCAGGGAGAATCCCAGAGCCAGGCGGAGTCCTGTATGGATGAACTCTCTCCTTTTTATGGACTTATCCTTCTCCATTTTCTCTGAATTTTATTGCTTCCGGCAGACTGCAGCGGCTGTTCTTACTGCATGCATTGCACTGCTCCCTCTCTGAACAAACGCCGGGGCTGATTTGCCTGCGGAAAGCGAATACAGCAATAACTGCCGCTATGGATGCCAGTATCGTGAGCCGAACGGAAGTATTTATAAATTCTTTTCTGTTCATGATTTAGTTTTTTTGCGGGTCATCTGTTTTTTCAAATACCCGGATCATCTTCCTGTCAAAATCGAGAGCATAAATCACTCCGGTGGAATCAGCAGCGACCTCAGGTGCATGTCCCTGATCCAGAAATTTTTCAGGGGGAGCAACAACCGAAAGAAGTCTTCCGGAGGGATCATAAACTTTAATCCTCACCAGAGCTTTTTCGCTGGTAATAAAGGAACCATCGTCCATTACAGCTAATTCGGCAGGATTGCAGCATCCGGAAAAGCCATCAATTTCCATGGAATTTTTTGTCCAGAATCCCCTGAGCTCACCCTCGTCGGAATAGTTTTCGATGGAATGTTCACCCGGGTTTACCACCCACAGCTCTCCAAACTTGTTTACCACCAGATCAAAATTCGCGCTTGGCACTATAAATCCGTGACCAGCAGTACTTTCCCTTTTACCGGTAAATTCTCCCAGCAGTTTGCCATCAAGAGTATACCGCAATACCCGCCTGTTGCCGGCATCAGCAACAAACAAGAGGCTGTCCTTCACAGCGACAGAGGTAATGATTGTTCGTTCGTTATCAACTTTCCACGAACTAAGAAGCTTTCCGGAAGAGTCGAATACATTAATTTCGTTTTTATAGGCGATAATAATATTTGAGGCGGTTACCCTTATGCTTTCCGGTTTCCCAGTGAGAGGAATGGATTTCTTTTGCAGACCTTCGGGAGTGATAATAAGAAGTGCATCTTCCACGCCCAGATAAATAAGGCCATTATACACATCAATCGCACCCGGTAACCTGTCGCCAAGCGGAAAATTTTTGGTCTCTCTGTACCGGATCAGGGAACTGTCTACAAGCTTGTACTGATCCACATCCAGGTCATAAGGATTTTCCCCTCTTTTATCAGAAGATTTTCCAATGAAATCAATGATTATAAGACTTATAATCAAGGCGATTATCAGGAGAACTATGATGGATAATGTTTTTTTTGACATAAGAATTAAATTTTTAAAAGTTCAAGTGCATTTTAAACCTGTTTTAACATTAACTTTAGTCACTTTAGTCACTATTTTAACTTCCTCCCTTCCGCCATATCCAAACACACCAGCGTTTTAGAATCCCTCATCAGCAGATACCCGTCGGCAATTGCAAGGGGTCCCCAGGCATCCTGACCTTCAATAACTCTGGCATGGTCAATTTCTGTATAATTCGTTATGGATGGTCGCGCTATGGTTAAAGTCCCGTCGTCACTAAGGATAAAGAGTTTGTTATCGGCAATCATATATGGACCGAGTCCAAACCGAGCAGCCTGTCCGCTTGTCCAAATCATTTTAGTAAAATCCGATGGGTCAACGCATACCATCTGATTTCGCAAGGCTCCGGCATCTTTGGGCATAATTCCAATTATATGGGATTTATATACCAGGGGAGTCTGCTGCTCGCTGGCAAGCCCGTCGACCGGCTTGTATTCCTGCAAAACGTCAAGTCTGTAGGTTGTGTCGGCTTTTGAGAGTTTTAGTATCATTGCACCGGCTCCGTATCCCGCAGTGAGAAATATTTTTCCATCGGGCAGACAAAGTGCGGATGGCGCCACCACCTGCTGATTCCATCTGGACGATTTCCAGAGGACCTGTCCTTCATTCGGACCATCGGCTGCCACACCAACCACTCCGCCGATAGCACTGTAAACATACATTCTGACGCCTTTGAATTCGTATGGCATAATGGACGAGTGCGACATCCCCCAGCCATCGGGGTTAGGGGTTTCCCATAAGACTTTTCCGGTTTTGCAATCCACTGCAATCATAAGGGCTTTGCCTCCGGTGGCAAGGATAAGCTTATCGTTTTCCACAAGAGGGCATTGTCCGGTATACCAGAAGGGCACTTCGGTATTGTAATCCTTTTCCACATTAAGTCCCCACAGAAACTTCCCGTCTTCGCGGTTCACGCACATAACATGCGAGCGCGGGCCAATTGTAACAATGTAGTTTTCGTTAACCGCCGGCACCGTTCTCGACATGCCGTGATTTCTTTTGACGGCAACCTTATACCATCTTCTCCACAGCTCTTTTCCGCTTACCAGTGAGAAGCAGCGCAGCATATCAGAATGCAGTTCTTCATCGTAATCCAGGAGGTAAACCCTTCCCTTATAAATGGCAGGTCCGGCATGTCCTTCCCCAAGTTTCGCCGTCCACATGACTTTAGGACCAGAGGGACCGAATTTCTCAATAAGTTTTACCGGGGAACGGCTTATATTGTCGAAATATTCACCACGAAATCGTGGCCAGGTTTCCTGCAGATCAGTGCTTTCATTATTCAGCTGTTCAAAGAACTCACCAATGTTAATATTGTAATTTACCTTAACAGCTGCACCCCGGTTGTCGAGACCGGGTTCTGATGTCTTAAAATCTCTTACCGGATCTTTGCCCAGCCACCATCCAAGGGACAGCAATGCTGAAAGAATTATGGAATATAGAATAATATGATACCTGCTAATTTTCATTGTTTCACAACCAACAATTCACAGTAAACATTCAAATTCGCACGTGCAGATTTTATCTCTTTTTCTTCAGATCATAAACCAGCAGAACTTCTCCGTGTCGGATGAGTAAATAGCCATCGTAAATGGAAGGATGAGCCCAATACGGGCCGGTGCCATCAGATATTTTAAAGCTGCTTACCAGCTTAAATCCCGAAGGGTCGGGTATCACAAGTCCAACATGACCCTGTTTTTCTTCAAAAATGTATAGTCGGCCGTCGGCATAAATAATGGATCCCTTGTTAAACCATTTTTCCTCATATTTTACTTCCCCGGTATTCCAGTCGAGGCAGACCCAGTTGCCGTTTCCGTTATTCAGCCAGTTAGGACCATATATGTAACCATTCACCAGTACATCGCCACCATGATGGGTGTCCAGAACATCGGTTGACCATTTCAGGTTTACTGATTTGGCGTCATCTGAAAGCTTCAGCATAACCCCTTTATCATTGTAACCACTGGTAACGAATATTTCACCATCGTGGTACAAGGGAGTGTTTGTTAAGATACGGTCACTTTCGTCTGTGAATCCTTTTACCAGGTCAAAAACCCAGACAATTTCGCCCTTAGCAGGATCAACGGCTACAAGGTTAATATTTGTCTGCGCCAGTATCAGTTTTTGGCCATGGTATTCTATCATAAGGGGAGAAGCATACGACATCTCATTATCCAGACTTTTAGTCTTCCAGATTAAAGATCCGTCTTTTTTGCTGAGAGCCACAAGCGTGGTTTCTTTTCCAACCGGGGATGCGATTACTGCATTATCTGTCAGCAAAATTGATTCGGCGAATCCCCAGCGGTGGAATTCACTTTTATACTTCTCGTGGGTATTCACTTTCCAGATTACTTTACCACTGTGTTTTTCGATGCAGTTCACATCTCCCATGGCGGAGGAAACATAAATGAAGTTGTCTTCAATTGTCGGAGAATTTCTTGAATCCTGAAAGCTGGTCTGCCAGGATCCTCCTACCAATGTTTCCCACAAAACGGTACCATCCATTTTCAGGGCGGTTAAATACTCCATTGTATCACGTCGCCCGGTAATATAAATTACATTTTCTGAAATTACCGGTGTGGTCCAGCCTGCGCCCAGTCCGTCTTTCTTAAGAACCAGAGGAGGACCGGTTTCCGGCCATGTTTGCAGCAGGCCTGTGTCGGGGTAAATTCCGTCTCTCTCCGGACCCCTCCATTGCACATCCTGGGGAGTTGCGGTAATTGAAGGAATCAGAATGAGAGATGATAAAAGAAAGCGGTAAAGGATTTTCATAATTGAAGAATTTTTAGCTAATTGCATATGGCCCACCCCAAACTCCCGCAGAGAGCGTGATCGGCTCTCCCCAGGAGGGAGGTGCAAACATTTACCAATAAATGCACTTTGAAATTGTTGAGTTAAATTTTGTAAATTATTGCAATTCTCAGATTGACCAGAAAAAAGAAAATGTGTTTCGGGACTGATACTGGAATTTCTAAAATCAGTCATGATCAAATCCCAAAAAAAGCCCCTCCCTCTGGGGGGAGGGGTTGGGGTGGGGCATTTTATATAATTTTTAAGTAACATTTATAATTGTCATCTTATTTTATAAGCAATAAGCGCTGAGCCATGACGCACAAAAAGCAGGCCATGACTAATGGACGGATGTGCCCAATGCTGCTCAGAGCCCAAAGTAACCCGTGTATTGCCAAGGATTTCAAATTTTACTGAATTTGCTTTCACCATGGCCAGTTCTCCCTTTTCGGAATAGATGAATAGCAAGCCGTCGGAGCATATTACAGCTCCCTTTGCCAGATCTAATGAAGCGTAGCTGTTTTGTCCCGTTTTCCAGTCAATGCATTTCCATTCCCTGCTGACATCTCCGGAGCCATATATGTAGCCATTTAGTAATACAGCACCACCCATCCGGCTGTCCATCGACTTATTTATCCAGGCCAGCTTAACGCTGGATCCATCAGGGCTAAGGATCAGTTTTCCTGAACCCTGTCCGTATCCACTGAAATAAAACAGTTCTCCATTTGAATAGATCGGGGTATTGGCATGAATGGAGTATTGGTTTGGCTGTAGCTGTGACCAGAGCATAACTCCCGTTTCAGCATCAATTCCAACCAGATGAGAGGCTGTATGCGTTGCCAGGATTTTTCTTCCGTTGTGTACAAAAAGAAGAGGGGTGCAATAGGCGGAAAGTTCTTTTTCTGCCGGACAACTCCAGATAAGAGAACCGTCGTTACGATTGAGGGCAACTACACAATTTTTTGAACCGCCGGGAGTACAATATATTTTATTTCCATCAACAACAGGGGTTTCGTTATATCCCCAGGTGATTCTCTCTCCCCCGAAATCAGCCACCAGGTCTTTTTTCCAAACCAGACTGCCATCCTTTTCATTCAGACAATAAAGCGGACCCGGACCACTTAAAATGTATATTTTATCTCCGGCAATTACCGGTGTGCCGCGTGTTCCATAATAGCTCTCGGCAAACTCGGGTCCGTAAGCTTTTTTATAAATGAGTTTTCCATCCATCGAGAATTTATAAAGAAAACCTGTCTCAGCTGTCATTCCGGAGGTATAAACAGAATTTCCCGAAGAAACTGCCGAGGAGAATCCCTGACCAAGTTCATTAAAGGACCATGCTATTTCGGGACCCGTTGAGGGCCATGAAGTGAGTAAGCCCGATTCAGCATAGCTTCCGTTCGAGTCAGGTCCGCGCCAGTGAGTTGAAATCTGTGCGAAAGTTGAGGATGTAAATACGGCAAAGCATAATATATTAGCAGCCAGAAGGAATTTCTTCATTCGTTTTTCAGTTTTTTTTCTGAGTTTCTTAAATCGCTGATCACTAAATGCAGGGCATTCAATTCAAGATATTCATTCATTGCGATTTAGATTCAAAAATAACATTCCCAAACCAAGTTTCAGTAAGTACAGGACTGAATATTGGTAATTCAGAATGTTTCTAAGGTAGATGATGGAATTCCCATGAAATCTTCTTACAAAACGGCAGATTGTTTTAAGAGTTTTGAGTAATAAAACTACTCGTATTTCAGAATTTCAGCAGGATTGGCATTGGCAGCTTTAAATGCCTGATAAGCAATTGAAAGAAGGGCAATTGCCAGGGAAAGGAGAGCGGCCGCAAAGAAAATCCAATAATCCAGACTTGTTTTGTAAGCAAAGGATTGTAACCACTTATGGAGCATCCACCAAGATAAGGGACAGGCAATTATTGCTGAAATAAGCATGAGCCATACAGTTTCGCCTGAAAAAAGCAAAATAATACTGCTTACTGAGGCCCCCATAACTTTGCGGACACCAATCTCTTTGGTTTTTTGTATGGCCGTAAATCCGGCTAGTCCGAAAAGCCCCACACTGGCTATAATTATTGAAATTATGGCAAAATATTGCATCAGCCGGCCCATTCGCTCTTCTGTCTTGTACATTTTATCGAAATCCTGATCAACAAAAGAATAATCGAAAGGGAATCCGGGCATAACAGAATCCCAGCTTTTCTCAACAGTCTTCATTTCCTCGCTGAGGTTACCGGCTCTGAGTCTTACGATAATACAATTGAAAAATTCTAATGGAGCTTTCATAATGGCAAGGGGTTCAATACTGCTTCGGGCCGACTGGAAGTGAAAATCTTTCATAACCCCTATAACAGTGCCGGAGATACCTATGAACTTAAGGTTCATTCCCACCACATTTTTTCCTCCCATTACTTTTTCCATCTGTTCATTTATCAGAAATGAACCGGTAGTATCCACGGTGGCATCTGTACCGTACTCGTGCGAAAAAACCCTTCCCGATTTCATCTCAATCCCCATAGTGTTCACAAAATCATAATCCACCCCCGCGAGACTTATAAGAGTTTCAACATCAGGATTTTTTCCCGGCCAGCTTGCTGAACTGGAATTGCTGCCTATAATATGTGGCAGTTCTGATGAAGCGGAAACGTCAAGTACCACTGGATTCTTCTTCAATTCTTCCTTTATGGCATTATAAGATTCGCGCATTTCTCCCCTTACCGGAATATAAAAAAGATTCTCCTTTTCAAAACCAAGCTTCATATTCTGCATATGAATCATTTGTTTATAAATGACAACAGTGCCAATGATAAGGAGTATGGTCAGTGAAAATTGAAGAATAACCGTGGTTTTTCTGAAAATACCTTTTTTATCCTTCAATCCCAGGTCACCCCGTAAAATTTTTACCGGCTTAAATGAAGATAATACAAGGGCCGGGTACAGGCCTGAAAGGAGTCCGGTAATCAGGGTTATGGCAATAATTCCTGAAATTATAACAGGGTTCAGGAGATCGGAATTAAGCAATGTCTTTCCTGAAATACTGTTAAATACCGGCAATAGCATTAAAACCAGAATCAGAGCAATAACCACCGACACCACTGTAAGAACCATGGATTCGCTGAGAAACTGAAGGATGAGCTCATTTCTCCTGGCTCCGGTAACTTTTCTCAGACCTATTTCTTTTGAACGGGTGGCTGAATAAGCGGTGGTAAGATTCATGAAATTGATGCAGGCGATGATCAGAACAAAAAAGGCAACAATGGCAAAAATGTAGACCGACTCAATTCCTCTTTGCTTCTGACTATAACCAAACCAGGAGTACAGGTGAATGCCGGTAAGAGGAGCAAGCAAAAATTCAGTAACCGTATCTTCATTAAATTCCTTAACAATGTCGGTCAGCTTTTTATCTACAGGAGCAGGATTAACATCCTTTCCAAGCAAAACATAGGTAGAGATAGAGTTCGTTCCCCAGCTGTCGGAATACCAGTTTGACTTTTTCATATAGTCGAAAGGAACAATCATACTCATCTGAAGGCTGGAATTCGAAGGGGCTTTCTTGAAAATTCCACTAACCTCAAAAACATCCTTGTTGTTAATGCTAAGCATTTTACCAACCGGGTCTTCATTACCAAAATACTTTCCGGCCATTTCGTCGGAGATAACAATTTTATCCGGACCGGAAAGAACTTCATTAGCTGTTCCGCGGATAAGCGGAAAGCTAAACATCCTGAAAAACCCGGAGTCAGCTGCAACCACATCGTCTTCATAAAATACCTTATCACGGTATCGTACCAGAAGGCTGCCGGTACTTTTAACCCGGCATGACATTTCAATTTCAGGAATTCTTTCCTGCCAGACAGGACCTGAGACCCATGGAGTAACATTTACATGATAGGCTCCATTGTCGTACATCTGGTCTTCCTCAACCCTGTATAGCCTGTCGGCATTTTCATGAAATCGGTCGAAACTAAGCTCATCATAAACCCACAGGAAAATGAATATCACTGCCATAAGGCTGACGGCAAGTCCGAAAATATTAATAAAGGAATAAAGTTTTTGACGGGAGATATTTCTGAATGCAGACAGGATGAAGTTTCTGAGCATAATTTTAATTTTTTAAAAAGACGAATGAAAGTTAATAATGTTGCAGAATTATTTCAAGAAGTATGAGCATTAGAATTTCTGGAGGAGAAAAACACTCTTATTTCAGAACAGAAAAAAGAGATCACCGACAGTATAGTGTATGCCAAAAGGATTCAGAATGCCATGCTTACTCCTACCGAAGATATATCCAAGGTCCTGCCCGAGCATTTTATTCTTTTTTCACCCAGGGATATTGTGAGCGGCGATTTTTACTGGATCACGGAAAATAAAGACAGAATAGTTTGCATAGTCGCTGATTGCACGGGTCATGGTGTTCCCGGTGCTTTTATGTCTATGCTTGGTATTGCCTATCTGAATGAGGTGAACAGTAAGAATCCCAACATCAGCGCCGGAGAGATGCTCGACGAACTGAGGGAACACGTTATTCATTCCCTTCACCAGAGAGGATTAATGGGAGAAAATCAGGATGGGATGGACATCACAGCCATGATCATTGATCGTGATCTGAAAAATATGCAGTTTGCCGGAGCGAATAATCCCCTCTTTCTGATCAGAGAAGGCAAACTAAATGAATATAAGCCCGACAAGATGCCCATTGGGATACATGGGATGGTCAAAACCCCTTTTACAAATCATAAAATAAAACTCAATAAGGGCGATATGCTCTATTCATTCTCCGACGGATATGCCGACCAGTTTGGAGGTCCCGGAGGTAAGAAATTTATGATTAAACGTTTCAAGGAAATTCTGCTGGAATTGCACAAAAAGCCCGTGCATGAACAAAAAACGGAGCTCAATGAAGCTTTAAGAAACTGGATGGCCGATACACGCCAGGTGGATGATATCCTGGTAATGGGAATCCGGGTTTAATTCCACCCCCATGCATTTTTCTGTTTTCCTTCCCTCTGCATTTTATTGGCATAAATTTTTAATTACAGAACATTTCTTTTTAAATTTCGTTTAGCATACACTGATCATCCTGTTTTTAATAAGCTACATTATGAAAGCTCTAAAAAGGTTTCGCGTTGTTTATGCAATTCTTATCATTGGTATTTTATCTGCAGGTCTCTCATCGTGTGCAGCAAGTCGTGCCAAAAGCAGCAATAATGAGAAACGCGGACTTATGCTTCAGGATAAGGCAGACTATTCCCGTAATAAGTCAAAATTTAAAGGTTCAAAGGCTTATAAGCACCAGAAGAAAAGAATGAAAAAGTCAGGTAAAAAAAGATAATTCCCTTTGACCAATAAGATTTTCCTTAAGTATTTCCAGTGAACCACCGGAATTATATTTTATTTTTCTCCCAATAACATCTCCCCTTTGTGAGGCCATTATCCAAAAGCCTTCTATATTTGCAGAAATTTTCAAATAAGATAACATTATGGGTCGCGCATTCGAATTTCGCAAAGCAAGAAAGCTGAAACGCTGGGGCAGTATGGCAAAAACCTTTACCCGGCTGGGTAAGGACATTTCAATGGCAGTAAAGACAGCCGGCCCGGATCCAAAAAATAATGCCCGTCTGAGAGTCTTAATACAGAATGCCAAAGCTGCCAATATGCCCAAGGAAAACGTGGAGCGGGCAATCAAAAAGGCGTCATCAAAAGACATGGCCGACTACAAGGAAGTTTTGTATGAGGGATACGGACCTTATGGAGTAGCCATTCTTGTGGAAACCTCCACCGACAATACTACCCGCACAGTGGCCAATATTCGCAGCTACTTTACCCGCTATAACGGCACTCTGGGAACCTTTGGCTCTGTTTCATTTATGTTTGAACATAACTGTATTTTCAAGGTGCAGGCTAAAGAGGGTATTGAAGCAGAAGAGCTGGAGCTCGAACTTATCGATTATGGCGCGCAGGAAGTATTTGCCGAAGATGACACCATTGTTGTCTATGCCGACTTTGAAGCCTTTGGAAACCTTCAGAAATACTTCGAGGATAATGAGTATGAAATCATCTCTGCCGAATTTGAGCGTATCCCCGGCGACTATAAAGAGCTGAATGAAGAGCAGATGGCTGAAGTGGATAAATTACTGGCCCGGCTTGAAGAGGATGATGATGTGAATAATGTTTTTCATAATATGAAATAGGGAGACTGAAATATTGATATCAACTCCTCCTGATATTTCAAATGATATACAATTCGGATTCTGCTAATCCGATTTGTACTTTTTTGCTCCCAGGTATTTTCTCCTTCCGATTAAAAAATTTGAAAAATCCGATCTGTAAATTATCGGGGATTCCTGAACATATTTTTCACTCCTGGTGTTACCGGAAAATACAAATCCCTAAATTGCTGATATAAAACAAATCTGATAAACAGCAGGATAATGGAACTAAAATCAAAACAATGGTGGGGCGCACCAAAAAAGTTCTCATTGGAGCAGGAGGAGAGGAAAATCAGCTGGCTTGAACTTTTCTATGATCTGGTTTATGTGATCGCCATCGCTAAAATTACAAATCTGTTTTCCATGAACCTTAATTTCACAGGTTTTCTGGATTACCTTTTTTTCTTCACTATCATATTCTGGGGATGGCTCAACGGGAGTTTATATCACGATATGCATGGCTCTGCGGGTTTCAGGACACGTATCATGACTCTCTGGCAGATGCTTATTGTAGCCGCTCTTGTTATTGTTCTGGGCGGACATTCAGAACAACGCATACATAATATAAGCCTGGTTCTGATTGTAATGCAGACATATATAACCTACATGTGGTTCAGCGTGGGATTTTATGATAAAAACCACCGAAAACTAAATCTCCCCTATACCCTTCTTTACCTGCTTGCCCTGGCTCTGATGGTCCTTACCCTCTTTCTTGAAAATCCCTGGCTGAAAATTGTCTTTTTTGCTGCACTGGTTTTCAACTACCTGCCACCCTTTATTACATACAGGCGATTCCGGAACGAATCCCTTCAGCTGAATCTCTCTTCGAGCATGACAGAGCGTTTAGGACTATTCGCAATAATAATTTTCGGGGAGGTTATTGCCGGAGTAATCAGTGGAATGGCCGAAAATAATGATCTGAGTTTTTCCCTATGGGTAAATTTTGCACTTTCTGTAATCATTGTCTTCTCCCTCTGGTGGGTATTTTTTACCCTGGTTTCCGACCGTCCCTGTAAACCCGGCTTTTTGAACAGCAGTCTGCTGGAGCTTTTGTACCTCCCCGCATTAATTTCTCTTGGACTGGCAGGTCTGGGGCTTCATGGGATATTTAGCGACCCTGCACACAGTGAAGCACATTTTGTTGGACTGAGGGAAATATTTGCTCTGGCAATATCACTTTTCTTTCTCATTATGATTCTCATCCTTTTCCTGCTTGAATTTCCGAAAATCTACGCTGCATTAATCCGTAAAACTCAGATAATCTTTTTTGGAGGGATACTGGCTGCAGTGAGCCTGGGAATTATTAACAAGGGCTTATCAACCTTCTGGTTCTTATGCACGGGTCTGGGTCTGATCCTTACTATTATTGTGCTTCTGAATTACAACTGGTATAGCCTGCAATCAGCCTTATCAGGCAGAAATGATGATGTTTAAGTAAGGAGATGTTCAGAGGAAGAAATAGTTTTCACTTTCTGGAAAAACAGAAGCCTGTTGTAAAACAATCCATTTGATTCTGGAAGTATTATTGCATAAATTTACCTGTGCATATAATAATCAGCCTTGTTCGGTAAAAACTCAATATTGTTCCGGAATTTTTCAACACGGTATTATCTGATACCGGTAATTCTTATAATTTTCTTCTTTTCTTTTAATCTCGTTTATGAAGATATTAAAAAAAGAACCATTCAGGATTTTGATAATGAGCAGTTAATTCTAGCAAGTACTGCCTCACGTGGAATTGTTTCCTTTTTCGATGAATTCCATTCAGATATGCTGTTCTTATCTCATCTTGATGATCTGATTTCTATTACAGATCCGGGGAAAAAGCTTCTTGCAGATTACTTTAATGCTCATAAAGGAGTTATAACAGCAATCACAAGGGTAAGCGCCAAAGGGCTCATACAGTACACCTATCCTGAAGACTCACGCGTTTTAGGAAGCGACATATCATACCAGGCACATGTTCAAAAACTGATCCAAACGAAGGAGCCGGTAATAAGCGACGTATTTTTAGCTGCACAGGGATATTGGGCAATTGCTTACCATGTTCCTGTTTTTAAAGACAATGAATTTGCAGGAAGCCTTGCAGTGCTTATTCCTATTACTGAACTGGGAAGGCTTTATCTTGGTAATATCAGGATCAGGGGAACAGGAAATATCTGGCTTATTACTGAAGAAGGGGTGGAAATATATTGTCATATAAAAAATCATAACGGGAAGTCTTTCCTGGAAAATTCCCGGAAGGATCCGACAGTGGTTGAACTTCTGGAAAAAATTAAAAATTCAGAAAATGGAACGGCAAAAGCTGTTCATCTGGAAACCATACATGAAGGAGTATCTGATTTCAGTGACAAATTCATTGTATTCTACAGGATCCCGCTTAATAATACCTATTGGACAATCCTTATTTCCTACCATGGGAGTGATATCTATAATTCCCTTACCCGGCTTCGTAACCGGCTGCTGTTAATCTTCACCCTGCTATTCCTTATAGTATCCTATTATTTCTATTCTCTTGCACGCGTCAGAAATGTTCTGAATGAAGAACAAAAAAGGAAAAAAGCGGAAAAAACCCTACAAAAGAGTGAAGAGAAGTTCCGCCGGTTATTTGAAGATAATGCAGCCATAGAATTACTTATTGATGCCGATTCCGGTAAGATAGTGGATGCCAATAACGCGGCCTTAAGTTATTACGGCTGGAGCCGGGAGGAATTAAAGAGAATGAAAGTAGATCAGATTAACACCCTCCCTCCTGAGAAAGTAAAGGAGAAACTGGAGGATATCAGGACTAATAAAAAAAATCAGTTTGAATTTAGACACAGGCTTAAGGATGGCACTATCCGCGATGTTGAGGTTTACAGCAGCAAAATAGAAATAGAAGGGAAGGATATCCTTTATTCCATTATCCATGATATCAGTGACCGGAAGCAGGTTGAAAAGAATCTGATAAAAGCTAAAGAGAAAGCCGAAGAAAGCGACAGGCTGAAAACTGCTTTTCTGCAGAACATGAGTCACGAAATTCGAACACCCATGAATGCTATAATGGGATTTTCATCGCTGCTGCCAGAGAATTACAACAATAGGGAGAACCTTGAAAAATTTTCTGATATCATTACTTCCCGCTCTAATGATCTGCTTAATATAATAAATGATATTCTTGATATCTCTAAAATTGAATCCGGACAACTGCCGGTTTATCTTGACAACTGCGACCTTGATGAATTATTCGACGATTTATCCGGCATCTATAAAGTGCATCAGAAAAGGATGGGGAAGCAAAATATTTCTCTCGAAATACAGCATCACTGCAGTTCAGAAATAAAAAATATTGTTACAGACAAAATTAAATTGCGACAGATATTTAATAATCTTCTGGGAAATGCTTTAAAGTTTACCGAATCCGGAAAGATTGAGGGAGGATGCCGGATCGATGAAAATAACAGGCTGATTTTCTATGTATCGGATACCGGAATTGGTATCCCTGCCGACAAACAGGAGGTGATATTTGATCGTTTCGCTCAGCTGAACCGCAGCGATGAACGGCTCAATACAGGGACCGGTCTGGGCCTGTCAATCGTCAAAGGCCTGATTGATCTGCTGGGGGGAAAAATATGGCTGGAATCTGAAATTAATAAAGGAACAACATTCTACTTTACAATCCCGCTGCAGATTGCCAGAACAGAGAGACAAACGCAGCCGGAAAGCCCGGAAATCCATAACTATGATTTCTCCGGTAAAACAGCCATTTTAGTTGAGGATGATCCTAATAATACTGAATATATCAGCGAAGTTTTTTCCAATACCGGACTGAATATTACTTACACCGAATCTGGTCTGGAAGCGATAAACCTGGCATCTTCTGAAAATGCAGATATAATTTTAATGGATATTCGTCTGCCCGACATAAACGGCTACGATGCCATACGAAAAATAATTGAAATTAAGCCGGAGCAGAAAATAGTAGCCCAGACAGCCTATGCTACTGCCGAAGACCGGCAAAAATCCCTTGATGCCGGTTGCATCGATTATCTTAGCAAACCACTTAAAAGAGAACTCTTATTGCAAACAATAGAAAAGCATTTATCGAAAAAGTAATTTTTCAAGATAATAATAGGAGAAAAACCAGTAAATAATATTAGCTTCAATTCTGCTGAAATCACCGGCTCTTATGACAGATCGGCCCTTACCAAACCTAAAATCCAAAGAATGAATAAACTATTGAAACCATCCCTGGTTTTTGGCTTGCTTGCTGCAATTTTTTTATCTGCCTGTCAGAATCACACACAAAAACTTTCAGAAAAGCGCGACATCAATTTTAATTATGGCTGGAAATTTCTAAATGATGATCCGGAAAAGGGCGAACTGGTCAGCCTCGACGACTCGAAATGGAGAAACATCGATTTGCCCCATGATATAAGCATAGAGGATCTCCCGGTTCAGGATTCCGTTCACATCGGACCTTTCTTTAAAGGGATAGAAAAGGGAGTTGATGTGGGCTATCTCTCCGGCGGTATTGCCTGGTATCGCAAACATTTTACCCTTGATCCATCAGATAAGGGGAAACAGGTAATCCTGAATTTTGACGGAGTTCAAACGGAAGCCTCAGTCTTTGTAAACGGGATGCTGGTAAAGGAACATAAATATGGCTACAGCCCATTCAATGTAAACATCAGTCCTTTTTTGAATGATGCAGGGAAGGAGAATGTACTGGCCGTAAAGGTAATCAACCGCAATCAGTGCTCACGCTGGTATACAGGCTTTGGAATATACCGCGGGATTACCATGTCTGTTCTGAATCCGCTCCACATAGCCGATTGGGGTGTTTTTGTTTCTGCTCCGCAGATCAGCGATAAGGAAGCCATGGTTAAACTGGAAGTGCATGTTGCAAATGCAGGTCAAAAGGATGCGACAGTTAAGCTTAGCGCTGAAATTATTAATCCTGATAAAACAGTCGTTAATTCAGAAGAGCAGGAAATAGGCATTGCCGCAGGTGGAAATGCTCAGGCAGGTTTTGAAATACCCGTTAGCAGTCCGGTCCTCTGGGATCTTGCATCCCCAAAAATGTATACCGCCAGAATCAGGGTTTTACAGGATGGTCATCAGACAGACGAGTACCTTGTGGATTTTGGAATCCGCTCCATAGATTTTTCAGCTGAAAAAGGCTTTTTGCTGAATGGGAAAAATGTGCTTCTGAAGGGAGCCTGCGTCCATCACGACAATGGAATTCTGGGGGCGGCAGCCTTTAAAGACGCGGAATACCGAAGGGTAGCCACCCTAAAAAAGAACGGTTTCAATGCTATACGTACCAGTCACAATCCCCCCTCAGAATACTTTCTGGATGCATGCGACCAGCTAGGTATGCTGGTAATCGACGAAGCATTTGATATGTGGGAAAAGGAAAAGAGAAAAAACGACTACCACCTGTATTTTAATGAAACCTGGGAAAGTGATCTGGAAGCTATGATGCTGCGCGACAGGAACCACCCCGCTATTATAATGTGGAGCTATGGAAACGAGATTCAGGAAAGAGCTTCTGAAAGGGGTATTGAGCTTGGAAAAATGCTGGTTGCCAAAATTAAATCCCTCGATACAAGCCGGCCAACCACACAGTCGATATGCGACTTCTGGGATAATCCCGGAATGACGTGGGAAAAAAATACTCCGGCTGCATTTGATGTTATGGATATTGCCGGATATAATTACAAATGGAACAAATACCTTTCTGACCATGAATTGTATCCCCACAGAATAATGTACGCCTCCGAATCACTGCCGAAAGAAGCCTTTGAAAACTGGGATCTGGTGGAAAAATATCCTTATATAATCGGAGATTTTGTATGGACAGGAATGGATTATCTGGGAGAATCGGGCATTGGCCGTTCGGAATACAGAAACGACCAGAAGGATGAATGGATGGGACTTCCGGAATGGCCCTGGTTTATTTCATGGTGCGGCGATATTGATATTCTGGGAAATAAAAAGCCACAATCGTATTACCGGGATGTTTTATGGGGAAACAGTAATCTTGAGATTCTGGTGCACGAAACCGTTCCTGATGGAATGTTTGAGCATGTAAGCGCCTGGGGCTGGCCATTGGAAGAACCTCACTGGAACCGTGAGGGAGATGAAGGGAAATCTCTGCAGGTTCGTGTTTTCTCCTCCTGCGAACAGGTACGCCTCGAATTAAACGGGCAGATTATCGGCAGCAAGGCAGTGTCGGACGAAACAAAGCGCACCGCGGTTTTCCGGCTTCCTTACCATGCAGGAGAACTCACAGCCATTGGACTAAACGATGGGAAGGAAGTTTGCCGGAAGACATTAAAGACAACCGGAAAATCCTATCAGTTAAAAATAATTCCCGAAAAGAATATCCTTACCGACAACTCCGGTGAACTGGCTTATTTTAATATTGAGGTTCAGGATGAAAACGGCTTACTGGTTCCGACTGCGGTGGTTCCTGTAGTTTTTGAGGTGGAAGGCGACTGTAAAATTCAGGCGGTTGGAAATGCCAGTCCCACTGAAATGAAGAGTTTTCAGCAAAGTCATGTGAACAGCTTTAGGGGACAATGCCAGTTAATTTTAAGACTTAAAAATCCTGCCGGAACAATCAGGCTAAGAGTAAGCTCAGAAGGTTTGGTAAGCGGGGAATCAATGCTTAAACTCTGAGCTAATTGGATTTTTTCCAAAAGGAACCCTGTTATTTATTGCAAAAATTGCAAGGATTAATTTTGAATATCAACGAATATGATGTACTTTCGTTGTAAATTATGCAACGAATGGGAGTTTTTATATATCAAAAAGATAACTGGCCGGATTTTACCTGGAAAGCAGAAAGCATTGTCAGTTTGCTCAGTGAAGCCAGAAATCTTCAGGGGCGTTTGATGGGTAAAATGGAGTTACTTGGATTTGACCTTAGAAATGAGGCGCTGCTGGATAACTTAACCTTGGATGTCATAAAATCATCAGAAATTGAGGGAGAAGTGTTAAACCTTGACCAGGTTCGTTCGTCAATCGCAAGAAGATTAGGGATGGAAATGGCAGGTTCAGTAGATTCTGATCGAAATGTGGATGGAGTTGTTGACATGATGCTTGATGCCACCCAAAATTGCTTTAAGCCATTAACTAAAGAACGCCTTTTTAACTGGCATTCTGCTTTATTTCCGGCAGGCAGAAGCGGCATGTATAAAATTACGGTGGCAGACTGGAGAAGAGACACTACAGGTCCCATGCAAGTTGTATCCGGAGCTTTGGGCAAAGAAAAAGTGCATTTCCAGGCACCCGATTCCGATTTAATAAATAAGGAAATGCAGCTTTTCCTTGACTGGTTCAACAATTATGACAAAACAGATCTGGTGATAAAAGCTGCTATAGCCCATCTCTGGTTTGTTACCATTCATCCATTTGATGATGGAAACGGAAGAATAACAAGGGCTTTGTCGGATTTGATATTAGCCCGGGCAGATAAAAGTAATCAACGATTTTATAGCATGTCAGCTCAAATCAGGAAAGAGAGGAAAGGATACTATGAGATACTTGAAAAAACACAAAAGGGCGATCTTGATATTACTGAATGGATAAAATGGTTTCTGAACTGTCTGATAAACGCTTTGATTTCAACTGATGAGATACTCAGACAAGTGCTGTTCAAAGCTGATTTTTGGAACAGACACTCTAAGACAATTATAAATGAAAGACAGAAACGCTTAATTACAAAACTTTTAGATGGATTTGACGGGAAGCTGACTTCCTCAAAATGGGCGAAAATTGCCAGATGCTCAAAAGATATTGCGATCAGAGATATAAATGACCTGATAAAAAAAGACATACTGCAAAAAGGAGCAGCAGGCGGACGAAGCACAAATTATAAATTGAAAGAAATGAAAGGTTGATTCGCCGGAGGATTAGTTCACAAGACGGATATCAAAGAATGTAATATCCGTAAATTCCCCTTATCACAGCAATGAGGCCTGTGTGTTTTGTTAAAGACGGTTTTTCAATAAGCTTGAATCCTTAGCATGTATTTATTATATTTATCAGGCCAGCGGTAAATGACATGAAAAAGGAAAATATTCAAAGTAAGACTAAAAATCAGAGCATGCCGAAATCTGTTCGCCTGGATATCCCGGTAGATATTTTCGTGCAGGAAGCTATTGATTTGTTTTATTGGTGCAGGACCGATAAGGAGGTCTTAAGCAGGGCCGGTCTTGATTGGTCGCTGGTGGAGGAATTGCCTGAGTGTGTTGATTCTTTGGTGAAGCGGGAGGCAGTCTGGATATCAGAATTTAACAGTGGGAAAGAAATATTCAGGGAATGGAAAAATGCCGATACCGGGGCAAGGACTTTTAAAAAGGAGCTCGTCTCTTATTTTTATCATGCTTTTTTTAATAATAAGGATATTTATTCCATTGTAAGAAGGATATCGAAAGACAAAACAATAGCCGGATTAATACAAAGTCTGTACGAGCTTGCAGAGCTTGGCGAAAAGCACACAGAAAAACTGAAACATGTCGGCTTCGATCCGCATAAGCTTGATGAAGCCAGAAAGATGAGTACTGAACTGAGCAGGCTTTACGCCCGGGTAGTTAGTTTCAGGAATTCGGAGAAGCCGGAAATGGGACTAAGAAATCAGTCATATTTGCATCTGAAGGCCGCTGTTGATGAGATAAGAAGGGTTGGAAAATTTGCTTTGAGGGAGAATCCTGAGAGGCTGGCCGGCTATTCCAGTGATTTTTTGCGAAAGAAGAAAATGAAGCAAAAAGCTAAGAAGAATAAAAGCTGAGATCAATTTTCTTAAGATTTCATAGCCTTAAGCAGTTCCGTACAGCTTATTTTTGGTTCTGAACGATAAAATTCCGGTTCTGAACGACAAATTATCGGTTCCGATCGGATAAAAAACGGTTCCGAATTACTAATATGTGGTTCGTATTGGGTTGGAATTGGAATTGGATTGTGAAAAATTAGTGAGCATTTGTATACTTACTTAATCCTAAAGATTCATCCTCAAAAAATGAATGACAGGATTAAAGAATTAGCAAGAGATGTAGGGATAACTGATCCCATTCAAATCGAAAAATTTAAAGGAGGTAAGTGGATTAATGAAACAGGCCCCAATTGTGACCTTATCATGTCCCATACTGCAAGAAGGTCGGGATGTATAAATTTATTAAAGATAGGATCCAACCAATTACAATTATGAAGATCTTTGGTCATAAAACCGAACGGGAATTACTAAAATATATCCGGATCTCTCCCCAAGAAAATGCTGATGGATTGATGAATAATCCAAATTTCAATAAACCGTGCTGGTAAGGTTGCTCCGTTTTAATTCAAGAATATTTACCCCTAAAGATAAGGTTGAAAAAAGTAATCTTGAATTTAAACAAACCGAGTATCTTAACTGAAAAAATAAAAAGTGCTTGGAAATATATCCTTCCAACAAAATTAAGAACTAGATTTCATAATTCTTCGATCAGCTACAAAACCACCATTTTCATTAAGATCATAGCCGCTACTTGAAGGATATTGAGATCGAGAATTTTGCTTAACGCTAATGAATTGTGATTTTGTTATTTTTCCACTACTTGTATTATTCATTTCAATCTTGTTTTTGGTTATAGAAATTCCAAAATGAAGTTGTTAGTAAATCATGTCCAGATTTAACACGGTAAATACTATCAGTTCTATTTTCTTTCAAATATATATAATTTTTAAGTACATTTCCATTTCTGTCAGTCGGATTTCTTTCAACAGTAAAGCCCAAAGTATTTTGAACAGTGTCTACAACTAGAGCAATAGTATCCTTAACTGATCTTGAAACTATTACTCCATTAGCTACACCAGATTTTAAATTAACTTGTATACCCAAAGGATGTTTTTCCTTGAGTCCACTAGCTCTTCCTTCATAGTAATTTTCTACAACATCGTAAAGTTTATCTTTCAATTCTTTGATACTAATAGCACTTTTATTCTTAAAATATGATTGAATTAAATTATCATTCCAAGCTAGATCTGGATTGAAAATTCTTAATTGATTAATAATTACTTCTTTTTCATCTACATCTTTATCAAAATCTGATAGTGCACTAAGTAAGCTATCTACATATGATTTATTCCCAATTGGTACATAAGCAATTACAACTTTCCCTTGAGCAAGTGTAGAAGCTAATTCTGAATCCTTACCTAAAGTTTCAGATTCTTGTGCAAGGTATATTGTACATTTGGCTCTCTTTAACATCAATGCTTCGCTTAATCCTTTGTCAATCCTGTTATTACAATATGCTAAAGTTGGATTGAAGATTCTTAACTTCAAAGACTTTATTGTCTTATCATGAGAAATTTCTTTCACAAATTTATTGACCATCGCAAATTCGTGAGGTTTGCGCATTGAAGTCGCAACATATACATCAAGATGATCGGAAGCTAGATAGGCAACATCATTCTTCTTCCCGATTTCAACAATTTCTTTCCTTTTTGATTCTAACAATAGTGCCTCACTGTCGTTAGGATTTTTTTCTATCCTTTTTGCAAGTTCATCTTCAATATAATAACCTAAATAATAGGCATCTGAAGGTGCAATATCTATTATTTCTTTTAATGGTTCATGTCTTTTAAAGTATTTATCCCGATCCTCAGGTAAATAATCATAAATCCTTTTTTCTAATACTTCATCATTTCTCGAGAGTGCTTTAAATGCGAATTTTATATTTCCATAGAAAAGTAAAGCCATTTTTGTATATTCTTCAATACCAATTTCCAAGCTTTTAAAGCTTTTGATGCTATTCTTTGGTTCAAAATTATAACCTTCACTACTGATAAAATCAAAAAAATCTATTGATAATCTATCAATCCCTACAAGCAATAATATTTCATTAAATTGACTATATCCAATTCCCTTTCTCGAATTGAACACTTCAATTGATAAGGTTTCACTACAGATTTTATCAGGGTTAATCGCTTTCCCCGTTAACTGTTCCAAAAGGGGCAATAGATCATTTACGGTTTTCATGATTAAGGGTTTGACTATAAATCTAATAATAAATTCTTAAATGTTAAATGTATCCCAATAAATGAGCGTAATTCTCTAATAATAAATATTTGGAAAAAAAGCAGCATATCCTGTTTTCTGAGACTATTACCTAGAATAATCTATGTAGAAAAGACTATCACCTTATATATTAATGAATTTAGAAAAATTATATAAAACTTTGGTTTGTAACATTAATTATTTCTTGAGATAAATTCAGTTACAGCCTGCATCATTAACTCAACTTGTGCCTGGTTGAATTCTTTAGTGTTTCCATGTGCGGCTTTGTTCCTTAAGTCAAGCCATGCTGTTACATTTTTTAGGTCGAGCCTGTTGTATACATCTGCATTTGAAAGTTCAGAATTTAACAGATCAGCTTTTTTAGGTTTACCAGATTTAGGATAAGTTGTTAGAATATCATTTTTGTCGCAAAGTTGCCGCAGATGTTCTTCTAATACACACCCAATCATTACAGCTGCTGCGACTATGAAATTCTCTTTTAAAAGATGTTCAGCCATATCTAAAAAGTCAGAGAAAATTTCTGCAGACACAAGCCCTTTTAATGTTTCTAGCAAACCATGGTCAATCTCGAACTTAATTGAATTTAAAATCCCTCGTCCTTGTTCAATTTGAATTGGAACTGGTCTTCCAACATGATGATTGAAATCAATATAATAAGGATGGTTTTCTCCGTATAGATTTAAAATAAATGAAAGAGTTGCAGTTCTAAATTCATAAAACAATTCTGGGTTTACCCATGATTCACTAAACCTTCCAGTGTTTGACTGTCGAGAGCCAAGAGTTTGGTAGTGTAAAGAATTTTGTGTAAAGTTAGTAGCTGCGTCAAGGTTTAAAAAATCTTGAGTCATAAAAAACTCAAAGATTTTTTCAACCGGATTGAAAACGTTTAATTTTACAAAATGACGCAGCATTATGAAAGACAAAGACAAAAACAACGATGATTTTGAGATCCCGCAGGAAGCACTGCGCAAGATCAAATCTCAATCAGAACTGGATGATTTCTTTCATGGTCTTTACAAACAGGCTGTTGAAGGCATGTTAAAGGCTGAAATGGAAGAGCATCTGGGTTACCAGAAGCACAAGCCAAAAGAAAAGTCCAGTGAAAACAGCCGTAACGGATATAGCAGCAAAACGCTAAAAACCAACATTGGGGATATACCATTGGATGTACCCAGGGATCGGGACTCAAGCTTTGATCCGGTTATTGTTCCCAAGCATCAGCGTATGTCGGCCCGCATTGAACAAGCCATTATTACCTTGTATTCCCGTGGCATGAGTACCCGTGATATTGAGGCAACCATCCAGGAAATGTATGGCATTGAATTAAGTGAGGGAACGGTATCCAATATTACCAACACCATTTTAGAAAATATTAAGCAATGGCAGCAGCGACCCTTAGAAAGTATCTATTTTGTGGTCTGGATGGATGGCATTGTATTAAAAGTTCGTCATAATGGCCGGGTTATCGGCAAAACGATTTATCTGATCATCGGACTTAAACAGGATGGGCTGAAAGATGTCCTTGGAATGTGGATCTCCGAATCGGAAAGCGCATCGTTCTGGATGAGTGTGCTTACCGATCTTAAAGCCCGTGGAGTAGAAGACATCCTGATTGCCTGTACCGATAATCTTGCCGGGATACGTCAGGCTATCAATGCGGTTTTTCCTCAAACCATCTGCCAGATTTGTATTGTCCATCAAATCCGTAATAGCGCAAAATATGTGGTATGGAAAGAAAGAAAAGAATTTATGGCCGACCTTAAGCTTGTTTATGGAGCCATTAACAAGGAGGCTGCTTATGATGCCTTGGAAGATTTTGATAAAAAATGGGGCGTAAAATACGCGTATGCCATTAAATCCTGGAAGGCTAACTGGGAGGAACTCACGGCCTACTTCGATTTTCCATTGGAAATCAGAAAAATCATTTATACCACAAATGCAATCGAAAGTGTTAATAGCGGTATCCGTAAATACACCAAAATTAAAACCGTTTTCCCTGATGACCAAGCGGCCCTGAAGGCTGTTTACCTTGCTGTTAGCAACATCCAGCTAAAATGGACGATGCCAATCAGAGAATGGGGCATTATTATTAACCAATTTGTTATTAAATTTGGAGACAGATGTCGAATATAAACTGCAGCTACTCGTTTACACAAAAATTTTTACAGGCTCAAGAGTTTTGTTTGCTAAGTCAATAAGTTGATTAACTCGATCACTTAAAAGTTTTTTGGACATTATCATTTTAAGAATGTTTAAAATCTCTGGTAACTCTCCTGAACTGACATATTGTAATCGCAAATTAATGATGCAATAAGCATTATATGATATATTTCAATTTTCAATCCAACTTACTGATTTCTTGTGGACGCCTAATGTTTGGTTATTTATTCTTTACATAACATATTGTATTTTTTATAAACGATTTGGAAATAATCCTATTCCCATCAGAGATATTAATAATGTAAATACCATTAGCAAGTTTATTTATATCAACATTGTTATCTATATTTCGCTTTTTGATTATTATGTTTCCCTTAATATCATAAATGGAAATAATTGCCTCAATACTTAAATCCTTCAGGTAGATTATATCATTGGCTGGATTTGGATAGAAAAGAATATCATTATTAGCTAATTCCTTATTAACATCCATATTATTAATTACAGATAATGCGATTCTCCAAATTGAATAATCATCAAAGCCCACCCATAAATATCCATCAGAAATATTCATAGTATTTACTAATTTTTTATTAAAAGGACTTTGTATTGAAAACCACATATTTCCGTTATCAACTGAACAATAGATGCCACTTGATGTTCCTACATAAATCGTATTTTTGTAAAAAGAAATTGCATTTACGTATTTGTCAGACAGATTATTGGAAATGTTTGCCCAACTATTGCCATTATCAACCGAAAGGAAAATACCTTGGTCTAAAGTGCCTGCATACAATTTGGTATCATTAACTGCGAGACAACTAACACTTGAATTTATAATACCATTATTATCTGTTGTTCCATTGCTCACTAGTTTCCAGTTACTACCATTATCAATAGAAAGATAAATACCATTAGAATTTGTTGCGGCAAAAATGTTATTTCCAATGAAAGAAATTGATGACACATAATTACCAGTGAGGTCCATCCCATTACTTGAAGAGATCCAATTTTTGCCGTTATCAGTTGATAGATACAATCCATTAAATGTGCCAGCAAACATATTATTACCATTAATTGCTAAGGCGTAAACGGAAAGTCCATCTTCAGATAATCCATTATTTGCAGGAGTCCAAGATTCACCAAAGTCACTCGATAAATAAACTCCACCACCTTGTAGTCCAATAAAAATTTGGTCATTGCTTGTCGCAAAAGCTGAAACAAATAATCCATTCCATGGGTCACTTTCCAAACCATTATTTGCTTCTTCCCATTTATCACCATTATTATTTGAACGAAAAACCCCACTCCCGCGTGTACCGAGATACATATAATTTTCATTCAATGCTATAGTCCAAACGGTTGTTTGTATTATGTCTTGGCTAACCGATATCCAACTATTACCATTATCTATCGATCGGTATAAACCACCGGCATATGTCCCGATAAATATAGTATTTTCATTAGCAGCTAATGAACTTACGTTTAATCCGTTTTCTGACAAGCCGTTATTCACATATGTCCAATTTTTACCATTATCTGAAGATAAAAACACACCGTTTCTAGTTCCCGCAAACAAGTTTTTACTACAAATTGCCAAGGATGTTATTGGTAATTCTTTTTTCAATGAGTCAATAAAAAACCATTTTGATTGGCTCCCGCTCTCGGTTGATAGACAAGTTCCTAAACCTCCTTCAGCGAAGAATACATAACTATCATAATTGGTTATTGAACTCCCGTATAGATTTGATCCTACCTTGGTCCAAACTTTACCATTATCAAATGAATTTAACATCCCTTCACTGGTTCCTGCATAAATAATACTATCAATAATTTTTAAGACAGAAACGCCAATTGGATTAGTGGGAGATATTCCTTGATAAATGGGATTCCAATTATTACCATTATCGGTAGATAAAAAAATGCCGCTTCCATCTAATCCAGCAAAAATATATTCTCCTTTTACAGCAATACTTGATACATAAGTATTAGGTAGACCATGACTTATACTTTTCCAGAAATTTCCTTTATTGTCAGATGAATAGATACCATCATAATAGGTACCAACGTAGACTTTATCTTCACTTATTGCAATGGATGCAATATTTAAAGCTCCTTCAGAAAACCCGCTGTTAGATGCTTTCCAACTTAATCCATTATCTGTCGAGATAAAAACACCATGTCCATGAGTTCCAACATAAATGTAGTTTGAAGATGAATCTAATGTAATTGTCGAAATAAATCCTCCATTTATTCCAGTGTTCATTGGTTGCCATTGTGCAAATAATAGTTGAAACCAAAAAAGATTGCAAACAGCAAATAATAATAATTTTTTCATTTTGAGTTATTAAGAATGATTTATTAAACTTTAGCTACAAGAATATTTAAGATTGTATAGGAGTATTATTTTACCTCCCCATCCCAGAAATAAAAGTCTCCACAAACCTCAATATCCTTCTGAGTATTCTGTCTCCAACAGTCTTTCTTTCTAGCAGGGTAGGAGGCTGCCCTTCAATAAGGGCAAGAACTTCATCACGTAATGGTTCCCGTTCTGCAAATAGATAACCTTCTATTATCTTCTCAACCCGATCGATAGACAAGTTCTCCTCTTCACAAAGCTTTTTAAAGGCAATAACCTGCTCCTCAGTCCAGAATTTCTCAAATGCCTCGGGTATATCATCGGTATCTGCAATATGTGGAAGGTTCTCTTCAATGAATTTTTCGATATGCTCGCGCTTGCTTCGTAGATTAGCCTCGCCGGTTAAAAGGTCAATAATATCCTTACGGTGCTTCTCTGGGTCTTTTCCTTTAAGGTTAGCAAGCAGTTTAAGGATGTATGTGACGTTTATTTCATCGCGATGGATAAGTTCAAGTTCAAAATCGACATCCTCCAGGATAGACACCTTTTCCTTCTGGTGGTTGGATTTAACTTTGTCGTACAGATCAAGGTATTTGCTTTTAAAATCCTCGAAGAGCTGTTCGTTCATTGCCAGGTGGTCGAAGCTAAAATCGGCAAAGCTGGTTAAGACATTTTTTATCCTCATCAGCTCCCTGAATGCTTTTATAAACTCAAGTTCTTCAGTTTCGCTTGGCAGATCATTAACACTGTTCACCGTGGGCGTGATTTTCAATAGCTCACTAAAGGCAAGACCGAATTTCCTTACATAATCCTCATAAGGTTCCATTATGATTATGTCCTTAGCATCCTTGTTGCTGAATAGTGCTATGGCATCGTCAGTAGCCTGCTTGAGATTCCGGAACACTACAATGTTGCCCTGGGACTTCATTTCGTTGAAAACCCGGTTTGTTCGGGAATATGCCTGTATCAGTCCATGGTACTTCAGATTCTTGTCTACATACATGGTATTTAATGTAGGACTGTCAAATCCCGTGAGGTACATGTTAACCACCAGTAGTATATCAATTTTCCTCTCCTTTACCTTCTTGGATATATCGTTGTAATAGTTGTAAAAGGATTCGCTGTCACGGGTAGAAAAGTTCGTTTCAAACATTTTATTGTAATCCAAGATGAACTCATCGAGTTTATCCCTGCTGTGAGCATGCAGACCCATTAATACGCGAGGTTCTTCTGCGACTGATAGTTCTTCAGGGATAAAACCGTTAGAGTCTCTATCGTCCTCGTTTGAGGTGTAGCTGAAGATGGTTGCAATTCTTAAATCGTGCTGACCGGCTTCCTTTTTGGTTTGAAACAGTTCATAGTACTTTATAAGTGTATCAATGCTGCTGACACAGAACATTGCGGTGAATTCCCTGTTGTAGGTTTTCCGGTTGTGATGTGCCAGGATGTAATCGGCAATCTTTCCCAGGCGAACCGGGGATTCCATTAACTCTTTGGTGTCAATATCCTCAACTTCGATATCAATATTGGTCTTGCTCTCTTCCTTTTCTTTATACCTACCAACATATTCAACCGAGAACTTCAGGACATTCTCATCTTTTATGGCATCGGTAATCACATACTTGTGCAGGCAATCCCCAAATAGCTCCTTGGTAGTGCGCTTTCCCCGCTCATTTTTAACAGAATTATCTACGAAAATAGGAGTGCCGGTAAACCCGAAAAGTTGAATATTATTGAAGAAGGACTTTATCCGCATGTGCGTATCCCCAAACTGTGAGCGGTGACACTCATCGAAGATGCAAACAATACGCTCTTCCTTAAGTCTTTCCATTCTTCCGAGGTAACTATGCTTGCTGATGGCAGTATTCAGCTTCTGAATGGTAGTAACAATGAGTTTGGTATCGTCTGAAAACTGTTTTACCAGGGCATTGGTATTATCTGTACCGTCTATGCTTCCTTTGCTAAAGGAGTTGAACTCCTTCGTTGTCTGGTAATCCAGGTCTTTCCTGTCTACCACGAATACCACTTTTTTAACCTGTGGCAGGTTCATGATAATCTGACTTGCCTTAAACGAAGTAAGGGTCTTTCCTGAGCCTGTGGTGTGCCAGATATAGCCGTTCTTGGTGGTGTTCTTCACCCGGTCGATAAGTGCTTCCACGGCAAAGAACTGGTAGGGGCGAAGCACCATTAAAATCTTGTACGCCTCGCTCAGCACAATGTACTTGCAGATCATCTTGGAGATGTGGCATGTATCCAGGAAGGTGAATGCAAACTGCTCCAGCTGGGTAATGGTTTTGTTGTCTGTCTGACTCCAGAAGAAGGTTTGCTTGAAGGACTGGTATTTATTATTAGCGTAATATTTTGTATTAACCCCATTGGAGATAATGAATATCTGCACATACTGAAATAACCCTATGGATGCGCCAAATGAATGCCTCTGGTATCGGTTAATCTGATTAAAAGCTTCCTTGAGTTCAATTCCCCTGCGCTTAAGCTCTATCTGGACTAATGGCAGACCATTTATCAGCAGGGTAACATCGTAACGGTTCTTATAACTACCTTCTATACTTACCTGGTGTGTTACCTGAAACTGATTCTGACACCAGTTCTCCTGTTCGATAAACTCAAAATAGATGCTTTCACCGGCATCGCTTATAATGTGCTGTTTCTCTCTTAATGTCTTTGCTTTCTCGAATACAGATCCCTTGGCGAGGATATTTAATACCCGGTCGAATTCTTTTGGAGTAAAGGTAATCTTGTTGTGTCTCTCTAACTGGGATTTGAGGTTGGCAAGCAGATCCTTTTCATCGTTGATACTAACATAAGCATACCCCAGCTTTTGAAGCTGCGACACCAAGTTATCTTCTAATATCTGCTCAGGTTGCTTGGGCATTACTATATTTCCTTTTGCACTTTTTCCCAGACAGGGTATACTGAATTATAGAATTTTACCATTGCATCCCGGTACCACTCTATAAGCGGATCCCAATACTTTTCATCCTTGAAGAGACCCTCAAAGTCATTCTTAATATCAACTGGGATTTCAAATTTAATGCGTGATGCCTTTTTATTTTCCAATCTTTCCCACACCAATTCTGAACCAAATGATTTTTCAATTTGCTCTCTATGCTGTGCCATAGTATCAATCAGTTTTTTATCCTGGTCGTAAGAGAAATATAGTTCAACCCTGAAAGAAGTTCTACCAATACTATATGAAAAGAAACCATTCCCTTTCGAGAATCCGATGTAATATGCGGGCTTTGCTCCAACTTTATCGAGATAATCAATGTTATGTTCTTGCAGGTTTTGTTTAAGCTGTCCCCAAAACTTAATTAGCCTTGCTTCTCCCTCTTCAACCGATTTACTTTTTTCCTTTTCTTCCTTTTCTTTTTCCTTAATATCGATCATAAATTCTTTTGTTTCAGGAAGAGGTATTATTTGCTCCATCTGTAGGAACAAATCTTCTCCCATACTGTACGGAATAGCCCTGAAACATTGAATTTGTATATCGTGGTTTATCAACCAAAGTACTGTCGATGTGACCTCTTTACGGAAATTATTCGAAATAAATACCATCCTCTGGTCATTACGATTTAAAAGCAATTCCTCCTGGTCACGCTCCAGGAATTCCAACAGACTTTCCTTAGCATCTTCTCCATTTCCCCATCTGTCAATGTAATCCTGGTATATTTTAATAATTTGTGCAGTAGTGAGTGTCGAACAATATGAAGTGTATTTAAGTGCCTGCCATACCACATTAGTTCCTGTATCATCAAGCTTATTTTCAATAATAACAAGTCCCCCATCTTTGTCAATGGCAAGAATGTCGAGTCTTTCGTTGGTTTCACTGAACCCTCGAAACTCTTTTTGAATGATCAACAGTTCTTCACCGAGCATTTCCGGATTCTTCGCAATCCATTCCTGTAAGTGTTCCCTTTCCCTAATGTGAAGTTCTTTGAACAGTCTCTGTTCAAGTTTAATGACGTTATTAGCGGCTTTATTGATTCGGTACATGATGCTATATTTTTAAACAAACATTTGTTGTAACAGACCTTTCTTCCACTGCTCTGTTTTTTCAATCTGGGTGCTGCAATGGTTTATTTTATCATCGAGGGAGGAGAGGAAATTAGAGATTTTGGTTTGCTCAGAGCCACTGGGAAGAGATATCGTCAACTTCATTAATTGAACCTTGGACATATTATACCTCGTACTACCCTGTGCTAATTTTATAATGTCATTCCTAAATCCTTCACTTCTAAATAAATAACGCGCAAAGAATGGACTGAGTATTTCAAAAGAATTAGGACGATATCCGAAACAAAAACTATTTAAATATAATTCATCCACATGGTCAAGAAGAACTGAAGCTGTGCCTATTTCATCTGGGGTTTCAGAAGAAACTGTAAAGAAAACATCCCCAAAACGGACTTGGTTGTGACTTTCATTTTCACCAATTTCGACATATTCAAATCTTGAGATATCTATTTTTGAATCGTCAAAGATTTGTTTGTACTGTATATAAGGTTTCCCCTGACCGAAATTTTCTTTTGTTTTACCGGTTAGTCCATTATAGGTTTGCCCTACTTCTGCAAGCGTTTTCTTCTCCCACTCCGGAAACTCCTTCCCCTCATCATCCTTAAACCTGATTTCCTGCGAAAATATCTTCTGGATCACTCCTTTTTTGTATTGTTCCAGGAGGTTTTTCTTTTGTTTGAGCTGGGTGAGTTTGGTGTCGACGGAGGTGAGGAAAGAGGCAATTTTTTGTTGCTCGGGGAGGGAAGGTAATTTGATTGAGATCCTATAGAAATCACTATGATTTAAGTCGGGTATAGTGGATGTCCCTGCATATTGCATTATAACTTTTTGAGTATTAGGCAATTTTAAAAAATAGAATAAAAACCATTTATGAATCTCCCCTGAATATTTAATTTTAAAGAAATTATTATGAAAAGCACCATTGACACCAGTAACAATTTGACCAGTATTGCCTGTTCTTGTCATTAAAATATCATCTTCAACACATAATACTGAATCAGTGGGATTTTTAATGTAAAACTTCTTTAGAGAACCCGCTTTAATAAATTCATTCGTAATATAGAAATAACTGTTTTCAACAGGTTCAAGAAATCTTTCAGAAATTGGAATTTGTAATCCTTGATTAATCTTTGTTATATCTCCCAATTTTTTCTCTGCAAAGTCGCTTGAAAACTCAGGAAATCGCAATACTGGAATATATTTTTGATTTATCATAACTTAAAAAGGAGATGATATATTAAGCTCATTACAATATCCTGCGATTAACTTATCTGATTCTTTCATTTGCTTATCGAGTTCTACCAGTTCTTTTGCCAACTGGTTAATATCAATATTATCCTCTGCTTCAAAAGTATCCACATACCTGGGAATATTAAGGTTGTAATCATTTACAATAACATCCACCAGCTTTATTCGTTTGCTGTATTTATCTTCCTCCGTACGATTACGGTACGCTTCCACAATCTTACTTATGTCTTCATCCCTCAGATGATTTTGGGTTTTTATTTTCTCAAAATGTTGGCTGGCATCAATAAACAAAATATCCTCAGGATTCTCACGACATTTTTTAAAAACGAGTATACATGCAGGAATGCTCGTACCATAAAAGATGTTAGCCGGTAATCCGATAACCGCATCCAAATAATTCCGATCTTCAATAAGATATTTGCGTATATGCTGTTCTGCTCCCCCGCGAAACAAAGCTCCATGAGGAAGTACAATTGCCATGGTTCCATTTTCCGTGAGCTGGTAAATCATATGCTGCACGAATGCAAAATCTGCTTTGCTGGAAGGTGCGAGCTTACCGTACTGGCTGAACCGGTCATCGCTCATAAAGAGTGGACTTGCACTCCATTGTGCGGAGAACGGAGGATTGGCTACAATAGCTTCAAACCTTTTATCAATATGTTGGGGATGTTCCAGTGTATCTTCCTGCTTTAGATCGAACCTCCGATAATGCACGCCATGCAAGATCATATTCATTCGTGCCAGGTTATATGTGGTACGGTTTAATTCCTGTCCGTAAAAGTTGCTTACATCCTGAACTTCCTTTGCAACTCGTAGCAAAAGAGATCCCGATCCGCATGTGGGATCATAAACCGTTTTGAGTTTGCTTTTCCCAGTGGTAACTAATTTCGCCAACACTTTACTTACAGCCTGGGGGGTATAGAATTCACCTGCTTTTTTACCAGCACCGCTGGCGAACTGCCCTATAAGGTATTCATAAGCATCACCCAATACATCCGCATCAGCATTTTCGAGCTGGAAGTCAATTTTATCCAAGTGGGAGAGAACCTTTGCAATGAGTTCGTTTTTGGCGGATTCGGTTCTTCCGAGTTTGGTACTGGTAAGGTCGAGGTCTTCGAAAAGGTTGTCGAAATCGTCCTCGCTGGCGGTTCCCATAGTACTTTGCTCTATACTGATGAGGATTTTGGCAAGGTCTTCAAGTATAAAATTGTTTTCGCCTTCCTTATCACTATTCCCTCGCTTGGCAACTTCACTGAACAGTTCAGCAGGGCGAAGGAAGTATCCCAGGGTGGCAAGGGACTCTTCTTTTATCGCTTCTATGTATTGCTTCCCTTTTGAAGTATCCTCCTTTATATCGCGGTATTTGATCCCGTCCTGCTTCAGGATAGAATCGGCATACCGGTACATTTTCTCAGAGAGGTACTTATAAAAGACAAAACCCAGGATGTAATCGCGAAACTCATCGGCATTCATTTTACCACGGAGGGTGTTGGCAATGTTCCAGAGCTGTTGTTCGAGTTGTTTTTTTTGGTCTTCGGACATTTAGGTATAAGTTAATTCACTATATCATGGGAAGTTAATAATAATAGCTAACCTTGAATAATCAATTTTATTACAAACGAAATCTACCCAATCTGGATTTCTCTATATTTTAAAAGTAGTATTTTTTTTACGATAACCCAATGAGGGTCTATAATATTGATCGAATATTAATTATCTATATCCACCCTCATTTGAAAAAAGAATGATCGGCTAATAATAGTGCGTTTTCCTGTTCGCTTACTTTTATGTACTGCATAAATGCTTTTTCATTAGTATGACCTGTGATACGCATTATTGCTATCGTATGTATATCCGACGAAAATGCATTAGTAGCAAAGGATCTTCTGGCAATATGGGAAGAAATAAGTTCATATTTATGAAGGCTGCGTTTATAACTTATTCCTTTTCTATTTTCTCTTATAATTACAGTTTCCTCAATACCTGCAAGCTTTCCGATATGCTTCAGGGTACGATTCATTGCTTGGTTTGAGTCAGGTTTAGGGATATTTCCTTCATATTTTTCTAGAATTTCTATTATGGTTTGGTTTAGAGGAATTACCACCCTTGAACTGGTTTTAATAGTTCTAAGTGATATAAATTGATTTTCTTCAATAGTTTGAAAATTTGCTTTTTTAATCTGACTAAAATCTGAAAAGCGTAAACCGGTAAAACAACCAATCAGGAACAAATCGCGAACCTTTTCCATTCCTGGTTTAGCTGAAAGATCCAGCTCTCTGATTCGCTTTATCTCGTCCAACCGTAAATAAATTGCATCTGCCTCCTGAAATACTACTTTGAATTTTCTTTGTTTATAATCCAGATTAGAATTTAATCCTCTGAATTTAGCTTCATTTAAAACAGCTTTTAAATTCTTAATATGCAATCCGATTGTGTTTTCACGCATACCATATACTTTTTGCATATGGTCAATAAAAGCATAATAAAAATCCATATTAATATCTTCAAACCTGAGTTTTGGTTTGAAACTTTTTAGAGCACCAAGGGTTCTTAAATAGGTTTTGACAGTACCAGCCGTCTTCGTGGATCTCGATTCCTTTATGAATTGCTCAAAGAAATCATAAAGAGATTTAGGCTCCTTGACCAGAATTTCCTTAACCCTTCTCTTTCTATTAAGATAATTTTCCAGTTTATCCTTTACTTCTTTGGATTTTAGGTTAGGTTCTGCAACCATTTGTCTATTGACTAAAGAAAGGATTGCGGATTCGAGAGCTGCGATAGATTTGTTTAATTCTCCGGAAGCTGGAACACCTTTCTTTATACGTAAATCCTTTGTCCAGCAATGGGAATCCAATCGAATTCCAAAGGAATAGTCAATACGCCAGTTTTTCGAATTCCGGATTACAAGTACAAGCAGACGTTTATTAGAAGTTTTTCTGCCAAGGAGTCGTTTTGTTATAGTTGCCATTGATTTTGGTTTTAACCCAAATCGAACAACTGTATTAACCGTGTAAATGTGTTGTTACCAAAAAAAGAAACCCCTGTATGTTTTGCAATACAGGGGTTTCAGGAGGTCGGTAGCGGACTCGAACCGCTGTAACTGGTTTTGCAGACCAGGGCCTAACCACTCGGCTAACCGACCCAGACTATTGTTCTAAATAACTCTTATCGAGTCTAGCAGCTCTCAATAAACTAACTTGCTTTTTGAATTCAAAACTTCAAAGCTGTGCAAAGATAAGAATTTTCTTTTTTAATTCGAAAGAAGTAATACGATCTGAAAATAAGGGTAAAATTTGAATATTATTTCATCTGCTTAATCAAAAAATGGCAGACCTTTTGAAATTGATTATACAATTTGTATATTGCAAAATGTAAATTACAATTTGCGCAATGAATATAAAACCACAAACACCATTTCCGGCAACCGGATATTTTGGCCCCGAGTACTTTTGTGATAGGGAGGAAGAGCTGGCTCAACTGATCAGAAATATAAAAGGTGGCAATTCAACAACATTGATCGCCCTTAGAAGACTTGGTAAAACCGCGCTGATTCAGCATCTGTTTTATACTCTGCAATCAAAATACCTGACGATTTACCTCGATATACTGGCAACCGAATCCTTAAGTGAACTGTTAAATCAGCTCTCTACTTCTATTGCGAATCAATATTCAGAAAAGAGCCCTGTTGGAAAAAAGTTATGGCAAACCATCAGGTCATTTCGACCGGTAGTTAGTTATGATGCGCTTAACGGATCACCACTGATAAGTATTAAATCCAGTCCGGAGGAAAGTAAAAAGAGCATTGCCGAAATATTTTCCGTTCTTGAGAAGCATTCGAAACGGGTAGTAATTGCCATTGACGAATTTCAACAAATACTTGAGTATCCTGAAAAAGCCACAGATGCCTGGTTGAGATCTCTTATCCAGCAATTAAAAAATGTCAGCTTTATTTTTTCTGGCAGTCAGCAGCATATAATGAAGGAAATTTTTGCTAATCCTTCCCGGCCTTTTTACAGAAGTTCCCAATTTATTAAAATCGGAAAACTAAAAGAGGAAAGATACAGAAGCTTTATTATTTCGAAATTTAAGGAACATTCGAAATCCATTTCAGAAGAAACAGTATCCGAAATACTAAAATGGACTGATTTACATACCTATTATGTTCAGCTCTTATGCAACCGTGTATTTCTGGCTTCCAAAAAAGTGATAACTACTGAGATATGGAAAGAAGAAGCTGCCAAAATTTTAAAAGAGCAGGAATTTGTTTTTTATGGTTACAGGGAAATGCTTACGCGTCCGCAATGGGATTTTCTCAAAGCGGTGGCTGTTGAGGGAGCTGTTTATCAGCCAACATCATCAGATTTTATTTCCCGTTATGGGCTCGGGAATTCCGCCACGGTTCAGCGTTCATTGATGTCCCTTCAGAGGATGGAGCTGATATATAAGGAGAATGACCAGGATGGCAGAAATTATTACGGGATTTATGACCTTCTTTTCTCACGATGGGTGAGACGATTTTTTGAATAACTTTCTATTGTCTGGTAAGTGTCATCTCAAAATTCTGAAACCAGCTTACCCCATCCCGGGAATATTCTCCCTTTTCATTCCATTTATCATCCTCTGTATGCTTTAGCGTATACCTGATCTTTCCCCATTCACCTTCCATCCCCCAGGAATAGCTTCCGTCGGGATTTGAACTGAAATCGCTGTCGATATAGTTACCTCCCCTGTATGCCCTCATAACAAATTTTGAGTTTTGCTGATCATAAGTGAGAATCCCGAATGCCTCAAACTGTATTTTTGCCTCCTCTCCCGCATCCGGAATATCAAAACCTCTTCCTTCCATAGTGATAATAGTACCTTCCACACGACTTACTAAATGCTCCTTTTGCAGCAGTGTGGTTTTTAACTGGTCTCTTCCAATATACCAGGCCTCCCCCTGCCAGTCTCCTACCATCCAATTAAAATTTTTCATTTTTTCAATTACTGCTGCAGGTCTGGGCTGAGCGGAAATAATGCTTCCAAAACTAAGTCCTGCCAAAATGACTATTATTACAAATCTTGTTTTTTTCATGCTTGTTTTTTAAATAATGATTTTTATTACATTCAGAATTCCCCCCTTAATCGGGAGAAGATCCTTTTTCCCCCGATAAATACCCTGATAAAGCCTTCACATAGTTCTCAAAAGCCCTGGCTCCTTTTTTTGTGATGGAGCAGCTTGTCAGGGGATAGTTATTCCGGAAGCTTTTTTTTATATCAATGTATCCCTCTTCCTTAAGCCTGGATAATTGAATACTGAGATTTCCCTTGGTAGCACCGGTTTTTTCAAGAAGGTAGGTAAATTCAGCCGACTCCATTCCAACCAGCAGTGACATGATTGCGAGCCGTAATTGTGAATGCAGGACCGGATCAAGTGGTTCAAACATAGCTTTCTTTTGTATAATTAAGTATTATTCCGGGAATAAGATAACTGATTAATATAGCTGCAGCCACCAGTATCATCTGAATACCGTAATCCTGAAAACTGCAGATGATCGCAATTATCCAGGCAGCAATAGCACCTGCTATCATCCATTTAAATCTGAGCATCCCACCGGAAATAAAGGTAGTAAAGCCATACATCATAATTATCAGTGGATTTATCTGGGTTTCAGATAATAATCGCTGAGATGCCAGGAAAGCAATAAAAATAATACTGATCACAAAACCTGTCCATAAATAAGTATTTACTCTGCCTACATAAGTCTTAACCTGAGGCTTTTTTTTCTTTCCTGATAGTACAAAAATATTCAGAACTATTGCCAGTGCACCTGCCACCGCCCAGCTTAACCAGTGCAGTTCACTGTTAAACACCGCATATAAAACGTACTGGGCTATGGCCGCTGCAAAAAATAATGAACCCCAGACGATATAATAAAATCCACCATTTCTGAAATTCTGTCTTGAGATATTAATCATCGATTGTATCATTTCAAAACTTTCTTCCTGTGATAATTGCTTTTCCATTTTAGTTTTTATTTATAATTAGGTTACAAATATAAAACATGTTTATAATATAAACCAAATATAAATGAAAATATTTTTCTCATGGGGTTTCTGAACATAATTGTCTGGTAATTTATATATAATGGATACGAGGGAAAATAAGTGATCACATATGCGAATTGAAAACTCGGGAAAAATGAAAATGCTTTTTCACTCAGGTAATCTGCCAATAAATCGATCCTTCTCTTCGGGACTTAGATTCTTAAATTCTTCCATATAATGAAGTTCTTCTGTGGTTTTATGTTTATTAAGATTTACAAAGACAATCTTACCCTGTCCCTTTCCAAATTCTCCCCTGAAATCATAAAAACCTGCCAGTATGGTTAGTTTACCGGCCTTCACCAGTTCCCGGTACTTTTTATAGGCAATGCTCACCTGGTAGTCGAGATTTTTCTCAATAACATGTGAATGCAGACTATCAAAATCGTCAGTTTCTCCAAACTCATGTATTATGGGCCTCAGAAAATCCAACTCATGTTTAATTCCCTCGCTCTCCTCATCAAATCCCTTTAAATAGGCCTTAATTGCTCCACAATCGGAGTGCCCCAGAAACATTAAAACCGGTGTCTTCAGATGGTAAATCCCATAATCAACCGAGCCCTCAGTTGATAATATCTGGTTTCCGATATTCTGAATGGAGAAAATTTTATTGGAAGTATCAGGCATCAGCGCCCGGAGCGGTACTCTCGAATCGGAACAGGTCACCAGGGTAATAAAAGGTTCCTGCTTCAGCTTAAAGCTTTCGAAGAACGCACGGTCGTGTGTGGAGGTAAACAAGGTGTTTCCTTCAACAATTCGGGAGATTATTTCGGGAACGGTCATGGGGAGGAGGTTTATTTTACTCTTCAGTCGGTAAATATACTCAGATAAAGTTATGGAATTCTGCGGAATGTGAATATATGGTTCCGGAAAACCCCCCAGACAGCCTGTGCTCATCCCTCGTCTTCAGAAGAACGCCAGATCACTTTTATTCGGTTTTTTTTACTAAATTCCGTTTTCAAATAACAATAACAGGATTAATCGACTTTTTTGAGTGTTATTATGTAATATTTCCAAACATATATTGTGAAATTTGAATGTTTTGGCTAATAGATAAAATGAGATAGGAGAGGTGTGTGTGGATGATATCAGGCATATAAAATAGTTACCAACCATATGATGAGAGCAATTAGTTACATATTAGCAATATTTTTATTGAGTTCTTGTGCTTCGATAATGAATCAGCCAACAACAAAAATTAAAATATACTCAGATAATTCTACTGAAATAGTTGTCGGTAATAACACTTATAAAATTGAACATGAAGAAAAGGTTCATGTTAAAAGACAGAAAGATTCTCTGATATTAATTGCAAAACAAGATTCCTTGACTAAAACGTTTATTTTGAAACCCAAAAATTCTTTTAATTATTATGCAAATGTACTTTCATATGGACTTGGATTTATTTGGGATTCAAAATCGGAGAAACGATACACTTATCAAGGAAACTTATACATTGATTTTAGTTCACAAAACTTGAGGAAATTTAAACCAAATAAAAAAGGACAAATAGATATTCAATTTTCACTTCCTCATATTAATTCTCTCTACTTACGACCTCTAAATGAATCTTCAAAAGCAAATATTGGATTTTGGGGCATAACAGGTGGACTTGAATATTATTATAAAGACAACAAATCATTAGGATTATCAATTAGTGCAGTCTCTGACTTTTTTGTTCCATTTCCAGCAGCAGTTGACATTAGTGGTGAATATGAATTAATGAGTTCAACGTATATAAGCCTGACAGATAATTTGAAAATAAGGGACTTTAGCATTGGTTATGGGATAAATTATTCAAAAAATAATTGGGACTTAAGATATTATGATGCGTTTGACCCTGCACCTCCATCAAGAGAACCTGTTTTTAAATCATCACAATCATTTGGCTTGACATTAAATAGTTATTATAGATTAGGAAAGCATTTCAATATCGGCGTAATTTATAGACCGACTTTTTTAAGAGTCAAACCAAGTACTGAGTTTGTATATGAACATTTGATAAGTGTTGACTTTGCTTGGAAATGGAAAATAAAGAAATGAATTAAATACGGTTGGTAACAATGTATATACAAAATAGGCGTAATAGTAGTAATTTCAAGGGCTGTAACCCGCTCAAAAATTCTAACGGTTTGATAAGTTTGAAGCCCGCAATCGCCTACTTTGCATATACTAACCGTTGTATTCAAGTGTGTAGACATTCCTGCAATTAATTTTATATCCAAATCACATAAAATATCAATTTAGTGTTTATATTTGTAAAATATTTACATAAATAGATGATAAAATGGTATTAGAGATTCGCCTTAGTAATTTTTTTTCAATAAAAGATGAAGTTGTATTAGACTTCAGGGCAGCCAATATAAAATCAGCAAATGCAAAAGCATTAAAGAATAATTTATTTGAACAAGATAAAACAGGTATATTAAAAACACTGATTATATATGGAGCCAACGCTTCTGGGAAAAGTAATATAATAAAAGCTATACGTTTTTGTAATGCAATGGTTTTTGAGTCACATAATCATAATGAAAATACTATTTATAATTTTATTCCTTTTAAGTTTGAAAACTACAACAATAAACCAAGTACATACTTTATACGATTTGTTTTAGGTGAAATTGAGTATGAATATTCTTTCTCATTGACACGTACTTCAATAATTACTGAAAGTTTATATTATTATCCAAAAGGTCGGATTAAGGAGATATTTACACGTGATGAGCGAAAAGGAAAAAGTAAGAAAGAAAAATACACATTTACGGATGTGATTAAAAGACCATTTGATGTTGCTGAAAATACATCTGATAAAACATTATACATTTCCCGAGCAAGTCAAATGGATAGAGACTTAGCAAAAGAAATTTTTAATTATTTCAACAAAACTTTTATTTTAAATTATTTAGGTTTTGGAATTTCTGCGATAGAAAACATCACAAATCTTAATAAACAACAATTAATAGATGCTTTAAAAATAGCGGATAGCGATATTGAAGAAGTAAAAATTAAAGTGCTGAAAAAATCGGGTAAAAATATTCATGCCGATTTGACAAGTATGACTTTAAAAGTGGAAGATGTTGTGCAAGACCATTTGCAGATTAAAACATATCATAAAACAAATCCGGGTGTAGCTTTTGATTTTCTCACAGAGGAGTCACAGGGAACTATAAAACTTTTTTTTATAATGCTTACTCTTTTAGATGTTATCAAGAATAACAAAGTATTACTAATTGATGAAATTGAAGAAAGTCTTCACCCTAAGATTATTGAATATATTTTTAATCTGTTTAGAGCTGGAGAAAAAGCTCAACTACTTTGCACAACACATAACACACAATTTCTTGACCTTAAAAAATTTCGTAAAGACCAGATTTGTTTTGTCAATAAAAGTATGACTGGTGCTACTGACTTATATTCTCTTTATGATTATAGTGACTTCCGAGATACTATGGATTTGGAGAAAGCATATATGCAAGGACGTTTCGATGCAATTCCAATAGTTAATGATTCTTTTGACGAGCTAAAAAGTTTATTGCATGAAAAGTAAACGACAGGCATCAAAAGGAAAAAAAATTAATCCGCATTTTTGGGTTTTCTGTGAAGGAGAAACAGAAGAAGCATATGTCAGGTTTTTACGCTCTGAATATAGGTTGCCAGTAGAAATAATACCCAAAGTTACTGGTTCTAGTATAAATGAACGTTTTATTAATTCATATAAAAAAGGAAAACCTATTCACGAGAAAGATAAAGATTTTCTAATATATGATGCGGATGTTCCAGAGGTTCTTGAGAAACTTAAAAAAATTAATAAAGCTATTCTTTTGGTTTCTAACCCTACAATTGAGCTGTGGTTTTTGCTTCATTATAAAAATCAGACAGCGGCATTGTCAGGAGATGATTGTGTTAGAGAATTGAGTAATCGAAATAGAAACAATTACATGAAGGGAATAATTGATAATCCTTTAAAAGTAAAATTAAAGGAAAAGTGTAGTGATGCATGTAACCGTTCTAAACAACTTGAATTATTAGAAAATCCTTCGACTAATTTGTATGTTTTCATTGAATCACTTGAAGAAGTAAAAAAAGAAAAAATGCAATAAACACCTGTATACAACAATGTATATACAAAATAGGCGTGATATTAGTAAATTCAACGGTTGTAGCCCGCTTCAACTTCTCAACGGTTTGATAATTTTGAAGCCCGCAATCGCCTACTTTGCATATACCAAACGTTAGCGGTCATATAACTTCACATCTCAATTTAACTATTAATTTTTTGCATAGAATTAATTAAGTGCTAACTTTGTAATTACAAAACAAAGATTATGGAACTCTCAATTGTTCAAATAGGAAATTCAAAAGGTATAAGGTTAAGTAAAACCATCCTTGAGAAATATGATATCAAAGATACTGTCGAAGTTATCCTTGAAAAAGGCTTTATTGTGTTAAAGCCAAAACCCTCTCCCAGGAAAGGCTGGGATAAAGCCTTTAAAAAGATGCACGAAAAAGGTGATGACAATCTTTTAATGAACGATGTTTTTGAAGACGAAAATCTTGAAGAATGGAGCTAAATCAATATTCCGTTGTATTAGTTAATCTTGATCCTACGTTAGGAAGTGAGATTAAAAAGACAAGACCTTGCGTTATAATCTCTCCGGACGAAATGAACCATTATTTAAGAACGATAGTTATTGCTCCAATGACAAGTAAATCAAAAGATTATCCAACAAGAGTTAAGATTAAACAGAATAATAAGGAGGGCTGGATTGTACTTGACCAGATTCGCACCATAGATAAGCAAAGAATAATAAAAGTTTTTGAGAATTTGAATAAGAAAGAAATTGAAAAAGTAAAGCTTGTTATTAAAGAAACTTTTGTCGATTAAAAATACGCCACTAACAGCGTGTAAATGTCATTGCCACTTTTCTCTTCCCTACTGGCTTTAATTCAAAATTATTACATAACTTTATTTAAAGATGTTCGTCTATGTGGCAACGCCACTTACACGCGGAACGTTGCAAGCAATTTTGACCCGTCCTAATAATGACCTTACATTATAATTAAAAATCATTATGTGCCTGATACACGCAAAATTGAAAAATTCCAGCCCCTGAAAGACACTTAAACTATTAGCCCAAAGCGCTTATTTTAAGGGCGTTACACATAATAAACTTTGCAAAGGCCTGTCGGGAAACCGCTTCAAAATGCCCGAAGTTTCAATCCCTAAACGTCCCCCGTTCCTCTCGCCTCACCCCTCGCAACTCCTTTTCACCCAATCCCATTCCATACCATCAGCCAAAACGGAATCGCAAACAAACACACAATATAGCTCACGAAAATAATGCCACCTACTTTCCCGATATCACCTCCATAGGTTCTTACCATCAGGATGTGTGCGGTGGCGGGTGCGGTGGCCGACTGGAGAATTAATACCTGGGCGAGCAGCGGATAGCTCTGACCGGTTTTTAAAAAGTATAAGGCAGCTACAGTAGCAGCAGGAAGAATGATGAATTTCACAAAAACAATACGAAAGGTATCCCAGAAAGGAGGAATCTTTCGCATCGACATGGCCAGGGTGGAGCCCAGGACAAAGGTGGCGACAGGCACCGTGGCATTCCCCAGCATGCGACTTGCATCCACTAAAATTTCGGGAACAAAGCGCTTTCCTCCCGTGAGAACAAGAAGAATACCCAGCAAACTGGCGATAAACGGAGGAGTCACTATTTTCTTAAACAGACTGCCGTTTTTACCATCCTTTGTTATCAGAATTTTTCCAACCGACCACATAATTGGATTCAGTCCCATGAGCACTAGAAAGCAAATCAGTGAAAACTCAGGAAACTGATCCTTAAAAGCAAATTCGCCAATGGGCAGGGCCAGGTAAACAGCATTCTGCATTCCGGACAGGGGAAAGAGAGATTTCTTTTCTTTAATGTTCCTGGCAAATAAAAGACCGGAGAAAATAAGTCCCCCAAATGCCAGCGCCATGGCTACCAGAGGGGCGTACCACCAATACGTCTGTGCAGCGGGATCAAAACTCTTCATGATGGTGGCAAAAATCTGAAGAGGAAGAAAAACCCTGACGACCAGGACCGACAATCCATCAATAAACTCCTCAGTAAACACCTTTTTATAACTCATATATCCGGCCAGGGATGCAATAAGAAACACTTTGAATATTGCCTGGAAGATGCTGAAAAAGGTCCCTGTGAAGAAGCTTTCCATGATAGGATTGTGGGTGTTGTTGAAGGGAGCAAAAGTAGGGAAATTTTTTGGAACATGGTGGGCGTGAAGGGCGTGAAGGACGTGAAGGACGTGAAGGGCGTAAAGGACGTAACGACCGTAACAACTGTGATGGACGTGATGGACCAACCGTAACGACCGTAACGACCGTTACGTCCGTAACGACTGTGATGGTAACAACCGTAACGACCGTAACGACCGTAACGTCCGTTACGTCCGTGATGGTAACGACCCCAACTACCGTGACTTTTTTCATTCCCAATAAATAAATACCTTTGAGTCTTAAATAAAAGTTGCCATCTTTGCGTTTCGTAATCTGACTACAATTCAATCTTAAAACTGAATCTTCCAAATGAAAAAATATATCAACTTTCTTTTCTCGATGCGGTTTACCGCGATACTATTTGTCGTGTTTGGACTTTCAATTGCAACAGCGACATTTATTGAAAATGACTTCGGAACCGACTCGGCCAGGGCAGTAATTTATAATACCAAATGGTTTGAGCTGGTTCTTTTTCTGGGAATGATCAATCTGATCGTTAATATTTTCAGGGCGAAACTGTATAAAAAGGAAAAACTTCCCATGTTTATTTTCCATATCGCTTTTGTGGTAATCATTCTGGGTGCCGGTATTACCCGCTATATCGGATTTGAAGGCTCTATTGGTATTCGCGAGGGAGCATCCTCCAATACCGTGGTTTCTGATAAGGCATATATTCAGATCGAAGCAAAGCAGGGGGAGAATGTTTATAAACAAGAGGATTATGTTCTCTTTTCCCCCTTAAGGAACTCCCGGTATTCTTCCAGGCTTGGCTCGGGCGACAAGAAGATTGAAGTAAAGCTTGCTGAATTTATACCGAATGCTTCTGAAACACTGGCTCCTGCAGGTGACGGGGAGCAAGGCTTTACCATGCAGGAAATGGTGATCTCAGGCGATAACGGTCGCGAAACAGTTATAATGAAGGAAGGGGATGAGAGAAGATTTAAATCCATCTGGATTAGTTTTAGCGGATCTCAGCACCAGGACGGTGTACGCATCACAAATAATGGTGGTCGTGCCATGATCTCTGCCTCCTTCGATTTTACGGTAATGAGCATGGCCGATCAGTCGACCGTGACCTTTAAAGCCGACAGTATCTATCCTTTTCTTCCCATGCACCTCTATAACTTCAACGGGGTGATGGTGGTACCCCAGTCATTTATGGAGAATGCCATTATCAGGCCCATGAAAAATCCGGGAGCTGAAAAAAATATGTTTATGGATGCTCTTGTATTCAATGTAAGCTCCCAGGGACAGAGCAAACAACTCACGGTTTGGGGCAAGAAAGGAGTAATAGGGGAAGCCGCAAGCACAGAAATAGCAGGTTCCAGAGTGGATATTTCATACGGATCCATGGCTGTCAGCATTCCTTTTTCCTTGCGACTTGAGGACTTTTTCCTTGAGCGTTATCCTGGATCAAATTCCCCATCCTGGTTTGAAAGTAAGGTAACTCTTTTTGATCCTGTGAAAAAGATCTCTGAGCCTCACCGCATTTTTATGAATAACGTTCTTATTTATCAGGGATACCGTTTCTACCAGTCCTCCTACGATAACGACGAACACGGAACCATACTCTCCGTGAATAAGGATTTCTGGGGAACCTGGGTTAGTTATATTGGTTACCTGCTGATGGGACTGGGAATGGCCATGACCCTTTTCAACCCTAACAGCAGATTCACCCTGCTTTCACGTAAGATTAAAGAAGTTCGCGAGAGTCGCAAATTACTGACGGCATTACTATTCGGACTCTTCATGATGGCCGCTCCTGCCAATGCGCAGATGAGCAGCCTGCCTCATTTTATTGATCCGGCACACGCCAAATCCTTTGGTGAGCTTCTGGTTCAGGATCACGGGGGAAGGATAGAGCCGATCAACACGATGAGTTCAGACATTGTAAGAAAAGTTGCCCGGAAAACGGAAATCAATGGATTAAATCCTGATCAGGTTATTCTCGGAATGCTCCAGGATCCCGGATACTGGCAAACGGTAAGAATGATCAGGGTTTCAAATGACCAGCTTGCCCGCGAGTTAAATCTGGATTCGAAATATGCTGCCTTCCAGGATTTTCTGAATAACGAGGGCTATGTTTTACAATCGGCTGTTGAACAGGCTTACAGAAAGAAGCCTGCGTACAGAAGCAAGTACGATAATGAGCTGATGAAGGTGGATGAGAGAGTAAACATATGCTACATGATCTATTCGCAGGGACTTTTAAAAGTATTACCCAAAAAAGATGATGTTACCGGCAAATGGTATACTCCGGTTGAGGCCGGTCAGGCATTTACCTCTGATGACACAGTTTTCACACGGACCATTTTCCCTGTTTACCTTCAGTCGCTTGATCAGGCTGTTCATTCCGGTGATTATACACAAGCCAATGAATATCTTACGTATCTGAAATCCTATCAGCAGAAATATGGTGCCAGTCTCCTTCCGTCTGAAAATACCAGAAAGCTGGAGCTATACTACAATAAACTTGGTATTTTTGGCCGTCTGTCGGGAATTTACGGACTAATTGGCTTTGTTTTGCTCATGCTTCATTTTGTTCAGATATTTATGACCCGACTGAAGCTGGATAAGATCATTACAGTAGCCAGCTGGCTGGTAATCCTTACATTTATTGCACACACTGCAGGTCTGGCCATGCGCTGGTATATTTCCGGTCATGCTCCATGGAGTAACGGATATGAGGCGCTGGTTTATATTTCCTGGGCAACCATTCTGGCCGGACTTATCTTTTCCCGGAAATCAAAAATTACACTGGCTGCCACCGCAATACTTGCATACCTTATTCTTTTTGTGGCTCACCTCAGCTGGATGGATCCGGAAATCACCAATCTGGTTCCGGTGCTTAAATCCTACTGGCTCGTAATCCACGTGGCCATTATCACTGCCAGCTATGGCTTCCTTGCCCTGGGTGCTGTTATGGCTGCCATCAACCTGTTCCTCATGATTCTTAAATCGGAAAAGAGCATGAAGCGTGTGGATCTGGTTATTCAGGAACTGAGCTATATTATTGAAATGACGCTTATCGTAGGGCTTTTCATGGTTTCAATAGGAACTTTTCTTGGTGGCGTCTGGGCCAATGAATCCTGGGGTCGCTACTGGGGATGGGATGCGAAGGAAACCTGGGCACTGGTAACGGTTATTGTCTACAGCTTTATTGCCCATATGAGGATGGTTCCCGGCCTGAAGGATATTTATAAATTCAACCTGGCGGCTTTGGTGGGCTTCAGTTCGGTAATCATGACCTACTTCGGGGTAAATTATTATTTATCGGGATTGCATTCCTATGCTGCCGGTGATCCTTTACCAGTACCAAGATTTGTGTATTACACCATTGTAATTGTAACCGTAGTGGCACTGGCAGCTTATTTCAACCAGCGAAAGCTGGAGAAGCTGGAGCAAAAGCCGGAGTAAATATTATTCGGGATCAAACCCAAGTCCCGGTAATTCGGTGGTGCGTAGCACCCCGTTTTCCAGGACTACGGCTCCCTTGCAGGGATCGTCAAGAAGATCGTAATGTCCATCGAGATCGGCATAGCTGATATTGGGTTTTGACAGAGCAAAGTGCAGGCCTGCTGCAATTGAGATGGCCGATTCATCCATGCAACCTACCATTGACTCCACACCGGCTGCCCGGGCGATGGAGTTAATGCGTATGGCTTCATTGATTCCACCAACCTTCATAAGTTTGATATTGATCAGGTCGGTGAGATCATTATGGGTGAGGTTTAATACATCGGAAATATTCATCATGCTCTCGTCAGCCATCACAGGTATATGAACGCTTTTAACCACCTGACCAAGCAGGTCAAGCTGCTCGCGCGGGGTTGGCTGTTCAATCAGGGAAACGTTTGCTGAGCGCGTCTTTTCCACGAAAAATATTGCATCTTTAAGAGAATAGCCCTGGTTGGCGTCAAAGCGCAATTCGACATCCTCCCCCAGAAGTTCTCTTAGTTTGAGAATCTTTTCGACGTCCTCTTCCGGCTGCAATCCCCCTTTTATTTTAAAAATGAAAAATCCCTGATTCCGGAGTTCAGAGGCTCTTTTCAGTGTGTCTTCAACCGACATTATACTGATGGTAATGCTTGTAGGGATAGAAGTTCTGTATCCCCCTAAATATTTGTATAGCGGAATTCCTGCCGATTTGGAAACCAGATCGAAAAGAAGCATATCGGTCATAGCCAGGGCAGCCGGATGTTTGATGAGTGAGGACCGAAGTTCTTCAAGTATGCGTGCATAACGATGAGGGTCAGCACCACGAAGGGCCGGCTCTATATGGAAAGTATAATTTTCCATCACTGAATCGGCCGTCTCTCCTGTAACCCCGGCATCGGGAGCACCACAACCCAATCCGCGGATTCCCGAATCAGTTTCAGCGATAAGAAAGAGGTTTGAGCAGGAATGAATCGTTTCATAAGCAATAACGTAGGGCTCGCTAAGCTTCATCTCATGGATACGACATTCGGTGCGGAGAATTTTCATGAAAATTTACTCTGGGTTTTCCAGCCCGAAGGTACAAGGATTCGCGGTAATAACTGAGTTATGCTCTTCGAAATTTTAAATTCTCCCGGGCTGATATTTTAAATGTGAGCTAAAAATATGCAGATTCAGGATTTTTTCAGAAGGGGCAGGATTACTTTCATAAGTCCTTCGGGTCCGTGTTTGAGCACATCGAAAGCAGGGATTCCGGTTTCCTTCAGGATATTTTCACATGCCGGAAGGATCTCTTCATCTTTCATGTTTTCATGATTCAGGGTTATCGCGATTACCTTTTTTCCTGATATCATTTCAATAGCATCAATTTGTTTTTTAAGGGGATGGAGGGGAATGCCCGGAAACCCGTCGTATTCAACTCTTTTGGGGGCATGCTGGAGGATGACGAAATCGGGTCTTCCGGCCGCCAGTAATTCAAATCCCCCGGGGTATGCGGGATTTAAAAGGCTGCCCTGACCTTCCAGGACAACAGCATCCGGTGATTCATTTTTCCAGGCTTCCACAACAGCATGTTCAATCTCCCCCGAAACAAAATCGTTTATCAATGAATCCAGGATGAAGCTGTATTTTGCGCCCTGCATCCAGGCTGTTTGCCCGGTGCCAATTAATTCAGCTTTTTTTCCGGCATTCCGGAATCCATGCACGATGATCCATGCGGTGGTGCGCTTTCCTATGGCCGAATCGGTTCCCAGCACTGCCAGTTTCAGACATGTAACCTTATCGATATCGCCCGTGAAAAAATGAAGATCATTCCGGTTGGGAGTTTTTCGAATGTCGCGTATGCGCAATCCCTTATAATCTGCCAGTTTTCCAAATTCGGGATCATCGCCCAGAAAATCGTGTAGGCCGGAGTCGATATTGAGTCCTATTTCCAGGGCCGTGAGAATGTCTTTTCGCTGGGATTTCTCAAAACGTCCGCCATCCGGGGCAATTCCTATTACCATGGTTTTTATTTCGATTCCCTTTGACAGTGCTGTGACAACAGCATCTTCAACGGATTTTACAACAGGGATACCGTTTTTTCTTCCGTCCAGAACTTCTCCTGCATCCTGTCCGGCATATCCGGAATCGATTACAGCAATTACATTATACCGGCTTGTGAAACGGACGAGTCCGTGAGCGGTTTTTCCGTTGGGAGTGTTGAATGCTCCCTGGCAGTAAACTATGGCGGGGCCGTCGATTGTTTGGTTCATGGTTTTTGAAGGTTAAGCGCAATGGCGCAGAGGCGCAATGATTACGCGGTTTTTTTATTCAATATTTTAAATCTTTTTGCGCTTACTTTGCGCCATAGCGCCTTTGCGCTTAACTTTATTTCCTCCCGGTAAGCACCGCCACAAAGCGATCGTTATTAAAATCCTCCTTTTTATGCATCTCCAGCAGGGCAATCAGACCGGCCGTTGAGGCAGGCAGAACGCTCAATCCCTCTTTATCCTTTAATAATTTTGAAACGTAGCTTAAGCGCGAATCAGAAACATCATCGGCCCAACCCTCGCTTGAGTATATAGAGTTGAGGGCAATATCCCCGTCGAAGGAATGCCAGTTTATGAGGGCCTCATTGACTTTGGTTTCACGTATTGTTTCAGGAGAAAGGTCGGCGCAATAGTCGAGGCCTTTTTTAAATGACAAAATAATGGGATTCTTTTTAAAGGATGATCCGGCAACAATTCTGGGGATTCTTGAGGTTTTACCTCTTTTAAAAAGGGTTGCAAAGCCCCGGTGAATGCCTGCCAGCATGGTGCCATTTGATACGGGTGCAGCTACAATTTTTGGAGCGTCGTGGAGGACATCGTAAATTTCAAAAGCGATTTCCGCATAAGAAATCAGTTGCAAATGCGTGTTGGCTCCTCCGGGATTCGCATCGTAATATTCGCGATCCAGAGCAACCTGCTTGGAATGCTCCACAGCGTCTTCGTAATTTCCCGGAGTACGTACAATGGTGGCTCCCATTTTTTCCATTTCAATGATCCGCCTGGTATGATAGGTTTCGGGGATGAAAATGAAACATTTAAGTCCGGCCAGATGAGCCGCCAGAGCAACGGCAACACCGTAATTGCCGCAGGTTGCCAGTGTAATGGAATCAAAATTACGCCTCAGGGCATCGTGGCACTGGGCAAAGGCAATCCGGTCTTTTTGTGTGCCGGTTGGATTCCCTCCCTCGAATTTAATATATAGCTGTCGCAATCCTGTTTCCCGCTCAAGGTTACGGGCCCGTCCCAGACTGGTATCACCAATATCAATGTTTATGATATCCTCAAAAGCTTCCAGTCGTTCGTTAATGTCGTTGTCGAGGTTGGTAACAATTTTACTTAATTCCTCACTCTCATGGGATACGGATAATCCAAATCCGGATGCACCATCGATCAGGGAGAAAGGGGAGTTGTTGGTTTGATTGCTTTGAGAATCCAATTTAATTTGGGGGTATTAAATTTTAGAATGTAACAAATTGTATCCGGAAGGGTTTATTTTTTTGGAATATATTTTATCAATTTTTTACTTGAAGGAATAGTATAAGCCATATAATATAGAACACAGCTTAAGATACAATTTTCTTCCTCACAAAACACTTTTTTTAATACCAATCTTTTAGTAATTTGCTTTACTAATTCTAAAGAAATTAAAAATGAAAAAACAAGCTTTTATTTTCCTCGCCATCCTGTCGTTTACATCGGTTTCGCTATTCGCACAGACCCTGCAGGAGCAGGCAAAGGCTCTTCCCAGACCTGCCGATTGCGGGGTGGCTGATTATGATGCCTTTAAAAACTCTTCTTTCACTTTGAAGGACGATGTTGTAAAAACAGATAAGAACTATGAAGAAGTAACCACAGATATTGCCAAATATTCAACTTCTGAAAAGCCGGTTACGGTTGCGAATGTAAAATCAGATATTTCCCGTGTGAAGTCTGTGAAATCCTCCCTTCAGACCTTCGATGACAAAGTTGTAAAACTTACCGACGATGGGAAGTCGCTAACGGAGAATGTTACCAAGGTAAAACCCGTAACCAAAATCAAGCCGGCTACCTCGAATACCAAAGATTCCGTAAAGGCTGTGGATCTGAGCCGGGATATGTTAAAGGAACTAGGAACCAAGGTGGATGCGGATCTGGAGACGCTGAATGGGCTGCTTTCGAAGGCGGAAGAGTAGATTTAGGGTAACGAAGTAACGAGGTAACGGGGTAACGGGGTAAGGAGGTAACGAGGTAACGGGGTAACGAAGTTACGGGGTAACGGAGTAACAGGGTTAAGGGGTTATGGAGTTACGGGTGAAAAGGAAGTAAGGGGTGTAACGAACCCTGAATATTTTTAAATCGGAAACCAATGAAATCCGGATATTTGCTTAAGCAGGTTTTGGGCACATTATTTTTCTTTTCCCTGATATTTATTAGTGCCGGGAAAATTAACTATTGGCAGGGGCTTGTATATGTTGTCGCAGGTTTAAGTATGATGCTTTTGAATTTTACTGTATTTCAGGTAGATGCAGAACTATTGAAAGAGCGCTCAAAACCGGGAGAGAACACAAAACAATGGGATAAGAATATATTGGGATTATCGTTACTCGTTACCGTTTCAATGTATATAATTGCGGGATTGGATTCCGGTCGTTATCACTGGTCTCCACTATTCCCACCCGGATTATACATTTGCGGCTTCCTGTTTACCGTCGCGGGTCAGCTTATATTCCTGATCGCTCAAAAGCAGAACAGATTTTTTTCCAGTACTGTCAGGATACAAACAGACAGGGGTCATACTGTGTGTGAAACTGGATTATACCGTTTTGTAAGGCATCCTGCTTATATGGGTTCAATACTCCAGGCAGTTGGTTTCCCCTTGCTTTTTGGTTCAGTCTGGAGCATTTTACCTGTAACTCTGTCGGTTATTCTGTTTCTGGTAAGAACCAGTCTTGAAGACAAAACCTTAATCGCTGAGCTGAAGGGATACAAGGAATATACGCAAACAACTCCCTATAAAATTATACCCTATCTATGGTGATGCCGGACCTTTAAATTAAAAATACATCATATTCCCACGCCAAATCCCATTCGTTACCCCGTTACTTCGTAACCCTGTTACCTCGTTACTTCGTTACCTCGTTACCTCGTTACCCCGTTACCCCACTGCTCCCCTACTTCTCCGCAAACTCCCCCAGACACCGAGGACACAAACAATCAGTATACAAACCAATAATCCTGAGCATATCCTTCTTATGGATTTGCACCGATTCGCACCAGCAGTCTTCCTCCCCGGTGCATTCAAAGCTTGCGGAGCATTTCGGACATGTTTTTTTTGACATATTAACGACTGAGGCTTACGTTTACACTTCTCATCTTTCCACCCATGGGGGGATTCATTTTGCGAACGGTTACTTTGGCGTGGGTAACTCCGGGCAGCTCATTATATACGGCATCAAGGATGCGGCTGGCAATATTTTCCAGAAGTTTTGATTTTGTCTCCATTTCTCTCTTAACCAGTTTATAGGCTATCTGGTAGTTTACGGCATCATGAAGATCGTCGGTTTCTGCAGCGCGCTTCATATCGGTTTCGAGGAAGAGGTCAACCAGAAACTTGTTTCCCACGATCTGCTCTTCCTTATAATGCCCGTGAAAGGCATAAAATTCCATTGCTTCGATATGAATTGTACCCATGCTTTTTTTTGTAAAGTTAGTTTTTTTTGAACTTTTCAGAACAATCCACCTGCTGAACAAGATTTATTATCGAATGTTTATTAATAGGTTCTTTACTCAACTTATTAAACACAGTCATATGAAAGAGCAGAATAAATCAGTCATAAATGTTCAGGTAATTGTTAATGCAGGAATTGAAAAAGTCTGGGAATGCTTTACCCTCCCTGAGCATATCATACACTGGAACTTTGCCAGCGATACCTGGCACTCACCCCGCGCAGAAAATGATTTGAAGGTTGGAGGAAAGTTCAGCTGGCGTATGGAGGCAAAGGATAAGAGTTTTGGATTCGATTTCTCAGGAACCTTTACAAAAATCACCCTGAATAAAGAAATTGCATATATACTGGATGACGGAAGAGAAGTAAGTATTGAATTTATTCGGAAAGGCTCACAAACCCTTGTAAAAGAATTTTTTGAAGCGGAAGAGGTAAATTCACCGGAAATGCAAAAAGCCGGATGGCAGGCAATCCTGGATAATTTTAAAATATATACAGAGAGTGTTTCTTTAAAATCTTAAAACCCAAATCATGGCAAAAGTCAGCACTTATTTAAATTTCGCGCGGAATACCGAAGAGGCCTTTATTTTTTACAAATCCGTTTTTGGAGGCGATTTTATTAATGGAATTATGCGGTTCAGCGACATCCCGCCATCAACAGAAATGCCAGCTATGGCTGATGAGGATAAAAATCTTGTAATGCATGTTGAATTGCTTATTCTTGGAGGGCACAAACTCATGGGAACCGATGCTCCTGAATCACTTGGTTTCAGGGTAAATCAGGGGAACAATGTTTATATTAACCTGGAACCTGATACACGAGCTGAAACCAGAAGATTGTTTAATGCTCTTTCCGGAGGCGGGAAGGTTGAACAGGAATTACAGGACATGTTCTGGGGTGATTATTATGGCAGTTGTCAGGATAAATTTGGTGTGCACTGGATGTTTAATTGTTCGGAAAAGGCGAATTAGAGTTTTTCCGAAGTCCTGATTTTAAATTGCATCAGTCATTTTCAAAGAGTCTGGCGAGTTATTTTTTTGCCTATCCTAACATAAAATGCAACCAAAGAAGGGAAATTGTATTATTGCATCAAATTGGCAATGTAATAATGGATGAAAAAGAACTCCTTGAAAGAATAAAAGAAAATCCTTCACTCTTTTCAGAGTTATTTAAACTTTACTATAAATCAATATTCGGCTATATTCTGAGGCGGACAGGGAGTTTTGACGAAACTGCGGATATTGCTGCAGATACATTTTATAAGGCATTCCTTCATGTAAAAAACTTTTCATATCGGGGAATATCCATAAAAGTATGGCTATACAGGATTGCTACCAACGAGATAAATCTCCATTTCCGTAAACAAAGAAAAAGAAATTCCATTTTTGAAAGGTCCTTTGGAGTGAATAGAGAGAAATTTCAATTCTTCCTTAACGATGACCGGGAAGAAGCCGAAGCTGAGATGCAGAAGCATAAGCAATATCTGGAAGTGCTGCAGCAGTTGAGAATGCTTCCTGTCAAATATCAGGAGGTATTATCGCTAAGATATTTTGAAGGGAAAAGCAACCGGGAGATAGCTGAAATACTTGACATTCATGAAGGGACAGTTAAATCGATTCTTTCACGGGGACTTGTAAAACTTCGGGAAAAATGCAACCAAAACGAACTTTTGTAATTATTGATTATGAAAATGAAAGACTTCGAAAATAAGTTGCTTGATATGAGCAAGCCGGAAATTAAAAATCTAAAACATCAGGATATGTTATCAGAAGCGATCTCCAAAGCAAAGGATCATTCCGTTCTAAGTCTCTGGTGGTTGAGCATACCCCTTTATTTAATTGCGGCACTTATTATGAAAAGCTTATTTATGCCCGGGACAAGCCTTGCTTCAAACCTTCATGAACTGTCAGCCATGAGCCGGATTTCAAGTATTCTTTTTTTTCTGCTTACTCCCATGGTATTTATTATCATAAATATTTTTGTCATCCGAAAAGTTTATTTCCTTTCCGGAAGCCCGGATGGTATAACTTTTCTTAAAGCTGTATGGTTTAATATTCTGATTATCATGTCAAGCATATTAATATTGATAATTTTTGCACTTTAAAAACAACACCATGAAATTCCCCTGGTTTAAAAGGTCCGGCATCCTGTTTTTACCTGTTTCATTAATGGGATGGCTTATTGCACTGGCGGCAGTTGTATATTCGGTTTATGTTTTTATTGATATTGACTCGCATTCGCATTCCGTGAGCGATACCCTAATGAATTTTGTTTTTAATCTTCTGATCATTGCAGCTGTTTATTCATTGATAGCATTTCTCAGCAGCCGAAAAGCAAAGTCGTAGGACCTGGAGACTCTTATGTCTTTGACCTTATTAAACTCCCGTCTTTTTTTATTAGATTTATCGGCCTAAGATAAATCGTATGTCAATAGATAAGTCTGTAGATCAACGTTTCTCCTCCCGGCTGGGATTACTGCTGAGTGCTCTGGGCATTGCTGTAGGGACGGGAAATATATGGAGATTTCCCAGAATAGCGGCACAAAACGGGGGTGAGAATGGAGCGGGAGCACTCATTATAACATGGATTGTTTTTTTATTTCTGTGGAGTATCCCCCTGATCATAACCGAATATATGCTGGGGGAGAAATACCGTAAAGGAGTTGTTGGCTCCTTTGCAGCGGTTTTGGGTAAAAAGTTTGCCTGGATGGGGAGCTTTGTGGGATTTGTAGCTGCAGGGATTTCCTTTTTCTATGCGGTGATTCTTGGCTGGGCCATGTACTTTCTGCTTCAGTCTGTTTTATTTCCCCTGCCTGTCGATAATGCCTCCTCCCTTATGGTTTGGGAAAATTTCCAGTCGGGACCCATGCCATATCTCTTTCATTTTCTCGCAGTGGGATTTGGAGCACTGGCTATTTGGAAGGGCATACGTTCCATTGAACGAGTCAATATGATCCTTATTCCCATTCTGCTTCTGATCATTCTAATAACCTTCGTCAGGGCAATTACCCTGCCCGGAGCCATGGAAGGGATTTCATATCTGTTCCGGCCTCAATGGTCGCAGCTTGCCAATCCGGAGATTTGGCTTCAGGCATTGACCCAGAATGCTTGGGATACCGGAGCCGGCTGGGGACTCTTCCTTACCTATGCTGCCTATATGAAAAAGGAACACGGAACCGTAAAAAATGCCTTTATTACCGGAATTGGGAATAATACTGTTTCCCTGCTAATGGCCGTCATAATTTTTTCTACTGTCTTTTCCGTCCTTCAGCACGGTCAGGGATTCAGTGACCAGGAAGTTCTTGAGGTAATGAAAACCAGTGGTCCTGCTTCCACCGGCCTTACCTTTATATGGATACCGCAGCTATTCAGCAGCATGCATTACGGAAGAGTTCTTGCAATCATGTTTTTCCTGGGATTATCTTTTGCCGGCTTTTCATCGATGATTTCCATGTTCGAGCTCTCAGCCAGGGTTTTTGTGGATAGGGGGATGAAAAGGAGCACAGCGCTCTGGATTATTATTCCTGCAGTATATCTGCTGGGAATACCCTCAGTTATGAGTCTTGATTTTCTGAGTAACCAGGATTTTGTATGGGGACTTGGACTCATCATATCGGGCATTTTCTTTGCCATTGTAATGGCTAAAGCCGGAATTATGCGTTTCAGAAAAGAATTGGAAACAGTTCCCTCCGACTGGGTACTTGGCAGGTGGTGGGAATTAACCATGCGTTATTTTGTTCCTGCGGCGGGCGTACTTCTGCTAGCCTGGTGGATGATGCTGGCAGCCACAAAGTTTGCACCGGGCGAATGGTATAATCCCTTTAAACCTTTCAGCCTTATGACCTGCCTGTTGCAGTGGTTTGTGGTGATAGCAATATTCGTTATCTGGAACAATAAAATTGCCGGGAAGAGCGAATAGTTTTAGGGAATTAATACGGCAGGCTGGTGCTAATTCTTTTATGGGATTTTAAAAAGCTGTTTAAACAGCCATTATTTTTCAATCGGAAAATAATCTTTAGTCTTAGCCATTCTGCTTTCCAGGTTTGAACGGAGCAGTTCCTTTATTTCCGAGAAGTTCGGATTGCCTGCAAGGTTAACCGTTTCGCCGGGATCATTCTGCAGATCAAAAAGCTGCTCATTGGATATGCCATAGGAATACAGCACATATTTAAAGCTCCGGTAACGTATCATCCTGCCCATTCTTTCAGGTTTTGACGGATCGGATGCAATCTCTGTAATCAAAAACTCCCTGAAGGAGGTGTCGGGCTTCTCAATAATGGGTTTCAGGCTTCTTCCGTTTACTCCTTGCGGTTCGGTAATGCCTGCATAATCAAGAATGGTTGGCAGAATATCCATTCCAGAAACAAGATGATAAGAATCGACTTGTTTTTTAAAATCTTTTCCGAACCAGCTGATAATTAGAGGAACCTGCACGGCTTCCTGATAAGCTGACAATCCGCCCGCCCAGCGGTGGGATGCATTTCCGTCACCCTGATCGCTGGTAAGGATAATCAGTGTATTCTGGTCATAACCGGTAGTTTCAAGCATGGTAAGTATCTTGCCTATTTCGGCATCGACTTTTTCAACAAGCTTGTAATATTGGAAAATATAGTTCCTCCATTGAGCGGGATTGTATTTCTGAACAATGGACAGTGTATTATCATATGTAATTTCTCTCCTGCAATCGAGAAGAAACAGGGGTTCATTCTCATTGCTGTTAAAATTCTGTGGCAGAGGGGGAGCGCTCTCCGGATTCACTGCGGGCAGATATATATCAGGTTTGGCCGGCAGGAGCGCAATATCATGAGGATTCAGGTAAGAAACCACCATCAGCCAGGGTTCTGTCGGACGTCGCTGCAATTGCTTGGTCATGGCTTCAGTAAGCGGACTGTCTGAGTCAATGGCTCTGCCGGTTGCTCTTTCAGGATTTATGAAATTGATCATTCGAAAACCTGTCGAACTATCCTGTACTGAGGTATTAGGGAAAGCTTCAGGTAAATCCCATTTCCCTCCCCAGATGCTCTCATAACCCCCTGCCCGCATTATATGGCCAAGGTTCATCCAGAGACTGTCGGGCTTATCTCCTGTATAATTCACACCAGTCAGGTGAGGATATTTTCCCGTAAGAATGGAAGAAAGCGCCGGCCCAATGGCTGGTGAACTGCAATATGACTGAGTAAAGCGGATTCCTGCCTGAGCCAAAGCGTCCATATTCGGGGTTTTGAGATAAGGATTTCCATAGGCACTCATGGCGTTAATCGTCTGCTGGCTGGTAAGAATCAGAAGTACATTTGGTTTCCCTGAAAGCTCCGGATTGGCTCTGCGATTTGGCTTGTCCTCCTTAGGGAGTGTAATGGTTTCGAAGTTTGCAGGACTCGACCAGTTATCAGCCTTTCCTCTCCACATCATTTGTGTTTCACGGTTTAATGAATCAGCATCGTTTATTGCGATATCAATTCCGAAGCTGTTTCTGGGCCAGTAATGATTTCTCCTTAAATTGGAATAGGGGAAGAAAACCTGAACAACATAACCGCTGTCATTTAACTGAGTAATGGCTCTGGCTCCCGTAAGTTCAGAGTGATAATTCTTAGGAAACCATTCAATGGGAGCTACATTTTTTTTGCCGGGTAAGGGAATTACTACTGCCTGAAATACTCCTTTCTCATAAATATTCCGTTTGCGCAGCCGGGGTGGACGAAGATCCATATAAATTTCAACCCCGTCGTTCATGTAGGAGGATTCGTTACCTGTTCGCACGGAGTCGTCTGTAACCCTTATAGTCAGAAGAAGGCCGGTTTCCAGTCTGTTCAGGTAGGCAACAGCCGAACAGTCTTCCGGTCCTTTGCGATTTTCTGCGCCCAATACAACCTGGGAGGAATCGTTTATGTGAAATACAAATGAATTTTCCTTATTAAAATCGTGGTAAGTTGTACAGGAACTTACTACAATCAAACCGAACAGGAACAGAAAAAGTGTCAGTTTCATTTTCACAGTTTAGGTTTTCAGATGATCTACCAGTGTCCCTCTTCCATTATTGGAATCAGCGCAAACAGACCACTCCAGGAATAGAAGCTGTTGGAGTTTTTAACGTCTCCCCCGACACCGGTAACGGCATTATAGTTTTCGTAGATTCTATGATTTTCCGTCCACTCCTTCATAAACAGTTTGAGGGATTTATCAGACATAATTTTCCTGGCATCAGGAAGATCGTAATTCCGGAGTCCGAGATACACCAGGAAATTCATGGGAGCCCATATTCGTCCTCTCCAGTATGAATTGTCGGGGAATGCCGGATCATTCCTGGCAATAGACGGTAGAATATAATCGCCAAAAAATTCAGCAGGATTCATAAAGTGTTCATCAATCATTCTGCGAGCCTGTTCCTGGCTTGGAACACCTGCCAGCAGCGGGTAGAAATTGGTTGGGGCAAGATGCTTGCTGAATTTTCCGGTGGTAAGATCCTTATCACGGTAGATGCCGCTTTTCTCATCCCAGAGCTCGTTCAATTTTGCACTGTACACGGATGCCCTGTTGAGCAGTTCATCCTTTTCGCTGTTTTTGCCAAGCTCATTTGCAATGAAGGCAAGGGCCTTGCAATCGGCTATATATAAGCTCAGCAGATCAACGCTTGCAAGCTCGAGCATGTGAGTTGAATCGTTAAAAACAGCTTCGTCGAAGAGTGGAGAATTATCGAGTCCTGACTCCCACATAGCCGCCTGTTTTGTATTTGCCTGATCGGTATTTTCTGCCGGATCAGATCCCCATGAGAGAAAACCCTGGTTGTTCCGGCTCTTATCCCACCAGCGGTTCCATGTCAGGAGATTGTCGAAAACCTCTGCCAGATACCATTTATCCTGGTACTTCTCATAAATCAGCTTTGAAATAATGCTTCCAACCGGTGGCTGGGAACGGTCGAATGAGGATTTATTATCCAGGGCCGCTGTAAAGTTGGGTATAAAACCAGCCGGGGTGATGGATTTTGTAATGGCAATTGCATTTGAATAGGCCAGGTATTTATCGTTGGTTGCGAAAAGGGCTGCAGTAAAATAAGTATCCCAGTCGAACAATACATAACCGCCCCAGTCTTCACTCCAGGCTCTTGAAACGGGCGCAATAGCCCTGTTATTGAAGGCGTCGTAAATAATGTTGTTACCAAGCAGGGTACGCATGGCATTATAGGGTTCCGATAAATCGCCATAAACCTTAAGCTGATCCTCGTAAATTTCCCTTCGCTTCAGCATATATTTTTTTATCGATTCCAGGTTCCTTCCATAACCTGTGAAGAATGCTGTTTCAACATTGGAATTTACGCTGATGTATGGACTCGATAAGGCCAGAGGTATGTTTAATTCAGGCGCTGAAGACTGAATGGAAAAAGTCTTCTGACTCACATCGGCCTGGATAATACTCTTTTTTTTCTCCACGCGACCCGGTCTGTTATAGAGAATACCTGCTTCCAGAATCATTATGTGAGGATGATCGGGGACAACAATGGGAGTGTAAAGAATCATAACGTCTCTTTTTTCCCTTGCCACTTGTATTCTCGCCTTCATTCCCTTCCAGGTGAGGATCATATCGATATACCTGCCGTCGTATGAATGGGCTACAGGAGTTATAACCCCGGTTGATCCGTTCCCCGGAGTATTCACGGTGGTCTGTTCCAGAAAATAAGGAAAATCCCCTCTTAAGGTTGTTCTGAAACTCAGTCGTAAAGACAAACCTTCGGGTAAATAAACCAGATTCAAAAGATCGGAATTGTCCCAGGTATTCCAGCCCTGTAGGAGATATTCCTGAAGCTTTTCGTTATTATTAAGCTTGTTTCCTTCATTTCCCGAATTGTTCAGACATGCAGTAAATGCAAATGGAATGACAAGAAGAAAGAGTATTTTTTTTATCATGGCTGCATGTTTTAGTTATGCATTGGATAGTTAAAGCCCAGCTTATTGGATTCCGGCTGATCAAGAAATTTTTCCATATCATTCTGGTAAAAGTCGACCAGAAATTCATATAATGACTTATTGAATTCGTAGTAGAACCATTTTCCGTTTTGAAAGGGTATCTGTATACTGGGATCATTTCCCAGCTTCATGATAAAATTGCCTTTATATTTTTTAAAGAGCATTTCGAAAACCAGAACCTGTTCGGGCAAATCAACCCTGGGTACTTTGAGGATCATGCCCATTCTGACATGCCAGAAGGAATCGGTCATAAGCTTCATGGCTTTTAATGGGTCCCGGGTGGGTGCGGGTGGCTCATCCCAGGAATAGATTATGGCGTTTTTAGGCTTAAGGCTGAAGAATTCAAGGTAAGAATCAAGGTATCCCATCAGGAATTTTAAGCTTTCTTCCTGATAAGAATTGAACTCTTCAATATTTTTCCGATAGATTTCAAAAAGTACCTGAAAACGATCCATGTCAGAAAAAATGTAAAATAATTTTCAGCAAGATAATGAAATCTTGAGTTCACTCCTAAAAGTCAGTAAATATACTTGAAATCTATTTTACAGTAATATGTAAGCCGGCAGACGGAAGTATCAGGCTAAAAACCGAAAAACCATTGTGAAGAACCAACTTTACTCCAGACTGATATGAATATTCTTTGCAATATCCAGAGCCGTAGTCATGGTGCTCAGGTCCGTATCAAGATCTCCATTCAGACCCGAATAATGAGAATGGCCAATAACAGTCATATCATAATCCTTTATTCCCGATTTCAGATCAATATCGGCCATATAAACCAGTGCCGGTTGTGAAGATGTTTTGTAATCGTAGTCGTCGGGATATTTGTTATTCGTCCAGTATTCGTTCCAGTCCCAGGGCTGATTGATTTCAAAATACACCGAAAATTTACGAAGAGTTGTATCTTCTATCCGTGTATGAAGAATGAAATTACCGGAAGGGGTAGCCCCGGTATATGCATCTGCAACCGGATTTTCCTGATCAGGAAGGTACAATCCGTGTGAATTTTTTATCCCTCTTCGGTGCGACCAGTATGGAAGTGCGGCCGGTCTTGAAATAGGACCCGGAAGCCATTTACCGGTTGTGGCATCACCATGTTTGAAAACCCCTTTTCCGATTGACTCCGCGACAAAAAGAGTTTGTACAAATCTGCCCATTTCATCTTCGACCCAAATGGCCATAAGAGGATGGTTAAAGCTTTCACCTCTGGTAAATTCAATTGTAATGGGGATTCCTGTTGTATCTCTGTTGTATGTCAGAGACTCAGGAGGTGATTGTATTCTGGAGCTGGTGCACGACAGGTATGATATAATGACTGCCGTGAAAACAAATGCTGCTGTTATTTTCATACGGAGCTGTTTAAAATTGAAAGATAATACCTACAGTTGGCAACACTGTTCCACCGGTGGTACTTATTTCCTTCAGCGCATAGCGCTGCTGTGGAAGTGGGTCGCCCGGGTTGATTACAGAATTGCCATCCAAAAGCAGAACTTTCTGCTGATCTGCCTTAAAGTTATAAACATTCTGAACATCAAGATAGAGGTTGAGCGAAAAACGATTGAAAAACCATTCCTTGTCAAGCCTCAGATCAAGCTGATGAAATGCAGAAAGTCTTTGCTGATTGAAACGTGAATAATCAAGAATCCCCTGTCCGTTTACATCCCAGGCTAATTTATAACTGGAGCCTAATTTGTCATAAGGAGTATAGGGAACTCCACCTACAAAACGCCATTTTAATCCCAGTCGCCAGTTCTTTTTGAATTCCTTTATGCCGGTAATATTTATTATGTGCCGGTTATCCCAGACTGTTGGAACCCATTTTCCCAATGCAAGTATCTCGGATCTGAATGCCTGTGATTCGCTTCTTACAAGAGTGTAGGAAGCCACAAGGTTTCCTCCAAGGAAATCTTTGTTCCGGTAAAGAATTTCCATACCAAAAGCCCTTCCGTCGGCGATGGACTTTACTGCTTCATTTCCGAAGGTGCCAAAATCAGCTCCTTTACTGGCAAGAGAAATGGAATCGTTGACACTGTAGGGATAGTTCTGATAGTACTTATAGAAACCCTCTACTGTGAGTCTTGACTGATCGGTAGGTTGCCATTCAATTCCTCCAACAATATGATCGGAGCTAATATATGAAATTCCGTTTTCCTTATTTACCAGATCACCCGCAGTATTCCTGTAGCCCAGCATGGTATAGGGTGGTACCTGGTAATACCTGCCCAGATTGAAGTTCAGGAAGAACTTCTGTGCCAGCATATAGGATGCCGAAAATCGGGGCGACAGCTGTTTGAGCGGGTTCAACATTTCGCTGGAATAACTGTTCCCGTCGGCTCTTACACCGAGCGACAGACTTAGCCTGTCTTTGAGTACTTTTTTACTGGTCTGAGCAAAGATTCCGTATTTATACATATCCAGAGTGCTGGAAAAATCAATGGTAACAGGACTTCCATTGATATAGGTCTTATTAAAAGTATAATTATCATAGTATGCATACTCCAGATTTGCACCGTAGTTAATACTGAGTCCGGAACCCAGACGGGAATTGTGCTCGTACCTGAGTTTGTTTTCAATTTCATTGGAATGGTAGTTCAATGTTAAACTATCATTTTCATCATTATTCCGGTATTTATAGCTTGTATTATTCAGATGATTTCTGCTGACGGTCCAGGTATCGTATCCATTTTCCTTATAATGCTTGTAAACCATTCCGACAGTATAACTCCATTGTTCATTTACAGGGAGGTATCCCAGGATGAACCGCTGCTCTTCCGTTTCATTGGCTTTCAGGTTGAGGGCAAACTGGTCAATGGCCCCCAGACCGATTACGGTAATTTCGTTTTTCTCATCAATCCGGGTTTTGGTTTTAAACTGGAAGTCGTTGTATGTAGGGAGAAAGGGAAGCCCAATCAGGGAAAAAAGGAACTGAAGGTAAGAACGCCTTGCTGACATTATATAAGAAGTGTTTTTACCTAAAGGTCCGTCGAGGGTAAGAGCAATATCTGATGCCCCGACAGATCCCTTCACTTTAAGTTTGTCTTTGTTTCCATCAACTTGTTTTAGCTCAAGCACTGAACTCAGTGCATTTCCCCGGTCAGCAGGGAATGCCCCAGAATAAAAATCCACTTCCCTGATAAAATCCACATTAATGATTCCCACAGGACCTCCGGAAGCTCCCTGGGTTGCAAAATGGTTTATGTTGGGAATCTCCACCCCATCGAGGTAAAACCTGTTTTCCGCAGCTCCCCCGCCACGAACAATGATATCGTTTCTGAATGATGGAGTTGATGCAACACCCGGATATGATTGAATCACTTTTGAAATGTCGCGGTTACCACCCGGGTTTTTTTCAATTTCAACCAGGTCAATTCTTCTGAGAGAAACAGGACTTTCCTCGTTTTTACGAAACGGGGAGGCTTTGACGGTTATCTCATCCAGGGCAATATTTGATTCCTTCATGGGGATATCAATAAATACCTTGTTTGCATTTGTAACAAGTATTGGTTCAGAAACATAAGGTTCATAGCCCACTGAGCTTGCCCGGATTTCAACATATCCCGGTTTCAGACCGGTAAACAGAAATTTACCATCCAGATCGCTGATGGATCCGATGCTGGTACCATAAATAGCTATGGTTGCAAACTCGAGTGGCTGGTTATTTTTAGAATTATATATACGGCCTTCCAGAACTCCCCTGTCCTGCCCAAAGGCGCTTACCTGGAGGGAAAGAATCAGAATAAAACTTATACTAAGTGAATAAAAGGATTTCATACTGGTTTATAATCAATTTTTGGTTTCAGATTCACTAATAACAAATGCAGGCAGGGATTGTTCAATTTATGTTTAACAAAATACTTAAAAGATTAGACAAAACAGGATTGCTGATATAAGTTGGGAGAGTTTTTATATTTCTTACTTCTAAAGCTCCATATTATCTGATGATAGATCTCTTTTTTGGAAGCCCCTCCCTTTTGTGGGAGAGCTTATCCCGTCTCATGCGGGAGGTTGGGGTGGGATAAACGTCAAAAATCAATATAAGGATAATCCTTCTTAAACTTTTTTATCCGTTCTGCCAGTTTCTCGCTGAATTTGCGGTAGGCATCGGTTTCTTTATTAAAAACCCTGTGATTCTTTGCCTGTAGAATAGCGGTAAGTTCTTTGTTGATTTCAATAGTTTCTTTTTTGAAATAGGCTTTTTCAAATTTTTCCCAGATATAATTTACCGCAATGGAATTGGGATGAAACATATCCTCTGCGTAAAAACGGTAATCCCTGAGATCATCCATCAGAATTTCGTAGGCCGGGAAATACTCTGTATTATCAGGAAACATTTTGCAAATTTGGTCTGTTGCCAGCAAAAGTGAAGCTTTGCTAAGCTGGTTTCCATGAGCTCCGTCCTTCCAGTGTCGCACCGGGCTGATGGTGAAAATAATTTTCATGGCCGGGTTTTTCTTCAGCAATTCAGGGATAAAGGAAGACCATGCACGAACAATAGACTCAGGCTCCAGGAAGATACGATCGAATTCTTTTTCCGGCAGTTTATGGCAATTGGAAACTATTCTTCCGTTCTTTTTAAGTCGATAAACGAAGGCAGTTCCAAAAGTCAGCAGCAGAACATCGGTTTTTTTAAGATGTTTAGAAGCGGATTTGATCTCCCCGTTGATGTGTTTCAGACACTCGTCTTTATTGGCATTCGAGAAGCTGCTGTGATGGTCCCAGGAAAACCAGAGCTCATTAAAACATTCAATATCATCCTCTGTGTATTCGTCATTATCGAGAATGATGCCAAGGCTGTTCAGTGCACTCAGCGGGTTATAGACAACACCAAAGGGATTAATTATTACAGGAAAGTGCAGATCCTTCAGCTTTTGCCCGATATTATCGGTAAAGCAGGACCCGTGAAAAAAAACCCGGCCCCGGTGATCTATCCTGATTGAGGAGGCCTGCAAATCTATTTCACTTCGGAAGGTGGACATCAGAATCAGATTTTGTTTTTGACAAGCCAGTCGACAATATAGGCATGTACATCCTCTTTTATAAATTCGTTATGCAGCTCGTGGTATTGATTTTCCCACATTTTAAGGTGTGTTCTTTTACTGGTGTTCAGAACATAATCCTGACTCGCCTTTGGAGAGCAAATAGTATCAGCGGTTCCATGCATAATCAGAAAAGGACAGTTAATCTTGTAAACATTTCTGAGTGCATGATATCCGGCCTGGTATATTTCGTGAAACATTTTCAGGGAGATACGGTCGTGGTTAAGTGGGTCGCGCTCGTAATCCCTCACAATCTCCGGGTCATGGGATATCTGTTCAGCTTTAAGCTGGTTGGATATACTTAGGGATGGAAAAACTTTTTTCAGGAAACCCGTCAGTTTCAAAAGAAATTCAGAGGGTTCATTATAAAGTTTAAGCCATGGGGAGGTAACAATGAGTGCCTTGAGGGGCCTGTTTCTTCTAATGACGTGATTTAAAACCAGAGTTCCGCCCATGGAATGTCCATACAGAATTTTACTGTAATCCGGAAAGATCTCTGAGCTCTTGTCATACAGCAGATCAATGTCGTCCAACAGGACATCCAGCGATTTTACATGTCCGCGTTTACCTTCCGACTTCCCGTGCCCGTGAAGGTCCAGGGCAATCATGGAGTATCCTTTGCGGTTAAAGAATTCTGCCCAATGCTCGTATCGGCTGCAATGTTCTCCCAGTCCATGAACGAGCATGATAAGCTTTTTTTCGTCCTGTTCTGCTTTCCAGCTTTGGGCAAAGATTTTTCTACCATCCTTTGCAGTCCATGTATAAGTCTGATTATTCATTTAGAGGATTAATTTTCAGGTCGATCAGGTTATCATTTGAGAATTTAAAGTTAATTAAATTTCCTGATGCCTGCCTACTTAAACAGGATGCCTTAAATCAGGGTTTCGCAAATTTTATAAAGGGAATTTCCCTGAAGGTTAAGAATGCATTTTTGTTGACAGGAGGGCGTATTTAGTACTTTCGATAATTTCTGCAGATGAATATATTTGAAGAATCTTTCAGTAACTTCCTTTTAAGCCTTGTTTCATGAGGGTTTCAGGAATTCGAGATTTCTTTTCAGTCCTTCATATTTTGCGCGTTTAACTGCTGAATCCCTGAAAAGAGTATTAAAAACTCCTCTGTCCATTTCATGCCATTCCTTTGCATTCATTGACAGGAGGCCCGGAGCAGGGGAGAAATCCGGTACTTCATGAGGACTGATTTTTTTATTCCATGGGCAAACGTCCTGGCAGATATCACATCCAAAGACCCGGTTTTTGAATTTATCTTTCAGGTCAGCTGGCATTTCTGAGCCTTTATTTTCTATGGTGTGGTAGGAAATACATTTTCCGGCATCAACCACCCTGTCGGCCACAATAGCCCCCGTAGGACAGGAGGTAATACAATTGCGGCAGCTTCCGCACATATCATTTACGGCTTTGTCGTACTCAAGCCCGGCTGTAACAATCATCTCCCCGATAAATACGAATGATCCGAATCGTTCACTCAGGAGGAGAGAATTCTTGCCTATCCATCCCAGCCCCGACCGGCTGGCCCAGGCATGTTCCAGAACGGGAGCTGAATCAGTAAACACACGGCCTTCACAGCCGGGGATTAGCTTTCTGGTATATTCAAGAAGTTGTTTTAGCTTGTCCCTCACCACATCATGGTAATCCTGTCCGTATGCATATTTAGCCAGCACAGGAGCATTGGGATCGGATTGCTTTTCTGCGGGGTAATAATTCAGGATGACCGACACAACCGATTTGGCACCCTCAACCAGCAGGCGGGGGTCACAGCGTTTGTCGAAATGATTCTCCATGTATTTGAGGCTTGCATTCCTGCCTTTACTCAGCCAGTCTTTCAGACGTGATGCATCCGTTTCGAGATAATCTGCTGCTGAGATTCCACAATCGCTGAATCCGAGGCGCAGGGCTTCGGATTTTATTTCTTGCGAATGTGATGGGGAGGCCATTACATCAGGCCAAGGTCAAGCTTCGCCTCATCGCTGAGATTGGATTCATCCCAGGGAGGGTCGAAGGTCAGGTTAACTTTTGCATCGGTAACCCCATCAATGCCTCTTACCTTTTCGCGCACTTCTTCAAGTAGTGAATCGGCCACCGGACAATTAGGAGCTGTAAGCGTCATGGTGATTTCCACCTTGTTGCTGTCGTCCACATCGATCGCGTAAATAAGTCCCAGGTCGTATATATTAACCGGGATTTCCGGATCAAAGATATTCTTGAGTACCTGCACGATCTCAGTTTCAATCTGCAGGAAATTTTTTACTTCTGCCATGTTTTTATCCCTCTCTAAATCACAAACAAATTTATTGCCCTGAATGTTTAGCCTGATAAGCAAGAGAATACATTTTCATCTTTTTTACCATGGATACCAGTCCGTTGCTTCGGGTTGGAGAAAGGTTTTCCTTGAGACCGATCTTATCAATAAAATACAAATCTGCATTCATAATTTCCGAAGCATCCTGATGGTTCAGGGCCCGAATCAGCAAGGCAACAATTCCTTTTACAATAATCGCATCACTGTCGGCTGTAAAACTCATTTTACCATTCTCATATTCCGCATGCAGCCATACTTTCGACTGACAACCGTTGATAAGATACTCATCAGTCCTGTATTTCGGATCAATAGCAGGCAACTCGTGTCCCAGTTCGATCAGGTAATTGTAACGGTCCATCCAGTCATCAAAAGAAGAAAATTCTTCCACTATCTGGTCCTGTATTTCAGTAAGCGACATGTTTGGAATAAGTCTAAATTAAGTGACAAAGGTATAAAAAAATGCAGATATCGAAGGGAGGAGTTTAGGTCAAAACTAATAATTATGGGCGAAAAAAATTGAGGATAACTGACTTCCACAGGCCAGCCGGAAAACAGATTATGGAAATTTATTCATCCCTTGAACATATGAATCGGGGTCAGTTATCATGATTTTAAATTTTTTCCGGATTTAACCTCCTTAAAACTTTTCCTGAATTCGGAAGGGGTTTTTCCAAATTCCTGTCTGAAACATTTCCGGAAATACTTTTCGTCATTAAAACCGGTCATATAGGCAACCTCAGTTACATTGTATTCCAGCGATTCGAGCAGGCGGCAGGCAATCTTAAGCCTCATTAGCCTTAGAAACTCAACCGGTGTGAGGCTGGTAAGACCTTTAATTTTATTGTAAAATACCGTTCTCCCAACCTCAGAAATGCTCACCATTTTTTCAACATTAAAATCAGGATCGGAATAATTTTCATCAATAATTTTTACGATTTTTTTCAGAAACTCCTCGTCACGGGAGTTAATTTTGATGTTCCCCGGCTCAATTTCAGGTTTTCCTGAATACCGCTCAAAAATCAATTGCCTTTGCTTTAGCAGGCTTGAAATTATTGCATTCAGGTATCTGGAATTAAAGGGTTTCAGAATATATGCCTCCGCACCGCTCTCAAAGCCATCAATCTGGTTGTCAATGCCTGATTTTGCAGTCAGCATGATTACCGGCAAATGGCAGGTATCAAAATTTTCTTTCACCTTTCTGGTGAATTCTATTCCATCCATAACGGGCATCATGACATCAGTAATTATCAGGTCAGGATGAAACTCCGAAATGATCTTAAGTCCTTCCAGTCCATTAGTTGCCGTAATAATGGTATACCTGTCGAATAGCCCCTGAGTAATGTATTTCAGGATTTCAGCATTATCTTCAATTACCAGAAGTTTGAATCTCTTTTCATCCGGATTAGTCTCTTTGTCATCCTCAGGTTCTTCAGGCTGACTGATATCCTGTATGAAGAACTTATGTGAATCGTCACTCACATATTCTTTATCAGCCATTTGTTCCTGAGAGAAGTGGTCCTTTCCAATGGGTAACTGTAAAGTAAAAGTACTGCCTTTTTGAGCTTCACTCTGAACGAAAATGTCTCCTTTGTGAAGGCGCACCAGCTCGCGGGAAAGAGATAGTCCTATGCCCGTTCCCGAAAAACCACGGGCGTCGAATGACAGATTGGTGTAACGGTCGAAGAGGAGTGAGATTTTATCCTGAGATATCCCTTTTCCTTCATCTTTAACCTGTATTTCCACATATTTTTCAATCTCATTAACAAGAATCTTAAGTTCAATACTTCTGTTATCGGGCGTAAACTTGAATGCATTTGAAAGCAGATTGAACATAACGATATCCAGCTTTTCAGGATCTGCCCACAACAGGAATTCCTTTTTATTGGTTGAAAATGTGTAGTTGATATGGTTTTGCAGGGCCAGGTACTGGAAATTTTCAAATATTTGCCTGCTGAATTCAACGATTTCAATTTCCTGAACTCTCAGCTTCATTTTATTATTCTGAATTTTCCTGAAATCAAGTAACTGGTTAATAAGCCTGAGCATCTTTCTGCCATTTCGGTTTATGATCTCCAGAGGTTTAATGGCTGAGGGCGGGAGGTCTTTCACTTTCATCAGATCATCCAGAGGACCCAGAATCAGGGTCAAAGGAGTTCTGATCTCATGTGAAATATTAGTGAAAAACTGAAGCTTAATTTCGTTGATTCTCCTTTCAAGCCTGAGGTCGTTCCTCATATGGTAATATTTTGTAAAAATCCTTCTGGAGATTTCAAAAAGCAAAATCAGTAAAATGGCATAGATTCCGTAAGCAAGATTTGTTCTCCAGATCGGGGGGAGGATTTTAATCTTAATGGATCTGGGCATTTGATTCCATGTACCATCCCAGTTGGCGGCTTTAACCTGAAAGACATAGCTGCCTGGCGGAATATTGGTATAGGTCGCTTTTCTTTGATTCCCGACTTCATTCCAGCTTTTCTCAAATCCCTCTAAAATGAAAGAGTATTTATTTTTAAGAGGATCGAAATAGCTCAGCGCAGTATATTCAAAACTAAAACTATTTTGATTATACGACAGGGTGATCTCGTCGAGGAATTCAATATTCTTTTTTATGGGAGAGTCAGGATCGCGGATATTAACATCCTTATTGTAAAGCTGGAAGTTTGCCAATACAATCGGCGGATCATACTCAGGCTTAATTAATTTCTCAGGGTTGATAACCAGGGCTCCGTTAATTGTCCCGAAAACCAGCAATCCAAGGTGAGTTTTGAGACAGGTGTTTTCCGAAAAGTTAGATGATACAAGTCCGTTGTCCTTATCATAATTTTCGAATGATTCTTTCTCCGGATCAAACCTGGAAATTCCATTCTCTGTGCTGAACCAGAGAAATCCTTCATTATCCTCAAGAATACCGAATACAGCATCATTCACCAGTCCCTTCTGTGTATTGAAGTGAGTGTAATTAAATCCATCATCCTTAAACTTAAGTTTATTTACCCCTCCGCCAAAAGTGCCAAACCAAAGATTGTGTGCCTTATCTTCAAATATGTGAATTACATCATTGTAGCTGATGGTAGAGGTATCGGCGGGATTGTAATTAAAAGCTCTGAATATAGAAGAATCATTTTGGCCGGAGATGGATTCTTTCAGGTCCAGTCCGAAGGTCGTGGCAAGCCAGAATCTGTTTTGGCTGTCTATAAATATTTGTCTTATTTCATTGCTGGATAAATTGGTATTCGACTGATTGAATCTTTTGCAAATCAACTTTTCAGGAGTCTTTCTTTCCACCAGAACCAGTCCTTCACCATAAGTGCCTATCCAGATGTTACCTGCAATATCTTCTCTTATCGAATAAACGAAATTACTGCTCAATGAGCCTGTATCATTAGGATCATTTACATAATGGTAAAATCGTAAATCACCATAATCACGGTTATATTCCCTGAGCGGCCTGGTGCTGATAGATACGCCTCCGCCTTTGGATCCCAGCCACAGGTAGCCTTTACTGTCCTGCATCATACAATAAACATTAAAACCCTGCAGATTTTCTTTAATCAGGGAAAGCTTTTCAATAGAGGCCTTTATAGAAAGTGTACTGTCATAGATATAGATATTTCCTGATTTGGTTGCCATCCATATATTGGACCGGTCATCTTCGAGAATTGACCTTACAACGTTTTCAGATTTATCATCAATTTTTTTTCTGGGGATAAGTTGCCGAAACGACGGGTTGGTAAAAATTACCTTATTTATCCCCCCGTTAAACTGCCCGGTTCCAACCCAGAGCAGGCCTGATTTATCTTCGGTTATGCAGTGGACAAAATTTGAACTAATGGTATTTGGGTCATCCGGGTTATTTCTAAAAAACTCAAAAGATTCTGTTTCCGGATTGTATAGGGCAAGTCCGGCACCGTGCAATCCGATCCATATCCTGTCGCTCTTATCCTGATATATATATTGTCTTTCATCATCAACCAGACTCTCAATTTCGGCGGGTGTCAGCTTGAAATATTTCTCGGTTTTGTTTTTTGGATCAATACGGCTTATTCCAAACCGGACCGTGTTTACCCACAACATTCCAGAGCGGTCTTCAAAAACCGATTTTATGGAAGGATTTTTGGCCATAAAAGATGAGAAATTGCCTGTTTCCGGATCATAAAGGCTTAAACCGGAATTCTCTGTGCCAATAATCAGTATGTTATTTTTACCTGATTTTACTATATTGATTTCGTTTCCCGGCAGTCCTCCCGGTCTGGCAGAAATGGTGGCAAAGACTCTCTTGTTTAAATTATATACAATTAAACCTTTTTTTCCTGTCCCGAAATAAACTTCATCGCCAAGCTGACTGGCTGCAGTGAATCCGGATTCGACAAAAAAATGCTGGAAATTATAATTCTCACTTTGGTTATCTTTCGATTCAAGCAGGTTTAAGCCTTGCTGGGTGCCAATCCACAAATCATCATTCGAGTCCTTCAATATCCAGTTTACTTTATTATTTGAGATCTGATTGACTCCCCTGCTAATAAAGTGACTCACCCGGTAATCATTTATTGCAGAATCATATTTCAATTTATAAACTCCTGAATTACTGGTTCCCAGCCAGATTTCATTTTTATTGAACTGGCAGAATCCGGTAATCTCGCTGTTTTTCTCCTCGTCAGAATCCTGATACTTAGGAAAGCTGGTAAACTTGTCTATACTCTCATCGAGATAATGAAGATATCCATCATGAGTCTTGACCCACAGAAAGCCTCGGAGGTCTTCCCAGATATTCACTATACGGTTATTGGTCAATACATTTTTTTCACCAGGTGCAGCCTTATAGATTTTAAAGGAATAGCCATCATAACGATTAAGACCATCCATGGTTCCAAGCCACAAATAGCCTTTTTTATCGCAATAAATCGACAGAACAGAGTTTTGAGATAATCCATTCCTCGTGTCAAGATGCTCAAATCTTTCAATATCCAGTGCGAAAAGCCTGAATGTTGCAGAAATGAATAATATGGACAGGAAAAGATTCTTCATTCTTTTTAAACCGATCAATACTTTCGCTAAATATAGAATAATACGGATAAAGTTAGAATCTTTAATTTTGTAATTCAAACACAGGCGGCTGAAATGACTTATTATCCCTTAAAATGACAGCATTGTTATTCCTGAGATATTAGTCTGAAAGCACTGTCTGTCAGGGGATTTTCTTTAATTTCAAGCAGGCCTGAAGTGCTTTACGGCATAATTAGTGATAAAATACCCCCATAAATGCGATTATTTTTCCCCTGTTTTCAGATTTCTGCATGATAATTTGCATTTGTTTTAATAACCCTTTGAAATATGCTACAAAGGAATAAAGACATATACTACTAACTACTACCCGTCATGATCACAAAATTCAAAACCCTGTTTTTCGTATTTTTTTTCATTGGCCAGATTGCAAACGGACAATCGACCGGTCTGATCGATTCCTGGGATTTCGGTGCTGAACAACTGAATTCTGAAGTTTACCGTAACATGCTTACTGTCGACTCTATAAACGCCTGGTACCCGGGGACAGTTGTTGTCGGAAGCAATGGAAATATCCTTCCGAATTTCACATCAGGTATTTTAAGCTGGACTGGCGGAGGAAACGACCGGCTTAGAACTACAAATACAACCATTACCAGATTTGATGAGAATATTTCAAGCGTGACCGGTTTTACGGGACGCGTTTACGTAAACTCAGCGGCCAAAATCACACGATTCTTAAGCCTTAATTTGGATGAGGATGATGAAGTAACTGTTTTTGCAAAAACGGATGCCGGAGGAATCATTAATTTCGAATACCAGGCCAATCCGGTTGCACAGACAGATCAGGTAGCGGTAAGCACCAGCCTGATGGAGCTCCATTTTGTGGCAAAACAGGCAGGCACTTATCATATTTTCGATACTCAGGGGAAGCCCAGCTATTACCGGATTTACCGAAAGGATGCAAATTATGTTAATATTTCCGGGTCGGTTGACATTTCTGAAGCTGCTGACATCCCTAATGATTATGGTATCCGGTTTACTAACGATGCAGGAAAAACCTGGGAGGCCGCTGTTAATTCGGGTACTTACTCTGTGGACCTTCCGGCTGGATTTACCTATCATCTGAGTCTGACAGGAGCGAACGGGTATGTAATAAACAGTGCAACTTCTGTTCTGCTTTCAGATGTTCCTGCCATTTTAAATGTTAATATCTTAAAAGTTACTTTATTTACTGTTAGCGGCTCTGTTACCGGTCTGGGTCCGGGAATCTCCAAACTTGAACTTATTTATACTCCAGATCCCGCAAAAGCTAAATTCTATATTCCAAAGCCGGAAATAGATACCGCATCAGCCAGTTATTCCGTTCAGCTTGAACCTGATTGTGAATATATTATTTCAGCCAAAGGCGTAAACGATTTTTATATTGCAGACAGCAGCCTTACTATTGGAAATGCTGATCAGACTGCCGATATAAGCTTTTTACCCAGGCCATTATACGGAGTGACAATTGTAACTTCAGGACTGACAGCTGAACAACAGGCAAAGCTTGGGCTGAGTTTCAGGATGCTCTATGAAGATGGATATGTCTACCATTTTAATTCCGGGGATGTCATTAATCTAAGGGATGGAGTCTACTCAATTGAAGCAGATGGTCTAAATGATTATCCTTTGGAATTGGGACTCACATCAAACCTCCGGGTAAACGGGGAGGCTGCCAGCAAAAATCTGGTGTTTAAGCAGGTTAAAAACTGGCCATTCAACGACCAGGTAATAACAAACAATACCCCCTCATATCTTGGGCTCCTGTTTTCAGGAAATATAGCCAACGAGATAGCAAAAGGGCATCTGACAGCCAAAGCCGGAGCCACAATACAGGTTCCTGTAAATCCCGGAACCAAAGTCAGGATTGCATACTACTATTCAGCCGATTTCTCTATTGACGGAGGTGCGGCCATTACAACCTCCAGTGGGAGTACCAGCACGGTTGAATATGCAGATTATATCTATCCCGGAACAAATGCTGGATTTGTGACCATTACCATTGGTTCAGGCACATCTACCACCTACATTTCCAATATTTCAAGCGAAGATGTGGTTGATTATTCGGCCGTTATTTATGTAGGTGCAGATAAAACCTATAAATCATTAAATGCAGCACTTGATGCTATTTCACATATGCCCAGGGAAAATAATGAAAGGGTAAAAGTTATGATCGACCCTGGTAATTATGAAGAGATGCTGGTAATCAATGTTCCGGATGTAAGCTTTGTTAATGCGGCCTCAAAACCCAGTACTGAACTTTCAAACAAGGGGGTTGACATTGACGCATCTGCTGTCAGAATCACCTCATACTACGGACATGGATACAGCTATTACAGTATGGGTGATAATCAGAAATGGGATTCTGAGATACTAAGAGTCAACAAGGAAAACGGATACCTCTCCTATGAAAATAAAGGAGCCGGGACTACAAATGGTTCCTTCTGGAACGCAACAGTTGTTGTAAACGCTGATGGCTTTGAAGCAGAGAATATTATTTTTGAAAATTCCTTTAACCAGTATATCTCAAAAAAGGAATCTGAAGATGTAGTGGTAATGTGGGAAGTAGGAAACAAAGGCCTGAGACCAACAGAAACCGGTAGCGTACTTGTGCAGAACAAGAGTTTTGTTGAAAGGGCAGCTGCGCTGGCCATCAATAATGGAGTTGATAAAGTAGTACTGAAAAAATGCCGAGTCATTGGACGTCAGGATTCATTCTTTGGGGGATCAGGTGCCCGTGTCGTTGTTTATAAGGGAGCAATGATGGGAGGTACTGATTTTCTTTTTGGCGGAATGAATGTGGTGTTCTACAAATCTGATCTGGTGATGAATACAAGTGATGAGAGCAACGACATCTCATATTTGACAGCTGCCCAGCAAAGCAGCGGCAGAGGTTTCCTTATGTATGAATGCAACATAAAATCGGCCGTTCCAGGAGTCGAAAACTCATCCTCCAGACAATCAAAACCCGGCTATTTTGGTCGCCCGTGGCTGGCAAATACCAGTGAGGTGGTTTTTTATAAAACGACTATTGACACCACCAATTTTCCGGGATCAGAAGGATCCTCCCTGATATTACCCCTGGGCTGGTTAAATTCATTAGGTGGAGAATCAGCACTGATGTATGAATACGGAACGCTTGAAAAATCAGGTGTCGATAATTCAGCTGCCCGTGCTCCATGGTCAACCCTCCTGGCTACGCCTTCACTTTCGGATGGTACGGAAATATCCACCTTTAATTTTACCAAAGGAAATGACGACTGGGATCCAATCCCTGCTCTGGTCGCGGAGGATGTTACAGATGCGGTTCCACCTGCAAAAAAGACTTCCTCCGTGCTTATAAACTCCTGGGGTTCCAGAATCTTTGTCAGTAATGTGAAAGCAAATACGAAAGTAAGTATTTATAATCTGACAGGCTCACTGGTTCGGTCATTTGAAACTTCCAGTGATACCGATTTCGAGCTAAATACCGGACTTTGGATAGTGAAGGTTGGTTCGGGGGAAGGATATAAAACTGCAAAAGTATTTACCCCATGAATTGAAAAAACCTGATTCACGCTCTGAAAAAGGCAATTTAGCCAGGTCCTAAACAAAATATTATGGAGGAAGGAAATAAATGCAAATATTATTGAAAAGAAAACATGTTTCAGGGACAGGATGATAATATGTAACCCTTTTTATGGTGATTTTTCACCCTTTTTGCCTGAATCATTAAATAAATTTGAAATTCATTCCTCAGATACTAAAAATGTCAAAATTCATCCTTTTAATATTTGCTCTGCTGTTTTCAGGCTCCTGCCTGCAAAAAAAGAGCAGTTTAACGAAGGATGCCGGCAATACAGAGAATCAATTTGCGATTAGCCTGGCTGATGCGGCCATGTTCCGGTTCGACAGCCTCATTAAATATAATAACCCAAAAACTTATAAATGGCAGTATGATGTTGCGCTGCTCGGACAGGCAATTGATAAACTGGGGTATATTGACGGGAAATATTCACGGTATTATGAGGACTATCTCAACTACTTTGTTCAGGAGGACGGGAATGTAAAAACATATAAGATATCCGATTTTAATCTTGACAATTTAAATGGGGCGAAAGGTTTAATTACCCTTTATAAGCGCACGGGAGATCAGAAATACAGAAACGCCCTGAAATTATTTATTTCACAGGTAAAGGAACAGCCTAAAACTCCTGAAGGAGGTTTCTGGCATAAGAAAATTTACCCGGAACAAATGTGGCTTGATGGAATTTATATGTGTACCCCTTTCCTGGCTCAGTACGCAAAAGAATTCAATGAGCCTGAATGGTTCGATGTTATTACCCGCCAGATTACTCTTATTTATGAAAAGACCAGGGATGAAAAGACCGGTCTGATTTATCATGCATGGGATTCATCCCATAAAGAGAGATGGAGCAATCCTCTTACCGGGACATCGCCGAATTTCTGGGGCAGGGCAACAGGCTGGTATATGATGGCTCTGGTGGATGTACTTGATTATTTCCCGCAAGATCACAAAGGCAGGAAGGAAATCATCAGAATCCTTAACGAAATTTGCAGTTCGGTTGACAATGTAAAAGATCCGGATACCGGATTATGGTATCAGGTATTGGATAAAGGAGGGGAACCGGATAATTATCTGGAAGCTTCTTCCTCCCTGATGTTCATATATGTTTTCGCAAAAGCTTCACATAAAGGATATATTCCTTCAAACTACCATGATATTGCTGAAAATTCATTCATCGCAGCCAAAAAACAATTCATTGTTACAGGTGCAGATGGCTATCCCGTTCTTATAAATACCTGCGGGGGTTGCGGTCTCGGGGGAAATCCTTATCGCGATGGGAGCTATGAATATTATGTCACTGAAAAAAGAGTTGAAAATGATCCAAAAGGAGTTGCCCCTTTTATTCTGGCAGCTATTGAATTGAAACACTAACATATTTTATGATTACTAACTAAATTCCTTACTTATGAAAAAAGTTTACCTAAGTTTAATTTTCCTTAGCCTCCTGATTGGCCTGAATGCCCAGGCTTGGAAGGTTTATGAGGCTCGCTACATGCCTGTGGTTAATAACCCTGCTTTTACTTCATCCAGCCCAGTTGGTGCTGCAATGGAGCTGATTGTAAATCCTGAAAATCCGAATGATTCCATCTATAAGTATGTTTCATACCCGGATGGCTCAACCGGACAGTTATGGAAGTATACCTATCCCGAAGCAAGTGTTAACGCGGTTACCATTGTTGCGAGGGTAAAAGGTATATCTACAGATCCGGACCGGGTTCTTGAATTCGATATCGATAATCTGGGCTGGAGGGAAAGAGTGTATATTAATACCGACAATACCTATAAGATGGAGTACTCTAAAGCCACAGGCAGCCTGCCGGGCAGTGCTCAGGACTGGCACATTTACAGGATGACAAAGGTGGATGACATTGTCAAACTGTATGTTGATGAGAATCCTGATCCACTTGTGGTTTCAACCATTCCGGCAACCTCAACTGTCCGAAATTATTTCAGGTTTGGTGATGGCTCCAGCTCTGTTACATATGGTGGAATGGTTGACTGGATTACCTGGGATGTTACAGGCGCATATGCTCCCGGTGAAGGTGCAGCCCTGCCGGATACCCTTGTTAAAACAGTACCTAAATTAAATGTTTATAATGCTAACGAACTCCCTGATGCGTTTTCATCCAACTTTACTACCAGTAATGTTGGCGGTGATGCACCAACAATGAACATTATCGACGATCCTGATAATGTTGGAAATAAACTTTTTGAATATATTATCGGAGGCGCCTCTTCAAAGCATATGTGGAAATATGCATATACAAACCCTGATCAGCCCATTATTACCCTTGTTGCCCGTGTTAAAGCCACCTCTGGTGGATACGACAGGGCTATTGAACTGGACATGGAAAACGGTGGATGGCGTGACAGACTTTTTGTTAAGAATCCCAGTCAGTATGAGCTTAAGGAGTCAGCTACCAAGGGTGATATGCCAATTGGCACCATGGGCTGGCATATATACAGACTTACCAAAGAGGCTGACACAGTTAAGTTATATTTGGATGAAAATCCCGTTCCTTTTCAGGTGGTAAAGACAAATACTACTTCAGCTAATAATTATTTCCGCTTTGGAGATGGGAACAGCAGCTCCTCTGTTGGAGGAATGATCGACTGGATTGTTTGGGATGAGACAGGAGCCTATGCACCTGACCGTGGAAATTTCCTGCCCGATTCTTTGGTTCAGACAGTTTCTTCCTCGGATGCAAAACTTGCTACCCTTACAGCATCACTTGGAGATTTGAGCCCGGCGTTCGATCCGGCAGTTATGAACTACGACCTTGTCCTTCCTGTGGGATCATCCGCTGTGACTTTTACCGCCACTGCAAATGATGGGCTTGCAAGTCTTACAGGAGACGGCGAATTCACAGCCATACCCGGAACTGCAAATATCGTTGTAACCGCAGAAGACGGCTATGTTAATACATATTCAGTTAATGTAAGCGTTGCAGTAGCAGGTGATGCCAGTCTTTCAGCACTTACTGCATCGGCAGGAACACTCGACCCTGTTTTCGATCCTGCTGTTATGTCGTACAGCCTCGAATTACCCGCAGGTTCAGGCTCTGTAACTTTTACCGCTACTCCAACTGATGGTCTCTCCACTGTTACCGGAGATGGTGAGTTTACAAATGTTCCTGGCACAGCCGAAATTACAGTTACAGCTCCGGAGGGGGCTCAGAAAACATATACCATTGTTGTTACTGTTGCAGCTTCAAACGATGCCAGTCTGCAATCGCTTACCAGCAGTTCAGGTGTACTTGATCCGGCATTTAGTTCAGGAGTATTTGCATATACCCTCGAACTGGACCCGGGCTCAACCAGCGTTACACTTACTGCAACCGCGACCGATGCGAATGCAAGCCTTACAGGTGACGGTCTTATATCAGCTCCCGGAACGGCTACAATTACTGTAACGGCCGAAGATGGAACAACCACTCAGGATTATGTGGTTACCATTACGGTTTCAACAGTGGGTGTTGGTCAGCTTAACAATAATAATCTTAGAATTTATCCTAATCCTGCCAGCGATCTTGTAACAATTGTTGCACCCGCAGGTTCTCATGTCTGGATCCTTAATTCACTTGGAAAGGATATATCCGGAATAGTAATGAAAAGCTCTTCGGAAAATATTGACCTGTCTTCCTTTAAAGCAGGTATATACTTTGTGAAGATTCAGGATTCAGAAGGATTAATTGTTAAGAAACTTCTTGTTAAATAACTTATAATCCATTAAATTTTATCGGTAGTATGACCGGGAATTTTTCCTGATTTTCAGGAGAGATTCCCGGAATACCGGTAAAATGAACTTATTGAAATACTGCCTGCTAACTTTATGCTATCAAAGGATTATGAATTTATTCCCTTCAGTTATATTATTTTTTACTACCATGGGATGCATTCCCTCGGGCAACTCAGGTCAAAACACTCCTTCTTTTCCGGGAGCTGAAGGCGCCGGTATGTATACAAGCGGAGGGAGAGGCGGAATAGTAGTTGAAGTAAGCAATCTGGAAGATAGCGGTGCAGGAAGTCTCAGGGCTGCATTAAATATGAAGGAATGCCGGACAGTTATATTTAAAATTTCCGGAACTATTGAACTTAAATCCCCTGTTGAAATAAAAAACGGAAACCTTACAATTGCAGGACAAACGGCACCCGGCGATGGCATTTGTGTCAGCCGCTATCCTGTCATAATCAAAAGCGGGAATGTTATAATCCGCTATATGCGTTTCAGGCTCGGAGATACCTCGGGTGAAGGATTCGATGCCATTAACTGTAAAGATCAGGAAGATGTGATCATCGATCATTGCAGCATGAGCTGGTCGGTTGATGAGACGGCATCTTTTTACGACAATAAAAATTTTACGCTGCAGTGGTGCATTATAAGCGAAAGTCTTAATAATTCAGTTCATAAAAAAGGTGAACATGGATATGGGGGTATATGGGGAGGGATGAATGCAAGCTTTCATCATAACCTTCTGGCTAATCATGCCAGCAGAAACCCGCGATTTCAGGGTAGTCGCTACCATAAAATGCCGGATAAGGAAATGGCTGAATTTACAAACAATGTAATCTATAACTGGGGACATAAAAGCTCCTATGGAGGCGAAGAAGGACATTACAATATGATCGCCAATTATTATAAACCCGGACCGGCAACTAAAAAGTCACAACGAACAGTTATACTGGAGCCGTTTTCACCCTTGGGAAGTTTTTATCTGGAGGGGAATATATTAGAAGGATCACTGGAAATAAGTCAAAACAACAGCCTTGGAATTGAGATTAATGAAAACGCTCTTGATTCGGTTCTTTCAAAAGTAAGATTTATCATTACTCCGGCTGTAAAAGCACAGACTGCCTCAGAAGCATTTTCTTCTGTAACAGCATTGGCCGGAGCCAGTCTGAAACGTGATATAACAGACCAGCGGATTATTGATGAAGTCATAAATGGAAGCTGCCATTTTGGAGATAACGGAATAATTAACAGCCAGCAGGATGTGGGTGGCTGGCCCCAGCTTGAAACAATGGAAGCCCCTGCCGATTCCGATCACGATGGAATGCCCGATTTATGGGAGAAAAACATGAATCTGGATCCTACAGATCCCACTGACGGGAAATTATATCAGCCTGATAATATTTACACAAACCTCGAATTATATCTGAACAGTTTAACACTGCATGAAAAAAGCTAAATAACTGAACTATGAACTCATTTTACCGAAATTTAAAAATAGCACTGAGTATGGCATTCCTGCTGTTTTTCTTTCATGAAATTTCAGCACAGACCGTCACGGGTAAAATTACCGATGAGAACGGTGCTCCATTACCAGGTGTCGGGATATTGATAGAAGGGACAACTACGGGTTCAATTTCTGACCTGCAGGGTATGTACACTATTAATGTTAACAACATACAGAAGGATGTACTTGTATTCTCATTTGTGGGAATGGAAAAAATTCAGGTGCCGCTTAATGGAAGAGATAAAGTGGATGTTCAGATGAAAGCCGAGGCAGAATCGCTGGATGAGATTGTGGTTATTGGTTATGGTACCATGAAAAAAAGAGATCTTACCGGTTCAGTTTCTTCGGTTAATGCCCAGCAACTTAAAGATATTCCTGTTACCTCAGCAGCACAGGCTATTACCGGCCGGCTTGCAGGAGTTCAGATAACTACTTCGGAAGGTTCCCCGGATGCAGAAGTTAAAATCAGGGTAAGGGGTGGTGGATCCATTACTCAGGATAACTCCCCACTGTATATAGTGGATGGCTTCCCGGTTGAAAATCTAAACTCGGTTCCTCCCTCCGATATAGAAAGTATCGATGTTCTTAAGGATGCATCCTCAACAGCTATTTATGGAGCCAGAGGGGCAAACGGAGTTGTTATAATTACTACTAAATCGGGTGAAAAAGGGGTTACAAAAGTCAGCTATAACGGATATTACGGTGTAAAACAAATATCCAATACCCTCGATGTTCTGGATCCTTATGAATTTGTTCTCTTTCAGTATGAGAGAAATCAGGGAAGTTTCCAGGACAGAAAGGCTTTTTTAAACGGATACGGAGCATGGGCTGACCTGGATAGTCTTTATTCCAATATTCCCGGTGAAAACTGGCAAAATGATGTTTTTGGACGAAAAGCCCCGACATCCTACCATAATCTTAGTATACAGGGCGGCGGAGACAGAAGTTCGTACAATTTAAGTTTTACAAATAATGCCGACCAGGGCATTATGATAGAATCAGGTTACACCCGTAATAATCTGAATTTCAGATTTGATACCAAAGCAAGTGATAAGCTGAACTTTAGTTTCGATGTGAAACTGGCAGACACCAAGGTTAGCGGGGCAGGTACTTCTGATCCGGGTTCATCCACCACCAACCGCCTTAAGAATTCGGTTATTTATATGCCTACCAGCGGATTGTATGATTTCGGAGCAGTCCAGGATCTTCTTTTTACCGATGACGAATATTATACGCTGACGGGTTTAACCGACCCTGTAACCCTTGCAGGAGACGAATACCGCCGCAAAAATACAGGAAGCTATAATTTCAACGGTGCATTGAGTTATTCCATTCTTAAGAATTTGATTTTCAGAACAGAAATTGGATATAATCTGAGAGAGGAAAAGCGGAATGAGTATGACGGACTGTCGACTCCCAATGCCAGAAAATATGGAGATAAACCTATCGCAAGTATCGAGGACCGGATTTACACTACCATGAGGATTGCCAATACCCTGACATTAAATCTGACTCCCGAAGGTGATGTGCATTCAATTAATGCCATGCTGGGTCAGGAAATGGTAAACACAAATTACAATGAATTGATTAACCTTTCCCGCGGTTTTCCGGTAGGGATTACCCCCGAGCTGGCCCTGGGTTCAATGGGCCTGGGAGAAGATAACCAAAAACCGGAAACATTCGAATCCTCATCCAAACTGCTTTCCTATTTCGGAAGGGTAAACTATTCTTTTAAAAATAAATTTCTGGTTTCATCAACAATTCGTGCAGACGGATCTTCGAAGTTTGGACCCAACAATCGCTGGGCAATATTCCCTTCGGTTTCTGCCGGTTGGAGAATTTCGGAAGAAGAATTTATGCAAAACCTGGATTTCCTTTCTAACATGAAAATCAGAGGTAGCTATGGTCAGGCAGGTAATGACCGGATTGATGACCAGCTCTGGAGAACTGCTTTTAAAGTTGGAACAGATAAAGCCTATTATATTAACGAAGTTCCACTTACCTTTTTCTACCCGGATCCATCAAATATCCCAAATCCAAACCTGAAATGGGAAACTACAGTAACCAGGAACCTGGGCCTTGATATGGGTTTCCTTCACAACAGATTAAACGCTAATATCGACTTATATAAAAATACCGGGAAAGAACTTCTCCTGCAGTCAGATGTCCCGCCTGAAACCGGCTACACAAAACAAATGACCAACATTGGAGCCACCTCAAACAAAGGTATTGAATTTGTTATTGATGCTGTACCTGTGCAAAAAAATGATTTAAAAATTACCTTCAACTTCAATATCAGCTTTAACAAAAACACTATTGATGACCTTGGGTCTGTTAATTCATTCCTCTATCAATCGGACTGGAACAACGATATTGGTGCAGACTATTATGTTAAAGTAGGCCAGCCGGTTGGAATGATGTATGGATATGTTACAGATGGATTTTATACCGTTGATGATTTCGAAGTTGACGCTGTAACAGGTCAGTTAATGAAGGACTCAAAGGGAGTATATATTCTTAAACCTGGAATTGCTGATAATTCAGGTATTTTGTATGCAGGATTCGGACCCGGTGCCGTGAAATTTAAAAATCTCGGAGATCCTGTGGATGCAAATGGTAATCCGGTTCCCGACGGAAATAAGGTAACTGCTGATGCAGACCGTACCATAATTGGGAATTCAAATCCTAAGCATGTGGGAGGGGTTAATTTGTCTGTTATGTTTAAGGGATTCGATGCCAGTGTATTCCTGAACTGGGTTTATGGAAACAATATTTATAATGCCAATAAAATTGAATTCACCAGTGCATACAGAAAATATACCAACCTTCTTTCAGATATGTCCTCTGATAAAAGGTGGACGAATATCAATGATGCCGGAGTAGTAATTACCAATGCTGACGAACTTGCTGAAAGAAACAAGGACGCAACAATCTGGTCGCCAAACACAGGAAGGTATCTCTTCCATTCATGGGCTGTTGAGGACGGCTCATTTTTGAGGGTAAGCAATATTACCATTGGTTATACATTGCCGTCAACGCTGACTAAAAAAGTATTCATCCGTAATCTAAGAATTTATGCCACAGGAAATAACCTGTTTACGTTTACGAAATATTCCGGTTTTGATCCCGAGGTAGATACGAGAAGATCAACACCTCTTACACCAGGCGTGGACTATTCTGCCTATCCCAGGAGCCGTATGTATTTGATGGGCATTAATGTAACTTTTTAAACACAGAGCTATGAGTAAGTATAATGTATCACTCAGTATAAAAATTGGTTTTCTCAGTTTGCTGTTTCTTTTACCCCTGCAATCCTGCGAGGATTATTTTACAATAGAACCGGTTTCACTTTATTCCCAGGAGAATGTGTTTACCACAGTCGATTTTACTCTCCAGGCTATATTGGGTGTGTACCAGGTTACTACCCTGGATGAAGGATTCTCCAAGCGACTCAGTATGTATTATGCCTGCGATAATGATGCTGAAATGTGCAGCGGGACAACCCTTGACAATGGCCGCCGTGATATAGCCCGCTATTCGGCTAATTCAGGAAATACAGAGATTGAAAAACCCTGGATAAACTTATATAAGGGAATCAACCGTGCAAATATCTGCATCGAAAATATTCCTAAAAGCCCGGTCTATACATCAGGTTCAGATCAGGATATCGTAAAGATGAACAGGATGCTGGGAGAAGCAATTACCCTAAGAGCCCTGTTTTATTATGAGCTGATTATAAACTGGGGAGATGTCCCCTTCAACGATACTCCAACAAGGTCGGGTGATAATTATTTCCTGCCCAAAACGGATAGGGATGTGATTTATGATTTTATTATCAATGATCTTAAAAAGGCGGTAGATCTTGTCCCCTGGCGATCAGAGGTCTCCCTTGATGAAAGAATTACCAAGGGAGCTGTAAAAGGATTTCTGGCCCGCGTTGCCCTGGCCCGTGGTGGGTATTCCTTAAGGAAATCAGGAGGTAACCAGCGGGGTTCAAATTATCTGGATTATTATACCATTGCCCGCGACCAGTGTGCTGAAATAATTGCAAGCGGGGAACATAAGTTAAATCCCGATTTCTCAAATATCTTTCATACTATGTGCGAATGGAAACTCGACTCTAAATACGGAGAAAGTATGTGGGAGCTGGGAATGGGTCAATTCCGGAGTGGTGAAGTGGGATATTATGTCGGAAGCCGTTCGGATGGAAACTCGAGGTACGGAAAAGCAGATGGAGGGATAAACCCGCTGCCAACCTATTACCTGTCGTTCGACAGTCTGGATACACGAAGGGATGTAACCATCGCCTTGTATGAGATTGATGGAGACAACAACCGCTTATTACGCAAATTTACAGAGACATATATTGCCAAATGGAGGAGGGAGTGGATGAATCCGCTGTTTCCCGGAACCGATAAATATAACGGTATTAACTGGGTGCTTCTGAGATATTCTGATGTATTGCTCATGTTTGCTGAAGCCGATAATGAACTCAATAACGGGCCGTCTGCTGCAGCAATCGATGCCTTCCGGCTGGTAAGGGAGAGGGCTTTTAAAGGGAATGTCGGTAAAATGCCGGCCATACCTACCGATTATCAGGGCTTTTTCAATGAAATAGTAAAGGAAAGGGAATGGGAGTTTGGAGGTGAATGTATACGGAAATTTGACCTTATACGTTGGAACCTCCTGGGAACCAAAATCGCGGAAACTAAAGAAAACCTGGCAAAACTTTATAACGGGGAACCACCCTATGATAAGGTGCCGAGGAAACTGGTGTGGAGGAACGAAGGGGAAAATCTTAAGATTCTCAATCTGAATACACCAATGGACTCAGCACAAATAGCCGACAGGGATTCCATTTTGTGGCCGAATGTCTACGATTGGGCCGATAATGTTACTCCTACCTACACAAGTATTTTTGCCGGATATTTTGAGCCGGACAAAAAAGAACTGTTACCAATTCATCAATCCATAATAGATAAAAATCCGAATCTGACACCTGACTTTGGTAATTAACAAGGTCAGTATTAACCATAAGTATTATTGTTTAACTAAAATTTATATTATGAAAAAAGTTGTTTACTTGATTATTGCATTATTTCTGACAGCATCTTTTGGTTTAAATGCACAGCAGCGCATTACTCTTAACCAGGGTGATGATCTGATTGCTGCAATCGCCAGTGCTGCCAGTGGAGACACTATTGCCATAGGGCCTGGTTTTCATAAACTAAGCTATGCTACCCCTGTAATTGATAAATCATTGTCGTTTATTGCAGTTGATCCTGCTGTAAAACCAAAGATTTTTATTAAGCAGATGGATATTCAGGGAACCGACCTGAAACTCTATTTTCACGGTTTAAATATTTCTACAGCAACGGTTGATTCATTAACCGGAGTTGAGGATACTGTTAATCTGGTATCTGCGGATTCTTATATTCTAAACCTAACATCTTCCCATATTTCTCTTACCAGCCTCATCCTGGATGACTGTGTATTCAGGAACATTGGCCGTGCTGTATTAAGAGGCGACAGAGCAGCCAATACTATCGGGGATCTGATGGTAAATAATTGTGTTATTTATGATCACAGGGGAGCTGGGGATTATGGTCCTTTCAGGGTAAAATCCAATTGCACCATTACAAATTTCACCATCCAGAATTCCACATTCTATAATATTTCCAATCGTGTAGTTGAAATGGAATCCGCTCCGGGATCGCCCGCAATACTTATTAAGAATTGTACATTCAACAACTTTGGTGGCGGGAAATCAGGTCAGTATATATTCGATCTTAAAACGAATACTACTGCCAGCCTGGTAATTCAAAACTGTATACTTGGAAAAACCAACCAGACTGATCTGGTAGTGGTAAACGGATGGAGAGTTCCCCTGGAAAGCACCAATGAGATGAATAATACTGCCATGACTCCCGATTTTATTGTTACAGATAGTTCCTATTCTGTAGTTAACTGGGATAAAATTGAGTACAACCTCGAAAGCTTTGATCCGGAATGGGAAGATCCGGCAAATGGAAATTTCAGATTACCTGAAAATTCCGCACTCCTGGAAGCCAGTCCAGAAGGCACAATTATCGGTGACCCCAGATGGGCTCCAATATCCAATGTAGCTGTCAGTAACAGCCTTGTATCGGATATAAATGTATATCCAAATCCTGCTTCTGATATCCTTTATATTAAATCAAAAGGGCTTAGCTCAATTTCAATTTATAATAGTCTGGGTGTAAGAGTAAAAGTTGTTACTCAACCTGAAAATGTTACCAGCGTAAATATTTCTGAGCTTGTACCCGGATTATATTTCGTAAAAACAAACGACCCTGCTTTAGTAAGCAAATTTATAGTGAAGTAGTAATCGTTAATTGATATTTGAGGAATAATTAATGGGCGAATCCGGTGCGTCCGGGTTTGCCCTTTGATTATCCTTTGCTTGAAAAAATATTTAACTCCGCAGGAATTATCCCTGTCGGAACCATATATTAATTATGAACAGAAAAATAATATTCACCTCTGTTGCCATAATAATCCTAGTTTCACTTGGTGCAGCCAGGATGCTTAGGGTTAATAAACCAAATTATTGGAAACAAGCTGAGGAAATACTAAAGGATATTCATGAACCCGAATTTGGAACCAGGGTCTTTAACATATCCGATTATGGCGCAAAAAATGACAGCTCACTGTCCACTAACGCCATTCATAAAGCAATTGCCGCATGCGTGCAGAGCGGAGGCGGGACTGTTTTGGTACCTGATGGGATTTTTTATACCGGAGCTATTCATCTGGAAAGCAATGTGAATCTTCACCTATCTGATGGTGCGGTTCTTAAATTTTCAACCGACCCAAAAGATTATCTGCCATTGGTTAAAACACGGTGGGAAGGGATTGACTGCTACAACTATTCATCCTTAATTTATGCAGCAGATGCAGTTAATGTCGGTGTTACAGGAAAAGGAATACTGGATGGTCAGGCTGATGAATCCAACTGGTGGACATGGAAGGGAAGGACCGAATATGGGTGGAAGGAAGGGATGCCTTCACAAAACATAGAAGGAGCCAGGGAAAAACTGGCTATGTTTGAGGAAAAACAGGTTCCTCTCGAAGAAAGAATTATGGGAGAGGGATGTTATTTGAGACCCCAGTTCATCGTGATGTACAATTGTAAAAATGTAATTCTCTCTGATATTACAATTCAACGAGCACCTTTCTGGCTCATACATCCCGTTTTTACAGAAAATCTTATTGTAAGAGGAGTAAGAGCTGACAGTCAGGGACCAAATAATGACGGATGTGATCCTGAATCCTGTAATAATGTATTAATTGAAAACTGCTATTTCAGCACAGGGGATGATTGTATAGCAATTAAATCGGGCCGGAATAATGATGGAAGGAATAGCAAAAAACCTTCGGAAAATATAATTATCCGGAATTGTAATATGGAAAACGGACATGGCGGCGTTGTAATTGGAAGTGAAATTTCAGGAGGATGTAAAAATGTTTTCGCTGAGAACTGCACCATGAACAGCCCTGAACTGGAGAGAGCCATAAGGATAAAAACTAACTCACTCAGGGGAGGAGTAATTGAAAACCTTTACTTCAGAAATATTGATGTAGGGCAGGTAAAAGAAGCGGTCCTTAAAATTAATTGCATGTATGAAATAAAGAATAATGAAACAGGCGACCACATACCACTGGTAAGAAACATACATTTTGAGGGGATAAAAAGTAAAAAAAGTAAGTATGCCCTGTTTTTTATAGGGGTACCCGGACAAAATAATATTTCAAATATTATGATTGAGGATTGCAGTTTTTTGGGAGTACAAAAGGAAAACTCACTTCAGGACGTAAGGAAACTTAGTATGCAGAATGTAAGTATAAATGGGGAAATGGTTACCGCAACCATCCATTGATAATCTGTAAAAGATCAAAAAATTCTATTAATAAAAAGACCATTACCTCAATACCAAAATAATGACCCGTAAAATTTTACTGTTTATTTTTGTAGTGCTACTGCTGGATTCAAGTCTATATGCCCAGCAGCTGGCTTTTCCCGGTGCCGACGGATTCGGAAAATACACCACAGGCGGCCGGGGCGGGGCTGTAATTGAGGTAACGACCCTTGCCGATAGCGGACCCGGAAGCTTGCGTGAAGCCATTTCTACCACGGGCGCCAGAACAATTATTTTCAAAGTCTCAGGAACAATTTACCTTAAATCAACATTGAAAATCAGCAAACCCGACATAACCATTGCCGGGCAAACAGCCCCGGGCGAAGGAATAACCATTGCCAACTACAATTTTGATGTAAATGCCACCAATGTCATTATCCGATACATTCGTTGCCGGCTCGGAGATGTCTCAAAACAGGAGGCTGACGCTTTCAGTTGCAACTCATCCACTAATGTTATCATTGATCATTGTTCATTTAGCTGGAGCGTAGATGAGGTTGCGTCCTGCTACTCAAACAAAAATTTCACCATGCAATGGTGCATTATTTCTGAAAGCATGTACAATTCAGTGCATAGTAAAGGTGAACATGGATACGGCGGAATCTGGGGAGGAAGCAGAGCAAGCTTTCATCATAACCTGATTGCCCACAATACAAGCAGAAATCCCAGATTTAACGGCGCAAGATATAATACCTACCCCTGGGATGAGCTGGTTGATCATCGCAATAATGTTATTTATAACTGGGGATTTAATTCAGCCTATGGCGGTGAGCCCAGCGACCTGGATGGCACACCTGCTCATATAAACATGGTTGCAAATTATTATCAGGCCGGACCCGCCACCAAAACTGGTGAAGTTCAATACCGGGTGTTGTCACCTGATGCAATGCCGGGTTATGGCTATAGTTTCTGGCATATCGACAGCAATGTAGTGGATCTGCATCCTGAAGTTTTCACCGACAACTGGTTATACGGGGTTCAGGGTGTAAGTGCCGCGGATAAACTTGTCATGAAATCCGACACTTCTTTTCCTTATGAAATGGCAAACACTCAGACTGCAGAAGAGGCATTCCTGGATGTTACCAGATATGCGGGCTGTAATCTGCCCAGAACCGATACTGTGGATAAACGAATTCTCTGGGAAACAATTAACAAACAGGCAACCTATGGCGGAGCAACCTGGGGAGCCGGAACAGGTATTATTGATTCACAAAATGACGTAGGTGGATGGCCAGCCCTTTTCCAGGGAAGAGCTCCCCTTGATACAGATCACGATGGTATGCCCGATGAATGGGAAATTGATCACGGACTGAGTATCTCAGATCCGTCTGACCGGAATGGAGATGAAAACCTAAATGGCTATACTAACCTTGAGGATTACCTTAATTCAATTACTGAATACCCGTATTTTATTTATCCCCCAACGAATCTGAATGCAAAACTGATTGATCTGAAAATAGTAAATCTAAGCTGGATTGATAATTCAATTGATGAGGATGGATTTTATCTGGAACGAAAATCCGGAACTGTCTTTGAAAGAATTGATACACTCGGGTCAGACACAAACTTTTACACAGATACCGTCCCTGACTTTTCCACATCTTATGTTTACAGGATATTGGCTTTCAATGCCTCAGATTCCTCAATTTTCAGCGTTTCAAACATTATATCAACTCCGGGTGAAAACGATAAACCGCTGGTTGCAGTGAATCCCAATCCGGCTAATAATTCAAAACTTATTGATGTTAATACCATTCTTTCATGGGAAAAGGGATTGGGAGCTGTCAGCCATTTACTTTACCTGGGAAAAACCAGCAATCCCGATTTCGTAGCGGAACTTTCAGATACCAGCTATATCCCGGCTGAACTTGAACATGGAACCACATATTTCTGGAGAGTTGACGAAAAAAACTCCAATGGGATTACAACTGGAACATTGTGGACTTTTCAGACGAACGTAATCCCCGGGGATTTACTGGTTGGTCACTGGGCTATGGAAAGTGTTTCGCGGGCGGCAGATTCATCCTTTTTTGCAAATAATGGTGCATTTACAGGCTTCTATGCATTCTCCACCACCGTTCCGGGGGCAGTAAACAAGGCTGTTTTGTTCAACGGATCTAATCAATATGCCACAATTCCGCATCATGAAATTTTTAATTTTAACACAAATAGCTTTTCAATAGCGTTCTGGCTGAAACAGGATGCTTCCACTATTAACGGTCCGAAGGATTTCCCGGTTTTAACAAAGGGATCCCATATTGCAAATATAGCTGCCGCACGATCAGGAAAGCGGTATGAAATTTATTACGATGGAGGGACCGGCAAAATGAGATTTGAAATTGATGATAATGTCAAATCAAGCTATGTAGCTGCAGATGGCAGTGGTTTTCTGACGGGAAAATGGATGCACGGAACGGTAGTTCGCGATTCAGTCAATAAACAACTCAGGATTTATCTGAATGGTCAGCTTCAGAATACCGCCACTGATGCAACAGGCGATATTTCAGAAACGGAAGATCTCTATTTTGCTTTCGGGAATGATGCTGCCAGTTACCTTCCCGGTGCCCTCGATGATATCCGGATGTACAATTATGTTCTTGCAGATGAGGAGATAGCACAGCTTGTAGCCATGGGTCCGGATTACACTTCCGTTAAGACTGATTTATACGATATGGATATAAAGGTTTATCCTAATCCGGCATCTGAACATGCCAACCTGAGCTTCAGAGTAAATAAAACGGAGAAAATAAGCATTGAGCTGTATACCATATCCGGGAAAAAGATTCGCGGGTTTGCGGGTAAAACATTCATGCCCGGATATGTTAACATGTCACTTCCCCTGGAAAATATAAATAAGGGAGAATACATTCTGATAATCAGATCTGATGAAGGTTATAAGGGATACCCTCTGCTGGTAAAATAATTTATGCTTTCTGGTTTTTGAATTATAAAAGGGATACAAACCGGCAGAATGGTTTTGTTATAATGTTATAACGAATTAGCCGGCCATTCTATGATAACATCTCTTTTGCCTTTACCAGACCTTCAACCAGTCGGTCAAGCTCTTCAAAAGTATTATAGAATACCATAGAGGCCCGTATGGTTCCTGCAATCTTAAAATGATCCATAACCGGCTGGGTGCAGTGTGTGCCGGTGCGCACGGCGATCCCCATCTTATCCAGTATCATTCCGGTATCGTATGGATGCAGGCCCTGAATCAGAAAGGATAAAACAGAAATCTTATTTTCGGCAGTTCCGTAAATGTCAAGCCCTTCAATCTTTTTCAGTTTTTCTTCGGCATAGCTGAGTAGGGATTTTTCGTACTTCACTATGGCATCAATTCCAATCGAATCGACATACTGAAGCGCAGTTCCTAATGCAATGGCTCCGGTATAATTTGAGGTACCGGCTTCAAATTTGAAGGGGAGAATGTTGTAGGTAGTCTTTTCAAACTTAACGCAATCGACCATGTCGCCACCGCCCTGGTATGGAGGAAGAACATCGAGCATGGCTTCTTTGCCATACAATACGCCGATTCCAGTAGGTCCGAACACTTTATGACCTGAAAACACATAAAAGTCGCAGTTCAGATCCTGCACATCCACATGCCCGTGCTGAATAGCCTGAGCCCCGTCGATCATAACCGGTACCTCATGATCGTGGGCAAAGCGTATCATTTCTTTCACGGGATTAAGGGTTCCCAATGAATTGGAGGCTTGTGTAAGGGCCAGGAGGCGGGTTTTTTTTGTAAAGAGGAGCTCAAATTCATGCTGCATCAGCTCACCGTTTTCATCGAAGGGGATGATCCTGAGTTTTGCTTTTTTCCGCTCACACAGCATTTGCCAGGGTACAATGTTGGAATGATGCTCCATTTCGGAAATGATGATTTCATCCCCCTCCTTTATAAACTTTTCCCCGAAAGAAAATGCAATTGCATTGATGGATCCGGTGGCACCGCTGGTAAAGACGATTTCATTGCTGCTTCTGGCATTTATGAATTTCCTAACAATTTCACGGGCATTCTCGTATTCCCCGGTCATATTTTCGCTCAGGGTATGTACGCCTCTGTGAATACTACTGTTTTTACTCTGGTACAGCTCGTTTAGCTTTTCAATTACAATACGGGGCTTCTGGGTTGTTGCTCCGTTATCAAGATATACAAGGGGCTTTTTGTGAACAAGGGTATTAAGAACAGGGAAGTCCTGCCTGATACGATTTACATCCAGTGAGTCTGTTTTTTGTTCGGAAATTATTGACATTTCATATGACAATTATTGCAATGAGACAATTCTCCCCGCAGACGTTTGTCGACGAGTTCGGTTATTCTCTCACGCAGGGCCTCAAGCTTAATTTCAGATATTACCGAGTGAGCAAAGGCATACATCAGTAAAAGCAAACTCTCCTTCTGCGGAATGCCGCGGGAACGGAGGTAAAATAGTGCATCGGTATCGAGTTGTCCAACAGTGGCTCCATGACTGCATTTCACATCATCAGCATATATTTCAAGCTGAGGACGGGTATTCATTTTTGCAGTGTCTGTAAGAAGAATATTGTTATTTCTCTGGTATGCCTGGGTATGCTGAGCATCTTTCCAGACATGAATTTTTCCGTTGAATGATCCTGTTGAGTTGTCGTCAAGGATACCTTTGTACAACTGGTTACTTGTGCAGTTTGGCGCAACATGATTGATATAGGTGTAATTATCCACATGCTGATTGCCATCAAGAAGAAAGAGACCCATTGAGTTATTATCCGCTCCTTCACCTTCAAGATTTACATATACATTATTCCTTACTTTTCCGCCATGCAGGGTGATATAATTGGAACTTAGTCTGGAATCCGCCATCTGCAGGGCAAAGGAATTGGTAATCTGGGTAGCCTTATTATTTTCATTTTGCACCCTTGTGATGTCAAGGCTGGCATTTTTTCCTGTATAAATTTCAGTTACTGAATTTGTAAGGAACTGCTGCTCTGAAAGGGTGTGATCGCAGATTAAAACTTTCGCTTCCGCGCCTTCTTCAAGGATTATCAGGTTACGGTGATGAATCATAAGCGATTCTTCTGAAAGCAGCAGATTTATGATCTGAAATGTTTTATCGCAAATGGTATTTTTTGGTACGTACAGGAAAACACCATCCTGCGCAAAGGCAGTATTAATAGCGCTTACACCGTCATTCGAAAAATCGCTGTATTGTGCATAATGTTTCCTGAAAAGTTCCGGAAATTCTTTACTGGCTGCACTGAGACTTCCGTAGATTGCTCCATTTTCCATCTTTATAATGCGGGTTCCCGAAGTATGGTAGAAACCGTTTACAACAAGAATTACCCTTGTATCCAGTTCCGGAATATCGCATTTGAAAATATCAGCTTCTTCAAATTCAATCTTTTTGTGTATGAAGTTCTGATGGAGTTCCTGACTGTAATATTCACCAACAGGTGTATTTTTATACCGCTCGTCTTTTTTGGTCGGCAGGCCTGTTTTTTTAAAAGATTCAATGGCTTTCTCCCGGAATGAATTCACATAATCGGAACTACCCGAAAATATCTGATTCTGATTTTCGGAATAAAGCCTCCCATACATTTCCCGGGTATCCAGTAATTTTACATCAACATTCATGTCTTTCTCGATTTCAGGCATTAACCTCATCTTTTATCCAGTCGTATCCTTTTTCTTCAAGCTCGTAAGCCAGGGTTTTATCTCCCGATTTCACAATTCTTCCTTTGTAAAGTACATGCACAAAATCAGGTACTATATAGTCGAGTAAACGCTGATAATGAGTAATAACAATAGTAGCATTTTCAGGAGTATGGAGTTTGTTTACACCATTGGCAACTATTCTGAGGGCATCGATATCCAGACCTGAGTCGGTTTCGTCAAGTATAGCCAGTTTCGGCTCCAGCATAGCCATCTGGAAGATTTCATTCTTTTTTTTCTCACCACCTGAAAATCCTTCATTCACGGAACGGTTGGTCAGATTGGAATCGATCTCCACAATCTCTTTCTTTTCCCTCATCATCTTCAGGAAATCGCCCGAGGATAATGCTTCCTGACCCTGATATTTTCTTTTTTCATTCACCGCCGTACGCATAAAATTCACCATGCTAACACCGGGAATCTCCACAGGGTACTGGAATCCTAAAAACAGTCCGCTGCGCGCCCTGTCTTCAGGCGACATCTCCAAGAGGTCCTGCCCAAGGAAACTGATGCTTCCGCCCGTTACATTAGCATATTCACGACCCGCCAGAGCCGATGCCAGGGTGCTTTTCCCTGATCCGTTCGGGCCCATTATAGCATGTATTTCGCCGGGTTTAACTTCCAGGCTTATCCCTTTCAGGATTTCTTTATCTTCGATGGAAACTTTTAAGTTTTTTATTGAAAGCATTATTTAATTTAGAATTTAGAATTTTTTTATAAACTTTTGCATTCACTATTTTGCATTCACTATTTTGCATTCACGCGAAGCGTGACCGTCGCTGCACTCCGTTCGCGCAAAGCGCGATCTCGTTTCACTCGATTTGCATTTCCTATTTTGCATTTTGCATTTAACATTTTCTCCTACCCAACACTCCCCTCCAGCGTAATAGCCAGCAATTTCTGAGCCTCCACGGCAAACTCCATGGGTAATTTATTCAGTACTTCCTTGGCATATCCGTTTACAATAAGGCCAATGGCAGTTTCGGTATCAATCCCCCTCTGGTTACAATAGAATATCTGGTCCTCACCGATTTTTGAGGTGGTGGCTTCGTGTTCAACAATGGCTGTTTTATTATCAACTTCAATATAAGGCCATGTATGTGCGCCGCACTTATCGCCAAGCAAAAGTGAGTCGCACTGCGAATAATTGCGGGCATTCTCAGCGTTTTTCATCACTTTGACCAGGCCTCTGTAGGAATTCTCGCTTTTTCCTGCGGATATCCCTTTTGATATAATCGTGCTCTTAGTGTTTTTCCCGATATGAATCATCTTGGTACCGGTGTCGGCCTGCTGATGATTATTTGTAACGGCCACCGAATAAAATTCGGCTGTTGAATTATTACCCCTGAGGATGCAGCTCGGGTATTTCCATGTGATAGCAGATCCCGTTTCAACCTGGGTCCAGGATATTTTAGAAAAATCGCCTTTGCACATTCCCCTCTTGGTAACGAAGTTATAAATACCACCTTTTCCGTTTTTATCACCCGGGTACCAGTTCTGAACGGTAGAATATTTAACCTGTGCATGATCCATGGCAACAATTTCCACTATTGCAGCATGAAGCTGGTTTTCATCACGTCTTGGAGCGGTGCAGCCTTCGAGGTAAGATACATAACTTCCTTCTTCAGCAACTATAAGCGTTCTTTCAAACTGACCGGTATTGGCTGCATTTATCCTGAAATATGTGGAGAGCTCCATGGGACAGCGCACTCCCTTTGGAATATAACAGAAGGATCCGTCGCTGAAAACAGCGGAGTTTAGCGCTGCAAAATAGTTGTCGGTATATGGAACCACAGAGCCCATATATTTTTTAATCAGGTCGGGATGATCTTTTACAGCCTCACTGAAAGAACAGAAAATAATTCCTTTTTCAGCTAGTGTCTCCCTGAAAGTAGTTTTTACCGATACGCTGTCCATAACTGCGTCAACAGCAACACCTGCAAGTGCCTTTTGTTCCTCGAGCGGGATGCCCAGTTTGTTAAAGGTATCAATCAGTTCAGGATCGACCTCATCCAGACTATTCAGTTTGGCGGATTGTTTAGGAGCGGAATAGTAGATTATATCCTGATAATTTATTTCAGGAAGTTTCAGGTGTGCCCATTCCGGCATGGTCATTTTCTGCCAGTGGCGAAAAGCTTTTAGCCGGAATTCAAGCATCCATTCCGGTTCGTTCTTTTTGACTGATATCAGTGCAACTACTTCTTCACTTAGTCCTTTGGGAATTGTTTCCGCCTCAATATCAGTATAAAATCCATATTTGTACTCACTCTGCGTGAGATCATTCAGTATCTTGTTATTTTCACTCATAGCTGTTTTCTTCTTGTAAAAATCCTACCCTTCAGCCTTTATTTAGATTAATTATAAATAGAGTGCAAATATACAAAATTAATCACATTACTGTGCAGGATTTAAGAGGGTTTTAACATAAAATCACATAAGTTTAATGAAAACACTTTTTTGCGGTTTAAGGGGAAACAGAAGTTTAATTAAAATGGCTATATCCTGGTTCCTCAGTAATTAAGATTTCATCAAATAGTGACGTATTGCCAACTGACGTAATTTTGATGTAGTGGATTATTTTCCCTCAAAGCATGGATACCTTAAATTTGCTTTTGTTTCAGGAATATTCAGAAATACTGATTATTGCTGTCAAACTATAAGTCCATTAAGCTTGATATCTATGAAAAAGACTCTTTCACTCTTGCTGTTTCTTTTGGCCTCTGCTTCTGTATTTTCCCAGCCTGTTGCTGTAACCATTGTTACAAGCGATAATATTCATTACCAGATGATGAGAGCAGGAGAACCTTTTGTTCTGAAAGGAGGAGCCGGTTCATCACTTGAATTTCAAAAGGAGATGAGTCGCAGGGGAGGGAATTCCATTCGAACATGGGGAGTGGATTCGGGCAGCAAAACGCTTCTTGACTCAGCCCTGGCTAATGGCCTTACTGTTTCTCTTGGCCTGTGGGTCGGCAGGGAATCGGAAGGTTTCAATTACGATGATTCAATCGCGGTTTTAAACCAGTTAAATTCATTCAGGAACATAGTTCTTCAGTATAAGGATCATCCGGCGCTGCTTGCATGGGGCATTGGTAATGAGGTTGAGATCAACGCTTCCAATATGAAGGTTTATAATGCCATAAACGATCTTTCTAAAATGATTCATGATGTTGACGGCAATCATCCTACTTATACGGCAACGGCAATGATTAGCACAAATAAGGCAAATATTATTGCTGAAAGAGCTCCGGATCTCGATTTTCTGGGAGTTAATGCATATGGGGGAATTGTTTCTGTTTACAATAGTATTGCTGCTTCCAATTTTAAGAAACCTTATATTCTCACTGAATGGGGAGTAAACGGGCCCTGGGAGGTTTCCAAGACATCTTTTGGTTCCCCTCTGGAGCAGACAAGTGCCTCCAAAGCTGCATCTGTTAAACAAAGGTATGAACAATATATATCTCCTTATATTGGCGGGAGATGCCTTGGGAGTTATGCCTTTTTATGGGGGTTTAAAACTGAAGCTACCAAAACCTGGTTTGGACTGTTTGTCGGTTCCGAAACTACTGAAATGATTGATGTGCTGGAGTATGAATGGACCGGCTCCTGGAATGCAAACCGGGCTCCATCAATATCTTCACTGAAAGTTAATAATATTGCCCCAGAAAACAGCCTTGTAATTTCACACTCAGATGGTAACCTTATTTCCGTTACTGCCAGCAATCCGGAAGGAGATCCTCTGAGCTATGAATTTCTAATATTGCCCGAATCCGGAACATCCGGAGTTGTAAGTATGCCCGGAGCCACTTTTGATGCACTCCCCGGTATTATTACAAATATTAATGGAAATACGGCTAATTTGCGATTCACCCTGGCGGGCAACCTGCAAAATTACAGACTATACGCCTTTGCAAGAGACGGAAAAGGTCATGTTTCCTCCGCCAGTTTTCCCTTGCGTACCCAGCTTACGGATCAGGGGGCTATCGATTGGGAATTTTCTGCCATTAAGGATGCCTATGTCAGGGGAGGAATCTATGAAAACACAAATTTTGGGAATACCGATCCTGAAGTCCTTGTCATTAAAAGAAGTGCGATTCCTGATTCCACAAGGCAAATCTACCTTCAGTTTGACCTGACAACAGCTCCTCCTGAATTTGAAAAGGTATGGCTCGAATGCTATGGAAGTACGAAAGTTGATGCTAAGATTCAGGTACTTTCGGCAGGAACTGCCAGCTGGAACGAATCAGAAATAAACTGGCTTAACAAACCATCCTCAGCCAGTGGAACACTATCCGGCAGTGTGATTTCCGGTAATGAGGATTGGTACCGATGGGATCTTACGAACTATATTAAGGGACAATTGAACAGTAATAAGCACGTCCTTAATTTCATCCTTATCGGGAATGCTGATAATCAGTCTGAGCCGGTTATTTTTAAAAGCAGTGAAACATCTAACGGACCTAAAATTGTTTTTTCCACTTCTAACGGGCTAAAAACGAATACTGATCAACTATTCAATATTTATCCTAATCCGGCAGAGGAAATATTGTATCTAGAGTTTGGAAAAAATTTATCCAAAAACAGGCAGCTGAAAATTTATAGCTCCAACTCCCAATTGGTCAGAATTATCAATGTGCCGGATGGCATTGAAAAAATGCAGACTGATATTAGGAATTTTCAGCCGGGGCTGTATTTTGTAATTTTCGAAAACTCACACGGAATGGCAAGTCCGGGAGTAAGATTTGTAAAATACTAGCGTATTTCTATTCTAATCCAATATTTCTCTGAAAAGTACCCATCGGCCGGGATTCAGTCTTTTTTTATGAATAAACAGTCTGTCACGAGCAATTTTTAAGTACTTCAAAACGCCATTTTTCGTTTAAAAATATTATTTATTATAGCAACTTAAAACACTTTAAATTAATAAGATATGTGTATTGACGTAGTTCTGAAGTAAATTTTAAAATCCTTGACGAGTTTTTAAAGGGGTGGTTAATTTCCCCTGCCTAAGGCTATGTATTAAATTGTGTTGAATTTAAAATCGAGCTACATGCTTTTGCCGAAATTAAAATCTCAATTACGTTCTAATACTAATTAAAATTAAAAACCATGAAGAAAATTTTACTGGGAACTCTGGTTATGCTTGCCTTTGTTAGTATGGGTTATGCGCAACCTGCAAAATTGTACTTCGATCTCGAAGGTACGGGCCCCAAGCCTGAATTTAAAAATCAGGGAGCAACTTTTAACGGAATTGTTGCCAATCCTCTCAAAGACGCGGTGAATGGTTCAGATAGCGTGGCCATGACAACAACCGGTGCAAACGGCTATGACGGAATTTATATCACTTTGCCAAGTACCGTTTATTTAAAAGCGGATACAGTTTTTACCATGTTGGTATATAGTGCTACCTATACCGGAAGAACCCGCTTACAATTTGATGGCGGTGGAATCCCCTCCCAGAAAATTCAGGATGCAGGATACGTTACCGCTGGTGTATGGATGAAACTAAGCTTTCCTGTTTCAAAACTTTATGATGCAAAAATCAATAAAATTCTTTTCATTTTTGATGATGCTAAAACCCGCACAGCACCTCAGGAATGGTATTTCGATGATCTTATGGGTCCGAATTTGTATGAAATACCTAAGACAATTGAGCCTGGTGTAATTTTTAATTCAAGCAGTAAACAACTTGACTTTACCGGTGCTGATGGTGCTATGTATTCTATTGCAAGAAACCCGCTGGTCTCTTATCCTAACAGCAATAACCCTTATGCCGGAAAAGCTGTAACAGGTACTACTGCTCATGCTGCCCTTACTGCTGGCATAAATGCACAGGTAGATTTTACTGATACCAAAATGCTTAGAATGAACGTTTATTCTGCTTCCACCGGCAATGTTACCTTAATGCTGGAAAAAGACGGAACTGCTGAGAAACTTTCACTTACAGCAAATTATGATACTCCAAATGCATGGAATTATCTCACTTTCGATGCCAGTGCAGCAAGCTTGAGAAATGATTGGGACAAAGTTTCCCTGATATTTGATGATGGCGAGGCTGTGCCTGGCGAAGTCTGGTATTTCGATGAACTGTCCGGGCCAAAGCTTACTGTTGCTTCAGATCCGAAGTTTGTTCTTAATACTGATTTTGAAACCATGGCAACAACGCCGGTTAAAGTATATGATGCCAACGGCGGTGCATTCGGAGGTGTAAAGGAAAATCCTTATCCTGCCGGAGCAAATACTTCAGACAGTGTTGGACTATTTATAAAAGGGAATCTTAATTATTCATGTATTATATGGTACCTGAGTGGTAATATTGACTGGAATCAGGGAAGAACCTTTAAAATGATGGTATACCATCCTGATTCAGTTGGTGTAATGCGTATTCAGGCAGAACATATTGATGGTGGTACTCCTGAAGGAAACAAAATTAAGATGTTTGCGAATTATACCACGGCTGGTGAATGGCAGGAGCTTTATTTTAACCTGGATTCTTCTAATACTGCAAAACCTTCAGTACTTCCCGATAATTATTATGATCGCCTTTTGATTTCATTTGATAACAGGTCTGGTTTTGCGGGTGAAGAATGGTATTTTGATAATATCTATACACCCGGTCTGACTCCTACTTATATTGTAAAGGCCTTATATACTCTTACTGTTAACGATGCCACTCCCGCTAAAGTTCAGGTGGATATTGACAACAACGGTATGATGATGGATCTTTATGATGATGGTACTAACGGTGATGTTGCAGCTGGTGACAACATCTGGTCAAACCTGGTACTCGATGCTCTCGTTGGAGACCATACAGTTGACATTTATGTTGATGATGTTCAAATAGCCAATGGAATGGACGCTCCCGTAGTTATTCCACCAAGCAGGGAAACTGTTAATGTAGCCTTTGATTATACTCCTCATGAGGTCCTCTTTAAAGTTACTGCTGTGAATTCTTCAGCTACCGACTTTAAAATTGATATCAATAATAGTGGTTCAAAAACTCAGTTGTATGATGATGGCACACATGGTGACGTTACTGCTGGTGATAATGTATGGACAGTAAGTATGATGGAACTTCCATTTGGTGACCATGTATTTGATGTATTTGCTGATGATGCACTGGTTAGCAATGGAGATAATGTAGCCTTTAATTTGCCTGAAACAGGTTATCCTTTGGATGTGGCATTTACTTACACTGGTACAGTCTCTGTTAAGGCTAACCTTGCTGGTAACATAAGTATTTACCCGAACCCGGCAATCGATAATATTAATATTTCCTCCGACAGAAGAATTTCTGCTTTGAAGATTTATAATATAATTGGTTCTGAGATTATGAACGTTAATACCTTCGGGGAGAGTAAAGTAACAATAAATACTTCTGCATTTAAATCTGGTATCTATACAATAAAAATCAGCGATGAAGCTGGAAATACCAGTATCAGAAAGTTCATTAAGAAGTAGTCTAGTTAGTAATAGTGTTCCCAAGGGAAAGAAAAGTTTTATTCTTCCCTGATCTTAATTAAAATACATGGAGTAGTATTACTCCATGTATTTTGTTTTTAGGATGTATTAATAGTATTTTTAAAAATTATAATTCGACTTTATATGGAAAAATTGTCACCTTCGGATAATGGGAAAATTGATTGCTATCTCAGATTCTTTAAAGCAATGCTTCTATTTGGGTTCCTCTTGCTTCCCTTGGTTTCTGAAGCCCAGGAATACAAACTTGTGTGGTCTGATGAATTTAGTTTTCCAGGTCTGCCCGACACTACGAAATGGGGTTTAGTGATCGGCGGAAAGGGATGGGGCAATGCTGAGCTGGAATATTACCGTGATGGAACCCATAATGCTGAAGTCAGGGATGGAAACCTAATTATTACTGCCAGAGCAGATTCTTTTGAAAACAGAGCCTATACTTCTGCCCGCCTGACCTCAAAAATGAAAAACGAAGGATGGGTCTACGGGAAAATAGAAGCCCGTATTAAGCTTCCATATGGACAGGGAATCTGGCCTGCTTTCTGGATGCTTGGAACCTCAATTGATACGATTCGCTGGCCCCGGTGCGGAGAAATTGATATCATGGAGATGATTGGAGGAAATGGCAGGGAGAATACTGTACATGGAACCATTCATTTTGCTAACTCTGAAAGAAAACATGATTCCAGAGGGGGAAAGATTACTTTGGATAAGGGGAAATTCAGCGACGAATTTCATGTGTACAGTATCGACTGGAGTCCGGACAGCATAAAATGGCTGGTTGATGGGAAACAATATTTTGCGACAGAAATCAATACGGAGGAATTTTCTGCATTTCATCATAAGTTTTTCATATTGCTGAATTTGGCTGTAGGCGGTTACTGGCCGGGAAATCCGGATGAAACTACTGTTTTCCCTCAGGAGATGAAAGTTGATTATGTCAGGGTTTACCAGAAAGAAAACTAATCTTTGGTTTTATTGCACAGCAAAATCCTTTTTAAGATTTACTGAAATAATCCTGCAAAGCAGAGCCTGACCCTCAGGATTCAGATGAATGCCATCAATTGTTATATAGGGAAATATATCATTCAGGGGATGATATATATCCAGGAAGGCAATATTTTGTTTCCGGGCTAAAGCACTGTACCCTTCCGTTAGTTTTTCAATTCTTTCACCGGCACCCCGATACTTTTCAGCAAGAACTGAATCATTGGAAGTTGGCAGAGGCGATACAAGCAATATATCCGGGGAGTAATTATAAAATGAATAAAACCTGTTAATGCAATTCAATAAGGAGTCCATATTCGATACCACTTCTTTCCCCTTTCCGTCGAAGACCTTTTTACAGTCGTTGGTACCAAGCGCAACAATAACAATATCAGGCTTTACTACTCCATTGATATCCCTGTCGCCCGAGAGATAATGGTCGATATTCTTCAGGGTGTTTAAGTCGGCACGGCCATTATTGTCGAACCCTATTGTATTTCCCGGTATTGAATTATTAAAGACTCTGGCTTCGGGTAAAAAGTCCGTCAGCCTTTCCACCCAGCTATTCTCCATGGCAGCATTGGAATCGCCAATCACAATAATACTCTGTGAAAACAGACCAGGTATAAGTGCCAATAAGAAGAGGCTTACAGAGAGCGCCTTGCTTATGTATAATCTTTTTTTATTCATTTTTGATCGATTCAATTGCCACTTCAGTAAGCATTTCATGCCCTCCCTCAAAAACGGTGAGGCTAACATTACCAAAAGATTTAAATAAATGGACCTTTCTGCTTCCAATTTCCATGTCCTCTCTGAAATCAGGATTGCACCTCTTTGTTACAAGTGATATTATTTCCGATTTACTTACTTTCTGATCTTTTTTTGCCCCCTGACTTTTTATGAGTTTGTTATAAAAATTTATGGATTGGGTAATGGGAACCGATCCGGTATAACCATCATGAATTCCCGTATATATGGATAACTTCGCATTGGGATTTGGTAACTTATCCATGTCCATAAGTAAGGGTGAACGTTTTTTAAGGTCTTTAAAATCCGGCATAGTTGCACCGCCACTTACACGAACCAAATCATCTGCATACTTATTTTTTCTTCCAAAAGATTCCCAGTACCAGCTTTCCAGATCTGATAAGGGCACCCAGACAGAAAATGATTTGATGGGTCGTTTAAGCTTCATATAACTAACCAGTGCAGTATAGCCTCCACCTGAAACACCAATGATATGAATGTCATTTTCTTTAACATTAAGGGTATTTATAGCAAAGTCAATTGCATCCCCAATATCTGAAATCACATACTTACTTCCACAGGATTTAGGATCGGAGACAGCTCCCCGAAAATCCGGATGTATATAATTCCAGTTATTTTTTAATGCCAGAATGGCAACAGGGTCATCCTGTTTATAGTCTCCGCTCCAGGTATGAAATGATATAATCAGCGGTCGTGGCTCACTGCCTGTGGCTTTATAAAAAATAATATTCTGTATACTGTCGTCAAGCTTTGACTGGGTTGTGGCGATTTTAAATTCAGGTGGCCAGTTTTCACCTGCAGGGTTATCCCATTTAGGAATATCCTGGGCATTTATAAAGCTCCTGACTGCAAAAAGCAGAACTAAAGCAATAAGGTATGATACTCTCATTTTTTTGTTAGTTTGATGCTGATCATAGTTTTTTCTGTTTTTATTTCAGAAAAGTTTAGTTTTAATATTCTTGCCGATACATCATACTCATAGGAGGTTTTCTTTCCGTCGGGACTAATCAGTACATCATTTATTTTTAAAGAAGAAGGCCTTGAAACGTCATGAAATACAAGTTCGTACCTGCGTTCGGGTTCATTTCCTGAAAAGCTGCCCTGAATCGGATCGATTTCAAAGCTAAGAGATAAATTTTGATTCTGAACCCAAAACTTTGTGGTAGAATAAATTCCCTGAAGGTAATCATTGCTTGAACCATCATCCTCAAGTAGGGAGAAACTTGTTTTTTCATCTGAGGGATAGACCTGTATAAGCAGGGTATCATTATTTCCCATTTCAATGGCTCGGGCATAATGCCGCATAGGAATAATTGCTCCCTTTCTGACGAAAACAGGTAATTTTTCCAGGGGAGCCGGGAAATCAATTGTCCGATTACCATTGAAAAGTTCATCTGTATCAAAGTCATACCAATCACCCTCGGGGAGGAAGACCTGTTGAGTCGTTTGGCCTTTTTGATATACAGGAGCTATCAGGATTTCTTTTCCAAACAGATACTGATATTCATGTATTCCATCACCCTGAACCATTTTCGCTCCGGTAAGATGGGTGGAAATTGCATAGGAATAAATATAAGGAAAGAGCATCATTCTCAGGTGGGTATACTTTCTGAAATTTTTCCTTACGATTTCAGGATATCGGTATGGATGATTCCGTGTAGGATTTTTGGCTGTGGAGAAAATGGTCATTATTGTATTCATGGAAGCAAATTGTATCCAGCGCATATATAACTCATCGGATTGCTCAGTGCTTCCAAAGTAATCATAACCTCCGGCGTCGTGAGTCAGGAACGGGATTTCATAGGTCGATCTTTTTGGGTCGGCCACCATCCCTATGTTTTCCTTTAGCCCACCCATAGCATAAGCTCCCATATCAGGGTATCCGGCCTGGCTCCAGCATATTTTTGCATCTCCTGTCCACTTTGCAGGGTAAAGTTTGTGCCGGTTATCATAGGTGGAATGTAAATGGGCCAGTATAAAACCTCTGCCCTTAGTTTCTTTGCCCAATTCCTGCGTTGCCTTGAAAGCCGCACTGCAAAAGGGAATATCGGATGAATTGTCAAGTTTCAGAAAATCAAGTCCTTTTGAAAAGAAGGGCTCAAGCTTCTTCTCCCACAAGGCAGTTGCCTGTGCATTTGTAAAATCAATGGTGCCTGTCCGGGTATCCTTTGTCTCATTATGCCAGCTGTTTTTATTATCAAAGATATTTACCAGATAGTTTTTATTTTGGAATTCCTTAAAGACTGTTTCATTGCCTTTTTCATTTATCATATTCCATATCCATATACCTCCCTTAATACTTCGGTCCTGAAAGGATTTCCACATAAGTTCCATATCCGGAAATGCGAGAGTGTCCCCGATAAAGTCCACAAAACCTTTTGGTCCCTTTCCCTGGTTAAAATCCCAGAAATATGAATCAATCCAGTATGCATCGATGGGATAATCACCTGTTATCAATGAATCTATAACTGAAAGGCTCTGCTCCTGATTTGTATATCCTCCATACAATACGCCAAATACCCATTTTGGTGGTAAAACGATATCGTTTCTGGGGAAGAGTGTGTCGGTTGCAATGGTTTCAACATCACCTGTGCCTGAGGGTCTGTAAAGGCTGTCGGCGGCAAGAATCAGCTTGTCAATATTGTAACGGTTTCCCCTTGCATTTTGTAATCTGAGGGTATACTTTCCAGGCTGGTCGATTTTCAGTATCGCTTTTTGTCTTTCCGGATAAGATAAACTTGACCATAGAAGTGCGTTGGTCTCCGGGAAAGATATCTGGATATCCCGGACTGTTTGTGATTGATCATTTATCAGACTGAGAGAAAAGCAATTTTCATCTGTCAGGCCGCCTTGTTTCAGACAACTCAGTGTATATAAAAAGTAATTGCCTTTATCATTGAATTCGACCTGATAATCAGCAAATGCTTCATTTGCATTTATTGTTTTATCGGGTGAAATGGAAATTCCTGTATAAAAGGGACTGATCTTCCAGCCACGGGCATCTGAAAAGTGCTCTGCCTCAATTGAGATAATTCCATTCCGGTTGACAAAACTGCCCTTAAATGCCTCTGGCGGATTGTCTCGCCGGATCAGACTGCAGGAACATATAAGAAAAACCAGGCTGATAAGTATTTTATTCATCGGAAAGTTGTTAAGAGTCGTTAATACATAATCAAAATACAAAATAAGCCCTAGTCATGATTACGCCAAAAATATGCATACTTAATGAATACGCAATCAAATGAAAGTGATACGTCAATTATACTTCACTTACTCAGACTTATTTTAAAACAGCAGGTGGGATCTTCTTAATTAAATCAATTACAGGACTATATGAATGGTGGTTACCTGTTTTATAATTCCGAGATGATATCATACAGATTTGCATCCCTGTCGAGATCGAGCTTTTTTCGGAGTCGGTATCTGGAGGTTTCCACCCCACGTATCGACATGTTCATGAGTGATGCAATTTCCTTGGTTGTTTTATTCATTTTAATAAACGTGCAAAGTCTTTGGTCGTTCTGATTCAGGGAGGGATACTTATTGACCAGCTTTTTTATAAAGTCTTCATGAACAGCAGAGAAATTGGAATCGAATATTTCAAGGTCCCTTTTACTGCTTATTTCACTGTCGATAGTTTGGATAAGGTTACGAATACTTTTATCTCTTTTGGAAAGATTCTTCTCGAGGTAAAGTTTTTGCATCTCATCCTTCAGTCCAAGGAAAATTTCATTTTTATGCAGAATATTAATCATGGAATTGGAGAGCTCTTTTGTTTTATGGAGAAGGTCCTGCTGTAACTTTTCTTTCTCCAGTTCTCCTATCTTTTGCCTTGCAATAAGCTGCTCCTCTTCAAATTTTTTCTTTTTTTGCTCAATTTCAAGCTGTTTCCGGACTTCAACTTTTTTCTTTTCCACTTCAATACGGTTTAACCGTATTTTATGAAGTAAGAGAATTAATCCCATAATAATAAGGATATAAACAAAGTAAGCGGGCAGGGAGCGGTAAAAGGGAGGTAGCACTTTAAATGAAAAACGGGTTTCATAATTTTCATTTCCAAAACCATTTCTGGCTTTTACTTTCAGTACATAACTTCCTTCAAATAGATTACTATATTCTTTACTGTTTTTGATGGTCCAATCCGACCAGTTATCATCATAACCCTCCAGAAAGTATTGATAATAGACGTTTTCAGGACTTTCAAAAAAATCGGAGCTAAAGGTAAACTCGAATGAATTCTTTTTGTGATTATACCAGGGAATCCGGGTTTCATCGTTTTCAGACACAGTCCATTTTACCGGCTTTTCTGCAGTAGCAAGGCTGGCAATATATACATGGTAATTACTTTTTTGTATTTCACTGCAGTTGGATTTATAGTGGTAAAACCCATTGTCGACAGCAAAGAAAACATCTTCATTATCTATTGCACTGATACTTCCGGGCATTTTCTTTTGTTCAGGCAGAATTTTATTAAAAGGTATATAATGCTTCTCCGCCTTCCCGTAAACAAAGGTAAAATAGCCGATTTCCTTTTCATTGGCATACCAGGTGCGGTTATATTCATCCTCAAAGAATTCGAAGCAAAGATTGTCCTTCCCCAATACCTGGTCGTAAATGGGGTTGCTGTCAAATTTATTTTCCTTATAATTAAAGCTATAAATACCCTCATTGGTTGAAAAAAATACCTGATAATTTTCACCCAGAATGTTAAGGCTTGAATAATCCGGAAGTCCCTTATAATTAGTCATTTCTTCAATATCACTAACCGTCATGCTTTCCCCTTCGAATCTGAATCGAAAAATTTTATTTGAATTGCTTTTCACCCAGAAAAACCCTTGAGAATCTTCTCGAAGCCCACGTGGTGATATTTCAGAGATGTTATTCAGCCTTTTACTCATTAGCAGATTTCCGGAGGCATCAATTTTTAGAAGAAAAAACCCACGATAGGATGATTCAAGAAAATATCCGGGATTTGACTTCAAAGCTTCAACCTGCCAGCATCCTTCAATCGAATTGATTAATTTCGCCTGATCCTCCTCAATCCTGTAAAGTCCTTTGTGATGTCCGCAATAAAGCACTCCTTCGTGAGTATAAAGAGACCACACCTGCCCTGACGTATTTTTAACTGCCTGAATTTTGTAGTTTACGTTTTTACCAGGATCCGTTGTATCCCACTTAGTAAAATAAAGGCCCTGGTTTGTTCCAAAATATAAGTTGCCTTTATTATATTTTGAGACGTACCCTGAGCCAATATCAATATCGGAGCTGATGTTTGAAATACAGGAGTTCAACTCAACATAAGAAATCCCATTATCCAGGCCCAGCCATAAATTCGAGGTGCTGTCGGCAGCCATTGATATAATGGTATTATTCTGCAAGCCATTTTTCTTGTTCACATGCTGAATGAGACTACCTGAAAGATCGTATATATAAAGCCCGTCTTTTACTGTTCCAACAGCGAAATACTTGCCATCCAGAAAACAAACCCGGCTTATCTGATTTTCCTTGAGTTCAGACTTGTCCAGAGGAATATAGGGTTTAACGCTTTTCTTATCAGTAATAAATACCCCTTTATCATCAGTGAATAAAAGCATATTCACATCATCCAGCTTCTCAATACTGACAACCTTAATATTTGCAAATTTCTCTCCAAAAGGAAAGAGGATAAAATTACCATTGCCAATATATCCGAGCCCTTCTGTATTTATTCTTACAATGATGGTATCATTAACGATATTAAAGTAATCTACAATCTTTCCGAAGATGATGGGTTTTATGGTGTCATTTTCATAACTGAACAATGCCTTGCCTGCCCGTAAAAGAATTGATTTTCGGTAGGGCATGATTTGCCAGACTGTTCCAAAATCATGAAAGCTGGAATCAAGTTTAGGCATGAGGCTACTGTAATTGTACTTTCCCGGAAGATCCCCGGGTTTAAATATCCCGATTTCGTGAGAACCACCAACCAAAATGGAATTGTCGGGTAGAGAGTAAACACTCCTGATGTATATCTGATTGGCAAAGTAATGGAGTTTCCAATAGCGGGTGCCTCCTTCAAGAAGAGGTCCGTTGGCAAAATAGATCAATCCGTTTCGGCCAATACTTATGTCCCAGTTTTGCTTTTCACCATTATATACTGAGCTGGGATAATTTTTAATAAAGAGCTTTCCAATCGATTTAATTTCAATATCACCCGCAAAGTCATTCATTAAAATAGAAACCAGGAGTGTTATTGAAAGGTAAATGGTCTTCATGAGGCGATAGTTTAGTATTTGTCGGTCAGGACATAATTTCACTTCATCTATTCAGGTCAGACAGCAAAGTCTGATTCTGTCATTGGTAATTATACAAAAAGATTTAGAATTCGGGAAATCTAATCAGTATTATTATAAAACGAGATAAATTTTATACTTAAATCGCAGTTTAAATTCATATAAAAATAAATTGTAAATATCAATAAAACAAATAAATATACTTTTTGAAGTAGTACTGAAGTAATTACTTTTTTCAATGACGAGTTTTAAAAGTGGTAAATTATTTCATTTCCATTTAATGCTGAAATAAATTTGATCAGGATACTTAATTAGGTATAATCCAAAATTAAGTCTCCTTGAATTATTTCACTACGAACCCCGGCAAGAGAAATTGTTTTCTAAGCCGGGAAGCTAACTGAAATGGCTATGAAAAAACTACTGACTGTTATTCTTGGGATCTCTCTTATGCTGGCTTCCTGCGAAAAGGAAAAGATCAGGTACTATGAGAGACCTGCCTGGCTTAAGGGACCTCTTTATGACCAGATCAAATCGACCGGACAGTTCAATGAATTTGTTAAAGCAGCTGAGTATGCAGGTTATGAAGCTACGCTGAATTCAAGACTTACGTATACTATATTCCTCCCGACCGATGAAGCCTTCACTCAATATTATGCTGAAAAGGGGATAAGCTCGATTGAGCAGCTACCAAAAGAGGAGGTACTTGCATTGCTTCAATATCATACGATGCAATTTATGTGGGACTCAGCGAGGATTCAGAATAAGACAGCTTTTGGCTGGTGGGTTCAGATGGCTGATAATTTCCGGACCCCCAGTATTTACAGACCTCCGATCTCCCAGGAGCGATCGAAGAATATTGTATATGACAATACCTTCCTTCTTCTTTTTTCAACGCCCTTTTTTACGAAGTATGGTTTTACCGCTTCAGACTATGAAACCATATTTCCCGGATCTGTCTATTCAGGTTATAACATAGACCGGGCCAATATTATTAAGGATGAGAACAGCGCAGAAAATGGGTTCTACTATATTATTGATAAGGTTTTAAATCCACGTACCACAGCGGATAAGGTAATTGCTGAAAATCCTGATTTTTCAATTTTCTCTGATCTGGCAGCAACTTTCATCCGGTATAACTATGATGCCAATAGTTCCTTAAGTAATACACAGTATGATTCATTATTTAAAAAGAACTATGCAATCAATTTTAACATGTCTTATGAAAAAACCGCTGATAATGCTCCGGATGGATATTACCATGTTTTCGGAACGGCATTTGTACCCGAAAATGCAGCAATAGAAAAGTATTTTGCCGACAATTTCTCCGCCTATGGAGGCATTGATGATGTTCCAAATATTATCAAAAAGTACTTTGTAGAGGCTCATCTTATTCCGAATAAAAAACTTTTCCCCTCTCTTCTGGCAGAAGCAGAAAACGAAACCAATGATTTTTCGGATCCCATTCTTTTCGATATGAATAATGGAATCACCTATGTTACCATATCCTCAAACGCTTTAATATACGGAGTAGATACTCCAATAAATTCCAATGCCTTCTCCACCGTTTCAGGGCCGATTATTAAAAATCCGACTTATACTATTTTCACCCTGATGCTTGAGCTCTCCGGTGAGTTCAGATCATTCTTCAAACCTGAAATCAGCCATGTTGCTATCGTGTTGAATGATGCCAAACTGACCTCTATGGGTTTTGTGGTTGATCCGGGCGATCCTATAGATTTTACCGACGATAAAATCTACAGAAACAATGTCAAACTCACTAACGACAATATCATTAATTTCCTCAAGAGCTATATAAGCATAACAGGAAAAGAGGTTGACGGCGTTAAGGAATCTTTTATTAAGACCAAAAACGGGAACTACCTGAGAATCGGAGATGGGAAAATAAAGGGTGTTTTTGGGGAATCTTCCATTCTTAACAGTAGCACTGCTCTCAATGGAATCGTGTTTGAAACCGATACCGATCTTACTGTTGCCAAAGATTCGACCATGGAACAGTACCTGAACGCAAACAAAGCCACCTACAGCGAATTCTTTGCGCTTTGCGACAGTGCCGGCTTACTCGATGGAAGCAAGAATCTGAAAACCTTGCCTAACGTTGCCGGCATAACCATGATGATTCCTACCAATGATGCCATAAATGCCATTAAAGGAACCTATATTCCCGTGGATGCCAATAAGCTTACCTTCGACTATAATAAACTGGTGTTGTACCAATTGATTTATGAAAAGGTCATTTTCACTGACGATGAAATCATCCCAACGGATTTTGGAACCGGTTACAAGCAGGATGGTGTGAGACTCAAAATAAACGTGGAAGCCGGCAATGGTAAAATTACTGTCACTGATAATTTGGCTAACCAGATTGAAATTGTATCCGGCATAAATACC